>NZ_JAILWB010000042.1 GCF_025699295.1 Hydrogenophaga sp. | reverse complement strand
GGGGCCGACAGTTTCAACCTGAGGAACATATTCAATTTAACATAATATAGATTACGCGCAATTCGTCGGCAGCTCGGCCGCTGGCTGCGCGGCTTTCGCGCTTTCCTGGCCATCATTTTGTTTGCCCCGGGCTGCACGACCACCAGCCAGGAACTCGCCTGGCAATCCCTACACGCCGTAGACGTGGCCCAGACCGTCAACGGCCCCGCCGGCGATCCCTGTTACTACGAAGCCGACCGGCTGACGGCGGCGCTGATCGGCGAGCAACCGTCGAAGTCCGAGGCACTGGCCTGGGGCTTCGCCGCCGCCGGCGTACACGCGGGCGGCACTCGGCCGCTATGACGCGCCGCGCTGGGTGCAGATCGGCTGGCAGGCGCTCACCTTCGCCAACACGGCGCACGCGGTCGTTTCCAACCACCAGGCCGGCATCCGCCCACAAGGCGACAACAAACCCGTACACGGCTGCCAGTAAATCTGCGCATTCCGTCACAACGCGGCGGCGCCGCCCGTCCGTAAGATTTCCGGCCTCGGAGGAAACCTAAAGATGCTAAGTATTCAGAAAACCGGCCCGGGGATCGTGCATGTCTGCTATCCGCCCAACTATCGCGCACCAATTGGCGTGACGGAGCTGGCCGCCCTACTTGATGTAACAGAAAACACCATCCACCGCTGGTGCCGGGGGGACGCGATCCCGCGCACGGCTCGGCTGGCGATGGAGTCGGCCGTGATCGGCCTCATTCACTGCACCGGCTGGGAGCTGGCGCACTTTGCCGTTGATCGTGAAGGGGTCGGCCGGCTGTATATCCACAACCACGCGCGCGGCTTTGCGTGCAGCCAGGTCGAAGCCTGGGGCCACGTCTATTCGCACCGTGATGCGCTGCAGCGCGAGCTGTCCGCGATGGAAATCAAGCTGGCATTGATGGAAGCCGGCCGGCAGACGGCGGCGCCAGCGTGCCGATTCAGCCCCAGAGCAGCGCCCCGGCGACCAGCACCACCGCGCCCACGGCTGCTAGGGTGATCCCCAGCGCCGCCCGGTCGCCCAGGTCGAGCGTCAGGCTAACTCGCGTTTGTAGTTTTAGGCGCACTCGCCACGGCCGCCACTGCGTTGGCCAGTTCGGAATTGTGCTTCAGGGTGGTTTCGATCACGACTAGCCGGCGGTCGAATTTCCACATGATGAGCACTAGCGCCATCATGGAAAGATTGCCGCCCGCCGATAGCAGCTCAAGGAAGGAAATATCCATTCAGCTCGCCTCGCGGCTGCGCTGATACACGCGCCAGATCACGAAGCCGATGCCCGCCCAAACGGCCAGGCGCACCGGACGTGAATCTAGAAAGCTGGTGGCGGCCGTGCCGCGCGGTATCCGGCTCACGCCATCCACTCCCACCAGGCGCCAGGGTTAAGCGTGAGGCGGATCAAACTCAATATGGACATGGGTAGCCTCTAAAACAACGTCGAAATCAGAAGGCAACGCGGCCCGAATGGCGCGCGCCTGCCGCTCAGCCAGGGCCAGGTCGATAAAGTGCACGCCGCCGAACTGATCCACATGCCGATCCAGGCGCCGCACGTCCACGGCCAACCCTTCAAAGTGCAAGCTGCCCTCTCCGTGCTCGCCTTCCAAGCCGCTGGTGATTGTGGTCGGCTCACCGCTCAGCTCCAGGGCCACGGAGTTAGCTACGTGCACGGCCGGGACCATTTCCGGCTCCAGGCCGTCGAGCTGCACGCCGTCTTTCACCAGCGCCTTTGCCGGTCGAGAAACCAACGCCAGGCCCAGCCCAGCCAGGCCGGCGAATAGTGCCAGCTCGCGCATTTGCATCAACGGGTCGCCAGACGCTTCAGAATCCATTCGCGCGAGCGTCGAAAGGTGTTTATCCCTTGATCCGCCGCATAGGCGCGTAGCTCATTCCAGGGAAGCGCCTGATAGTCGGGGGCACTCTCCCCTGCCCTGGCGGCCGCTTTCGCGGCTCGTGCGGCGTGGCGGATGGCTCGTTTCTGTGCTGCGTTCATCATTGGTCTCCGAAGCAAAGGGCCTGGCCGCCGGAATCCGCGAGCGTCGCTGACGTGTCGCGCATACTGATTTGCCAGGATGTTGAATTCTGAATGCCCCGCCCCTGGCAAAACCCCTGGCTGTCATTCATGCACACGCACGTCGGGGTCGATCCGAATAGTCCTGAATCAAAGTCGATAGTGAAATTTCCCGTGCCGGTATCGTCGGTTATCGAGCAGTTTTTGCTGGCGAGCGTGGACAACCCCCCCGAAAAACTCCAACGGATTGTGCAGGCTTTTATGGGAAACGAATCGCCAAAGGTTTCGGCGCCGGTCGCGCCGCCGTCCGGGTCCAGCACAAGCATGTTTTCAGTCTGGCCGCTGACATTCTCGGCCGATAGGCGCAGCTCATGCCCGTGGCCCTGGCTCCACAAGCGGGTATAGCCCAGCGCGTCACTAAATCCCAACTGCATCATTGTGGTGCCGGCATTGTTGGCCGTGAAAACTAGTCGCAGGTCGCAGTCAGTGCCGACCGTGCAGGTATCGAAAATGTAGGCTGACCCCTCCGTGATGAAATACGGGCCAGTGACCGAGCCAAAGACGGCCGGCGTTCCACCGTCACCGGCGCCGCTATGGTCATGGTCGCGGAGTCCGAAAAAGCTGGCCGCCTCGGCCGGCGCC
>NZ_JAILWB010000041.1 GCF_025699295.1 Hydrogenophaga sp. | reverse complement strand
GCCTTGAGCGGTCCCCATTTCGCACGCCGCTCGAACGGCAATTTCCCTCAGACCAGAACTGGAGACAGACATGCGCAATCTGAATTTTCGAACCGTGATGGCATCGGCGGCGCTGGGCAGCGCCCTCGTCGCTGGCCTGGCGACGTCCGGTGTGGCCCTGGCCCAGGGCTACCCCAGCAAGGCCATCAACTACATCCTGCCGTTCAATGCGGGCGGCGAATCCGACATCTCCGCGCGCTTCCAGCAGTCAGTGTTCAAGAAGATCGCGGGGCAGGAGGTGGTGATCCAGTACATGGCCGGAGCCGGTGGCGCGCAGGCCTGGTCACAGCTCAACACCATGCCCAACGACGGCTACACCATCATGGGCATCAACCTGCCGCACACCGTGCTGCAGCCGCTGCAGAAGGATGTGGGCTACCAGACGGACGAGCTCACACCCGTGCACTACTTCCACTACACCCCCGACGCGATCTTCGTCACCAAGGACAGCCCCTACAACACATTGAATGATCTGATCGATTACGCGAAGAAGAACCCGGGCGCGGTGACCCTGAGTGGCTCGGGTTCGAATTCGTCGAACAACCTGGCGCAGGTGCGCTTCGACGAAATGGCCGGCATCAAGACCACCTACATCCCGTTCAGCGGTACGGGCCCTGCCGTGACGGCGATCCTGGGCAAGCAGACCGTGGCCGGTTTCAACTACGCACCGTCGGGCATTGCCCATGGCGAGAAGATGCGCATGCTGGCCGTGGCCTCCGAGAAGCGCATGCCAGCCTTCCCGGAGGTTCCGACCTTCCGTGAACTGGGTTTTGACCTGGTGGGTGGCGCCTACCGGGGCCTGTCGGTGCCCAAGTCCACCCCCGAGGACATTCGCCAGAAGCTGTCGGACATCATCAGCGCCATCAACGCCGAGCCCACGTTCAAGAAGCGGATGGAAGACGGGGGCTTCGTGCTGACCGACATCACCTACAAGGACATGCCGAAGTTCATGGCCGAGAAGAAGAAGGAATACGGCGCCGTTGCCGCCAAGCTCGGTATCAAGAAGCAGTAACCCAGTCAGTGCAAGACCCCCATGGACATCGTGCAGTTCCTGCTTGATGCCCTGACGCCCCTCAACCTGGTGCTCGCACTGGTTGGGGTGGCTCTGGGCACGCTCATCGGCGCCCTTCCGGGGTTGTCCGCCACGATGGCCGTGGCCATTCTGGTTCCTTTCACCTTCGCCATGACACCGGCCTCCGGGCTGATCGTTCTGGGTGCCATCTACACCGGTGCGATCTACGGCGGCTCCTTTGCTGCGATCCTGGTCAACACGCCGGGAACGCCGTCGTCCATTGCCACCACCTTCGATGGCTACCCCATGGCCAAACGGGGCGATGGCGGTCTGGCCGTCACCCTGGCCACGCTGGCCTCCGTGTTTGGTGGGCTGATCGGTGCCATCACCCTGCTGGTGCTGGCCCCTCCTCTGGCCAATGTGGCGCTGGCGTTTGGTCCCACCGAATACTTCTGGATGGCCATCTTCGGCCTGACGCTGGTGTCTGCCTTGTCCGTGGGCAACACCGTGAAGGGGCTCATCGGCGCCTGCCTGGGTCTGATGCTGTCAACCATCGGCGTGGCCGTGGTGGGCGGTGATGTGCGCTACACCCTGGACACGCAAATGCTGTTGGGCGGCATCGATGTCACCTCGGCGCTCATCGGGCTGTTCTGCATCCCGGTCGTCATCGACCTGGTGGCCACCAAAGCACCCCACCTGAACGTGTTGCAAGACAAGCGGGGTTACCGATTGGGCGAAGCCTTTCGCATCACCCTGACCACAAAGCTCAACATGGTGCGCAGCTCGCTGATCGGCACGGTCGTGGGCATCCTCCCGGGCGCGGGCGGCTCCATCGCAGGTCTCATTTCTTACTCGGAAGCACGCCGTTCTTCCAGGCACCCGGAGCGGTTCGGCACTGGTGAGCCCGATGGCGTGATCGCCACCGAGGCGGCCAACAACGCCACGGTGGGCGGGGGCTTCATACCGACGCTGGTGCTGGGCATTCCCGGCACGCCCCCTGACGCCATCATCCTGGGCGCCTTGCTGGTGCAAGGCATCAAGATTGGCCCGACACTCTTCAGCGACCAGAGCAACATCGTCTACACCTTCATGTTCGGTCTGCTGATCGCCACCGTGCTGATGTTGCCCGTGGGTCTGGTGATGGGGCGGTATGCCTACAAATCCATCGTGCACATTCCGAAGTCGTTGCTGGTGCCCACGGTCGCGTTCCTGACCATCCTGGGCAGTTTCGCCATTCACAGCAACCCGCACGAAACGCAGATGATGGTGATGCTCGGCGTGGCAGCCTGGGTTCTGCAGCGCTTTGGCTTTCCCCCGTCGCCCATTGTGCTGGGACTGGTGCTGGGACAGATCGCCGAGCAGGGTTTTGTGCAGACCTACATGATCGGCAGCGCCACAGACAGCCTGGCGGGCATGTTCTTCGGTCGACCGATCAGCATGGGCATCATCGCGTTTGCCCTGCTCACGCTGTTCTACCCGCTGTACGTCACCCTGCGCGCCCGTCGGCAGACGCGGGCCGCGGCGGTAGAGCGCGCAGATGTGATCACAAAGCATGCTCCCTCCACGGCCCGCCCCTGGCGCGACACGCCAGCCATCGTGTTCGGTGCGCTGTTCGTGGTGATCGGCGTGATGGCCTATGTGCAGACCAAGGACATGTCGGCCATGGGGTCGGTTTTCCCGAGCGCGCTGGCGGCTGCCCTGGTGCTGCTCTCGATCATCCTGATCGTGTTCCAGATCGGTCGCCTTCGGGCACCCAGCAACACCCCGGATGCAGGCGCCGGAGGGAAACCATCCAGCGCGCGACGCGCTGCCGCGGTGGTGGTCCTTCTGGCTTGGGCCTTCCTGATGCCGGTGGTGGGGTTCTTCACCAGCAGCCTGGTCGCCTTCCTGATCCTGACAGGAATTGCATCTTTCGAGCCGCTCAAGCCCCGCACCGTTGCTGTTTACGCTCTTTTCGCCGCGGTGATCGTGGGCGCCTTTTGCCTGTTGATGGTGCAGGTTCTGAACCTGCGAATGCCCGACGGGTTGCTGTTCTGA
>NZ_JAILWB010000040.1 GCF_025699295.1 Hydrogenophaga sp. | reverse complement strand
GCGTGGCCAAGACCACGTCCTTCAACGGCACCAAGCTGCTCGACGGCTCGTTTGCGAACGCCACCTTCCAGGTCGGCGCCAACGCCGGCGAAGGCATCTCCATCGACAGCATCGTCAACTCCGACTCCGCGGCCCTGGGCCAGACCTCGGTGCACATGACGCCCCAGATCGTGCCGCCGGCCACGCCCGTGGCCCCCGCCGTGCTGGCCGCGATCCCTGCCGGTGGCGCCACGCCGCTGGGCATCAACGACGCCGCCGGCGTCGCGATCAACCTCGGCCCGATCGGTGAAGCCACCACGCTGGCGCAGCGCGCCGGCCAGATGGTCGATGCGATCAACGCCAAGTCCACGGAAACCGGCGTGTTCGCCCGCCCCACCCTCGATGCCGCGGGCGTGATGACAGGCTACGAAGTCTTCTCGGACCGTGCCATCGTGGCCGCCGATTTCGTCAACTTCGGCGCCGGCACCACCGGCGCGGGCGTCAACACCGCCGCAGCCGCCGACTCCTTCGTCGAAGACATCAACGTGACCTCGTTTGGTGACTCGCAGCTCGCGCTGAGGGTGATCGACAACGCGATCAACGCGGTCAACAGCTCGCGTGCCGACCTCGGCGCCCTGCAAAGCCGCTTCGAGAACGCCGTCGCCAACATCCAGATCACGGGCGAGAACATCTCCGCCGCGCGCGGCCGCATCATCGACGCCGACTTCGCCAAGGAAACCTCGAACCTGTCGCGCGCGCAGATCCTGCAGCAGGCCGGTACCGCGATGGTGGCCCAGGCCAACCAGATTCCCCAGGGAGTGCTCTCGCTGCTGCGGTCCTGATCGATCGCGCCATCCGCAAGCGCCGTGTGCCCCTGGCACCCGGCCATTGCGGGATGCACAGACCGCATGCCATGGGCGTGCGGTGCGTACATCCCGGAAGGACATGAACATGAACCGACACGCCACCCTTTGCATGCGCGCGCCACGCGCTGGCCAGGAGATCTGACATGCCCATCACGTCCACAGGCCTGGCCAGCGGCGTTCCGATCGCCGACATCGTTTCGCAGCTGGTCGCGCTGGAGCGCGCGCCCCTGACGCAGCTGCAGACGCAGGCCACCAAATACCAGAGCAAGATCTCCGTGCTCGGCACCCTGAGCTCGATGATGAATTCGCTGGGTGAGCTTGGCACCAAGCTGGCCGACCCCAACGCCTTCAAGGCGGTACAGGGCAACTCCTCCCAGACCACGGCGGTGGGCATCACCGTGGCCGCTGGCACCGCACCGACCGCCATGTCGGTCGAGGTACAGCAACTAGCCAGAGCGCAGTCCACGGCCACGCTCGCCGTGCCCCAGGACACCGCCATGGGCGCCGGCACCATGAGGATCACGCTGGGCGACTGGAGTTCGGGCTCCTTCGTCGCCGGCAGCGCCGCGGGGGTGGACATCGAGATCATCGAGGGCGAGGACACGCTGACGCAGATCGCGGCCAGGATCAATGCCGCGGGCGCGGGCGTGACAGCCACCGTGCTGCGCGACGCCTCGGGCGAGCGCCTGCTGATGCGTTCGAGAGACACCGGCGAGGCCCTGGGCTTCGAGGTGCAGGTCACCGACGCCGACGGTGTGGCCACCGAAGGCCTGTCGCGCCTGGCGGTGCAGGACGGCGTGGCCTCTGGCGTGCAGGTCACGCACGGCGCCAACGCGCAGGCCACCATCAACGGCATTGCAATCGAGTCGGCCAGCAACACTTTCAAGGACGGCCTGCCCGGCATCACGCTGCAGCTCTCCCAGGTCACCACCGCGCCGGTCGAGGTCTCGGTGAACAACGACAAGGCGGCGATGACCAAGACCATCCAGTCCTTCGTCGACGCCTACAACGCGCTCAACGACATGCTCACCAGCACGACCAAGTACGACCCCGACTCCAAGGTGGCCGGTACCCTGCAGGGCGACAGCACGGCCGTGGGCCTGCAAAATGCGCTGCGCGGCATGATGCGCTCGGTCACGCCCGGTAGTGCATTCACCACGCTGGCCGACATCGGCATCGACATCAAGTCCGGCGGCAAGATGAGCATCGACAGCACCAGGCTCAACGCCGCGCTGGACGACCCCGAGGCCGTGCAGAACCTGTTCAACGCCGACCACACGGACCCCACGGCCCAGGGCTTCGGTGAAAAGCTCAAGAGCTTCGCCGACGGATTCTCGGGCGCCAGCGGCACACTGACCTCGCGCACCGAATCGCTGCGCGCGGCCGTCACGCGCAACACCAGGGAACAGGACAAGGTGATCGAGCGCGCGGCACGGGCCGAGACGCGCTACCTCAAGCAGTACAACGCGATGGATGCCATGGTGGGGCAGCTCAATTCGCTCAACGCCTTCGTGACGCAGCAGATCGCGCAGTGGAACAAGACCACGTCCTGATGCAGGACGGACTGCCCGAAAAGGCCCTGGCGCGTGAGCACCAGGGCCTTTTTTCCGTGCGCTATTGCGCGGCGCATGCCACCAACACGCGAAATCCTCAAGAAAGCGTCCGAAGCTCCGAAATAGCTAACAACGAACTTCCCTGGGGGTTCGTCGTCCGGACACCGGGCAGTCCAACCCATCTCTTCAACAGGAGTTAGTTATGACCACCATCAACACGAACGTGATGTCGATGACCGCCCAGCGCAACCTGGGCACCACCTCCAGCTCGCTGGCCACCTCCATGCAGCGCCTGTCCTCGGGCCTGCGCGTCAACAGCGCCAAGGACGACGCGGCCGGCCTGGCCATCTCCGAGCGCATGAACGCTCAAGTGCGTGGCCTCAACGTCGCCTCGCGCAACGCCAACGACGGCATCTCCCTGGCCCAGACCGCTGAAGGCGCCCTGGGCAAGGTCGGCGACATGCTGCAACGCATGCGCGAACTCGCCGTGCAGTCGGCCAACGCCTCCAACAACGCCAGCGACCGCACGGCACTCAACGCCGAAGTCACGCAGCTGCGCCAGGAAATCGACCGCGTGGCCAAGACCACGTCCTTCAACGGCACCAAGCTGCTCGACGGCTCGTTTGCCAACGCCACCTTCCAGGTCGGCGCCAACGCCGGTGAAGGCATCGCCATCGACTCCATCGTCAGCGCCAACTCGGC
>NZ_JAILWB010000004.1 GCF_025699295.1 Hydrogenophaga sp. | reverse complement strand
ATGGGGCTATGCTGGACGGCCATTCAGCGGCACAATCCCGGCTCGATTATTTAACAAGTTAAATGATTGACCCCCTGCCCCACCGATCACGCACCCCATCGCCCCGACGGAGACACCCCATGGACATGAAGACATCCCCCCTGGCCCAGCTCAAGGACCCGACCCTGCTCAAGACCGACGGCCTGATCAACGGGCAGTGGGTCGCCGGCAGCGGCCGCTTCGACGTGCTCGACCCCGCCACCGGCCACAAGCTGGCCGACGTGGCCAACCTCGGCCCGCAGGACGCCGAGGCCGCCATCGAGGCGGCCAACGCCGCCTGGCCGGCCTGGAAGGGCAAGACCGCCAAGGAGCGCAGCATCATCCTGCGCAAGTGGTTCGACCTGCTGATGGCGAACCAGGACGACCTGGGCCGCATCATGACCGCGGAACAGGGCAAGCCCTACGCGGAAGCCAAGGGTGAAGTGGCCTATGCCGCCAGCTTCGTCGAGTGGTTCGCCGAAGAGGCCAAGCGCGTCAACGGCGAAACCCTGCCGCAGTTCGACAACAACCGCCGCCTGCTGGTGCTGCGCCAGCCCATCGGCGTGTGCGCGGCCATCACGCCCTGGAACTTCCCGCTGGCCATGATCACGCGCAAGGTCGCGCCCGCGCTGGCCGCCGGCTGCCCGGTAATCATCAAGCCCGCGGAGCTCACGCCGCTGACCGCGCTGGCCGCGGCCGAGCTCGCGATCCGCGCCGGCATTCCGGCCGGTGTGTTCAACCTCATCACCGCCGACAGCGACAACAGCATCGCCGTGGGCAAGGTGCTGTGCGCCAGCGACGTGGTGCGCCACCTGAGCTTCACCGGCTCCACCGAAGTCGGCCGCATCCTGATGGCACAGAGCGCGCCCACGGTGAAGAAGCTCAGCCTGGAGCTGGGCGGCAACGCGCCCTTCATCGTGTTCGACGACGCCGACATCGACTCCGCCGTGGAAGGCGCGATCGCCAGCAAGTACCGCAACGCGGGCCAGACCTGCGTCTGCGCCAACCGCATCTACGTGCAGGACGGCGTGTACGACGCCTTCGTGCAGAAGTTCGCCGCCAAGGTCCAGGCGTTCAAGGTCGGCAACGGTTTTGCCGAGGGTGTGGTGCAGGGCCCGCTGATCGAGGACGCGGCCGTGGCCAAGGTGCAGCGCCACGTGGAAGACGCGGTGGCCAAGGGCGGCAAGGTGCTGACCGGCGGCAAGAAGCTGCAGGGCCAGTTCTTCGAGCCCACCGTGGTGGCCGAGGCCACGGCCGACATGCTGTGCGCGAAGGAAGAAACCTTCGGCCCCTTCGCGCCGGTGTTCCGCTTCAAGACCGAGCAGGAAGCCATAGCCGCCGCCAACAACACCGAGTTCGGCCTGGCCAGCTACTTCTACAGCCGCGACGTGGGCCGCATCTTCCGCGTGAGCGAGGCGCTGGAGTACGGCATGGTCGGCATCAACGTGGGCATCATCGCCACCGAGCACGTGCCCTTCGGCGGCGTCAAGCAGTCCGGCCTGGGCCGCGAGGGCTCGCACCACGGCATGGACGACTACGTGGAAATCAAGTACCTGTGCGTGGGCGATATCCTCAAGTGATCTTCACTTGAGCGATACCACCACATGCACTTCGACTGGCACAACCCCTACCCCGTCTCCCGCGCGCCGCTGATGGCGCGCAACGTGGTGGCCACCTCGCAACCGCTGGCCGCGCAGGCCGGCCTGCGCATGCTGCTCAAGGGTGGCAACGCCATCGACGCGGCGATTGCCGCAGCCGCCGCGCTCACGGTCGTCGAGCCCTGCTCCAACGGCCTGGGCAGCGACAACTTCGCCATCGTCTGGGACGGCCGGCAACTGCACGGCATGAACGCCTCGGGCGCGGCGCCGGCCGGCTGGAACCCGGCCTGGTTTCGCGACAAACACGGCCAGATTCCCCTGCGCGGCTTTGACGCCGTCACCGTGCCGGGCGCGGTGGCGGGCTGGGCGGCGCTGTCGCAGCGCTTCGGCGCCCTGCCCTTTGCCGACCTGCTTGAACCCGCGATAGAACTCGCCGAGGGCGGCCACGCGGTGGCGCCGGTGATTGCCGACAAGTGGGCGCGCGCCATGCCGCTGCTGCACGACAAGCCCGGGTTTGCGCAGGCCTTCCTGCCACGCGGGCGCGCACCGCACGCGGGCGAGCGCTTCAGCTTCCCCGATGCCGGGCGTGCGCTGCGCGCGATCGCCGAGACGCGCGGCGAAGCCTTCTACCGCGGAGAGATCGCGACCGCCATCGAAGCCTTCGCGCGCGAGCACGGCGCACAGCTGCGCGCCAGCGACCTCGCCGCGCACCAGGTCGAGTGGACCGACACCATCACCATGGATTTCGCCGGTCACACCGTGCACGAACTGCCACCCAACGGCCAGGGCATTGCCGCGCTGATGGCGCTGGGCATGCTGGAGCAACTCGACATCGGGCGGTACGGCGTGGACAGCATCGAAGGCCAGCACCTGCAGATCGAGGCCATCAAGCTGGCGTTTGCCGACACCTACCGCTGGGTGGCCGACGCGCGTTGCATGACCGAGGTGCGCGCGGCCGACCTGCTGGACCCGGCCTACCTGCGCGAGCGCGCGAAGCTCATCGACCCCAGGCGCGCCATCAACCCCGGCCCGGGCCGACCACCTCAGGGCGGCACGGTGTACCTGACGGCGGCCGACGCGCAGGGCCGCATGGTCAGCCTGATCCAGTCCAACTACCTGGGCTTCGGCAGCGGCGTGGTGGTGCCGGGCTGGGGCATCAGCCTGCACAACCGCGGCCACGGATTCACCCTGCAGGACGGCCATCCCAACCAGGTGGCACCGGGCAAGCGGCCCTTCCACACCATCATCCCGGGCTTCGTCACGCGCGCGGGCCAGCCGGTGATGGGCTTTGGCGTGATGGGCGCCAACATGCAGCCGCAAGGCCATGTGCAGACCCTCGTGCGCATGCTGGTGCACGGCCAGCAACCCCAGGCCGCGTGCGACGCGCCGCGCTGGAAATGGGGCCAGGGCCTGGACGTGGACTTCGAGCCCACCATGGCACCCGCGCTGCGCGACGGCCTCAAGGCCCTGGGCCACCGCTTCGAGCCCACCGCAGACAGCTACCTCGACTTCGGCAGCGGCCAGTTCGTCGCCCGGCTGGGCGACGACATCGCCGACGGCTACGTGGCCGCGAGCGATTCGCGGCGCGATGGGCAGGCGGTGGGGTTCTGAGGCAGGGTGCACACCGCGCGCAAAGGGTGGTGTGGGCGGTGACGGAAACAGCATCCGGTCGCTACCTTGCTCTTTGCACCTGACGAGCAAAGCAATGCGGTCGCAACGACAATGGTCGCCTGCCACCTTCAATCTCCCCCAGCGTCTATCGGAGCGATGCTCCCGCCGGCACCGCCGCGGCCAGCATCGACCTCGCAACCGCCATCTGGAGCCCCTCAATGATCACCAACACCGAGACCCGCACCAACGTGCACGAGATTGCCGACGGCATCTACCGCATCAACACGCCGATTGACGCGCCCGACGGATCGCAGTTCAGCTTCAATCAATATCTGCTGCTCGACGACGAGCCGCTGTTGTTCCACACTGGTGGCCGTTCGCTGTTCCCGCTGGTCAGCGCGGCCATTGCCGCCGTCATGCCAATCGAGCGCCTGCGCTGGATCGGCTTTTCGCACACCGAAGCCGACGAGTGCGGTTCACTGAACCAGTTGCTGGCCGTCGCACCGCAGGCCGTGCCCCTCTCGGGCCACATCGCCGCGATGGTCTCGACCACCGACATGGCCGATCGCGCACCGCGCGTGCTGGCCGATGGTGAATTGCTGCACACCGGCCGCCGCACCCTGCAGTGGTTCGACACACCGCATGTGCCGCACGGCTGGGATGCCGGGCTGCTGATGGAAACGACCACCAAAACCCTGCTGTGCGGCGATCTCTTCACCCAGCCGGGGTATGGCGAGCAGGCCTTGACCGAAGCGGACATCCTGGGCCCGAGCGAAGCCTTCCGCACCCCGATGGATTACTACGCCCATGCACCGCAGACCAAAGCCACGCTGCTTCGACTGGCGCAGCAATCGCCACAAACGCTCGCCTGCATGCACGGCAGCGCCTGGCGCGGCGACGGTGCCGCGCTGCTGCAGGCGCTGGCCGCTTCGGTCACCCAGGCGCACTGACGATTCCTGTACCCGGACGGGCCGAACATCGCTGACGGCAGGCTACCCAAGGCACTGGCAGGATGCCGTTGCCAGTGCCGCGCAGCAGAACGAAGGCGATTGCGCCCGGCGTGCCGAGTGCTGTGGATGCATGCGCCGCGCGATCCGGAAGTGGCTTCCAGCCAGACCAACAGCGGTCAATCCAGAGCGTCAAAGCGCGCAACAATCCTTGTGCGGCAAGGACTTGCAGGCCCTCCTGGACCTCTGCGGAGGTCTGCAGCATGATGCGGTGGAGCGGGTGAAGGGAATCGAACCCTCGTATGAAGCTTGGGAAGCTGCCGTTCTGCCATTGAACTACACCCGCGAACGGTAGCGATTCTAGCTCCGCGACAGCCCTCGCCGGTTCAGTCGGGCAGCAGCCCCGCCAGCAGCCGGCTCACGTGAACCGCTTCGCGCTGTGCGCCGTCGTGGATCTGGTGGCGGCAGCTGGTGCCGTCGGCGACCACGATGGCGTCGGGCGTGGCGCGCACGGCGGGCAACAGGCTGAGTTCGGCCATCTGCATCGAGACGTCGTGGTGCGAGGCGTCGAAGCCGAAGCTGCCGGCCATGCCGCAGCAGCTGCTCTCGATCAGCTGGGGTTTCGCGCCGGGGATCCAGCGCAGCACCTCCAGGATGGGCGAGACGGCGTCGAAGGCTTTCTGGTGGCAGTGGCCGTGCAGCAGCACCGGCCGGGTCACCGGCTGGAGCTTTGCCTTCAGCGCATCCAGCCGACCGGCCCGGGCCTCGCGCGCCAGGAATTCCTCGAACAGCAGCGCGTGATCGGCGATCTGCTGCGGCGCCTCACCCAGGCCCATCACCAGCATCTCGTCGCGCAAGGTCAGCAGGCACGAGGGTTCCAGCCCCACGATGGCGATGCCCTGCCGCGCGAACGGCAGCAGGCTCTGCACCACCTCGCGCGCCTTATCGCGCGCCTGTTCCACCATGCCGCTGGCCAGGTAGGTGCGCCCGCAGCACAGGTGCTGGCCGTCGTCTTTGGCCTTGGTCGCCACGTGCACCGTGTAGCCCGCGGCCTGCAGCACCTTCACCGCGGCATGCGCGTTCTCCGACTCGAAGTAGCCGTTGAAGGTGTCGACGAACAGCACCACGCCGCGTTCGGCGGCCAGCACCTGCTCGCGCGTCGCGGTCTTCATGGCGCGGTTGAAGAAGTGGCGCATGCGCCATGCCGGCAGGCTGCGCCGGGCCGAGATACCCAGCCACTTCTCCGTCAATGAGGCCAGCAGTGGCACGCGGTTGCGCAGGTTGAGCACGGGCGCCAGGCGCGCCGTCCAGCGGGCGTAGCCGGGCAGGTGCGCCACCAGCCGGTCCTTGAGCGTGTGGCCGTGCTGCGCCTTGTAGTGCTGCAGGAATTCGATCTTCATGCGCGCCATGTCCACGCCGGTGGGGCAGTCGCGCTTGCAGCCCTTGCAGCCCACGCAGAGGTCCATGGCGTCGTGCACCACCTCGCTGGTGAGCGCGTCCGCACCCGAGAGGCCGGAAATCTGCCCGCTGAGCGCCAGGCGCAGGGTGTTGGCGCGGCCACGCGTGAGGTGCTGTTCGTCGCGCGTGACGCGGTAGCTCGGGCACATGGTGCCGGCGTCGAACTTGCGGCAGTGGCCATTGTTGTTGCACATCTCCACCGCCTTGGCCAGGCCGCGCGCCGGGTCTTCACCGGTGCCGGGCGCGGTGGTCACTTCGGTCACGGGGTCGGCCTTCACGTCCCATGCGCTCCAGTCGAGCACGGGCGTGATGGGCACCACCTTGTAGCCGGGCGGAAAGCGCATCAGGCGCGTGTCGTCCATCTTCGGCGGGTTGACGATGCGGTCGGGTGAGAACAGCCCGGTGGGGTCGAGGTGCTGCTTGATCCGGGCAAAGGCTTCGTTGATGCGCGGACCGAACTGCCATTCGATCCATTCGCCGCGGCACAGGCCGTCGCCGTGTTCGCCGCTGTAGGCGCCCTTGTACTTGCGCACGAGTTCACTGGCTTCTTCGGCGATCGCGCGCATCTTGCTTGCACCCTCGCGCCGCATGTCCAGGATGGGCCGCACGTGCAGCGTGCCCACAGATGCGTGGGCGTACCAGGTGCCGCGGCTGCCGTGTTTGCGGAACACCTGGGTGAGCGCGTCGGTGTACTCGGCCAGGTGCACCAGCGGCACGGCGCAGTCCTCGATGAAGCTCACCGGCTTGCCGTCGCCGCGCAGGCTCATCATGATGTTCAGGCCGGCCTTGCGCACCTCCCACAGGGCCTTCTGCGGTGCGTCGTCCACCATCTCGACCACGCTGCCGGGCAGGCCCAGGACGCCCATGAGTTCCACGAGTTCACGGATCTTGGGCGCGATGTCGGCCTTGCTCGGGCCGCTGAACTCCACCAGCAGCACGGCCTCGGGCTTGCCGCCGTTGATGTGGGGCGAGAGCGCGGTGCGGATGGTGGGCGCAAACGCCGGGTTCTGCAGTGAGAGCTCGATCATGGTGCGGTCCACCAGCTCCACCGCCGTGAGCTGGCCCGACACCATGCCTTCACCCAGCCTGACGATGTGCTGCGCGCTGTCCATCGCCTGGAAGAAGGTGGGAAAGTTCACCACGCCCAGCACCTTGGCGCGCGGCAGTTCGCTCAGGCGCAGCGTGAGCGAGCGCGTGAGCGCCAGCGTGCCTTCGCTGCCGATCAGCAGGTGCGACAAATTCACCGAGCCGTCGTGCGTGTACGGCTTTTCGTTCTGGTTGCGGAAGATGTCGAGGTTGTAGCCGGCCACGCGCCGCAGCACCTTGGGCCAGCGCGCGTCGATCTCGTCGGCGTTCTCCATCGCCAGTTCGCGCACGAAGTCGCCGATGGCCTTCGCTTGCGGGCTGGCCGTGGCGTGGTCGCCGAAGTCGACCAGGCTGCCGTCGGCCAGCCAGGCCTGCGCGCCCAGCACGTTGTGCACCATGTTGCCGTAGGCCACCGAACGGCTGCCGCAGGAGTTGTTGCCGGCCATGCCGCCCAGCGTGGCCTGCGCGCTGGTGGACACGTCCACCGGGTACCACAGGCCGTGGGCTTTCAGCTGTGCGTTGAGGTGGTCCAGCACCAGGCCGGGCTCCACGGTGGCGGTGCGCTCCTGCACGTTCAAGTCGAGCACGCGGCGCATGTGTTTGCTGTGGTCGATCACCAGGCCGGCGCCCACGGTCTGGCCGCACTGGCTGGTGCCACCGCCGCGCGGCACGATGGGCACGGCCATGTCGCGGCAGACGTCGAGCGCCAGGCGCACGTCGGTGGTGTCGCGCGGCACGAACACGCCCACCGGCATCTGCTGGTAGATCGACGCGTCCGTGGCGTAGCGGCCGCGGTCGGCGGGCGAGAACAGCACCTCGCCCCGGGTCTGCGCCGCCAGGCGCCGCGCGAGCTCACCGGCCACTTCGTTGCTGGCTCGGGCCACGTCGTCATACACCGCGTCGGGCGTGCCGCCGGCCACCTTCAGGGGCAGGGGCGCGTTCATTCGCCATGCCCCCGGTGCTGCAGGGCCTGGGCTTCCTGCTCGCGCAACTGATCCAGCACCACATCGCGCTTGTTGTTGAGGTGGCTGGTGAGCACGCGGCTGAGCGCGGCCGGGTCGCGCGCTTCCAGCGCCTGAACCATGGCTTCGTGTTCCTGCACCGCGCGGCTCCATTTGTCACCGTCCTGGTTGGAACGGAAGCGCAGCGCCTGCAGCCGGGCGTTGACCTGGTTGTAGGTGCTGGTGAGCACCGGGTTCTTGGCCGCGGCGTTCATGCAGCGGTGAATGGTCGCGTTGAGCTGGTAGTAGGTGGAGAGGTCACGCCGCGTGTACGCGGCCAGCATCTCGTAGTGCAGGGCCTTGATCTCGGCCAGTTCGGCGTCGGTGATGCGCTGCGCCGCGAGCTCGCCCGACAGGGCTTCCAGCCCCGCCATCACCTCGAAGGTGTTGTGCACGTCGGCCACGCTGAGCTGCACGGCCACCGAACCGCGGTTGGGCAGCAGCTCGACCAGGCCCTCGGCGGCGAGCATCTTGATCGCCTCGCGCAGGGGCGTGCGCGAGATGCGCAGCTCCTCGCACAGGGTGCGCTCGTTGAGCTTGGCACCGGGCGCGATGCGGCCTTCCACCAGCATCTGGCGCAGCCGGCTGGCGACCTGTTCGTGCAGCACGGGGCGCGGGATGGAGAGGATCTCTGCGGTCATGTCGGCAATTTTGTATTCAAAAAATTCAAAAGAAAAGGGGATTTTAGGGGTGATTACCCTTGACACTTGTATTTTGAATACAAAAAATGAACCGCATTCAGAAAGGTTTCCGCGCATGTTGATCACCGACTCCCACCCGACCGGGCGCCACTTCCTGCAGATCCCGGGCCCCTCCCCGGTGCCCGACCGCATCCTGCGGGCGATGAGCCTGCCGACCATCGACCACCGCGGCCCCGAGTTCGGCCGCCTGGGACTGAAGGTGCTGGCCGACATGCAGCAGATATTCAAGACGCAGCACCCGGTCATGATCTACCCGGCCTCGGGCACCGGCGCCTGGGAAGCGGCGCTGGTGAACACGCTCAACACTGGCGACCACGTGCTCATGTACGAAACCGGCCACTTCGCCTTTCTCTGGCACCGCCTGGCCACCCAGCTCGGCCTCAAGGCGGAGGTGCTGAGCCTGCCGGGCGCGGAGGGCTGGCGCCACGGCGTGCAGGCCGACCTGATCGAGCAGCGCCTCAAGGCCGATGCGGGGCACGGCATCAAGGCGGTCTGCGTGGTGCACAACGAAACCTCCACCGGAGTCACCAGCGACATCGCCGCGGTGCGCCGCGCGATCGACGCGGCAAAGCACCCGGCCCTGCTGCTGGTGGACACCATCTCCGGCCTGGCCGGCGCCGAATACCAGCACGACGCCTGGGGCATCGACGTGTCCATCAGCGGCTCGCAGAAGGGCCTGATGCTGCCGCCGGGCATCAGCTTCAACGCGCTCTCGCCCAAGGCCATCGAGGCCAGCAAGGCCTGCCGGACGCCGCGCAGCTACTGGGGCTGGGGCGAGATGCTGGAGATGAACCGCAACGGCTACTGGCCCTCCACCCCCAACACCAACCTGCTCTACGGCCTGAGCGAAGCCTGCGACATGCTGCAGGCCGAGGGACTGGAGCGCGTGTTCGCGCGCCACCAGCGCTGGGCCGCTGGCGTGCGCGCCGCCGTGAACGCCTGGGGCCTGCCGATCCAGTGTGCCGACCCGGCCGTGTACTCGCCCATCCTCACCGGCGTGATGACGCCCGAGGGCGTGGACGCCGACGCGGTGCGCAAGATCATCTACGAACGCTTCGACTGCTCGCTGGGCACCGGCCTGGGCAAGGTCAAGGGCCGCATGTTCCGCATCGGCCACCTGGGCGACAGCAACGACCTCACGCTGGTGGCCACCGTCGCCGGCTGCGAGATGGGCCTGCAGCTCGCGGGCGTGAAGCTCGCCGGCTCGGGCGTGGCGGCCATCACGGACCACTTCAGCCGCCACCCGGGCGGCCTGCTCATGGCCTGAGCGCCTTCGTGTTCTTCTGCCTCGTGTCGTCCGTGGGCGAGGCAATCTTTTCAGCGGACATCAACGACAAGGAGACAGACATGCCGACACAGACCTTCAAGTTCCCGGCCTTCAACGGCCCCCTGCGCAAGGTGGCCGCCGCCGTGCTGCTGGGCGCCACGTCCTTGCTGGGCGCCACCGCGGCGCATGCGCAGATGGAGATCAAGCTCGGTCACGTCGGCGGCCCCGGCTCGCTGTTCGAGCGTTCGGCCAACGAGTTCGCGCGCGTGGCCAACGAGCGCCTGGGCACCAAGGCCAAGGTAGTGGTGTTCGGCTCCAGCCAGCTCGGTGGCGACGCCGAGATGATGCAGAAGCTGCGCCTGGGCACGCTGGAACTCGCCCTGCCCTCCACCGTGATGTCGTCCACCGTGCCGGCCTTCGGCATGTTCGAGATGCCCTACCTGGTGAAGAACCGCGAGCACATGAAGGCCATCGAGCAGGCCGTGGTCTGGCCTTCGCTGGCACCCATGGCCGACGAGAAGGGCTACAAGATCCTGGGCGTGTGGGAAAACGGCTTCCGCAACGTCACCAACAACGTGCGCCCCATCGTCAAGCCCGAAGATCTCAAGGGCATGAAGCTGCGCGTGCCACAGGGCGTGTGGCGGGTGAAGATGTTCCAGGCCTACGGCGCCAACCCGTCGCCGATGGCGCTGTCGGAGGTGTTCGTGGCGTTGCAGACCGGCGTGATGGATGGGCAGGAGAACCCGCTCACGCAGATCTACTCGTCCAAGTTCCAGGAGGTGCAGAAGTACCTCTCGATGACCGGGCATGTGTATACGCCGGCCTACCTCACGGCGGGCTCGCGCAAGTTCGGCACGCTGCCCGCGGACGTGCGCGCCATCCTGGAGAAAGCTGCCAAGGACGTGCAACCCTACGTCTACAAGACCGCTGCCGAGCTGGACAAGGAACTGGTCGACAAGATCAAGGCCGCTGGCGTGCAGGTGAACGACCCCGACAAGAACGCCTTCATCGCGGCCAGCAAGGCGGTGTATGGCGAATTCGGCAAGGAAGTCCCCGAGGGCTCCAAGCTGGTCGACACGGCGGTCGAGCTCGGCGCGAAGTTCTGATCGTCTGAGCCACGGTCCGGCTCCGCCACGAGGCGGGCCGGGTCCACATTCCTTCGTTGCACCCGGGGCCCATCTTGCTGCACTCTCTCAGACTCGCGTTCGAACGCGCGCTCACCGCCTTCGTCGTCCTCCTGCTCGGTTCGCTGGCGGTCATCGTCCTCATGGGCGTGGTCTACCGCAAGCTCGGCATTCCCATGGTCTGGTACGACGAGGTAGCCTCGATCGCGCTGGCCTGGCTGACCTACTACGGTGCCGGTCTGGCCGCGCTCAAGCGCGCGCACATCGGTTTCCCGGGCCTGGTCAACGCCATGCGGCCGGCGCTGCGCGTGCCGCTGGTGCTGCTGGGCGAGGGCATCGTGATCCTCTTCTTCGCGCTGCTGGGCTGGTACGGTTTCCAGGTGCTGGTGATCCTCGAGGGCGACGCCATGGTGAGCCTGCCCTGGGTGCCCACGCGGCTCACGCAATCGGTGATCCCGGTCGGCTCGCTGATCTTCATCGTCGCGCAACTGCTCACGCTGCCCGAGCTGCTGCGCCAGGCACGTGGCGACGGCGTGATCGACGCCGAGAGGCAGGAAATGCAACGCGAGATTGAAAAGGCAATGCAATCATGATGGCCCTGCTGATGTTCCTGGGCCTGGTGGCCCTGATCCTGATCAATGTGCCGATCGCCATCGCTCTGGGCTCGGTGGCCATGGTGGCCATGGTGTGGTTCGGTGGCCTCGACTCGCTGCTGAGTGCGGCCATCACCATGTTCAGTGGCGCCACAAGCTTCCCGCTGCTGGCGATTCCGCTGTTCGTGCTGGCCGGCGCGATCATGAACTCGTCCAGCCTTTCGCGCCGCCTGATCGCCTTCGCTTCGGCGCTGTTCGGCTTCATCAAGGGCGGGCTGGCGATGGTCAACATCGGTACCTCGCTGTTCTTCGCAGAGATCTCGGGCTCGGCCGTGGCCGACGTGGCGGCCATGGGCTCCATCCTGGTGCCTGCAATGAAGAAGAAGGGCTACCCCAAGGAGTTCGCCGCCGCGGTCACCTCCTCCTCGGCCACGCTGGCCATCATCATCCCGCCCTCGATCCCGATGATCCTTTACGCGGTGATGGCCGAGACCTCGGTGGTACAGCTGTTCGTGGCCGGCATCGTGCCCGGCATCCTCGGCGGCGGCGGCATGATGGCGCTGGCCTACTGGTACGCCAAGCGCTACAACTACCCGGTGGAAGAGGTGTTCAGCTGGCAGCGCGTGCGCGCCACCTTCAAGGACGCGGCCTGGGCCTTTCTGCTGCCACTGATCATCCTGGGCGGCATCTTCGGCGGCGTGGTCACGGCCACCGAAGGCGCGGCACTGGCGGTGGTGGCCGCGCTGTTCATCGGCGCCGTGATCTACCGCGAGCTCAATCTGCGGCACCTGATGGACTCGATGGTCGAAGGCAGCGTGCAGACCGCGGTGGTGATGCTGCTGGTGGCCGCGTCCGCCCTGCTCGGCCACCTGCTGACCGAGCAGCAGATGCCGCAGCAACTGGCGAGCTGGATCGCCTCGCTCACCGACAACAAGTGGGCGGTGCTGGCCATCCTCAACGTGTTCTTCCTGCTGGCGGGGCTGTTCCTGCACTCGGCCGCGGCCATCATCCTGGTCGTGCCCATCGTGATGCCACTGGTCAATGCCGTGGGCATCGACCCGGTGCATTTCGGCCTGATCGTCACGCTCAACCTGGGCATCGGCCAGCAGACGCCGCCGGTGGCCAGCGTGCTGGCCACGGCCTGCTCCATCGCCAAGGCCGACATGTGGAAGGTGACCCGGGTGAACCTGCCCTTCATCGGCGTGCTCGTGGCGCTGCTGATGCTGGTGACCTACGTGCCCGCGGTGCCGATGTTCCTGGTGGAGGTGTTCTACCGATGAGCACCGACGACGACGGCGGTCGGGTCGCGCTGTACATCGATGGCGGCATTGCCACGGTGGTGTTCGACCGCCCTGCCGCGCGCAACGCCATGACCTGGGCCATGTACCAGCAACTGGCCGAGGCCTGCGAACGGCTCGCCAGCGACGCCACGGTGCGCGCGGTGCTGTTGCGCGGTGCGGGCGGCCAGGCTTTCGTGGCCGGAACCGACATTGCACAGTTTGCGGACTTCCGCGACGGCGAGGACGGCATCGCCTACGAGCGCCAGATCGATGCCGGCATCACGCAGCTGGCGAGTCTGCCCATGCCCACCATCGCCCTTGTCGAGGGTTGGGCCGTGGGCGGCGGCCTGGCGATCGCCACCGCCTGCGACTTCCGCCTGGCCACGCCGGGCTCGAAATTCGGTGTGCCGATCGCACGCACGCTGGGCAATGGCCTGTCGATCGCCAACATCGCGCGGCTGCGCGCGGCCTGGGGCCATGAACGCGTCAGGCGCATGCTGCTGCTGGCCGATATGGTGGGCGCCGACGAGGCGCTGGACTGTGGCTACCTGCACGCGCTGGTGGTGCCCGACGCACTCGGCGATGAAGGCCTGGCGCTGGCGCAACGGCTGGCCGCGCTCGCGCCTGTCACGCAGCGCGTGAGCAAGGCCGCGCTGCAGCGCCTGGCGGTGCACGAACTGCCCGAAGGCGAGGACCTCATCCGCGCCGTGTACGGCAGCGACGACTTCCGCGAAGGCGTGCGCGCCTTCGTCGAGAAACGCGCCCCGGTCTGGAAAGGCCGGTGAGCATGGACCGGCCCGCGCGCACTGGCCCGCTTGCGGGCATCCGCGTGCTCGAGATCACCCAGATCATGTCGGGCCCGACCTGCGGCCTGCTGCTGGCCGACATGGGCGCGGACGTGATCAAGATCGAGAAGCTGCCCGGCGGTGACGATGCGCGGGGCTACCGCGACCCGCAGGTCGGTGGCGTCTCCGCCCCGTTCATGATGATGAACCGCAACAAGCGCGGGCTGGCACTGAACCTCAAGAACCCCGCGGGCCGCGAGCTGCTCAAGCGCATGGTGCGCGACGCCGACGTGCTGGTGGAGAACTTCCGTGGCGGCACCATGGACAAGCTCGGCCTCGGACCCGGGGTGCTGCAGGCGATCAACCCCGCCCTCATCTACTGCGCCATCACCGGCTACGGCCACACCGGGCCTTACGCGGACAAGGGTGGCTTCGATCTCATCGCACAAGGTTTTGCCGGCCTGATGTCCATCACCGGCGAGCCGGGCCGGCCACCGGCCAAGAGCGGCAGTGCGGTGTCGGACATGAACGCCGGCATCCTCGCGGCGGTGGGCATCCTGGCGGCCTACATCCACCGGCTCAAGACCGGCCAGGGCCAGGTGGTGGACACCTCGCTGGCCGACGCCGCGCTGCAGCAGACCTACTGGCATGCGGCGGTGTGGTTCGCCACGCAACAGTCGCCCCGACCCACGGGCTCGGCGCACATCCTCACCGCGCCCTACCAGGCGTTCGAGGCCAGCGACGGCTGGATCAACATCGGCGGCGCCAACCAGGCCAACTGGGAGCGCATCTGCGAGGTGCTGGGCCACCCCGAATGGCGCGGCGACGCGCGCTTCGCTACCAACAGCGACCGCATGGCCCACCTCGACGAGCTGGTGGCCCTCATGAATGCGGTGGTGCGCCAGCGCACGCGCGCCGAGTGGCAGGCCGGTTTCGATGCCGCCGGGGTGCCGGCCGGACCGGTGCACACCATCGGCGAGGCGCTGAGCCACCCGCAGACGCGGGCGCGCGGCATGGTGGTGGAGCTGCAGCACCCGCAGGCCGGTACCACGCACGCCATCGGCTGCCCGATCCACTTCTCGGCCACGCCCACGCAGACCGATGCGCCCGCGCCGCTGCTGGGCCAGCACACCCGGGAGGTGCTGCAAGGGTTCGGGCTGACGGACGCGGAGATCGACGCCCTGGTCGACGAAGGTGTGGTGGGTACACCCGCCTGATCAGACGCCCAGCGATGCGCCCACGCCCAGCAGGGCCAGCACACCCAGCGCGGCGAAGATCAGCGCGGCCACGATGTGCACGACCTTGATCGGCACCCGGCGCGTGATCGCATCACCGAAGAACACCACCGGCGCGTTGGCCAGCATCATGCCGAAGGTGGTGCCGAGCACCACCGCCACCAGCGGCTCGTACTGCGCACCCAGCGCCACGGTGGCGATCTGCGTCTTGTCACCCATCTCGGCGAGGAAGAAGGCCCAGGTGGTGGCGATGAACACGCCCATCTGGCGCCGGGGCATCGCATCGCCTTCGTCGAGCTTGTCCGGGATCAGCATCCATACGGCCATGGCGATGAACGACACGCCGAGCACCCAGCGCATCACGTCCGGACCGACCGCCGCCATGATCCAGGCGCCTGCGGCGCCGGCCAGCGCGTGGTTGAGCAAAGTGGCCACCAGGATGCCCCAGACGATGGGCCAGGGACGCTTGAAACGGGCGGCGAGCACGAGCGACAGCAGTTGCGTCTTGTCGCCCATTTCGGCAAGGGCAACGATGCCGGTGGACAGGAGGAAGGCTTCCAAGGGGGTCTCGGCGGAAAAAGAAAACGCCCGCGGAAGCGGGCGTTGCGCGGACGGGATTCTAGCGGGTCAGATCAGCGTGACGCCGGTCTTGGACTGGATGAACTCGCGCGTCACGCCCGGGGCCATCTCCACCAGCTTGAGACCCTGCGGCGTCACGTCCATCACGCCCAGGTCGGTGATGATGCGGTCGACCACGCCCACGCCGGTCAGCGGCAGGGTGCAGGCCGGCAGGATCTTCAGGTCCTCGGTGCCGTCCTTCTTCTTCGCCACGTGCTCCATGAGGATGATCACGCGCTTGACGCCGGCGACGAGGTCCATCGCGCCGCCCATGCCCTTGACCATCTTGCCCGGGATCATCCAGTTGGCCAGGTCGCCCTTCTCGCTCACCTGCATGGCGCCGAGGATGGACAGGTTGATCTTGCCGCCACGGATCATGGCGAAGCTGTCGTGGCTGCCGAAGATGCTGGAGCCCGGCAGCGTGGTCACGGTCTGCTTGCCGGCGTTGATCAGGTCGGCGTCCACTTCGTCCTCGGTCGGGAACGGGCCGATGCCGAGCATGCCGTTCTCGCTCTGCAGCCACACCTCCTTGTTGCCCGTGTGGTTGGCCACCAGCGTCGGGATGCCGATGCCGAGGTTGACGTAGAAGCCGTCTTCGAGTTCCTGGGCCGCGCGCGCGGCCATCTGGTCTTGGTTCCAGGGCATGTCAGTCTCTCCGTTCAGTTGGGGACAGAGCAGAAGGTCTGTCCCGCAAGGTTATTTGGATTCGGTGATGGTGCGCTTCTCGATGCGCTTCTCGGGGTTCGGGTTGTGCACGATGCGGTGCACATAGATGCCGGGCAGGTGCACCTCGTCGGGCACCATCTCGCCGGTCTCCACGATCTCCTCGACCTCGACCACGCAGATCTTGCCGGCCATGGCCGCGGCCGGGTTGAAGTTGCGCGCGGTCAGGCGGAACTGCAGATTGCCTGACTTGTCGGCGCGGTGCGCCTTGACCAGCGACACATCCGGCACGAGGCCACGCTCCATCACATAGGTCTCGCCGTCGAACTCGCGCAGCTCCTTGCCTTCGGCCACCAGGGTGCCCACGCCGGTCTTGGTAAAAAAGGCCGGGATGCCCGCGCCACCGGCGCGCAGCTTCTCGGCCAGCGTGCCCTGCGGCGTGAATTCCAGCTGCAGTTCACCAGCCAGATACTGGCGCTCGAACTCCTTGTTCTCGCCCACATAGCTGGAGATCATCTTGCTGATCTGGCGCGTCTCCAGCAGCTTGCCCAGGCCGAAACCGTCGACACCGGCGTTGTTGGAGATGACGGTGAGGTTCTTCGCACCGCTGTCGCGCAGCGCATCGATCAGGGCCTCGGGAATGCCGCAGAGGCCGAAGCCCCCCACGGCGAGCAGCTGGCCGTCCGCCACGATGCCTTTGAGCGCGGCGGCCGCGTCCGGATAAATCTTGTTCACGTCGGTGTCTCCTGGGTTGAACCGTGCAAGCCGCTACGATACTACGTAAAGACATACGTAGTATTTCGTAAAGCCTAACCCGAGGAACGTGCCGACGAGGACACGACCCGCATGGACATCGACTACCGACTCGCCTTCGATCTCGCCCCGGTGGGTCTGGCCCTTTCGCGCGAACGCACCATGGTCGACTGCAACCAGGTGCTGTGCGACATGTTCGGCGCGACGCGCGACCAGCTGGTGGGCCAGAGCTTCCAGATCCTCTACCCGAGCGCGGACGAATACGAGCGCATCGGCGCGCGCATGGCGCCGCTGCTGGGCCGGGGCGGCACCTATGCCGACGACCGCATCATGAAGCGCGTGGGCGGGCCGTCACAAGGCGAGACCTTCTGGTGCCACGTGACCGGCCGCGCGCTCAACCGCGAAGCCCCCCACGCGGCCGGCATCTGGAGCTTCGAGGACCTGAGTTCCCGCCGCACCGTGAAGGCCGAGCTCACGCCGCGCGAGCGCGAGGTCGCGGCTTTTCTCATGGACGGCCTCACCAGCAAGCAGATCGGCAAGGCGCTGGCCATCAGCCACCGCACCGTGGAGATCTACCGCGCGCGGCTGATGCGCAAGTACCAGGCCCACAGCACGCCAGACCTGATGCACCGCCTGCTGGCTGGCTGAGTTGACGCCCCCTCAGCGTCCGGCAGGCACACGCCCGAGCAGGCCTTCGATCGCCATGCCCAGGGCAAGCAGCCGCCGGTCGCTACCGGCCGGACCATCCAGCTCCATGCCCACAGGCAACCGGCTCGAAGCCCCCAGGCCGATGGGCACCTGCACGCCGGGCAGGCCCGCGTTGCTGCCCGGATCGGTGTTCTGGATGAACAGGCCGAAGGTTTGAAGACTGCTGCTCTGCGGACCGGCGGCCGGAGCCACCTGCGGCACCGTGGGAAACACCAGCGCGTCGAGCCGGTGCTGCGCAAACGTGTCGGCGTACAGCCTGACCAGCGCGGGACGGTGGGTGGCCAGGGCGGCGCGGTAGGCAGGCTCTGCGTCCACCAGATTGGCGGGCGGCGGCGCGGGCAGCTTGCGGGGTACCACCAACGCCTCGTAGGTGCCTTTCACGTCCGGGCTCGCGATGCCCGAGACGAGTTGAGCCAGGCTCACGCCGGTGCCTCGCTCGCGCAGGTAGCGCACCATGTCATCGTGCGCCTCGTACAAGGCCACCGGAAAGCCCACCAGGCCGTTGAGCTGCATGAGTCTGGGCATGGTCACGGGCACAACGGTCACGCCGGCCGCTCGCAGTCGATCGAGCGCCGCGTCGAACGCGCTCCGGGTATCGGCATCCAGATTGACCATGAAATCGGGCGCAAGGCCCAGGCGCACGCCACGCAGGTCTGCAGCGGCCACCGCGTCACCCCCCGCGATCACTCGATCCAGCAAGGCCACATCGGTCATGGACACCGCCATCGGTCCGGCGGTGTCCCGCGTGTGCGAGATCGGTGCAATGCCGGTCTGCGCGTAACGCCCCATGGTCGGCCGCAGCGATGCGCAGCCATTGAGCGCACAGGGCAAGCGCACCGATCCACCCGTGTCGGTGCCCAAGCCAGCGGGCGCCATGCGCGCACCGATGGCCACCGCCGTGCCGGAGGAAGAGCCGCCCGCCATCCTTGACGGGTCATAGGCGTTGCGCACCCCGGGCTGCGGCCCCGTGTTGTAGTTGGGATTGAAGCCAGAGATGCCAAAGGCGAGCTCGTGCATGTTGGTCTTTCCCAGCACCACGGCGCCGGCGGCGCGCAGCTTCTGCAGCACGGGCGCATCCACCTTGGGCACGAAGCCCTTGAGCGCGGGGGTGCCGGCGGTGGTCGGCAGGCCAGCAGCTTCGATGTTGTCCTTCACCACGATGGGCACACCTTGCAAGGGCAGGCAGGGGGCACCGCTGGCGTGGCGGGCATCGGCCTGGCGGGCCGCGGCGAGGGCGCCAGCCTCGTCCAGCGTGACGAATGCGTTGAGCGCGGCGCGGGCTTGGGCGCGTGCCAGATAGGCGCGCGTGAGAGCCTCGCTGCTCACGCGCCCGCTGCACACCGCTGCGGCCGCCTCGCTTGCGGTCAGGGTGGTGAGGTCGGGCGCGGAACCACCCGTGCTGGCACAGCCGGTCAACACAAAGGCACCCGCCATGGATGAAAGAAACAGATGACGCATGGCAACAACTCCTGCAAGAACATGGCAGGGACTGTGCACGTGCACGACAGCTTCGTCTGTCATGAAGATTGATGACATGACCCGGGCACGCGACTTGCGTCAGCCGCTACACGCTCCTTTTTCCGGATTGACCTCCCCGCAGCTGCCCGCTAGCCTGCCGACATGCACCTGACCACGAACGAACAAGGCCAGCTCGCCGCGTGTTTCGCACTGCTCGCACAGGACTTGAACGAGCACGACATCCGTGCGCGCCTGGGCGGGAAGTTGCTGCGCCTGTTCCGCGCGGACCATTTCGCCTCCTTCGTGTGGGATGAGGCCACCGGCCGCTTCGACCACGGCCTGGCAATCAACATGGACCCGGCCAACCTGCACCGATATGACGCTTGGTACCAGTACCGTGACCCGATCACTTTTCGCCTGCAACAACGCCGGTGCGCCACGTTGGTGAGCGAGGTGATGCCGCGCGACGAGCTGCTGCGCTGCGAGTTCTTCAACGACTTCCTCTCCGTTGACGGTTTGCACTGGGGCATCAACCTCCATGCCTTCGAGGGCGCGCAGGCACTGGGCGATCTGCGTATCTGGCGTGGACGTTCGGGAAGCGAGTTTTCCGACCACGAGCGATCACTGCTGCAGTTTATCGAGCCCGCGTTCGCGGCCGCGCTGCGCCGCGCGCGCGATGTCCGCCGACCCGACAGCGCGGTGAGCGACGCCGCCATTGCGCAGCTGAGCCCGCGCGAAACCGCCGTGGCCCGCTGTGTGGGGCAAGGCCTGACCGACAAGGAGATCGCGCGCGAACTGGGCCTGGGCCTGCCCAGCGTGCGCACCTACCTGCAACGCGTTTTCGACAAGCTCGGCGTGCACCGCCGCACTGCACTGGCGCGGCTGGCCGATCGCCTGTGAGACTCACTGCGGCTGAAAGCCGCTGTCCTGAATGATCTTCGCCCACACTTTGCGGTAGGCCTGCTCACGTGCGCCAAGCTGTTCACCGTTCATGAATCCGACGGTAAGGCCCATGGCCGTGAGCTTCGCGCGCACGTCGGGTTGTGCAATCGCCTTCTGCACCGCCTGCGCCATGCGGTCCAGCGTGGCCCGGGGCGTACCGGCCGGGGCGAACAGTCCGTAGTAGGGGACGTCCTCGAAACCCTTGAGTCCGAGTTCGGCAAACGTGGGGACCTCGGGCATCGAAGCCTGCCGCTGTGAACCCATCACCGCCACCACGCGCAGCTTGCCGGCCTTGTGGTTTTCGATGAAGTCGGGGATCGAGGCCACGCCGGCCGGGATCTGGTTGCCCAGCATGTCGGCCATCATGGGCGCACTGCCGCGGTACGGCGCGGCCACGAGATCAAGGCCGTTCTGCTTCGCGATCACCTGCACGAGGAACTGCGGTACCGAGGCCGGCGCCGGAATGCCCACCGTACCCTTGCCACCGGCCGCCTTCACGCCGTCGACGTAGCCCTTGAATGACTGCGCGGGCGTGCCGCCGGAAACGGCGAAGGCATTGACGAAGGTGGCAAAGCCGGCCACCGGCACAAAGTCCTTTGCCGGCTCGTAACCGGGGGCCTTCATCACCATCGGCAGGATGGTGATGCTGTGGTCGTGACTGAGGAACAGCGTGTGGCCGTCGGGCGCGGCGGCCTTGAGCGCCTGCGCGGCGAGCTGACCACCCGCGCCGGGCTTGTTCTCCACCACCACCGCATGGCCGAGCTCGTCCTTGAGGCGTTCGCCCAGGATGCGCGCGATCGCGTCGGTACCGCCCCCGGGCGGGAAGCCCACCAGGATGCGGGTGGTGTCCTGCGCCTGGGCCAGGCCCATGCAGAGCATGGCGCCCAGGGCAACGGCCAGACGGCGGGTCAACACGGGAACAGGGGCATTTTTTTTCATGGCAGGTGGCTCCAGGAGAAGGGGATGGATGAAACCTTGAAAGGGGAAACGGGGTCAGGCCGAGGGTGCGTCCACCACCGTGGCAGCCGTGCGGAAGGCTTCGACCGCAGTCGGCACACCGCAGTAGATGCTGGCGTGCAGCAACACCTCCTGGATTTCCTCCGCAGTGGCGCCGTTGTTGAGTGCGCCGCGCACGTGGCCCTTGAGCTCGTGCTGCTTGCCCAGCGCGGTGAGCATGGCCACGGTGAGCAGGCTGCGCGTCTTCAGATCGAGCCCCGGGCGCTGCCACACATCGCCCCAGGCGTTGCGCGTGATGTACTGCTGCATGGGCTGGGTGAATGGCGTGGCCGTGCCGAAGGCCTGCGCCACGAAATCCTCGCCCATCACCTGCTTGCGGGTGGCGAGGCCCTTGTCGAAGTCCTTGTCGGCGAGCGGGGGGTTCATGCGGCGGCTCCTTGCAAAAGCCATCAGCATAGCCGCTACATTCCATGGACCCACCCGAGACAAACCACCCGCAGGAGACCCGCATGAACCGCTACCCCGCCCCCGACATCAACGACCTGCCCGAGGACATCAAGACCAAGGTACTCGAAGTGCAGGAGAAGGCCGGCTTCGTGCCCAACGTGTTCCTCGCGCTGGCGCGCCGACCCGCCGAGTGGCGCGCGTTCTTCGCCTACCACGATGCATTGATGCTCAAGGAGGAGGGCTCGCTGAGCAAGGGCGATCGCGAGATGATCGTCACCACCACCAGCGCGGCCAACCAGTGCCTCTACTGCGTGGTGGCGCACGGCGCGATCCTGCGCATCCACGAGAAGAAGCCGCTGGTGGCCGACCAGGTCGCGGTGAACCACCGCAAGGCCGACATCACGCCGCGCCAGAAGGCCATGCTCGATTTCGCGATGAAGGTCTGCCAGCGCTCGCACGAGATCAGCGACGACGACTTCCCGCCCTTGCATGCGCACGGCTTCTCGGACGAGGACATCTGGGACATCGCTGCCATCACCGCGTTCTTCGGCCTGTCCAACCGCATGGCCAGCTTCAGCAACATGCAGCCCAACCCCGAGTTCTATCTGATGGGTCGCGTGCCCAGGGCCAAGCCCGCAGCCTGAGCGGTCTGCGCCGCGCCGTCTGTAGGACGATCGCGCCTTTACGGGGCGATACCGCAAGACAACAAAGAATGACAGCCGCGCGCGCCGTTCGACGATTCAATGGAGACACCACAACAACCGGAGTCTCCATGTCGAAGCACATCAACCCATCTGTCACACGCGCTTTTCTTCTGGCCGCCTCGCTCGCACTGGGCGTGGGTGCCGTCCATGCCGAAGACCTCAAGGGGCGCATCCAGTCGATCGACCTCACGGCCAAGGCCTTCGTCGTCAACAGCGAAACCGTCTACGTGACGGACAAGACCGACTACGAGAACGACTACAAGCGCTTCGAGGACCTGCGCCAGGGGCACTACGTGGAAGTCGACGTCGACCGCAAGGACGGCCGCCTGTACGCCGACGACATCGAGTACAAGGCCAACGCCCGGGAGAACAAACAGTAAGCGGTCGTCTTCAGCCGCCGATGCGCAGCAGCTTGCCGCTGCTGCCGTCGGTAAGCAGGTGCAGGCGTCCGTCAGGGCCTTGTCGCACATCGCGGATGCGCTCGTTGCGCCCGGCAAGCAGGCGCTCCCGCCCCACCACGCGCGTGCCGTCGAGCTGCAGCCGCCACAGCGCCTGACCGGCCAGCGCGCCCACGAACAGGCTGCCATACCAGTGCGAAGGCTGTGGCCCGGTGAAGAAGGCCATGCCACTGGGCGCGATGGACGACTTCTGCCCCCCGTTCCACACCGTGCCGTCGATGGTCTCCCAGTACGCCACCGGCTGCTCCATGCCCGCCTTGGCCGTGCCTTCACCCACCTGCGTCGTGGTGCCGTATTCCTGGCCGTGGCTGATGACCGGCCAGCCGTAGTTGCGGCCCGCCCGCGTGAGGTTGACCTCGTCACCACCTTGCGGGCCATGCTCGTGGGTCCAGAGTTCACCGGTCAGCGGATGCAGCGCGGCGCCCTGCGGGTTGCGGTGGCCGTAGCTCCAGATACCGGGCTGCGCGCTGGCGAAGACCGGGTTGCCCGGTGCGGGAGCGCCCGAGGTGGTGATGCGCGCCACCTTGCCGTTGCCGCGGTTGAGGTCCTGCGCGAACACGCGCTGGTCGTTGCTCTGGCGGTCGCCCAGCGTCACGAACAGATGGCCGTCGCGGTCGAACGCCAGGCGCGAACCGAAGTGGCCGCTGCCCGCCACCTTGGGCAGCTGCTGGTAGATCACCTGGACGTTCACCAGTGCGAGCGCGCCGGTGTCGAGTTCGGCGCGCGCCACCGCCGTGCCGTTGAGCGATGCGTTGCCGGGGTCCCGCTCCGAAAAACTGAAGTAGATGCGCCGGTTCGTGGCGAAGGCCGGATCGACCACGACATCGAGCAGGCCGCCCTGCCCGCCGGAATCGGCCGCCGGCAGCCCGCTGATATTGCCCTGGAAGGCACCATTCGCCGCATGCAGGCGCAGGCTTCCCAGGCGTCCCGTCACCAGCATGCGCCCGTCGGGCAGGAAGGCCAGGCTCCAGGGATTGGGCAGTCCGGTAGCCAGTTCAGTGACGGCGATTGGGCCGGTGGTGGGAACGAAATCGGGATCGTTCGGCAACGGCGTGCCACCGGAACTGCCTCCACCTCCGCACGCGGTCAACAAGCCGAGGGACACACCGATGCAGGCCGCAAGGGAAGTGAGAGCGCAACGCATGCGGCCATGCTAGGCACGCGCCCGGCGCCCATGTGCAAGCATTTGTGTGTGCGGTGGCACACACACCGGCGCTCAGCCCAGGTGCGCGCGCAACCAGTCGGGAATGGGCGCCGACTTCTTCAGCGGGAAGTTCACCCACACCGTGGTGGCGCCGCCGGCCGCGTACACCTTGTCGGGGTCGTCGCTGCGGGCCAGCGTGCACCAGCTCTCGAAACTGGTGCGACCCACATCGCTCACGTACATGGTGGCAATCACCTCGCCCGGGTATTCCAGCTGCGTATAGAAGTTGCAGAAGGCATTGACGATCACCGGCCCTTCGCCCACCGGGTCGGGCGCGCCACCGATGGAATGCATCCAGTCGATGCGGATCGTCTCCAGGTAGCGAAAGTAGGTCGTGTTGTTCACGTGGCCCATCGCGTCCATGTCGCCCCAGCGGATGGGAATGCTCATGCGATAGACCTGTTTTTTCTGTTCTGGCAGTTCGAGTTTCATGCGTTTGCGGGTGAGGTCAGCGGTGCGCCTTGATCGACGCGAGGATGCCGAGAACGAACAGCGCACAGGCCGCCCACTGCAGTGCCGCGGGCCACTGCGCGCTCCAGGCGAAGGTGTAGAGCAGACCGAACACGGTCTCGCTCACGATGAGCTGGCCGGCCAGGCTGGCGCTCAGGCGCCGGCTGGCCATGTTCCAGAGCACCGAGGCGACCCAGGCAGCCCCGATGCCGGTGACCACGCAGACCAGCACGAACATGCCGAAACCGGGGCGCTGCACCAGGGTGGCCAGGTCGCTGCCGGCCACGGCCCAGATCGCCAGGGCGCCCACGCCGGCGGCCACGCCCAGCCAGTTGGCCCACACGGTGGAGTTCACCTCGGGGTGGCGGCCGAGCCAGCGCGCGTTGAGCAAGCCGAACGCGGTCCACGCGGCCGCCGCCAGCGAGGCATACAGCACACCCAGCCACAGGTTCGACCCAGCCCCGGCGTCGGCGCCGTGCGCGGTGACCTGCATCATCAGCGCCATGCCGGCCGCGGTGAGCAACAAGCCCGGCACCAGCGCGCGCCAGCGCAGGCCGTGCGGCTTGCCCAGCAACATGATCCATAAGGGAATGGTGCCGATGATGAGCACCGGCAACGCGGCGCCGGCGGCCTGGATGGCCAGCACCAGCAGCAGGTAGTAGCCGGTGTAGCCCAGCAGGCTGAGCCACAGCGCGGCGCCCATCTGCGCGAACGTGGGACGGCGCGCCTCGCCGCGCAGCGCGGCCCACGCCAGCAACAGCACGGACAGCAGGCCACAGGCCAGGTAGCGCCCCACCGTGAGGTCAACCGAGCTGAAGCCTGGCGCCATCAGGGGTGCGACGAAGGTCGTTCCCCAGAAGGCCCCCGCCCCCAGCCCGGCGAGGATGCCGGTGACCATGCCCGGCGGCCAGCGCGAAGGCTGGCCCGCAACCGCAGCCGTCATCTACGCACCGAATCCGTCGTCGGCGGCAATCACCGCGCCATTGATGAAGTGGCTCTCGGTAGAACACAGCATCACCAGCACCGCGTCCAGGTCGGTCGGCACGCCCACGCGTTTGCGCGGCAGCATGTTGATGAGCTTCTTGCCCTGCTCGGTCTGCCAGTGGTGGTGGTTGATCTCGGTGTCGATATAGCCCGGGCAGATGGCGTTGACGTTGATGCCGAAACGGCCCCACTCCACCGCCATGGCCTTGGTCATCTGCACCACGGCGGCCTTGCTCATGCAGTACACGCCGATCTGCGGAAGCACCTTCAGCCCGGCCATGGAAGCGATGTTGATGATGCGCCCGCCCACATAGGTGCCCGGCGCTGCGCCGTTGGCACGCGCCAGCATGCGCCGGCCCACCTCTTGCGCCACGAAGAAGGCGCCCTTGGTGTTGGTGTCGAAGATGTAGTCGTAGTCTTCCTCGGTGACGTCCTGCAGGCGCTGCGTGGTGCTCACGCCCGAGTTGTTGACCAGGATGTCGATCGCGCCAACCTCGGTCTCGGCGTGCGCCACGGCCGCCTTGACCGAGGCGCGGTCGGTCACATCCATGGCGACCACGTGCGCGTCGCCACCAGCGGCCTCGATGTGCGCGCGCAGCGCCATCAGCCGGTCGGTGCGCCGGCTGGCCAGCACCACGGCAGCGCCGGCGCGTGCCAGCGTCTTGGCGAACTGTTCACCCAGGCCACCGGATGCTCCGGTGACGAGGGCCACGCGACCCGACAGGTCCAGGCTGTATGCCATGAGAGAGCCTCCTCTGAAGTGATGGGTTGTGCGGGCCATTCGGGCGCCGCGAGCCTGTGCGACAGATTGTGCGCCATGGACCACTAAAATCGGTCACGACCACGACACCGGCAGGCCCACGCGCGCTGCCGTCATGAAAATCCCCGGGCACCCCGCCCGACAGAGCGAGACCCAGCACATGACGCCTGAAGACATCCTCAGCACCTACGGACCCCGCGAGGCCATGGAGTACGACGTGGTCGTGGTCGGTGGCGGCCCGGCCGGCCTGGCCACCGCCATCCGCCTCAAGCAACTGGCGGCGGACAAGGGCGTCGAGATCGGCGTGTGCGTGCTGGAAAAAGGCTCGGAGCCCGGCGCGCACATCCTCAGCGGCGCGGTGATGGATCCGAAGGCCCTCAACGAACTGCTGCCGAAATGGAAGGAAGACGGCGCGCCGCTGAACCAGCCCGTGACCGACGACAAGCTGCTGTGGCTGACCGAGAAGGGCGCGCTGGACACACCCAAGTTCCTCATCCCCAACAACTTCCACAACGAAGGCAACTACGTCGTCGGCCTGGGCAACGTGGTCAAGTGGCTGGGCCAGCAGGCCGAGGCGCTGGGCGTGGAGATCTTTCCCGGCTTCTCGGCCGCCGAGGTGCTGTACAACGACGACGGCTCGGTCAAGGGCGTGGCCACCGGCAACCTGGGCGTGGGCAAGGACGGTGAGCCGTCGGACAGCTTCCAGCTCGGCATGGAGCTGCACGCGAAGTACACGGTCTTCGCCGAAGGCTCGCGCGGCCACCTGGGCAAGCGCCTGATTGCGAAGTTCCAGCTCGACGAAGGCAGGGACCCGCAGGCCTACGCCATTGGCGTGAAGGAACTCTGGGAGATCGACCCGACGAAGCACAAGCCCGGCCTGGTGATCCACACCGCCGGCTGGCCGATGAAGGACGATACCTATGGTGGCGGCTTCATGTACCACCTGGAGGACAACAAGGTCACACTGGGTCTGGTCACCGGCCTGAACTACAGCAACCCCTGGCTCAGCCCGTTCGAGGAGATGCAGCGCTGGAAGACGCACCCGCGCATCAGGGCTTTCCTCGAAGGCGGCAAGCGCATCAGCTACGGCGCACGCGCCATCACCACGGGCGGCATCATGAGCCTGCCGCAGACCGTGTTCCCCGGTGGCGCGCTGGTGGGTTGCGACGCGGGCTACCTCAACGGCGCGCGCATCAAGGGCAGCCACGCAGCGATCAAGAGCGGCATGCTCTGCGCAGAGGCCGCCTTCGAGGCGGTGCAGGCCGGCCGCCAGCACGACGAGCTCAAGGCCTACCCGGTCGCGTTCGACAAGAGCTGGTTGCGGCAGGAGCTGGAATCGTCGCGCAACTTCAAGTCGTGGTTCAAGTACGGCAACATCGTCGGCGGCCTCATGGTCGGTATCGAGCACTGGCTGCTGCCGCGCCTGGGCTTCAAGGCACCGCCGTGGTCGCTGCACCGCGAGAAGGCCGATCACCTCTACCTCAAGCCAGCGGCCGAGTGCCCGAAGATCACCTACCCCAAGCCCGACGGCAAGCTCACCTTCGACAAGCTGGGCAGCGTGTTCGTGAGCAACACCAACCACGAAGAGCACCAGCCGGCCCACCTCACGCTCAAGGACAGCAGCGTTCCCGTGAGGATCAACCTGGCCAAGTACGCCGGCCCCGAGGCCCGCTACTGCCCGGCCGGCGTGTACGAGTTCGTGAAGGGCGAAGACGGTTCGGACCGCCTGCAGATCAACGCGCAGAACTGCGTGCACTGCAAGACCTGCGACATCAAGGACCCGACGCAGAACATCGTCTGGGTCACGCCCGAAGGCGGCGGCGGGCCGAACTACGCGGGCATGTGAGCGAAGTCACGCAACGCCATCAAAGCCGCCGCAGGGCGGCTTTTTCATGCCCACTGTTCACCGGGTCGTCACATGCGCTGGCCACAGTGCAGGCTCCGAGAACGACGTCGTGAAACCCATGCTGAACAAGACCGAGAAAGCCAGGGCAGAACTGCAGCCCGGACAGCGCCAGCTGGCGCAACGCGAACGCGCCCTGCTGCTCATGGCCGATGGCCGCAAGGCCGATGCCGAACTGTTTGCCCTGTTCGAGGGCCAGGGACGCGACCTGGCAGCCGGCTTGCTGGCGCGTGGCTACCTGGTGGACGAGTCACCCGAGCCCGCCCCGGCACCCCCCGCGCGGAACCTCCAGGCGCCAGCGGTGTCGGCCGATGCCTTCTCGGGCCCGCGCTCGATGGCCAGCGCGCGCATGTTCCTGTTCGACCTGAGCGAGCGCATGTTCGCGCCGCGTGACAAGGCGCTCGCCCAGCACCATCGCGACGCGCTGCGCGAGGCGCGGGACCTGCAGGGCATGCTGGTGGTCGGCCGCGCCATGATGGCCGATGTCGAGCGCCTGGCCGGCAGCGAGCGCGCCGACAGCATCAGCGAACGGTTGGCCCGCCTGCTGCCGGAATCGGCGCTCGAAACGCCCTGATCCGCCTGCCAGGCCCATCCCGTGCGATACACTTGCCCAGTCAGGAGAGAAGCCCCATCGCGCAGTGAAGGGGCTCGCCGAAGGCGCAGGCGGTACCGCACACCGGGTGCCCTGAACGCTCAGGCAAAAGGACTGGCAAACACGGGCCGCAAGGCCGGTGTACCCCCCTGGAGAGAGGCCGCTCCTTGAAGCGGCCCACCGAAGGAGCAAGCGCGGCATCGCCCGCGTGAATCTCTCAGGTAAAGCGGACAGCGGGGCAGCGCACGGATGAACCGTGTTCCGCCCTACCCGGGCCTGCCCTTCCCTGCGAGCTCTCCGTGTCCGACGCCGACCTCTTCAAGACCCCGCTGCATTCGCTGCACACCGAACTGGGCGCCCGCATGGTGCCCTTCGCCGGCTATTCGATGCCGGTGCAGTACCCCGCCGGCCTGATGGCCGAACACCACCACACCCGCGCCGCCGCCGGCCTGTTCGACGTCTCGCACATGGGGCAGCTGCGCCTGGTCGGCCCCGACGCCGCCGCCGCGTTCGAGTCGCTCATGCCGGTGGACGTGATCGATCTTGCCGTGGGCAAGCAACGTTATGGCCTGCTGCTCAACGATGAAGGCGGCATCATCGACGACCTGATGTTCGTCAACCGGGGCAACGATCTGTTCGTCATCGTCAACGGCGCCTGCAAGGTCGGCGACATCGCGCACATCCAGGCGCGCATCGGCGCGCGCTGCCAGGTCATCCCCCTGCCCGACCGTGGCCTGCTCGCGCTGCAGGGACCGCAGGCCGTGAGCGCGCTGCAGCGCCTGGTGCCTGGCGTCGAAAAACTGGTGTTCATGACCGGCGCATCCTTCAACTGGCAAGGCGCCGACCTGTTCGTCACCCGCAGCGGCTACACCGGCGAAGACGGCTTCGAGATCTCCGTGCCCGGCGACCGTGCCGAGGCCCTAGCGCGCGCCCTGCTGGCCGAGCCCGAGGTGAAACCGGTGGGCCTGGGCGCGCGCAACTCGCTGCGCCTGGAAGCCGGCCTGTGCCTCTACGGCAACGACATCGATGCCACCACCACCCCCGTGGAAGCCTCTCTCAACTGGGCGATGCAGAAGGTGCGCCGCACGGGCGGCGCGCGCGCCGGCGGCTTTCCCGGCGCCGCGCGTGTGCTGGCCCAGCTCGATGGCACCGAGCCGCTGCCACGCAAGCGCGTCGGCCTGGTCGCGCTCGAACGCATTCCGGTGCGCGAACACACACAACTGCAAAGCCTCGATGGCACGGCCATCGGCGAAGTCACCAGCGGACTGCTCGGCCCGAGCGCCGACAAGCCGGTGGCCCTGGGCTATGTGAACCCCGCCCATGCAGCCATCGGCACGCTGGTGGTGGCCCTCGTGCGCGGCAAGCCCGTGCCCATGGAAGTGCGCGCCATGCCCTTCGTCCCCAACCGCTACTTCCGCGGCTGACCCCTTTTCGCCCCCACTTTTTTCAGGAGCCTTCCCATGACCACCAAGTACACCGAAGACCACGAATGGATCACCGTTGACGGCGGCATCGCCACCGTCGGCATCACCGTGCACGCGCAGGACGCGCTGGGCGACGTGGTGTTCGTGGATTTGCCCGAAGTCGGCAAGCGCTTCGCGCAGAAGGACGTGGCCGGCGTGGTCGAGTCCGTGAAGGCCGCGGCCGACGTCTACATGCCCGTCAGCGGCGAAGTGACCGAGGTCAACGAAGCCCTGCGCGCGGACCCCTCGCTGGCCAACAGCGACCCGCTCAAGACCGGCTGGTTCTTCAAGGTCAAGCTCTCCGAGCCGGCGCAGGTCGATGCACTGCTGGACGAAACCACCTACAACAGCTTTGCCGCCGGGCAGTGACCCCCCATTCCTGAGGCCCTCCATGCTCATGCCCGCCGTCAAACCCCTGGGTGATCTCGAAAATCCGTCCGAATTCGTGGCGCGCCACATCGGCCTGAGCGAGGCCGACGAAGCCCACATGCTCTCGGTCATCGGCGAGGCCTCGCGCCGCGCGCTGATCGACGGCATCGTGCCGCGCTCCATCGCTCGCCGCAGAGGCATGGACCTGCCCGCGCCCGTCACCGAAGCGGCCGCGCTGGCCGAACTCAAGTCGATCGCGCAGCACAACCGTGTGCTCAAAAGCTTCATCGGCCAGGGCTACCACGGCACGCACACGCCGGGCGTCATCCTGCGCAACGTGCTGGAGAACCCGGCCTGGTACACCGCCTACACGCCTTACCAGGCCGAGATCTCGCAGGGTCGCATGGAGGCGCTGGTCAACTTCCAGACCATGGTGACCGACCTGACCGGCATGGCGATCGCCAACGCGTCCATGCTCGACGAGGCCACCGCTGCCGCCGAAGCCATGACACTGGCGCGCCGCTCGGTGAAGGCACGGGGGAACGCGATGGTCGTCTCGGGGGACACGCACCCGCAGATCATCGAGGTGATGCAGACGCGCGCGCAGCCGCTCGGTCTGGAGCTGCGCATCGCCATGTCGGGCGACGAGTGGGCCACGATGCTCGCGGCCGACGACTATTTCGCCGCGTTTGCCCAGTACCCCGCCTCCAGCGGCTGGTTGCACGACTGGACGCAGGACGCCGCCACCGTGCATGGCAAGCAGGCCGCCTTCGTCGTGGCAGCCGACCTGCTCGCGCTCACGCTGCTCAAGACACCGGCCGAGATGGGCGCCGACATCGTCGTCGGCAATACGCAGCGCTTCGGCATGCCCATGGGCAACGGCGGCCCGCACGCGGCTTTCATGGCCTGCCGCGACGAGTTCAAGCGCAGCCTGCCCGGGCGCCTGGTGGGCGTGAGCGTGGACACGCACGGCAACCCGGCCTACCGGCTGGCCTTGCAGACGCGCGAGCAGCACATCCGCCGCGAGAAGGCCACCAGCAACATCTGCACCGCGCAGGTGCTGCCGGCGGTGGTGGCGAGCATGTACGCCGTGTACCACGGCCCCGCGGGCCTCAAACGCATCGCGCAGCGCGTGGCCGCCTACACCGCCATCCTGGCGAGAGGCCTGGAGCAGCTGGGCCACCGAGGCACCCACCACGGCGAACGTGGCGTGTTCGACACCATCGCCCTGCACACCGGCGACCAGACCGATGCGCTGCTGGCGCGCGCGCTGGGCATGGGCATCAACCTGCGCAAGGCCTGGGGCGAGTACCTGATCATCTCGCTCGACGAGACCACCACGCGCGAGGACGTGGTCCAGCTCTGGCAGGTGTTCGCCCACTACGGCCAGGCGCTGCCCGGCTTCGAGGCTTTCGAAAAAGGCGTGGAGCCGCTGATCCCCGCCGAGCTGCGCCGCACCAGCGACTTCCTCACGCACCCGGTGTTCAACAGCCACCACAGCGAGACCGGCATGCTGCGCTACATCCGCGCGCTCTCCGACAAGGACCTCGCGCTGGACCGCAGCATGATCCCGCTGGGCTCGTGCACCATGAAGCTCAACGCGACCAGCGAGATGATCCCCATCACCTGGCCCGAGTTCGCGCACATCCACCCGTTCGCGCCGGCCGACCAGCGCCAGGGCTACGTGCTGCTCGACGAGCAGCTGCGCCGCTGGCTGTGCGAGGCCACCGGCTACGCCGGGATCAGCCTGCAGCCCAATGCGGGTTCGCAGGGCGAATACGCCGGCCTGCTGGTGATCCAGGCCTGGCACCGCTCACGCGGTGAGGGCCACCGCAACGTCTGCCTCATCCCCAGCAGTGCCCACGGCACCAACCCGGCCAGCGCACAGATGGTGGGCATGCAGGTTGTGGTGACCCGGTGCGACGAGAACGGCAACGTCGATCTGGCCGACCTCAAGGCCCGGTGCGAGCAGCACAGCGCGAACCTGGCGGCGGTGATGATCACCTACCCCAGCACGCACGGCGTGTTCGAGACGCAGGTGAAGGAACTCTGCGCCCTGGTGCACCAGCACGGCGGGCGCGTGTATGTGGACGGGGCCAACATGAATGCGCTGGTGGGCGTGGCCGCGCCGGGTGAGTTCGGCGGCGACGTGAGCCACCTCAACCTGCACAAGACCTTCTGCATTCCGCATGGCGGCGGTGGCCCCGGCGTGGGCCCGGTCTGCGTGGTGGAGGACCTCGTGCCCTTCCTGCCCGGCCACGCGGCGGGCGGCCTGCCGGTCAATGGCGTCGGTGCCATCTCTGCCGCGCCGCTGGGCAACGCGGCCGTGCTGCCGATCTCGTGGATGTACATCCGCATGATGGGCGCCGAGGGCCTTCAGCGCGCCACCGAGGCGGCCATCCTGTCGGCCAACTACATCAGCGCGCGGCTCGGTGACCATTTCCCGACGCTGTATGCCAGCGCCAACGGGCATGTCGCGCACGAGTGCATTCTGGACCTGCGCCAGCTCAAGGACAGCAGCGGTGTGATGGCCGAGGACGTGGCCAAGCGCCTGATCGACTACGGCTTCCACGCCCCCACGCTGTCCTTCCCGGTGGCCAACACGCTGATGGTCGAGCCCACCGAGAGCGAGACGCTGGAGGAGATCGACCGCTTCATCGACGCGATGATCGCCATCCGGGAGGAAATCCGTCTTGTTGAAGCCGGCACCTGGCCGCAGGACGACAACCCGCTGAAGAACGCGCCGCACACCGCCGCCAGCCTCATGACGGCCGACTGGCCGCACCCCTATGCGCGCGACGTCGGCGCGGCCAGCGCATCCACCCGGGCACATGCCAAGTACTGGTCGCCCGTGGGCCGCGTGGACAACGTGTATGGGGACCGCAACCTGTTCTGCAGTTGCGTGCCGCTGAGCGAACTGGGCTGATCAGGCGCGGGGCCTTCGCACATCGGATCAACCGCTGCGGAATGCACAACAAGCCGGGCGGTGTTCGCTGCGGTGCACGTCGCGCATCATCAGCATGTCGCCCACGCGCAGGGCTTTGTCCTGGTCGAAACCGACGGATCCCCGAAATTCGGGGGGATTGAAGTACGTGCCAAAGACCAGGTCCCACAGCGGAAGATCGCTGTAGTTTCTGGCGTGCACATCCCGCTCGTGGTGGCAGGCATGCATCTCCGGCCGGGGCAGGATCCAGCCCAGCCACTGCGGGGTGTTGATGTTCCAGTGCTGAAACAGGCTCAAGCCTGTCAGCGTGGCCAGCACCAGGGATGCAGTCAGTGAATCGAGTCCGAGCAGTACCGTGGTCATCAGCAACCCGATGCTGGTTTTGACCGCCACTTCCACTGGGTGCGCGTAAAAGGCCCCGGCGGTGTCGACGCGACGCGGGCTGTGGTGGAGCTGATGGCTCCAGCGCCAGAATCGGTCCGACGCGTGCTCCAGGCGGTGCCAGCCGTAGTAGGCCAGCGACGTTGCCAACACCCCTGCGGGATACCCCCAGGCGCCCCATGCGATGGCCTGTGGCCACATGGAAGCCGACATGCCCATGGCCCCCAGTAGCCAAGGCGTGACCGTCCCCACCACTGAGGTGGACACCACAAAGATCAGGCCCCACAGCGACCAGTGAGGCATGGGCTCATAGGTGCGATGGGCAAACCAGCGCTCGGTGAACCAGAAGAAAACCAGCAGCACGGGCACCAAGCCCGCAATCCAGAGCGACATCATCATCTCCTTATGAATTCATGTGCACACATATGCACAGTTTAGGCAAATTTTTTCAAGGGCAGCAGGTCTTGCGAAGCTCAGCGACCAGCGACGTGAGCCGTTGGAGCTGATCGCTCACGCCATCCCCGTCAATGGCATAAAAAGTGTGCCGCCCCACCGACTCACTGCGGACCACCCCCGCCCGCTCCAGAATCTGCAGGTGCCGCAGGACCACGCTGCGGTCTTGTGGACATTCGCGAGCGACAGCGCCCACATCCATTCGGCGGTGAACCACCAGCAGTTTCAGAATCGCCAGGCGAGCCGGTTCAGCCAGCGCCTTCATGAACTGCGAGTCCAGGGCGTCGATGCACGCGCACGCCTGCCCAGGAATGCCTTGCAATGCAGACGACGGTTTGAAAGACTGGGCCATGCTGCGGATTATATGTGCACATCGATGCACACATAATCCAAGCCACAGTCTGCGGGCACACCGGTCGGCCACTTGTGGGCCGGAAGCCGGCTCACTTGCCCTGGCGCCACTCGCGGCGCCAGAGGCGGTTGAGCTCGGCCATCACCGGCCCGGGCGGCGATCCCAGCACCGTGTTGCCGCCCTTCATGTGCACGAAACCGTACACGCGGCCCTGCGGCGCGTCGTACAGCAGCACCGCATTGTTGTCGCCGCAGTCGTGCGCCTTGCAGAAGGCCACCAGCTGGTAGGCGGTGCCGGCCACCTGCTCCTGTTTCAGATCCACAGCCGGGCCGTTCATCTGTGCCAGCCAGGCCTGCGAGACCAGCGGCCCCAGCGCGCGGCGGTACACCGCCTTGAATCGCGCATCGCGGATCAGCTCCGAGGGATGCTTCGCACTGCCGCTGGCCACGGGCGCGGCCGCCGCCGTGCGCGCCTGCTGCTCCTGCCGCATCTGTGCCACGGCTCGCTGGTTGATGGCCGCATCGCAGCTGCGGAACTGCACCTTGCCCAGCGCGCCCAGCTGGGCCATGACCGTCTTGTCACCGTCGATCCCGATGTACTGTCCGCGGCCATCGGCCTGCACCAGGAACACCATCTCATGGCGCCCCTGCACCTGGCCAAGCAGCGCGACCAGAAAACCCGGCGGCGCAGACTGGCCAAAATACGAATGCGCCGCCTGCAAGGACTGCGCGGTCAGGCGGCGGCCACCCTGCTCCACCATGGCCTGCGCCGCTTCCACCCGCACGATCGGCGACCGGACGTCCGCGCAGTCCACGGCGTAGCGACCGCCGTAGAGCTTGAGCAACTCGGCATCGAGACGGCCTTGCGCCGATGCCGCGCCACCGGCCAGCGAGCCCAGGCAGCCCGCGATCACCCACAGCATGGACCTGATGCACCGATTCATGGCGTTCTCCTTGCAGATGCTCCGCGCATGCTAGGCCCCTGCGCGCACGGCGTCCACTCCTGCGGCGGAGACCCCGGGCGCAGCGCGGCGCGAGCCGCGCCGTAAGATCGCCCTTGTCCCGAACGTACACCCCATGACCACCCCCGCAGCACTGCGCGTGCTGAGCCTCATCCCGCCGATGACGCAGCTCAACACGCCCTACCCCTCCACCGCCTACCTCACCGGCTTTCTGCGCTCGCGTGGCATCGACGCCGTGCAGGCCGACCTGGCGCTGGCGCTGGTGCTGCAGCTGTTCACCCCCGCCGGCCTCGAAGCCGTGCGCGGCCGCGCGCTCGCCCAACCCGAAGCGCAACGCACGGCCAGCGTGCACGCCTTCCTGGACCAGTTCGAGCGTTACCGCGCCAGCATCGGCCCCGTCATCGCCTTCCTGCAGGGCCGCGATTCCACGCTCGCACACCGCATTGCCGCACGCGAGTTGCTGCCCGAAGGCCCGCGCTTTGCCGCACTGGAGGTGTATGTGGACGCGGCGCTGAGCGAAGAAGGTGGCGACCCACTGGCCTGGGCCTTCGGCGCGCTGGGCGTGCAGGACAAGGCGCGCCACATCGCCACCCTGTACCTCAACGACCTGGCCGACGTGCTGCGCGACGCGGTGGACGATCGCTTCGGCTTCGTGCGCTACGCCGAGTCGCTCGCCAGCAGCCAGCCCAGCTTCGACCCCATGGCCGCCGCGCTGGCCGCGCCGCCCACGCTGGTGGACGAGCTGCTGCACACCCTCACCCTGGCCACCCTCACCCAGCACCGGCCCGACCTGGTGCTGCTCTCGGTGCCCTTCCCCGGCGCGCTCTACGCGGCACTGCGCATCGCCCAGACCATCAAGGCGCAGAACCCGCACATCGCCATCGCGCTGGGTGGCGGCTTCGTCAACACCGAACTGCGCGAACTGGCCGAACCGCGCCTGTTCGACTTCGTCGACTACGTGACGCTGGACGCGGGCGAGCGCCCGCTGCTCGCGCTGATCGAATACCTGCAGCGCAAACGCTCGAAGCAGCGGCTGGTGCGCACCTTCGTGCGCGAAGAAGAATCCGTGCGCTACATCAACTTCGTCGAGCCCGACGTGCCCTTTGAGGATGTGGGCACGCCCACCTGGGATGGCCTGCCGCTGGAGCGCTACCTGAGCCTGCTCGACATGCTCAACCCCATGCACCGGCTCTGGAGCGACGGGCGCTGGAACAAGCTCACCGTGGCGCACGGCTGCTACTGGAAGAAGTGCAGCTTCTGCGACGTGAGCCTGGACTACATCAGCCGCTACGAAACCGCGTCGGCGGCCACGCTGGCCGACCGCATCGAGGCCATCGTGACCGAAACCGGCCAGACCGGCTTCCACTTCGTGGACGAGGCCGCGCCACCCAAGGCCTTGAAGGCCCTGGCCGACGAACTGATCCGCCGCCAGTTGCCCATCTCGTGGTGGGGCAACATCCGCTTCGAAAAAACCTTCACGCCCGAGCTGTGCCAGCGGCTCGCCGACAGCGGCTGCATCGCCATGAGCGGCGGGCTGGAAGTGGCCAGCGACCGGCTGCTCACGCTGATGAAGAAGGGCGTGTCCGTCGAACAGGTGGCGCGCGTCACCAAGGGCTTCTCGGACGCTGGCATCCTGGTGCACGCCTACCTCATGTACGGCTTTCCCACGCAGACCGTGCAGGACACGGTGGACGCGCTGGAGTACGTGCGCCAGCTGTTCGAGAACGGCTGCATACAGAGCGGATTCTTCCACCGCTTCTCATGCACCGTGCACTCACCCGTGGGCCTGGACCCGGCCGCCTACGGCATCGAACTGATCCCGCTGCCCGAGGTCACGTTCGCGAAGAACGACATCGGCTTCATCGACCCCACGGGCGTGGACCACGACGCCCTCGGCATCGGCCTGCGCAAGGCGATCTACAACTACATGCACGGCATCGGGCTGGACGACGACGTGCGCGCCTGGTTCAGCCACCTGCCCGGCAAGGTGCCCAAGTCGACCGTGGGGCGCCATCGCATCGCAAAAGCACTCACTCAGCCGGCCTGAAATGTCTTCACTCCCTCTCCCGCTGGGAGAGGGCGGGGGTGAGGGCCCGCCAGCCAACTACGCAGCTTCAGCCGCAATCTGCCGCAAGGCCTGCTCGAACACCGCCGCTGGCTGCCCGCCGGAAATCAGGTGCCGGTCGTTGATGATCACCGCCGGCACCGAGTGGATGCCGTGCTGCAGGTAGAACTGCTGGCGTTCGCGCACGTCCTGCATGAACTCGTCGCTGGCCAGGATGGCCTGGGCCCGCGCCTCGTCCAGGCCAACCTCGCGCACGCAGGCGAGCAACACGTCGTGGTGGCCCATGGCTTCCGAGCGCGTGTGGCAGGCGGCAAGAAAGGCTTTTTTCAACGCGTGCTGCTGGCCTGGCGCGCCCTCCAGCTCGGCCCAGTGCAGCAGGCGGTGCGCGTCGAAGGTGTTCCAGATGCGGCCGCGCCCGGCGGGGTTGAATTCGAAGCCGACCTCGGCGCCGCGCGCGCGGATGGTGTTGCGAATCTGCGCCTGCTGCTCGGCTGTGGAGCCGTACTTTTCGGCCAGGTGCTCGCCAATGTCCTGGCCCTCGGGGCCCATCTGGGGGTTGAGTTCGAAGGGCTGGAAATGCAGCTCGGCCCGCACCTGGCCTTTCAGTGTCTGCAGCGCCTCTTCCAGCGCGCCCAGGCCGACGGCGCACCAGGGGCAGGAGACGTCGGAGACGAAATCGATCTTGAGCGGGGTGGTGGGGGTCGTCGTGGTGTTCATGGCCGCCATGGTAGGCCCGGCGCCAAGCCCGCAGCGGGGCCAGGGCCTTGCGCGACAATGGCGGCTTTCCAACGCCGCGCTTCTCATGACCGACCGCTATGCCGTCCTTGGCCACCCCATCGGCCACAGCAAATCGCCACTGATCCACAGCCTGTTCGCCCGCGCCACCGGCCAGGACATCGCCTACACCGCCATCGAGGCCCCGCTCGACGGTTTTGCCGACACGGTGCGGCGCTTCCGTGCCGAGGGCGGGCGCGGCGTCAACGTGAGCCTGCCGTTCAAGCTGCAGGCCTTCCAGATGGCCACCGAATCGGGCGAGCGCGCACGCCTGGCGGGCGCTGCCAACTGCCTCAAGTTCGACGGCGAGCGCATCCTGGCCGACAACTTCGACGGCGTGGGCCTGGTCAACGACCTGCAGCGCAATCTGGCCTGCCCCCTGGCCGGCAAGCGGGTGCTGCTGCTGGGCGCGGGCGGCGCCACGCGCGGCGCGCTGCTGCCGATCGCGGCCGAGCGGCCCGCGCTGCTGGCCGTGGCCAATCGCACGCCCGACAAGGCGCACGCGCTGCGGCACGACTTCGCGGCACACACGCCGCTGCAGACCGGTGGCTACGAGACGCTGACGGGCCAGGCTTTCGACGTGGTCATCAACGCCACCTCCACCGGCCTCTCGCAGGACGCCCTGCCCCTGCCGGACGGCCTGTTCGCGCCCGGTGCGCTGGCCTACGAGATGGTCTACGGCAAGGGCCTCACCCCCTTCCTGCGCCAGGCGCAGGCCGCGGGCGTGAGCCGCGTGGCCGATGGCGTGGGCATGCTGGTGGAGCAGGCCGCCGAGGCCTTCCTCTGGTGGCGCGGCGTGCGGCCCGACACCCGCGCCGTGCTGGAGCAGCTCACCGTGCCGCTGGTTTAAGCTCCTTCCGTTCGGGCTGAGCCTGTCGAAGCCTTTCACACCTGAGGCGAGCGTTTCGACAAGCTCAACGCGAACGGCCATTCATTGCGCAAGCCCCCAGGAACACCCATGCCCACCCTTCTGCTGCTCAACGGCCCCAACCTCAACCTGCTGGGCACCCGCGAGCCCGGCCTGTATGGCTCCACTACGCTGGCTGACGTGGAGGCCCAGTGCCGCGCCGATGCGCAGCGCCTGGGCTTTGAGCTCGAAGCCTTCCAGAGCAACCACGAGGGCGCGCTGATCGACAAGATCCACGAAGCGGGCCGGCGCCACAAGGCCGGTGAAATCGCCGGCGTGGTGTTCAACCCGGGCGCCTTCACCCACACCTCGGTGGCGATCTTCGACGCCATCAGCGGCGTCAAACCCCTGCCCGTGATCGAGATCCACATCTCCAACGTGCACGCGCGCGAAGCCTTCCGCCACCATTCGTACGTCTCGCCCGCGGCGGCCGGCATTGTGATCGGCTTCGGCACCGAGGGCTATTCGCTGGCCCTCGAAGGCCTGGCGCGCAAGATCGCAGCGGCCGCGCGCTGAGTACCTTCGGTGCAGACGCGCCATTTCGCCCAACTGGTGGGTCTCTCCGCCCTGTGGGGTGCGTCCTTCCTGTTCATCCGCATCGCCAGCCCGGTGATGGGACCCCTGGTGCTCGCGGGCTGCCGCGTGGCACTGGCCGGCCTCACGCTGGCATTCATCATGCGCGGCCTGCGGCAAGCCTGGCCCTGGGCATACTGGCGCGAACTGTTGCTGCTGGGCGCGCTGTCGGTGGCCGCGCCCTTTCTGCTCTATGCCTGGGCCGCGCTGCGCCTGCCAGCCGGCTACAGCGCGCTGCTCAACACCACCGCGGTGCTGTTCGGCACACTGGCCTCGGCCTGGTTCAAGGAGGACACGCTCAACGCGCGCAAGCTGCTGGGTTGTGTCTGCGGCTTCGCCGGCGTGGCCCTGATCGTGCAACTCGGCCCTGTGCGACCCGACGCCGCCACCCTCGCCGCCGCGCTGGCCTGCGTGCTGGCAGCCGCCTGCTACGGCTGCGCCACCCCGCTGATGAAGCGCGCCACCACCCGCATGCAGCCGCTGGCAATCGCCGCCGGCATCCACCTCGCCGCGATGGTGCTGGTGTTTCCGGGCGCGCTCTGGGCCTGGCCGCAGGCGCAGTTCACGCCGACCGCGCTGACCGCGGTGCTGGTGATGGGCGTGGTCACCTCGGGCCTGGCCTACTGGGCCCACCTGCGCATCATCCGCCACGTCACGCCGGTGGCGGCAATGAGCCCGGTCTTCCTGATCCCGGTGTTCGGCGTGACCTGGGGCCACCTGTTCCTGGGCGAGGAACTCTCGCCCGGTATCTTCGCCGGCGGTGCGCTGGTGCTGCTGGCCACCGCGCTGGTGACGGGGTTCAACCCGTTGCGGCGCTGGCTCTCTGCCACGCCCTTGCCCTGAGCGCGCACAGGCAGGCCACCACGGCGCAGGCCGACGAGAGCCAGAACACGCTGGCCAGCCCGAGCGCCGAGCTCAGCAGGCCGCCGGTGAGCCCGCCCACCAGCCCCGGCAGGCCGTAGCCCACCACGGCGTAGAGCGCCTGCCCGCGCCCGCGCAACCGGCCCGGGAAGTGCTGCGACAGCAGCGCGATGCACACCGTGTGGTGCGCGGCAAAGGTGATGGCGTGCAGCGCCTGCGCCAGCAGCAGCACCGGCAGCACCAGCGGCAGCCCCGCCGTGAGCCCCATGCGCAGCGCCATCAACGCCGCAGCAAGCACCAGCCAGCCCGGCAACGACAGCAGCGGCAGCCAGCGGCCCTGGGTGAAGAACCAGCCGATCTCGATCACCACCGACAGCGCCCAGAGCAGCCCGATCACGGTCTTGCTGTAGCCCAGCGAGTCCAGGTAGAGCGAGAAGAAGATGTAGATGAAGATGTGCGCGAGCACGTGGAAGAACACGGCGGCAAAGAACCAGCGCACCGGCGGCTGGCGCAGCACCGGCCCCACCGGCTGCGGGCGCTCGCTGGTGTGCGCGGGTTCGCGCACGTCGGGCAGCAGCCAGGTGCTGAGCGCCACCGCCGCCAGCGTGCCCAGCGTCCACGCCGGGAAGTGCAGCATGCCGAAGCGCTCGAACCAGAACCCGGCGGCCACCACGGTGACCAGGAAACCCAGCGAACCCCACAGGCGCACGCGGCCGTAGCGTTTGGCGTCGAACGCGCCGTCCCGGCTCACCAGGTGCGCCAGCGCGGCCTCGCTCATGGGCATCATGCCGCTGGTGTGGCTGAACATGAGCAGCAGCACCACGAACAGCACCACGCCACCGGCGTCGAACCACAGGCCCAGCGAGAGCAGCAGCGCGGCCGTGGCGCCGTAGCGCAGCAGGCGCACGCGCTCGCCAGTGCGGTCGCTCAGCGAGCCCCAGAGATAGGGCGCGAACAGGCGCGTGGCCGACTGCACCGAGGTCAGCACGCTGATGGCGATCAGGCCGAAGCCCAGCTCTTTCAGCCACAGCGGCAAGTAGGGGTTGAAGAAGCCGATGTGCGCGAAGTAGCTCGCAGAGAGCGCGGCGAACGGAAAGAGTTGCCTCCTCCCGCTCACAGCAATCCCCGTTCGCCCTGAGCCTGTCGAAGGGCTCGCATGGGCTTCGACAAGCTCAGCCCGAACGGGTGGGACGGGTGCACGAAACGAAGGACGTGGTCAGGCGCGCCCCGCCGCCGCGATGTCCGGCGTGGGCAGTTGCACGTCGCCGCACTGGGCGCGGTGGTGCAGCGCGTGGTCCATCACCACCAGGGCCAGCAGGGCTTCGGCAATGGGCGTGGCGCGGATGCCCACGCAGGGGTCGTGGCGGCCCTTGGTGATGATCTCGGCGGACTGCCCGGTGGTGTCGATGGTCTCGCGCGGGATCAGGATCGAGCTGGTGGGCTTGATCGCGATCGCCACCTCCAGGTCCTGCCCTGTGCTGATGCCGCCGAGCACGCCGCCGGCGTTGTTGCCCTTGAAGCCCTCGGGCGAGAGGCTGTCGCCGTGCGTGCTGCCCTTGTGCGCCACGCTGGCGAAGCCGGCGCCGATTTCCACGCCCTTGACGGCATTGAGGCCGAGCATGGCGTAGGCGATGTCGGCGTCGAGCCGGTCGTACAGCGGCTGGCCCAGACCCACCGGCATACCCTGCGCCGTCACGCGCAGGCGTGCGCCGCAAGAGTCGCCGCTCTTGCGCAGTTCGCCCATGTAGGCCTCCAGCGCCGAGACGTCGGCCACCGGCGCGAAGAAGGGATTGTTCGGCACGTGGTCCCAGCTCTCGAACGGGATCACCATCTCGCCGATCTGCGCCATGCAGCCGCGGAAGCTGGTGCCGTAGCGCTCCTTGAGCCACTTCTTCGCCACCGCGCCGGCGGCCACGGTGGGCGCGGTCAGGCGCGCCGAGCTGCGCCCGCCACCGCGCGGGTCGCGGATGCCGTATTTCTGCCAGTAGGTGTAGTCGGCGTGGCCCGGGCGAAATGTCTGCAGGATGTTGCCGTAGTCCTTGCTGCGCTGGTCGGTGTTGCGGATCAGCAGGGCAATGGGGGTACCGGTGGTCTTGCCCTCATAGACGCCGCTGAGGATTTCCACCGCATCGGGCTCGTTGCGCTGGGTCACGAACTTCGAGGTGCCGGGGCGGCGGCGGTCCAGGTCGGCCTGGATGTCGGCCTCGCTGAGCGCCATGCCCGGCGGGCAGCCGTCGATCACGCAGCCAATGGCCGGGCCGTGGGATTCACCGAAGTTGGTGACGCAAAACAGGGTGCCGAAGGTGTTGCCGCTCATGCGCTGGATTATCCCTGAGGCTCGCTGGTGCACCGGTGGGCCAGTCTGGTGCGTGAAACGCTCTGGAATGCGACCGTTCGGCCTGCCGGGCCACGGGAACATTTCGTGCTTTGTGCTGCAGCGCAGCAGTCTGGATGCTGTCCATACCCAGAAAGGAGCGTTCCATGCTCGACCGAACTTCCACCCTGTTCTCGCACGTCAAGGGCGGCGAAGGCGACTACGTCAGCGGTGGCCTGCGCGATTTTTTCCTGTACCGCGACCTCGGCATCGCTGCCGCCACCCACGGCAAGGTGATCGCCCACCTGGTGAAGGCGAACATGCCGCCGGAAGAAGGCACGGGCTGGCACCGGCACGAGGCAGACTTCCAGATCGTGATCATGCTCAAGGGTTGGGCACGCTTCATGTACGAGGACAAGGAGACACTGGTGGAAGCCGGCGACTGCGTGCACCAGCGCCCGGGCATCAGCCACTACCTGTTCGACTACTCGCCCGATATGGAGTACCTGGAGATCGTCTCGCCGGCCGATTTCAAGTCGATTGATGTGGAGCCGGTGTGTGAGATTCCGAAGCCGACGCCCTGGACGTCTTGACGTTCTTCACGCCTGCCTTGTTGGCGGGTGTCAGGCGAGGGGCTGCGGGCGGAGCGGCTTCGATGCCGTGCCCCTTCGGGGTCCCCTGCGATGCTCGAATGGCCGGCCCGGCGGCAGAACTCACTGCGCGGGCTGCGCCCGCTCCGTTCAAACAGCTGCCGCCAGTCAGATCACGAAGCGCGCTGCGCGCGCGGGCCGGCCATCCTGCGCTTCTCGGCACGGCATAGGCGCCACCCCACCCACAGCCCCTCGCCTGACGAGTACGGTATCGGCAGAGCAGGGTTTGGGGAATGCGTACTTTGGGCCCTAAGCGGTCCGTAGCGGAAGGCCGCATTGCACCCGCAGCTCAGAGATTCTTCCAGAGCAAATACAGAATTGCCGGCACTGTCGCAAGCGCGCTGAAGAAGAGCACAACTGCCCAGAAGACGGCAAATAGCCACGGGACGAAAAGCGAGACTGCGCTGGCACTCAGATATATCCAGCGACCGACATGGGCGCTGTTTCTCAGTGCCCCAAACAAGGTACCAGTGGTAGAGCCACTTCTGACCTTGTCCACTCCCCAAACTATTGCCCACCACAGACTACCAACTAACAAGCTGTTAACTCCGACAACCATGGCCACCCCAAATCGTTCGCTTGGCATGGTCACAGGCGAAGAACTGCAAACTGGGCTTGCTTGGCAGGCGGCCGGGGCAAGGCCCTCCCAAATCATCAGTCCTACCAATGCGCTGTACAGCAAGGTCACGATAGCAAGGACGCCGGTGCAAAATTTCAGGAGTTGCATCCACATATTCGTCACCGAGGGATTTCAGCTTGCATGTGCAAGCGGTGAATGGGGTAGTGCACGGCGAAGGGCAGCTTCTGGCCGATCTGAGACATCGTAGCCGACACCAAACGGTCCCTCACCGCCAATAGCCAACCCGCCCCTGCCGAGGGCCTGGGCCATGGGCTGGGGGGCGCCTGTGCGCTGGCGAGGCGCGCAGGGTGTGCGGCCGCGCGCGAAGCGCGCTTCGTAAACTGACTTGCGGCAGCTGTTTGAGCGGAGTGGGCGCAGCCCACGCAGCGAGTTCTGCCGCGGGCCGCTCACCCGAGCACCGCAGCGAACCCCTTGCGCAGCAAGGGGCAGCGCACCGAAGCCGCCCGGCCCATGGCCCAGGCCCTCGGCCGCCCACCACGCAGCGAGCGAAACCAGACCTCAGAACTCCGCATCCAGCTCGTCGATGTCGTCCGGCTCCGCCTCCGCCGCAGAAACCCACTCCTTCATGGCCGGCAGCGCCATGATGGTGTCGCAGTAGGCCACGCAGGCCTCTCCGATCAGCACCTCGTAGGTGATGAAACGTGTCACCACCGGCGCGAACATCGCGTCCGCCATGCAGGGCTTTTCGCCGAACAGGTAGGGGCCGCCGTAGGTCTCCAGGCACTCGGTCCAGATCGCTTCGATGCGGTCGATGTCCGTCTGCGCGCGCGACCACAGTTTGAAGCCCGGGAACGAGGCCTTGATGTTCATCGGCAGCGAGGAGCGCATCGCCGAAAAGCCCGAATGCATCTCGCCGCAGATGGCGCGGCAGTGCGCGCGCGCCGCGCGATCGGCCGGCAGCAGCCCGGCCTTGGGCTTGATTTCGTTGAGGTATTCGCCGATCGCCAGCGTGTCCCACACGTGGATGCCGTCGTGCTCCAGCGCCGGCACGCGCATCGAGGCCGAGAGCAGCAGCATCTCGGCCTTCATGGCCGGGTCGTCCGGTGAGATCACCTTCTCAGTGAACGCCAGCCCGGCCATGCGGGCCATCAACCAGCCGCGCAGGGCCCAGGCACCGTAGTTCTTGCTGCTGATCGTCAGTACCGCTGCTGCTTTGGCCATGGTGGGCATGCTCCTCTTGGGAGCAGGGTCAGAGCAAGGGCTGTGCCATCGCTGTGCGCCGCCCCCGCACCGGGTCGGTGCATGCGGGGTGCTGGCCCGTTAATTGCCTGCAATGCGACACGTTGTCCCAGGAAAGAAACCATGATGTATCAGGCCTACCAGCTCCAGTCCGACCTGATCTCGCCGCTGCGCCTGGCGGCACAGCACCTGAGCGCCTCGCTCTGGCTGCGTGAAACCGAAGGCAGCCTGGTGCGCAAGGTCGCCGCCGCCTGCGACGTGATCTCGCGCCTGCGGCTGACCCACTCGCGCCCGCCTTACCAGATCCACGGCGTCACGGTGGGCGAGCGCGAATACGCGGTGACCGAAGAAACCGTGCTCACCCTGCCCTTCGGCACCCTGCTGCGCTTTCGCAAGGAAGGCGCCGAGCCGCAACCGAAAGTGCTGCTGGTCGCACCACTCTCGGGCCACTTCGCCACGCTGCTGCGCGAGACCGCGCGCACCCTGCTGCAGGACCACGACGTCTACATCACCGACTGGCACAACGCGCGCGACGTCTCGCTGCGCCATGGCGGCTTCTCGCTGGACGACTACATCACGTACATGATCCGCTTCACCGAGGCCGTGGGCCCGGGCAGCCACATGGTGGCGGTGTGCCAACCCTGCGTGGCCGCGCTGGCCGCCACGGCGATCATGGCCGAGGACGACAACCCCGCCCAGCCGCGCAGCCTCACGCTGATGGCCGGCCCGGTGGACTGCCGCGTCAACCCCACCGAGGTCAACCGCCTGGCCACCAGCAAGCCGATCGAATGGTTCGAGAAGAACCTCATCAGCCACGTGCCGTTCCCGCACGCCGGCATGATGCGCCGCGTCTACCCCGGCTTCGTGCAGCTCACCGCCTTCATGAGCATGAACCCGGACCGCCACAAGCAGTCCTTTCGCAACATCTACGACCACCTGCTGGCGGGCCGCACCGAAGAGGCCGGGGTGATCCAGGCCTTCTACGAGGAGTACCTCGCGGTCAACGACCTGCCGGCCGAGTTCTACCTGGAGACGGTGGAGAAGGTGTTCCAGACCTACGACCTGCCGCGCGGCGTGCTGACCTGGAACGGCCGCACCGTGAACCCGGCGGCCATCCGGCGCACCGCGCTCATGACGGTCGAAGGCGAGCGCGACGACATCTGCTCGGTGGGCCAGACCGTGGCCGCGCAGGACCTGTGCAGCAGCGTGCGCCCCTACCGCAAGACCCACCACGTGCAGACCGGCGTGGGCCACTACGGCGTCTTCAGCGGGCGGCGCTGGAACCAGCAGATCTACCCAAAGGTGCGCGACATGATTCATGACTCGGCGTGAGCCTTTGCGGCGCCCATGAAAAACGCCCCGGCTTGCGGGGCGTTTTGCTTCTGCGATGGACGATCAGGGGAAGTTCGACTCGCTCTTGCCGGTTTCCTCTTCGGGCCAGTCGCGGATGTAGGCCTTGAGCATCTTGTTCTCGAAGTTCTGGCTGTCGACCACGGCCTTGGCCACGTCGTAGAAGCTGATCACGCCCATGAGCATCTTGTTGTCCATCACCGGCATGTAGCGCGTGTGCCGCTCCAGCATCATGGGGCGCACCTGCTCCAGCTCGGTCTCGGGAGTGCAGGTCATGGGGTGGTCGTCCATCACCGTGCGCACGGTCTTGCCGCCCAGCGTGCCGCCGTTCTTCGCCAGCGTGTGGATGACTTCGCGGAACGTGAGCATGCCGACGAGGTCGCCGTGCTCCATCACGGCCAGGGAACCGATGTCGAACTGCGACATGGTCTCGATCGCGCGTTCGAGCGATTCCTGCGGCTGGATTGTGTACAGCGTGCCGCCCTTGACACGCATGATGTCGCTGACTTTCATGGCCGTTCTCCTCGGTGTCTGTGTGTCTCCAGCGGGGCTGGCGTTCGTGCAATATAGCCCACAATCCTCGAATCCCCCACGCTGCGCCGCTGCGCGGGTCGCTGCCCCCCGAGGGGGCTGATCCGCCTTGGGGCGGCCCGGCGGCGGGTCGTTATCGCACCTTTCCGACAGGAGACATTCCCCATGCCCGGTTATTCCGATCCCGGCTTCGACACGCTCGCGCTGCATGCGGGCGCCACGCCCGACCCCAGCACGGGCGCGCGCGCCGTGCCGATCCACCTCACCACGTCCTTTGTCTTCGAATCCAGCGACCACGCCGCCGCGCTGTTCAACCTGGAGCGCGCCGGCCACGTCTACAGCCGCATCAGCAACCCGACCAATGCGGTGTTCGAGCAGCGCATGGCCGCACTCGAGGGCGGCATCGGCGCCATCGCCACCGCCAGCGGCCAGGCCGCACTGCACCTGAGCGTGGCCACGCTGATGGGCGCGGGCTCGCACATCGTCGCCAGCACCGCGCTCTACGGCGGCAGCCAGAACCTGCTGCACTACACCATGCGCCGCTTCGGCATCGAAACCACCTTCGTCAAGCCGGGCGACATCGACGGCTGGCGCGCGGCCGTGCGGCCGAACACGAAGCTGCTGTTCGGCGAGACCGTGGGCAACCCGGGCCTGGACGTGCTCGACATTCCCACCGTGGCGCAGATCGCGCACGAGGCCGGCGTACCCCTGCTGGTGGACTCCACGCTCACCACGCCCTACCTCATCAAGCCCTTCGAACATGGTGCCGACCTGGTCTACCACTCGGCCACCAAGTTCCTCAGCGGCCACGGCACCGTCATCGGCGGCGTGGTGGTCGACGCGGGCAGCTTCGACTGGGAGAAGTCGGGCCGGTTTCCCGAACTGACCGAGGCCTATGACGGCTTCCACAACATGGTGTTCAGCGAGGAAAGCACGGTGGGCGCTTTCCTGCTGCGCGCGCGCCGCGAGGGCCTGCGCGACTTCGGCGCCTGCATGAGCCCGCACAGCGCCTGGCTGATCCTGCAGGGAATCGAGACGCTGTCTCTGCGCATGGACCGCCACATGAACAACACCGCGAAGGTGGTGCAGTTCCTGGCCAGCCACCCGCTGGTGGGCCGCGTCGGCCACCCGCTGCTGGAGAGCCACCCCAGCCACGCGCTGGCCGAAAAACTGCTGCGCTTCGGCGCCAGCGGCGCGGGCTCGGTCTTCAGCTTTGACATCAAGGGCAGCCGCGCGCAGGGCAAGGCCTTCATCGAGGCGCTGAAGATCTTCAGCCACCTGGCCAATGTGGGCGACTGCCGCTCGCTGGTGATCCACCCGGCCAGCACCACGCACTTCCGCATGAGCGACGAAGCGCTGGCCGCCGGCGGCATCGGCCCGGGCACCATCCGCCTGTCGATCGGCCTGGAAGACCCGGACGACCTGATCGACGACCTGAAACGCGCGCTGAAGGCCGCAGAAAAGGCGGGGGCCTGATCATGTACCTCCAAGTCAACGGCGCCAGCACCTACTGCTACACCGGCGGCAAGCCTTTCGACGCCGCCAAGCCCACCGTGGTCTTCATCCACGGCGTGCTCAACGACCACAGCGTCTGGATCCTGCAGAGCCGCTACCTGGCCCACCACGGCTGGAACGTGCTCGCCATCGACCTGCCCGGCCACTGCAAGAGCGAGGGCGAGGCGCCTGCCACGGTGGAGGCCGCGGCCGGTTTCGTGGCCGCGCTGCTCGACGCGGCCGGTGTGCAGCGCGCCGCGCTGGTGGGTCACAGCTGGGGGTCGCTGATCGCGCTGGAAGCGGCGGGCCGGCTGAAGGACCGCGTGAGCCACCTGGTGCTGGTGGGCACTGCCTACCCGATGAAGGTCTCGCCCGCGCTGATCGAGGCCTCGCTCAACGAGCCCGAGAAGGGCCTGAAGATGATCAACGTGTTCTCGCGCAGCACCCTGGCCGCGCCACCCTCGGCGCTCGGCCCGGGCACCTGGGTCTATGGGGCGAGCCTGGCGCTGGGCAGGCGCGTGCTGCGCAGCAATGCGGAGGTCAACGTGTTCCACCGCGGTTTCGTGGCCTGCGACAGCTATACCGGGGGCGAGGCGGCCATGGCCCAGATCACCTGTCCCGTGCTGTTCGTGCTCGGCGCGCAGGACCAGATGACGCAGCCCCGCGCAGCGCAGGGCCTGATCGAGGCCGCGCGCGGTGCCGGCAAGTCCATGAACACCGTGGCGCTGCCGGTGGGGCACCACCAGATGACCGAGGCCCCGGAGGCAACGCTGTTCGCCATCCGCGACTTCCTTGCGCGCTGAAGGGCCACCACCGTGATGAACCCGATCACCCCGCCCATGACCGCGGCCCGCGCGCAGGCCATCGCCGCAAGTTTCGACCTGCGCGCCCTGCCCGCCGACTTCCTGGCCAACCCCTATCCGGTGTACGCCGCGCTGCGCGAGACCGAGCCGGTGCGCCGCATGCCCGACGGCTCGGTGTTCCTCACGCGCTGCGCCGACCTGATGGCGGTGTACCGCGACGCGCAGGCCTTCAGCTCCGACAAGCACGTGGAGTTCGCGCCCAAGTACGGCGCCGGCTCGCCGCTGTTCGAGCACCACACCACCAGCCTGGTGTTCAACGACCCACCGCTGCACACCCGCGTGCGCCGTCTCATCATGGGCGCGCTCACGCGCCGTGCCATCGCGGAAATGGAGCCCGGCCTGATCGCGCTGGTGGACCAGTTGCTCGATGGAATGGCCGCGCGCGGCGGGGGCGACCTGATCGAGGATTTCGCGTCGGCGATTCCGGTGGAGATCATCGGCAATCTGCTGGACGTGCCGCACGGCGACCGCGGGCCGCTGCGCGCCTGGTCGCTGGCCATCCTGGGCGCGCTGGAGCCCACGATCACGCCGCAGCAGCAGGCGCTGGGCAACCAGGCGGTGAGCGAGATGCTGGCCTACCTGCGCACGCTGGTGGTGGCGCGCCGGCAGCGCCCGGGGGACCCCGAGCGCGACGTGCTCACGCGGCTGATCCAGGGCGAAACAAATGGCGATCAGCTCAGCGAAGTCGAGCTGCTGCAGAACTGCATCTTCCTGCTCAACGCCGGCCACGAGACCACCACCAACCTGATCGGCAATGGCCTGATCGCGCTGCAGGAGTTCCCCGAGGCGCGCGTGCGCCTGCAGCACGCCCTGAAGGCCAGCGCGGGCGACGCGGTGGCCGAGGAAGCCGTGCTCGGCCGCGCGGTCGACGAATTCCTGCGCTTCGAGTCGTCCAACCAACTGGGCAACCGGCGCGCCGTCCAGGACACCCAGGTCGGCGGGGTGGCGCTGCCCGCGGGCACGCTGGTCACGCTGTGCATCGGTGCGGCCAACCGCGACCCGGCGCAGTTCACCCACCCCGAAGTGCTGGACCTGGAGCGCGAGGGCAACAAGCATCTGGCATTCGGTTTCGGCATCCACCAGTGCGCGGGTCTGAGCCTGGCGCGGCTGGAGGGTCGCATCGCCATCGGCCGCTTCCTGCAGCGCTTCCCGGGCTACCGCCTCACCGACACGCCGGTGCGCGGCGGGCGCGCACGCTTTCGCGGGTTCCTGGCCGCGCCGTTCAGCGTGGACTGAGCGCGGCCGCTGGCAAGGCTTCCGCCACGGTCATGCGCGCCCAGTGGCTCCCGAACCAGAAACGGTCCGTGTGGGACTGTTGCGCCAGCAGCAGCCGCTCCAGCAGCGGTGCCATGAGTGTGACCGTCGTGTCCACCAGCAGCACATAGCGCTCGCCGTCTTCGTCCAGCCGCCCCAGCCAGTCCAGCGCCACCAGCGCGGCCACCGGCTCTTCGAGCTGCAAGGGATCGACGCGCAGGGTGTTGGCCAGCGACTCCAGGCTCCGGCCCCTGTGCTCGGTGTGCTGCGCCGCCTGCAGCTCGGCGAGCAGTTCCAGCGCAAGCTGGAAGCCCCAGCCCGGCGTGTCGCCGCGCCGCGCGACGCCCGACAACAGGCTGGGCAGGTAGGCCGTCACCACCGCGCCCAGCAGCACGATCACCCACGCCAGGTAGATCCACACCAGCAGGATCGGCACGGTGGCAAAGGTGCCATAGACCAGGGAGAAGGTGGGCACCTGCTTGAGGTACCAGCCCAGCGCGTTCTTGGCCAGCTCCAGGCCCACGGCCACGAACAGGCCGCCCAGCAGCGCGTGGCCCCAGCGCACCCGCGTGTTCGGGACGTAGCGGTACAGGGCCGCCAGGCCCCCTGTGACCAGCACGATCTGCAGGGAGTCGAACAGCAGCCGCAGCGGCGCGGGCAGACGGTTCATCGAACCCCCCGAGGCGCTCAAGGCGTAGGAGGTCACCGCCACGCTGCCGGCCAGCAGCAGCGGCCCGAGCGTGAGCACGGCCCAGTACACCAGCACGCGCTGGGTGAAGGGGCGCGACTGGCGCACACGCCAGATGTCGTTGAGCTTGCGGTCGATCGTGAGGATCAGGGCAAGCGCGGTGAACAGCAGCACCAGCGCGCCCGCCCAGCCCATCTGGCCGGCCTTGGCCGCGAACTGGTTGAGGTAGGTGAGCACCTGGCGCGCGATGTCCTCGGGTACCAGGCTCTCGACCAGCGAGCGCTGCAGGGTGCGCTGCAGGCGGTCGAACATGGGAAAAGCACTGAAAATGGCCAGGGCCACGGTGAACAGCGGCACCAGGGAGATGGTGGTGGTGAAGGTCAGGCTGCTGGCGGTGATGCCCAGCCGGTCCTCGCGAAAACGCTCGCGCAGGGTGAGGGCGGTGTTGCGCCAGGGAAAATTCAGCGCGTCGTGCCACAGCGCACGTGCCAGGGTTTCAAGGGCCCGCAGGCGCTCGTTCAGGGTCATCCCGGTATCATGCCACCTGCCTTTCACACGCCCCCATGCCCGCTCCCTCCTCCCCCCTTTCCTCCCCCGCCGATCCCGTTGGCGTTCCCGGGCCTGCCTTCGCCGTGCGCGGCACGCGCTGGCTTGCAGTGGCGAGCCTGCTCGGGCTCATCGTGCTTGGCCTGGCCTGGGAGCTGTGGCTGGCGCCGCTGCGCGAGGGTGGCTCGTGGTGGGCCATCAAGGTGCTGCCGCTGACCCTGCCACTGGCCGGGCTGCTGAAGAACCGCATGTACACCTACCGCTGGGTCAGCCTGCTGGTCTGGCTGTACTTCACCGAAGGCGTGGTGCGCGCCACCAGCGAGTCCGGGCTCTCCATGGCCCTGGCGGTGCTGCAGGTGCTGCTGTGCGTGGCGCTGTTCGTGGCCTGCGCGCTGCACGTGCGCATGCGCCTGCGCGCCGCCGGCAAGGAGGCCGTGGCGGCGGACGTGGCCCGCACCGCGCGCCCATGAGCACGGCACTGCTCGCCACTTTGCGCCAGGCCGTGGGGCCGGCCCAGGTGCTCACGCACGACGATCCGGCTGCCGATCTCTCCGCCTGGGAACAGGACTGGCGCAAGCGCGCCCGGGGCCGCGCGCTGGCCGTGGTGCGCCCGGGCAGCACCGCCGAGGTGGCCGCCGTGGTGCGCGCCTGCGCGGCGGCGGGCGCATCCATCGTCCCGCAAGGCGGCAACACCGGTCTGGTGGTGGGCTCGGTACCGGACGACACGGGCACGCAGATCGTGCTCAGTCTCGCGCGCATGACCGCCGTGCGCGCCATCGACGCGGCCAACCTCACCCTGACGGTGGAGGCCGGCTGCGTGCTGCAGCACGTGCAGGAGGCCGCCGAACAGGCCGGCTTCCTGTTTCCCTTGAGCCTCGCAGCGCAAGGCAGTTGCACCATCGGCGGCAACATGGCCACCAACGCCGGCGGCACCCAGGTGCTGCGCTACGGCAATGCGCGCGATCTCTGCCTGGGGCTGGAAGTGGTGACTGCGCAGGGCGAGGTGTGGCAAGGCCTCAGCGGACTGCGCAAGGACAACACCGGCTACGACCTGCGCGACCTGTTCATCGGCAGCGAGGGCACGCTGGGCGTGATCACGGCGGCCACGCTCAAGCTGTATCCCCTGCCCACGGCCCAGCTCACCGCCTGGGCCGCCGTGCCCACGCTGGAAGCCGCCGTGGCCCTGCTCGGCCAGGCGCACCAGCACCTGGGCGCGGGTCTCACCGGTTTCGAGGTCATGGGGCGGTTCGCGCTGGGCCTGGTCGACAGGCACTTTCCCGCGCTGCGCGTGCCACTGTGGCAGGACAGCCCCTACTGCGTGCTGCTGGAGAACAGCGACAGCGAATCGGAGGAACACGCGCGCGCCCGGTTCGAGCGCCTGCTCGAAACCGCGCTGGAGAACGGCCTGGTGAGCGACGCCGTGGTGGCCGAGAGCCTGGCGCAGGCGCGCGGTCTGTGGCACATCCGCGAGAGCATCCCGCTGGCGCAGGCCGAGGAAGGCCTGAACATCAAGCACGACATCAGCATCCCGGTCTCGCGCATCCCGGCATTCTGCGCCGAGACCGACGACCTGCTGCAGCGGGAGATCCCCGGCGTGCGGCTGGTGAATTTTGGCCACCTGGGCGACGGCAACCTGCACTACAACGTGCAGGCGCCCACCGGCGCCGATGCCAAAAAATTCCTGAACGAGCAGGAAGCACGTGTGAACGCGCTGGTTTTCGATGCGGTGGCGCGCTACGATGGATCGATCAGCGCCGAGCATGGCGTGGGCAGTCTGAAGTCCGCCCACCTGCCCCACTACAAGGACCCTGTGGCGCTGGGTCTGATGCGGTCCATCAAACAGGCGCTCGACCCCCAACAGACCATGAACCCCGGCCGCGTTCTCGTCAGTCCATGAAAGTCCACCCCCTCGTTGCCTTGCCGCTCGTATGGATGCTCTGCGCCACGGTGCCGGTGCACGCGGCCGAGGCCGGCGAGCTCCGTGCATGGCGCGAGCAGGCGCGGGCACTGGAACTGGGGGAAGGTGCGGCGCGCGATACCGATGCCGCCATCGCGCTGTACTGCCGCGCCGCGCTCGCCGGTGACGTGTACTCGGCCTACAAGCTGGGCTGGCTGTATGCCCACGGCCGCGGTACGCCACGCCACGACGGTTACGCGGCCCACTGGTTCGCGCGCGCCGCGCTGCTCGGTGACGCGCACGCCGAGATCATGTTCAAGCGCCTGGGTACGCCGGCCGACACACCCGAGTGCGTGCTGCACGCCGAACGCGCCAAGCAGCAGCGTGCCGAGGTGCTCGCCGAACAGGAGCGACGGGCGGCCGAGGACCGGGTGCTGGTCACACGCTACCGAGACTGGGTGAACACGCCCGAGCAGCAGCGCATCATGAAGATCGTCTACAAGCTCGCACCGCAGTTCGGCATCGAGCCCGGTCTGGCGTACGCCGTGATCAAGGCGGAGTCCAACTTCAACGTGAACGCCGTCTCGGACAAGAACGCGCAGGGGCTGATGCAGCTCATCCCAGAGACCGCCGCGCGCTTTCGCGTGCGCAAGCCCTTCGACCCCGAGCAGAACATCCGCGGCGGCCTGTCGTACCTGCAATGGCTGCTGGCCTACTTCCAGGGTGACGTGCCGCTGGTGCTGGCGGCCTACAACGCCGGCGAAGGCGCGGTGGAGCGCCACCGCGGCGTACCGCCCTATCCCGAAACACAGGGTTACATCAAGCGCATCCAGCAGGTCTTCGCCCTGCAACACCACCCCTTCGATGAGCGCATCACACCGCCGTCGCCCGCCCTGCCTGCCATCGTTTCCGCCCGCCTTCCATGACCGACCGTCCCATCCGTTCCCAGTACGAAGACTTCATGCGCCACGTGTTCACCACGGGCGTGCAGAAAACCGACCGCACCGGCACCGGCACCACCAGCGTGTTCGGCCACCAGATGCGCTTTGACCTGAACGAGGGTTTTCCGCTGGTGACGACCAAGAAGGTGTTCACCCGGGCCATCATCGTCGAGTTGCTGTGGTTCCTGCGCGGCGACAGCAACGTGAAGTGGTTGCAGGAGCGCGGCTGCACCATCTGGGACGAATGGGCGCGCGAGGACGGCGACCTGGGCCCGGTGTACGGCGTGCAGTGGCGCAGCTGGCCCACGCCCGACGGCGGCCACATCGACCAGATCGCCGAGGTCGTCAAACAGCTCAAGACCAACCCGGACTCGCGCCGCATCATCGTGAGCGCCTGGAACGTGGCCGACCTGGGCAAGATGGCGCTGATGCCCTGCCACGCGTTCTTCCAGTTCTACGTGGCCGACGGCAAGCTCAGCTGCCAGCTCTACCAGCGCAGCTCTGACATTTTCCTGGGCGTACCGTTCAACATCGCCAGCTACGCACTGCTGACCCACATGCTGGCGCAGCAGTGCGACCTGGCGGTGGGTGAATTCATATGGACCGGTGGTGACTGCCACATCTACAGCAACCACCGCGAGCAGGTGCAGACGCAGCTGGCGCGCGCGCCGCACCCCTACCCGACGCTGCGCATCAAGCGCCGCCCTGCGTCGATCTTCGACTACGAACTCGACGACTTCGAGATCCTCGACTACCAGCACCACCCCGCCATCAAGGCCCCGGTCGCTGTATGAAGGCCGCCGCACCGGTGCTCCGCGCGTGATCAGCCGCCGCCAACTCTGGGCGCTGCTCGCGCTCACGCTGATGTGGGGCGTGAACTGGCCCATGATGAAGCTCTCGCTGCAGGAGCTCACGCCGCTGTACTTCCGCGCCAGCACCATGCTGCTGGGCGCGGCCTGGCTGTTCGTCTACGTGCAGCGACACGGCGAACGCATGTGGCCGCACGGGCGTGAATGGCTCACCATCGCCTGGCTGGCGCTGCCCAACGTGCTGGGCTGGCACACCTTGTCGATCTTCGGGGTGCAGGAACTGGCCTCGGGGCGCGCAGCCATCATCGGCTTCACCATGCCCATCTTCACCGTGCTGCTGGGCGCGGCCTTCTTCGGCGAGCGCGTCACGCCGCGCGTGCGCCTGGCCGTGGTGGCCGCGGCCATCGCCATCGGCCTGTTGCTGTGGCATGAACTGCAAAGCCTCAGCGGACGGCCCACGGGCATTGCCTGGATGCTGGGCGCCGCCGCCTGCTGGGGCCTGGGCACGCTGACCTTCAAGCGCTCGCACTTCACGCTCTCGCCGATGGTGGTCACGGTATGGATGCTGCTGATGGGCAGCGCGGTGGTCTGGGTGCTGGCGATCGCAATCGAGCCGGTGCCGGCACCCGCGCGCTTCAGCCTGGTGATGTGGCTGGCCCTGGCCTATGGTGTGGTCATCAACTACGGCGTGGCCCAGTTGATCTGGTTCGGCCTGGCGCGCCACCTGCCGCCAGCCACCAGCGCCATGAGCATCATGGCCATTCCGCTGGTGGGCACGCTCAGCGCCACCCTGATCGTCGGCGAGATCCCGCACTGGCAGGACTGGCTGGCCATCGTGTTCGTGATGCTCGCGATCGCCAGCGTGCTATGGCCGGCGCGGCCGTCCACCCCACCCGCGCCGGCCCTGCCGACCGGGCCGGCGGCACAATAGGCGCATGCCATCGACACCACCCACCCGCCTGCACCTGATCTACGCGCGCGCCAGCAACGGCGTGATCGGCAAGGACAACGTCCTGCCCTGGCACCTGCCGGAAGACATGGCGCATTTCAGGCGCGCGACGATGGGGTGCCCGGTCATCATGGGCCGCAAGACCTGGGACTCGCTGCCGCCCAAGTTCCGGCCCCTGCCTGGCCGGCTCAACATCGTCGTCACGCGCGACACAGCCTGGCAGGCGGCAGGCGCGCTGCGTGCCGGTTCCGTGTCGCAAGCTGCGGCACTGTGCCCGCCCGGCTCTGACGCCTGGGTGATCGGCGGGGCGCAGATCTACGCTGCCGCCCTGCCGCTGGCGGACAGTGCCGTGATCACCGAAATCGAACAACCCTTCGAGGGCGATGTCTTTGCACCCGTGCTGGGCGCCGAATGGCAGCAGACCGCACGCGAGGCCCACACCGCAGCCAACGGTCTGCCATTCGCCTTCGTCACCTACACCCGGAAGATCTGAACCATGCAACTTGCCACCTGGAACATCAACTCGCTCGCTGTGCGCCTGCCCCAGGTGCTGGACTGGCTGGCGGCCAACCCTGTCGATGCGCTGGGGCTGCAGGAGCTCAAGCTGGTCGACGAGAAGTTCCCCTTCGACGCCCTGCGCGAAGCCGGCTACCACGCCGCCGCGTTCGGCCAGAAGACCTACAACGGCGTCGCCATCCTGAGCCGCACGCCGCTGCGCGATGTGGTGCGCAACATTCCGGGACACGGCGATGAGCAGTCGCGCGTGATCGCGGCGACGCTGGACACCCCCGAGGGCCCGCTGCGGTTGGTGAACTGCTATTTCGTGAACGGCCAGGCGCCCGGCACCGAAAAGTTCGCCTACAAGATGCGCTGGCTGGCGGCGCTGCACCGCTGGCTGGGCGAAGAACTGCAAGCGCACTCAAGGCTTGTCCTGATGGGCGACTTCAACGTTGCGCCGGAAGACCGCGACTCGTTCGACCCTGTCGGCTTGAAGGACACCATCCACCACACGGTGGAAGAGCGCGCGCATTTCCAGGACCTGCTCAGGCTGGGGTTGACCGACGCCTACCGGATGTTCGAGCAGCCCGAAAAGAGCTACTCGTGGTGGGACTACCGCATGCTGGGCTTCCAGAAGAACCGCGGTCTGCGCATCGACCACATCCTGGTGAGCGAAGCGCTGCGCCCTGCGGTCACGGCCTGCAGCATCGACCGCGCACCGCGCAAGAACCCGCAGCCCAGCGACCATGCGCCGGTGGTGGTCACTCTAGGTTGAGTTCCTGGATCTTGCGGGTGATGGTGTTGCGCCCGATGCCGAGCTTGTGCGCCGCCTCGATGCGGCGCCCGCGCGTGTTTGAGAGCGCAGTCTGGATCAGGCGGGTTTCGAATCGGCGGGTCAGCACATCCCACACGTCGGTGCGTCCCTCTTCCAGCAAGGCCAGTGCCTCGGCTTGCAAGCCGCTTTCCCAGGCCTGGGTGGACGACGGGGATGGGTCGGCGCTCCCCGCGTCCAGCGGTGCGCTGGGTTCGACAACACTGCCGACGTAGGCCACCTCGGCCTGAGCTGGCGGGGGCAACGCCGAAGCGCTCGTGCTGGCTGCCACAGGCGCCGCGGCAAGCTCGGGTGCTACCGACACGGCCGCCACCGAGGTACCCGTCATGGACAGCACCTCGGGCGGCAGGTCCTTGAGTTCGATCACCTGCGCCGGCGCCATGACGGTGAGCCAGTGGCAGACGTTCTCCAGCTGGCGCACATTGCCCGGGAAATCGAAGGTGCCCAGCAGCTTCAAGGCCGCTTCGGAAATGCGCTTGGGCTCTACACCGAGCTGCTTGGCGCTTTGCTGCAGAAAGAAGCGCGTGAGCATGGGCACGTCTTCGCGCCGCTCGCGCAGCGCCGGCAGACGCAGACGGATCACGTTGAGGCGGTGGAACAGGTCTTCGCGGAACACGCCCTCCTTGACGCGCTGTTCCAGGTTCTGGTGGGTCGCGGCGATCACGCGCACGTTGGCGCGCACCGCGCTGTGGCCGCCCACACGGTAGAAGTGACCATCGGAGAGCACGCGCAGCAAGCGAGTCTGCAGGTCGAAAGGCATGTCGCCGATTTCGTCGAGAAACAGCGTGCCGCCGTCGGCCTGCTCGAAGCGGCCGCGGCGCATGGTCTGCGCGCCGGTGAAAGCGCCACGCTCGTGACCGAACAACTCGCTCTCCAGCAGATCCTTCGGGATGGCGGCGGTATTGATCGCAACGAAGGGCCCGCCCGAGCGCGGCGAGTGCTTGTGCAGCGCGCGCGCGACCAGTTCCTTTCCGGAGCCCGACTCGCCCGTGATCAGCACCGTGACCTGGCTCTGGCTCAGGCGCCCGATGGCCCGAAACACGTCCTGCATGGCCGGCGCCTGGCCGAGCATCTCGGGCGCGGCGTTCATGCGTTCCTCGGCCACTTCCTCGCGCTGGCTCTCTTCCACGGCGCGGTGGATCAGCTCGACGGCCTTGGGCAGGTCGAAGGGCTTTGGCAGGTATTCGAAAGCGCCACCCTGGAAGGCGGAGACGGCGCTGTCCAGATCGGAGAAGGCGGTCATGATGATCACCGGCAGGCCGGGCAGCTTTTCCTTGACCTTCTCCAGCAGTTCGAGCCCCGAACCACCGGGCATTCGGATGTCGCTTACAAGGATCTGCGGGCCTTCCTGTTCGGGCGTGTCGATCAGGGCCTTGAGCACGTCCTGCGGATTGGTGAAACTGCGCGTGGGCAGGTTCTCGCGCAGCAGCGCCTTTTCCAGCACGAAGCGGATCGATTGATCGTCGTCCACTATCCAGATCGGCTTCATTGAGTTGTCATCCCTTCTTGTGGCGCGGCGTTCGACGGTCGGTTGCTGGCTAGGGCAGCGGAATCAGGATCTTGAAATCCGTCTCTCCCGGCACGCTCTCACACTCGATCAGGCCATGGTGCTGCTGGACAAAGGTCTGCGCCAGCGTGAGCCCCAGGCCCGAGCCGCCATCGCGCCCCGACACCAGCGGGAAAAAGATGCGGTCCTTGATCGAGTCTGGAACGCCAGGCCCGTTGTCGATCACATGCAATTCCAGTGCCAGCCGGTAGCGTTGTTTACCAAACGTCACCTGCCGACCCACGCGTGTCCTGAATGCAATGCGCGCGTCGCCCGCCGCGATCCGATCACCCAGCGCCTGCGCCGCGTTGTGCGCGATGTTGAGCACCGCCTGGATGAGCTGCTCGCGGTCGCCGCGGAACTCGGGGATGGAGGTGTCGTAGTCGCGCACGACCTTCAGGCCTTTGGGAAACTCGGCCAGGATCAGCGAGCGCACACGTTCACAGACCTCATGGATGTTCACGTCCCCCACCACATGCGGGCGCCGGTGCGGTGCGAGCAGGCGATCCACAAGCGACTGCAGGCGATCGGCCTCGTGGATGATGACCTGCGTGTACTCGATCAGCTCGCGGGTCTCCAGCTCCATTTGCAGCAACTGTGCTGCGCCGCGGATGCCTCCCAGCGGGTTCTTGATCTCGTGCGCGAGGTTGCGGATCAGTTCCTTGTTCGCCTGGGCCTGGTCGATCAGGCGTTCCTCGCGCTCCTGCCGCGCCTGCTGCTCCAGCGGCAACAATTCCACGATCACGTCGCCGGGGTTGTCGGTCTGGGCCACCACCACGTGCACGGGCAATGTGTCATGGTTCAACCGCTTGAGCCAGGCGTCGTAGCGCAGCGCGGCGAACTGGTTGCCGCTTGCACCCTGCAAGGCGTTCTCCAGCAGGGCGGGCTCGGTGAAGCAGTCCTGCAGCATGGAGCCGGTGATGCTGCGGCGGGACATGCCCAGCGCATCCTCCAGCGCAGCATTGGCATAGAGCACGCGGCCATCCGGATCGACAACAGCCACCAGCGTGGCCAGCAGGTCGAGCGCCTGGAAGCGGGCAGGTGCCGCCGAAGGCTTGCGCGCAGCCGCCGTACCGTTCGGTTCGGCGGTGGTGCGACGCTGTGACGCGGGGAGGAAAGAGGAGAAGGTGGGCTTTTTCAAGCCGCTCATTGTGCGGCAGAACCCGCCGCGTTGGCGGCCGACGGAAGTCGACCCAGCTCGCGCTGCAGCCCGGCCACATCGCTCTCGGCGCGCGCCACCGCCGCCTTGAGTTCGGCCACACGGTCGAGGTAACGCTGGTAGTTGCGCGATTCGATGCCCTGCTTCTCGGGCTCGCCGTTGGCGTAAGCCTTGCGCGCCTCGGCCAGGCGCGCCTCGGCCTTGCGCAGCTCGGCTTCGAGGATGGCGCGCGCATCACTGTCGCGCGCGCGCTGTGCCGCCGAGTCGACGCGTTCGGAGCCACTGCCGCTGCGTGTGGTGGTGGCCGGAGCGCTTCGCGAAGGCGTGGGCTTGGTGCCTTCGACGATGGTGATGTTGCCCCCCTCCATCAGACTGCAGCCTCTGGACTTGGCCACCTGGGCGTCGTTCGTGTATTCATTGCCGCAGCGGTAGATGCGCGCCTGGGCATGGGCCTGCACGACGCACAGCACCAGGGTGGCGGCCGCCAGGGTCCGGATCGTGGGAGTGGGCATCAGGTTCAAGGGAAGGTCATCTCCATGGGCAGTGGCGGGAGGCGTTGGCGCAGGCCGAAGCGCGAATCAGTATGACCGAAAACCAGCGCGGAAGTGCCCCATCGGAACCTGAACGGTGGTGATGGACCGCCCGAACAACAAAAAGGGACCGCTCGCGCGGTCCCTCGGGAATTCTGAGCAGGCGGCCCGGCAAGCCGGGCGGACCATCACAGGCTGTAGTACATGTCGAATTCGACCGGATGCGGTGCCATGCGGAAGCGCGTGACCTCGCCCATCTTGAGTTCGATGTAGGCGTCCAGCATGGAGTCGGTGAACACACCCCCCTTGGTCAGGAAGCCGCGGTCCTTGTCGAGGTACTCCAGCGCCTGATCAAGGCTGTGGCACACGGTCGGGATCAGCTTGTCTTCTTCCGGCGGCAGGTGGTACAGATCCTTGGTCGCGGCTTCGCCGGGGTGGATCTTGTTCTCCACGCCATCCAGACCGGCCATCATCAGAGCCGAGAAGCACAGGTACGGGTTGGCCGAAGGATCGGGGAAACGAGCCTCGATACGGCGGCCCTTGGGATTGGCCACGTACGGGATGCGGATCGAGGCAGAACGGTTGCGCGCCGAATAGGCCAGCTTGACGGGGGCTTCGAAGCCGGGCACCAGCCGCTTGTACGAGTTCGTGCCGGGGTTGGTGATGGCATTGAGGGCACGGGCGTGCTTGATGATGCCACCCACGTAGTACAGGGCGAAATCGGACAGGCCGGCATAGCCGTCACCGGCGAACAGGTTCTTGCCGTCTTTCCAGATCGACTGGTGCACGTGCATGCCCGAGCCGTTGTCGCCAGCGTAAGGCTTGGGCATGAAGGTCGCAGTCTTGCCATAGGCATTGGCCACGTTCCACACCACGTACTTGAGCACCTGGGTCCAGTCGGCGCGCTCGACCAGCGTGCTGAACTTGGTGCCGATTTCGTTCTGGCCGGCGCCCGCCACTTCGTGGTGGAACACTTCGACCGGAATGCCCAGTGATTCGAGGATCAGGGACATCTCGGCGCGCATGTCCTGCGTGCTGTCGACCGGGGGCACAGGGAAGTAGCCGCCCTTGACGGTCGGACGGTGGCCGCGGTTGCCGCCTTCGAGCTTGGCACCGCTGTTCCAGGGCGCTTCGTACTCCTCGATCTCGTACATCACGCGGCCGGGTTCGTTGTTCCAGCGCACGCCGTCAAAGATGAAGAATTCGGGCTCCGGTCCGAAGAAGGCAGTGTCGCCCAGGCCGGAGGCCTTCAGGTAGGCCTCGGCGCGCTTGGCGATGGAGCGGGGGTCGCGGTCGTAGGCCTTGCCATCACCGGGCTCGATCACGTCGCACTGCATGAACAGCGTCGTCTCTTCGAAGAAGGGGTCGATGTTGGCGGTGTTGGCATCGGGCATGAGCTGCATGTCCGAGGCTTCGATGCCCTTCCAGCCAGCCACCGAAGAGCCGTCGAACGCGTGGCCTGAAGTGAACTTGTCTTCATCAAAAGCCGAGATCGGCACAGTCACGTGCTGTTCCTTGCCCCGGGTGTCGGTGAAACGGAAGTCAACGAACTTGACTTCGTTGTCTTTCACCATTTGCATCACGTCTGCGACGGTCTTGGCCATCAAATACTCCTGTAGCTGGATGAGTGGAAACTGAAAACGACGCAGGTGACAAGCAGAATGTGTGCCACAGAATGGGTCACACGCCTGTCAGCGGATCACCCGCTGCACGGGATCGGCGGAATTATCACCCAGGCCATGCGCCACAACGGGTCAGGCCCCACGGTCACTTCACCGGTCTGGCTGCCTGCCCGCACGATGTTGGGCCCACAACCTGGATCGTGCACGCATTAGGTGCATCGCACCAGTGCATCATTTTGGTGCAGATCAGCTTCGCACCATTTCGGGGCCTAGCTGGGCGCCGTGTCCCGCCAAACCCGCGAGCAACTCGGCGTAGGCGGTCACCACGGCAACTGAAGCCCCCTTGACGCCGAGCTCGATATGGCGGCCGAATTCCGGATGGTCCACGCTGGGCAGGCTGAACACCTTGACCGGATGGTCCCGCTCGATCTGTTCCATGAGAGGCGTGAGCGTTGCTTCCATCGCGCCGAACACGATCACCGAGCGTTCGAGCCAGGCACCGTGCCGATGGCAGTGCGCGTACACCGTGTCCAGCACGCCTTCGATCATGGGCCATGCCATGACGGGAAAGCCGGGCAGGAAATGCACTTGCCCACCTCCCGGCCCATCACAGCTGAAACCTGGAATCCGGTTGTACGGGTTGGGAATGATGCGCGCGCCCACCGGGAACACCCCCATGTTGAAACGGTGCACGTTGTCGGCACGCAGCGGGTCGAAGACTTCGCCGCGCTCGGCCGCCAGGTCGCGCATGCGGGCTTCAATCAACAGCTCGGCTTCCGGGTGGAGCGCCAGGTCCACGCCAAGCGCCGCGGCCGCGCACTGGCGCGTATGGTCATCGGGCGTGGCGCCAATACCGCCGCAACAGAACACGGCATTGCCGCTGGCAAAGGCTTCGCGCAGCGCCTCGGTGATGCGCTCGCGGTCGTCACCCACCAGGCGCATCCAGGACAGCGACAACCCTCGCTGCGCCAGCAGCTCGATCACCTTGGGCAGGTGCTTGTCGCTGCGTTTGCCAGAGAGGATTTCATCGCCGACGATGATCAGACCAAAGGCTGGCGTCATGGGTTGTTGGGGGGCTGGTGGAAAGAAGGCGGTGTGGGCCGAGCGGGCAGCGGAAGCACCGGCGCTCCGCTTGCCGTGGTGCCGGCGGCCGCCTGGAACGCCTGGGCATCACGCATGTCGAATGCCGCCTGAGTCCTCATGCGCTGCAGCACGGTCAGAGCGAAATGCGAGAACCAGAGTGAAGCAAAGGCGAACACCAGCGTGTATATCCAGATCGCCACAGGCACCAGCAGCGGCGCCAGCGCGATGAACATCGCCCCGGACGCCCACAGCAGGCTGGGCGCAGCGCCGAGATAGCCGCTGAGCACACCCATGAGCAGCAGCGAGCCGCGGTGTCTTTGCAGAATGGACTTGCGCTCCTCGGCGCTGGCGTGCACGGCCAGCGCGTCGAAAGCAAACACGCGATAGGTCAGCCACCCCCAGATCAAAGGTGGCAGGATCAGCACCAGGGGCGGCACGAGCCACAGTGGCATGGACACCAGCAGCGCCAGCACGGCCAGCAGCGTCGAGCCGAGGGACCACAACACGCTCACCAGCAGCGAGCCACCTTGTTTGCGTTCGAGATCGGGAAAACGGCGCTGCCCCACCAGATCGACCATGGCGGGCGTCATGAACATGGCAACCAGCAGCAGGCACAGCAGCACTATCAGCGGCGTGGCCATCACCAGCACCAGCAAGGGCGCGAACACCGCGCGCAGCGCACCCATGCCCGCCTGTTCCAGCCAGCCGAGAAACGCCTGGACAGTATCGAAAGCTTCCAGCCAGGCAGCGACCGAAGCCACCGCACCTTCCCAGAAAAAGTAGCCCAGTCCGAACGACAGCACAACCATGAGGATGAGGGGCAGGAAGGACAGCGCGATCACCCGCGGGTGCACGCAATAGGCCACGGCGCGCCAGAAAGAATCGAACAACAGTGACATCGTGTCGAGAATACAACCAATCGATGACGGCCACGACTGCAGAACCCCACGCGCACGGAGGCGCGGCCACGCCGCTAGGATGGTTCCATGAACCGCATCGATATTGCAGGCATCGGGCTGGAAGTGGCCCACATCCCGGGCCCCGCCAGCCAGGCCCCCCTGGTTTTTCTGCACGAAGGTCTGGGCAGCGTCGCCATGTGGCGCCAACGTGGCCAGCACTGGCCTGCCGCGCTGTGTGCCGTAACGCAGCGCGCAGGCTGGCTGTTTTCGCGCAGGGGATATGGCCAATCGGACCTCGTCACCGACGTGCGCGGAGAACCCCGATGGGAAGGCGAATGGCACGTCGGCCGCCACGGGCCGGACTACATGCATCACGAAGCCTGGAGCGTACTCCCGCAACTCCTGGAGAAGATGGGCGCTCCCCGCCCTGTGCTCGTCGGCCATTCCGACGGCGCCACCATCGCGCTGCTGCATGCGAGCCGCCATCCAGTCACCGCCTGCGTGGCCATCGCGCCTCATGTGTTTGTCGAGGACATCTCCCTGCGCGCGATCGAGCAAGCAAAGGCGCTATATGAAAACCATGAAAGCGGCATGCGCCAGCGCCTTGGCCGCTACCATGCCGACGTCGACAACGCGTTCTGGCAATGGAACGATGTCTGGCTCAGTCCAGCGTTCCGCACCTTCGACGTGCGAGGCGAATGTGGCCTGATCACCGCACCGCTCTTGCTGGTGCAGGGTGAGGACGACGAATACGGCACGATGGAACAGTTGCGGGCCATTTCCTGTGCCGTGCCTCATGCGCAGTGCGTGGCACTGCCGCGCTGCGGCCACAGCCCGCACCGCGATCAACCCGAGGCCTTGACAATCGCCGTTACGGACTTTCTCGCCAACAACCCCTGACTCCACTGTTTGTGGATAGGCGGCTTCGTGCTGCCTCGGCACAATCCAGTTCTTCCTATTCTTTTGTCCCACAAACGGCTGGCAACGGTGCGCCAAGTGGGACTCCCTGCACGGACCTCCGCAGATAGCTGGTGCGCCCCGGTCATCCGCGGTGCCCAGGCCTATCGCCGCAACGGAAGCGCGCCATTCACCTCAAATGGCATGCAAACCCCAAGAAGTTCACACCAATCCCGTGCGCACAAGCCACAAATTGCGCCGAATTTCTGACAACCGCCTACACTTTGATACAACTCGACTTCCGCGACTGCTCTCCCAAATGAACACTTGGATCAACCCATGGCTGCTGGCCGTCCTGGCGCCCGCTCTGCTGGCACTGGGCGCGTTCCTGCATCGTCTGTGGGCTGACAAGCAGGCACGGGAACGTCGCCGCATCCCCAAGCACTGGCCGCTGAGCACCCGCGCACTGGCCAACAGCGAGGAAGCACGGGTCTGGCACTGGCTGGCGCGGGCGTTCTACGACCATCACATCATGATCAAGCTGCCGGTCACACGCTTCACCCTGCCACGCGACCGAGAGCAGGGCATGGACTGGTACAAACTGCTCGGCGGCGTCTATTGCACCTTTACCGTGTGCCGCTCGGACGGGCGCGTGCTAGGCTGCCTGGACGTGCCCGGCAGCGCCGGCCTGCCGCGCAGCACGCGCACACTCAAGCATTCGCTGCTCACGCAATGCGGACTTCCCTACTGGGTGGTGCGCTCCAACAGCCTGCCCACCGTGGCGGAAATCCGGGCGGAGTTCCTAGGCGAATCCTCCCTGAATCACTCGATGCGCGAACGCGAAATGGAGGAGCGCGCCATCATCGCAGCGCAGGCCAACTTGCGCACAGCGCTCACCCGCCAGCGCAACAACCGCAACAGCGACTTCAGCCCGCTGTCGACCTGGCCCAACAGCACCACGGGTGAGCCACGCAGTGACTTCAATTCGCAGTGGCAGGAAAACTCCTTCCTCATGCCATTGGACAGCCGCAGGGGCGATCTGCTCTGAACGCCCCGGCGACCGGCTCTTCACACCGTCGTTGCAGTCTTCTGCGTCAATCCAAGCACCTCGGCCTGCGTAAGCCACCGCCATTGACCTGGCGGGAGTTCAGGCCCCAGCACCAGGCCGCCCATGGCCGAACGGTGCAGCGACTCCACCCGATTGCCCACAGCAGCCACCATGCGCTTGACCTGGTGGTACTTGCCTTCTGTCAGTGTCAAGCGCAGGTGAAGGTCGCCTGCCGCTTCGCAGGCGTGAGCCCGCACCGGCTTGGGATCGTCGTCCAGCACCACGCCGGCCAGCAGGCGATCAAGCTGACTGTGAGACAGGGGGTGCTTGACGCCAACCTCGTACACTTTGGGCACGTGGTGGCGCGGCGAGGTCATGCGGTGGATGAACTTGCCATCGTCCGACAGCAGCAGCAGGCCGGTGGTGTCGTGATCGAGCCGGCCGACCGCCTGCACGCCGGCGGCGGCACTGCCTCCGCGTTCACGCAGGGGCCCAGGCAACAAGGTGTAGACGCTCGGGTGGGCCCCTGGCTTGTGCGAGCATTCGAACCCCGCAGGCTTGTGCAGCATGAGATACGCCCGCGCATGGTATTCCCAACGCACGCCCTGAACCGTGAACACCAGGCCCTCTTCGTTGAGCACTTCGGCCGGATCCAGGCAAGGGGTCACGTCGGAGCCTACGGACACCCGGCCTTGCTGCACCAGGCCGCTGCATACGCGGCGTGTACCAAAGCCTTGAGAAAACAGAATGTCCTGCAGTTGCATCATGGTGCGGGCATTGTCGCCGCTGGCACAGCCTGCCCGCTGCCAGGGTGACAATCGAACTCCGACTCCCCGTCAACGCAGAGGCGCATGAAGCACCGCATCAAGGCTTGGCTCCCCGCACACGACAGCCTGCGCAACCACCGCTGGCTGCGGTGGATGGGGCCTGTTCTGTCGCATCCCAGGCTGTGGCATTTCAGTCGGAAGGGCATCGCGCTGGGTGTGGCCGTCGGGCTGTTCTTCGGCCTGCTCATACCGATCGCGCAGATTCCTGCTTCGGCCGCTTTCGCGGTGCTGCTCAGGGCCAACCTACCCGTGGCTGTCGCCAGCACCTTCGTCTCGAATCCATTGACCTTCGGCCCGCTCTACTACGGGGCCTACCGTCTGGGTCAGGTGGTGTTGGGCGAGCCGACCGTCGCCAAGAAGGAAGTGGCCGCTGCATTGGCCACGGCCGCGGAAGGCACCGCGACCGTCAACGCTGAAATGTCACTTTCAGACAGACTTTTGCGCGCCGGGGAACATCTGAAACTTGTGGGCAAGCCCCTGGCCGTAGGTCTTGCCATTGTGGCCAGCGTGAGCGGGCTGCTTGTCTATTTCCTCATCAGCGGTGTCTGGGCCCTCCGGACACGATGGACGCGTCGACAACGGTTGCTGGATCGCTCGCGCGACCCCAGAGCAGTTCTCGGTACGGAGGGGCGTACGACTGAAGAGGCCCATCGGAAACCGATCCCAGATGAGCGTGAGAAAGATGGTGGAGCTGGGGGGAATTGAACCCCCGTCCGCAAGCCTTCTTCGAGCAGTTCTACATGTGTAGCCGTCTGTTTTGGGTCTCGCCGCCCGAGTCGCGCAGTGGCACGCTAAACGGAAAGCCAGCATCCTTGTGTCTTACCCTGCGCCAAGGTGCCCGACGCAGAGCCAGCCGATGTGAATTACCTCGCGGCCGGGAGGTCTTGCGACCCCCTTGCCCAGCCCATCGGCCTGCTGTTGCGAGGCTCACCGGTGTTTAAGCGGCGAGTGCGAAACGTTCGTCGTTTGCAGTTGGTTTTTTTCTGCGGATTTACGAGGTGACAGAACCTCGACATGCCCTGCTGCGCGTCCGAACCCACGTCGAAACCGGTGCAGCCCCAGGAAACAGCAGTTTAAGGCAGTTCCAGCAAATTCAACACCTGCAGGGGTGAAGAAACCTCCGCGTCCGCACCCCAGGTCGATGCATCGGCTCCAGGGCCAAGGTAACCGTAGTGCGCAGCCACGGTTCGCATGCCTGCGGCGCGTCCCGCAAGAATATCGCGCTGGTCATCGCCCACATAGATGCAATCGCCAGGCGCAAGCCCCAATCTGCTGGCCGCCTCCAGGAGGGGCTCCGGATGTGGCTTTGCATACGCTGTGGTATCTCCACAGATGACCACCGATGCCGTGGCGAAGAGCTTCATTGATCGCGTGATCGGCAACGTGAACCGCTCGGCCTTGTTGGTGACCACGCCCCAGGGCATATGCTGGCCCACCAGCGAAGCCAGCAGATGCGTCACGCCATCGAATGCCTGGGTGCGCTGAGTGAGACAGCCTGCGTACACGTCGAAGAACTCGTTCTTCAAGGCTTCGTATTCCCCATGTTCGGGAGAGATGTCGAAGGCCGCACGCAGCATGCCTCGTGCACCAGACCCCGTAAAAGGCCGGTAGTGCTCCAACGGGAGCGGGTCAAGCCCACGACGAACACGCATTGTGTCGACTGCGGAACCCAGATCAGGAGCGCTGTCGATCAAAGTACCATCAAGATCGAACAGCACGGCCCGCACGCCACGGAAGCAGGTCCGGGTCATGGTTTTCGGGTGGCAAACAGGTAGTTCACACTGGTGTCGGCGCTCAGCCAGTAGCGCCGGGTCAACGGGTTGTACTCCATTCCGCGGGTCGCCTGCAGCTCAAGCCGGGCGGCCCTGCAATGGCTGGCCAGTTCGCTGGGCCGGATGAACTTCGCGTACTCATGGGTTCCTTTGGGCAGCAACTGCAGCAGGTATTCCGCCCCCAGTATGGCAAACAGGAACGACTTCGGATTGCGGTTCAGCGTGGACAGGAACACCCAGCCCCCGGGTTTCACCAGGGTCGAGCAAGCTCGCACCACGGAGGCCGGGTCGGGTACATGCTCCAGCATTTCCATGCAGGTCACCACGTCGAACGCGCCGGGCCGCTCCAGCGCCATGGCCTCGGCACTGATTTCCTCGTAGCGCACATTGGCGGTGCCTGCCTCCAGCGCATGCAATTGCGCCACGCGCAAAGCTTTGGTGGACAAATCAATGCCAACCACCTGTGCGCCTTTGCGCGCCATTGAATCGGACAGGATGCCGCCGCCGCAGCCCACATCGAGAACATTCTTCCCCGACAGCCCCGCCAGCCCATCGATCCAGTCCAATCGCAGCGGATTGATCTGGTGCAATGGGCGGAATTCGCTCTCTGGGTCCCACCAGCGATGGGCGAGGTCGGAGAATTTGGCCAGTTCGGCCGGATCGGCATTGACGGTTGGGTTCATGTGTTGATTATCGTCAGCTCAATAAAAAAACCGCGCCAGAGCGCGGTTTTCATTGGAACTGGATGAATCAGTTCTTGCGGGTGCCGACGACTTCGACTTCCACACGGCGGTTCTTTGCACGACCTTCCTTGGTCTTGTTGTCCGCCACCGGCTGGGTCAGGCCCTTGCCTTCGGTGTAGATGCGGTTGCTTTCAATACCCTTGCTCACCAGATAGGCCTTGACGGCCTCGGCGCGGCGGTTGGACAGAGTCTGGTTGTAGCTGGCCGCACCGGTGGAATCGGTGTGCCCAACGGCGATCACCACTTCCAGAGCGATACCCGAGACCTTGCCAGCCAGATCGTCCAGCTTGGCCTTGCCTTCGGGCTTCAGGACAGCCTTGTCGAAGTCGAAGAAGGCGTCAGCGGCGTAGGTCACTTTCGATGCAACCGGAGCAGGAGCAGGAGCGGGCCGGGGAGCCGGGGCTGGAGCCGGAGCAGCAGCGGGAGCAGGCGCTGGGGCAGCAGCCGGGGCCGGAGCAGGAGCCGCCATGGGGACGATCGCGCCGTCGCAACCCTGGGCGGCGGTGGCAGGCGTCCAGCTGGCATCGCGCCAGCACAGTTCGTTGGTGCCGTTCTTCCAAACCAGGTCGTTGGTGCCATTGCGCCAGTTGTCAATGGTTTGCGCGCCGGCGGCGGATGCCATGGCGGCGGTTGCCAACAGCATTGCCACTTTGTTCAGTTTTTTCATGGTTTTCCTCTATATGAGCCGCAGACGAACTGCGTGACAAAAAACGACGCTTCAAGTGACCACCACTAAAAACGTTGGAATTTATTGTGCCACAAGCACGGAATGCCTCGCCAGCCGACCAATGCCAGTCCGCCGCTCGATACAGGGCCTCACATCATTCGTTGTGGATGTACAACAAACGGATGAAGAAGTTGGAGGAAGCCTGGCCGCTTAAAATCTTCTGTTGCCTTCAGGTCCATCCACGCACCACAGCCGCCGCACATGACACAGTTCGCCAAAGAGACCCTGCCCATCAGTCTTGAAGAGGAAATGCGGCGCAGCTACCTCGACTATGCGATGAGCGTGATCGTGGGACGCGCCCTGCCCGACGCGCGCGATGGCCTCAAGCCAGTGCATCGGCGCGTGTTGTTTGCGATGCACGAACTCAACAACGACTGGAACCGACCGTACAAGAAGTCGGCCCGTATCGTGGGCGATGTGATCGGCAAGTACCACCCGCACGGCGACAGTGCGGTGTACGACACCATCGTGCGCATGGCCCAGGATTTCTCGCTGCGACACATGCTGGTGGATGGCCAGGGCAATTTTGGCTCGGTCGATGGCGATAACGCGGCAGCCATGCGCTATACCGAAATCCGACTGTCGAAGATCGCGCACGAGATGCTGGCCGACATCGACAAGGAAACCGTCAATTTCGGCCCGAACTACGATGGGTCGGAGAAAGAGCCCCTGGTGCTGCCGTCGCGGCTGCCCAATCTGCTCGTCAACGGTTCGGCCGGCATCGCGGTGGGTATGGCCACCAACATCCCACCGCACAACCTCAACGAGGTGGTCGACGCCTGCCTCCATCTGCTCAAGAGTCCGGACGCGTCCATTGACGAATTGATGGAGATCATTCCGGCGCCGGATTTCCCCACAGCCGGCATCATCTATGGCATCAATGGCGTGAAGGATGGCTATCGCACCGGGCGTGGGCGCGTGGTGATGCGCGCCAAATGCCACTTCGAAGACATTGATCGCGGCCAGCGCCAGGCCATCATCGTCGACGAGCTGCCCTACCAGGTGAACAAGAAGACCCTGCAGGAACGCATCGCCGAGCTCGTTCACGAGAAGAAGATCGAGGGCATCAGCCACATTCAGGACGAGTCGGACAAGTCGGGCATGCGCCTGGTGATCGAACTCAAGCGTGGCGAAGTGCCAGAGGTCGTGCTCAACAACCTGTACAAGCAGACACAACTGCAGGACACCTTCGGCATCAACATGGTGGCCCTGGTGGACGGCCAGCCCCGCCTGTGCAACCTGAAGGATCTCATCCAGGTTTTTCTGGAGCACCGGCGCGAGGTCGTGACACGCCGCACCGTGTTCAACCTGCGCAAGGCGCGCGAGCGCGGCCACGTGCTGGAAGGCCTGGCCGTGGCGCTGGCCAATATCGACGAGTTCATCCGCATCATCCGCGAGTCGCCAACGCCTCCTGTGGCGAAGGCGGAACTGATGGCTCGACCATGGGACAGCCAACTCGTGCGAGAGATGCTCACCCGCACGCGCGCCGACGGTGGCGTGATCAATGCCGACGACTATCGTCCCGACGGCCTGGAGAAGGCGTTTGGCATGGGCAGCGACGGACTCTACCGCCTCTCGGAAACCCAGGCGCAGGAAATCCTGCAGATGCGCCTGCAACGACTGACGGGCCTGGAGCAGGACAAGATCGTGGCGGAGTACAAGGAGGTCATGGGCGAGATCGATGACCTGCTCGACATCCTCGCCAAGCCCGAGCGCGTTTCGGCCATCATCGGCGACGAGCTGACGACCGTGAAACAGGAGTTCGGCCAGACCAAGCTGGGGGCGCGCCGAAGCGAAATCGAACACAACGCGCAGGACCTGGCCACCGAAGATCTGATCACACCCACCGACATGGTGGTGACGCTCAGCCACAGCGGCTACATCAAGAGCCAACCCTTGTCCGAATACCGCGCACAAAAACGCGGAGGACGGGGCAAGCAGGCCACGGCCACCAAGGAAGACGACTGGATCGACCAGCTCTTCATTGCCAACACACACGACTACATCCTGTGCTTCTCCAACCGGGGCCGTCTGTACTGGCTCAAGGTCTGGGAGGTTCCGGCGGGTTCGCGTGGCTCGCGCGGCCGGCCCATCGTCAACATGTTTCCCCTGCAGGAAGGCGAGAAGATCAATGTCGTCCTTCCGTTGACGGGCGAGATGCGCACCTTCCCGGCAGATCGTTATGTGTTCATGTCCACCAGCATGGGTACGGTCAAGAAGACCGCACTGGACGAATTCAGCAATCCGCGCAAGGCCGGCATCATCGCGGTGGATCTGGACGAAGGCGACTTCCTGATCGGTGCTGCGCTGACCGATGGCGCGCACGACGTGATGCTGTTCAGCGACGGTGGCAAGGCCGTGCGCTTCGACGAGAACGACGTGCGCCCGATGGGTCGCAACGCGCGCGGCGTGCGCGGCATGATGATCGAGGATGGTCAGAGTGTGATCGCCATGCTGGTCGCCGAGGACGAGGAGCAGTCCGTGCTGACGGCAACCATCAACGGCTACGGCAAACGCACCCCGATTGCCGAGTACACGCGTCATGGCCGGGGTACCAAGGGCATGATCGCGATCCAGCAGAGCGAGCGCAATGGCAAGGTGGTCGCCGCCACGCTGGTACATACCGACGACGAAATCATGCTGATCACCGACAAAGGTGTTCTTGTGCGGACCCGCGTATCCGAGATCCGCGAAATGGGCCGGGCCACGCAAGGCGTCACATTGATTGCGCTCGATGAGGGCGCCGAACTCTCGGGCCTGCAGCGCATTGTGGAGAACGACGCCAACGCGCCGGAACTGGGCGAGGCGAGCGAGACCGACGAGCCGGGCACCGAGGCGTGATGGCCCGGCCCTACAACTTCTCTGCCGGTCCGGCCGCCATGCCGGCCGACGTGTTGCAGCAGGCTGCAGCCGAAATGCTCGACTGGCACGGCAGCGGCATGAGCGTAGTGGAGATGAGTCACCGCGGCAAGGAGTTCGGCGCCATCCTGGATGCAGCCGAGCGCGATCTGCGCGACTTGCTCGCCGTGCCAGGCCACTTCCGCATCCTGTTCATGCAGGGCGGTGGTCTCGCGGAAAACGCCATCGTGCCGCTGAACCTCTCGCGTGGCGGATCGGTGGATTTCGTCATCACCGGCAGCTGGAGCCAGAAATCGCTCAAGGAAGCCGGGCGCTACTGCGCCGCGCGCATTGCGGCGAGCAACGAAGCAGACGGCCACACCACCCTGCCCGATCCGTCCAGCTGGCAACTTGACCGGAACGCTCGCTACGTGCACCTGTGCAGCAATGAAACCATCAATGGCGTGGAAGTACATGAACTGCCGGACCTCGAGGCACTGGGCAGCAGTGCGCCGCTCGTCATCGACTTTTCCTCGCACGTCGCATCGCGCCCGGTGGACTGGTCGCGCGTCGGCCTGGCCTTTGGTGGCGCGCAGAAGAACCTCGGGCCGGCAGGCGTCACGCTGGTAGTGGTGCGCGAGGACCTCCTCGGCCATGCTCTGAAGACTTGCCCGAGTGCGTTCGACTACAAGATCGTGGCGGACAACCATTCCATGTACAACACGCCGCCGACGTTCTCGATCTACATGGCGGGCCTCACTTTCCAGTGGCTCAAGCGCCAGACCGAAGGCTCCTTGAGCGGCGTGGCCGCCATGCAGGCACGCAACATCGCCAAAGCCGAACTTCTCTACGGCTTCATCGACCAATCCTCGTACTACACCAACAAGGTCGCCGCCAACTGCCGCTCGCGCATGAATGTTCCATTCTTCCTGCACGACGAATCGCGCAACGAGGCCTTCCTTGCAGGCGCAAAGGCCGCTGGACTGCTACAGCTCAAGGGTCACAAGTCCGTGGGTGGCATGCGGGCGAGCATCTACAACGCCATGCCGATCGAAGGTGTGCAAGCTCTGGTGGCTTTCATGCGCGACTTCGAGAAAACCCAGGCCTGATTTCATGACCCAACCTTCACAGTCCGATGCCCTGGCGGGTCTGCGCGTGCAGATCGATGCACTGGACCAGCAATTGCTTTCCCTGCTCAACCAGCGCGCGCACGTCGCCGAACAGGTGGGTGACATCAAGCGAGCCGAGGGCTCCCCATTTTTCCGTCCGGATCGCGTGGCCCAGGTGATCGAAAAGATCCAGCGTGCCAATCAAGGCCCTTTGCTCAACCAGCACGTGGCGTCGATCTGGCGCGAGATCATGTCGGCCTGCCTGGCGCTGGAAGCGCCTCAGCGTGTGGCGGTGCTGGGTCCGCAGGGCACGTTTTGCGAACAGGCTGCCATCGAGTTCTTTGGCAGCGCAGCCAACCTGATCTATTGCGCCAACTTTGACGAGGTCTTCCACGCCACTGCGGCCGGCACTGCGCAGTTCGGCGTGGTGGGCATGGAGAACTCCACAGAAGGCGTGGTGGCCCGTTCGCTGGACCTGTTTCTGCGCTCACCCGTGCACGTGGTCGGGGAAGTCAGCCTGCTGATCCGCCACAACCTGCTGCGCCAGAACAACCACCTGGATGACATCGAGGTCGTGATGGCGCACCCACAAGCGCTGGCCCAGTGCCAGAACTGGCTGTCGCAACACCTGCCCAACGCCGAGCGCCGGGCGGTCTCCAGCAATGCGGAGGGAGCGCGCCTGGCAGCCACGAACCCGGCCTGGGCAGGGCTGGCCAGTGAGCGCGCCGCCGCGCAGTTCGGCTTGCACATCGTGGCCCATGCGATCCAGGACGAAGCCTACAACCGCACGCGATTCGCGGTGATCGCCCTGCCGCAGACACTGGCCATGCCTCCCGCCTCGGGACGGGACTGCACCAGCCTCGTGGTCTCCGTGCCGAACCGCCCCGGCGCCGTGCACGACTTGCTGGTACCGCTGAAGAACAACGGCGTGTCCATGACGCGCTTCGAGTCGCGCCCGGCCAAGTCCGGGCAGTGGGAGTACTACTTCTACATCGACATCGCGGGCCATCCATCCCAGCCAAACGTGGCCGCCGCCCTGCAGGAACTGCAGAGCCTGTGCGCTTTCTACAAGGTGCTGGGTGCCTACCCGGTGAACGAATGATGTTTGAACAACTGGGATTGATCGGCTGCGGCATGATGGGCGGCTCGTTTGCGCTGGCGCTCAAACGTGCCGGTCTGGTCAAACGCGTCGTCGGCTACAGCAAGTCGCCTTCCACCACCGAAAGGGCGCGACAGCTGGGCGTGATCGATGTCGAGGCCCCATCGGCGCTGCTCGCGGTATCTGGTGCAGATCTCGTTCTGCTCGCCGTGCCCGTTGCCGCCACCGAGGCCACCTTCAAGGCCATTCGCCACCTGGTGCGCGGCAACGTGCTGATCATGGATGTCGGCTCCACCAAACGCGAGGTGATCGATGCCGCGCGCCGCGTGCTGAAGGATCAGGTCGGTGTGTTCGTGCCCACGCACCCGATCGCAGGCAAGGAGGTGGCGGGCGTCGAACATGCCGACGCCGACTTGTACCAGGGCCGCCAGGTGATCCTCACCCCGATTGAACGCACGCTGACAACGCAGCTCGAGAAGGCCGTGCAGCTCTGGACGGCGCTCGGCTGCCATGTCAAGCAGATGTCGCCCGAGGCGCACGACGCAGCCTACGCAGCCGTCAGCCACCTGCCGCACATGGTGGCCTTTGCACTGATGAATGCCATTCAGGGGCAGGGCGACGGGCCGGACTTCCTCTCGCTCGCCGGCCCCGGGTTCCGCGACTTCACCCGCATCGCGGCCAGCGACCCGGCCGTATGGCGCGACATCCTCATGTCCAACCGCGAGGAGCTGCTGGCGCAGTCGCGGCATTTCCAGCGCGCGCTGCACGCGCTGGAAACGGCCATCAATGCCGGCAACCCGGATGCGCTCGAAGCCCTGATCGAGCAAGCCAGCAGCGGACGCGCGCGCTGGCGCATGAGCGCCGTCAAACCACGCAGCTGAGCGCCGCCGCTGGCGCCGCTCCCCTTTCATCGAGCATGTTTGCCATTTCCTTCCTCGACATCCCGCCTCTGGCCAGCGCGGGCGGCACCGTCCGCCTGCCGGGGTCCAAGAGCATTTCAAACCGTGTACTGCTGCTCGCCGCGCTGAGCAAGGGTCACACGGATGTGACCGATCTGCTCGATTCCGACGACACCCGCGTGATGCTCGAGGCCCTCGCCCAGTTGGGCTGCCGCATCGAACGCCAACCGGATGGCGTCCTGCGCGTGCACGGCCTGGGAGGCCACCCGCCTGTCAAGCGAGCGCAGCTGTTCCTCGGCAACGCCGGCACCGCCATGCGTCCGCTCACTGCGTCGCTGGCCTTGCTGGCTGCGCGACACGGTGGCTCGTTCGAACTCAGCGGCATCGCGCGCATGCATGAACGCCCCATCGGCGACCTGGTCGATGCACTGCGACAGCTCGGTTGCCCGGTGGACTGCCTGGACAACGAAGGCTATCCACCGTTGCGACTCGGTGACGGGCGGGCACACTCGCTGCGACTCGATCAGGCCATTCGCGTGCGTGGTGATGTCTCCAGCCAGTTCCTGACAGCCCTACTGCTCGCACTGCCACTTGTGGCGCAAGAGCGTGAAGTGGTGATCGAGGTGGTGGGCGAACTCATCTCGCGCCCCTACATCGAGATCACGCTGAACCTGCTGGCGCGATTTGGCGTGACCGTGCGCAACGACGCCTGGCAGCGCTTTGTCATACCGGCCGGCAGCAACTACTGCTCGCCGGGCACCATCGCCGTCGAGGGCGATGCCTCCTCGGCCAGTTATTTCATCGCGCTCGGTGCCATCGCGCCCGCCACCGCCGGCACCGACGGCATCACCATCGAGGGCGTTGGCCTGGCGTCGATCCAGGGCGACATACGCTTCGTGGAGGCAGCCCGGCTCATGGGCGCGCAGATTTCCGGCGAAGCCAATCGCCTGCACGTGCGACGCGGAGCATGGCCGCTCAGGGCGATTGACCTGGACTGCAACCACATCCCCGACGCGGCCATGACGCTGGCCGTGATGGCCTTGTACGCGGAGGGCACGACCACCCTGCGCAACATCGCCAGCTGGCGCGTGAAGGAAACTGACCGCATTGCGGCCATGGCCATCGAGTGCCGTAAGCTCGGCGCCACCGTGGAGGAAGGCGCGGATTTCATCCGCATCACCCCGCCGGCCGACGCACGGCACTGGCGGGCCGCAGCCATCCACACCTATGACGACCACCGCGTCGCCATGTGCTTTTCCCTTGCCGCCTTCAACCCCGCCGGGCTGCCGGTGCGCATCGAAGATCCGAAGTGCGTTGCAAAAACCTTTCCGGACTATTTCGAAACGCTTTTTGGCGTCTGCATGGCACCAGCGGCCGACATCCCTGTGATCTGTATCGACGGCCCCACGGCCTCGGGCAAGGGCACGCTGGCCTCGGAGCTGGCGCAGCGTCTGGGCTACCAGTTGCTCGACTCCGGCGCCCTGTACAGGGCCACGGCCCTCGCGGCGCAAGATGCGGGTGTGTCACTTGACGACGAACCGGCTCTCGCTCGCCTGGCCGCGCAACTGCCACTGGCTTTCCGTGACCACGGAGTGTTTCTGGGGGGGCGTGACATCACCGACCCGCTGCGCCTGGAGTCCACCGGCGGCATGGCGTCCAAGGTGTCGCAATACCCGGCCGTTCGATCCGCCCTGTACGCCCTGCAACTGAGCTTTCGGCGCCTGCCTGGCCTGGTGGCCGATGGCCGCGACATGGGAACCGTCATCTTTCCCGACGCCGCCCTCAAGGTGTTTCTGACAGCCAGCGCCGAGCAGCGCGCCTCACGGCGCCATAAGCAGTTGATTTCAAAGGGATTTGCTGCTAACATCGACAGTCTTTTGGCAGACCTGAAAGCGCGCGATCAGCGGGACTCATCCCGACTGCACGCGCCCCTCAAGCCAGCTGAAGACGCCTTGCAACTGGACAACTCCGGCATGGACATCGAGGAATCGGTGCAGCGGGTCTTGCGCTGGTGGCAAGAAAAAACCGCGTTCCCGGGCAACTGAGAGCGCTTTACCGATGGCCCCGACGGCACAGCCGGGCATTCCCAGCCCGCAGGCCCGACGGTTCTTTTCACTTAACCCCGCGGTGTCACGCACCGCAACGTCAACGCCGCCCACACGTCGATTCCAGCGCAACCCGGTTCATGCCGGTGGAATGCGCCGACGCTGAGTGGTTTAGGAAATTCAATGTCTGAATCTTTTGCCGCCCTGTTCGAAGAGTCCCTGAAACGCGCCGAGATGCGCTCGGGCGAAGTCATCACCGCCGAGGTCGTGCGCATCGAGCACAGCCACGTGGTGGTCAACGCCGGCCTCAAGTCGGAAGCCTACGTGCCGCTGGCCGAATTCAAGAACGACCAGGGCGAACTCGAAGTGCAGGTCGGTGACTTCGTCTCCGTCGCCATCGATTCCGTGGAGAACGGCTTCGGCGACACCCTGCTCTCGCGCGACAAGGCCAAGCGCCTGGCCTCCTGGATGTCGCTGGAGAAAGCGCTCGAGTCGGGCGAATTCGTCACCGGCACGACCTCCAGCAAGGTCAAGGGCGGCCTCAAGGTCATGGTCAACGGCATCAGTGCTTTCCTGCCGGGCTCGCTGGTCGACAGCCGTCCCACCAAGGACCTGACCCCGTACGAGAACAAGACCCTGGAATTCAAGGTCATCAAGCTCGACCGCAAGCGCAACAACGTGGTGCTGAGCCGCCGCGCCGTGGTGGAAGCCTCCATGGGCGAGGAACGCGCCAAGCTGATGGAAACCCTCAAGGAAGGCGCCATCGTGCACGGCGTGGTCAAGAACATCACCGAGTACGGTGCGTTCGTCGACCTCGGCGGCATCGACGGCCTGCTGCACATTACCGACATGGCCTGGCGCCGCGTGCGCCACCCGAGCGAGGTGGTCACGGCCGGTCAGGAAATCACCGCCAAGATCCTCAAGTTCGACACCGAGAAGCACCGCGTCTCGCTGGGCCTCAAGCAGATGGGTGACGACCCCTGGATGGGCGTCTCGCGCCGCTACCCGCAGGGCACGCGCATGTTCGGCAAGATCACCAACATCGCCGACTACGGCGCGTTCGTGGAACTCGAGCCGGGCATCGAAGGCCTGGTGCACGTCTCCGAAATGGACTGGACCAACAAGAACGTGGCCCCGTCCAAGCTGGTGTCACTGGGCGACGAGGTCGAAGTCATGGTGCTCGACATCGACGAAGACAAGCGCCGCATCTCCCTGGGCATGAAGCAGTGCCGCGCCAACCCCTGGCACGAGTTCGCCGAGCAGACCAAGCGTGGCGACCGCGTCAAGGGCCCGATCAAGTCGATCACCGACTTCGGCGTGTTCGTCGGCCTGGCCGCCGGCATCGATGGCCTGGTGCACCTGTCCGACCTGTCCTGGAACGAGCCCGGTGAAGCCGCCGTGCGCAACTACAAGAAGGGCCAGGAAGTCGACGCGATCGTGCTGGCCATCGACGTGGAGCGCGAGCGCATCTCCCTGGGCATCAAGCAGCTCGACGGCGACCCGTTCACCACCTTCGTGTCGGTGAACGACAAGGGCTCCATCGTGACCGGCAAGGTCAAGACCGTGGACGCCAAGGGTGCCGAGATCGATCTGGGCGAGGACGTGCTGGGTTACCTGCGCGCCAGCGAAATCAGCCGCGACCGCGTGGAAGATGCGCGCAACGTGCTCAAAGAAGGCGACGAAGTCAACGCCGTGGTGGTCAACGTGGATCGCAAGACCCGCAACATCCAGTTGTCGATCAAGGCCAAGGACGCCGCCGACCAGCAGGAAGCCATGGCCAGCCTGAGCCAGCAGTCTTCCCGCGAAAACGCTGGTACGACCAGCCTGGGTGCCCTGCTGCGCGCCAAGCTGGACAACAACCAGAACTGAAGCGACACCGGTCCGGCACCGGGCGAGCAGCCTGCCCGCAGGGGTGGCATCTTGCCCGGCGCCGACTCCACAACGCCCGCCCCAATCTCGACCCCATGACCCGCAGCGACCTCGTTGAAGCCCTGGCCAGCCGCTTTGGCCAGCTCACTCACCGCGATGCCGAGTTCGCCGTCAAGGCGATCCTGGATGCGATGGGCGACGCGCTCGTCAAGGGTCACCGGATCGAGATCCGCGGCTTCGGCAGTTTCTCCGTCAACCGCCGCTCGCCACGCATCGGACGCAATCCGCGCTCGGGCGAGAGCGTGATGATCCCGGAGAAGCGCGTGCCGCATTTCAAACCGGGCAAGGCCTTGCGCGAAGCGGTGGACAAGAAGACCGCCGAAATCCTGGACCGCGAGGCCCGCAAGCAGGCCTGATCCACGAACCTGCTCGGTACAATCGCCCCACCACAAAGGGGACGACGTGAAATACCTGATGTGGCTGCTCAATGCAGCCATTTTTTTTGTGCTGTTCGCCTTCGCGCTGAACAACCAGGACAGCGTGACGCTCCACCTGTTCTTTGGCGCGAGCTGGCAGGCACCGCTGGTGCTGGTGATCCTGGTCGCACTGGTGGTCGGTGTATTCCTGGGCGTCGCCGTGATGCTGCCCCTGTGGCTGCGCGCGCGTCGCGCGCGGCGCCAGCATGGCTCCAGCACGTCCATCATGGCCAACACCACCTTTGACGGCGACACCACGCTGCTGCCTCCCGAACCGATCGACCGCCGGCATGGACTTTGATTTCACCTGGCTGCTCTGGGGCCTGCCGTTGGCGTTCGCGCTGGGCTGGGGCGCCTCGCGCCTGGATCTGCGGCAGTGGCGCATGGAAAGCCGCCAGGCCCCCAAGGCCTATTTCCGCGGCCTGAACCACCTGCTCAACGAGCAGCAGGACCAGGCGATCGACGCCTTCATCGAGGCCGTGCAGGGCGACCCCGACACCGCCGAGCTGCATTTCGCGCTCGGCAACCTGTTTCGCCGCCGGGGCGACTACGACCGCGCGGTGCGCGTGCACGAACACCTGCTCTCGCGTGCCGACATCGGCCGCAAGGACCGCGATCGCGCGCAGCATGCCCTGGCACTGGACTTCCTCAAGGCCGGACTGCTTGACCGCGCCGAGTCGGCCCTGCACAAGCTCGAAGGCTCCGAGTTCGAAGGCGAGGCCCTGCTGGCCCTGCTGGGCATCTACGAACGCTCGCGCGACTGGCCGCAGGCCCGGCGGATTGCGCAGCGGCTCGAGGAAGCCGAACAAGGCAGCTTTGCCACCCGCCTGGCGCATTACCGCTGCGAGGAAGCCGAACTCGCGCAACGCGGCGGCGACAGCGCGCAGGCCCTGGTCCTGCTGGAAGAAGCCGTCCGGCAAGCGCCACAGCTCGCGCGTGGCTGGATGGCACTGTCGGCCCTCAAAGCCCAGGGCGGCGACCCGGCAGGTGCCCTGGATGCCTTGCTGCGCCTGAACCAGCATGCCCCCCAGAACCTGCCGCTGGCCGCCCGCTCGCTCGCCGATCTGGCCCGGCAGACCGGCCGGCAGGCCGAGGCCCTGCGTCTGCTGCAGGCCAGCCACGCGCGCGCCCCCTCCATCGACGTCACCGAGGCCCTCGCCAGCCTGGACACGGACACGGCGGCGGCCAGGGCGCGGTACATGGACCACCTCGCGCAGGAACCGTCACTGGTCATCACCTCACTGTGGATGGCGGGCGAAACCCTCTCCAGCGACACCGCGCAGGCGCGGGTCCAGGCGGCGCTGGACAACGCCAGTGCACCGCTCAGACGCTACCGCTGCGCGGCTTGCGGCTTTGAGGCCCGCCAGCACTTCTGGCAATGCCCGGGCTGCCAGACCTGGGACAGCTACCCGGCGCGGCGGGTCGAAGAGCTCTGAACCCCCGCTACGCCCTGCCGTAGCCCCCGCCACCCGGCGTGTGGATCTCGAAGATGTCGCCCGGTTTCATCTCGGCCTGGCCGATGTGACCGAGGTCCTCGTGCGAGCCGTCGCCGCGCACCACGCGGTTGACGCCCACCTGGCCGTGCTCGCCCCCCGCCATGCCGAACGCGCCATGCACGCGACCGTTCGAGAGGATGCTGGCCGTCATGTCTTCAAGGAACCGCACGCGGCGCACGCCGCCATGGCCGCCGTGCCAGCGCCCGGCGCCGCCCGATCCCGCGCGGATTTCGTAGCTCTCCAGCCGCACCGGAAAACGGAACTCCAGCACCTCCGGGTCGGTCAGGCGCGAGTTGGTCATGTGGGTCTGGACCACGCTGGTCCCATCAAAACCGTCACCGGCGCCACTGCCGCCTGAAATCGTCTCGTAGTACTGGTGCCGCGCGTTGCCGAAGGTGAAGTTGTTCATCGTGCACTGGCTCGCCGCCATCACGCCCAGCGCGCCGTACAGCGCGTTGGTGATGCAGCTCGACGTCTCCACGTTGCCCGCCACCACCGAAGCCGGCGGATTGGGGTTGAGCATGGAGCCCGGCGGGATGATCACCTTGAGTGGCTTGAGGCAGCCCGCGTTGAGCGGGATGTCGTCGTCCACCAGCGTGCGGAACACGTAGAGCACGGCCGCCATGCACACGGCGGTGGGTGCGTTGAAGTTGTTGAGTTGTTGTGCCGAGGTACCCGTGAAATCGATCTCGGCGCCGCGTTGTGCAGCGTCCACCCGCACAGCCACCCGAATCTGCGCGCCATTGTCCAGCGGCAGCGTGAAATGCCCGTCCTTCAGGCGCGTGATCACGCGGCGCACCGACTCCTCCGCGTTGTCCTGCACGTGGCGCATGTAGGCCTGCACCACCTCCAGGCCGAACTGCTCGACCATCTTGCGCAGCTCCTGCACGCCCTTTTCGTTGGCGGCGATCTGTGCCTTGAGGTCGGCCATGTTCTGCTGCGGGTTGCGCGACGGAAACTCGCCACTCTGCAACAGCGCGACCATCTCGGCCTCGCGCAGCACACCCCGGTCCACCAGCTTCACGTTGTTGATCTGCACGCCCTCTTCCTCGATGCGCGTGGAGAACGGCGGCATGGAGCCCGGCGTGGTGCCGCCGATGTCGGCATGGTGGCCGCGCGAGCCCACATAGAACGTGGGGTCGGCCGCGTTCCCGATATACACCGGCGTGATCACGGTCACGTCGGGCAAATGGGTGCCGCCGTGGTACGGGTCGTTGAGCACGTACACGTCACCCGGCTGCATGCGCCCGGCGTTCTCGCGGATCACGGTCTTGATGCTCTCGCCCATCGATCCCAGGTGCACCGGCATGTGCGGGGCGTTGGCGATCAGATGGCCTTCGGCGTCGAACAGCGCGCAGGAGAAGTCGAGCCGCTCCTTGATGTTGACCGAATAGGCCGTGTTCTGCAGCTGCAGGCCCATCTGCTCGGCGATGTTCATGAACAGGTTGTTGAACACCTCCAGCAGCACCGGGTCCACCGTCGTGCCCACCGCGTAGGTCGCGGTGCGCGGCACGCGGCGGTCCAGCACGAGATGGTCGAGCGCGGTGAGCACCGCCTCCCAGCCAGGCTCCACCACGGTGGTGGCGTTCTTCTCGGCAATGATGGCGGGACCGGGAATCACGTCGCCCGGGCGCAGGTCCTCGCGCACCACCAGCGCGGCATCGAGCCATTGCCCGCCCGAATACATGCGCACCGTCTCGCGCCGCGGCACCTCGCGCGGCTCGTGCGTCTCGTGGCGGGGTTCGTGCGGCGCATCGCCCGCGACCACGGCCTCGACCGACACCGCCTCCACCACAAGGCGTTTGCCCTGCATCAGGAAGGCGAAGCGCTGGCGGTAGGCAGCTTCGAAACCTGCCTCGATCGCCGCGAGGTCGCCAAACGGCACGACCAGGGCCGAATCGCTGCCGTCGTAGCGCACGTGCACACGGTGGTGCACCACGGCCTCACCGGCGTTCACCTGCTGGCGCTGCAGTTCCTGGCGCGCCGCATCGCCCAGCGCATCCAGCGTCTGCGCGATCAGGGGCAGCGAGTTCATGGCCAGCGGCAGCTCGACCGCCTGCTCGCGGATCACGTTCTGGTCGGCCAGGCCCATGCCGTAGGCGCTGAGCACGCCCGCGAGTGGATGCACGAACACGCGCGTCATGCCCAGCGCATCGGCGACCAGACACGCGTGCTGGCCACCCGCGCCGCCGAAGCACTGCAGGGTGTAGCGCGTCACGTCGTAGCCGCGCGCCACCGAAATCTTCTTGATCGCGTTGGCCATCTGCTGCACCGCGATGTTGATGAAGCCTTCCGCGACATCTTCAGCCGGGCGCCCGGTCTGCCGGGCCAGCTCATCGAACTTCGCCTGCACGGCTTCCAGGCTCAGCGCCTCGTCCGCCCTGGGACCGAACACCCGGGGGAAATGGCGCGGCTGGATCTTGCCGGTCATCACGTTCGCATCGGTCACGGCCAGGGGGCCGCCGCGGCGGTAGCTCGCGGGCCCGGGGTTGGCGCCGGCGCTCTCGGGGCCGACGCGAAAGCGCGAGCCGTCAAAGGCGAGGATGGAGCCGCCACCGGCCGCCACGGTGTGGATGCTCATCATGGGAGCGCGCATGCGCACGCCGGCCACCTGGGTCTCGAACTCGCGCTCGAACTCGCCCGCGTAGTGCGACACGTCGGTGGAGGTGCCCCCCATGTCGAAGCCGATCACCTTGTGCTGCCCCGCCAGGCCGGCGGTGCGCGCCATGCCCACGATGCCGCCCGCGGGGCCGGACAGGATGGCGTCCTTGCCCTGGAAGGCGCGCGCGTCGGTGAGCCCTCCCGAGGACTGCATGAAGAACAGCTTCACGCCCGGCATCTCGGCCGCCACCTGCTCCACATAGCGCCGCAGGATGGGCGAGAGGTAGGCGTCGACCACCGTGGTGTCGCCCCGGCTCACGAACTTCATCATCGGGCTCGTCTCGTGCGACGTGCTCACCTGCGTGAACCCGACTTCGCGCGCGATGCGGCTTGCCGCCTGCTCGTGCGCGGTGAAACGGTAGCCGTGCATGAACACGACAGCCACGCTGCGCAGGCCCCGCCCGTGCGCGGCCTGCAGGTCGGCACGCAGGGCCGCTTCGTCCAGCGGCAGCAGCACGTCGCCGTGCGCACCCACGCGCTCCTGCGCTTCCACCACCTCGCGGTAGAGCAGTTCGGGCAGCACGATGCGGCGGTCGAACAGGCGCGGCCGGTTCTGGTACGCGATGCGCAGTGCGTCGCGAAAACCCCGCGTGGTCACCAGCAGGGTTGGCTCCCCCTTGCGCTCCAGCAGGGCGTTGGTGGCCACGGTCGTGCCCATCTTCACGCACTCGACCAGCGCGGGCGTGACAGGTTCACCCGCCTTGAGGCCCAGCAGGTGCCGGATGCCGGCCACCGCCGCGTCGCGGTACTGCTCCGGGTTCTCGGAGAGCAGCTTGTGGGTGGTGATCGAGCCGTCGGGCCTGCGGGCCACGATGTCGGTGAAGGTGCCGCCGCGGTCGATCCAGAATTGCCAGCGGCGGCCCAGGGGAGAGGTGTTGTCTTGCATGGTGACGGGACTTTAGCGTTGAAAGTAATAGGGCACAAAAATCACGTTGGCCTCGTTGCCGACCGATTGCACCCATTCGCGCGAGAACTTCTCGCCCAGGCGCCTGAGCTCGGCCTCGAACGCCGCGGGCGCGCGCTCCACCCGCATGCCCTGGCGCTGCAGCTCACGGGTGGAGTCGCTGGCCACGGCCTCGCTCAGGGCCCAGCCGCGTGCCTCGGCGCGGGTGGCGGCCTGCACCACGGCCTCGCGCACAGGGGTGGGCAGGGCGTCGAAGGCCCGCGCGTTCACGAACACAATGTTCTTCGGGAACCAGGCGTTGATGCCGTAGTAGAAGCCGATCTGGCCCCATACACGGTTCTCCACCCCGGTCACGGCCGAGGTGATCATGTTGTCCATCTCGCGCCGGGCCAGGGCCCGGTTGACCTCGACCATGGGCACGTCCACCGGCGTGGCGCCCAGCATCTGCGCGATGCGCCGGGTGGACTGGTTGTAGGTGCGCATGCGCGTGCCCTTGAAATCGGCCGCGGAACGCACCGGTGAACCGGTGAACAGGCCTTGCGGCGGCCAGGGCACCGCGTACAGGGGCCGCAGGCCACGCACGGCAAAGTGCTTTTCGATCAGGGGCCGCTGCAGCTGCCAGAGCCGGCGCGCATCGGCGTAGCTGTGGACCACGAAGGGAATCGCGTCGGCGCCTGCGATGGGCACCTCGTCGACCATGCTGGTCATGATGGACTCGCCCGCCTCGACCTGGCCTTCCTGCACTGCCTGGCGGATGTCGGCGAGCTTGAACAGCGTGTTGTCGGGGCGCACATCGATGCGCAGTGCGCCGGCCGTGGCCTGCTCCACCTCGGCCGCGAACTGCGCGATGTTCTGCGTGTGGAAGGACTCGGCGCGGTAGCCGGTGGCGAGTTGCCAGCGCGTCTGGGCGTGCGCCACCGAGGCCGCGGCCAGCGCGACCAGAAGAAACCATTTCATGGCGTCCTCCTGTTCAGCCCTGCATGCGGCCAGGCAGCCACAGCACGATCTCGGGCACGAAGTAGGTCAGCAGCACGGCCGCCATCATGAGCAGGAACAGCGGCAGCGCGGTGCGCGCGATCCAGGTCACCTCGCGGCGGGTGAGCCCCTGGATGACGAACAGGTTGAAGCCCACCGGCGGCGTGATCTGCGCCATCTCCACCACCAGCACGATGAAGACACCGAACCAGATCAGGTCGAAACCCGCGGCCTGCACCGTGGGCAGCAGCACCGCGATGGTCAGCACCACCATGGAGATGCCGTCGAGGAAGCAACCCAGCGCGATGAAGAACACGACCAGCAGCAGCATCAGGCTGAACGGCGAGAGGTTCAGTTCGCCGATGAACTCGGCCAGGTGTCGCGGCAGGCCGATGAAGCCCATGGCCAGCGTGAGGAATGCCGCGCCGGCCAGGATCAGGCCGATCATGCAGTACACGCGGCAGGCAGCGACCAGGCCGTCCTTGAAGCGCGCCCAGTTCAGGGAACCCTCGAACATCGCCAGCAGCAGCGCACCACCGACGCCGAGCGCGGCGGCCTCGGTGGGCGTGGCCACACCGCTGTAGATGCCGCCCAGCACCAGCGCGATCAGCGACACCACCGGAATCAGGTGGCGCGAGGCATGGATCTTCTGACCCAGGCTCATGGCCGCACCGGCTGCAGGCACCTTGTCCTTGTTCAGCAGCGCCCACACCGCGATGTAGCCCATGAACAGCAGGCCCAGCAGCAGCCCTGGCACCACCCCGGCCAGGAACAGCCTGGCGATCGAGACGTTGGCCGCCACGCCGTAGACGATCATGATGATCGACGGCGGAATGAGCAGGCCCAGCGTGCCGGCGCCGGCCAGCGTGCCCACGGCGATGTCGTCGGGGTAGCCGCGCTTTTTCAGCTCGGGCAGCGTGATCTTGCCGATGGTCGCGCAGGTCGCGGCCGAGGAGCCCGAGATCGCCGCGAAGATCGTGCAGCCGACCACGTTGGTGTGCAGCAGCCGCCCGGGCAGGCGCTCCAGCCATGGGGCCAGGCCCTTGAACATGTCGTCCGAGAGCTTGCTGCGGAACAGGATCTCGCCCATCCACAGGAACAGCGGCAACGCGGTCAGGGTCCAGCTCGATGTCGAACCCCAGATGGTGAGCATCATGCTATCGCCCACCGGGCGCGAGGTGAACAGCTCCATGCCGATCAGGGCCACCGCGAGCAGCGACAGGCCGATCCACAGGCCGCCGCCCAGCAGGGCCAGCAGCAGCAGCATCAGGCCGGCGGCAATCAGGACATCCATGGCAGTTCCTCGGGTTCGGGTGGTGGGTTCACTCGGTGCGCGCGGCCTGCGCGCCGACCACGATGAAATGCCCGCCCTGGCAGCGCAGCAGCAGCGCATGGGCGAACGACAGCGCGAAACCCGCGCAACCCAGTGCCATGCCGATCTGCGGGATCCACAGCGGCGTGACGTCCGCGCCCGGCGAGATGTCGTGCGTGACCCAGGACACCCAGACCAGCCGCACCGCGTACCAGGCCATGGCCAGCGCAATGCCCAGCCCGATGACCAGGGCGGCCGATTCCAGCGCAGCGCGCACCCGTCCGGGCACGCGGTCGAGCAGCAGCGTCACCCGGATGTGCTCCCCGTGGCGCAGGGTCGAGGGCAAGGCCAGGAACAGCGCACAGGCGATGGCGTAGCCGGCGTAGGCGTCCAGACCGGGAATGTCCCACTGCGCCTGGCGCGCCACCACCCCGAGCAGCACCGTGCCGAAGGCCGCGACCATGGACAGGCACGACAGGAACATCAGCCCCTGGTACACACGCAAGACGAGTTGAGCCACCGCACGCTCCTGGTTCGGTTCAAGGGAACACAGCGAAGAAACACCGCGAGCAGCAACCACCGCCCGCGGCGGGCGGGCGCTTACCGGCTGCGGTAGGCGTCGATCACGGCCTGCCCCTCAGGGCCGGCGGTCTTGAGCCAGTCGGCGGTCATGGTTTCGCCGATGGAAGCCAGTTCCTTCTTCACGCTCTCCGAGGGCGCGGCGATGGTCATGCCCCTGGCGCCGAGTTCCTTGATGAACTCGCCGTCCAGGCGCTCGCTGGTGATCCAGCCACGCTGCTCGGCCGAGGCCGCGGCCTTGAGCACCGCGTCCTGCGTGGGCCTGTCCAGCGCATCGAAGGCCTTCTGGTTCACCACGGTGGCGTTGCGCGGCAGCCAGGCGCTGACCGGGTAGAAGTACTTCACCTGCTCGTGCAGCTTGCTCTCGACACCGCTGGCGCTGGAGGTGAGGAAGGTCTGCACGCCACCGGTGGCCAGGGCCTGCGGCAGCTCGGCGAGCTGGATGGTGACCGGCTGGGCCTTGAGCATCTGGGCGATGCGCGTGGTGGCCGGGTTGTAGGCGCGCATCTTGGTGCCGGCCAGGTCGGCCGGCGAGTTCACGGGCTTGACCGAATACAGCGACTGGCCCGGCCACGGCACGGTGAACAGCAGCTTCATGCCCTGCGAGGCCAGCAGCTTGTCCTGCACCGGCTTGCCCGCTTCGTAGAGGCGCCGGGCGGCGGGGTAGCTGGTGGCCAGGAAGGGAATCGAGTCCAGGCCGAACAGCGGGTTCTCGTTGGCCGAACCCGAGAGGATGAACTCGGCCGCCGGCACCTGGCCGGTCTGTACCGCGCGCTTGATCTCGTTGGCCTTGTACAGCGAACCGCCCGCATGCACGGTGATCTTGAGCTTGCCGCCGGTGAGCTGCTCCACCTCGTTGGCGAACTGCTGCACGTTCTGGGTCTGGAAGCTGTTGGCCGAGTAGCCGGTGGGCAGGTCCCACTTGGTCTGCGCCGCGGCGGCACCGGCGAGCGTGAGCGCGCAGAGGCTGAACATCATCTTTTTCATCGGAAGGCTCCTGGTTCGGACACCGGCTCAGAAACTGGCCAGCTGGTTGTTGAGAAGGTCGGTGATCAGCATCGCGCCGGGGGCGTGGGTGATGCAGAACGCGGGGCGGGCCTGCTGGATCGCGGCCTGTGGCGTGACACCACAGGCCCAGAACACCGGCAGTTCATCGGGCATGACGTCGACGGCGTCGCCGTAGTCCGGCTTCGACAGGTCGGCAATGCCGATCAGGGAAGGGTCACCGATGTGCACCGGTGCCCCATGAACGGTGGGAAAGCGCGAGGTGACCTGCACGGCGCGGATCACGTCGGCCGCCTTCATCGGCCGCATCGTCACCACCAGCGGGCCCTGGAACGGGCCGGCCGCCTCGGTGGCGATGCGGGTGCGGAACATCGCTACATTGCGACCCTGCTCGACGTGGCGCAGCGGCAGGCCGGCTTCCATCAGCGCCTGCTCGAACGAAAACGAGCAGCCGATGACGAAGCTCACCAGATCGTCGCGCCAGAGCGCCGCGATGTCGGTGGGCTCGTCCACCAGGTCCCCGTCGTGCCACACGCGGTAGCGCGGCACGTCGGTGCAGATGTCGATGTCGGCACCCAGGGTGGGCAGCCGCCGTTCGCCCGGCTCCGACACGGCCAGCAGCGGACAGGGCTTGGGGTTGCGCTGGCAGTAGCGCAGGAAATCACCGGCCAGTGCCTGCGGCAGGATGACGACGTTGCCCTGCACATGCTCGTCGGCCAGGCCGCTGGTGTGCGAGGTCCACAGGCCCTGGCGGATCAGGGCGCGCACATGGGATGCGCGCTGCATGCCGTCCTGGCCGAACACCTCCACCGCCGATTGCAAAGCTGATCGCACTGCGACTCCTCTTGTTTCCACATGTCACCGTGATGACGTTGGGCGGATTGTGGAGTGCGGTCGTCAGCAGTTCAAATTCAAAATTTTTCGCTTACGTCATCGACTTTTTCGATGCTCTGGAACGGGGCGTCGCGCGCCCGGATGGTGCACGCGCGACGCGCGCCCGTGTGCCCGGCAGTGCCTCGACGAAGGCCAGCGCCGACTTCAGCACCGTCTCCACCGCGTCGGTGGTCGGGTCGGTGCGGTAGCTGGCGTGGATGGGCAGCGGCTGCAGCGCGTGGTCGCAGGCCAGCGGACGCAGGTCGGGGGAGTTGTGCATGCGGCGCACAGCATTGAGCGGCAAGGTGGCCACGCCGAATCCGCCCTGCACCAGTTGCACCATGGCCGAGATCGACGAAATCGTATGCACGCGCCCGGGCTCCACTTCCTCCTGACGGAACAGGTCGAGCAGGGCCACGTGCGGATGCGATCCGCGCTGGAAAGTCAGCAGCTCCAGCGCGGCCAGGTCGTCCAGGGCGTAGCGGCGCTTGCGGTGGCGCTGCGCATGACCGATGAAGACCATCTCCATCGGCGGCAGGTTGTGGCTGCGCACGCCATCGGCCGCTGCGGGCAGTGCGGCGAACACGATGTCCTGCGTGCCGCGCTGCACCTGCTCGACCAGGATGGGCGTGGTCTCCACCGTGAGCTCCAGCGCCAGCGCCGGGTGGTCGGTTCGCAGCTTCTCGATCCAGGGAATCAGCCAGGAGTGCAGCACCGACTCGATGGCGCCAATGCGCAGCGAAACCGCCAGCGCCGCGCCCGAACCCATCTCGGCCTTGGCCTCGCGCTGCAACGCCAGCATGCGTTGCGCGTAGGTGAAGAAGCGCGCGCCCGCCACGGTCAGACGGAACTGCTTGTCGCGCCGGTCCAGCAGCAGCACACCCAGTTCCTCTTCCAGCGCCGCGATACGGCTGGACATGGCCGACTGCGTGAGGAACAGTTTGTCGGCCGCGCGCGTGACGCTCTTGAGCGAGGCGACCCAGTAGAACGCCTCGACGAAGCGCAGGTTCATGCGCCAGGCCCCGGGGAAAACACCCTGACGCCTGGCCCGCTATTTGCATTTATGCTGTCGTTCCTCTTCATTCCACCATTGTCCCGGAGAAACCATGAAGCACCAATTTGCCATGATGGCCGCCGCGCTGGCGCTGAGCACCGGCGCTCACGCGCAGACCAAGTGGGACCTGCCCGCCGCCTACCCGGCCACCAACTTCCACTCGGTCAACCTGGCCACCTTCGCGACCGATGTCGACAAGGCCACCGGCGGCAAGCTGCAGATCACGGTGCATCCCGGTGCCTCGCTGTTCAAGGCCCCCGAGATCAAGCGCGCCGTGCAGGGCGGCCAGGCACAGGCCGGCGAGATCCTGCTGGCGGCCTACCAGAACGAATGGCAGATGTTCGGTGCCGACGGCCTGCCCTTCCTGGCCACCAGCTACGCCGACTCGAAGAAGCTGTACCTGGCGCAAAAGCCCATCCTGGAGAAGAAGCTGGACGAACAGGGCATGAAGCTGCTCTACGCCGTGCCATGGCCGCCGCAGGGCATCTACAGCAAGAAGCCGCTGGCCAGCGCCGCCGACCTCAAGGGCGCGAAGTGGCGCGCCTACAGCCCGGCCACCTCGCGCATCGCCGAATTGGTGGGCGCGCAGCCGGTCACGGTGCAGGCCGCCGAGCTCTCGCAGGCGCTGGCCACCGGCGTGGTCGAAGCCAACATGACCTCGGGCGCCACCGGTGTGGACAGCAAGCTCTACGAACACCTGAAGTTCTACTACGACGTGCAGGCCTGGCTGCCCAAGAACGCCGTCATCGTGAACAAGCGCGCTTTCGACGCGCTGGACAAACCCACGCAGGACGCCCTGCTCAAGGCCGGCGCTGCCGCCGAGGCGCGGGGCTGGGCCGCCTCCGAGAAGGTCAATACCGACACCCTGGCCACGCTCAAGGCCAACGGCATGGCGGTGGAGCCACCCTCGGCCGCCCTCAAGGCCGACATGCAGAAGGTCGGCGAGACCATGGTCAAGGAATGGCTGGGCAAGGCCGGCCCCGAAGGCCAGGCCATGCTCGACGCGTACCGGAAGTAGCCACCCCCGCCGCGCTCCGCGCGACCCCCTCAAGGGGGCGGCACCTGCGGCCTGGCAGAGCCAGTTCCGCGGTGCCCGCTGGGTTGGACCCGGGCACGCGCAACGGGTCATTCCATTGAAGTCACATCCCCATGCGCAAATCGCTCGATGCCCTCTACCTCGGCGCGGCCTGGCTGGCCGCGTTGTTCATGATCGGTGTGCTGATCATGGTGCTGCTGTCCATCTTCGGGCGTTTGCTGCAGTTCTATGTGCCCGGCACCGACGCCTACGCCGGCTATGCCATGGCCGGCGCCGGCTTCCTGGCGCTGGCCCACACGCTCAAGAGCGGCGAGCACATCCGTGTGACGCTGATCATCGGCAAGCTCACGGGCGGCGCGCGGCGCGGCCTCGAACTCTGGTCGCTCTCGGTGGCGGTGCTGCTCGCCGGCCTGCTGGCGGTCTACGCCTGGCGCCTGGCCTGGCAGTCGCACACCTACCACGACATTTCCACCGCGGCCGACGCCACGCCACTGTGGATCCCGCAGATCCTCATGGGCGTGGGCACCACGGTGCTGCTGATCGCCTTCATCGACGAATGGGTGCTCGAATACCTGCGCAAGCGCGCCCACGGCCCGGCGGAGACGCGCCATGAATGAGGTCGTGGTCATCACCCTGCTGATCGTCTCGCTCTTCGCCCTGCTCGGCAGCGGCGTGTGGATCGGCCTCACGCTGGCCGGCGTGGCCTGGATCGGCATGGAGCTGTTTTCCTCGCGGCCCGCAGGCGACGCCATGGCCATCACCATCTGGGGTGCAGCCAGCAGCTGGACGCTGACCGCGCTGCCGCTGTTCGTGTGGATGGGCGAGATCCTGTTCCGCACCAAACTCTCGGAGAGCATGTTCCGCGGCCTCGCGCCCTGGGTCAATGCCCTGCCGGGGCGGCTGCTGCACACCAACATCCTGGGCAGCACCATCTTCGCCGCGGTCTCGGGTTCGTCGGCTGCCACCTGCGCCACCATCGGCAAGATGAGCATTCCCGAGCTCAGCCAGCGTGGCTACCCGGCCGAGAAGATCGTGGGCTCGCTCGGCGGCGCCAGCACGCTGGGCCTGCTGATCCCGCCCTCCATCGTCATGATCGTCTACGGTGTCGCCGCCGAAGTGTCGATTGCCCGGCTGTTCGTCGCGGGCATGCTGCCCGGCCTGCTGCTCGCGGCCCTGTTCAGCGGCCATCTGATGGTCTGGGCGCTGCTCAACCCGGACAAGGTGCCGCGCAGCGACACGCGCATGACCTTGCTGCAGAAGCTCGACGAGTCGCGCCACCTGATTCCGGTGCTGCTGCTCATCGGTGGCGTGATCGGCACCATCTACACCGGCATCGCCACGGCCACCGAGGCCGCGGCCGTGGGCGTGGTGGGCGCGCTCATCCTCTCGGCCGCCCAGGGCTCGCTGAACTGGCGCACCTTCCGCGACTCGCTGCTCGGCGCCACGCGCCTGTACTGCATGATCGCGCTCATCCTCGCGGGCGCGGCGTTTCTCACCCTGGCCATGGGCTACATCGGGCTGCCACGCCACCTGGCCGAGTTCGTCACCGGCCTGAACCTGTCACCCGCGGTGCTGCTGATCGCTCTGGCGCTGTTCTACATCCTGCTCGGCTGTTTTCTCGACGGCATCTCCATGATCGTGCTGACCATGGGCGTGATCCTGCCCACCGTCACCGCCGCCGGCATCGACCTGATCTGGTTCGGCATCTACCTGGTGATCGTGGTGGAAATGGCGCAGATCACGCCGCCCGTGGGCTTCAACCTGTTCGTGCTGCAGGGCATGACGCAACGCGAGATCACCTGGATCGCGCGCGTCTGCGCGCCCTACTTCTTCCTGATGGTGCTGGCTTTGCTGCTGCTGTGGTGGTTCCCGCAGATCGCGTTGTGGCTGCCCTCCCGGATGTAGAGCACCTGGCCTCTGGCGCGCCGAGCGACAAACTAAGATACAGGCCCTGCCCCACCTGGCGCAGGGTTTGTTTTTTTGAAGGTATCCCGTGTTCAAGAATGTGACGATCTACCGCATCGCGCCCGGCTGGGCCGCGACGCTGGAAGAGATGGAGGCCGCGCTGGACGCGGCCCGGTTCCAACCCTGCGGCGCCACGCAGGACAAATCGGTCGGCTGGGTCGAACCGCGCGGCGAGGCCCATGGCCCGCTGGTGGAATCGGTCGCCGGCCAGCGCATCCTCAAACTGCAGATCGAAACCAAGGGCGTGCCGGGCTCGGTGGTGCGCAAGAAGGCCCAGGAAGAAGCCGACCACATCGAGGCCACCACCGGCCGCAAGCCCGGCAAGAAGGAAACAAAAGCCCTGCGCGAAGACGCGCTGCTGGCCCTGCTGCCGCAGGCCTTCGCGCGCCAGATGAACGTCTGGGTCTGGATCGACCTGGACAACGGCTGGCTTGTCACCGACGCGAGCAGCCAGGGCAAGCTCGACGAGGTGGTGACGGCGCTGGTGCGCGCCTTCGACGGCCTGGCCATCACCCTGCTGCAGACGGCCGTGACGCCGCAGACCGCCATGACCCAGTGGCTCTCGGCCACCACGCCGGACGAATGGCCCGGCGGCTTCGCGGTCGAGCGCGAATGCGAGCTCAAGTCCGGTGACGAGGAAAAGTCGGTGGTGAAGTTCACGCGCCACAACCTCGCCACCGACGAGGTGCGCAAGCACATCACCGAGGGCAAGCTGCCCACGCGCCTGGCCCTGAGCTGGGAAGGGCGCATCGGCTTCGTGCTCACCGAATCGCTGCAGCTCAAGAAGATCAGTTTCCTCGAAGGCGTGTTCGACGGCCGCCCCGACGAGGGCGAGAACGGCTTCGACGCCGACGTGGCCCTGTCCACCGGCGAGCTGCAGAAGCTGCTGCCCGAGCTGGTCGAGGCACTGGGCGGCGAGATGGCCTTCGGCGCCGCGGCACCCGACACCGCAGCGCCCGCAGCCATGCCCATGGCAGAACCTGCGCTGGCCGAAGGCGGCGACGACGACGGCCCGCCGTTCTGACGCGGCCTGACGGCAAGGGCAGCGCATGCACAGCGTCATCGCGATCAGCCTGGGTGCCGTGCTCGGCGCGCTGGCCCGCTGGCGCCTGAGCCTGTGGTTCAACCACGGCAGCGCCCTGCTGCCCTGGGGCACGCTGGCGGCGAACTGGATCGGCGCCTACGCGATCGGCGTGGCCGTGGTGTTCTTCCAGAGCCAGACGCAGATCGACCCGGCATGGCGCCTGGCCATCGTCACCGGTCTGCTGGGCGCGCTCACCACCTTCTCCAGCTTCTCGCTGGAGATCGTTTCCATGCTGCAGCACGGCCGCTGGCTGCTGGCCAGCGGCACGGCCAGCCTGCACCTGTTCGGCTCGCTGCTGCTGACGTGGCTGGGCATGCGCACGGCAGCGATCTGGTTCACGCCCACCTGACCCGAGGAGGTTCCCATGCAACTGGAAGGTTCCTGCCACTGCGGCAGCGTCAGGTTCTCGGTCGAATCGACGGAGCCCGTGCCCTTCATGCGCTGCTACTGCTCGATCTGCCGCAAGACGGCGGGCGGCGGTGGCTACGCCATCAACCTGGGCGCCGACCACCGCACGCTGAAAGTGAAAGGCAAGCGCCATTTGCGGATCTACCAGGCGATGATCGACGAAGGCGACCAGGTGCGGCACAGCAGCGGCCAGCGGCACTTCTGCGGCAAGTGCGGCAGCGCGCTCTGGCTGTGGGACCCGCGCTGGCCCGAGCTGGTGCACCCCCATGCCAGCGCGATCGACACACCCCTGCCCAACCCGCCCGGCAACGTGCACATCATGCTGGGCTCGAAAGCGCCCTGGGTCCACGTGGAAGGCCGCAAGGGCGACGAACAGTTTGACGCCTATCCGGATTTTTCCCTCGCACAGTGGCACCGGGAGCACGGCGCGAAAGTCCGGAAACCCGCCAGCAAGGCGTCATGACCCCGCCGCGGGGTACCTCGCCAGAACCGCTGCGGCCTGTTGCGCCATGCGCTCACGCAACGCGGGGGGCGCCAGCACCTCGATCTCGTCGCCAAAGCCCAGAAGCTGCCGCGCGCCCTGCTCGATCGACTCCACACGGATCGTCACCTCGTCGCCTTCGAGGTCGGTGAAGGGGATGCGCGCATTCGCCAGCCATTTCAGACAGCGTGGCGAGACCCGGGCGCGCACCTGCACCGCGCGCAGCTCCGATTCGAAGCGCGCGGCCGATGCCTGCCAGGTGCGCGCGAGATCGAACGACCGTGGGCGCCGGAATGCCGCGCCCGCCTTCAGTTCGAGCAGGCTGGCCAGCCGGTAGGTACGAACGCGGTCGGCCTGGCCTGAAGCGGCATCGGCCGGGCGTGCAACGAGGTACCACGCACCCGCCTTGAGCACCAGCCCCAGCGGCTCCAGCACACGCCGCGCCTGCCCGCGCCAGCTTTCGTAGTGCACCTCGATGCGGCGCGCGCGCCAGACCGCGTCAGCCACCTCGCGCAGGAACCTCGGCGCGTCCTGCGCGCGGTACCAGTCCACCGGGTCGATGTGCAGGCGCTCGCCCACGCGGTCGGCCTGCTCGCGCCAGCCACTGGGCAGGCTGGCGACCATCTTCAGGCGCGCCGAGGCGGCGGCCGCGCCCAGGCCGAGTTCGGTGGCCGGCCCCGGCAAGCCGGCGAGCAGCAGCGCGCTGGCCTCGGGCTCGGTCATGCCGGTGAGCTGCGTGCTCCAGCCTTCGTGCAGCTGAAAGCCCCCCTGCCGGCCACGCGCGCCCCACAGCGGCACGCCGGCGGCCGAGAGCTGGTCAATGTCGCGCAGCACGGTGCGCACCGACACCTCCATGGCCTGCGCCAGTGCCGGCGCCGTCATCCGCCCGCGCGCCTGCAGCAGCATCAGGATCGAGAGCAGGCGGCTGGCTTTCATGCCGCCGATTTAAACATGACACACCATGTCATGTTACGGAGCGGATCATCGGTCCATCACTTTTCAAGGAACCCGCCATGACCTCTGCTCCATCCGAATCGGCCCTCGTTGAACTGCGCCGCTACACCCTGCACCCGGGCCAGCGCGACACACTCATCGAGCTGTTCGACCGCGAATTCATCGAAACCCAGGAAGCCGTCGGCATGCGCGTGATCGGCCAGTTCCGTGACCTCGACGACGACAAGAACTTTGTCTGGCTGCGCGGTTTTGCCGACAGGGACCAGCGCCGCGCGGGCCTGGAGGCCTTCTACGGCGGCCCGGTCTGGCAGGCCCACCGCGACGCGGCCAACGCCACCATGGTCGATTCGGACAACGTGTTCCTGCTGCGCCCGGCCTGGCCCGGCGCGGGCATCGACGGGCCGGTATCCGGGCGCGCCGCGCCCGGCGCTGCCAGCACCCCGCCCGGCCTGCTCGACGCCAGCGTGTTCCCGCTGCGGGCACCTGCGGGCGGCGACTTGCTGGCGCTCTGCCGCGAGGTGCTCTCGCCCGTGCTGCGACAGGGTGGCGCGCGGCGCATCGCCTGGTATGTCACTGCATCCACGCCCAACAACTTCCCGCGCCTGCCGGTGCGCGAGGGCGAGCCCGTGCTGGTGGGGCTGGCCCTGTTCGACGACCTCGCCGCTTTCGACGCCTTCGGCCGCGGCGGCACCTGGGCACGCGACGCGCAGCCCGCGCTCGCCCCCTGGCTCGCCGGCCCCGCCGAGAGCCACCGCCTCGTGCCCACCGCGCGCTCCGCGCTGCATGGCTGACATCCATCGTCACCCAGGAACCCGCCATGCCCACCACCAGCACACACGACTTCGACTTCCTCCTCGGCCACTGGCAGGTCGAGCACCGCCGCCTGCGCGAACGCCTGTGCGGCTGCACCGACTGGGACACCTTCGGCGGCAGCTGCAGCGCGCAAGCCATCCTGGGGGGCGGCGGCAACGTGGACGACAACCTGCTGCATCTGCCCGGTGGCCACTACCGGGCCGCCACCCTGCGCACACACGATGCCGCCACCGGCCGCTGGTCCATCTGGTGGCTCGACGCCCGGCAGCCGCACCGGCTGGACGTGCCGGTGGTCGGCGCGTTCGAACATGGCGTGGGCCGCTTCTTCGCCCACGACGTGCTCGGTGGCCGCGCCATCCGGGTGCGTTTTCTCTGGACCGACACGCACACACCGTCGCCACACTGGGAACAGGCGTTTTCCGCTGACGGCGGAGCCTCCTGGGAGGTGAACTGGACGATGCGCTTTCACCGCAGCGCAGCATGACTCCGGCCGCCACCGCCGGACCGCAGGACGATCTCTCCGGTATCCTCCCCGGCAGGGTCAAGGCCGCGCCCGCGCATCGGGCGCGTCCGCCCACGAACTCCACGGCCCGGTCTGCGTCCAACACCCCACATGAAGAACATCCTGGTCTGCACCGCCCTGCTGCTCTCCAGCGCGGGCGCTTCGGCGCAAGCGCTGTGGCGCGGCGTGCCCGCGGGGGCCACGCCAGCGGAGGTGAGCGCCCTGATTCCGGAAGCCGTGCCCGCAGTCGCGGACGCGCCAGCCACCGAAGATGGCCGTGTGCTGTTGCGGATACCGGCCTACGAACTGGTGGGCGCCGACTTCGCCGTGGCCTTCGGCTTCGAACAGGACAGGCTCCAGAGCACCGTGCTGCAGACCCAGGCCGCCTCGCCACGGGAAGCACAGGCCATCGCCCAGCGGCTGACAGCTTCGCTGAAGGCGCGCTACGGCCTCGAGATCAGCACCAAGAGCCGGCAGGACCGCTCGACCACCCACATCGATCGCAAGTGGTCTTTCCGACGGACCAGCGTGCACCTGGAAGTGCTTGACGACGCCGTGGTCCGCCTTCGCTACCGCCCCGAAACCGTCCGGGCAACAAACCAGCTCTGAGCACCCGCCGGGGCGCTGCCCTCCGGCCACGTCTCAATTTGAGAATGATTGGCGGCCTGCGCGCGATTTCAGGGTTAACCCGCAAATCACCGTCTGGCGCCCGTGCTCAACTTGTTGTGCCCCAACACAACAAGGAGACAAGCATGCAGGTTCAGATCAGGGTCAACGGCAAGGCCGTGACCGTCGACGCAGCGCCCCACACGCTGCTGGTCCAGACGATTCGCGAACACCTCAAACTCACCGGCACCCACGTGGGTTGCGACACCGCCCAGTGCGGCGCCTGCACGGTGCTGGTCGATGGCCGCGCGGTCAAGTCGTGCAACATCTTGCTGGCCCAGGTGGCGGGCAGTGAGGTCACCACCATCGAAGGCATGGCCAGCGCCGACGGCACCATGCACCCCATGCAGGCCGCGTTCAAGGACTGCCATGGCCTGCAGTGCGGCTTCTGCACCCCCGGCATGGTGATGAGCGCGGTCAGCCTGTGCAAGCACCACCCGGGCGCCAGTGCCACCGAAATCCGCGAACAGCTCGAAGGCAACCTGTGCCGCTGCACGGGTTACCAGAACATCGTCAAGGCCGTGCAGCAAGGTGCTGCCGGCATGAAGGCCTGAGGAGCAAGACCATGGGTGCATCCGACTTCTCCAAGCTCCCGCACATCGGCGAATCGCTGCTGCGCAAGGAAGACTACCGCTTTCTCACCGGCGCAGGCCAGTACACCGACGACATCGTGCTGCCCAACATGCACCACGCGATCTTCGTGCGCTCGCCACACGCCCACGCCAACATCCGCAAGATCGACAAGGCCGCAGCACTCAAGGCGCCGGGCGTGATCGGCATCTTCGACGGCAACGACGTCGCCGCCGACAAGATCGGTGGCCTGCCCTGCGGCTGGCTGATCACCGACACCGCCGGCCAGCCCATGAAGGAGCCGCCGCACCCCATCCTGGCCTTCGGCAAGGTGCGCTACGTGGGCGACCACGTCGCCATGGTGGTGGCCGACACGCTGGAGAATGCGAAGAACGCCGCCGAGCTGGTGGACGTGGACTACGAGCCGCTCGCCGCCGTGGTGGACGTGCGCGACAGCATGAAGAAGGGCGCCCCCACGCTGCACGAGGCCGCCCCCGACAACCACTGCTACAAGTGGGCCATCGGCGACAAGGGCGCGGTGGACGCAGCCTTCAACGGCGCGGCCCATGTGACGAAGATCGACCTGGTCAACAACCGCCTGGCGCCCAACCCGATGGAGCCGCGCGCGGCCATCGCCAGCTACAACCGCGCCGGTGACGACTACACGCTCTACGTGGCGAACCAGAACCCGCACGTCGAGCGCCTGTTGATGACCGCCTTCGTGATGGGCCTGCCCGAGCACAAGGTGCGCGTGATCGCGCCCGACGTGGGCGGCGGCTTCGGCGCCAAGATCTACCTCTACGCCGAGGACGTCTGCCTGACCTGGGCCTCGAAGAAGCTCAACTGCGCGATCAAGTGGAACTGCGACCGCTCCGAGGCCTTCCTGTGCGACGCGCACGGCCGCGACCACGTGACCCACGCCGAGCTCGCGCTCGACAAGGACGGCAAGTTCCTCGCCTTCCGCGTGCACACCGACGCCAACCTGGGCGCCTACCTCTCCACCTTCTCGACCGCGGTGCCGACCATCCTGTACGCCACGCTGCTCGCGGGCCAGTACAAGACGCCGCAGATCTACGTGGAGGTGGACGCCTGGTTCACCAACACCGCGCCGGTCGATGCCTACCGGGGTGCGGGCCGGCCCGAGGCCACCTACCTGCTCGAACGCATCGTGAGCCGCGCGGCCTGGGAAACCGGCCTGTCGCAGGACGAGATCCGCCGCCGCAACTTCATCACCGACTTCCCCTACCAGACGCCCGTGGCGTTGCAGTACGACACCGGTGATTTCCCGGCCTGCATGGCCCAGGCCAACGAGCTGGCCGAGATGTCGACCTTCGAGAAACGCAAGGCCGACTCCAAGGCCAAGGGCCTGCTGCGCGGCGTGGGCTACAGCAGCTACATCGAAGCCTGCGGCCTGGCGCCGAGCAACATCGCAGGTGCGCTCGGTGCGCGCGCCGGCCTGTTCGAGTGCGGCGAAGTGCGGGTGCACCCCACCGGCAGCGTCACCGTGTTCACCGGCTCGCACAGCCACGGCCAGGGCCATGAGACCACCTTCGCGCAGGTGGTGGCGTCGCGCCTGGGGCTGGACCCGTCCCAGGTGGACATCGTGCACGGCGACACCGGCCGCGTGCCCTTCGGCATGGGCACCTACGGCTCGCGCTCCATCTCGGTGGGCGGCGCGGCCATCATGCGCGCGCTCGACAAGATCGAGGCCAAGGCCAAGAAGATCGCGGCCCACCTCATGGAGACCGGCGACGCCGACGTGGACTTCGCCAACGGCGAGTTCACCGTGAAAGGCACCGACAAGAAGGTCACCTTCGGCCAGGTTGCGCTCACCGCCTACGTGCCGCACAACTACCCGCTGGACAAGCTGGAGCCGGGCCTGAACGAGACCGCGTTCTACGACCCGACCAACTTCACCTTCCCCGCCGGCACGCACATCTGCGAGGTCGAGGTGAACCCCGAGACCGGCGTGGTGCGCATCGACCGCTTCACCGCGGTGGACGACTTCGGCACCATCATCAACCCCATGATCGTCGAGGGCCAGGTGCATGGCGGCCTGGTGCAGGGCATTGGCCAGGCGCTGCTGGAGCACTGCGTGTACGACCGCGAGACCGGCCAGCTCGTCACCGGTTCGTTCATGGACTACGCCATGCCGCGCGCCGACGACGTGCCCGACTTCCGCCTCGGCCATGTGGTCACGCCGTGCACCACCAACCCGCTGGGCACCAAGGGCTGCGGCGAGGCCGGCGCCATCGGCTCGCCACCGGCGGTGATCAATGCCGTGCTGGACGCGCTGGCACCGCTGGGGGTGAAGGAGCTGGACATGCCGGCCAGCCCGAACCGCGTCTGGGCTGCCATCCAGGCCGTGAAGTAAGGAGAAGAACCATGTACGCATTCACGCTCGAACAACCCAAGACACTGGCCGATGCCAAGCGCCTCGCCGCGGGCGGCGCACAGGCCCTGGCCGGCGGCCAGACCCTGATCGCCTCGATGAAGCAGCGCCTGCTGCGCCCCGAGAACCTGGTCGACCTGGGCGGCGTCGCCGAACTGCGCGGCATCAAGGTCGAGGGCCAGAATGTGGTCATCGGCGCGATGACCCGGCACCAGGACGTGGCCGCCAGCGCCGACGTGCGCAAGCACATCCCCGCGCTGGCCGCGCTGGCCGAGGGCATCGGCGACCGCCAGGTCCGCGCCATGGGCACGATGGGCGGCTCGGTGGCCAACAACGACCCCGCCGCGTGTTACCCGAGCGCCGTGCTGGGCCTGGGCGCCACCGTCGTCACCGACCGTCGCGAGATCGCCGCCGACGACTTCTTCCAGGGCCTCTACACCACCGCGCTGGAGCCGGGTGAACTCATCACCGCGATCCGCTTTCCCATCCCCGCGAAAGCGGCCTACGCCAAGTTCCGCCAGCCAGCCTCGCGCTTCGCGCTGGTGGGTGTGTTCGTGGCGCAGACCGGCGGGGGCGTGCGCGTGGCCATCACCGGCACCGGCAACGGCGTGTTCCGCCACAAGGGCCTGGAAGCGGCGCTGGCCAGGAGCTTCACGCCCGACGCGGTCAAGGGCGTGGCGATCGATGCCAGCGACATCAGCGGTGACCTGCACGCCAGCGCCGCCTACCGCGCCCACCTGGTCACGGTGCAGACGCAGGCCGCGGTGCGGCAGGCGAACGGATGAGCCGCTTGCCCGAGACCCCCGACTCCATCGACGGCCTCACCCACGCCCTGCAGGGCGTGGGCTACCACGCACCCCGGCGGCTGGCCACCGCCGTCTTTCTTGCCATGCGCCTGCAGCGTCCGCTGCTGCTCGAAGGTGAGCCCGGCGTGGGCAAGACCGAGCTGGCCAAGGCGCTGGCGAAGGTGCTCGGCCGCCCGCTGCTGCGCCTGCAGTGCTACGACGGCATGGAGCAGCGCGAGGCGCTCTACGAGTGGAACCACACCGCGCAGCTGCTGCACATGCGCGCTGCGCAGGCGGTATCGACCCCCGACGAGATCGAGCGCGAGGTTTACCAGGCACGCTACCTGATCCGCCGCCCGCTGCTGCAGGCGCTGCAGACGCCCGAGCCCGGCGCCGTGCTGCTGATCGACGAGGTGGACCGCGCCGACGAGCCCTTCGAGGCCTTCCTGCTGGAGTACCTGGGCGAGTACCAGGTCACCATCCCCGAGCTTGGCACCATCCGGGCCGTGGCCGCGCCGCTGACCATTCTCACCAGCAACCGCACGCGCGAACTCAACGACGCCGTCAAGCGCCGCTGTCTGTACCAGTGGCTTGACTACCCTGATCGCGAGCGCGAACTCGCCATCGTCAGGAGCCAGGTGCCGCAGGCCAGCGCCGCGCTCACCGAGCAGGTCACGCGCTTCGTCTCGCGTCTGCGCGACCAGCCGTTCGCCAACGCTTTCCAGCGCAGCCCGGGCATTGCCGAAAGCGTGGAGTGGGCCAAGGCGCTGGTGGCGCTGGATACGCTCACGCTCGACCCCGAGGTGATCCAGGACACGGCCGGCATCCTGTTCAAGCAGCGCGAAGACGTGGCGGCCTTGTTGCCGATGCTGGACCAGTTGCTGGCGCCTGAGCCGGTATGAATTCGGGGATCTTGCTCGCTTGCTTTTCGTCCGGGCCGATGGGGCGTGTGCCCGTTCTCCGGCGCACGCTCGCAGGCGAAGGTCCGGGTGCTCATGCATTTCTTCATCAACGCCGTGGTTTGCGCGCAGGCTCTGGGGCAACCGCGAATGGCGCCTGCGCCCGGACACCCACCCCATCGACCCCAGTGGCACCCAGGCACACCACCGAAAGCAGACATCCTCTGCGCGCCCTCCCGCCACTCTCGACGGATGGTGGGGTTCGCGGGCGCAGGCGCCATTCGCGGTTGCCACAGAAGCTGAGCACCCGCCACGGCGTTCATGACATGGCGCAGGCCCACCCGGGCAGACGCCCGCGAGCGTGCGCCGGAGAACGCGGACCACGCCAGCCGTCAGCGCGAGGTGCAGGCGACAAACCTGCAAAGACGACATGATCCTCGGCGACGCACGCAGCGGAAAACTCCCCGACCACATCACCGCCTTCGGCCGCGCATTGCGCCGCGCCGGCGTGCCGGTGGACAGCAGCCGCGTGGTGCTGGCCATCACCGCCGCACAGGCCGTGGGCCTGGAACGCAAGGACGACCTGCGCGCCGCGCTCGAAGCCGTGCTGGTCAGCCGCCAGCAGGACATCGGCGTGTTCGCCGAGATGTTCGACGCGTTCTTTCGCAACCCCGAACTGGCACAGCAACTGCTCGCCCAGATGCTGCCCAAGGCCGCCAAGGCCCACCCGGTGCGGCGCAAGGCACGCGTGCAGGAAGCGCTGAGCGTGGCGGGCCTGAAAGCGCGCACGCCCAACCAGGGCGAGACCGAGCTGAAGTTCGACGCCGCCATGACCGCCAGCGACCAGCAGCGCCTGCGCCATGCCGACTTTGCCGGGCTCTCGGCCAGCGAATTCCGCCTGGTCGAGCAACTGGTGCGCGACATCCCCATGCCCTTGCCGCCGGTGCGCGCGCGGCGCACGCGCGCCGGCACGCGGGGCCACCACCCCGACTGGCCACGCGCGCTGCAGCAGGCCCGACGGCTCGGTGGCGAACTGCTGCAACTGCCCCTGCTCACGCGCCGGCGCCAGCCGCTGCCCCTGCTGATCCTGGTCGACATCTCCGGCTCCATGGAGCGCTACGCCCGCCTGCTGCTGGCCTTCCTGCACCAGGCCACGCAGGGCACGCCACGCGCCGCCTTTGCCTTCGGCACCGACCTGACCGACCTGCGGCCCGCCTTCCGCCAGCGCGACACCGACCAGATGCTGGCGATGGCGAACGAGGCCATCGACGATTTCGCTGGCGGCACGCGCCTGGGCGCCGCGCTGGCGCAGCTGCGCACCGCGCACAAACGCTGCCTGGTGGGCCGGCGCACCGTGGTGCTGCTCATCACCGACGGCCTGGACACCGGTGCGCCCGAGGCGCTCGAAGAGGAACTGCGGTGGCTGGGCCGCCATACGCGGCAGTTGCTGTGGCTCAACCCGCTGCTGCGCTACGAGGGCTATGCGCCCCTGGCCAGCGGCGCCAGCGTGCTGCACCGCCACGCGCACGGCATGCTCGCCGTGCACAACCTCAGCCGCCTGGAAGACCTCGCACGGTCCATGGCCGAGCTGATGCGGCGCGGCTGACGCACCCGATTTCATTCATCATTCCACCCGCACAGGAGATATCAACGTGGACATGCAAGGCAGCCGGACGCTCGCCGTCACCCAGCAACAGGCCTGGGAGGCCCTGAACGACCCCGAGATGCTCAAGGCCTGCATCCCGGGCTGCGAGAAGTTCGAACTCACCGAGGCCAACACCTACGCCGTGACCACCGCCGTCAAGATCGGCCCGGTGTCCGCGCGCTTCAACGGGCGCGTGCAGCTCTCCGACATCGTGCCGCCGAACTCGTACAAGCTCGGCTTCGACGCGCAGGGCGGCGTAGCCGGTTTCGGCAAGGGCGAGGCGGCGGTGCAGCTCGCGCCGGCCGGTACGGGCTGCGAACTCAGCTACACGGTGCACTCCACCGTGGGCGGCAAGATCGCGCAGCTCGGCCAGCGCCTGATCGACGGCGCGGCCAAGTCGCTGGCCGAGGACTTTTTCCGCCGTTTCGACGAGGCCCTGCAGAGCCGCCACCCGGGCGCGGCGGCCCCGGCCGCGTCGGACATGCGGGCCATGCCCAAGCCCGGTGGCGGCATGCCATCATGGGCCTGGGCCGCGATCGCGGTGGTCGTGGCCGCGCTGATCTACCTGGCCACGAAGGGCTGAACGCACATGGAAAACCTCGACGTCACCGTCCTGCGCACCCTGCACGGCTGGCGCCTGCAGGGCCAGCGCGCGCTGCTGGCCACCGTGGTGCGCACCTGGGGTTCGTCGCCGCGCCCGGTGGGCTCGATCATGGCGCTGTGCGAAACCGGCGCCGTGGTGGGTTCGGTCTCGGGCGGCTGCATCGAGGACGATCTGATCTACCGTTACAGCCGCGCGCACGGCGCGGTGCAGGGCAGCAGCGCACCCGCCGGCATCACGCACGACATTCCCACCGGCCCGCCCGAGCGGGTGAAGTACGGCGTGAGCGCCGACGAGGCGCACCGCTTCGGCCTGCCCTGCGGCGGCACCCTGGAACTGGTGCTGGAATTCAACCCCGATGCCGCGTCGCTCGCGGAACTGGTGCGCACGCTCGAGACCGGCCACCTGGTCGAGCGCCGCACCGAGCTTGCCACCGGCCGCGTGGAGCTGCGCCAGGCCGCCGCGCCGGCCGCGCTGCGCGAGGACGCGCAGTGGCTCAGCAACACCTTCGGCCCCGAATACCGCATGCTGCTCATCGGCGCCGGCCAGCTCACCGAGTACCTCGCCACCATGGCGCTGTTCAGCGGTTTCGCGGTCACCGTCTGCGACCCGCGCGAGGAGTACCGCAACGCCTGGTCCGTGCCCGGTGTGCGCCTGCTGACCGAGATGCCCGACGACGTGGTGCGCGACTTCCGCGTCGACCGCCGCAGCTGCGTGATCGCGCTCACGCACGACCCCAAGCTGGACGACCTGGCCCTGCTCGAAGCCCTGGAGACCGAGGCCTTCTACGTCGGCGCGATCGGCTCGCGCCGCAACAACGAAGCCCGCCACGCGCGCATGATCGAGCACTTCGACCAGACCACCGAGAGCCTGGCGCGGTTGCGCGGGCCCATCGGCATCTACATCGGCAGCAAGACGCCACCCGAGATCGCGGTGAGCATCATGGCCGAGGTGCTGGCGGTGAAGAACGGCGTGCCGCTGCCGCGCGACATGGACGTGGCCAGCGCCAAGAACACGCTCGCGGCTGCGGCCTCGGCGCCCACCTGCTTCGTCTCGCCGTGAAAACCGGTTTCGTCATCCTCGCGGCCGGCGCCGGGCGCCGCATGGGTGGCGTGGCCAAGTGCCTGCTCGAACTCAACGGCAGCAGCCTGCTGGAGCGCCTGCTGCGCCAGGTGCAGCCGCTGCGCGGCAAGTCGCGACACGACCTGGTGCTGGTGCTGGGCCACCACGCGGCCGACATCCAGGCCCACCTGGCGCAGTTGCCCGAGGCGATCGTGCCGCTGTGCGTGATCAACCCGCGCCCGGAGGACGACACCGCCTCGTCGCTGCGCGCCGGCCTGCGCGCGCTTTCGCCCGGCATGCAGCAGGTGGTGGTGCTGCTGGCCGACCAGCCACTGATCGACGGCAGCGACGTGCAGGCGGCCCTGCAGGCCTTCATCGCACGCTCACCGGGCATCCGCGTGCAGGTGCCCATGGTGCATGGGCAGCCGGGCCACCCGGTGATCTTCGACGCCCGGGTGCGCGCGGAGCTGACCACCCCCGCCCAACCCAGCCTGCGCCAGTGGCGGGCCGCGCACCCGCAGGCCGTGCGGCTCTGGGCCACGGACAATCCGCACTACACGCGCGATCTGGACACGCCCGAGGACCTCAACACCCTGGCGCGCGAAACCCGCTGGACCTGGCGCTGGCCGGGTTAACCCGGACCACCGCGGCCTGCACGGGCAGCGCAATCGCTGCTCTAATGGACAGCGCTCCACGGATTCATCAGCCCGGCCCCGGCCCAGCCACATCCCCGCCGATCGTGACCCCCCAGCACCTGACCCCGGTTCCCCAGCAGCACCGGCTTGCCCTGATCGAGCAGGCCCGCAAGCTCGTGCTGGAGATCCGCGCGCCGCAGGCACAGCCCCTGCTGGCGCCCTGGGTCGAGCGCTCCTGGCGGCGTTGCCTCGACCTGGGCTTCGAGCCGCGCCAGCACATCGCCTTCGACGCCGTGTCCCCCGGTGCGATGCACCATGCCATCGAGGCCAGCCAGCCGCTGCTGCGCGCCGCCGCGCCGGTGATCCAGTCGCTCACGCGCGCCATGGCGCACACGCGGTACTTCGCCATCCTCACCGACGCGCGCGGCATGGTGATCAACGTCCATGGCCCGGTGGACCGCAACGACCCGCTGGCGGCCAACATCGCACGCGTGGGCGTCGACCTGTCGGAACGCGCCGTGGGCACCACCGCCATCGGCGCCACGCTGGCCGAACTGCAGCCGGTGTGGCTGCATCGGGGCGAACACTTCTACGACGACACCAGCGTCTACAGCTGTGCCGGCGCGCCGATCTGGGGGCATGACGGCCGGTGTGTCGGCATGCTCGACCTGACCGGCGTGAACGTGATCGAGCAGCCCGCGCTCAAGCACCTGGTGACGCAGTCCGCGCGCAGCATCGAGAACGCGCTCACCCTGGGGCAGCCTCACCGCCTGCTGCTGTGCCTGAACTGGCCCGGCCGCTTGCACGGTGACGACAGCGACGGCCTGGTCTGCGTGGATGCCGACGGCCTGGTGACCGCGCTCAACCGCCCGGCCGCCGACATGCTGGGCGTGGCACCCGGCACTGCGCCGGGCCATTGCAGCGAACTGTTTGCCGCGCCGATGGAATCGCTGTTCGACGCGGCGCGCGCGCAACGCGGACCGGTCGAAGTGCCGCTGTGGTCGGGACTGCGCCTGAGCGTGCTGGCCCAGCTCAACCCGGGTGGCGAGCGCGCATCGGTGCATGGTCCTGCCCACGGCGCGCCGCTCAAGGACGTGGAGACCGCACTGATCCGCAAGGCGGTGGACGACGCGCGCGGCAACGTGAAGGAAGCGGCGCGCGCGCTCGGCATCAGCCGCGCCACTGTGTACCGCAAGCTTGGCGCACGCCGGCGCTGACGCTGCCCGCCCGACCCGCGATCAACCCAGCGCGACCACCAGCGCCGAAGCAGCCACGCTGGCCCCGGCCTTGTCGCCCGGAGCCAGCCCCGACGGGTGCGGCGCGAACCCCACCCAGTGCCCACCCCCCGGAAGTGCCAGCACGATTTCATCGCGCGAAGCGCCCGGTGTCACCCGGTCCACCACGCCGTTGAAGCGGCAGGTTTCGGCGAGCCTGGCGCTGGCGCCGGTTCCCTTCAGCGCTGGCCCCACCGAGACCGCCGTGGCCTTGCACAGCAGCAGCACCGCCCTGCCCGGCGCCAGGCCCAGCAGATCGGCGCTCTCGCGCGTGACGCTGGACCACAGCTTCGCGCCCCCCGCGCTCCCGGCCTGCACCCACACGGTCGGGTCATCCGGCGCGGCCGCCTCGCAGCGCAGCACGGTGCACGGCAACTGGTTGCGCATGCTGGTGCGCAGGCCCAGGCCGGTGGCCAGCGCCTCACCGCCGGCAAAACGGGCCAGCACCTGTTCGCGCGCGCGCGCCAGCGCAGCGGCCAGCGCCAGCAACTGCTCGCCCTGCGGCGTGATGCGCGCGCCCCCGCCGCCCGCGCCGCCCACGGTGCGCTCCACCAGCGGCTGGCCGCTCAGGCTGGAGAGTGTGTCGATCGCCTGCCAGGCGGCCTTGTAGCTGATTCCCACCTCGCGCGCGGCCTGCGAAATCGAGCAACCCGCGGCCACCTGGCGCAGCACGTCCAGGCGCTTGTCGGCGCTGCTGTCGACCAGCGCCTGCGGCAGGTGGTTCAGCGCGTTGCGGGCAGTGGGTTTTCTGGAGGCCATGGCAAGGGGTCGGGTGCGGACTATACTCATCGCTATTCCATATCGGAATAGCGAAACGGCACGAAAAGGAGCGCCCGATGTTCGCACGTTCTCTTCTGCGCTGGCCCCTGCTGACGCTGCTGGCCATGGCCGGCACGCTGCACGCCGCAGAAGCGCAGGTGGCCGTGGCCGCCAACTTCGCCGAGCCCATCAAGGCCGTGGCCGCCGTGCTGGAGAAGCGCACCGGCCACACGCTTCGGATCACGGTGGGCTCAACCGGCCGGCTGTACGCGCAGATCCGCAACGGCGCGCCGTTCGACGTGCTGCTCGCGGCCGACACGAAGACCCCCGCGCAGCTTGAGGCCGATGGTCTGGCGCAGCCGGGCAGCCGCTTCACCTATGCCACCGGCCAGCTGGTGTTGTGGTCGGCCGATCCCGCCAGGGTCGACTCCCAGGGCGCCGTGCTCAAGAGCGACGGTTTCCGCAAGCTGGCCATCGCCAACCCGAAAACCGCCCCCTACGGCGCGGCGGCGGTCGAGGCCATGGACAAGCTTGGGCTTACCACCAAGCTCACGCCGCAGCTGGTGCAGGGCGAGAGCATCGGCCAGGCCTACAGCTTCGTCTTCACCGGCAACGCCGAGATCGGTTTCGTGGCGATGTCGCAGGTGCTCGAGGGCGGCCGGCTCAAGGGCGGTTCGATGTGGGTGGTACCGCAGGACCTGTATGCGCCGATCCGGCAGGACGCGGTGCTGCTCCAGCGTGCCGCCGGCAACGAGGCGGCGCTGGCGCTCATGAAGCTGCTGCAAAGCCCCGATACCAAGGCCCTGATCCGCTCCTTCGGCTACGGGGTCTGACAACGTGCTGCTCACGCCATCCGACCTCCAGGCCATCGGCCTCACGCTGCAGGTCGCCACCCTCACGACGCTGATCCTGCTGGTGCTGGGCGTGCCGCTGGCCTGGTGGCTGGCGCGCAGCCGCTCGGCCTGGAGCCGCCCCGTGGGCGCGCTGGTGGCCATGCCGCTGGTGCTGCCACCCTCGGTGCTGGGCTTTTACCTGCTGGTGCTCATGGGACCGAACGGGCCTGTGGGCCAGTTCACGCAATGGCTGGGTCTGGGCGTGCTCACCTTCAGCTTCACCGGACTTGTGATCGCCTCGGTGTTCTATTCGTTGCCTTTCATGGTGCAGCCGGTGCACAACGCCATGCAGGCGCTGGGTGAGCGTCCGCTGGAAGTCGCCGCCACGCTGCGCGCCGCGCCGCTGGACAGCTTCTTTCACGTCGTGCTGCCGCTGTGCAGGCCTGGCCTGGTCACCGGCGTCATCATGAGCTTCGCGCACACGGTGGGCGAGTTCGGCGTGGTGCTCATGGTCGGCGGCAACATTCCCGGTGTGACGCGCGTGGTCTCGGTGCAGATCTACGACCACGTCGAGGCGCTCGAGTACGGCGACGCGCACCGCCTCGCCGCCGTCATGCTCGGCTTTGCCTTCGCCGTGCTGCTCGCGCTGCAGCTCTACAACCGGCGCCAGCGCGGGGGCAGCGCATGAGTGACGAACTGCAACTCACCGCGCGCCTTCAGCGCACCGGCTTCCTGCTCGACGTCGACCTGCGCCTGCCCGGGCACGGCGTGAGCGTGTTGTATGGCCCCTCGGGCTCGGGCAAGACCACCTGCCTGCGTGTGCTCGCTGGCCTGGAACCGCTGGCCACGGGCGTGGTGCGCGTGGGCGGTGAGCCGTGGCAGGACAGCGTCCGGCGCCTCATGCGCCCGGCGTACCGGCGTGCGCTGGGCTATGTGTTTCAGGAGGCCAGCCTGTTCGAACACCTCAGCGTGCAGGGCAACCTGATGTTCGGCCACCAGCGCACACCGGCCGCCGAACGCCGCCACGGCTGGGACCACGGCCTGGAACTGCTGGGCATCCAGCATCTGCTGCAGCGCATGCCGCACCAGCTCTCGGGCGGCGAGCGCCAGCGCGTGGCGATCGCGCGCGCCCTGGCCACCAGCCCGCGCGTACTGCTGATGGACGAACCGCTCGCCGCGCTCGACGCCGCGCGCAAGGCAGAGATCCTGCCCTGGCTCGAACAGCTGCACGAGCAGCTCGACATCCCGGTGGTCTACGTCACCCACTCGCCCGACGAAATGGCGCGGCTGGGCGACCATCTCGTGCTGCTGGAGGACGGTCGTGTGCGCGCGCAGGGCCCGGTGATGGACCTCATGACGCGCCTGGACCTGCCACTGGCCCACGGCGACGCGGCGGCCTCACTGATCGATGCGCGGGTGGTCGCCGACTCGCAGGCCGACAGCCTGAGCGTGCTCGAATTCGTTGGTGGCGGGCGCCTGCTGCTGCCGCAGACCGGCACCCGACCACCACCGCAAACGCCGGTGCGCGTCCGCATCCAGGCACGCGACGTGAGCATCTCGCTGCAGATGCCCGAACAGACCAGCGTGCTCAACATCCTGCCCGCCACGGTGACGGACGTGGCCGACGACATGCCCGGCCAGGTGCTGGTGGGACTGCGGCTGGGCGAAGGCGCCACGGCCGTGCGCCTGCTCTCGCGCATCAGCCAGCTGTCGGCACGCCGGCTGGGCATCGTGCCGGGTGTGGCGGTGTTCGCGCAGATCAAGGGCGTGGCGATGGTGCGCTGACACGGGCCGCGCCCGCCGCCCTGGCGGGTTCAGTCGAACAGTTCCTTCGGCACGTTCCCGCCATTCGCCGCGATGTGCGCCAGCACGTTCTTGTGCAGCCACATGTTCATCTTCGCCGAGTCGCCCATCAGCTCGTCGGGGCAGTACAGCTCCTTGGCCAGTTCCTTGCGTGCGGCCAGGCTGCTGTCGAGGTCGAGCAGCTTGAGCAGGTCGACGATGGAGGTCTTCCAGTTGAGTTTCTGCGGGTTGGCGGCGGCTTTCTTTTCCATCAGCGCCATCACGTCGACCATGGTGATCGAGGCCACGGCAGGTGCCGCAGCAGGCGCTGCCACGGGGGCTGGCGCGGGTGCGGCCGCAGCACCGGGCACGGCGGGCGGCGTGATGACGGGTGCCGCGGCGGCCGAGGACATGCCGAGCTTTTCGAGGATGTTGCTGAAGAATCCCATGGTGAACTCCTTGGTGATGTGAAAACGGATGAAGGGAACCGGGAACAGTATGCCGCGCCGTCAGGGGTGAGGGCCCCAGGCGCGCCAGCCCCACCACGCCAGCCACAGCGTGAGCAGCGGGAACACGAGGGTCTGCATCAGGAACACGACCATGAGGTCGATCACGTGCGCCACGACCTGTTCGGACTGCGCCCGGATCTCGTCGACCTTCTCGGCCAGCTTCTCGCGCAGCTCCCACCAGCGCGTGCCGGTGGGCGCGTCGCTGCCGCCACTCAGGGTGCGGGTGGAGGCTTCCACCGCCTGCTGGCCGCTCTGGTACTGCTCGGTCATGAAGGCCTGGTAGCCCAGCTCGCTGGTGATGGCCACGGCCGGCACGGCGAAGCGCACCAGCAGCAAGGCAAGCAACAGGCGGCCCAGCCAGCGCGGCGGCGCCGGTTCGCGCCGCGGCCCGAACGCGAGCCAGGCCCAGGCCAGCGCCACCGCGCTCAGCACCAGCGACACGACCCAGGTTGCGCCGATCTTCATCAACAGCAGTTGCGCGCTGAACACCACGCTGACCACCAGCATCAGCCGCGAGAACTGCTCCACCAGATCGTTCACTGGATCAAGCACCTGCCCCAGCGCGAGCGTGACGTTCACGAACGCGCCGCCGGTGACTTCCGTGCCCTGGATCACCGAGATGACTGCGTTGAGACCGCGCGCGGCGGCGAACGCGGCCAGGGAGCGCTTGAGCCCTTCCGCACTGCTGGCCAGCGCGAACTGGTCCACCGGCTGCAGCCAGCTCAAGCCGACCAGCACGGTCAGCGCAAGCAGCAGCAGGTTTCGGCGCAGGGGGCTCATCGGTGGCACGGTAGCACATGACCGTGAAAAGCCGGTCGCCGTCACGGGCCCGGCGGACCGCCACCGGCGCCGCTCACTTCATCGCGTTCGGGAAGAACAGCTGCTCGCCACCGATCTTGTAGCTGGCGATGGCCGACTGGCCGGCGGGGCCGGTGACCCAGTCGATGAACTTCTGGCCGTCGGCGGTCTTGACCTGCGGGTGCCTGGCGGCACTCACCAGCATCACACCGTACTGGTTGAACAGGCGCTTGTCGCCCTCCACCAGCACCGCCAGATCGCCCCGGTTCTTGAAGTTCAGCCAGGTGCCGCGATCGGTGAGCGCGTAGCCGCCGCTGCTGGAGGCGATGTTGAGCGCCGGGCCCATGCCGCAGCCACATTCCTTGTAGCCGCTGCCCTTGGAATCCAGCCCGGCCATCTTCCAGAAGCGCAGCTCGGCCGCGTGCGTGCCGCTCTTGTCGCCACGCGAGATGAAGGGTGCATTGGCCGCGGCCACTTTCTTGAGCGCCTCCACGACGTCCTTGCCCGTGGTCTTTGCCGGGTCGGCCTTCGGGCCCACGAGCACGAAGTCGTTGTACATGACCTCCTGTCGCCTGGCTGCGAAGCCATCGGCAACGAACTTCTCCTCGGCCACCTTGTCGTGCACGAACAGCACGTCGGCGTCGCCGCGGCGTGCCATGTCGATGGCCTGGCCGGTGCCGAGAGCGACCACCTTCACGTCGATACCGCTGGCCTTCTTGAACTCGGGCAGCACATGGCCAAACAGACCCGACTGCTCGGTGGACGTGGTGGACGCGACCACGATGCTTTGTTGCGCCCAGGTACTGGCACTGGCCAACAAGACGGTGCCGAATGTGGCGGCGCGGGTCAAACGATGGAACACATTCACAGGCTTTCTCCTTGAACGAACAAATGGGCCTGCGGACACAGGGAGCGCAGCAGGTCGTGGCTGAAAAAATCCTTCACGGGGAGGTCCGCCAGCAGGCGGCCGCTCTCGAGGTAGATGACGCGGCTGGCCAGGCGCTTGACCTGGCCCAGGTTGTGGCTGCTGAAGACCAGCGTGGTGGGCCGCCCGGTGGGTTGGCCGGCCACGTCGCGCTGGCCGGCAGAGGTGAATTCGGCGATCAGCGCTTCCACCTCGCGCTTGGCGTGCGGGTCCAGGCTGGCTGTGGGTTCGTCGAGCAACCACACGGCCGGGCGCAGCGCCCAGGCGCGCGCCAGCGCCAGACGCTGCTGCTGGCCACCGGAGAGGGCCCGCGCGTTGCGCTCGGCAAGGTGGCCCATTTCCACTCGCGCCAGCGCGGCCAGCGCCATGGCATCGGTCTGGCGCCAGGGCACGCCGCGCAGCCACAGGCCGAGCTGGATATTGCGCCGCGCGCTCATGCGCAGCATGTGGGGGCGCTGGAACAGCATCGCCACGCGCTGGTGCGAGGGCGTGTGCCGCTCGCCCGCGCTGGGGCGCTGCAGGCCGTGCAGGGTACGCAGCAGCGTGCTCTTGCCGCTGCCATTGGCACCGACCAGGGCCACACGCTCGCCTTCCTGGATGCGCAGGAATACATCGGTCAGCGCCTGCAGGCGCGCGGCCGGCCCCAGATGCACCTGTACACCGCGCAACTCGAAGCACGGAGCCGGCACCATGGGGTGCCGGGCGGTCATCGGCACCCCGCTCATGCGGCCACCATCGCCGTGGCAGCGCTGGCCGCACCATCGGCGCGCTCGCGCCAGCGGCGCAGCAGGGAAACCATGGCATTGAGCAAGAGCACGACAGCCAGCAGCACCACGCCCAGGCCCAGCGCCAGCGGCAGATCGCCCTTGCTGGTTTCGAGCGCGATGGCGGTGGTCATGACGCGCGTGAAGCCTTCGATGTTGCCGCCCACGATCATCACCGCGCCGACCTCGGACACCGCGCGACCGAAAGCGGTGAGCAGCACGGTGAGCAGCGCATAACGCTCGTCCCAGGCAAGCAGCAGGCTGCGCAGCGTGGCACCCGCGCCAAGCGAAGAGAGCTGCTCACCATGACTGCGGTCGGCGTCTTCCACCACCTGGCGCGTGAGCGCGGTCACCAGCGGCAGCACCAGCACCGTCTGCGCCACCACCATGGCCTGAAAACTGAACAGCCAGCCGAGAAATCCAAGCGGACCCGAGCGCGACAGCAGCAGATAGATGACCAGGCCCACCACCACCGACGGGATCGCCAGGAGGGTGTTGAGCACGGTGAGCACCGCACCACGCCCGACAAAGCGCGCGGCCGCCAGCCAGGAACCCAGCACCAGACCGAGGCCACAGGCCAGCAGACAGGCCGTTGCGCTCACGGCCAGCGAACGCATGACCACCGACCACAGGCCGGGGTCGCCCGATAGCACCAGATGCAGCGCCGTGACCAGACTGTCGGAGAAGGTGTTCATATGTCCCACGAAGCTTACGGGTGCGCTCTCAGATTGAGAGTACGTAATGACGCGGTATGAAGTTCAATGCATAGGCAGAGAGCGGGAGAGCCCGGCCGATCCGGCGATCCGTTTGGTGCACACTCGGCGTCCATGCGAAAGATCGAGCTCTCGTACACATTGACGTCATCGACGCCGGAGCGCTCGTCCCATCCTGCGCTGTTGCGCAATCCCATGATGGACGTGCTGCACGCGGTGCGCAGCAGCGGTTCCATTTCGGGCGCGGCACGCGAACTCGGCTTGTCATACCGCCACGTGTGGGGCCAGTTGAAGGACTGGGAAGCCGATCTGGGACAGGCCCTGATCTTCTGGGAACGCGGACAGGCCGCGCGCCTCACGCCCTTCGGGGAACGCCTGCTGATGGCCGAGCGCCTGGCGCAGGCGCGGCTGGGCCCGCAGATGGAAAACCTGCGCGCCGAACTCGAACGCGCCTTCGCGATGGCGTTCGACAACGACGGGCAGAGCGCGCGGGCCAGCGATGTGCTGACCCTCTATGCCAGCCACGACCACGCGCTGACCGAACTCCAGCAGTACGCCAGCCTGCCGGGCGAAGGCCGCAACACTGCGCCGGCACTGCACATGGACATCCGCTTCTGCGGCAGCGTGGATGCGATCCGCGCGCTCAACGAGGGCCGTTGCGAGCTCGCGGGGTTCCATACCCAGCCCTTCGCCGCTGCCGGCAGTCTGAGCGCGCGCGCGTACCGGCCGCTGCTCAAGCCCGGCCTGCACAAGATCATCGGCTTCGCGCGCCGCGTGCAAGGTCTGATGGTCGCGCCGGGCAACCCGCTGCGGCTGCGCGACGTCGCCGACGTGGCGCGCCTGCAGGCGCGCTTCGTCAACCGCGCCATCGGCACGGGCACGCGCCTGCTGCTCGACGAACTGCTGGTACAGGCCGACCTGCTGCCCATGGATGTGACGGGATACCAACGAGCGGAAAGCTCTCATGGCGCGGTCGCGCTGGCTGTGGCCAGCGGCACCGCGGACGTGGGGCTGGGCACGGAATACGCTGCACGCGCACAGGGCCTGGACTTCGTTCCGATCACGGAGGAACGCTACCTGCTGGTGTGCCTGAAAAGCGCGCTGGAACAACCCGCCATGCAGCACCTGCTGCAGCGCCTGCGCAGCCGCGCCTGGCAGGAGCGCCTCAACGCCCTGCCCGGCTATGCCACCGATCATTGCGGCGAGGTGGCGGCGATGAAGCGGCTGCTGCCCTGGTGGGATTGAAAGGGCCCCCACGCTCCGCCGCTGCGCGGGTCGCTGCCCCCCGAGGGGGCTGATTCGCCTTGGGGCGGCCCGGCGGTGGATCGGCGGCCCCCACGCTCCGCCGCTGCGTCGTTTCAGCCCGGCAGACGCCGAGCGATCTCGGCCACGAGCTGCCGCGCCAGCACCAACTTGGACGCCCGGGGCAACTCGGTCATGCCCTGGTCGTCCACCAGCAGCAGGGCGTTGTCGTCCTGGCCGAAGGTGGCCGGGCCGATGTTGCCCACCAGCAAGGGCACGCCCTTGCGCAGGCGCTTGGCCTGGGCGTGTTCCTCCAGATCGTGGCTTTCGGCCGCGAAGCCCACGCAGTAGAGCGCGCCGCTTTGCGCGCGCGGCGAGGCGGCGATGGTGGCCAGGATGTCCGGGTTCTCGACGAACGACAACGTGGGCACCGCGCCCAAGCCGTCCTTCTTGATCTTGTGCTCCACCGCCAGCGCAGGGCGCCAGTCGGCCACGGCCGCGGCGGAGATGAATACGGTGGCACCGGGCACCAGCAGATCCAGGCTCTTCTGCATGTTCTGGGCCGATTTCACGTTCACCCGCCCCACGCCGCGCGGCGTGGGCAGGCCGACCGGACCGGCCACCAGCGTGACCTGCGCGCCGGCTTCGTGCGCCGCCCTGGCGATGGCAAAGCCCATCTTGCCGCTGGAGAGGTTGGTCAGGCCGCGCACCGGGTCGATGGCCTCGAAGGTCGGGCCCGCGCTCACCAGCACGTGCTGGCCCGCCAGCGGCTTGGGCTGGAAGAAGCGGGCGATGTCGTAGATCAGCTCCTCGGGCTCGAGCATGCGGCCATCGCCCGTTTCGCCGCAGGCCTGCTCGCCCGCACCCACATCGAGCACGGTGGCGCCGTCGGCGCGCAACTGCTTCACGTTGCGCTGGGTGGCCGGATGCGCCCACATCTCGCGGTTCATGGCCGGCGCCAGGATCAGTGGCACCTTGTCGATCGGGCGTGCCAGGCACATCAGGCTGAGCAGGTCGTCGGCGCGCCCATGCACCAGCCGGGCCATGAAGTCGGCGCTGGCCGGCGCCACCACGATCGCATCGGCCTCGCGGCTGAGGTTGATGTGGGCCATGTTGTTGTCCACGCCACCCGAGGTGCGAGCGTCCCACTGCGAGGTGAACACCGGTCGCCCCGACAGCGCCTGCATCGTCACCGCGGTGGTGAACTGCTCGGCCGCCTCGGTCATGACCACCTGCACCGTGGCGCCGTCCTTGACGAGCGCGCGGCACAGCTCGGCGGCCTTGTAGCAGGCAATGCCCCCCGAAAGGCCCAGCACGATGTGTTTTCCGGCGAGATCGTTCATGCGCGCAATGTATCAGTTCATGCAGGGCCACACGGGGGGGCATGGCCGGGGCAAAAGGGGGTGGCATTTATAATCGCCATTTCCACCTCCTGCGAGCGACTGGCTCGCCCGAGACATGACCAAATTTGTGTTCGTCACCGGCGGTGTGGTGTCCTCCCTGGGCAAGGGCATTGCCTCCGCATCCCTGGCCGCGCTCCTCGAGTCGCGCGGCCTCAAAGTCACCCTCATCAAGCTCGACCCGTACATCAACGTGGATCCGGGCACCATGTCCCCCTTCCAGCACGGCGAGGTCTTCGTCACCGACGACGGCGCCGAAACCGACCTGGACCTGGGCCACTATGAGCGTTTCATCGAAACGCGCATGAGGAAGACCAACAACTTCACCACCGGCAAGATCTACCAGTCGGTGCTGGAGAAGGAGCGCCGGGGCGACTACCTGGGCAAGACGGTGCAGGTGATTCCGCACGTCACCAACGAAATACAGGAATTCATCCAGCGCGGCGCCGGCATCGGCACGCCCGATGCGGTGGATGTGGCCATCGTCGAGATCGGCGGCACCGTGGGCGACATCGAGTCGCTGCCTTTCCTGGAAGCCGTGCGCCAGATGAGCCTGCGCATGGGGCCGAACAGCTCGGCCTTCGTGCACCTGAGCTACCTGCCCTGGATCGCCGCCGCTGGCGAGCTCAAGACCAAGCCCACGCAGCACACCGCGAAGGAACTGCGCGCCATCGGCATCCAGGCCGACGTGCTGCTCTGCCGCGCCGACCGCCCGATTCCCGAGGACGAGCGCGCCAAGATCTCGCTGTTCTCCAACGTCCCGGCCTGGGGCGTCATCTCCATGTGGGACGTGGACACCATCTACAAGGTGCCACGCATGCTGCACGAACAAGGCCTGGACGGCCTGATCTGCGACAAGCTGCGCATCAACACGCCCCCGGCCAAGCTCAAGCGCTGGGACGACCTGGTGTACGAAGTCGAGCACCCGCAGGCCACGGTGAAGCTCGCCATGGTCGGCAAATACGTGGACCTGTCGGACAGCTACAAGTCGCTCAACGAGGCGCTGCGCCACGCCGGCATGAAGAACCACGCCAAGGTGCAGATCGAATACATCGACTCGGAAACGCTCAACCCCGCGAACGTTGCCAAGGTGCTCGGCGTGTTCGACGCCATCCTGGTGCCCGGGGGTTTCGGCAAGCGCGGCATCGAAGGCAAGATCTGCGCCGCACGCTTCGCGCGCGAGAACAAGGTGCCCTACCTCGGCATCTGCCTGGGCATGCAGGTAGCCACCATCGAGTACGCGCGCCACGTCGCCGGCCTCGAGGACGCCAACAGCACCGAGTTCGAGGCCGACTGCACGCACCCCGTCATCGCCCTCATCACCGAGTGGAAGGACGCCGACGGCAGCATCCAGCAGCGCAGCGCGAGCTCCGACCTGGGCGGCACCATGCGCCTGGGCGCGCAAAGCTCCGACGTCGCGTCCGGCACGCTGGCCCACCAGATCTACGGCCCGGTCGTCACCGAGCGCCACCGCCACCGCTACGAGGCCAACGTCAACTACCTCGACCAGCTGCGCGCGGCCGGCCTGGTGATCTCCGCGCTCACCCAGCGCGAGCAACTCACGGAAATCGTCGAGCTGCCGCAGAAGGTGCACCCCTGGTACGTGGGCGTGCAGTTCCACCCCGAGTTCAAGTCCACGCCCTGGGACGGTCACCCGCTGTTCAACGCCTACGTGAAGGCGGCGCTGGCGCACCAGGGCCAGGCCAGCGCGAAGACCCCGGTCGCGGCCTGAACTGGCACCACGAGAGAAAACACGCCATGAAGCTCTGCGGATTCGACATCGGCCTGGACCACCCCTTCTTCCTGATCGCCGGTCCCTGCGTGATCGAATCCGAGCAGTTGCAGGTGGACGTGGCGGGGCAGTTGAAGGAGATCACCGGCAGCCTGGGCATCCCCTTCATCTTCAAGAGCAGCTTCGACAAGGCCAACCGCAGCAGCGGCACCAGCTACCGCGGCCCCGGCCGCGACAAGGGCCTGGAGATCCTGGCCAAGGTCAAGTCCACGCTGGGCGTGCCGGTGCTCACCGACGTGCACAGCGAGGACGACATTGCCGACGCCGCCAAGGTCTGCGACGTGCTGCAGACGCCGGCCTTCCTGTGCCGCCAGACGGATTTCATCCGCGCCGTGGCGCAAAGCGGCAAACCGGTCAACATCAAGAAGGGCCAGTTCCTTGCGCCGCACGACATGAAGAACGTGATCGACAAGGCGCGTGCCGCTGCGAAGGAAGCCGGCCTCGACGAAGACAGCTTCATGGCCTGCGAGCGCGGTGCCAGCTTCGGCTACAACAACCTCGTCTCCGACATGCGCGGCCTGGCCATCATGCGCGAGACCGGCGCACCCGTGGTGTTCGATGCCACGCACAGCGTGCAGCTGCCCGGCGGGCAAGGCACCAGCAGTGGCGGCCAGCGCGAGATGGTGCCGGTGCTTGCGCGCGCGGCGGTTGCCGTGGGCGTGGCCGGCCTGTTCATGGAAACCCACCCCGACCCCGCCAAGGCCCTGAGCGACGGGCCCAACGCCGTGCCGCTCAAGCATATGAAGGCGTTGCTGGAAACCCTGCTGGCGCTGGACGCCGTGACCAAGAAGAACGGTTTTCTCGAAGACCGCTTCAGCGCCTGATTTCCCATCCGTTCCTGTCCCTGACCCAAAGGTATTGAATCCATGAGTGCAATCGTTGACATCGTTGGCCGCGAAATCCTCGACAGCCGCGGCAACCCCACCGTCGAATGCGACGTGCTGCTGGAAAGCGGCGTGATGGGCCGCGCGGCCGTGCCCTCGGGCGCGTCCACCGGCTCGCGCGAAGCCATCGAGCTGCGCGATGGCGACAAGGCCCGCTACCTGGGCAAGGGCGTGCTCAAGGCGGTGGAGAACATCAACACCGAGATCAGCGAGGCCGTGCTGGGCCTGGATGCCTCCGAGCAGGCCTTCCTGGACAAGACCCTGATCGACCTCGACGGCACCGACAACAAGGGCCGCCTGGGCGCCAACGCGATGCTCGCCGTCTCGATGGCCGTGGCCCGCGCCGCCGCCGAAGAAGCTGGCCTGCCGCTGTACCGCTACTTCGGCGGCATGAGCGCGGTGCAGATGCCCGTGCCCATGATGAACGTGGTCAACGGCGGCGCGCACGCCAACAACAACCTCGACCTGCAGGAACTGATGATCATCCCCGTGGGGGCGCCGAGCTTTCGCGAAGCCGTGCGCTGGGGCGCCGAGGTGTTCCACGCGCTCAAGAAGATCATCCACGACAAGGGCATGAGCATCGCCGTGGGCGACGAAGGCGGCTTCGCGCCCAACGTGGCCAACCACGAAGCCGCGATCCAGATGATCCTGGAAGCCATCGGCAACGCGGGCTACACCGCCGGCGAGCAGATCGCCCTGGGCCTGGACTGCGCCGCGAGCGAGTTCTACAAGGACGACAAGTACCACCTGGAGGCCGAAGGCCTGGTGCTCAGCGCCGAGGACTGGACCAACATGCTGGCCACCTGGGTCGACAAGTACCCCATCATCAGCATCGAGGACGGTATGGCCGAAGGTGACTGGGATGGCTGGAAGGTGCTGACCGAACGCCTGGGCACCAAGGTGCAGCTGGTGGGCGACGATCTCTTCGTCACCAACACGAAGATCCTCAAGGAAGGCATCGACAAGCGCATCGGCAACTCGATCCTGATCAAGATCAACCAGATCGGCACGCTGACCGAGACCTTCGCCGCGATCGAGATGGCCAAGCGCGCGGGCTACACCGCCGTCATTTCGCACCGCTCGGGCGAAACCGAGGACAGCACCATCGCCGACATCGCCGTGGGCACCAACGCGGGCCAGATCAAGACCGGCTCGCTCTCGCGCTCGGATCGCATGGCCAAGTACAACCAGTTGCTGCGCATCGAGGAAGACCTGGGCGAAGTGGCCGTGTACCCAGGGCGTGACGCGTTCTACAACCTGAAGTAACCTCCGGCTTCATGGCGAACCGCTTCATCCCCGCCCTGCTGGTTGCCCTGCTGCTCGTGCTCCACGCGCAGTTGTGGTTCGGGCGGGGCAGCGTGCCCAAGGTGTCCAGCCTGAAGCAGCAGCTCGTCACGCAGGATCTCGCCAACCGCGACGCGCAGTTGCGCAACGACCAGCTGGTGAGCGAGGTGCGCGACCTGCAGGAAGGTCTGGACATGGTCGAGGAACTGGCCCGCCAGGAGCTGGGCATGGTCAAGCCGAACGAAATCTTCGTGCAGATCGCGCAGAGCAAGCGCTGAGCATGGCCTGCTGCGTGGCGCTGCTCGGTGGCGAGTCCAGCGGCAAGACGGCGCTGGCCAACGCGCTCCACCGGCTTCTCGAGCAAGCACACGGCCTGCGCACTCATCTCGTGCCCGAACACCTGCGCACCTGGTGCGAGGCCATGGGACGCGCACCCCTTGCCCACGAACAGGCGGCCCTGGCCGACGAACAGGACCGGCGCATCCAGGCTGCACTGCAGGCGCCCGGTGTCGACGTGGTGGTCGCCGACACCACGGCACTGCAGGTGGCCGCCTACAACGCACTGTATTTCGACGACACCTCACTCATCGCACCCGCGCTGGAGGCCCAACGCCGATTCGACCTCACGCTGCTCATGGGCCTGGACCTGCCCTGGGTGGCCGACGGCCTGTTTCGCGACAGCCCCGGGGTGCGGGACGCCACCGACGCGCTGCTGCGCCGCGAGCTGCAGGGCGCGGGTCTGGCGTTCCAGACGGTGTACGGCCAGGGGACTGCACGTCTGAGACAGGCCCTTCGCGCAGTGGGCCCCTTGCTGGGTCTGCCGCTGGTGGCGCCGGACCCTTCACTGGCCAGCGGCCTGCGGCCGTGGTCGTGCGAGAACTGCAGCGACCCCGAGTGCGAGCACCGGCTGTTCACCGGGCTGCTGCCTGGCCGCTGAACTCAGTGCTTGCGGTCGCTGGCTGGCGCCTGCTGCGCCGGCTGCAGGAACACCTGGGCGGCATCCACCGGGTCGAACCGGTACTGCTTGCCACAGAACTCGCAGCCAACTTCCACCTGCCCCTGTTCGGTCAGGATCGACTCCACCTCGTCGCGGCCCAGGCTGCGCAGCATGCTGCCCACGCGCTCGCGCGAACAGGTGCAGGCAAAACGCGGGCCCTGCGCGCCGGTGAGTGGCTCGAAGCGGCGCACGTCCTCTTCCCAGAACAATCGGTGCAGGATGGTGTCGGCGTCCAGGCCGAGCAACTCCTCGCGCTTGAGGCTGGCGGCCAGGATCGCGATGCGGTTGTAGTCCTCGTTCTGACCGATCTGGTCCTCGTCGCGCTGGTGCGAGCTGCCCGCCAGGTTGGTTGCGCCCTGCAGCGGCAGGCGCTGGATCAGCAGGCCCGCGGCCATCTTGTCGTCGGCCGCGAGCACCAGACGTGTGTCGAGCTGTTCGCTCTGCAGCATGTAGTGCTCGATCACCTCGCTGAGCTTCTCCAGCTTCTCGCGCCGGTCACCGAACAGCGGCACGACGCCCTGGTAGGGCTGCTGGCCCGGCAGGCGGTCTTTCGGGTCGAGTGTGATGGCGCAGCGGCCCTGGTTGGTCACGTTGACCATCTGCGACAGCGGTGCATCGGCCGCCACCTCGCCCACCACGGTGGCGGTGGCGCGCAGGCTCAGGTCGGGTTGCACCTCGGCCACGGCCAGCTTCACCGGGCCGTCCCCCATGATCTGCATGATCAGGGCGCCGTTGAACTTGATGTTGGCCTGCATCAGCGTGGCCGCCACCGTCATCTCGCCCAGCAGCTCCGTCACCGCCGCAGGATACCCACCGGCATCGCGGTGGCGCTGCAGGATCTCCTGCCAGGCGTCGGTCAGGCGCACCAGCATGCCGCGCACCGGCATGCCTTCAAAGACGAATTTGTGGAGTTCGGACACGCAGGAGCTTTCAGAAAAATCGAATCGGTGCAGATCGGGGTCAGGCCAGCTTTTTCAAGCCCGCGCGGTAGCGCGCCGCGTTCTCGATGTAATGCCCGGCGCTGCGGCGCAGGCCCTCGATCTGCTCGGGTGTGAGCGTCTTCACCACGCGCGCCGGGCTGCCCATGATCATGCTGCCGTCGGGGAAGGTCTTGCCCTCGGTCACCAGGGAGCCCGCGCCCACCAGGCAGTGCTTGCCGATCTTCGCGCCATTGAGCACGGTGGCGCCAATGCCGATCAGCGATTCGTCGCCGATGGTGCAGCCATGCAGCATCACCTGGTGGCCCACGGTCACGTTCTCGCCCACCATCATCGGAAAGCCCACATCCGCGTGCAGCACGCTGCCGTCCTGGATGTTGCTGCCGCGCCCGATGGTGATGGTCTCGGTGTCGCCACGCAGCACCGCGCCAAACCACACGCTGCTGTCCTCGGCCAGCACCACGTTGCCCATCACCTGGGCGCTGTCGGCCACCCAGGCCGAATCGGCCACGCGCGGGGTGACGCCATCGAGTTCGTACATTGCCATGAAAAGGTCTCCGGTCGCGAAACCTAGAATTGTAGGGATGCAAGCGCCCGCGCACCCAGACCCGCCTCTGCGCGCCTCGCTGCGCGAACAGGCCCTGCAGGCGCTGTGCGTCAGCAACCCGCAGCAGAAGGTGGCCGCCACGCACGCGCTGTTCGAGGCCTGCCAGGCAGGCCGCGCCGAGCTGAACACGGCGCAGCGCCTGGAGCCCGACACCACCGCGCCCCTGCCCGGGCGGCCAGCACGTCCAGAACTCATCGCACCGGTTGACGTGCCGCAGCGTTCACCCTTCACACCCGAGGGCCTGGCCATGCTGCTGCACGCGGTGACCCACATCGAGTTCAACGCGATCAACCTCGCGCTGGACGCGGTCTGGCGTTTTCCCGACATGCCGGCGAGCTACTACCACGACTGGCTGCAAGTGGCGCACGAAGAGGCGATCCACTTCAGCCTGCTGCGCGAACACCTGCAAAGCCTGGGTCACGACTACGGCGACTTCGCGGCGCACAACAGCCTGTGGGAGATGTGCGTGCGCACGCAGCACGACGTGACCGCGCGCATGGCGCTGGTGCCGCGCACGCTGGAGGCACGCGGTCTGGACGCCACGCCGCCGATGCAGGCGCGCCTGCGCAAGGTGGGCACATCGGCAGCGCTGCGGGCGGTCGGGATTCTGGACGTGATCCTGCGCGACGAGATCGGCCACGTGGCGGTGGGCAACCGCTGGTATGGCTGGCTGTGCAAGCAACAGGGACTGGAGCCCGTGGCGCACTACCGGCAACTCGCACGCCGGTTCAGCGCGCCACGGCTGCGCCCACCTTTCAACACCCCGGCGCGCAAAGCAGCGGGATTCAGCGACATCGAAATGCAAGAATTGATGAACGCGGACGCCCCCGCGACAGGCTTTTAGATCATTGGTGCTACGCCACCTGCGGCAAGCCGTCACATTTGTTCACAGGGCGCGGGCAACTCGCCTACCATGGCTCCCATGGCGGAACCACGGATACAACTCGATGAATACTTGGGACAAGCGTTTGATCGCATCCCGGTGGCCATGATCGTGGTGAACCATCTCGGCGAAATCGTCCGCCTCAACCAGTTGGCCGAGACGACGTTCGGCTACAGCACCGAAGAGCTGATCGGCCACACGGTGGAAAAGCTCATCCCTTCCCGCTACCACGGCGCGCACCCCGGCTACCGCAACGGCTTCCTGGCCGAGACCAGCGCGCGGCCGATGGGCGCGGGGCGCGACCTGAGCGGCCTGCGCAAGGATGGCAGCGAGTTCCCGGTGGAGATCGGCATCAACCCGGTGCAGACGGGCGAGGGGCCCATGGTGCTCTCGGTGATCCTCGATCTGAGCGAGCGCAAGCAGGCCGAGCGGCGCATTCAGGAGGCGCTGCAGCAGAAGGACCTGCTGCTGCGCGAGGTGCACCACCGCGTCAAGAACAACCTGCAGGTCATCCACAGCCTGCTCGACCTGCAGGCGCTCAAGAGCAAGGACCGCGAACTCGTGGGCATGCTGCGCGACAGCCAGAACCGCATCCGCTCGATGTCGCTGATCCACCAGACGCTGTACCAGTCACAGAACTTCGCCAAGGTCGACTTCCAGCGCTTCCTCGACGAACTGCTGCCCCGGCTCACCGAGGCCTACGGGACTTCGGCCAGCCAGGTGCGCATCCGGGTCGAGGCACACGAGGTGAGCCTGCCCATCAACGAGGCCATCCCCTGCGGCCTGATCGTCAACGAGCTCGTCAGCAACGCGCTCAAGCACGGCTTCGCGGAAGGGCAAGCGGGCACGATCCTGGTGGAGCTGAACCAGGACCATGGCAGGCACGTGGAGCTGTCGATCAGCAACGACGGACGCGGCATCCCCGACGACCTCGACCTGCTGCGCACCGGCTCGCTGGGCCTGCAGCTGGTGCAGCTGCTCACGCGCCAGCTGCATGGTGTGCTGGATATCCAGCGCGCCGGCCCCACGCGCTTTTCCCTGCGTTTCCAGTTGGGAGAGACCCCATGAGAAACACGCCACCGCGCATCCTGATCGTGGAAGACGAAAGCATCGTCGCCTTCAACCTCCAGCAGCGCCTGTCGCAACTGGGTTATGACGTGCCCGCCGTGGCGGTGTCCGGGCAGGAAAGCCTGGCGCTGGTCCACAGCACGCGCCCCGACCTGGTGCTGATGGACATCCACATCGAAGGCGACATGGACGGCATCGATGTGGCCGCCCGCCTCAAGAACGACCACCCGGTGCCGGTGATCTACCTCACCGCCTATTCGGAGGACTCCACGCTGGAGCGCGCGCGCCAGACCACGCCCTACGGCTACCTGATCAAACCCTTCTCGGAGCGCGAGCTGCACGCGACCATCCAGATGGCGCTGGAACGCCACACGGTGGAAGAATCACTGCGGGAGAACAGGCGCCTGCTGCAACAGGCGCTCGACGCCGCGAGCATGGGGGTGCTGGAGATGGACACCGTCACCAGCGCAATGACCATCAATCCGCGCACCGCGTCTCTGCTCGGCCGCGACGCGGCACGGCCCCTGACCCTGGCCGATTTTCTGGCCGACGTGGACGAGAAGGACCGGCAGTACGTCGAGAGCAGGCTGCGGGAGACCATGGCGCCGCTGCGCAAGTTCAGCGAAGAGTTCCGCCTGCTCGCGGGCCCGGCCACGTCGCGCTGGATCAAGCTGGACGCCAGCCCCGTGTCGGAACAACGCCTGAGCGGCGTAGTGCAGGACGTCACCGAACGCAAGCACGCCGAGATCCGCCTGCAGCGGCTCAACGAGGGACTGGAGCAACTGGTGCACGAACGCACCACCGAGTTGCGCGAGAGCCTGCGCGAGCTGGAGACCTTCAGCTACTCGGTGGCGCACGACCTGCGCTCGCCGATCCGCTCCATCGCGGGCCTCAGCGCCGTGCTGCTGGAGGACCACCGCGCCGACCTGGGTGATGAAGGCGCCAAGCTGATCGCCCGGATCGCCGCCAAGAGCACCCAGATGGGCAACCTGATCGACGCCCTGCTCAACCTGTCCAAGCTCTCGCAGGTGCAGCCAAAACTCGTCGACGTCGACCTCAGTGCCATCGCCGCCGAGATCATCGAACAGCAACTCGAGACCGCGCCCGAGCGCATCGCCGAAGTGCGCATTGCCCCGGGGCTGAGCGCCGTGGGCGACCCAGTTCTGGTGCGCAGCGTGCTCGACAACCTGATCCGCAACGCCTGGAAGTTCTGCGCCAAGCGGGAGGTCACCCGCATCGAGGTGGGCCACGAACTGCAGGGCAACGAGGACGTCTTCTACGTGCGCGACAACGGTTGCGGCTTCGACATGGCGTATGCCGAACAGGTGTTCAGCCCGTTCCGCCGCCTGCACACCGACACCGAGTTCCAGGGCACGGGCATCGGCCTGAGCATCGTGCAGCGCATCGCCGCGCGCCACGGCGGGCGCGTGTGGGCCGATGCGGCGCCCGACAAGGGCGCCACCTTCTACTTCACGCTCGGCGGCTGAGCGCCGCCACCGATAATCGGGGATGACCACCGCCTCCCCGACCGATTTCGGCACCCTCCCCCTTTCTCCGGCCATGCTGGCCAACCTGGCACGGCTGGGCTATGCGTCTATGACGCCGATCCAGGCCGCCGCCCTGCCGCCCGCGCTGCTGGGCAAGGATCTGATCGCGCAGGCCCGGACCGGCAGTGGCAAGACCGCCGCCTTTTCCCTGACGCTGCTGGCCAACCTGAACCCGCGCCGCTTCGCGGTGCAGACCCTGGTGCTTTGCCCCACGCGCGAACTGGCCGACCAGGTGACCACCGAGATTCGCCGCCTCGCGCGCGCCGAGGACAACATCAAGGTCGTCACGCTGTGCGGCGGCGTGCCGCTGCGCGGCCAGCTCGCCACGCTCGAACATGGCGCGCACATCGTGGTGGGCACGCCGGGGCGCATCATGGACCACCTGGAACGCGGCAGCCTGCAGCTGGACGCGCTCAACACCCTGGTGCTCGACGAAGCCGACCGCATGCTCGACATGGGCTTCTTCGACGACATCGTGACCGTGGCGAAACAGTGCCCCGCCACGCGCCAGACGCTGCTGTTCTCGGCCACCTACCCCGAAGGCATCGCCAGCCTGAGCGCACGCTTCATGCGCGAACCCGTCACCGTGAAAGTGGATGCGCAGCACACGGGCACGCAGATCGAACAGCGCTGGTACGAAGTGGCCGAAACGCAGCGGCTGGACGCCGTGAGCCGGCTGCTGCACCATTTCCGGCCCGAGAGCACGCTGGCGTTCTGCAACACCAAGGCCCAGTGCCGCGATCTGGTGGCGGTGCTGCAGGCCCAGGGCGTCAGCGCACTCGCGTTGTTCGGCGAACTGGAGCAGCGCGAGCGCGACCAGGTTCTGGTGCGCTTTGCCAACCGCAGTTGCTCGGTGCTGGTGGCCACCGACGTGGCCGCGCGCGGCCTGGACATCGCCAGCCTGGCCGCCGTGATCAACGTCGACGTGACGCCCGACCCCGAGGTGCACGTCCACCGCATCGGGCGCACCGGCCGCGCGGGTGAAAGCGGCCTGGCACTCAACCTCGCGAGCCTGGACGAGATGGGCAGCGTCGGCAAGATCGAGCAGTTGCAGGGCCGCGAGTCGGCCTGGCACCCGCTGGACGAGCTCGCACCCACTGGAAGCGGCCCGCTCGTGCCGCCCATGGTGACGCTGCACATCCAGGGCGGCCGCAAGGAAAAGATCCGCCCCGGCGACGTGCTGGGCGCGCTCACCGCCGACCTGGGCTACACGCGCGAACAGGTGGGAAAGATCAACGTGAACGAGTGGTCCACCTACGTCGCGGTGAACCGCGACATCGCGCAACAGGCCGCCAGCCGCCTCAACGCCGGGCGGATCAAGGGCAAGGGTGTGAAGGTGCGGGTGCTGGAGGACTGAAAGTCAAACACTGTGAGATTCGGTTCTTTCCATCACTACCTGCCCGCAGATATTTCGCGAGTGCACTGCCTAGCTCGTGACACCAATACCCTCATGGATCACAGCGATCTCAACAGAACTGAAGTCTTGTGTTCGATTTCGCCCTCCCATGATGCATTGAGTCTCAGTACTACGATTTTTCTTGTCCAGATTTGCGAAGGGCACGCATAACGGCAAGTGCCTCATCTACATATTGCGAGGAGAGACTGCCCACTTGTGTGTCTGGACCAGAGAACGAAAGAGCAAACGCTGCCTTGCCTTGTATCTCGTCATACTGATCCAAGTGCTGAAATGGATTGAGCTTTACGTGGTGAAGCAATGACCGCAAATTTCTCCTGTACTCACGCGTCGGTTGTGCCTTAACGTTGACCACCAGGCCGGTAACCACTTGGCGGGAAGATTGACCGAATATCCTTGTTTTATCCCTGTTCAGCACCAGCCCCAACGCTCCCAAATGGTCAGATGCTTTGGCGATGCATATCCGGACAGCTTCAAGATCATCGCCGCTGAAAGTGATGTCGTCAGCGTAGCGCGTGTAGGTTACTCTGCTAGCTGAACTGTCTGACGTTAGAAGCTCGTCGAACTCATACATACAGATGTTGGAGAGAGCCGCGCTAGTGGGAGCCCCCTGCGGAAGGCTACCCCTGTAGGACGAAATTCGTGCAACGAAAGCTGCCGTATTCAGCTTGAACCCCGCGCGCAATAGCTGTTTAAAGACAACCTTTGTAGTGAGCGATCCGAAGAAATTCTGCACATCGATGTTGGCCACATAGCGTTTACCAACATGAGCAACGGCGTTCCATTTTATCGAACAGCCTGGCTCGAATGCAGTTGCCGCTGGATGAACTGGAAAAGCTCTCAGTAGATAGTCGAGGACAAAGTACTGGACCAGCTTCATTACAGTCCGAGGGGCACAAATCTCACGAGGCGTACCGTTGGCTTTGGGAATTTCAAAGACACGGTAATGCCTTTCAGGCTTATGGAGCAACACACCGAGTAGACGAGGACTAAGGCCCATAGCCAAAGCGATTTCTCCCAACCCGACACCGTCTTCTGGCACTGCCTCGTGTCCAAACGCCTCACAGCAACGCTTTACTGTGGGAAACGAAAGAAAGCGAAAAAAGGTGCCAGAGGAGGGGGAAGAAGAGCCAACATAAAGTTGCTGTGAGAGGAGCGGCCAATAGGCACGGCCGGAGCTCCGAGCTCTGCGAGGAGATTCGGCCGTGCCTATTGGCCGCTCATCCTCTTGTATTGCGGAATCAGTGAGTACGGCTGACGAAACATCAGCCTTCTCTGTACCCTGAACCTCTGGCTCCCGAACGGTAGCACTGCGAAGTTCTTTTAGCAAGAAGGAGCGCGTACGGTCTCGAAGCCTTCGTTCCTTGGCGCTCAACTTTCCATCGCCAGAGCGAGTAAGGGAATACAGCTTAAGTCGCTGATGTACGCAGACAGTGTCGCCACCACTTTCCCATGTACTCAACATTTCTTGGACGAGAGCTGGATTGACACTGGGTGTCTCCTCAGGCAGAGCGTTCCGGATGAACTCTGCAATGTGCAACGCCGACGCGGGCTGTATGCAGCCTAAAGCCAATCGGACAAGCGATCCATTCAGTCTCGCTGTCATGGTATGGGCGACGAAGGCGGACGACCTCGCCCATCGAAGAAGTGGGTAGACCGACGACCTGCTATCCGTCTCAAAACCGGCGTGAGATCCGCCGTAGCGAAATCTACAAACAACGTCTTCCCAAAGTCATCCGCGGCTCTTGCCGGGCCCTCATTGAAATAAGATCGATCATTTTCGTACAGCTTGTCAGCAAGCAAAATCAAATCGCAAGTTCGATCATCATTCCGAGCTAGCCAGTGCACAAAAAGACCAAGTTCACAAAATGAGCCTACGCTCCCTGCCACTATGACTATGGCGCTGCATTCCCGGCTGATGAACTCAAGCTCATTATCATGTGCGTAGCCCTTTGTCACCGATACGCGCACATCCTCCAAGCCCTCGTCCTCCCCCAAAACTACTTCGTATCCATCAGCTTCGAGCTCATCACGCAAACGGAGACGTAGCGCGGAACCACTGTTTGTTTCAGCGTCCTTTAGAGCAGGGCCGCACAAAAACACGACAAACCGATTGCCTTTGTATAGATCTTGGACGCTCTTCGAAAATCTATCAACTGAAGGTCTTTTCATCGAATCTACGACATGAAGTTTCCGATACAGATGGTATCCCATGCTCACTCCAAATCGAAAATTTTCAGACTGCTTTCCCATCTATATGAGTCGCCTCCAGTGGACTCCAAGCTCGGCTACAAGCCCAGGAATCTGATCGCCCCCGACAGCCTGAGCGCCGAACACTTGGAAGAAGTGGAGGCCCTTCTGGCCGCGCTGGACGCCAACGAGGACGTGCAGAACCCTTTGCCGGCTTGGGCGGCTGAGACCACGCCTTTCGCCCCGGCTGCGAACTGATCAACAATCCTGCCCATGAGCGACAACACCTCCCCCGACTCCTCTCGTCCACCCCTGCCCGACCGCCTGTGCATCGAACCGGGCAGCCCTCACCACGTGCCCGCCGTGTTCGAACATGACGTGGGCATCCGCTTCAACGGCAAGGAACGCTTCGACGTCACCGAGTACTGCATCAGCGAAGGCTGGGTCAAGGTGCCGTCGGGCAAGACGCTGGACCGCAAGGGCAACCCGCTGCTGATCCAGCTCAAGGGCAAGGTCGAGGCCTTCTACAAATAGAGACGACTTGACGCGAACCTGCGGCGCGACGCTGGCTCCAAACAGCCATCCATGCGACGCAGAACCCTTTGCCTTGTCCTCCCGCTGCTCCACGGCGCCCTTGCTGGTGCGGTGGGCGCGCGCGCCAGCGAATACCCTGCGCCTGGGGATGCGCCCGCAGGCCACACGGTGTCGCTCGATCAGCTGCAACAAGCCGTGGCCCGGCGTTTCCCGCTGCGCTACCCGGTGCCCGGCGTCCTGAACCTCGATCTGCAGATCCCCCGCCTGCGCCTGCTGCCCGCGCAGAACCGCCTGCGCAGCGAGATGGTGGTGGAGGTGGCCGGGCCCGCGCTCAACCGCAGCCACCAGGGCAGCTTCGACGTCGACTTCGCGCTGCGCTACGAACCGAGTGACCGCACTGTGCGCGCGCACCAGTTGCGCCTGGGTCGCCTGCGCTTTCCCAGCCTGCAGCCTGGCGTGGTGGACATGCTCAACACCTACGCGCCCGCGCTGGCCGAACAGTCGCTGCGCGAACTCGTGCTGCACCAGTTGCAACCTCAGGACCTGAAGATGGTGGACGCCATGGGCATGCAGCCCGGACCGATCACCGTCACGGACCAGGGCCTGGTGATCGGCTTCGTGCTCAAGCCCTTGTAATGGCGCGTGCGAGCGCAGAACCCGCGCGGCCAGACCGACTCCAACGGGTTCGCGTGTAAGAAATCGGCCACCGCGACCGACCTATCCGCATGAAAGGTCCCGTCACCATGAACCGCCGACACACCATGAAGCTGCTCACCCTCCTCGGCCTGGGCTCGCAGGCCGCCGCGCCCGTGGCCCATGCCCTGGCCGCCACCGCCCCCTGGAACCTCTCCCCCGCCGAATGGAAGAAGCGCCTGACACCGGCGCAGTTCGCCGTGCTGCGTGAGGAAGGCACGGAGCGCGCGGGCACCAGCCCGCTCAACGCCGAGAAGCGCAAGGGCACCTACCATTGCGCGGGCTGCGACCTGCCGCTGTTCTCGTCCGACGCCAAGTACGAGAGCGGCACCGGCTGGCCCAGCTTCCACACGCCGCTGCCCGGTGCACTGGGCACCAAGACCGACTACAAGCTGATCCTGCCGCGCACCGAGTACCACTGCGTGCGCTGCGACGGCCACCAGGGTCACGTGTTCAACGACGGCCCCCAACCCAGCGGCAAGCGCTACTGCAACAACGGCGTGGCGCTGCGTTTTGCCCCGGAGGCCGCATGAAGAGCCTGCACCGCTTCGGGTTCGGCCGAATGCTGGCCCTGATGGCCACCGCGCTGATCGCGGTCGCGCCCGCGCAGGCCCAGGCCCCTGCTGCCTCCGCCAAGGCCACCTTCGCGGGCGGCTGCTTCTGGTGTGTGGAGGCCGATTTCGACAAGGTGCCGGGCGTGCTGTCCACCACCTCGGGCTATATCGGCGGCACCGTGGCCAACCCGACCTACCGGCAGGTTTCCTCCGACAAGACCGGCCACGCAGAAGCCGTGGAGATCGTGTTCGACCCGGCCCGCGTGAGTTACGAGCAACTGCTCGCCACCTTCTGGCGCAGCATCGACCCGACCACGAAGAACCGGCAGTTCTGTGATGCCGGCAGCCCGTACCGCACCGCCATCTTCACGCACGACGCGGCGCAACTGGCGGCCGCACGGCGCTCGCTCGTCGAGCTGGAGAAAAGCAAGCCCTTCAAGGAGCCCATCGTCACCGAGATCGTGGCGGCCGGGCCGTTCTATGCCGCCGAGGACTACCACCAGGACTATTACAAGAAGAACCCGATCCGTTACCAGTACTACCGCGCCAGTTGCGGGCGCGACATGCGCCTGGAGCAGCTCTGGGGCAGCAGGAAATGAATAGGCCGCCCGCGGGCGGCCTCCTGGCGGCGGATGTCTGGTCGCTCAATCCAGCTTGAGCTTCTGCTTCGCCACCACGTCCTTGTAAACCTCGTACTCGGCCTTGATCTGCGCGGCGAATTCGGCCGGCGTGTTGCCGACCACGAGCGAGCCCGTGTCCTCCACGCGCTTCTTCACCGCCGGGTCGGTCAGAGCCTGCCGGGCAGCGCTGTTGACCTTCTCCACCACCTCGGGCGCCAAGCCCTTGGGGCCGATGAGGCCGTAATACGCCATGCGGTTCACCGGCTCCAGCCCCATCTCCTTGAACGTGGGCACATCGGGCAGCACCGCCAGGCGCTGCGGCGCCGCCACCGCCAGCGCCACCAGACGGCCGGCCTTGATGTGCGGCAACGCGGAAGGCAGGTTGTCGAAGATGATCGGCACCTGCCCACCAATGGTGTCGTTGAGCGCGGGGCCCGCACCCCGGTAGGGAATGTGCGTGATGAAGGCGCCGGTCAGGCTCTTGAACAGCTCGGTCTGCAAGTGGCCGATGCCGCCGGTGCCCGAACTCGCGTAGCTGTAGCGCCCGGGGTTCTTCTTGAGTTCGGCCACGAAGGCCTTGAAGTCCTTCGCCGGGAAGCCGGGATGCACCGCGATCACGTTGGGCGTCGCGGCGATGTTGACGATGGGCGTGAAGTCCGTGAGCGTGTTGTACGGAATCCTGGGATTGATCGCCGGATTGGCCGCCGTGGTCGACACCGTGGCCATGCCCAGGATGTAGCCGTCGGCCGGGCTGCGCGCGAGCTCGGTGGCACCCACCACGCCGCCGCCGCCGGCCTTGTTCTCCACCACCACGCTCTGCCCCAGCGCCTTGCCCAGCGACTCGGACATGACACGCGCAATGATGTCGGTGGTACCGCCCGGTGCGAACGGCACCTGCAGCCGGATCGGCTTGTTCGGGTAGGCCTGAGCCCACGCGCTGCCGGCCACAGCCGCCGAGGCGGTGGCCAGACCGATTGCAACGAGCTGACGACGAGAAACCATGAAATGTGCTCCAGTGAATGGGGATGTGGAAGGGCACAGGAAATGTAGGGCTTGCCGGACGCGCCTTCATTGGGGCTTCTACATACGCGTTAACCCGGAACGATGGCGCGCTACCCGCGCGGGTGGTGCCGCGCCACGAGGGTCTTGAGGCGCTCGCGCGCCACGTGGGTGTAGATCGTGGTGGTGGAGATGTCGGCATGGCCCAGCAGCATCTGCACCGCGCGCAGGTCCGCGCCGTGGTTGAGCAGGTGGGTGGCAAAGGCATGGCGCAGCGTGTGCGGCGACAGTGGCGAGGTGATGCCGGCCTGCGCGGCGTATTTCTTCACCAGTTGCCAGAACATCGCGCGCGTCATGGCCTCGCCGGCGCGCGAGCCGCGCGCGGTGACGAACAGGTCCTCGCTCTGCAGGCCGCCCAGGATATCTCCGCGCGCCTGCATCAGGTAGCGCTGCAGCCACTGGCCGGCGACCTGGCCGAAGGGCACGAGGCGCTCCTTGTTGCCCTTGCCGGTGATGCGCAGCACGTATTCATTCATGCCCACGTGCCAGGTCTTGAGCGTCACGAGCTCGCTCACACGCAGGCCGCTGGCATAGATGAGTTCAAGCATGCAGCGGTCGCGCAGCCCCAGCGGCGTGCCTGCGTCGGGCGCATTCAGCAAGGCTTCGACCTGCGCCTCCGACAAGGTCTTGGGCACGCGCAGGGGCTGGCGCGCCGGTGCGAGACGCAGTGTCGGGTCGATGGTGACGAAGCGCTCGCGCAGTGCCCAGCGGAAGTAGCGCTTGAACACGGTGAGGCGCCGGTTCGCGGTGGTGGCGCGGGTCTGCGCATGGCGCGCGCTGAAGTAATGGTTGAGGTCGGCTTCACTGGTCTCGGGCAGGGTCTTGCCCTGCCCGGCCAGCCAGTCACCCAGCAGCACCAGGTCGCGCCGGTAGGCATCGAGCGTGTTGCGCGACAGGCCCTCCTCCAGCCACAGGGCATCGGCAAAGGCATCGGCCGCGGCGCGGCTGGCCAGGGCCTTCGGAGACAGTTCGGTGGATGCCTGGGTCACTGCGGTGCGCTCGACTCTCGGGGAAAACCCGCCCCGACAGGTAAGCAGTTACCGGGGGGAGTTCCGTATCAACTTGTTGTATTCTGCCTGCTCGCATTTTTCACATCGACAGGAGACACACACCATGCGCTTGATTCACAAGATTGGCCTGGGGCTCAGCCTCGGCGCGGCCCTGCTCACCAGCGTGGCCTCGGCCCAGCAGCAGCAGTTCGTCAACGTGCTCACCGGCGGCCAGAGTGGCGTGTACTACCCCATGGGTGTGGCGCTCTCGCAGATCTTCGCCAAGGACATCCCCAACACCCGTTCCACCGCCCAGGTCACGCGCGCCTCGGCCGAAAACCTCAACCTGCTGCAGGCTGGCCGTGGTGAGCTCGCGCTGTCGCTGGCCGACGCCGTCTCCTACGCCTGGCAGGGCAACGCCGAAGCAGGCTTCCCCAACAAGCTGGACAAGCTGCGCGGCCTCTCGGCCACCTACAGCAACTACATCCAGGTGGTGGCCAGCGCCGACTCCGGCATCAAGACCCTCGCGGACCTCAAGGGCAAGCGCCTCTCGGTCGGCGCCGCGAAGTCGGGCACCGAGCTCAACGCGCGCGCCATCCTCAAGGCCGCCGGCCTGAGCTACGGCGATCTGGCCAAGGTCGAATACCTGCCTTTTGGCGAGTCGGTCGAACTCATGAAGAACCGCCAGCTCGACGCCACCCTGCAATCCGCTGGCCTGGGCGTGGCCTCCATCCGCGATCTGTCCACCGCCGTCAAGATCGTGGTGGTCTCGGTGCCCGCCGACGTGGTGACCAAGGTCGGTGACCCGGCCTACCAGCCGTCCGTCATTCCGGCCAACACCTACACCGGCCAGACCGAGGACGTGCCCACCGCGGCCATCCCGAACTTCCTGATCACCCACAGCGGCGTGTCCGACGACACCGCCTACCGCATGGCCAAGGCGATGTACGACAACATCGACACCCTCTACGCCGCGCACAACGCCGCCAAGGCCATCAAGCGCGACAACGCCATCAAGGGCATGCCCGTGCCGCTGCACCCGGGTGCCGAGCGCTACTACAAGGAAATCGGCCTGATCAAGTAAGGCGCAGACAGGCGACCAGGCGCCCCGGTGTTGCACCCGACACCCGCCCGGTTTGACACGGCCCCTACCCGGGGCCGTTTCCATTTCTGTTGACCCGAGGTTTCCATGAACGAACACAACACGCCCAGCGCACCCGACAGCCCCGCAGAGAGCCACGCCAGCCCCCTGACCGGTGCTGTTTTCTGGATCGCCATCCTGTTCTCGGCCTACCAGATCTGGATGGCGGCATTCCACCCGTTCTCCAGCCAGGTGATCCGCGCATTGCACGTGGGTTTCGTGCTGCTGATGATCTTTGCGCTGTTCCCGCCCATGGGCGGGCGCAACGCCGGCTGGCGTGCCCTGGGCTGGGTGCTGGGCATCGCGGGCTTTGCCACCGGCCTGTACCAGTGGGTGTTCGAGGCCGACCTGACCCTGCGCGCCGGTGAACTCACCCTGGCCGACTGGGTGGTCGGCGTCGTCGCCGTGGCACTGGTGTTCGAGGCGGCGCGCCGCGTGATGGGCTGGGGCCTGCCGCTGATCTGCCTGATCTTCCTGACCTATGCCGTCTTCGGCCAGCACCTGCCCGGCAACCTGGCGCACCGGGGCTATGGCCTGGACCAGATCGTGGGTCAGCTCGGCATGGGACTGGAAGGCATCTACGGCACGCCGACCTATGTGTCCTCCACTTACATCTTCCTGTTCATCCTGTTCGGCGCCTTCCTCGAACAGGCCGGCATGATCCGCCTGTTCAACGACTTCGCCATGGGCACCGTGGGCCACACGCGCGGCGGCCCTGCCAAGGTGTCGGTGATCTCCTCGGGCCTCATGGGCACCATCAACGGCTCGGGTGTGGCCAACGTGGTCACCACCGGCCAGTTCACCATTCCGCTCATGAAGCGCTTCGGCTACAGCCCGGCGTTTGCAGGGGGCGTGGAAGCCACGGCCAGCATGGGCGGGCAGATCATGCCGCCGGTGATGGGGGCCGTGGCCTTCATCATGGCCGAGACCATCAACGTGCCCTACCTGTCCATCGTGCAGGCGGCCATCATTCCCGCCATCCTGTACTTCGTCACCGCCTTCTGGATGGTGCACCTGGAAGCCGGCAACAAGGGCCTGACCGGCCTGGCCAAGGAAGACTGTCCCAACCCCTGGACCGCCGTGCGCCAGCGCTGGTACCTGCTGCTGCCGCTCGCCGGCCTGGTCGCGCTGCTGTTCTCGGGCTACACGCCGCTGTTCTCCGGCACGGTCGGCCTGGCGCTGACGGTGATCCTGATCTTCGGCGCGGCCGTCATGACCGGCGTCAAGGGCCCCGCGCTGCGCGGCCTGTTCTGGGTGCTGCTGGGCCTGGCCTGCGCGGGCTTCATCGAGTTCGGCGTGATCACCTTCTTCGTGATCACCGCCGTCCTGCTGGCGCTCACCTTCATCCGGCGCGTGGGCGGCGACGCCCGCCAGCTCGCGGTGCGTGCGCTGGTCGAAGGTGCGCGCCACGCCTTGCCGGTGGCCATTGCCTGCGCACTGGTGGGTGTGATCATCGGGGTGATCAACCTCACCGGTGTGGCCGCCGAGCTCGGCGGCTACATCATCGCCGTGGGCCGCGAGAGCCTGTTCCTGGCCTTGCTGCTGACCATGCTCACCTGTCTGGTGCTGGGCATGGGCATTCCCACCATTCCCAACTACATCATCACCAGTTCGCTGGCCGCGCCGGTGCTGCTGGAGCTGGGCGTGCCGCTGATCGTCTCGCACATGTTCGTGTTCTATTTCGGCATCATGGCCGACCTCACGCCGCCGGTGGCGCTGGCGTGTTTCGCCGCGGCCCCGATCGCGCGCGAGACCGGCCTGAAGATCAGCATGCAGGCCATCCGCGTGGCCATCGCCGGCTTCATCGTGCCCTTCATGGCGGTGTACAGCCCGGCGCTCATGCTGCAGTCCGGCGACTGGAGTGACACGCTCTGGATCGTGTTCAAGGCCTTGCTGGCCATCGGCATGTGGGGCGCGGGCGCCATCGGTTTCCTGTTCGGGCGCCTGAACTGGGTCGAACGCGCGGTGGCCGTGGTGTCGGCAAGCTTCCTCGTGGTGGCACTGCCGCTGACCGACGAGATCGGTCTGGGGGCCATTGCCGTCTTCGTGGCCTGGCACTGGTGGCGCACCCGCCAGCAGCGCGCGCTGAGCGCAGCGCGCTGAGCGCGGGGCGCGGCGGTGTCCACAGCGGGCGTGTGTCTGGCCCTCGCGGCCCTGGCCGCCGCGCCGACCCACGTGCCGGCCTTCATCGCCACCGAGCGCTTCACGCTGGCCTGGACGCATTCCATTGAAATGGTGCGCTGGGAAGAAGACTACGCGGTGGTGATGACGCCCGAAGGGCGGGCCGCACTGCGCGCGCTGGCGGCCCGCGTGCGCGGCTCGGCCGCCGGCATGGAGCCAGCGCCCGACGCGGTGCTGAAGGACGGCTGGTACAGCTACACCCCCCAGTTGCCGCAGCCCGCAGGATTGCGGCTCTCACGTTCAGAGTTCACTGCCGACTACGAGTTGTGCACCGGCGGCCAGTGCCGCGCCCTGTCGCACTGGCTGAAGTCGGACGGCGGGGTCACCCTGTTGACCGCCTGCGAAGCTCCCGCCACGCGCTGAGCCGGCGGCCCCGTGCGGACAGTTATGCTCGCCCGGTGAACTTCGCGCAGCTCCTCTTCCCCGACTTCTCGCTCATCCTTTGCGGCTACCTGGTGTGCCGCTTCACCGCGCTCAACCGCAAGGTATGGGAGCAGGTGGAGAGCCTCGTCTACTACTTCCTTTTCCCGGTGCTGTTGTTCCACAGCATCGTGAAGAGCCCGCTGGACCTGGGCGCCGCCTCCAGTCTGGTGGGTGCGGCGGTTTCGCTGGCGGTGTGTGCCATCGCGCTGTCGTACTCCCTGCCCCACTGGCCCTGGTTGGGCAAGCGGCTCGATGTGCGCCTGCACGCGGCCAGCGCACAGGTTGCCTTCCGCTTCAACTCCTTCATCCTGCTGGCGCTGGCAGATCGCGTGGCCGGGCCCGAGGGCCTGTTGCTGGTGGCGGTGATCATCGGGGTCTGTGTGCCGATCTTCAACGTCGGCGCGGTCTGGCCGATGGCGCGACACGGCAACAAGGGCTTTGCGCGCGAGCTGTTGCGCAATCCCTTGATCATCGGCACTGTCTCGGGCCTGATCGCCAACCTGCTGGGTTTCTCCATGCCGTTCTGGCTGGAGCCCACGGTGAACCGCATCGGCCAGGCTTCGCTGGCACTGGGCCTGCTGGCCGCCGGCGCGGGCATGCAGTTCGGCATGCTGGCCAGCGCCAAGACGCTGGGCATGCTGGTGCTGGCCTGCAAGCACCTGGGCATGCCGCTCATGGCCTTCGGCCTTGCCAGGCTGTTCGGGCTCGACCCGACGCAGACCACCATCCTGCTGATGTTCTCGGCCGTGCCCACCGCGTCGAGCTGCTATGTGCTGGCCGCGCGCATGGGCTACAACGGGCCGTATGTGGCTGGCCTGGTCACGCTGTCGACCTTGCTGGGCATGGTGAGCCTGCCGTTTGCGCTGGGCGTGCTGGGGAACATCCCCTGACGTTTCAGGCCTGCGGGCTTGGTATGGACCGAGGCACTGGGCTGACCGGCTCCGCTCATGTCCCCCGCCCAGGGCTTCGCCCTTGTCTCCTCCTTGACTTCGCTGCGCCGGTCAGCCCAGCGCCTCGGTCCGCCTGCACCAGAGCAGTCCACCGCTGGCATGCCACCGCTGCTTCGGATCGGGCACCCGGGCGCTCTGCGCAGCGAAGTCAAGGAGGAGAACCGGCGCAGTCGGTTCGGGGGACATGAGCGGAGCAGAGCGCCCGGGTGCCCGATCCCGCGAGGTCTCCGCACTCAACGCAACGCAACGCAACGCAACGAACGCGAGAGAGCTAATACCCGAGCAGGTTCTGCCGCACATGCAGCAGGTGCGCCAGCGTCAACTCGCGCGCCCGCACCGCATCGCGGTCGCGCAGTGCCTCCACGATGGCGCGGTGCTCGGTCTGGTAGGCCAGGCGCCGCTCGGGCGTCACGCTCTTCTTCTTGAGCTGCCCCCAGTCACCCTGCGCACGCACCGTCTTCATCAGCGTGAACACATTGGCCACGAAGCTGTTGTGCGCCGCGTCGGCAATCGCCTGGTGCAGCTCGGCGTCCCAGTGCTCGAAGGCCTCCAGCGTCTCGGCGCGCTCGGCGTTGTCGCAGCAGGCGTCCATGCGCTGCAGGTCCGCCTGGTTGGCGTTGCGGATCGCCATCTCGATGATCGCCGGCTCCAAGGCCAGGCGTGCCTCCATCAACGCGGCCGGGCTGGTGTGCTGCGACGAGTCCTGCTGCACGCGCCGGCCCAGGCGCGCGCCGGCGTCTTCGGTCACGAAGGTGCCACTGCCCACGGTCTGCTCGATCAGGCCCTGCGCCTTGAGTTCGAGCAGCGCCTTGCGCACCGTGGTGCGGCTCACGTTGAACCGGCTGGAGAGCTCGCGTTCGGTGGGCAGGCGATCGCCCGCGCGCCACTGACCGGCCTGCAACTGGTCGAGGATGGTGTCGCGCAGTGGTGTGGACATGCTCATCGCGCCAACTGTACCAAAACATACCAATATCCGCCAAAGCAACCGCATACGTGATTTCCCCAGTCCACTTCTCATTGGTATCGCCTACCATCCATCATCAGGTACCAATTGGTACTTTTGGTATCTTCTACGGATTTTCACAAGGAGTGTGTGTGCGCATTGCGACTTTTGTTCACGACGGCCGGCGCCAGGTGGGGCGCGTGTCCGCCGACGGTCTGGCCATCACCCCGCTGGCCCTGGACCCGGCCGACGCCCGGCTCGGCGCGCTCGCGCTGATCGAGGCCAGCGCGGCCGGCCTGCCGCTGCCCACCGAGGCTGGCAACGCCCTCGCGCTGGGCGAGGTGCGGCTCGAGGCCCCGCTGCCCCTGCCCCGGCGCAACCTCTGGTGCGTGGGCCGCAACTACCACGAGCACGCCAGGGAACTGCAGGGCTCGGTGTTCAAGAACAACAACACCAATCCGGCGGCCTGGCCCATCGTGTTCACCAAAGTGCCCGAGTGCGTGATCGCCGACGGCGACGAGGTGCAACTGCCGGGTGATCACATCTCGCCGCAGATCGACTACGAAGCGGAGCTGGCCGTGGTCATCGGCACCGGTGGCAAGAACATCGCCAGGGCCGACGCCATGAAACACGTCTACGGCTACACCATCGTCAACGACGTGACCGCGCGCGACGTGCAGATGCGCCACCAGCAGTGGGACATGGGCAAGAGCTTCGACACCTTCTGCCCCATGGGACCGTGGATCGTCACCGCCGACGAGCTCGATGGCCAGCACACGCGCGTGCGCTGCTGGGTCAACGACGAGCCGCGCCAGGACGGCCGCACCGAAGACCTGATCTTCGACATTCCGACGCTGATTGAAACCATCTCGCGCGGCATCACGCTCTACCCCGGCGACGTGATCGCCACCGGCACGCCCGCCGGTGTGGGCCTGGGCATGACGCCGCCCACCTTTCTGAAGAGCGGCGACGTGGTGCGCATCGAGATCGATGGCATCGGCACGCTGCGCAACCGCTTCGTCTGACCGCTTTCCGCCCTTGAACACCGACAACACACAGGAGACATCGCACATGAACCGAACCGCACTCAAGCTGTGCAGCCTCGCCCTCGCCCTGGCCGCCACCGTTGGCCTGGCCGCCGCGCAGGACGCCTACCCGAGCAAGCCCGTGACCATGATCGTCCCCTTTCCGCCCGGTGGCGTGGCCGACACCGTGGGCCGCCCGGTGGCCGAGGCCATGGCGCGCCACCTGAACCAGTCGGTGGTGGTGGTCAACCGCGGCGGAGCGGGTGGCGCCATCGGCATGGCCGCCGTGGCCAAGGCGCCGGCAGACGGCTACACCATCCTCATGGCGCTGTCGTCGCTGGTGGTGCTGCCCGAGGCCGACCGCATCCTGGAGCGTCCGCCGCAGTTCGAGGTGAACCAGCTCACGCCGATCGCGCGCATGACCGCCGACCCGACGGTGCTGGTGGTGCGCGCCGACAGCCCCTGGAAGACCTATGCCGAGTTCATCGCGCACGCCAAGGCCAATCCAGGGCGCATCAGCTTCGGTTCGTCGGGCAACTACGGCACCATGCAGGTGCCGATGGAGCAGCTCAAGGCCGCCACCGGCACCTTCATGCTGCATGTGCCCTATACCGGCGCCGGCCCGGCCATCGTCGGCCTGCTGGGCAACCAGGTGGAGGCCCTGGCGAGCGGGCCGGCCAGCGTCGTGGGCCACATCAGGAGCGGGCGCATGCGCGCACTGGCCCACTGGGGCGAAGGCCGCCTGGCGCTGCTGCCCGACGTCCCCAGCTTCAAGGAGCTGGGCGTGAACGTCAGCTATTCGCAGTGGGCGGGCCTGTTTGCGCCGGCCGGCACGCCGCAACCGGTGATCGACAAGCTGCGCGAAGCCGCTCGCGCCGCCGCACGCGACGAGCGCACCATCCAGGTGATGACCACGGCCGGCACCCGGTTCCAGTACCAGGACGCCTCGGAGTTCGATGCCTTCGTGAAGGCCGACGCCGCGGCCATGAAATCCGTGGTGCAGCGCATCGGCAAGGTGAACTGATCCGTCAGCGCGCTGCCGTGCCGGAGACGAGGTCGATGCGCCGTTGCAGGCGCGCGGCCTCGTCACCGGCGCCGGTTTCCCGGGCGCGCTGCTGTTGCAGCCTGAGCCAGGCCAGCAAGGGCAGGCGCCAGCCCTGGGCCGACGCGGTGTCCACTGCGCGCGCGGCCACCTCGCCCGATGCCCGGCCCTGTCGCTGCAACACGCCGGCGGCCACGAGCCGCGACAACGGGTCCTGGATCACGGCCAGGGCCGCCTCGGGCGCGGCGCCTTGCACCAGCGCGCGATGGGCTTCGGGCAGCAGCGCAACGTCGGCCGGCGTGGCCGCGCCCGCGAGATAGCGCGCATAGGCCTGCTCGGCCGGTTGCGCGTCCTGCGCCAGCGCGTCAAAGCCGGTGCAGGGCTCGAACACCAGCGAAGCCACGCGCGTGGCGCAGCGCAGCAGTTCGGCACGCGCCAGCAGCGCGGGCTGGCCGGTGCTGGCCAGCGCGGCGCGCACGCGCGCGAACTCCGCCGCCTCGATGCGCGCGTCCCCCACCAGCCACGCCTGGGCCGCGCGCTCCGCGCTGCCCTTCGCATTCATCTGCCACTCGGGCGCGGGGGGCTGACTGGAACAGGCGGACAGCGCAAAAAACGCCACGAAAGCAGACACGCCAGTCCAGAAATGCCGCGGAACCGGCTTCGCCGGGCCGCAGGCATTGCCCCCTTGAGGGGGTGACGGGACCCTGGGTCCCGGCGCAGGGGTGATCGTGTTCACGGCAGCTTGATCTCCGTGTCGCGGGCGAATGGCCACTTGCGGTTGATGTCGTTGATCAGCGACTCCACCTTGCGCAGGCTGGACTCGACCTCGCCGCGCAGCGTGCCCAGGTCGCCCGTGGCTTCGCGGGTGTTGCCCGCGATACCCTGCACCTCGACCAGCACCGCGTCAACCTTCTGCAGGCTGGTGCGGGCCTGGGTCAGCAAGGCGGTGAGCTGCTGGACGGTGGCGCGCGCATCGCCCGCCAGGCTGCCCTCACCCGGCGCCGCGCCCTGGCCGAACACCTGCCGGTCGGCGTTGGCGGCCAGGCTGTCCAGCCGCCGGGCGAGCGCGTCGGCGCGCAGCAGAAGAGCATTGGTGCGCTCGATGGTGAGCACCAGCTTCTTCGCGTCTTCGTCACTGCCCATCAGCACGCCCATGGCGCCCTGTGGACCCTTGAGGCGCTCGGTCGCACCCGCCACATTGCTCAGGGTGCCGGCCAGCGCGCCGTCGCTGCGGGTCAGCGCGGCCAGGTTCTCCAGCACCTCTCGCATGCTCGCGGCAAGCTTGGGGATCTCGGCCGCGGTGTCGCCGCGCAGCACCGTGCGCTCGGCGCCATCGGGCAGCGGCGGATCGTCCAGCACGCCGCTGTACGCGCGGATGCGCGTGCCGCCCACCAGGCCGCGCTCCATGGTGAAGATGCTCGACGTGCGCAACCATTTCGCGTCCGATTCGGGTACGTCGATCAGGATGCGCACATTGCCGTCGTCGGCCAGTTCGATGCGCGCCACGCGCCCGATGGCAAAACCGGCAAAGGTCATGTCCATTCCGACCACGACGCCCTCGGAATCGTCCGAGATCAGCACCAGCCGCTGCGTGGGTTCGAGCACGCCGCGCGCATACAGGATGTAGGCGGCCGAGCCCAGCAGCAAGACCACCATGAGCACCAGCAGCAGCGCGGCCTTGAGCTCCAGGTTCTTCACCGGTGGCGCGTCGGCGGGCGTGGGTGAGGGGGGTGGCGTGGGATTCATGGTCTTCAATAGTAGTTGCCCACCAGCGACACCACCTCGATCAGCAGCACCACCGAGAACAGGCGCGCGAACTCGCTCATGTCGCTGCGACGGGTGTAGTTCCCCAGCGCGTCCGGCTGGGCGCTCGCAGCCAGCGGCACCACCGCCACCGCCAGGCTGAAGAACAGGGTCTTGAGCGAAAAGATGAGCGAGACCGCGGGCGTGAACACGCCACCAACGGCGTGCGTGTAACCCGGCAGGCCCCAGGGCGAGAAGCCGTAGACCGTGAGGTAAGTCAGTATCAGGGCCACCAGGGAACTCAGCCCTGCGAGCAGCAGCACCGAGAACACGCAGCCCAGCGCGCGCGGCAGCAACTCGTTCACCAGCAGCATCTGCCGCTCGGGCAGGCGGCCTGCGCGCTGCTGCAGCGCCAGCTGCTTGCGCACCGCCTGCGCGCCGGGCATGGCATAGCGCACCGCGACGAACAGCGCGGCGTAGAGCGGAATGAGTTCGAGCACCAGCGTGCGCACCAGCACCTCCAGCGCGTACTGCGACAGGCCATAGCTGGTGGCCGTGGCCACCACGATGCGGATCAGCACCAGGCTGACCAGTGCCGAGAGCGTGAGGAACCAGGTGAGCAGAGGCGCGGTGGCGCGGTACAGGCTCTCGAACACGGCGCGCCGGTGCGTGCCCGCGCTGTAGCTCGTCGGCGAGAGCGCCAGCACCAGGATCTGCGCGCCCACCAGCAGCGTGTGCCACCAGGCGTCCCAGCTCGCGCGCGCCGCCCGGCCCCAGCGGTGCAGGGTGGATTGCGCGGAGGTCACCGGGTTCATGAACCGATGATAGCCGTGGGTCCGCGCCCGGGCATCGGCGCGCAAGCCTGCAAATGTGACAGCATGCGAAACCCGCGCCGGTCAGAATCCGGCGCTGACGTTCCCAGCAACAGGAGACATTGCATGCCCTCGTCCATCCACCCGGTGGTGCGCCGCCAGACCATCGCCGACGCCCTGCGCCGCACCGCCCAGCGGCTGCCCGCCAAGACCGCCATCGTCTGCGGCGACACGCAATGGACGTACGCCGAATTCGACGCACTGGTCAGCCGCCTGGCCGCAGGCCTGGCCGGGATCGGCGTGGCGCAGGGCGACAAGGTGGCCGTGCTGGCGCGCAACTCGCACGGCTTTGCCGCGCTGCGCTTCGCGCTGGCGCGCCGGGGCGCGGTCATGGTGCCGATCAACTTCATGCTCAAGGCCGACGAGGTCGCGTATATCCTGCGCCACGCGGGCGCCAGGACGCTGGCCACCGACAGCGGTCTGGCCGAGCTCGCGCGCGCGGCGGCAGCGCTGGACACGCAGGTGGCCCAGTACCTCTGGCTGCCCTCGGAGGACCCAAGCGAGCCGGTCGCCGGCATGCACGCGTTCGACACGCTGGCCGCCTGCACCGACCCGCTGCCCGACGTGAGCCTGGGCAGCTACGATCTGGCGCAGATCGTCTACACCAGCGGCACCGAGTCCACGCCCAAGGGCGCCATGCTCACACACGACGCCGTGCTGTGGCAGTACGTGAGCTGCGTGATCAACGCGGACATTGCCGAGGACGACCGCGCGCTGCACGCGCTGCCGCTGTACCACTGCGCGCAGCTTGACGTGTTCTTCGGCCCGGCCATCTACATCGGCAGCAGCAACGTGATCACGGCCAGGCCGGTGCCCGACAACCTGCTCGCGCTGATCGAGCGCCACGGCATCACCAGCTTCTTTGCACCGCCCACGGTGTGGATCGCGCTGCTGCGTTCGCCGCTGTTCGACGCGGCGAAGCTCAAACATCTGGCCAAGGGCTACTACGGTGCCTCCATCATGCCGGTGGAGGTGCTCAAGGAACTGGCCGCGCGTCTGCCCTCGGTGCGGCTGTGGAACCTGTACGGCCAGACCGAGATCGCGCCGCTGGCCACCATGCTCGGCCCCAACGACCAGTTGCGCAAGCCCGGTTCCTGCGGCAAGGCCGTGATCAACGTGGAGACGCGCGTGGTCGACGACGCGATGCGGGACGTGGCCGTGGGCGAGGTCGGCGAAATCGTGCACCGCTCGCCGCACCTGATGCTGGGCTACTTCAACGACCCGGAGCGCACGAAAGCCGCGTTCGAGGGCGACTGGTTCCACAGCGGCGACCTCGCGGTGATCGACGACGAGGGCTACATCACCGTGGTCGACCGCAAGAAGGACATGATCAAGACCGGCGGCGAGAACGTGGCCAGCCGCGAGGTGGAGGAGATGGTCTACCGCCTGCCGGCGGTGAGCGAGGTGGCGGTGATCGGCCTGCCCGACCCGAAGTGGGTGGAAGCGGTCACCGCCGTGATCGTCGTCAAGGCGGGCCAGACGCTGACCGAGGCCGAGGTGGTGGCGCACTGCAACCAGCACATGGCCGCGTTCAAGAGCCCGAAGCGCGTGGTCTTCACCGACAGCCTGCCCAAGAACCCCAGCGGCAAGCTGCTCAAGCGCGAGCTGCGCCAGCGCTACACGAACTGAACTCAGCCGCCCAGCGTTTCGTGGTGGCCGACGCTGCCGCGCTTCCAGTAGGCCGAGGCGCGCACGCGCGCCTTGTCCATCCCATGCCCCTGCACCAGAGCCTGGCGCACGGCGACCATGCTGGCGGCCTCACCTGCGGCCCAGGCAAAACCCTCGCCCGACGGTAGCGCCAGGGCCCGCACGGTGCTCGCCAGCGCGCTGACCTCCCCGCTGCGGACCCAGTGCGTCTGCAGATGCGCGCGGCTGTTCAGCGCTCGCCGGTCGCCGGCATCGGCGGTCTCGATCACCGTGATCGCGTGCGCGGTCTCGGGCAGTTCCTCCAGCCGCCGTGCGATAGCGGGCAGGGCCGTTTCGTCGCCCACCAGCAGATGCCAGTCGAAGCCCGTCGGCACCACGAAGGAACCGCGAGGTCCGCCGATCCCCACCTCGTCGCCCTCGCGGGCCTGCCCGACCCAGCGTGATGCGACGCCATCGCCGTGCAGCAGGAATTCGATGTCGAGCAGACCAGCCTCGCCATCGAAGCGGCGCGGCGTGTAGTCGCGCATGACAGGGCGCTCGGCACCCGGCGGCAGGGCCAGGCCGTCCGGCCCGGCTTCGGGCAGCACGAGCGGGGTACCCGGTTGCGCCGGCAGCATGAGTTTGACGTGGTCGTCGAACGAGGCCGAGACGAAGCCGCGCAGCGCATCGCCCGCGAGACGCACGCGCAGGAAATGCGGGCTGACCTGCTCGATGTGCAGCACCTGCAGGCGGCGTACCTTGGTCTCATGGCGCACGCGCTCGACGGCCAGGGCGTTTGATTCGCTTGTATTCATGTTTTCATCTGGTTGATAATGACAACGATAATGCCCTGATTGGATGACAATGTCAACCACATGGACGACCCACGATGACACGACAGACGAACACCGACGTGCTGGACCGCCTGCACAACATCACGCATGGCCTGCGGCGCCACCTGCGGGAAGCCATGCGAAATGACGGCGAGGGACTGGGGTCGATGGAAGCGCGTTGCCTGGCCTTCTTCGCGCGCCACGACGGCGCCACGCAGCGCGACCTGGTGCAGCACTCGGGGCGCGACAAGGCCCAGATCGCCCGCGTCGTCAAGCTGCTGCTTGAGCGCGGCCTGCTGCAGAGCCGCCCCGACCCCGACGACGGCCGCTGCCAGCGTGTGAGCGCCACGGCTGCCGGCCTGGCGCTGCGACGCAGGATGCAGCAGCACCTTGTGCGTTTCGAGAAGACCATGACCGCCGGTCTGGACGAGAGCGAGCGTTCCACCCTGCTGGCCCTGCTCGACCGGCTTCAGGACGCGGTCGGGACGTCCTGAGCCAGGGCCCACGCCACGTGCTCGCGCACCAGCTCGCCCGGATGGTCGGCACGGGACTGCAGCGCGCGCAGAATTTCGTCGTCATGCCCCGCACGCAGCGCGTTGCCCAGCGCCACAGCGATGTTGCGCAACCAGCGTTCGTGCCCGATGCGGCGGATCGGGCTGCCCTCGGTGCGGCGCAGGAACTCTTCTTCGCTCCACGCAAACAGCTCGACCAGCGCCGCACCGCTCAGGCCTTCGCGTTCGTCGAAGTCCGGCAGCGGGCTGCGCTGGGCGAACTTGTTCCAGGGGCAGACCAGCTGGCAGTCGTCGCAGCCGTAGACGCGGTTGCCCATCAGAGGGCGCAGTTCTTCGGGAATCGGTCCGCCGTGTTCGATGGTGAGGTAACTGATGCAACGGCGTGCGTCAAGCCGGTGCGGCGCGGTGATGGCCTGCGTGGGGCAGATGTCGATGCAGGCGCGGCAGGCGCCGCAGTGTTCGCTGACCGGACCGGTGGTGGGCAGTGCGAGGTCGACGTAGATCTCTCCAAGGAAAAACATCGACCCGGCTTCGCGATTCAGCAGCAGCGTGTGCTTGCCGCGCCAGCCCTGGCCGCTGCGCTGTGCCAGTTCGGCTTCGAGCACCGGCGCGGAATCGGTGAACACGCGGTGACCCAGCGGCCCCACGGCGCCCTGGATGCGTTCGGCCAGCGTCTGCAGGCGATTGCGCAGGACCTTGTGGTAGTCCCGGCCGCGCGCGTACATCGACACCACGGCCTCGCCCGGATGCTCCAGGCGCCGCAACTCCAGCGCCTGCCAGCCCTCGGGCGTGGCGCGCGGCAGGTAGTCCATGCGCGCGGTGATCACGCTCAGCGTGCCTGGCACCAGTTCGGCGGGCCGTGCGCGTTTCATGCCGTGGGCGGCCATGTAGCCCATGTCACCGTGACATCCAGCCGACAACCAGGCCTGCAAACCCGGTTCCGCGGCCGACAAATCCACACCTGCGACGCCAATTTGGGAAAATGCAAGCTCCTGGCCCCAAGCCTGTATCTGCGAGACGAGTTGAGCGGCATCAAAAGCGAACGTCATGTGAAGCCCATTGTAGGAACCGGGCCGGCGCCTGCGGGCTCCGTGTCCCCTGCGGCAACCTGGCAGGGCCGCTGGACCGCCGAAGAAGACACGCAGGCCTTTGCCCGCCAGCTCGCCACCTCTCCCGCCATCGCCCACGCCACGCTGACCCTGCAGGGCGACCTGGGCGCGGGCAAGACCACGCTGGTGCGCCACCTGCTGCGCGCGCTTGGTGTGCGCGGACGCATCAAGAGCCCGACCTATGCCGTGGTGGAACCGCACAGCGCGATCGACTGCGCGGTGATGCCGGCGGGCGAGCCGCTGCAGATCTGGCACTTCGACTTCTACCGCTTCAACGACCCGCGTGAATGGGAGGACGCGGGTTTTCGCGAACTTTTCGCGAGCCCCGGTCTCAAGCTGGTGGAATGGCCGGAGCGCGCCGGCGACTTCCTCCCTGCGGTCGATCTGCGGATCGACATCCAACCCGACGAGATGCCCCCTCAAGCCCACATCGATCTGGACCAGGACACGCGCCGCATCGTCAGCGCCACGGCCCTCACTGCCACCGGCCGCCTGCTGCTGGAGGCCCTTTCATGAACGACGCGCTCAACCGCCGCTCCCTGCTGCGCGCGGGCTCGCTGGTGCTGCTGCTGGGCGCGCAGCAGATCGCACGCGGCGCAAGCGTGGTGGCCGTGCGCATCTGGCCAGCCGAAGACTACACGCGCGTGACCATCGAATCCGACGGCGCGCTGCAGGCGCGGCAGTTCTTCATCAACGAACCACCCCGGCTCGCGGTGGACATTGAGGGCATGGACCTGCTGCCCAGCCTGCGCGAACTGGTGGGTCACCTCAAGTCCGACGACCCCAACATCGCCGGCATCCGCGTGGCGCAGAACGCGCCCAATGTCGTGCGCCTGGTGCTCGACCTCAAGAAGCCGATCAAGCCGCAGGTGTTCAGCCTGCAGCCCGTGGCAGCGTACCAGCACCGCCTGGTTTTCGATCTCTATCCGCTCAACCCGCCCGACCCGCTGGAGCAGCTGATCTCGCAGCGCATCCGCGAACTCGACGCCGCCAGCGAGCGCGCCGCGCGCCTGCTGGGACTGGAGACCGACAAGGTCGCCCGGTCGGGATCGCCCGCCGACGACCCCCTGGGCGACCTGATCGCCCAAGCCGAGCGCCCCGGCACCCGGCCGAAGCCAGGCCCGGGCGCACCGGCGGGTGAGGACACCACCGTGGCCGAAGCCGTGCCGAAAAAGGGCAGCCCTGCCAAGCAGCCCCCACCGGGCAAGGGCAAGACCGAGCGTCTCATCATCGTCGCGCTCGACCCCGGCCATGGTGGAGAGGACCCGGGCGCCATTGGCCCGCGTGGCACCTACGAGAAGAAGGTCGTGCTGCAGATCGCGCAGAAACTGCGCGACCGCATCAACGAAACGCGCGTCAACGGCAACCCCATGCGCGCCTACATGACACGCGACAAGGACTTCTTCGTACCGCTGCAGGTGCGTGTGCAGAAGGCGCAGGCCGTGCAGGCCGACCTCTTCATCAGCCTCCATGCGGATGCGTTCATGTCGCCACGCCCGCAGGGTGCGAGCGTGTATGCGCTGAGTACCCGCGGCGCCACCAGCACCGCCGCGCGCTGGATGGCCAACAAGGAGAACGCCGCCGACCTCGTGGGCGGGCTCAACGCCAAGGCGGCCGACGCCACCGTGCGCCGCGCCCTGCTCGACATGAGCACCACGGCCCAGATCAACGACAGCCTCAAGCTCGGCACGGCCATGCTCGGCCACGTCAAGAAGATCGGCAAGCTGCACAAGCCGCGCGTGGAGCAAGCCAACTTCGCGGTGCTGCGCGCGCCCGACATCCCCAGCGTGCTGGTGGAGACCGCCTTCATCAGCAACCCCGATGAAGAGAAGCGCCTGAATGACCCGAAGTACCAGAACGATCTGGCCGACGCGCTGCTGCGCGGCATCGTCGCCTACTTCTCGAAGAACCCCCCGCTGGCGCGCAGCCGGCAGATCTGAGGCCCGGCCGCAGCGCGAAGACGCACAGCCGGACCCCCCGCCCGGTCACTCGGACCCGTTCATTCCGGCTTGATGTTGGCGGCCTGGATGACCTGCGTCCACTTGCGGATTTCGCTGTCGATGAAGGCAGAGAACTCGGCCGACGTGCCCCCACGCACCTGCAGGCCGACCGCCTCGACCTTCTTTCGCACCTCCGGGTCGCTGAGAACCGCATTCGTCTCGGCGTTGAGTTTCTGCACGATGGCCGCGGGCGTACCGGCGGGCACCATAAGCCCGTACCAGCCATAGCCCACCACCGAGGCCAGACCCGACTCGCGCAAGGTCGGGGCCTGCGGGTACAGCGGCGTGCGCTCTTCGTTGGCCACCCCCAGCACGCGCAGCTTGCCGGCCTGGATGTGCGGCAACGCGGTCGAGATCGCCGTCAGCGTCGCATCGATGCGACCCGCCAGCAGCTCGGTATAGGCTGGCGCGTCGCCACGGAACTGGACCACCAGGCCTTTGGTTCCGGCCGAGCGCATCAGCAATTCGGCCGTGAGGTGCGGTGCCGAACCGGCCCCCGGTGAACCGAAGGTCAGACCCTTGTCGCTGGCTTTTCCGTAGGCGATGAACTCGGCCACCGTCTTGTAGGGCGCATCGGCATTGACGATGAGGAACAGAGGGGCGATGGCCGTGCTCAGCACCGGCACGAAGTCCTTCTTCACGTCGTAGGGCAGCTTGGGGTAGAGCGCCACGCCGATGGCGATGGGCGCGGCCGCGTGCAGCACGGTGTGGCCGTCGGGCGCGGCACGCGCCACGTATTCGTTGGCGATGCGCGTGCCCGCGCCGGCCTTGTTCTCGATCACCAGGCTCTGCCCGATGCGGGGCGCCAGGGCCTCGCCGAGCAGGCGCGTGAGGATGTCGTTGGACCCGCCCGCGCCATAGGGCGCGATGAGATGCACCGGCCGTGCGGGCCAGGCCTGGGCGAAGGCGCCCGTGTGCGCGAGACCGAGGGAGGCGAGGCTGGCGCCAAGCAGGTGGCGGCGTTGGATGGGCATGGTGTGTCTCCTGGTGTTGTGGATGGAAATCAATCGAGCTGTCGCAGCGGTGGGTACACGTAGCGGTGCTGCAGGTGTTCGGCCTGCGGCTGGTAGAGGCGCAGCACCACGTAGAACGGTTCGCCGGCGGGCGCGGGCAGCCAGTTGTGGCCCGGACCGGGATCACTGGCCTGGATGCGGATGGCCAGGCCGCCATCGGCGTCGTGGCGCAGACCGGGCGTGCGGTCCCCGATCGAGTAGCGGTGGATGGGATTGGCAACGAACAGGCAATCGCTGCGGCGGTACATCGTCAGCGACCAGAATGCGCCGACCCTGGGGCCGGCGCCCGGCGCAAAGCGCAACTCGTAGGCGTGCGTGCCATCGAGCGTTCGCCCCTCTCCGTCCACCTCGGCGGTGGGGTACATCGCCTCCTCGATGCCGAGCGCACCAATGAAGTTGCGCGCCACGCGCGCACGGGTCAGCAGGTCTGCGCCCCAGTGCGTCTTCACCTCCAGCGGCAAGGACCAGCCGCCACCGAGCTCGCGCGGCTGGTTTTGCTGCTCACGCAGTTCGGCATACACCTGCGGCAGCAGAGTCTGAACCGCGCCCGTATCGAGCGGCCATTCGAGCGCTTCGCCCGCCGGTGGCGGGTTGCCGGCCAGCGCGGTGTTCACCGTATCGATGTAGGTTTGCGCCGACGGTGTGACCACCGAACGCCCATCGATGCGGGTGTCCACGCGCATCGCGGCGTCGCTGCCTTCCAGGCGCGTCATGCGCAGCTGCTCCTGCAGCGCGCGCACCACGTCCATGTCGCCCACCGAGTCGTCGACCAGGAAGCGGCCGATGAGCCAGACGTCGTCGCCCGGCGCGACGATGACCTGGGACACGTCCGCTGGCACCACGCCCTGCCAGCGCGGGCCATGCACCAGGGTGCGCTGGCGCCGGTTGCCGGTGGTGCGGCGGCCGACGTAGGCAAACGGATTGGTCCATGCATCCAGCAGACCCAGCGTCCAGTAGCGATCGCCCATGTCGGGCGTGTCGATCAGCACAGGCCCCTGCGAGAGGTCCAGCCATGCATTGCTGTAAACCGTGTCGTTGTTCGGGCTCACGACCTCGCGGTCGTCCGGTCCGAGCTTGCGGTGCGTGTGCGTGAACTGGTTGACCCAGCGCTGTGTCGATCCTCGCTCTTCGCTGGCAAACCCGAGGACAGGGTGGCGACGCGCGGTGGTGGCCGCGCGCATGCGCATCATCTCGTACAGCGGCAGGGTCTGGATCAGCGCGTGGCGCACGCGGTCTTCGGTCTGTGGGGGCATCGTCATGTTCGGGTTCATCAGGCCACCACGCCAGTCCGGCGCAACGCGGCGATGTCGTGCGCGCCATAGCCGGCTTCGGCCAGCAGCGCGTCGGTGTCGGCGCCGCAGGCTGGCGCGGCGTGGGGCGCCGGCTGCGGCGCATCGTCGATGCGGTAGGGCAGCCCCAACGCGCGATAGCGCAGACCGTCGGCACCAACCGCCTCGACGATCAGGCCACTGGCCTCCAGGCCCGGGCTGCGCAGCACCTGGCTGTAGTTGCGCACGGCGCCGGCAACAATCTGGTTGCCCGCGAGCAGCGCCACGCATTCCTCGCTGCTGCGATCCGACAGGCATTCGCGCAGCACCACGCGCAGCGCGGCCCGGTTTGCGACTCGCTGTTCGTTGCTGCAGAACCGTGGGTCGCGGGACAGCTCCTCGCGCCCAACCACGCGGCAAAAGCGCAGCCAGTGTTCGTCCGCGTAGGCCGAGAGCACGATGTGGCCGTCGCGTGTGGGCACCACCTCGGCGGCGGGCGCGTTGTGCGGCTGGCCGTCGCCGATGCGGGTGGGCTCAGGCCCGCCACCCAGGAAATCGGCCCAGGTGGCTGCCTGCAAGTGCATGGCCACGTCGAGCAGCGAGGTTTCGATGGCAGCACCGACGCCGGTCTTCTCGCGGCCATACAAGGCCGCCAGAACCGCCTGGGCGCCCAGGTGGGCGGCTGCGGCGTCCACGATGGGCACGCCCACCTTCTGCGGCGGCCGGTCGGGCTCGCCGGTCACCGACATCAGGCCGCTCTCGGCCTGCGCTGCAATGTCGTAACCCGGCCGATCGCGCGAGGGCCCGCGGCTGCCGAAACCCGAAATCGAGAGGTAGACGATGCGCGGAAAGCGCTCGCGCACGGCCGCCGGACCCAGGCCCAGCTTGTCGACCACGCCCGGGCGCAGGTTCTGGATCACGACATCGGCCCGCGAGATCAGCCGCCATGCAGCCTCCCGGCCAGCGTCGCTCTTGAGGTCGAGCGCGATCGATCGTTTGCCGCGGTTGTAGGCCCGAACCATCGATTCGCCGTAGCGGCCGATGTGGCGCGCCTGGTCCCCCGCGAGCGGTTCGATCTTGGTCACGCTGGCGCCCAGCTCGGCCAGTGTCATCGCGGCGCCCGGGCCGGCAATGTACTGGCCCAGGTCCACCACGTGAACACCTGCAAGCGGCGCGGCCGGAGAAACAGTCTCGGGATCGGTCATGGTGTGTCTTGTCTCCTGTATGGGTCTCACGATAGGCGATGCCGGGATTCCTGAAAATTGAATAATGCTGATACCGTGATCCGCTTTGGTGATCACCTGCCTGGGGGTTTCACATGAACAAGGGTTTCGACCACCTCGTGCGCCGTCTGCGCCTGCGCCACCTGGAACTGCTGGTGGTGCTGGACGGGACCGGCACCATGCGCGCCGCCGCCAGCCGCCTGCACCTGAGCCAGCCGGCCATCAGCAAGATGCTGGCCGAGACCGAGGATTCGCTTGGCGCTCGCCTGTTCGAGCGCAGCCCCCAGGGCGTGACGGTCACCGCGGCCGGCGCGGCAGCGGTGCACCGCGCGCGTGTGGTGATGGGCGAGCTCGCGCATGCCCGCGACGAGGTCGAGGCGATACGCAGTGGCGCGAGCGCCGTGCTGCGGGTCGGCGCGTTTTCTGTGACGGCGGCGGTGCCCGCGGCGGTGGTGCAACTGCGTCAGCGCATGCCCGGCGCCGCGGTGCACATCCACGAGGGCCGCGTCAGCGAGCTGATCCAGCGTCTGCTGGATGGTGACCTCGACTGCGTGTTCGGCGCACTCACCACCGAGATGTTGACCAGCGACCGCCTGCGCCTGCTGCAGTCCGAGGTGCTGCTGCAGGACCGCCTGTGCGTGCTCGCCGCCGCGTCCAACCCGCTGGTGCGGCGCCGCCGCCTGCGCTGGACCGACCTGCGGGAAGCGAACTGGGTGGCGCCACCGCGGCAGACGCTGGTGCGCCAGGCCTTCATGACAGCCTTCCTCAATGAGGGCGTGGACCCGCCCGCGCCGGTGATCGAGGCCATCTCCTCGGTCACTATCGGCGCGGTATTGCGACTGGACCCGTCGTTGCTGTGCGCGGTGCGATTCGAGCATGCCCGCGACGAGGTGGCGCGTGGTGGCGTGCGGCGGCTGTCGGTCGCTCCCGAAATCGCGCTGCCTCCGCTGGGGCTGTTCACGCGGCGCAACGACGTGCAGACGCCACCGGTGATGCAGGCCTTCGCGCGCGCGATCCGCAAGGAAGGTGCCACGGGGTCGCGAAGCACGTGACGCAACCTGCGTTCTGCAGGAACACCCGCCCACCCTCGGCACGCACCGCGTGGCATCGGATGGACTGGAAGTCTCCTGTGGCCTTCAGGCCGGGTTGCGCTTCGCCTCGCGGCTGGCCTTCCAGCCGCCGTAGATCGCGATCAGGCCGGGAATGATGATCATGGCCCAGATGATCTTGCTCAGGTTCTGCTGGACCCAGGGCAGGTTGCCGAACCAGTAGCCCGCGGCCGTCAGGCCCACCACCCAGATCAGCGCACCGATCACGTTGTAGGCGGTGAACTTGGTGCGCGTCATCTCCGCCACACCGGCCACGAAGGGCGCGAAGGTGCGGATGAAGGGCATGAAGCGCGCCAGGATGATGGTGATGCCGCCATAGCGCTCATAGAAGGCGTGCGCCTGGTTGAAGGCGTTCTTGTTGAACAGGCGCGAGTTCTCCCACTGGAACACCTTGGGGCCGAAGTAGCGGCCGATGGAATAGTTGGTCTGGTCGCCCAGGATGGCCGCGGCCACCAGCAGCGCCATGGCCAGCGGCAGGCTCATGAGGCCCGCGCCGCACAGCGTGCCAACCACGAACAGCAGCGAATCGCCCGGCAGGAAAGGCATGACCACCACGCCGGTCTCTGTGAAGATGATGAGGAACAACAGGGCATAGACCCAGGCGCCGTAGTTCTGCACGAAGGTCTGCAGGTGCTGGTCCACATGCAGGATGAAGTCGATGAGGAAGGCAAGGATTTCCATGGAGGCGCATTATCCCTGCGGCCTACAATTTGCCTGTGACACGCCTTTCTGTCCTCAGCCCCCCACCCCGCCGCCCCATCCGCGAACTCCCTGACGAACTGGTCAGCCAGATCGCGGCCGGCGAAGTGGTGGAGCGCCCGGCCTCGGTGGTGCGCGAGCTGGTGGACAACGCACTGGACGCTGGCGCCACCCAGATCACGGTGCGCCTGCAGGCCGGCGGCGTGCGGCTGATCGGCGTGGAGGACAACGGCTGCGGCATCCTGCGCAGCGAGTTGCCGAACGCGCTCAAGCGCCACGCCACCAGCAAGATCACCAGCCTGGCCGACCTCGAATCGGTGGGCACCATGGGGTTTCGCGGCGAGGCGCTGGCCGCGATCTGCTCGATCGCCGAGGTCTCGCTGCTCACGCGCGTGGACAGCCCCGACGAACTCCATGGCTGGCTGCTCGACGGGCGCAGCGGCGAGCTGCAGCCCACGGCGCGTGCGCCCGGCACCACGGTGGAGGTGCGCGAGCTGTTCTTCGCCACGCCGGCGCGGCGCAAGTTCCTCAAGACCGACGCCACCGAACTCGGCCACTGCATCGAAGCCGTGCGCCGCCACGCACTCGCGCGGCCCGACGTGGGCTTTGCCATCTGGCACGACGGCAAACTGGTGGCGCAGTGGCGCGCCGCGCCCGGCGGCGGCATGGACGCGCTGCGCCAGCGCCTGGCCGATGTGCTGGGCGAGGACTTCGTGCAGCAGGCCGTGGCGCTGGACTGGCCCGTGGACGCGCCCGACGACGGCGACGGGCAGCCGCAGCGCCTGCGCGTGTGGGGCTTTGCCGGCGTGCCCGATGCGGCGCGCTCGCGCGCCGACTGGCAGTTCGCCTATGTGAACGGCCGCTATGTGCGCGACAAGGTCATCACGCACGCCGCGCGCAGCGCCTATGAGGACGTGCTGCACGGCCACCGCCAGCCGGTCTACGCGCTGTTCGTCTCGCTCGATCCGGCACGCGTGGACGTGAACGTGCACCCGACCAAGATCGAGGTGCGCTTTCGCGACAGCCGCGAGGTGCACCAGGGCGTGCACCGTGCGGTCGAAGCCGCACTGGCGGTGCCACGCTCGGGTGCTGCCGTCGAAACACCGGCCGTACCGGTTGCACCGGCCTGGACACCACCGGCACGGCAGGCACCGTTTTCGTTTGCACCGCGTGAGGCGGAAGTGGGGCACCGGGTGAGTGATGTGGGGGCTTTGTGGGCCTACGGATCTGGAGGGGTTTCGACAGACTCAGTCCGGACGGCGTTGGAAGTCGCGCCCGAGAAAACAGCCGTTCGGGCTGAGCCAGTCGCCGCCCTCGCCCAACCCCTGCCCGAAGGCGACTGGCCGCTGGGCCGCGCCATCGCGCAGTTGCAGGGCGTGTACATCCTGGCCGAGAACGCCCACGGCCTGGTGGTGGTGGACATGCACGCCGCGCACGAGCGCATCGTCTACGAGCGGCTCAAGCAGCAGCTCGACGACCAGCAGGTCAGCAGCCAGCCGCTGCTGATTCCCGCCACCTTTGCCGCCACGCCCGACGAAGTGGCCACGGCCGAGAGCTGCGCCGAGGTGCTGGCCACGCTGGGTCTGGAAGTGACTGCGCTTTCGCCCAAAACCCTGGCCGTGCGCGCCGTGCCCACCACCCTGGCGCAGGGCGACCCGGTGGAACTGGCGCGCAGTGTGCTCGCCGAGCTGGGCCAGCACGAGGCCAGCACCGTGGTGCAGCGCGCGCGCAACGAACTGCTGGCCACCATGGCCTGTCACGGCGCGGTGCGCGCCAACCGGCGCCTCACCCTCGACGAGATGAACGCGCTGCTGCGCCAGATGGAAGTGACCGAGCGCTCCGACCAGTGCAACCACGGCCGCCCGACCTGGCGCCAGATGGGCATGCGGGAGCTGGACGCGCTGTTCCTGCGCGGGCGCTGAGGCGCACCAGAACGGGACATCAACGGGCCGACACCCCGCACCGGCACCGCCCTGGATCAGATTTCGGGCAAGCACCCCGTCGGAACGCTTCAGAACAGGGCGTTTTGGGTCGCGAAATGCGGACTGCACATAATCTCATGCACCTTTTTGACGCATGAGACACATGAAATACACATCGGCCCACCAATTCCTGGAACACGTCGCACAACAGAACCCGGGGCAGCCCGAATTCCACCAGGCCGTCACCGAGGTGATGGAAAGCCTCTGGCCCTTCATCGCTGCCCACCCCCGGTACGCCGAACACGGCCTGCTTGATCGGCTCGTCGAACCCGAGCGCGTGGTGATGTTCCGCGTCTCCTGGGTCAACGACCACGGTGACGTGCAGGTGAATCGCGGCTACCGCATCCAGCACAGTTCGGCCATCGGTCCCTACAAGGGCGGCATGCGCTTCCACCCCTCGGTGAACCTGTCCATCCTCAAGTTCCTCGCGTTCGAGCAAACCTTCAAGAACGCGCTCACCACCCTGCCCATGGGCGGTGGCAAGGGCGGCTCCGACTTCGACCCCAAGGGCAAGAGCCCCGGCGAGGTGATGCGCTTCTGCCAGGCGCTGGTGAGCGAACTGTTCCGCCACGTCGGCAGCGACACCGACGTGCCCGCGGGCGACATCGGCGTGGGCGGGCGCGAGGTCGGCTTCATGGCCGGCATGATGAAGAAGCTCAGCAACCGCGCCGACTGCGTCTTCACCGGCAAGGGCCTGTCGTTCGGCGGCTCGCTGGTCCGCCCCGAGGCCACGGGCTACGGCACGGTGTACTTCGCCGAGGAAATGCTCAAGCAGCAGGGCAAAAGCTTCCAGGGCCTGCGCGTCAGCGTCTCCGGCTCGGGCAACGTGGCGCAGTACGCGGTGGAAAAGGCCATGGCGCTGGGCGCCAAGGTGGTCACGGTGTCCGACTCCAGTGGCACGGTGATCGACGAAGAAGGCTTCAGCCCGGCCAAGCTGGCCGAGCTGATGGAGGTGAAGAACCACCTGTACGGCCGCGTGAGCGACTATGCCCGGCGCACCCATGCGCGTTTCGAACCCGGCATGAAACCCTGGGCCGTCCCGGTGGACGTGGCCCTGCCGTGTGCGACGCAGAACGAACTGGATGCCGATGACGCCGCCACGCTGATCCGAAACGGTGTGGTCTGCGTGGCCGAGGGCGCCAACATGCCCACCACCATGGAAGCCGCGCAGCGTTTCGAGGATGCCGGCGTGCTGTACGCGCCCGGCAAGGCCAGCAACGCCGGCGGCGTGGCCACCTCCGGCCTGGAAATGAGCCAGAACGCGATGCGCCTGTCGTGGCCGCGCGACGAAGTCGATGCGCGCCTGCACACCATCATGGTCGGCATCCACGAGGCCTGCGCGCGCCATGGACGCCGTGCCGACGGTTCGGTGAGTTATGTGGACGGCGCGAACATCGCCGGCTTCGTGAAAGTGGCCGACGCGATGCTGGCACAAGGGGTGATCTGAGGCACAGCGGCGAGGGTTTGACCCGACGCCAGCGGTGGCATGGAAACTGCACCATCGGGAAAAGGACCTGAACTTTTCCCCGTCCGGGTGCATCCATCACCGCCATGAAGCGTCTCATCGCCACCGTGCTTGCCGCCCTGGCCCTGCTGGCCGGATGCGCGACGCTGGATGAACGGCAGCGCGCATGGATCTTCCAGCCCTCGGACCGCAGCTGGTCCGGCGGCACCTACGCGGCCCAGAGCATGGACGAGGTGTGGATTCACTACACCGAGCCCACCACCAGCAAGCCGGTCAAGCTGCACGGGCTGTGGGCAGCCCACGAGGACTTCGCGCGCCGCGCGGATGCGCCGGTGCTGCTCTACCTGCATGGCGCGCGCTTCAACGTCATCGGCTCGGCCTTCCGGGCCCGGCGCATGCAGGAGCTGGGTTTCTCGGTGCTCGCCATCGACTACCGCGGTTTCGGCCAGAGCACCAACGAGCTGCCGTCGGAGGACACGGCCTACGAGGACGCGCGCGCGGCCTGGGACTGGCTGGGCGAGAAGTACCCCGACCGGCCACGCTACATCTTCGGCCATTCGCTCGGCGGCGCCATCGCCATCGAGCTCGCGGCACGCGTGCAGGACGAGGCCGGCACCCTGGTCGAAGGCACCTTCACGTCCATCGCCGACGTCGTCAGCACCTTCAAGTGGGGCTGGCTGCCGGTCTCGCTGCTGATCACGCAGCGCTTCGAGGCCGTCAAGCGCGTGCCCGACATCGGTTCACCGCTGCTGGTCGTGCACGGCGGCGAGGATCGACTGATCCATCCCGCGCTGGGGCGCCGGCTGTATGAGGCCGCCACTGGCCGCAAGGCCTTCGTGCTGGTCGAGGGGGGCTCGCACCACAACACCAACTCGGTCGGCCAGGCGCAATACCGTGTGGCACTGGCCGACCTGTTCGGCCTGCGCGACGAGCCGGCCGCACTGGACGTGGTGAACGCGGCGGACGCGATCGCGCAGTAGGCGGTTGTTCCGATCCCGCGGGCTCGGGGCCGAGGGGTGTTCTGCTACCCTCGACCGGATGCCCTCCACGCCAACCGCTTCCGCCATGTCGCCGGGCCTGATCGTGCTCGTCCTGTCCCTGCTGCTGGGCATGCAGCCGATCGCCACCGACCTCTACCTGCCTGCCCTGCCCGCTCTCACCGCGGGCTTTGGCGCGCCCATGTCGCAGGCGCAACTCACGCTCACCGCGCTGCTGCTGGCCTTTGGTCTGTCGCAACTGGTCTGGGGCCCGCTGTCGGACCGCTTCGGCCGCCGACCCATCCTGCTCGTGGGCATGACGGGCTTCGTGGTGGCGTCGGTGGGCGCCGTGTTCGCGCCGTCAATGGAGCAGCTCATCGTCTGGCGCACGTTGCAGGGCGTGGCCATGGGCGCGGGCGTGATGTGCGCGCGCGCCATCGTGCGCGACCTGTACGCGCCCAGCGAGGGCGCGCGCGTCATGTCCAAGGGCCTCACCGGCCTGGGCGTGATCGCCTGTGCCGCATCCCCCACCGGCGGCCTGCTGTCCGACCTGTTCGGCTGGCGCGTCTCGCTGCTCTCGCTGGCGGTGTTCGGTGCCATCGCGCTGACCGTGGTGGCCTGGCGCTTCGAGGAAACCCTGCCGCAGAAGAACCCGCGCGCGCTGCAGCCGCGCACCATGCTGTCCACCTGGGCGCAGATCATGCGCCACCCGACCTTCTGGGCGTTCTCGCTGCTGTCCACCGCGTCCTACGGTGGCCTGTTCACCTTCCTGGCGGCCTCGTCCTTCGTGTTCATCCGCGTGCTCGGTGTGTCCACCACCGGCTACGGCCTGCTGATGTTCAGCATGTCGCTCACCTACATCCTCGGCACCTTCCTCTGCCGCCACCTGCTGCCGCGCGTAGGGTTGCGGCGCACCGTGGCGATTGCGGGCGCCATGACCCTGACCGCCGGCACATCCATGGGCTTGCTCGGCCTGCTGGGCGTGCACAACACCTGGGCCATCATGCTGCCGTTCTGGCTCTTCACGCTGGCCCACGGTGTGCACCAGCCCTGCGGCCAGAGCGGCGCGGTCGGCCCGTTCCCGCAGGCTGCCGGCGCGGCCTCGGCGCTCAGTGGTTTTCTTTCGATGGCCGCGGCCTTCGGCATGGGCGGCTGGCTCGGTGTGAGCCTGGCGGGCGCCGACAGCGTGCTGCCGCTGACCAACGGCCTGTGGTTCTGGAGCGTGCTCATCGCCGCCGTCGCCTGGACGCTGGTGCAGCGCTTCGGTGAGACCCAGGGCGCGCCGCAGCGCCTGGCGCCGACCTGACCGCCATGGCCCCCGCACCGCGCTGCATCGCCCTGGCCGGCCCCACGGCCAGCGGCAAGAGCGCGGCTGCGCTGGCCATCGCGCAGCGCTGGCCAGTGGAGATCGTGAGCGTCGATTCGGCCCTGGTCTACCGCGGCATGGACATCGGCAGCGCCAAGCCCACGGCCGCGGAGCGCGCGCAGGTGCCGCACCACCTGATCGACATCCTCGACCCGCTGCAGAGCTACAGCGCGGCCGACTTCGTGCGCGACGCCACGCGCCTGGTGGACGAGATCGCAGCGCGCGGGCGCACCGCGCTGCTGGTGGGCGGCACCATGCTGTACTTCAAGGCCCTGCTGGTGGGCCTGGACGACATGCCGCAGGCCGACGCCACGGTGCGCGAGGCCATCGAAGCCCGTGCGCGGGCACAGGGCTGGCCCGCGCTGCACGCCGAGCTCGCGCGCGTGGACCCGGCCACCGCCGCGCGCCTGCCACCCAACGATTCGCAGCGCATCCAGCGCGCGCTCGAGGTCTTCGAGGTATCGGGCCAGCCGATCTCCAGCTTCCAGACCGGTCGCACGCACAACCCGGCCAGCCCGCTCGTGCCCGGCGACCTGATCTCGCTGGAACCACAGGACCGTAGCTGGCTGCATGCGCGCATCGCGCAGCGCTTCGACGACATGCTCGCCAGCGGCTTCCTCGACGAGATGCGCGCCCTGCGCGCGCGCGGCGACCTCTCCACCGAACTGCCGTCGATGCGCTGCGTGGGCTACCGCCAGGCCTGGGACATGCTGGCCGCGCACGGCGACGCGCTCACGCGCGAACACCTCGACGAACTGCGCGAGCTGAGCACCGCCGCCACGCGCCAGCTCGGCAAGCGCCAGCTCACCTGGCTGCGCTCCATGCCGCAGCGCCGCGTGATCGCCTGCGACGCGCCCGATGCGCTGGCGCAGGTGCTGCGCGCGGTCGGGGAGCGGCTGGGATCACCGGCATGAGCCTTGTCGTCGACCGCCTGGGCAAGCGCTACGGCGACACGCCGGTGTTCAGCGGTGTGAGTCTCGCCGTCGAACCCGGCGAGTTCATCGCCATCGTGGGCGAATCGGGCGTGGGCAAGTCCAGCCTGCTCAACTGCCTGGCCGCGCTCGACGACTGGAGCGAGGGCACGGTCACGCACGACGGCGTGGACCTCGGCACCCTGGACGACACGCAGCGCGCGCACTGGCGGCGCGAGCACCTGGGCTTCGTCTTCCAGGCCTTCCACGTGCTGCCGCACCTGGACGTGGCGCAGAACGTGGGCCTGCCCCTGCTGCTGCTGGGCCGGCCCGACGCCGCGCGCGTGCGGCAGATGCTGGAGGCCGTGGGCCTGGGCGAACTCGGCGCGCGCCTGCCGGCCGAGCTCTCGGGTGGCCAGTTGCAGCGCGTGGCGATCGCGCGCGCGCTGGTGCACCGGCCCAGCCTGCTGCTGGCCGACGAGCCCACCGGCAACCTCGATCCGTCCACCGCCGCGCAGGTGATGGACGTGCTGCAGCAGCAGGCGGGCGGCAGTGGCGCGGCCCTGGTGCTGGTCACGCACTCCGCATCGGCGGCTTCGCGCGCGCAGCGCGTGCTGCACCTCACCGCCACGGGCTTGCAGGCCGCGTAGCGCCTCGGGCCTGAAAGAGGCCACACACGGTTGCGCCCCGCGCGTGCAAGGCGCGCAGCATCGGGGTAAGGTGGCGCACTGGCGGGCGCAGAAAGAAACCGCCATGTAACTTGATTACAATAAAATCCAAAAACAGCAAGTAACTAAATTAGATTCATGGCCACATCGACCCCCTCTCCCGCCCCTGTCGAACCGCTTGACCTGGTGATCTTCGGTGGCGCGGGCGACCTCTCGGTGCGCAAGCTGCTGCCCGCGCTCTACATGGCGCACCTGCACCACAACCTGCCCGAGGCCACGCGCATCCACGCGCTGGGCCGCCAGCCCTGGGACCGCGAGACCTTCACCGCCTTCATCAACGACAAGGTGCGCGGCTTCATCGCGCCCGAAACCCTGGACGAGGTGGCCTGGCGCGGCTTCGTGGACCGGCTCGGTTATGTGTGCCTGGACGCCACGCGGGCCGAAGACTTCACGGGCCTGGCCACGGCGATGCAGCCCGGCTCCGACCGCGTGTACTACCTGGCCACCGCACCCACGCTGTTCACCGGCATCTGCGCGCACCTGCATGGCGCGGGCCTGATCGACGAACGCGCCCGTGTGGTGCTGGAAAAGCCCCTGGGCCACGACCTGGCCTCGGCGCGCGCCATCAACGATGAGGTCGGCCGTTATTTCAGCGAGGCGCAGACCTTCCGCATTGACCACTACCTGGGCAAGGAAACGGTGCAGAACATGATGGTGCTGCGCTTTGGCAACACCATCTTCGAGCCGCTCTGGCGCAGCCCCTACATCAAGAGCGTGCAGATCACCGTGGCCGAGTCGGTGGGCGTGGGCAGCCGAGCCGGCTTCTACGACGGCACCGGCGCACTGCGCGACATGGTTCAGAACCACCTGCTGCAGCTGCTGTGCATCGTCGCCATGGAGCCGCCGGTTTCGCTTGACCCCGACGCCGTGCGGGACGAGAAGCTCAAGGTACTGCGCTCGCTGCGCCCCATGACGGAAGCCGACGTGGCGCGCGACACGGTGCGCGGCCAGTACACCGCCGGCGCGTCCAACGGCGACAGGGCTGCCGGCTACCTGCAGGAAGCCAACGTGCCCGCCGACAGCACCACCGAGACCTTCGTCGCCCTGCGCGCGCACATCAACAACTGGCGCTGGGCCAACGTGCCGATCTTCCTGCGCACCGGCAAGCGCATGGCCGAGCGCCGCTCGGAGATCGTGATCGAGTTCGCCGACCTGCCGTACACCATCTTCCCGGACGCGCCGCGCCAGCCGGTCAACCGCCTCATGATCCGCCTGCAGCCCGAGGAACACGTGCAGTTGCAGATGATGGCCAAGGAGCCCGGCAGCGGCATGCGCCTGCGTCCGGTAAGCCTGAACCTGGACCTCGAATCGGCCTTCAGCGCGCGCCGCGCCGAAGCCTACGAACGCCTGCTGATGGACGTGATCAAGGGCCGCCTGACCCACTTCATGCGGCGCGACGAACTCGAAGCCGCCTGGACCTGGGTCGAGCCCATCCTCGACGGCTGGAGCAACCTGCGCGAGAAACCCCGTCCCTATACCGCCGGCAGCTGGGGGCCCGCGGCCTCGTCGGCCCTGATGGCGCGCGAAGGTTCGGCTTGGGTCGAGGAGGCCTGAATGCGGCTTGAACACCCCTGCAACAGCCCGCACGAACTGGCGCAGCAGCTCGCGCGCCATGTGGCGCGTCGGCTGCGCGAGGCCGTCACGGTGCGCGGTCATGCGGTGCTGGCAGTATCGGGGGGCAAGTCGCCGGTGGCGATGTTCGAGCAGTTGCGCCAGCAACCGCTGGAGTGGGCGCGGGTCACCGTGCTGCTGGTCGACGAGCGCTGCGTGCCGCACGAGCACGCCGACAGCAACACCGCGCTGGTGCGCACCCACCTGCTGCAGGGCGCGGCGGCGCAGGCCATCTTCGTGCCGTTCTTCGACTCCTTGCCGGCCACGCTCGACGATGCCGCGCTGCAAACCCTGGCCGACGCCGCCAACCAGCGGCTGGCCGCGCAGCCCTGGCCCATGGATGTGGCCGTGCTCGGCATGGGCGAGGACGGCCACACCGCCTCGATCTTTCCGGGCGCGCCGGGCCTGGCCCGGGCGCTGCACGGCAGCGGCCCGGTCACCTGGCTGCGCCCGGCCACGGCTTCGCGCGCACCGCACGCGCGCCTCACCCTCACCCTGCCCGCCCTGCTGGCCACGCGCGAGCTGGCGCTCTCGATCACCGGCGCGAGCAAGCTCGCCGTCTACCAGCAGGCCCGCCTGACCGCCGACGAGAGCCTGCCGGTCTCGCTGGTGCTGGACCAGCACCTCACGCCCGTCAGTGTCTGGCTGGCATGACCATGAAACACCCCCCGCGCCGCTTCGCCTCTCCCCCCTCTCTCGCCTTTGGCGGGAGGGGGGGCGGCAGCTCGGGCCGGCGGAGCTGGACCCTGGCTGCCCCTGGGTCATGCCGTCTCACGCAACCGCTTTCTGCGAAATTGAAACCATGAACGATCTGAACCCCACCCTGGACCGCGTCACGCGGCGCATCACCGAACGCAGCGCGGCCACGCGCTCCAGCTACCTCGCGGCCATGGCCGCGCAGCGCAAGACCGGCACACAGCGCACCGGCATGGGCTGCGCCAACATGGCCCATACGACGGCCGCGTTGCCGCTGGCCGACAAGCTGCAGATCCACGCCGAGCGCGCGCCCCACATCGGCATCGTCACGGCGTACAACGACATGCTCTCGGCGCACCAGCCATACGAGACCTACCCGCAGAAGATCCGCGACCACGCGCACACGCTCGGCGCCACCGTGCAGGTCGCCGGCGGCGTGCCCGCCATGTGCGACGGCATCACCCAGGGTGCAGCCGGCATGGAGCTCTCGCTGTTCTCGCGCGACGTGATCGCGCTGTCCACCGCCGTGGCGCTGTCGCACAACGTGTTCGACGCCGCGCTGTTCCTCGGCATCTGCGACAAGATCGTGCCCGGCCTGTTCATGGGCGCGCTGCAGTTTGGCCACCTCAGCGCGGTGTTCGTGCCCGCCGGTCCCATGACCTCGGGCCTGTCGAATGATGCCAAGGCCAAGGTGCGCCAGCAGTACGCGCAGGGCCTGGTCGGGCGCGAGGCACTGCTCGAATCCGAGTCGCAGGCCTACCACAGCCCCGGCACCTGCACCTTCTATGGCACGGCCAACAGCAACCAGATGCTGATGGAGATCATGGGGCTGCACCTGCCGGGCGCCTCCTTCGTCAACCCCGGCACGCCGCTGCGCGACGCGCTCACGCTTGGCGCGGTCAAGCGCGCCCTGGCCAACACCGGGCGCACCGGCGAACCCGCGCTCTGCCTGGCCGACATCGTGAACGAGAAGAGCCTGGTCAACGCCATCGTCGGCCTGCTGGCCACGGGGGGTTCCACCAACCACACGCTTCACCTGGTGGCCATGGCGCGCGCGGCCGGCGTGCTGATCGACTGGGACGATTTCGCCGAACTCTCGCACGCGGTGCCGCTGCTGGCGCGCGTGTACCCCAACGGCAGCGCCGACGTGAACCACTTCCATGCCGCCGGCGGCATGGGCTTTCTCATGAAGGAACTGCTCGGCGCCGGCCTGCTGCACCCCGACGTGGACACCGTGATGGGCCCGGGCCTGGACGCCTACGTGCGCGAACCCTGGCTCGACAACGGCCAGCTCGCCTGGCGCCCGGTGCCCGAACACAGCGGCGACACGGCCGTGCTGCGCCCGGTCAGCGACCCGTTCAGCGCCGACGGCGGGCTGCGGCTGCTGCAGGGCAACCTGGGGCGCAGCGTGGTCAAGGTCTCGGCCGTGAAGCCCGAGCACCGCGTCGTGCGCGCGCAAGCCGTCGTGGTGAGCGACCAGCAGGACCTGCTCGCGCTGTTCAACGCCGGCAAGCTCGAACGCGACCTGGTGGCCGTGGTGCGCTACCAGGGCCCGCGCGCCAACGGCATGCCCGAGCTGCACAAGCTCACGCCACCGCTGGCGGTGCTGCAGGACAAGGGCTTCAAGGTGGCGCTGGTCACCGACGGCCGCATGTCTGGCGCCTCGGGCAAGGTGCCCGCGGCGATCCACCTCACGCCCGAGGCCCTGGCCAACGGACCGATCGCGAGTGTGCGCGATGGCGACTGGATCACGCTCGACTGCGAACGCGGTGTGCTCGAACTGGAAGTCGACGCCAGGACCATGGCCCGTCGCAAAATCAGCCACCCCGACCTCAGCGGCAACGGGCATGGCAGCGGTCGCGAACTGTTCGGCCTGTTCCGGCAGCAGGCCAGCGCCGCCGAATCGGGCGCGTCCCCCCTGTTCGGCGCGCTGCCGGAACATCTCCCCGCTGCTCTCGTTGAAACCCACTCCGGCTGAACCCAGACACCATGACCACCACCTGTTTCTCCCGCCCTGCCTTCAAATCCCGCGTCGTGCCCGTGATCGTGCTCAAGGACGCCGCGCACGCGGTGCCCCTTGCCCACGCCCTGCTCGAAGGCGGTATCGACGTCATGGAGATCACCCTGCGCTCGGGCGTGGCGCTGCAGGCCATCGAGGCCGTGGCGCGCGCCGTGCCGCAGATGCACCTGGGCGCGGGCACCGTCACCCGCGCGGCCGAGGTGTCGCAGGTTGCCTCTGCCGGCGCGGCATTCGCGCTGTCGCCGGGTTGCACCGCTGCGCTGGTGGAGGCGGTGCGCAAGGCTGCCCTGCCCTTCATTCCCGGCGTGATGACACCGGGCGAAGTGATGCAGGCGCGCGACCATGGCTTCACGCTGATGAAACTCTTTCCTGCCGCGCAGGCTGGCGGCATCGCCATGCTCAAGGCACTGGGCGCGCCTCTGCCCGACGTGCGCTTCTGCCCCACCGGCGGTGTGAGCACAGAGAACCTGCGCGCCATGCTGACCCTGCCCAACGTGGCCATGGCCGGTGGCTCCTGGCTCACGCCATCGGACGCGCTGCGCGACGGCGACTGGAAGCGCATCACCCAGCTCGCGCGCGAGGCGACCGCCCTTGCGACAGGCGTTTGAACCCGGGCGAACGGAGCACCCATGAGCGCACCCACCCAACTGTCCGCCTGGAAACAACTCGAATCACTGGCCCGCGCCACGCAGCCCCACCTGCGCGACCTGCTGGCCACCGATACCGGCCGGGCTGCCCGCATGACGCTGCGCGCCGCCGGCATCACGCTCGACGCCAGCCGCCAGCGCGTCTCGCCCGCGATCGAGCAGGCCTTGCTGGCCCTGGCCGAACAATCGGGCCTGACCGCGCAGCGCGAGGCCATGTTCCGCGGGGACCGCATCAACACCACCGAGGACCGCCCCGTGCTGCACGTGGCTCTGCGGGGCGACCCGCTGCACACCGGGCCCTGGGGCGCGGCGGTGCAGGCCGAGGTGCAGCGCGAGCTGCAGCGGGTGTGCGACTTCGCCGAGGCGCTGCGCGCCGGCACGGTGCGCGGGCACAGCGGCCAGGCCATCACCGACGTGGTGAACATCGGCATCGGCGGCTCCGACCTCGGCCCGCGCATGGCGGCCGACGCGCTGGCCCATCTCGCCCACCCCGGGGTGCGCGTGCACTACGTCTCCAACCCCGATGCCTGGGCCTTGTGGAGCGTGCTGCGTGGACTGGACGCACAGCGCACCCTGCTCGTCGTCTCCAGCAAGACCTTCACCACCCAGGAGACGCTGACCAACGCAGCCAGCGCGCAACGCTGGCTGAGCGACAACGGCTGTCCGGCCGATGCCCTGGCGAAGCACCTGGTGGCCATCACCGCCTCGACGGCGCAGGCGGCAAAGCTGGGCTATCCGGCCGAACGCACCTTCCTGTTCTGGGACTGGGTCGGCGGGCGCTACTCGGTCTGGTCGGCCTTGGGCCTGCCGCTGGCCATCGCCATCGGCGCAGAACAGTTTCGCGCCTTCCTCGCCGGGGCGCGCGAGATGGACGCCCATTTCCGCGACATGCCGCTGGCGCAAAACCTGCCCGTGCAGATGGCCCTCAACGGGGTGTGGAACCGCAACTTCCTGCGCCTGCCCACACAACTGATCGTGCCCTACGCCTCGCGGCTGGTGCGCTTCACGCCCTTCGTGCAGCAGATGGACATGGAGTCCAACGGCAAGCACACGCACACCGACGGCACCCCCGCCACGGTCGATACCGGCCCCATTGTCTGGGGCGGCCTGGGCATCGACGGGCAGCACGCCTACTTCCAGCTCATCCACCAGGGCCGGCACACCGTGCCGGTGGATTTCATCGGCGTGGAGAACGAAGACACGCCGCTGCCCCTGGCCGCCACGCACCACGCGGTGGTCAGCCTCAACCTGCGCGCCCAGGCCGAGGCGATGGCGCGCGGGCGCTCACTGCAGGACACGCAGGCGCTACTGCAAAAGGACGGGCTGGACGAAGCCCAGGCGAGGTCGATGGCACCGCACCGCAGCTTTGACGGAAACATCCCCAGCCACGTGCTCTGGCTGGACCGCCTGGACCCCATGCGCCTGGGCGCGCTGATCGCGCTCTACGAACACAAGGTGTTCACCCAGGCTGCCATCTGGCGCATCAACGCCTACGACCAGTGGGGCGTGGAGCTGGGCAAGACGATGGCCAAGGCGATGGAGAAGGCGCCCGGCTGAGCCGTCACTTCTTGAACCACAGGGCCAGCAGAAAAGCCAGGACGGCGGACAACAGCTTGCAGGCCATCGATACAGCAGCCAGCCCGTTCAGCGTGGCGGCCTTGAACGTTCCGAGCACGAGGCCCTGTTTGCCCAGGGCCAGCGAACCATCGATTCCCGCCGAAATCAGTGCGGTGCACAGCACGCCCAGCACCAGTGCGCCCGTCGGCGTGAACAGCTGGGCGCGCCGATAGGCCCACGCACTCGCAGGCACCACCGACACCGGCGCGCGCTCACCGTGTGTCAGGCCCAGTTGCCCCGGCAGCAGGAAGATCTCGTCCGTGGCGCCGGCACGAACGACCGGGTTCACCGCAAAGATCCCCGAGCGGGACGCATCGTCCTTGAGCGCAATGCGCAGGTACCTGGCCCGTGCCAGTTCGGACCCTTTGCCGTACTCGGGCAAAGAGGCTTCGGCGCCTGAGCCGAGCGCACGGACAACAAGTTGTGCCTCAGACACGGCGCACCTCCTGCACCACGTGCTGCAGCGCAGGCGCAAGTTCGCTTTCAGGGAGGTTGAGCTGCGTCGCGAGCGCGGCGGCCGCTCCCATGAGGGCGCGCGCCCTGGCAGCGCCCGGTCTGGCGTAGGCCTTCAGGCTGGCTGGCGTGTCTGGCCCCGCCAGCAGTTCGGACAGGTAGGTCGCGTCATGGCGCAGCCACGTCCAGCGCTCCTCGGCCAGATCACCGATCAGGTCTTCGACATCCTCGATACCCTGTGCCCAGATGGCGAAACCGGAGGGTGTGCCCTCCGTCGGATCGCGGTCGTCCCCGGCTCCGGGTCCGGGTCCGGCCGGAGAGTCACCCGCACCGCCCGAGGTCTTGCCCGCAGCCACCGTGAGCAGCCCCACGACGCAACAGCCACAGACGTAGGCGGGTCGGCTCTTGTCGCGCATGCCGTGGGCCAGACAGGCGAGCACGCCGCACAGCTTGCAAGCCCCGACCGCATCGCCAGCGCTCTGGCCTGGAATCAAGCCGTACTGGTGTTCACAAAGGTAACAAGCCGCACCCATGAAGGCCTCCCGTCCGACCCCGCCAGGGGGCTGGACGGATTCAACGCCCGCAGGCCAGAGCAAGTCAAGCACCGCGCCAGCGCTTCGCTCGGGAATGAACTGTTGTCGGGCGCGTTGTCGCGTGGAATCGCCGGGAAAATACGGTATCGGGTATAAACCCATTTGTTCCGCACAGGTACCGCACCCTTCTGCCAGTTCGGCTCACACGAAAGGCATCCTCAAGCATGCAAAGCGTCAAGACCTTTCTCAGCAGCCTCACATCGATCCTGTCGCCGAACGCCGAGTCCGCGCCCAAGGCAGCCGACCCCCAGGCCATGGTTCTCATTCAGAAATCGATGTTGCGTCTGCTGGGGGTGCGTGGCGCCGAACTCAATCCCCAGCTGGAGAACCGCATCCGCTACGCTTCGAGCATCGAGGCGCTGTGGTTCCTGCGTGCCGACCTCGCGCAAGCCATGTGCCTTCAGCGGGACGAAACCAGCGCGCTGGCCGCGGTGTCGGATCTGACGCCCCTGTTCGAAGGCAATATCTCAAGGGCGCAGTTGCAGTCGTTCCAGCGCGGCCAGGGCCAGCGGCGCGGCTGAGCGCCTCCCGACCGGGGCCAGCACCAGCCCCCTTCCCTACAGCACGTTCAGCGGAATCTTCGCGTAGGCGATGCCGTTGTCCTCGGCAGGTGGCAACTGGCCCGCGCGGATATTGATCTGCACCGACGGCAGGATCAGTACCGGCATCTCCAGCGTGGCGTCGCGCCGTGTGCGCATGGCCACGAACGCTTCTTCGCTCACGCCGTCGTGCACATGGATGTTGTGCGCGCGCTGCTCGGCCACGGTGGTTTCGAAGGCCACCGCGCGGTCGCCGGGCGGATAGTCGTGGCACATGAACAGCCGCGTCTGGGGCGGCAGGCTCAACAGCCTGCGCGTGGAGGCATACAGCGTCTTCGCGTCGCCACCAGGAAAGTCGCAGCGCGCCGTTCCCACGTCGGGCATGAACAGCGTGTCGCCGACGAACACCGCGTCGCCGATGCGGTAGGCCACGCAAGCGGGCGTGTGGCCGGGCACGTAGAGCACCTCGCCGGTGAGGTCACCCACCTGGAAGGCTTCACCGTCCTGGAACAGGTGGTCGAACTGTGAACCGTCGAGCCGGAAGTCCGGCTCCAGGTTGAAGATGCCCTTGAACACCTTCTGCACGTCGGTGATGTGGCTGCCGATGGCAATGCGGCCCCCGAGCTGGGACTTGATGTACGGCGCGGCCGACAGGTGGTCGGCATGGGCGTGCGTCTCCAGGATCCACTCGACCTTCAAGCTGTTCGCACGCACGTAGGCCGCGACCTTGTCGGCCGACCCATGGCCGGTGCGGCCGGCCTTGGGGTCGTAGTCGAGCACCGGGTCGACGATGGCGCAGGCGCTGCCCGGCCCGTTGTGAACGACGTAGGTCACCGTCCAGGTGGCAGGATCGAAAAAGCCCTGGACTTGCGGAGAAATGGCACCGGGTTTCATGAAGACCTCCTTCAATTAATCTACAAATAGTCTATTGACAAATATATTGTCTGTCAATAGAATATGCACCATGCTGAACCACGAGAAAACACCATGACTTCCACCACCCTGGACCTCGACGACATGCGAACGGCCGCGGCCGACGCCTGCCGGCTGATGAAGGTGCTCTCCAACCCCGATCGCCTGCTCATCCTGTGCCAGCTCTCGCAGGGCGAGCACCGCGTGGGCGAACTGGAAGAGCTGCTGGGCATCGTGCAACCCACGCTGTCGCAGCAGCTCACCGTTCTGCGCGACGAAGCGCTGGTGAGCACGCGCCGCGAAGGCAAGCACATTTACTACCTGCTCGACAGCCCGCGGACGCTGGCCGTGATGCAGGTGCTGTACGCACAGTTCTGCGGCACGAAACGGAGCAAGACATGAGCATCGACTGGACAAACTTCACCCCCTGGGCCTCGCTATCCGGCGGCATCCTGCTGGGCGTGGCCTCGGCACTCTTCATCCTGCTGAATGGCCGCGTGCTCGGCATCAGCGGCATTCTGGGCGGGCTGCTCAAGCCCAGGTCCGGCGACGCGGGCTGGCGCATCGCCTTCCTGCTCGGCATGCTGGCCGCGCCCCTGGCCTACGGCCTGCTCGCGCCCGAGGGCTTCGCGCAGGCTCCCCGGATCGACGCGGGCTACGGCGCCATCGTGGCGGCCGGCCTGCTCGTCGGCCTGGGCACACGCTACGGCTCGGGTTGCACCAGCGGCCACGGCGTGTGCGGCCTCTCGCGCCTGTCGCCCCGCTCGCTGGTGGCCACACTCGCCTTCATGGGCGCGGGCTTTGTCATGGTTTTCGTGGTCCGCCACGTTCTGTAAGGAGTTCTCACATGCACCGCATCACCGAATTCTTCGTGGGCCTGCTGTTCGGCCTGGGCCTGCTGCTCTCGGGCATGACCGACCCGGGCAAGGTGCTCGGCTTCCTGGACCTGTTCGGCACCTGGGACCCCTCGCTCGCCTTCGTCATGGGCGGCGCCATCGCCGTGGGCTTCTTCGCCTTCGCGCTCGCCCGCAAGCGCACCACCAGCTTCCTGGGTGGAGCCCTGCACCTGCCGAAGTCGAACCAGATCGACCGGCGACTGGTGCTCGGCGGCCTGACCTTCGGCGCCGGCTGGGGCCTGGCCGGTTTCTGCCCGGGGCCGGGGATCGTGTCCATGGCCTCGGGCGAGGTCAAGGCCGCGATCTTCGTCGCCGCCATGTTGGTGGGCATGGCGCTGTACGAGGTGGCCGAGCGCTCGTTCAACCGCCCGGGTGCGGTGGCACGCTGAGCGAGGCCGCATGATGTCCCGATGGAGCGCGTGGCTGCCCACGCTGCCCGCGCGGCAGTGGGCGCGTGGCTATGGGCGTGACACCCTGACGAGCGACGGCCTGGCCGCGCTCATCGTCACCATCATGCTCATTCCGCAGAGCCTGGCTTACGCCCTGCTCGCGGGCCTGCCACCCGAAGTCGGGCTGTACGCCAGCATCGCTCCGCTGCTGCTGTATGCGGCCCTGGGCTCCAGCCGCGTGCTCGCGGTGGGGCCGGTGGCCGTGGTCTCGCTCATGACGGCCGCGGCCATCGGCGAGCACGCCACGCCGGGCAGCGACATCTGGTGGGCAGTGGCCATCACCCTCGCCTTTCTTTCGGGCGTGCTGCTGCTGGCCATGGGCCTGCTGCGGCTGGGCTTCCTGGCCAACTTCCTGAGCCACCCGGTGATCTCGGGCTTCATTTCGGCCTCCGGCCTGCTGATCGCGGCCAGCCAGCTCAAGACGCTGCTGGGCGTGCAGGCCGGTGGCCACAACCTCATCGAACTGGGCCGCTCGCTGCTGTCGCAGATCGAGCAGGTGCATGGACTCACCGCGCTGGTGGGCGTGGCCAGCGTGGTGTTCCTGTTCTGGGTGCGCAGCGGGCTCAAGCCCTTGCTGGTGCGCGCGGGCCTGCCGGCACGCGCCGCCGACCTGATCGCCAAGGCGGGGCCGATCGCCGCCATCGGCACCACGGCGCTGCTGGCCTGGGCCCTGCAGTGGCAGGCGCAGGGCGTGAAGACCGTGGGCACTGTGCCTCAAGGCCTGCCCCCCTTCACGCTGCCGCTGTGGGACATGGCGCTGTGGCAGTCCCTGCTGGTGCCGGCGCTGCTGATCAGCGTGGTGGGTTTTGTCGAATCGGTATCGGTGGGTCAGACGCTGGCCGCACGGCGGCGCCAGCGCATCGATCCCGACCAGGAACTGGTGGCGCTGGGCGCGAGCAACCTGGGCGCAGCCTTCACCGGCGGCTTCCCGGTCACCGGCGGCTTCGCGCGCTCGGTGGTCAATTTCGACGCCGGCGCGCAGACGCCGCTGGCCGGCGTGCTCACGGCGGCAGGCATCCTGCTGGCCTCGCTGTTCCTGACCCCCGCCCTCTTCCACCTGCCGCAGGCCACGCTGGCCGCGACCATCGTGGTGGCAGTGCTGTCCTTGGTGGATTTCGGCATCTTCAGGCGGACCTGGGCCTACTCGAAGCCGGACTTCATCGCCATGCTGTCCACCCTGGTGGTCACCCTCGGGGCGGGCGTGGAGTCGGGTCTGGTGGTCGGCGTGGGCGTGTCGCTGGCCCTGCACCTGTACCGCACCAGCCGCCCGCACATCGCCGAAGTGGGCCTGGTGCCCGGCACCGAACACTTCCGCAACGTACAGCGCCACGCGGTGGTGGTGAGCCCGCGGCTACTGGGCCTGCGGGTGGACGAAAGCCTGTACTTCGCAAACTCGCGCGCGCTGGAAGACCGCGTGAACGAAGCCGTGGCCCGGCACCCGGGGCTCGAGCATCTGGTGTTGCAGTGCTCGGCCATCAACGACATCGACGCCAGCGCGCTCGAAAGCCTGGAGGCCATCGACATGCGGCTGCGCGAAGCGGGCATCCAGCTGCACCTGTCCGAAGTGAAAGGCCCGGTGATGGACCGCCTGCAGCGCACGGACTTCCCGCGCACACTCAGCGGCCGGATCTTCCTCAGCCACTACCAGGCGGTTCGCGAACTCGCACCTGACGTGGGCTGAGAAGCAGGTCGTCGCTTACTTCGAGGCGCGCGCCTTCGCCACCGCGGCCTGGGTGTCCTTCCACAGATCCTCGCCGACATTGGCTGCGATGCTGGCGTTGACCGCGCCGAGCTTCTCGCGCATGCGGTTGGCCTCGGACGGGCTGAGCTGGTTGATCTGCATTCCCTTGCCCTTGAGGTCGGCCAGAGCCTTGTCGGCCTCGGCGCGCGTGTCCTGGCGCTCGAAGTCGCGGCTCTTCTTCGCCGCGTCCATCAGCACCTTCTGCTCGTCCTTGCTCAGGCCATCCCAGTACTTCTTGCTCACCAGCACGATCCAGGGGCTGTAGACGTGGTTGGTGACGGTCAGGTACTTCTGCACCTCGTAGAACTTGCTCGAGAGGATGGTGTTGTACGGGTTCTCCTGGCCGTCGACCGTCCTGGTCTCCAGCGCGGTGAAGAGTTCGGAGAACGGCAGCGGCACCGCGTTGGCGCCCAGGGTCTTGAAGCTGTCGATGAAGACGTTGTTCTGCATCACGCGCAGCTTGATACCGTCCATGTCTTCCAGCTTGGTCACCGCGCGCTTGTTGTTGGTGAGGTTGCGGAAACCGTTCTCCCAGTACACCAGGCCCACGAGGCCCTTCTCCTGCAGCTTGTCCATCACCTTCTGGCCCACCGGGCCGTCGAGCACGGCATCGGCTTCCTGCGCATTGTTGAACAGGAAGGGCGTGTCCCAGATCGCCATCTCCTTGGTGATGCCCACCAGCGTGGCGGTGGAGCCGACCATCATTTCCTGCGCGCCGCCGATGAGCGCCTGCTGCATCTGCACGTCCGAGCCCAGCGCGGCCGCGCCGATGGCGCGGATCTTCATCTTGCCGCCGGAGGCTTTTTCCACCTCGTCGGCGAACACCTTGGTCGCCCGGCCCTGGTTGGAGATTTCGTTCAGGCCGTAGCCGAAGCGGATCAGGCGCGGCTTGATGTCCTGCGCCTGGGCGATGCCGGCGCCCAGGGTGGCCAGCGCAACAGCCGCGGCGATGGTGAGTTGCTTGAGTTTCATGGGAAGTCTCCTCGGGTTGGATGCGGCGAAGCGCCGCGGGGGTGCAAAAGAAGGTGGGCGCGTCAGAACATCAGCTTCAGGGGCCACAGCACGATGGCCGGGAACACGATGAGCAGGGCCAGCATGGCCATGTAGACCAGCAGGAAGGGCATGACGCCGCGGATGACCGGTTCCATGCGCAGGCCACCGACACCGGCGACCACGTTGAGCACGGTGCCCACCGGCGGGGTGAGCAGACCGAGGCAGCCGACAAAGATGAAGACGAAACCGAAGTACACCGGATCGATGCCCGCCTTGGCGGCCAGCGGCGCGAGCACCGGCGCCAGGATCAGGATGGTGGGCGTGAGGTCCATCACCATGCCCACGGCCAGCAGGAACAGGCAGACCACGGCCATGAACAGCATGGGCTCCGAGAGCAGCGGCCCGATGCTTTTCGCCAGCTCGTTGGGCAGGTCGGCCAGCGTGATCATGTAGGACGCGGCGGTGGCGGCGCCACACAGGAACATCACCACGCCGGTGGTGCGCGAGGCATTCACCAGCACGCGGTAGATGCCCGCAAAATTCAGTTCGCGGTAAACCAGCGTGGCCACCAGCAGGGCGTACACCGCGGCCACCACGGCGGCTTCGGTGGGTGTGAAGAAGCCCATGCGCAGCCCGCCGATGATGATCACCGGCATCATCAGCGCCCAGGCGCTGCTGGCCAGGGCGTGCCGGCGTTCGGGCCAGCTCGTTTTCTCGGCCACGGACAGCTGCTTGTCGCGCGCCACGCGGCGCCACACCAGCACCAGCGCACTGGCCATCAGCAGGCCAGGCACGATGCCCGCGAGGAACAGCTTGCTGATCGAGGTGTTGGTGGTCACGCCATAGATCACCATGGGCATGGACGGCGGAATGATCGGTGCGATGATGCCGCCCGACGCGATCAGGCCCGCACTCGATCCGTCGGGGTAGTTCTGCCGCCGCATCATGGGCAGCAGCAGCGTGGCCAGCGCGGCCGTGTCGGCAATCGCCGAGCCACTCATGGAGGCGAGCAGCACCGAGGCCGCGATCGCCACGTAGCCCAGGCCACCCGGCACATGGCCCACCAGGGATCGCGCCAGATCGATGATGCGCCGGCTCAGGCCGCCCGCGTTCATCAGCTCGCCCGCCAGGATGAAGAAGGGCACGGCCAGCAGCGGGAAGCTGTCGAAGCCGGCCTGCACGTTCTGCGCGAGCAGCTGCGCGTCGAAGAAGTCGAGGTGCACCATGAGCGCCAGCGCGGTGAGCATGAGCGCAAACGCGATCGGCACGCCCACCGTCATGGTGGCGAACAGGACCAGCAGGAAAATCGCGATGGTCATGACCGCTCTCCTTCGGTCATCGATCCGGGCGCGTTCCCCCGCAGATCGTCCCAGGCCTGCAGCACCAGCAACATGGCCATGCACACACCCATCACCAGCGTGCCCGCGGCACCCACGGCCAGCGGCGTGTTCATCACCGGGCTGCGGCTGTCCAGCCCCACCAGCACCTGCGACCACGAGCCGTCGATGAGGTAATACAGCGCCAGCGCAATCAGGCCACGCGTGAGCCAGCGAAACACCGCGGCTGAAGTTCCCTTGAGGCGCGCCGTCACCAGGTCAAAGCCCAGGTGCTTGTTTTCGCCAAAAGCCAGGATGGCCGAGAGGCAGACCAGCCACACGAACAGCAGGCGCGAGAGTTCTTCGGACACCACCCAGCCCGTGCCCCAGAAGTAGCGCAGCAACACGTTGCCAAACACACAGACGACCATGCCCAGCAGGCACAGCGCCAGAAGGGCTTCAATGCCGTGCTTCAGGGCCTGAGCGGGCTTCATGTTCGAGTCTCCAGACCGGCCGTGGCCGGTGCGGCATGCACCCAGCGCACAACGGACGCGGCCAGTTCGTCGAGCGGCGCGGTGGCCTCGAGATGCAGCACGCCAGGCTCTTCGCGCGGGTCTTCCAGTGCGGCGAACTGGCTGGCCACCAGGCTCACCGGAAACAGGTGCGCCGGGCGCGAGGCCACGCGCTCGCGGGCCTGTTCCTGCGTGAGGTCGAGAAACACGAAACGCAGGCCGGGCGCGGCCGCGCGCAGGTGCTCGCGGTAGCGCAGCTTGAGCGCCGAGCAGGTCAGCACCACGCCGCGCGGATGCGCCTGCAACTGCGTGGCAAGGGCATCGAGCCAGGCAGCGCGGTCGTCGTCGCTCAGCGGCGTGCCGCTGCGCATCTTGGCCACGTTGCTCGCGGAGTGAAAGTCGTCGCCTTCGAGCAGAGGCAGACCCAGTGCCCCGGCACAGCGCTGGCCCAGGCTCGATTTGCCACAACCCGCCACGCCCATGACGACGAGAGAGGTGTTTTCGGGCGGATTCTTCATTTGGTAGCGCTATCCCAACGAGCTAAAAAAAGAGGCGGATCGACCTGGTCGCGTCGCCGCTGTATCGTCTGGGCCCTGCCTTGACGCATGCCCTGCGGTTCAGGGTAAATTCGGGTGGCAGAAAGCATTGGACAGCGCTATCCTAACGCCACGCAAACCGCATCAAATACAGGGAAAACCCTTGGATCCGACCGAACGCAGGCGCCGCCACAGCGGCCGCACCACCCTGAGCGACGTGGCGCTGGCCGCCGAGGTCAGCCCCATCACCGCTTCACGCGCCCTGCGCGGCGAACGGGGCGTGGCAGCCGATCTGGTAGAGCGCGTCAAGCGGGCGGCCGAGCAGCTCGGCTACGTGCCTGACCCGGCCGCACGCGCCCTGGCCTCGCAGCGCAGCACCCAGGTACCGGTGCTGGTGCCCCTGTTGTCCAACGCCTTGTTCGTGGACGTGCTCGAAGCCGTGCACCGCACGCTGTTGCCGCATGGCTACCAACCCATGATCGGCGTGACCCACTACGATCCTCAGGAAGAAGAGCAACTGCTGCGCAGCTATCTCGCACACCGCCCGGCCGGTCTGCTGCTCACGGGTTTCGACCGCACCGAAGCCGCGCGCCAGATGATCGCGACCAGCACCGTGCCCTGCGTGTACCTGATGGAGCTGACCCAGGCGCCCAACGTGTACTGCGTGGGCTTTTCACAAGCCGACGCCGGTCACGCCATCACCGAACACCTGGTGCAGCGCGACCGCCAGCGCATCGCCTTCGTGGCCGCCCAGCTCGACCCGCGCACCCTGCAGCGCGCCGAGGGCTACCGCCGCTGCCTGCGCGAGCACGGGCTGTACGACGCGCGGCTGGAACTGCTGAGCCCGCAACCCTCGTCCATGCGGCTGGGTGGCGAACTGCTGGAAGACCTGCTGCGCACCCGGCCCGAGGTGGACGCCGTGTTCTTCTGCAATGACGACCTGGCCCAGGGTGGCCTGCTCATGGCGCTGAAGCTCGGCGTGAACGTGCCGGGCCGCATCGCCGTGGTGGGATTCAACGACCTCTCGGGCAGCGACCAGATGGTGCCGCCGCTCACCACGGTGCGCACACCACGCCGAGCGATGGGAGAGGCGAGTGCGCAGATGCTGCTCGGTCTGATGCGCGGCGAGATGCCGCCACGCAACTCGATGGATCTGGGGTTTGAGATGATGCTGCGCGGGAGCAGTTGAAGCCCGAAGCCGTACCGATTCACCTCCATTGGAGAAACCATGCCCGCCTACATTTACGCCAATGTCGAAGTCACCGACACGGCTACCTACGAAACCTATCGCCAGGAGGTGCCGGCACTGATCGCCGCGCATGGCGGGCGCTACCTGGTGCGCGGCGGCGCGGTCACGGTGCTCGAAGGCGGCGGCGTGCCGCACCGCCAGGTGATCCTGGAATTCCCGGACATGGCACACCTGCAGGCTTTCTATCGATCACCCGAGTACCAGCGCCTGGTCAAGATTCGCCAGAGCGCGTCCAACGGTACATTGTTCGCGATCGAGGGCGTCTGAACGGCCTGGGTGCGGTCACAGCTGGTTACGTCGACGACCTTTGACCACACCCGTGCTTCACATCGGCGCGGGATAATTCAGCCCCATGCCTCAGTTCACCCTGCGCCGGGCCGCAGTGGCCCTGGCGATTGCCGCCGCCACCGTTGTCGCACTTCCGGTCCCGGCCTCGACCTTCGATCTGCCGTCGCTCGACCGCATCGTCCACTACCAGCCCAAGCTGCCGCTGCAGGTGCTCACCGCCGACGGCGTGGAGATCGCGCAGTTCGGCACGGAGCGGCGCGAGTACGTGCCGCTCTCCCGCATCCCGCTGCAGCTGCAGCAGGCCGTGCTGGCGGTGGAAGACGCGCGCTTTCGCGAACACTCGGGCGTGGACCCGAAAGGCATGGTGCGCGCGCTGGTAGCAGCTGTCACTGGCGGGCGCAAGCAGGGTGCGTCGACCATCACCCAGCAGCTCGTGCGCACCATGCTGCTCACGCGCGAGTTCTCCGCCGAACGCAAGGCCAAGGAAATCTGGCTCGCGCTGAAGCTGGAAGATGAAATCTCCAAGGACCGCATCCTGGAGATCTACCTCAACGAAATCTTCCTCGGCCAGCGCGCCTACGGCTTCGCTGCCGCCTCGCAGATCTACTTCGGCAAGCCGCTGGACCAGCTCTCGCTGGCCGAGACTGCCATGCTCGCCGGCTTGCCGCAGAACCCGTACTACGCCAACCCGGTCGCCAACTTCGAGCGTGCGACCCAGCGCCAGCGCGTGGTGCTCGAACGCATGCGCGTGACCGGCGTGATCACCGAGAAACAACTGGCCACGGCGCGTGCCGAGAAGCTCAATATCCGCACGCCGGGCCTGCGCAGCGTGCACGCCGCCCACGTGGCGGAGATGGCGCGCCTGGCGGTGGTCGAACGCTTCGGCACGGAGGTGTATTCCAAAGGCCTGCGTGTGACGACCTCACTGCGCGCGGCCGACCAGCGTGCGGCACACGCAGCGGTGCAGCGTGGCGTGCTGGCCTTCGACCGGCGCGGTGCGTGGCGCGGCCCGGAAGACATGGAGTCCCTGCCCGCGGGCGATGGTGCCGATCTGGAGCGCGCCGCGGCCGAGGCGCTCAAGGACCACCGGGACGACGAGACCCTGCGCGTGGGCATCGTGCTCGCGGCCAGCCCCAAGGCCTTGCGGGTGCAACTGGCCAGTGGCGAGCGCATTTCGGTACAGGGTGAGGGCCTGCGCTGGGCACAGCGCGCTCTCGATCCCAAGGCCAAGGCCCCGCTCAGGCTCGCGCGCGGCGCCATCGTGCGCGTGGTCGGGAGCAGCAGCAAGGTCAAGGGCAAGGCCGTCACCACCTGGGCCATCTCGCAGTGGCCCGAGGCCGAGGCCGCACTGGTCGCCATGGACCCGCACACCGGTCGCGTGCGCGCGCTGGTCGGTGGCTTCGACTTCGGCAAACAGCCGTTCAACCACGTCACGCAAGGCTGGCGCCAGCCAGGCTCCGCACTCAAGCCCTTGCTGTACTCGGCCGCGCTGGAGGCGCGCGTGATGCCTGCCACCCTGGTGGACGACCTGCCCTTCACCGCCGCCAATGGCTGGAGCCCCGACAACGCCAGCCACGAGCACCTGGGCGCGATCACGGTGCGCGAAGCGCTGACGCGATCCAGCAACCTGGCCAGCGTGCGCGTGCTGCAGCACACGGGCACCCAGTCCGCACGCGAATGGACGGGCCGCTTTGGCCTGGATGTGGCGCGCCAGCCGAGCGACCTCACGCTGGCACTGGGCACAGGCAGCGTCACGCCGCTGCAGATGACCCAGGCCTACGCCACGCTGGCCAACGGCGGTTGGCAGGTGGCTCCGGTGGTGATCGAGAAGATCACTGACGCCCAGGGCAAGGTGCTGTTCGAGGCGCCACCACCGGCGCCCTTCACCGAGGACAGCCGCACCATCCCGGCGCGCAACGCCTTCGTGGTGTCGAGCCTGCTCAACGACGTGACGCGCACGGGCACGGCCGCGCGCGCGCAGGCCCAGCTCAAGCGCCCTGACCTGTATGGCAAGACCGGCACCACCAACGACGCGGTGGACGCCTGGTTCGCGGGCTACCAGCCGACGCTGGCCACCACCGTGTGGGTGGGCTACGACAAGCCACGCGGCCTGGGCGGCAGCGAGTCGGGTGGCCGCATCGCGCTGCCGATCTGGATCGACTACATGGGCGCCGCGCTCAAGGGCGTTCCGGTGGCGCAGCCAGGCTCCGCTCCCGAAGGTCTGGTGCGCGACGGCGGCGACTGGCTGTACGCGGAGTGGCGTGACGGTGGCTGGGTGTCGCAGATCTCGGACGCGTACGGCGTGCAGTACAAGAGCAGCTTCGGGGCCGCCATCGGCTCGGCTCTGGACGCCTTCAAGGCTTGGCTGGGCGGCGGCGAGCCGGCGCGCCCGACGACGTCGCCCTGATCAGGCGGCGCAGAGCCGCGCCCTGGCCTCGGCGTATTCGCGCTTGAAGCGCGCCACGAGATCGGCTGCCGGCACCACTTCGTGGATCGCGCCGATGCCCTGGCCACAGCCCCAGATGTCGCGCCAGGCCTTGGCCGCGTTGGCGCCTTCGCCGGTGGCGAAGTTCATCTTGCTGGGGTCGCTTTGCGGCAGGTTGTTCGGGTCCATGCCGGCGTTCTGGATGCTGCCTTTGAGGTAGTTGCCGTGGATGCCGGTGTAGAAATTGCTGTAGACGATGTCGTCGGAGTCCGACGCGGTGATCATTTCCTTGTAGCCGTCCACCGCGCGCGCTTCCTCGGTGGCGATGAAGGCCGAGCCGATGTAGGCCAGGTCGGCGCCCATGGCTTGCGCGGCCAGGATCGCGCCGCCGGAGGCAATGGCGCCCGAGAGCGCGATCGGGCCACCGAACCACTGGCGGATTTCCTGCACCATGGCAAACGGGCTCTTCACGCTGGCGTGACCACCAGCGCCGGCCGCCACGGGAATCAGGCCATCTGCGCCCTTCTCGATCGCCTTGTGCGCGAACACGTTGTTGATCACGTCGTGCAGCACGATGCCGCCCCAGCCGTGCACGCCCTGGTTCACGTCCTCGCGCGCGCCCAGGCTGGTGATGATGATCGGCACCTTGTACTTGGCGCACAGCGCCATGTCCTGCTCCAGCCGGTCGTTGCTCTTGTGCACGATCTGGTTGATGGCGAAGGGCGCGGCCTTGTTGTCGGGGTTCGCCTGGTCGTGCGCTGCCAGCGCCTCGGTGATCTCGGCCAGCCACTCGTCGAGCTGCGAGGCCGGGCGCGCATTGAGCGCAGGCATGGCCCCCACCACGCCGGCCTTGCATTGGGCAATGACGAGCTTGGGATTGCTGATGATGAACAGCGGCGAGCCGATCACCGGGAACTTCAGGCTCTTGAGTACGGGCGGCAGGCTGCGTGCGGGTGCGGTCATGGTGTCTCCGGGTGATGGATCAGATCAGAACGATTCGATGGCCAGCGCGGTCACGGCCTCGGCGCCATCGACGATGGCATCGCGCACACCAGGCGCGCGGCTGAGAATGTGGTCGGCATAGAAACGCGCGGTGGTGATCTTCGCGTCCATGAAGGCCCTGTCCTGTCCCTTGGCAGACAGGTCTTCGGCCACCATCAGCGCGCGCGCCATCTGCCAGCCCGCCACCAGGTTGCCCGCGAGCATGAGGTAAGGCACGCTGCCCGCAAAGGCCGCGTTGGGGTTGGACCGGGTGTTCGCCGCGATGAACTCGACCACGTCCACAAAGGCCTCGCGCGCAGCCTTCAGGCGCTGGTGCACGGCCTTGGCGTTGGCGCTGCTGCGCTTTGCCAACTCGGCCTCCGTCTTCTGAATCTGCGCCGCGATCGCCTTGGCGCCGGTGCCGCCGTCGCGCGCGGTCTTGCGGCCCACCAGATCGTTGGCCTGGATCGCCGTCGTGCCCTCATAGATGGTCAGGATCTTGGCGTCGCGGTAGTACTGCGCCGCGCCGGTTTCTTCAATGAAGCCCATGCCGCCGTGCACCTGCACGCCCAGCGAGGTGACCTCCAGGCTCATCTCGGTGCTGTAGCCCTTGACCAGTGGCACCAGGAATTCGTAGAACGCTGCGTTCTGCTTGCGCACCTCGGCGTCCGGGTGGTGGTGCGCCGCATCGTAGGCGGCAGCGGCCACGCTGGCCATGGCCCTGCAGCCTTCGGTCGAGGCGCGCATGGTCATGAGCATGCGCTTCACGTCGGGGTGGTGGATGATGGGTGCGGCCGCAGAGAGCGAGCCGTCGACCGGGCGGCTCTGCACGCGATCCTTCGCGTAGCCCACGGCCTTTTGATATGCACGTTCCGCGATCGCGATGCCCTGCACGCCGACGGCGTAGCGCGCGGCGTTCATCATGATGAACATGTATTCGAGGCCGCGGTTTTCCTGACCCACGAGGTAGCCCACGGCGCCGCCTGCGTCGCCGTACTGCAGCACGGCGGTGGGGCTGGCCTTGATGCCCATCTTGTGCTCGATGCTCACGCAGTGCACGTCGTTGCGTGCGCCCAGTGAGCCGTCCTGGTTCACCAGGAACTTCGGCACCACGAACAGGCTGATGCCCTTGACGCCCTCGGGCGCGCCGGTCACGCGCGCGAGCACCAGGTGCACGATGTTCTCGGCCATGTCGTGCTCACCGTAGGTGATGAAGATCTTGGTGCCGAAGACCTTGTAGCTGCCGTCGGGCTGCGGTTCGGCGCGGCTGCGCACGGCGGCCAGATCGGAGCCAGCCTGCGGCTCGGTGAGGTTCATGGTGCCGGTCCACTGGCCGCTCACCAGCTTTTCCAGGTAGATGGCCTTGAGCTCGTCGCTGCCGGCCGTGATCAGGGCTTCAATGGCACCGTCGGTCAGCAGCGGGCACAGCGCAAAGCTCATGTTGGCGCTGTTGAGGATTTCGCCGCAGGCCGCGCCGATGGTCTTGGGCAGGCCCTGGCCACCGAAATCGACCGGATGCTGCAGGCCCTGCCAGCCGCCTTCGGCGTACTGCCTGAAAGCGTCCTTGAAGCCGGGCGTGGTGGTGACGACGCCGTCCTTGAACGACGACGGGTTCTTGTCGCCTTCAAAGTTCAGCGGCGCGATCACGCCCTCGTTGAGCTTGGCGCACTCCTCGAGAACGGCCTGCGCGGTTTCCAGGCCGGCGTCTTCGAAGCCCGGCATCTGCGCCACCTGGTCGATGCGCGCCAGGTGTTCGATGTCGAACAGCATGTCCTTGAGGGGTGCGGTGTAGCTCATGGTCTTGTCTCCACGGAATTCAGGAATGCAGATACAACAAGGGCATCGCTAACGATGCCCTTGTGTGGTTCAGAGGGCTCAGAGCGCCTTGATCAGCTCGGGCACGGCCTCGAACAGATCGGCCTCCAGGCCGTAGTCGGCCACCGAGAAGATCGGGGCCTCGGGGTCCTTGTTGATCGCCACGATCACCTTGGAGTCCTTCATGCCGGCCAGGTGCTGGATCGCGCCCGAGATGCCCGCGGCAATGTAGAGCTGGGGCGCGACGATCTTGCCGGTCTGGCCCACCTGCCAGTCGTTGGGCGCGTAGCCCGCGTCCACCGCGGCACGGCTGGCACCCAGCGCGGCGCCGAGCTTGTCGGCCAGCGGCGTCATGACGTCGTTGAACTTCTCGGCGCTGCCCAGCGCCCGGCCGCCCGAGACGATGATCTTGGCCGCCGTCAGCTCGGGGCGGTCGCTCTTGGCGATCTCGCTGCCCACGAACGTGCTCTTGCCCTCGTCGGCCGCGGCCGTGGCGGTTTCCACCGCGGCGCTGCCACCGGTGGCCGCCGCCGGGTCGAAGCCGGTGGTACGCACGGTGATGACCTTCTTCTCGTCCAGCGCCTGCACCGTGGCGATGGCGTTGCCGGCGTAGATCGGGCGCTCGAAGGTGTCGGCGCTGATCACCTTGGTGATGTCGCTGACCTGGCCCACGTCCAGCGTGGCGGCCACGCGGGGGGCGATGTTCTTGCCGCTGGCGGTGGCGGGGAACAGGATGTGGCTGTAGTTGGCGGCGATGGCCAGCACCTGCGCGGCCACGTTCTCGGCCAGGCCGTGTTCGAAGCCCGGCGCGTCGGCGTGGATCACCTTGGCCACGCCCGCGATCTGCGCGGCGGCCTTGGCGGCTTCACCGGCGTTGTGCCCGGCGATGAGGATGTGCACCTCGCCCCCGCACTGGGCGGCGGCGGTCACGGTGTTGAGGGTCGCGCCCTTGACGGAGGCGTTGTCGTGTTCGGCAATAACGAGTGCGGTCATGTGTCAGGTCCTCAGATCACTTTGGCTTCATTTTTCAGCTTGTCGACAAGGGTGGCCACGTCGGGCACCTTGATGCCGGCACCCCGCTTGGGCGGCTCGCCGACCTTCAGGGTCTTGATGCGCGGGCTCACGTCCACGCCCAGGTCCTCGGGCTTGACGGTGTCGAGCTGCTTCTTCTTGGCCTTCATGATGTTGGGCAACGTCACGTAGCGCGGCTCGTTCAAACGCAAGTCGGTGGTGATGACCGCCGGCAGCGTGACCGACAGGGTCTCCAGACCGCCATCGACTTCGCGCGTGACGCTGGCTTTGCCGTCGGCCACTTCCACCTTGGATGCAAACGTGGCCTGCGGCAGGCCGGCCAGCGCGGCCAGCATCTGGCCGGTCTGGTTGCAGTCGTCGTCGATCGCCTGCTTGCCCAGGATCACCAGGCCGGGCTGTTCCTTGTCCACCAGGGCCTTGAGCAGCTTGGCCACGGCCAGAGGCTGCAGTTCCTCGCTGGTCTCGACCAGGATGGCGCGGTCCGCGCCGATGGCCATGGCCGTGCGCAGCGTCTCCTGGCACTGCGTGACGCCGCAGGAGACCGCAATCACCTCGGTGACCACGCCCTTCTCCTTCAGGCGCACGGCTTCTTCCACCGCGATCTCGTCAAACGGGTTCATGCTCATCTTCACGTTGGCGATGTCCACGCCACTGCCGTCGCTCTTGACGCGCACCTTGACGTTGTAATCCACCACGCGTTTGACGGGGACGATGACCTTCATGCTGGTTTGCTCCTGGATGATTGGAAAAATGGGCGCCACGAATTGACGTGCACGTCAACTCGGGGATTGTATGCCTGCACCCACTCTGCGCCATCGCGGGAGAACGGGTCATGCTGGATGCGGCCACAAAAAAAAAGAACGGTCGTGCTATTTCGAATTATAGAGGATCGCCCTTGCAAGCCCAAGTCACATCGACGGCCCCGTCGGTAATGTCGCCCGAGCGACCATTAACCAACCAATCGGTCGGGCAATTCGGGTAAGTCTGGGGACGGTGTTCCCGGGTAATTGCTTATATTGAGTCACCGTGTCTTTACTTAATATATTAATTATTCCCCCCTTACCCGGAGTTGTCGCATGAAATCTCGCCACCTGTTCGCCGCTGCCCTGTCCACCACCGTGCTCGCAGCCGGCGCGGTCTCGGCCCAGACCGTGTTCACCGTCTCCAGCTGGCTGCCACCCACGCACACGCTGAGCACCGTCCAGAAGAACTGGTGCGACCTGCTGGAGAAGGACAGCGCGGGCCGCATGAAGTGCAACATCCTGCCCAAGGGCGTGACAGCCGCACCCGGCACGTTCGACGCCGTGCGCGACGGCCTGGCCGACATTTCGTACACGGTGGATGGCTATACGCCGGGACGCTTCATCAATACCCAGGTGGCCGAGTTCCCGTTCCTGGGCGACAACGCCACCGCCACCTCCGTGGCCTACCAGCGCATCTACAGCAAGTACTTCGCGCCACTGGGAGAGCACCGTGGCGTGAAGGCGCTCGCGGTGTTCACGCACGGCCCGGGCATCATCTTCAACAGCAAGCAGCCCGTGACATCGGCGGCGGATGCGGCGTCGCTGAAGTTTCGCATCGGTGGGGGCAACATCAACGAGCTGTCCAAGGCGATGGGCTGGAACACCACGCTCAAGCCGGCGCCCGAGTCGTTCGAGCTGCTCTCCACCGGTGTGATGGACGGCACCTTCTTCCCCGATGAATCGGTGGCCTCGTTCAAGCTCAGCATGATCAGGCATGCCACCACCTTCCCCGGTGGCCTCTACAACACCAGCTTCGTCTTCATGATGAACCAGGGCAAGTACAACGCCCTGTCGGCGCAGGACAAGGCGGTGGTGGACAAGATCTCTGGCGAAACGGCCGCACGCATGTTCGGCGAAGGCTGGGACAAGGTGGACGCGGCCAGCCGCGAGCTGCAGAAGTCCCAGGGCGTCGCGCGCGTCATGGCCGACAAGGCGTTCGTGAAGGCTGTCGCCGACAAGCAGGACTACCTGGAGACCAAGTGGGCTGCGGCCGCCCAGGTCAAGGGCCTGAAGAACCCCAAGGCCGTGCTGGCCGAATTCCGTGCTGAAATCGCCAAGGTGAAATAAGGCACCCTGCCCATCCCACCAGCCGTCAGCGGCCGGCGGAGCAACATGCCCGCCGGCCTTTTCACATCAAGACTTCCCACCATGCTCAAGTTGCTCGAGCGCATGCTGCGCTGGTCCGCCGGCCTCATGGCGGCCATGGCCCTTTTCTCCATCATGTGGCTCACCCTGGTGGATGTCACAGGCCGCCGCTTCTTCAGCCATTCGGTGCCAGGCGGGCTGGAGATCACCGAAATCCTCATGGTGGTGGTGATCTTCGGCGCCATGCCGCTGGTGTCCTGGCGCGGCGAACACGTGGTATTCGATTCGCTGGACGCCTTCATACCCGGCTGGCTGCGCTCTATCCAGGCGCGCCTGGTGAACCTGGTGTGCGCGGCGGTGTTCGGCTTCCTGGCCTACCTCATGACCACGCGCGCCGAACGTTTCATGGAGTACGGTGACATCACCGTGCACCTGCAGCTCTCGATCGCGCCGGTGGCCTGGATGATGGCGCTGTTCCTCCTGCTCACGGCCCTGGTGCACCTGCTGTTCGTCTTCATCACGGTGCCGGTACCGTCGCCCCACCATCCCGCGCCCGTCAACGCCGAGAGGGCGCCCTCATGATCGAAGCCGTGCTGGGTTTCCTGGCCGTCTTCGCGATGGCTTTCATGCGCATCCCGCTGGCCGTGGCGATGACCATCGCCGGCATCGTCGGCATGGGTCTGCTGCGCGGCTGGCAGCCGGCCTACGCCAGCACCAGCCAGGTCATCTTCGAGACCGGCTTTCACTACGTGCTTTCGGTCATCCCGTTGTTCGTTCTCATGGGCAATCTGGTGGCGCGCGCCGGCATGGCCAAGGAGCTGTACACCGCGGCCAACGCCTTCGTCGGTCACCGCAAGGGCGGCCTGGCCATGGCCAGCATCATTGCGTCGGGTGGCTTCGGTTCCATCTGCGGTTCGTCCATCGCCACGGCGGCAACCATGGCGCGCGTGGCCTACCCTGAGATGAAGGCGCACGGCTACAAGGACACGCTGGCCACGGGTGCCATTGCCTCGGGCGGCACCCTGGGCATCCTGATCCCGCCCTCCACCATCCTGGTCATCTACGGCATCATCACCGAGACCGATATCGGCAAGCTGTTCATCGCAGGCATCCTGCCGGGTCTGGTGGCCATCACCTGCCTGTGCCTGGGTGTGGTCTTCGTCACCTGGCGCGACCCCGCCGCGGGCCCGCCGGCCGAGCGCTTCAGCTGGCGCCAGCGCCTGGCCGCCATCCGTGGCATCTGGGGCGTGGCCGTGCTGTTCGCCCTGGTCATCGGCGGCATCTACGGCGGCGTGTTCACCGCCACCGAAGGCGCGGGCGTGGGCGCGGCTGGCGCCTTCGTCTTCGCGCTGCTTCGCGGAGCGCTCACGCCGCGCGTGCTGGTGGACATCCTGGTCGAGAGCTCGCGCACGACAGCCATGCTGTTCACCATCCTGATCGCCGCGATGATCTTCACCAACTTCATCAACTTCACCACCATGCCGGCCGACCTGCGCGATTTCGTGCTGCAGTTCAGCCCGCACCCGGTGATGGTCGTCGTCGTGATGATGGGCGTCTACCTGGCGCTGGGCATGGTGATGGAAGAACTGGCCATCGTGCTGCTGACGATCCCGGTCTTTTTCCCCGTCATCACCGGGCTGGGCTTCGACCCCGTGTGGTTCGGCATCCTGATCGTCACCATCGTGGAGATCGGCATGATCTCGCCCCCGGTGGGGCTGAACCTGTTCGTCATCAACTCGCTGCTGCCCCAGGTCAAGCTCGGCTCGATCTACCGCGGCGTCTGGCCCTTCGTGCTGGCCGACATCGTGCGCCTGGGCATCCTGATCGCTTTCCCGGCCATCGCGTTGTGGCTACCGGGGTTCATGAACCGCTGAGTCCGCTGGAGGCTCGGGTGTGAGCGCGGGCGCGGACACCATGTGCAGCACGCGCTGCGGGTACGGAATCTCGATACCGTTCGCCCGCAGCGCAGCCAGGATGCTGCGGTTGACCAGTGAGCGGATGTTGAGCGTGCCGTTCTCCGGGTCGGCGATCCAGTAGCCGAGCGTGAACTCCAGCCCGTCCGCGCCGAAACTGGACAGCGCCGCCGACGGTCCCGGGTCCTTGAGCACGCGCTCGTGCTCGGCCACGGCCTCGGTCAGCAGCCGCATCACCAGCTCCACGTCGCTGTCGTAGGCCACCGAGACCACGGTCGACTGCCACAGGCGGTTGTCGGCGAGCGAGAGGTTCTCCACCCGGTTGATGATCAGCAGTTCGTTGGGCACGATGGACTCGCGGCCCGTGGTCGAACGGATCACCGTGTAGCGCGCGTTGATGTCGGTGATGCGCCCCTCGAAGTTGTCCACGCGCACGTTGTCGCCGATGCGCATGCTGCGCTCGGCCAGGATCACGAAGCCGCTGACGTAGTTCGAAGCCAGCTTCTGCAAGCCGAAGCCGATGCCCACGCCGATGGCGCCGCCGAGCACCGACAGCGCGGTGAGGTCGATACCGACCATGGACAGCGCGACGATGAGGCCCAGAAACATCAGCAGCGCGCGCGTCGCATTGCTTACCGCCTTGCGCAGCGAGAGGTCGCCGCCCACCGCCTTGCGCAGCAGTCGCGTCTCGATCGCCGAGGATACCCACAGCGAGAGGATGAGCACCACACCCGCGGTGATGATGCCTTCGAGCAGCGTGCGCAAGCTCAGCGTGGTGGCCCCGATTTTCCAGTTGATGCCGTCGAGCTCGGCCAGTACCACCGGCAGCAGCCCGCTGACCCAGAGCACCATGGCCAGCCAGGCCACCCAGGAGATGGTGCGCTCGAGCACGCGCACCCAGGGTGCGGTAGCGAACGCCACCTGCAGCACCTTCACGCCCACGCGGATCACCACCAGCGAGACCAGCACCGGAATGGCGACCTTGAAGGCCGCCAGCGGCAGGAACTTGGTCACCAGTGCGCGCGCAATGTAGCCCAGCGTGAGCAGCACCAGCGGAAAGAGCGCCCCGTCGATCAGGCGCCGGCCGAACAGCACCGAAGTCTTTTCATCCTGCATGCCCAGCGCGCGGCGCAGGGCCCAGCTGAAGAACCAGGCCAGCACGACGCAGACCACCAGCGCGGCCAGTTCGACCAGCACGGTGGGCTGCGCGAAACCGGACAGCCACAGGCCGAGGTCGTCGATCGGTTTGGGATTGGCGGTGGAACTCATGGGGTGGTGCAAACCGGTGGTTGAAGAAAGTCAGGCGCGCCAGGCGGGCGGCCGTTTGTCGACGAAGGCCTGCACGCCCTCCTGCGCCACCTCGTGGACCATGTTGCAGGCCATGGTCTGACCCGCGAGCTGGTAGGCCGACTCGATGCCGGTTTCGAGCTGCCGGTAGAACAGCGCCTTGCCCATGGCCAGGGCCTCGCGTGGCTTGGCCAGGATGCGATCGGCCAGCGCGGCCACCTCGGCGTCGAGTGCATCGGGTGCCACAACGCGGTTGACCAGTCCGCGCGCGCGCGCTTCCGCGGCCGAGATGAAGTCACCGGTGAGCAGCATCTCCATGGCCTGCTTGGGCAGGATGTTGCGCGAGAGCGCCACGCCGGGTGTGGCGCAGAACAGGCCCACGTCGATGCCGTTGACGCCGAAGCTGGCGTTGTCGCTCGCCACCGCCAGGTCGCACTGCGCCACCAGCTGGCAACCCGCGGCCGTGGCCAGCCCCTGCACGCGAGCGATCACGGGCACCTCCAGCTTGCGAATGGCGAGCATCAGGCGCGAGCACTGCGCGAACAGCCGCTGGTAGTAGCCCAGTTCGGGCGTAGCGCGCATCTGCTTGAGATCGTGCCCGGCGCAGAATGCGCGGCCGCTGGCGGCGATCACCACCAGACGCGCCTGCGGGTCGGCCGCGACGGTGTCCAGCGCGGCCTGCAGGGCTGTCAGCATGGCCTCGGACAGCACGTTGAAACTGCGCGGCGTGTTCAGCGTGAGCGTGTACACACCGCGCGCATCGCGCGCCTGCAGCAGCAGCGAGCCGTCGATCGGGTCGGTGGGCGTGGGGGTGGAATCCGTCATGGAGCGCATTATCGGCCGCACTCCGGCGGCCTGCGGCTCAGACGCCGGCCAGCACGCGCAGGTGTGCCTCCACACTGCGCCCCAGCGCGCTGAGCGCGTATCCGCCTTCCAGGCAGCTCACGATGCGGCCTTTCGCGTGGCGCTGCGCCACTTCCTTGATGCGCTCGGTGAGCCAGGCGTAGTCGTTCTCCACCAGGCCCAGCTGCGCCATGTCGTCCTCGCGGTGGGCGTCGAAACCCGCACTGATGAAGATCATCTGCGGCTTGTGCGCCTCCAGCCGGGGCAGCCACATCATGTCGACCAGCTCCCGGACGTCCATGCCCTTGGTGTAGGCCGGCACCGGCAGGTTGACGAGGTTGCTCGCGGTGGAGTGTTCGCACAACGGATAGAACGGGTGCTGGTAGAAGCTGCACATGAGGATGCGCTCGTCGCCGGCCACGATGTCCTCGGTGCCATTGCCGTGGTGCACGTCGAAGTCGACGATGGCCACGCGCTTCAAGCCGTGGCGTTCCAGCGCGTACCTGGCGGCCACGGCCACGTTGTTGACAAAGCAGAAGCCCATGGCCTGGTTGCGCGTGGCGTGGTGACCGGGTGGGCGCACCGCGCAGAAGGCATTGGCCAGCTCGCCGGCCATGACCGCGTCGGTGGCGTCGATGGCCGCGCCCGCGGCCATCAGGATCGCGTCCCAGCTGTGGGTGTTGATGGAGGTGTCCGGGTCCACCTGCGCGCGCCCCGGGCCGCCTGCGGCCATGTCCTCGCGCAGCTGTTCGCTCAGGCCGCGCAGCGAGGCCAGGTGCATGCGGGTGTGGGCGAGTTCGAGATCGGCAATGGCCGCGGCGGTGGCCTCGCGGCGTTCCAGTGCGATGTCCAGGCCGCTGATGAGCAACCGGTCCTCGATGGCATCGAGCCGCTGGGGGCATTCCGGGTGGCCGGCGCCCATCTCGTGCCTCCAACATTCCTTGTGGGTGAAATATCCGGTGGCCTGTCCCATGGCGGTTTTACGGTATGGTTCGCGGCATGCAAGCCGACACAAGAATCCAACTGCTGCTGAGCCAGCTTAACACGGTGATCGTGGGCAAATCGCAGCAGGTGTCGGACTGCGTGGCCTGCCTGCTGGCGGGTGGCCATCTGCTGATAGAGGACGTGCCCGGCGTCGGCAAGACCACGCTGGCGCACGCGCTGGCGCGCTCCTTCGGCCTGCAGTTCTCGCGCGTGCAGTTCACCGCCGACCTCATGCCCAGCGACCTGGTGGGCGTGTCGATCTACGAGCGCGGGCGGGAGGATTTCGTGTTCCACCCCGGTCCGGTGTTTGCCCAGGTGCTGCTGGCCGACGAGATCAACCGCGCCAGCCCCAAGACACAGAGCGCGCTGCTCGAAGCCATGGAAGAGAAACAGGTCACGGTCGAGGGCGAGACGCGCGCCCTGCCCGAGCCCTTCTTCGTGATCGCCACGCAGAACCCGCACGACCAGCTCGGCACCTACGCGCTGCCCGAGTCGCAGCTGGATCGCTTCCACATGCGCCTGTCCATCGGCTACCCCGACCGCGCGGCCGAACGCGAACTGCTGCGCGGCCAGGACCGGCGCGACATGCTCGACCACATGCCACCGGCCCTCACTCCGGCCGACCTGGCCGACCTGCAGCACACCGTGGGCCAGGTGCACACGGCCGACCCGGTGCTGGAATACCTGCAGGACCTTGTGGCCGCCACACGCAGTGGCCGCTGGTTCGCGCAAGGCCTGTCGCCGCGCGCCGCGCTGGCCGTGGTGCGATCGGCCAAGGCCCAGGCCTACCTGAGCGGGCGCGACTACGTGGCTCCCGACGACATCGCCGCCGTCCTGCCGCAGACGGTGGCGCACCGCCTGACTCCGGTACGCGACGCCGGGCGCGGCCCGGTCGAGCAGGTGCGCGCGATGCTGGAAGCCGTACCCTTGCCGTGAGCGCCATCCCGGTTCGCGCCCGCATCCGCACCTGGTGGCACAACCGGCTGCCGCGCCGCGACACCCTCACGCTGACCCAGCGCAATGTCTACATCCTGCCCACGCGCGCGGGCTGGATGCTGGCGCTCACGCTGATGCTGCTGCTCGTGGCCAGCATCAACTACCAGCTCAACCTGGGCTACCTGCTGACTTTCCTGCTGGCGGGCAGCGCGGTGGTGGGCATGCACGTGTGCCACGGCAACCTGCGCGGCACCACCCTGCACCTGGACGCGCCCGCGCCGGTGCACGCGGGCCAGGCTGTGGCGATGGACATCCGCCTCTCCAGCGAACGAACACGCACCCGCTACGGCATCGGCATGGGGGTGATCGGTGCCGACCTGGCCCACGCGCCACTGGCCTGGATCGACGTGCCCGCGCAGGGCAGCGCGACGTTGCAGGTGAGCTGGCCGGTGCCCGGGCGCGGCCTGCACACGCTGCCCGCGCTGACCGCGCTCACGCTCTTTCCTCTCGGCACCTTCCGTGTCTGGACAGTGTGGCGTCCGGCGTCCACCGTGCTGGTGTACCCGGAGCCGGAAAACCATCCCCCGCCGCTGCCGCCAGGGGAGCCGCAGGCCGGCAGTTCGGGCAGCGCGCGCGTACAGAGCACCGGCGAATTCGATGGCGTGCGCGGCTACCGCCGTGGCGACCCCATGAAAGCCGTGGTGTGGAAGAAGGCTGCGCAGGCCTTTGCCGCCGGGCGCGACGAACTGGTGAGCCGCGACGCGCTCTCCACCCAGCGCCAGCAGCTCTGGCTGGACCACGCGCAATGCGGGCACAGCGGGCTGGAAGCGCGCCTCTCGCGTCTGACCGCCTGGGTGCTGATGGCCGATCGCCTCGGGCTGGACTACGGCCTGCGCCTGCCCGCGCGCGAACTCGTGCCCGACCAGGGTCCGGCGCACCGCGCGCGCTGCCTGGAGGCGCTGGCGCTGGCATGAAACACCCCCTGCGCCGCTTCGCGTCTTCCCCCTCTCCTGCGGGAGGGAGACGCAGCCTGTGGCCTGGCGAAGCCAGTTCCACGGCTGCCCTGGCATGTGCCACCTCGCTCCGTCGCGTGCTCTGACATGGCTGCCCTGTCACTGTCTTCCCTGCCCCGCGAGACGCGCGACGCGCTCTTCCTGCTCGTGGTCGTCGCCTGGGTGGTCGGCATGCAGGTGGGCCACGTTCCGTGGTGGTGCAGCGCGCTCACCGCGGGCGTGCTGGTCTGGCGTGCCGTGCTGGCGCTGCGCGGCCTGCCGCTGCCGGGCTGGCCATGGCGCCTGGGCCTGCTGCTGCTCACGCTGCTGGCCACCTGGGCCACCCACGGCACCGTGCTGGGCCAGGATGCCGGCGTCACGCTCATCGTCGTGCTTCTGACACTCAAGACGCTGGAGATGCGAGCGCGACGCGACGCCTTCGTAATCTTCTTCCTCGCCTTCTTCACCCTGCTCACGCACTTCTTCTACTCGCAGTCCCTGCCCACCGCGGCCGGCATCCTGGTGGCGCTGCTGGGCCTGCTCACCGCGCTGGTCAACGCCCACATGCCGGTGGGCCGGCCTTCGCTCGCGCAAGCCGCGCGCATCGCCGCCGGCATGGCCGCCATGGGCGCGCCGATCATGCTGGTGCTGTTCCTGCTTTTTCCGCGCCTGGCGCCGCTGTGGGGCGTTCCTTCCCAGTCCGACACCGGGCGCAGCGGCCTCTCGGGCGAGATGCGCGTGGGCCAGATCGCCGAGCTGGTGCTCGACGACAGCATCGCGCTGCGCCTGCGCTTCGACGACGCGCCGCCCCCCCAGAGCCAGCTGTACTTTCGCGGGCCGGTGCTGAGCGATTTCGACGGTGTCGAATGGCGCCCGGTGCGCTCCGAATTCCCGGCGCGCCTGAGCCTGGCGGCCAACCTGAGCGTGGCGGGCGATCCCGTGCGCTACGAGGTGACCATGGAGCCGCACCGCCGGCCCTGGCTGTTCCTGCTCGAGGCGGCCACACAGGCGCCCGAAGTGCCGGGCACGCGCGTGCGCATGAACGACGACCTGCAGTGGGTCACCAACCGGCCCATGAACAGCCTGGTGCGCTACCGCGCCGAAAGCCACACCACCTTCCGCCACGGCCCGCTCGAACCCAGCGTGGCCCTGCAGGACCACGTGGCCCTGCCGCCGGGCTACAACCCGCGCACGCTGGCGCTCGCGCAGCAGCTGCGGCGCGAGCATGGCACGGGCGCCGACGCCAACGCCCGCCTCGTCCAGGCGGTGATGGAGCGCCTGCGCACCGGCGGCTACAGCTACACGCTCTCGCCCGGCGTGTACGGGCGCGACACCGCCGACGAATTCTGGTTCGACGTTCGCGCGGGTTTCTGCGAACACATCGCCAGCAGCTTCGTCATCCTCATGCGCGCGCTCGACATCCCCGCGCGCATCGTCACCGGCTACCAGGGTGGCGAGCTCAACGGGCTGGACGGCTACTGGACGGTGCGCCAGCGCGACGCCCACGCCTGGACCGAGGTCTGGCTGGCCGGCCAGGGCTGGGTGCGGGTGGACCCCACCTCGGCCGTGGCGCCCGGGCGCATCGGCGCGTTCGAGCGCCTGAGCGCACCTGAAGGTGCCATCGCCGGCGCGATCCGCAACCTCACGCCCAACCTGTCGGCCCAGCTGCGCGCCGCCTGGGAAGCCCTCAACAACAGCTGGAACCAGTGGGTGCTGAACTACACCCAGGGCAGCCAGCTCGACCTGCTGCGCAACCTCGGCTTCAAATCCCCGAGCTGGACCGATCTGGCCTACGTCCTCATCGGCGTGGTGGTGATCGTGAGTCTGCTCGGAGCGGCCTGGACCCTGTGGGAACGTCAGCAGCACGACCCCTGGCTGCGCCTGCTGCGCCGCGCGCGCCAGAAACTCAGGGCCCTGGGCGTGGACAGCGCCGAGCACACCCCGCCGCGCGAACTCGCGCAGCGCGTGCGGCAACACTGGGGCGGCAGCAACGCCGCAGCGCAACGCATTGCACAATGGCTCATCCGGCTCGAAGCCCAGCGCTACGGTCGCCCCGCCACGCCGGGCACGAACACCCTGGCCACACTGCAAAGCGAATTCCGGCAACTGGCCTGGCCCCGAAATTCCACACCGTCCCGTTGAACCCATCCCCCGAATGTCCATTTGCCTCCCGCGCAGCGCCCTCGCCCTCTTCGCCACCAGCCTGCTGAGCCTTGCCGGCGCCACCACCGCCCTCGCGCAGTCGCCCGCCAAAACGCGGCCAGGCGCCTCGCCCGCCGCAGCGGCCTTCAACTACGCACAGAGCGAGGCCGCGATGGCCTTCGCCAGCGACATGGCCGAGCGCCGCAACCTTGACCCCACCTGGGTGCGCCGGCAGCTCGGTGCCGCACAGCGCATCCCCGCCGTCATCCGCCTCATGCAGCCCGCGCCAAGCGGCACTCCCAAGAACTGGGCCGCCTACCGCGCGCGCTTCATCGAACCCGTGCGCCTGCGCGCCGGCCAGCGCTTCTGGGAAGACAACCGCGAGGCACTCGCGCGTGCCGAGGCCGAGTACGGTGTCCCCGCCAGCCTCATCGTGGGGGTGATAGGCGTGGAGTCGCTGTACGGCCGGTACACCGGCAACTTTCGCGTCATCGACGCGCTCGCCACGCTTTCGTTCGACTTTCCCGGCAGCCACCCGCGCGCAGCGACCCGCACCGAATTCTTCCGGAGCGAACTCGAACAGTTCCTGAGCCTGGCCGAACGCACCGGCACCGACCCCGCGAGCTACCTGGGCAGCTACGCCGGCGCCATGGGCTGGCCCCAGTTCATGCCCAGCAGCTGGACGAAATACGCCATCGACTTCGACGCTGACGACAAGGTCGACCTGTTCAACAGCCAGGCCGACGTGATCGGCTCGGTCGCCAACTACTTCAAGGCCTTCGGCTGGCAACCCGGCCTGCCCACGCACTACCCCGTGCGCTTCGACCCCAACCAGAGCCCGCAGGACCTGGCCACCCTGCTCGCGCCGGACATCCTGCCCAGCTTCAGCGTGGAAACCTTCAACAAAAAGGGCGTGCTGATCGAAAGCCCCCTGGCACCGCAGCACAGCGGCCCGCTCGCCCTGGTGGAACTGCAAAACGCCAGTGCACCGTCGACCTACATCGCAGGCACACAGAACTTCTATGTGGTCACACGCTACAACTGGAGCAGCTACTACGCGCTGGCGGTGATCGAACTGGGGGAAACGGTGCGGCAAATGATGGGGGAGCGTTGACGCGCATACCTCCCGCAGGCCTTCAACGACCTCAATGCGCCGACACTCCCACCAGCGGAAAGTCGTAGTCGGCATCCACTACCCGCGCGGCCATGGTCGGCAGCATGCGGTCGATGAAAACCTCGCCGATCCAGCGGCGCAGTTCGGGGCGGTTCATGGGGCCGGCAGCCTGCAGCGAGAGGCTGCTGAAGGTGGCGATGCCGTCTTCCATGAGCAGACCCGTGGGCACAGGGGGCAGGCCGGCCAGCGCCTGGGCGCTGCTGCCGTCGTGGCTGTCGTTGCCGCTGTCCTGGCCTTCCCGTGCGGGTGCGGCGGGCGTGGTGGCCACGATGTCCACCTGCGTCATCTGCTGCCAGGCGCTCAGGAAGCGGTCGAAGCAGCCCACAGTGCCGCGGCGCCAGACGTCGGCGAGATAGAACACCCAGGCGCCCTGGTCCTCGACGACGAAGCCCCAGGAAAACTCGTGGATGCCGTCGGGCGCCTGCGCGAGTACGCCGACTTCACGCACGTCCTCGCGCGCCTGGTACTCGGCGTACAGCGGGCCGGGGCCCGAGAGCTCGCCGCGCACGAAGCGCTCGAGGGTGCCGGGGTCGGAACTGAACAGGGGCAGCGGGTCGGTCCACGAGCGTTTGGCACGGTGGATCAGGCGCGAGGTGGCGTCGGCGCTCTTCTGCGCCTGGATGCAGCGGTCCATGAAGGTCTTGCGGCCTTCAGGGGTGGAGAGCAGGTCCACGGTTTCGGTGAAGGCAGCGTCGTTCTTGAGGTAGCCGTCCTCGCGCAGGCGCAGCACGATGTCGAGCATGGAACTGCGCGTGATGTGTTCGAGCATGTAGGCCATGTCGCCGCCCGCGTAATCGCCCATCGAGCGCTGGACCCAGGCCATGGTTTCCTCGGGCGAGAGGCCCTGGGGTGCCCGGGGCATGTCGTTGAACAGGGCGCGCAGCACCCTTACCGTGTCGAGATCGCTGGCCATGTCGCCTCCGGTGATGGCATCTTCTTCGTGGGCGGGCCAGTCCTGGAGGCTCCGGCGCCCGCCCGAAGGGCAGCATAGTTCGATTTGGCCACCTCCCCGGCCGCAGGCGGCGGCCGTCCGTGACTTTTGCGACCAGCGGGGCGGGTTTTTGCGGCCGTCAGGCCCTGCGCGAGCGCTCGGTGCCCACCGCCACGAGGGCCACCAGCATCACCACCACGCCGAGCAACTGGCTCGCGCTCAAAGCCCGGCCATACACCAGCCACTCCACCGCCACCGCGGTCGCCGGGTAGACGAACTGCAGTGCGGCGACCCGCCCGGCGCCCAGGCGCGCCACGCCGGCATAGAGCACCACGTAGGCCAGGCCCGTGTGAATCGCACCGAGCCCGGCCAGCCACGCCCACGCCGGCCCGAAGGCGGGCCAGCCCTGCGAGAGCGGCCACCACACCAGCACCACAGCGCCCACCGCGCATTGCCACCAGGCCAGCGCAAGCGGGCTCACGCCGCGCGCGCGCAGCGCGATGAGGGTGAGCGCGGCATAGCCCACCGAGTTGAGCAGGGCCAGCGCGATGCCCCAGAGGTAGCGGGACGACCCGCCCACGCCGTTCAGGGCGCCATCGAGCCAGCCCGAGGCCAGCGCCAGGCCGGTCAGCGCGGCCAGTGCGGCCATGCCTTGCGAGCGGCTGATGCGCTCCTTCCACCACCAGGCGCCAAAGGCCATCACCAGAAAGGGCTGCACGTGCACGACGACGGTGGCCACGCCGATGGAGGTGCGGGCTATGGCCTCGAAGAACAGCAGCCAGTTGACCACCGCGAGCACGCCGGCGCTCACCGCCGCCACGCGCGCCGTGCCGATCAGCCTGAGCTCGCTCCAGCGGCGGGTGACGGCGAACCAGGCGGTGAGCGCAAGCAGGCCGAAGGCGCAGCGGAACCACACGGCCATGAAAGGGCTCTGGCCCGCCTCCTCCAGAAAGATGCCCAGCGTGCCGAGCACCGCACCGCCCGCGACCATCAGCCACAGGCCGCTGCGCTCGCGCGCGGAGTGGATGTCGGCGGTGGCGGTGGCAGGCAACGAGACGGACGTGTTCATGCACCGATGGTCGGCCGGCACACGGGCTCTGTACAGCGGATAAATAGAATCCATCTCATTCGATAAACGAATGATCGAGGTGCCATGACCCATACCGACCTGCAGCTCGACTGGCTGCGCGCCTTCGTCGCCGTGGTGGACGGTGGCTCGCTGTCGGCGGCCGCGCCGCTGGTGCACCGCTCGCAGCCCGCGGTGAGCATGCAAATCCGCAAGCTGGAAGACGCGGTGGGACGCGCGGTGCTGCTGCGCGGCCCGCGCCACCTCGAACTCACGCCCACCGGCACCGAGCTGCTGGTCCATGCGCGGCGCATGCTGGCCCTGCACAGCGAGGCCCTGGAGGCGCTGCACGGGCCGGTGCTGTCGGGCCGCGTGCGCCTGGGCGTGCCGGACGACTACGCCGGCAAGTACCTCACGCCGGTGCTGCGCAGCTACGCCAGCCGCCACGTGGGCGTGGAGATCGAACTCAACTGCGAACAGTCGACCGCGCTCATTCCCCGGGTGCAGCGCGGCGAGATCGACATCGCCCTGGTCTCGCGCGACAAGGCCACGCGCGGCACGCTGCTGTTCCAGGAGCCGCTGGTGTGGGTGGGCGCCCCGCAGTTCGAGGTCTGGCGGCGCGATGCGTTGCCGATCGCGGTGTACGAGGCCACCAGCCTGGCGCGCCGTGCGACCATCGCGGCGCTCACCGCGCAGCGGCGCGCCCACCGCGTGGTCTACAACAGCTCGAGCCTGGCGGGGCAGCTTGCGGCGGTGGAAAGTGGCCTGGCGGTGGCCGTGCTCACACGCTGCAGCGTGCCGGCGCACCTCGCCATCCTCGGTGAACGCCAGGGCCTGCCGGCACTGGCCTCGATGGACGTGGCGCTGTACCGCAGCCAGGCCTCGCGCGCCTTGAAGGCGGTGGATGCGCTGTTCGAACTGATGGTGCAGACACTGAAGGCCACCGGCTGAGCCGGTGGCCGGGCTCAGTGCGAGGGCACCAGGAAGTCCTGGCTGATGCGCCCGCCGAGTTCGTTCACCCGGTCCAGGAACTGCGTCAGGAAGGCGTGCAGACCGGTCGAGAGGATCTCGTCGATGCGCGCGTACTGCAGGTCGGCCTTGAGCTTGCCGGCGCGCCGCAGGGTTTCGGCCGAGTGCTCGTTGGACACCACGGCGAGGTTGTTGACCACTTCGTTCAGGCTGGCGGCCAGGCTGCGCGGCATATCGGCGCGCAGGATCAGCAACTCGGCCACGCGCTCGGGCGTGATCACGTCGCGGTAGACCTTGCGGTAGACCTCGAAGCCGCTGACGCAGCGCAGGATGGCGCTCCAGTGGTAGAAGTCGTATTCCTGATCCAGCTCGCTGGCGGCGCCGAAGAAGTCGCTGTGCACGGCGTGGAACTTGACGTCGAGCAGGCGCGCCGTGTTGTCCGCGCGCTCCAGGAAGGTGCCCATGCGGTAGAAGTGGAACGCTTCGTCCTGCAGCATGGTGCCGATGGCCACGCCGCGCGAGAGGTGCGAGCGGAACTTGACCCATTCGAAGAACTCGCTCGGATCGCGCTCGAAGTTCTTGCTCTTGACCATGCGGTTGAGTTCGAGCCAGGTCTGGTTCTGCGTTTCCCAGAACTCGGTGGTGAGCGCGCCTCGCACCGCGCGGGCGTTCTCGCGCGCGGCCTTCAGGCAGGTGTAGATGCTCGACGGGTTGGCCTCGTCGCGCACCATGAAGTCGATCACGTTGCGCGGCGTGATGGCCTGGCCGTACTTGGCGGTGTAGCTCGGCATGAGCTCGCTGATGATGAGCAGACCTTCCCAGCCCACCTGGGCCACGGCGGCGGACTGCGGCAGCAGCGAGGTCTGGTAGTTCACGTCGAGCATGCGGGCGGTGTTCTCCGCGCGCTCGGTGTAGCGGGACATCCAGAAGAGGTGGTCGGCGGTGCGCGAAAGCATGTTGTGTCCCTTCGGTCAATCAGTCTTCGAGTACCCAGGTGTCCTTGGTACCACCGCCCTGCGACGAGTTGACCACCAGCGAGCCAGCCTTGAGCGCCACGCGCGTGAGGCCGCCGGGCACCATCTGCACTTCCTTGCCGCTGAGCACGAAGGGCCGCAGGTCGATGTGGCGCGGCGCCACGCCGCTTTGCACGTAGGTCGGGCAGGTCGAGAGCGAGAGGGTGGGCTGGGCGATGTAGCCGCCGGGGTTGGCCACCACGGCCTTGCGGAAGTCCTCGATCTCCGCCTGGGTGGAGGCCGGTCCGACCAGCATGCCGTAGCCGCCGGCGCCGTGCACTTCCTTGACCACCAGGTCCTTCATGTGCGCCAGCATGTACTTGAGGTCTTCGGCGTCGCGGCCCATGTAGGTGGGCACGTTGTTCAGGATCGGCTTCTGCCCGAGGTAGAACTCGATCATCTTGGGCACGTAGGGGTAGATCGACTTGTCGTCGGCCACGCCGGTACCCACCGCATTGCAGATCGCCACGTTGCCGCTGCGGTACACGCCAAGCAGGCCCTCGCAGCCCAGCGTGGAGGTGGGCCGGAACACGGACGGGTCGAGGAAGTCGTCGTCGACGCGGCGGTAGATCACGTCCACGCGCCGGGGACCGCGCGTGGTGCGCATGTAGACGAAGTTGTCCTTGACGAACAGGTCCTGGCCCTCGACCAGCTCGATGCCCATCTGCTGCGCCAGGAAGGCGTGCTCGAAGTACGCGCTGTTGTACATGCCGGGCGTGAGCACCACCACCGTGGGCTCGGCCGTGGTCGCCGGGCTGACGGCGCGCAGGGTTTCGAGCAGCAGGTCGGGGTAATGCGCCACCGGTGCCACGCGGTTTTCACCGAAGAGCTCGGGGAAGAGCCGCATCATCATCTTGCGGTCTTCGAGCATGTAGCTCACGCCGCTGGGCACGCGCAGGTTGTCCTCCAGCACGTAATACTCGCCCACGCCGTCGGCATTCGGCGCGCGCACGATGTCCACGCCAGAGATGTGCGAATAGACCTGGTGCGGCACGTCCACGCCCATCATCTCGGGGCGGAACTGCGCGTTCTGGAATATCTGGTCGGCCGGGACGATGCCGGCCTTGATGATCTCCTGCTCGTGGTAGACGTCGTGGATGAAGCGGTTGAGGGCGGTGACGCGCTGCACCAGGCCTTCCTCCATGCTCTGCCATTCGTGCGCGGGAATGACGCGGGGAATCAGGTCGAAGGGAATGAGGCGCTCGGTGCCCGAGCCATCCTCGTCCTTGGCGCCGTACACCGCAAAGGTGATGCCGACGCGCCGGAAGATCATCTCGGCTTCCTCGCGCCGCGCCGCCATGACGTCGTCGGGCTGCTGCGCCAGCCACTTCGCGTAGTTCTGGTAGTGGGCCCTGACCTCGCTGGGCGAGGCATTCATTTCGTCGAACATCGGTCTGCTCATGGGCTTTTTCTCCTGGGCACAGCATAGCAAGGACTGGGCCAGGGATGGGGTTTCGCGACCGCCGTGCTCGAATTCAGCCCGCGCGCCAGGTTGCTCAGGCGGTCAGTGCCACACCGCCCTGCAGGCGCGCGCCGACTTCATCCCGGACGTTGCGCGGCGCATCGGCCAGCAGCGCGGGCCAGTCGGCGCGTGCTGCCTTGACGAGGTCCCTGCAGTGGCGCAGCACCACCGCCTTGCGCAGCAGGCCCGCGCGCTCGATCAGCGAGCCGAGCTGATCCCAGGTGAACGCGCGCAGCGTGCGGTCGATGGCGCGGTTGACGCCGTAGTCCGCTGGCGGCAGGCCCGCGAAGAACGCGCTCACGCAGACCGGGTCGTACAGCGGAGCCAGCTGGGGTTCGATGCCATCCGGGTACAAAAGGGCCCAGTTCTTGAGGTGGGCATCGGTATTGCCCATCAGGATGAAGGCGACGAAGCGGCCGAGAAATTCGCGCGTGTCCCGGGCCGGCTGCACCGAATACTGGTTGAGCAGGCGCAGCATCTGCCCGAAGTCGCGCTCGATGCCCTTGCCGTATTTGTGCTTCGGGGCATAGCCCATCACCTGGGCGAACTCTTCCATGTGCACCCGCAGGCCATGCTGGCGGTCCAGCCGCTCGACCGCCAGGATGTGCGGGAACCCGGCGGGCTCGGGCAGTTGCGCCTGCTCCCGGGTGATGATGCTGGCGCGGGCGCAGTCCAGCCCCAGCGCCGTGCACAGCCGGTAACCCGTGTATTCGTTCTCGACCAGGTCGGGGTGCCGGGTGCTGGGCAGCTTGAGGATGTGGCTGCCGGCCAGGCCATGGCGCCTGACGACATAGCGCCGACCTTCCTGCACCGCGGAGAACTTCGTCACCATGCCGGGCAGGGACGCCGCGTCTTCCACCGGCAGTTCCACGAAACCCGGCTCCAGCACATCAAGCCCCAGCGCCGCGTGCCAGTGGCGCACCGCCTGCGGAATCTCCTCGTCCGTCGGCACGGGCTCCACCTCCAGCGCACCCATCAGGTCGTGCCCGGCAGCGGCCAGCAGCTCGAATTCGTCGTCGGTGGAGCACCCCCTTTGCGCCGCAAGGCGTTCGCGGTTGTGGCCTTCGGGCAGCAGGTTCTGGAAGAACACCGGCCAGTGGCCATCGTTGCGCACCAGGCGTTCGTCGCGCGGAGCGCGCAGGATCTGCCGGGTGGCGTCGTCGTCCACGCCGCGCAGGCTCATGGACAGGGTGGGCCGGTGCGGGTCGTCGATGTACGACGCATCGAAGGACATGCGCAGGATGTCGCCGTACTGCGAGAGGTGGCCGATGGGCCGCTTCTCGCCTGTCGGCGTGTGCAGCGACAGGCGCAGGTAGCGAATGAACGTGCTCACTGGACAACCTTCGTGCTGCGCACTGCGGTGCGAGCTTGCTTGGGACGGCCCGGCGCTGTGCTCATGGGCACCCCGCCATCAGGGCGCCTTGTCGAGCAGATCGACCAGCGAGCGGGGTGCGCCCGCGCCGGCAGGCTGCCCCAGCACGCGCCCGCCCGATCGCAGGAAACCCTCCACCTCGGGGCGCAGCGCGCGCGGCACCAGCATCAGCTCCATGCCCATGGCCCGCGCCAGTTCCTGCAGCGTGGACAGCCGGGGGTCCATGCCGGCCTCAATGCGGGAGACGGTCATGCGGCTGACGCCCGCGCGCTGCGCCAGCCCCTCCTGGGTGAGCGAGGCCGCCTTGCGGGCACTTTCAATGTCCTGAACAATGCTCATGAAAATGATCTTTTATCTAAAATTGATAAGTTAATTTATCATATTGACTTCATGCCAGCAAGTTGATTTGATTTATATATTGATCAAATCACGACAAATGCTCTATTCATTTGGCATGGCATGCCAGTACCGCCGATACACCTCGCGCTGGCACACGACGGCATCGGGCCGGGCGCTGTTCCAGGTGGCGGCCCCGCATTCAGGCGAGTTCACCCATCGGATGCCGCGCTGCGCGTAGCGCTCCAGCACGGCCGGTGCCGGGTGGCCGAAGCGGTTGCGATACCCCGACTGCACCAGCACCCAGCGCGGCTGCAGGGTGTTGAGCAGCACCGGGCTGCTGGACGTGCGGCTGCCGTGATGCGGTGCGAGCAGTACGGTGGCACGCTCGTCGGGTCGCGCCAGCGCCAGCCGCACCTCGCGTGTGGCGTCGATATCGCCCCCCAGCCAGGCGCTGTGCGCACCGCTGGAGACGCGCAGCACGCAGGACATGGCGTTGCTGGCGAGGCGGGCCGTGCCATCGTCGGCGTAGTCGCCAGGCTGTGGGTGCAGGACCTCGAAGTCCACACCGTCCCATTGCCAGCGCTGGCCAGCCACGCAGCGGCGCGCCGGGTCGGTGTCGAACGACGAGAGCCAGCGCGCCTGCGGCTGCGCCGCCTGCACCGAGGCCGCACCGCCCGCGTGGTCGCTGTCGCGGTGGCTCACCACCACGGCGCCCAGGCGCTCGCCCAGCGCGCGCAGCACCGGCAGCACCACACGGTCACCGGCGTCGGCGGCATCGGGTTGTGGGCCGTACCGCGGCCCGGTGTCGTACAGCAGGCTGTGGCGCGCGGTGCGCAGCAGCACCGCGCTGCCCTGCCCCACGTCCAGCGCCAGCAGATCGAACTCACCGATCGCAGGACGCGGCGGCATGTACAGCAGCGCCGGCCACACCAGCAACGGGCCCGCCAGCCGCACGGCCCAGGGCAGGCGCAGCACCAGCAGCACGCCGCCGGCCACCGCGGCCAGCGCCAGTGGCCAGGGCGCGACAGGCCGGAACAGGGCGGCCCAGGACCACTGGGCCAGCCATTGCAGGCACAGCGAAAGACCCTGCACGGCCCAGCCAGCCACCTCCCACAGCGGCGGCACCAGCACGCCCAGCAGCGCCAGCGGCGTGACCAGCAGCGTCACCCAGGGAATGGCGACCAGGTTGGCCAGCAGCCCGACCACAGAGAACTGGCCGAACAGCAGCAGCGTGAGCGGCGCGAGCGCCACCGTGACCACCCCCTGTTCACGCACCAGACCCTGCATGGCCCGCACGCCGCGCCACAGCCAGGCCTGGGGGTCTCCCTCCTCCCCATGCGGCGCCCGGCGCCGCCGCCCCGGATCGGTGGCGAACAGGATGCCCACCGCCACGAAACTGAGCCAGAAGCCAGCCTGCATCAGTGCCCAGGGGTCGAGCAGCAGCACCACGGCCATGGCCAGCAGCCAGACCATGGGCCAGGGCCAGTGGCGCACACCCAGGCGCAGACCCACCACCACCGCCAGCATGAGCACGGTGCGCTGCGCCGGCACGCCCCAGCCCGAAAACAGCGCATAGGCCGTGGCCAGCGCCACGCCACCCATGCCCGCAGCCCAGGGTGTGGGCACGGCCAGAAGGGCCTGCGGCCAGCGGTGCGCCAGGCGCCGCCAGAGCACACCCACCAGCGCAGTGGCCAGCCAGGCGAACAGCGTCACATGCAAGCCCGAAATGCTCATCAGGTGAGCCACGCCTGTGGTGCGGAACAGGTCCCAGTCGGCGCGGTCGATGGCCGACTGCTCGCCCACCACCAGCGCGGCCAGCACGCCAGCACTGCGCGGGTCGTCCGCCACACGGGCTTCGATGCGCTCGCTCACCGTCTGCCGCAGCGTGTCCAGCGGGTGCCGCAACGTGGCGCCCAGCCGCCGCGGCGCCGGGTCGCGTGGGCCACTGCGCACATAGCCCGTGGCCTGTATGCCCCGCTCCCAGAGCCAGCGCTCGCGGTCAAAGCCGTGCGGGTTGGCATTGCCATGCGGGCTGCGCAGGCGCACGGTGAAGCGCCAGCGCTCGCCCGCGCGCAGACCGGGGCTGCCGGCCGACAACTGCCAGGCTCCCACCTCGGGCAGGGCGCCAACGCCGCCGTACCAGCCCAGTTGCAGGCGCGGCGGCAGCGACACGGCCTCACTCGCATGCGTGGCCGACTCCACCACGAACTCGAAGCGTTCACCCTGGGCGCCGCGCTGCGGCAACGAGGCGATGCGCCCGGTGATCTCGACGTCAATCCCCTGCAGGGTCGGGTCGAGCGCGTCGGCGACAAACAGCACGGCACGGGCGCCGGTCAGGCCGGCGCCGACCATGGCGCCGGTCAGCAAGGCTGCTGCGAGCACAATGGCAGGCGGCAGGGACCCGATGGCACGGCGCCGGAACAGCATCAGCACCCCGACAACGCCGACCAGCAGCAAGGCGGCATAAACCGGTCCTGCCCAGAGCGCGGGCTGCTGAAGTTGCAGGGCCACACCCAGCACCCAGCCGGCCAGGACCACGAAACCCCGGTGCCCCACGATCAGACCGGCCGGCACGCGCCCGTGCAAATGTCATCGTGCGATGGCGCAAGACTTGCTAGCATGGCTGCAAGCCTCCCCCGCCACCGTCGTGCCTGCGGATTCATCGTTGTTTCCCCCCTGCCTGGAAAGTCTTTCGTATGGCCATCCATGTCGCCCTGAGCCACATCACCCATTATCGGTACGACCGCCTGGTCAAGCTGGGGCCTCAGGTGGTGCGGCTGAGACCCGCGCCGCACAGCCGCACCAAGGTGCTGTCGTATTCGCAGCGCATCGAACCCGAAGGCCACTTCATCAACTGGCAGCAGGACCCGTTCGCCAACTACCAGGCGCGGCTGGTGTTTCCCGAGCCCACCACCGAGTTCAAGGTCACGATCGACCTCGTGGTGGAGATGGCGGTCTACAACCCGTTCGATTTCTTTCTTGAACCGTCCGCGGAGAACTTCCCGTTCAAATACGACGACGCGCAGAAGCAGGAACTCGCACCCTACCTCGCGACCGCGCCGCTCACGCCGCTGCTCAAGGCCTATGTGGACGCGGTGGACCGCAGCGAGCGCCGCACCATCGACTTCCTGGTGGAGATCAACCAGCGTCTGCAGCGCGACATCGCCTACACCATCCGCATGGAACCCGGCGTGCAGACGCCAGAGGACACGCTCAAGCTCAAGAGCGGTTCCTGCCGCGACAGCGGCTGGCTGCTGGTGCAGGTCCTGCGCCACATGGGGCTGGCCGCGCGCTTCGTCTCGGGCTACCTGATCCAGCTCACGGCCGACGTGAAATCGGTCGACGGCCCCAACGGCCCCGAGAAGGACTTCACCGACCTGCACGCCTGGTGCGAGGTGTTCCTGCCCGGCGCCGGCTGGATCGGGCTGGACCCGACCTCCGGCCTGCTGGCCGGCGAAGGCCATGTGCCACTGGCCTGCACGCCACAACCCTCCAGCGCGGCGCCGGTCGAGGGCGCCATGGACAAGTGCGAGGTGGAGTTCAGCCACCACATGGGCGTCACGCGCGTGTACGAATCGCCGCGCGTGACCGCGCCCTACACCGACGAACAGTGGGCCGGCGTGCTCGCGCTGGGCGAACAGGTCGACGCCGATCTGGAACAACACGATGTGCGCCTGACCATGGGCGGCGAGCCCACCTACGTGGCCACCGGCGACCGCGACGCCGCCGAGTGGAACACCGACGCCCTCGGCCCGACCAAGCGCGGCTATGCCACCGAACTGCTGGGACGCTTGCGAACCGAATACGGCGCAGGCGGCTTCGTGCACATGGGCCAGGGCAAGTGGTACCCGGGCGAGCAGCTGCCGCGCTGGGCACTCTCGCTGTTCTGGCGCGCCGACGGCGACACGATCTGGCGCAACCCGGCGCTGCTGGCCGACGAGCGCGATGCCGCCAGGTACACGAGCGACGACGCGCGCCGCTTCACGCAGGCGCTGGCGCGCAAGCTCGGCCTGTCGACCCAGTACATCACCCCGGGCTACGAGGACACCTGGTACTACCTCTGGCGCGAGCGGCGCCTGCCGGTGAACGTGGACCCGTTCGACAGCAAGCTCGACGACGAGCTCGAACGCGCACGCCTGCGCCGCGTGTTCGGCCAGGGGCTGGAGGCCACCGTGGGTTACGTGCTGCCGCTGCAGGCCTCGGGGCAGAACGGCGCGCTCTCCAGCAACGGCAAGAGCGGCTACCCGCGCATCTCGGGCACGGTGTGGTCCACCGGTCCCTGGTTCTTCCGCGACGAGCGCATGTACCTCATTCCCGGTGACTCGCCCATGGGCTACCGCCTGCCGCTGGACTCCCTGCCCTGGGTATCGGCGGGCGACTACCCGTACCACATCGAGCAGGACCCGCACTCCGCGCGCGACCCGCTGCCGCGCGGCGCGGCGGTGAAGCACCAGGTCTCGCCGCACCAGGTTGGCGGCGGCTTTGCCGAAGGTGGCACGGTGTCCATGCAGGGCATGGACTTCGACTCCGATGCTGAAACCGTCGAAGGCCTGCGCCCGGGGCAACCCGGCCCGGGCGCCGCGCCCGCGCAGGCTCTGGCCGCGCGCTTTCCGCAGCGCGGCGAATCGGCCGCCTGGCTCACGCGCACCGCGCTGTGCGTGGAAGCGCGCGACCCCCATCGTGCCAGCGGCCCCAAGGCAGAAAAGGCCGGCGGCGGCAAGAGCAGCCACCTCTATGTGTTCATGCCGCCGATGGCGCAGCTCGAGGATTACCTCGACCTGCTCGCCGCGGTGGAAGCGACCGCGGAGAAGCTGGGCATGTCCATCGTGCTCGAAGGCTATCCGCCACCGCGCGACCCGCGCCTGAAGATGCTGCAGGTCACACCCGACCCGGGGGTGATCGAAGTCAACATCCACCCCGCGCACAACTGGCGCGAGCTGGTCGAGCACACCGAGTTCCTGTACGAAGCCGCTCACCAGACGCGCCTGTGCGCCGAGAAGTTCATGACCGATGGCCGCCACACCGGCACCGGCGGCGGCAACCACTTCGTGCTCGGCGGTGCAACGCCAGCCGATTCACCCTTTCTGCGCAAGCCCGAGTTGCTCGCCAGCCTGCTGGCCTACTGGCACAACCACCCCTCGCTGTCCTACCTGTTCAGCGGCCTCTTCATCGGCCCGACCAGCCAGGCGCCGCGCGTGGACGAGGCGCGCAACGACCAGCTGGTGGAGCTGGAGATCGCGCTCGCGCAGATCGGGAAAAACCGCAAGACCTATGGCGAGGACATGCCGCCCTGGATGGTGGACCGCACGCTGCGCAACATCCTGATCGACGTCACCGGCAACACCCACCGCAGCGAGTTCTGCATCGACAAGCTCTACTCACCCGACGGCCCCACCGGGCGCCTGGGCCTGCTGGAGCTGCGCGCCTTCGAAATGCCGCCGCACGCCCGCATGAGCATCGCGCAACAGCTGCTGCTGCGCGCCATGATCGCGCGCTTCTGGCAGCAACCCTGGTCCACGCCGCTCACACGCTGGGGCACAGAGTTGCACGACCGCTACCTGCTGCCGACCTTCGTGCGCATGGACTTCGAGGACGTGCTCACCGACCTGGCCGACTTCGGCTACGCCTTCGACATGGCGTGGTTCGAGCCGCATTTCGAATTCCGCTTCCCGCTGGTGGGCGAGGTCGCCGCGCGCGGCATCGAGCTCACCATCCGCAGCGCGCTGGAGCCCTGGCACGTCATGGGCGAGGAAGGCGCGCCGGGCGGCACCGTGCGATACGTGGACTCGTCGCTGGAGCGCGTCGAGGTGCGCGTGAGCGGCTTCAACGACAACCGCCACGTGATCACCTGCAACGGCCGCGCCCTGCCGCTGCAGAGCACCGGCACAGTGGGCGAATACGTGGCCGGCGTGCGCTACAAGGCCTGGAGCCCGCCGTCGGCGCTGCACCCGTCGATTCCGGCGCATGCGCCGCTCACGTTCGACGTCGTCGACACCTGGCTCAAGCGTTCCATGGGCGGCTGCCAGTACCACGTGGCCCACCCGGGCGGGCGCAACTACGACACCTTCCCCATCAACGCCTTCGAGGCCGAAAGCCGCCGGCTCTCACGCTTCTTCCAGATGGGGCACACGCCGGGGCGCATGGACGTGGCGCCCGTCACCCGCGCGCGCGAGTTTCCGTTCACGCTCGACCTGCGGACCTGAGCACCCGCGGGCCCTGTGTGAACGATGCAACAGGGCGAAGAGCGCACGGCAGGGCCGCCCAGGGGCCAACGGGCATACTCGGGAACCGTGACGCCAGAACCGACCGACTCGCTGTTTGACGAACTGCGCCCCGACTCGCCGGGTGAGTGGGCGCTGTCCCTGTCCGTGCCGGCCGACCCGGGCCACCGTGACGAGTTGCGTGCCGACGGTTCGCCCGAGGCCACCGCCCTGGCGCCCACCTGGGCCAGCTTCTTCGATCACATCGGCACGGATGGCCTGGCCGACCTGAACCGCCGCGCCGACAACCTGCAGCGCCAGATCCGCGACAACGGCGTGACCTACAACGTCTACGCCCACGCGTCCAAGGGACTGGAACGTCCCTGGGCGCTCGACCTTTTCCCCAAGATCATCGACACCCAGGACTGGGCGCAGATCGAAGCCGGCGTGCTGCAGCGCACGCGCCTGCTCAACGCCATGATGGCCGACCTGTATGGCGAGCGCGAACTGCTCAAACGCGCGCTGCTGCCCGCTGCGCTGGTGCAGGGCCACCCGGGTTACCTGCGTTCGATGCAGGGCATGCGCCCGCCCGGTGACACCTGGCTGCACATCGTGGGCTTCGACCTGGCCCAGGGGCCTGACGGCCGCTGGTGGGTGGTCGGTCAGCGCACGCAAGCCCCTTCGGGCCTGGGCTACCTGCTGGAGAACCGCATCGCGATCTCGCGCCAGTTCCCCAAGGCCTTCGCCGGCATGAAGGTGCAGCGCCTGGCCGCGAGCTACCGCGCGCTCATGGACGGCATCAAGCGCATGGCGCCCGAAGGCGAGAGCGCGCGCATCGCGCTGCTCACACCAGGCCCCTACAACGAAACGTATTTCGAACACGCCTACCTGGCGCGCTACCTCGGCCTCACGCTGGTCGAGGGCAACGACCTCACGGTGCGCGACCAGCGCCTGTTCCTCAAGACCCTCAGCGGGCTGGAGCCGGTGCACGCGCTGATCAAGCGGCTGGACGACGAGTGGCTGGACCCGCTGGAGCTGCGCTCGGACTCGCGCCTGGGCGTGCCCGGCCTGCTGCAGGTGCTGCGCGCGGGCAACCTGCTGCTGGCCAACACCCCGGGGTCGGCGCCGCTGGAGTCGAGCGCGCTGCTCGGCTTCCTGCCGGCCATCAGCCGCCACCTGCTGGGCGAGGAGCTGGCCCTGCCCTCGCTGGCCACCTGGTGGTGCGGCGAGGACGCGGCGCTGCGCGAGGTGTTGCCGCTGCTCAAGGACAGCGTGATCAAGCCCACCTACCCCCGCTCAGGACTGGAGACCGCGATGGGCCAGAGCCTGGGCGAGCGCGAACTCGACGAATGGTCTGGTCGCATGGCGCGCCACCCCGACAACTACACCGTGCAGTCCTGGCTTCCGCTGTCGCAGACCCCCACCTGGAGCGGCGAGCGCCTGATGCCGCGTTCGGCCATGCTGCGCGTGTTCGCGCTGGCCGATGGCCCGCTGTCCTGGCGCGTGCTGCCCGGCGGCATGGTGCGGCTGGCGCCGCGGGGGCAGCTCATCGCGGCCATGCAGCGCGGCGGCAGCAGCGCCGATTGCTGGGTCCTCACCGACGGCGCGGTGGACCACACCAGCCTGCTGCAATCGGCCCCCAGCACGCTGGCGCTGGCGCAGCAGAAGCAACCCGTGACCAGCCGCGCGGCCGAAAACCTGTTCTGGCTTGGTCGCTACACCGAGCGCGCGGAGAACAGCGTGCGGCTGGCGCAGATCGTGCTGAACCACATGGGCGGCGAGGAACCTACCTCGCGCGCGCTCATGGCCTGGCTCTCCGACACCGCACGCGAGAACGCGCTGGTGCTGCCTGACGCGCCCGCGGCCACGCTCTCGCCGCGCGTGTTCGCGCGCAGCCTGATCGCGGCGCTGTCGCCCCAGGCCGGCGACACCATGGCCGAGCAGTCGCACAGCGTGGGCTTCAACCTGCGCGCGCTCAGGGCCGCCGCCGCACAGGTGCGCGAGCGCCTGTCGCAGGAGCACTGGAGCCTGATCGAGCGCACCGAAGCGAGCTTCGCGCGCGACTGCGCGGCACTGTCCACCGACGCCGAGTACGCCACCGCCGAGGCCATGACGGCCCTGCAGAACGCCAGCGAAATGCTCGCGGCCATCACCGGTTCGCAGACCGACCGCATGGTGCGCGACGACGGATGGCGCCTGCTCTCCATGGGCCGCCACATCGAACGCCTGATCGCGCTCTCGCGCGCGCTGTCGCTGGCGCTGGAACACGGCTGCGTGCACGACGCGACCGGCTTCGAGGCCGTTATCGCGCTGTTCGACAGCACCATCACATTCCATGCCCAGTACCAGCAACGCCGTGACATGGTGGCATTGATCGACCTGCTGGTGATGGACCGCGACAATCCACGCTCGCTGGCCTGGGTGGTACACACGCTGCGCTCGCGCCTGGCCAAGCTGGCCAACAGCGCCACGCCGCAGGACGCGGTGCTCGCGCGCAACCTGCCCGACCCCGGTACCTGGGTGCTGCTCGACCTGAGCAACTGGCAGCGCAACGCCGAGGGCCTGCGCACCTGGAGCGACCTGGCCGCGCTGCTCGACGACTGCGAGACCGCGGCGGTGGACCTTTCCGACGAAATCACACGCCTGCATTTCAGCCACGCCGACCAGCGCAACCAGAGCCTGGGCGCCTGACCATGAACCGCCACGCCGTGCACTGAACATGCTCCTGCGCATCCTTCACCGCACCGAATACGACTACCGGGGCAGCGTCGACATGGCGCAGCACATGGCGCACCTGCGGCCGGTGGACACGCCGCTGCAGCGGGTGATCTCGCACGAACTGCGCATCACCCCCGAACCGGCCGCGCGCAGCGAAACCACCGATGTCTTCGGCAATACGCGCAGCTTCTTTTCCCTGCAGTCCACCCACAGTGTGCTCACGGTGGAGGCCGACAGCCTGGTCGAGACCCACGCGCCATTGCCCTTGCCCGAGGGCACTCCGTGGCGCTGCATGAGCTGGGAACGGGTGCGGGAGCACTTCCGCTACCGCGCCAAGGCCCCGTTCGACGCGGCCAGCGAATTCCTGTTCGCGTCCCCTCACGTACCTCGCGACGACCGTTTCGCCGCCTTTGCGCGGCCTGCGTTCACGCCCGACCTGCCCGCGCTGGTGGCCGCGCGCGCGCTCATGGAGCGCATCCACACCGAGCTGATCTACGAAAGCGAAAGCACCGAGGTCAGCACCCCTGCGCTGGAGGCACTTGAACAGGGCAAGGGGGTGTGCCAGGACTTCGCCCACATCATGCTGGGATGCCTGCGTACGCTGGGTCTGCCGGCGCGCTATGTCAGCGGCTACCTGCTCACGCGGCCACCCCCGGGCCAGCCGCGCCTGATCGGGGCCGACGCCTCGCACGCCTGGGTATCGGTGTACGTGCCCGTGCCCGCCAGCGCCGCAGCGGACGGTGATGACGGTGCGGCGACGCCCAGCGGAGCGTGGTTCGACTTCGACCCCACCAACAACCGCTGTGGCTGGGGCAGCCCGGGCGAGGACTACGTGACCCTGGCCATCGGCCGCGACTTTGCCGACGTGTCCCCGATGCGGGGCGTGATCCAGAGCGGCGCCGGACACGAGCTCGCGGTGGCGGTGACGGTCGCGCCACCCGATGAGCTGGACCGGCTGCAGGCGTCTGAAGACAGCTGAGCGGCGATCTCATTTGCGGGGCCATGAAAGCCCCTCATGCAGGGCCTGATCGCAAGGGCCGTCGATAGAATGAAACGCCCAGCTACCAGGAGTCTTTCATGAGCGTCCACGACCAGTTGTCCCGCCTCGGCATCACGCTGCCTCCCGTCTCGGTGCCGGCCGCCGCCTACGTGCCCTTCGTCCAGACCGGCAAGCTGATCTTCCTCAGCGGCCACATCGCCCGAAAGGACGGCAAGCCCTGGGTGGGCCAACTGGGCCTGACCATGACCACCGACGAGGGCAAGGCCGCGGCCCGCGCCGTGGCCATCGATCTGCTGGGCACGCTGTCCGCAGCCTGCCTGGCCGTCGGCAAGAGCCTGGACGACGTCAAGCGCATCGTCAAGGTGCTCAGCCTGGTCAACTCCACCCCCACCTACACCGAGCAGCACCTGGTCACCAACGGTTGCAGCGAACTCATCGGTGAAGTCTTCGGCCCGGTGGGTGCGCACGCACGCAGCGCGTTCGGCGTGGCGCAACTGCCCATGGGCGCTTGCGTGGAAATCGAGCTGATCGCGGAGATCGAATAACCTCCTGCGCGCCTTCGGCGCGCCCCCGCTTTGGAAGGCGGCGATGCCCGGGGCCGACGGAGCCGGACCCTTGGCATCTCTGGATCAGGCACTTCGCGCCGGCAAGCTTGCTGAAGTGTCGCGGCTCACTTCTTCTTGCGCTCGTTCGCGCGCCGCACCTGGCGGCTCTGCGTGGCTTTGGCCGCCGCCTGTTCCCGGGCGGCGCGCCGCCGTGCGAAGTGGCGTGTTGCAAAACGCGCGACGCCAAAGGACAGCGCCGCCAGCACCGCCGCGATCACCACCCCGGCCCATTCCCCGTTGTCCATCTTCAGTTCCCCTGTTCCAGGAAGATTTCGAAACGTGCCAGTTCCTCGTCCAGCGCCCGCTGGAATCCTGCGTCCCGCGCACGGGCTCCCGCAAATCCCAACTGGTGCCGAAGATGGCCGCGTTCCACACGCATGTTGGCCCAGCCCACCACCTGCTCGCCCCACAGCACGGGCAGCGCGTAGTGGCCCATGGTGCGCTTCGCGGCCGGTACGTAGGCCTCGAAGCGGTAGGCCCAGCCCCACAGCATCTCGAAGCGCCGCCGGTCCCAGACGACGGGATCGAACGGTGCGAGAAAGCGCAGGCCCTCACCGGGCTGGTGGCGGCGCGAGACCGGGTTTTCATCCGCCGGCCAGAACCAGGTGGTGCCATCGACCACGGCATGACCGTAGCGCTCGCGGGCCGCTTTCACCACCGCACGGGCTTCAACCGAAAGATGGGGAGCCCCGTAGCGCAACAGCGTCACCAGGTAGCCCAGGCTGGGTGAAGGGATCGGTGCGTACAGCGCCACGATGGCGTCGACCAGCGCCTGGGCACGCGCCAGGCGGGCCGATGGGCTCTCGTCCTGTTCGGCGTGCCTGATCGCTTCGTACACCCGCGTGCCGGATTCGCGGCGGCGCACGCGCAGCCAGCCGTGGTGGTGCATGTGCTCGAGCAGGCGGGTGCTCGCATTGAGCTCGCCACCCCAGTACCCGGGCACGCGGCCGTGATGCACAAAGACTTCGCCCACTTCACGGGGATGCACCGCGCCGCGCTCCCGCACGAAGTCCAGCACCTCCCGCGCGCGGCGCACCGTGGCCTCGTCCCAGGGCTGGCGCGGCGTGCGCGGGTGCAGCAGGGCCAGCATCTCGCGCGGCACGAAGCCGTAATTGACAAAGGCGTCTTCCTCGATCGCCAGTCGCTCGTAGCGGCGCTCCAGGTCACCCGCGCGGTAGTCGCGCACGCGCTGGAAGAGGATGAGGTCCTGCGCACGGGCGGGTGCGCGCATCGGGTCGGCCTGCACGAAACCCAGCCGGCGGATGGCCGCCGGCAACGTCACCGGTTTGAACAGGCTGCGCGCTATTGCGTAGCGGCGCAGCTCGGCCAGCGTGGGCGAACGCGCCATGCCGGCCTCACTCCACCCGGGTGATTCGATGGGGCTTGAAGCCCAGGTCCGCTGCCTTGCCCTTGCGCGCGCGCGCGGCACGCGCGTTGTTCAGGCTGCGGATCTCCAGCGTTTCCTCGCGCTCCTTGCCGCCGCGCCCGATACCTTCGATCTTCACGCTGCGCGTGTAGGCGGCCGCACCGGCCAGCGTGTCCTTGGGCTCGAGGTCGATCAGCATCAGGCCGCGACCGCCCTTTTCCATCAGCTTGAGTTCGCTGATTTCGAAAGTGAGGATGCGTCCGCCCGTGGAGGCACAGCACACGTGCGTGGCAGGCGCCAGCGGCTGACCGCCCGAGGAAAACGCAGCGTGCGACGGCGCGCACGGGGTTTCTCCCGCGCCCAGGTTCAGAAAGGTCTTGCCCCCGCGCTGGCGGGAGACCATGTTCTCCACCGTGGCCAGGAATCCGTAGCCACCCGAGCTGGACAGCAGCAGCGCCGCGTTGGCCGGGCCGGCGAAATAGTGCAGCGGCTGCGTGCCGCTGTCCAGGTCGATCAGCGTGGTGATAGGCTGGCCGTCGCCGCGCGCGCCGGGCAGGCTGGCCACCGGCACTGAGTAGACGCGGCCGTTGCTGCCAAAGGTGATGAGCGTGTCTACCGTGCGGCATTCGAAGGTGCCGTACAGGCCATCGCCCGCCTTGAAAGCGAAGCTGCCCGCCTCGTGGCCGTGGCCGGTGCGCGCGCGCACCCAGCCTTTGCTGGAGACCACCACGGTCACCGGCTCGTCCACCACCTTGATCTCGGCCACGGCCTTCTTTTCGGCCTGGATCAGCGTGCGGCGCGGATCGGCGAAGGTCTTGGCATCGGCCTCGATCTCTTTGACCATCAGGCGCTTGAGGCTGCCGGGATTGCCGAGAATGTCTTCGAGTTTGCCCTGCTCCTCGCGCAGGTCCTTGAGTTCCTGCTCGATCTTGATGGCTTCGAGGCGCGCGAGCTGGCGCAGGCGGATTTCGAGGATGTCCTCGGCCTGCCGGTCGCTGAGTTTGAAGCGCTCGATCAGCGCGGCCTTGGGCTCGTCGCTCTGGCGGATGATCGCGATCACCTCATCGATGTTGAGCAACACGAGCTGCCGCCCTTCCAGGATGTGGATGCGATCGAGCACCTTGGTCAGGCGGTGCTGCGAGCGGCGGGTGATGGTGCCCTGGCGGAATTCGATCCACTCGGTGAGCATCTGCCGCATCGACTTCTGCGTCGGCCGCCCGTCCAGGCCGATCATGGTGAGGTTGATCGGTGCCGAGGTCTCCAGGCTGGTGTGGGCCAGCAGTGCGGTGATGAGTTCCTGCTGCTCGATGCGGCTGCTCTTGGGCTCGAACAACAGGCGCACCGGGGCGTCCTTGCTCGACTCGTCGCGCACGCCGTCGAGCACCATGAGGATGCTGGCCTTGAGCTGCGTCTGCTCCTGCGTCAGCGCCTTCTTGCCCGCCTTGACCTTGGGGTTGGTGAGCTCCTCGATTTCCTCCAGCACGCGCTGCGTGCTCACGCCCGGCGGCAGCTCGGTCACCACCAGCTGCCACTGGCCCCGCGCGAGGTCCTCGATCTTCCAGCGCGCGCGCACCTTGAGGCTGCCGCGGCCGCTGCGGTAGGCGTCGGCGATGTCGCCCGCCGGGCTGATGATCTGGCCACCGCCGGGGTAGTCGGGCCCCGGCATCAGCGCAAACAGCTCGTCGTCCGCCAGCCTGGGGTTCTTCACCAGCGCGATGCAGGCATCGGCCACCTCGCGCAGGTTGTGACTGGGGATTTCGGTCGCCAGACCGACGGCGATGCCCGAGGCACCATTGAGCAGATTGAACGGCAGGCGCGCGGGCAACTGTTTCGGCTCGATGGTGGAGCCGTCGTAGTTGGGCACTAAGTCCACCGTGCCTTCTTCGATTTCGTCGAGCAGCAAGGTGGTGATCTTCGCCAGCCGCGCCTCGGTGTAGCGCATGGCCGCGGCGCCGTCGCCGTCGCGGCTGCCGAAGTTGCCCTGGCCGTCGATCAGCGGATAGCGCTGCGCGAAGTCCTGCGCCATGCGCACCAGTGCGTCGTAGGCGGCCTGGTCGCCGTGCGGGTGGAAGCGACCGAGCACATCGCCCACCACACGCGCGCTCTTGACCGGGCGCGCGGCCGTGTTGCGGTTGGGCCCGCTGAAGCCCAGCCCCATGCGGTCCATGCTGTAGAGAATGCGCCGTTGCACCGGCTTCTGGCCGTCGCACACGTCGGGCAGCGCGCGGCCTTTCACGACAGAGAGTGCGTATTCGAGATAAGCGCGCTGGGCGTAGTTCGCGAGGTTCAGGCCGTCGTCCGGTTCGGACAGTGGCAGTTCAGGGGTGATCAGATCGGACATGGATGTTCAAACTCAGATATCGATTTCCACCGAGTCGCCGTGCAACTCCATGAGCTCGCGGCGCGAGGCGGCTTCGCCCTTGCCCATGAGCTTGGTGATGAGGGCCTCGGTGCCGGCGAAGTCGATCGCGCCGAGCACCACGGGCATGAGGCGGCGCGTGTCGGGGTTGAGCGTGGTGTCCCACAGCTGCTCCGCGCTCATTTCGCCCAGGCCCTTGAAGCGGCTGATCTGGCACTTCTCTGGCGCCACGCCGTCCTTGCCACATTTGTCCAGGATGGCGTGCAGTTCGCCTTCGTCCAGCGCGTACTGCTTGGCCGCGGGCTTCTTGCCGCGCGCGGGAATGTCCACGCGAAACAGCGGCGGGCGCGCCACGAACACGTGACCGGCTTCGATGAGTTTCGGAAAGTGCCGGAAGAACAGGGTGAGCAGCAGCACCTGGATGTGCGAGCCGTCGACGTCGGCGTCGGACAGGATGCAAACCTTGCCGTAGCGCAGGCCCGAGAGGTCGGGCGTGTCGTTCGGGCCGTGCGGATCGACGCCGATGGCGACCGCGATGTCGTGGATCTCGGTGTTGGCGAACAGGCGGTCGCGCTCGACCTCCCAGGTGTTGAGCACCTTGCCACGCAGCGGCAGCACAGCCTGGCACTCCTTGTCGCGGCCCATCTTGGCGCTGCCACCGGCCGAATCGCCTTCGACCAGGAACACCTCGTTGTGCGCCAGGTCCTTGCTCTCGCAATCGGTGAGCTTGCCCGGCAGCACGGCCACGCCCGAGCCCTTGCGCTTCTCGACCTTCTGGCCCGCCTTCTGCCGCGACTGCGCGGCCTTGATGGCGAGTTCGGCGAGCTTGCGGCCGTAGTCCACGTGCTGGTTGAGCCAGAGTTCCAGCGCCGGGCGCACGAAGCTGCCGACCAGGCGCACGGCGTCGCGCGAGTTCAGGCGCTCCTTGATCTGGCCCTGGAACTGCGGGTCCAGCACCTTGGCGCTGAGCACATAGCTGGCGCGCGCGAACACGTCCTCGGGCAGCAGCTTCACCCCCTTGGGCAGGAGCGCGTGCAGTTCGATGAAGCTCTTGACGGCCTGGAACAGGCCGTCGCGCAGGCCGCTGTCGTGCGTGCCGCCGGCGCTGGTGGGAATGAGGTTGACGTAGCTCTCGCGCACCGGCTGGCCGTCTTCTGTGAAGGCCACGCACCAGGCCGCGCCCTCGCCTTCGGCAAAGCTGTCGTGCCCGCTGTCGGCAAAGCCTTCGCCCTCGAACAGCGGGATCACCGGGTCGCCGGTCAGGGTCTGCTGCAGGTAGTCGCGCAGGCCGCCCTTGTAGAGCCAGGTCTGCACGTCCTTCGTCTTTTCGTTGACCAGCGTCACCGTCACGCCCGGCATCAGCACCGCCTTGCTGCGCAGCAGGTGGGTGAGCTCGGCCATGGGCAGCGTGGCGGATTCGAAGTATTTCGCGTCGGGCCAGGCGCGCACGGTGGTGCCCTGCTTGCGGTCGCCCTCGCCCCGAGGAGCCAGTGCCAGGGGTTCGGTCACGTCCCCGCCTGAGAACGCCAGCCTTGCCACCTGGCCGTCGCGGAAGCTGGTCACCTCCAGTCGGGTGGAGAGCGCATTGGTCACGCTCACACCCACCCCGTGCAGGCCACCGGAGAAGCTGTAGGCGCCGCCCTTGCCCTTGTCGAACTTGCCGCCCGCGTGCAACCGGGTGAACACGAGTTCGACCACCGGGGCCTTTTCCTCGGGGTGCAGGCCGAACGGAATGCCCCGGCCATCGTCCTCCACGCTCACCGAATGGTCAGTGTGCAGCGTGACCTTGATCTTCTTGCCATGCCCGGCCAGGGCCTCGTCGGCCGCGTTGTCCAGCACTTCCTGGATGATGTGCAGCGGGTTGTCGGTGCGGGTGTACATGCCCGGGCGCTGCTTGACCGGCTCCAGCCCCTTGAGGACGCGGATCGAGCCTTCGGAATATTCGTTGGGTGTTTGGATCGCCATGGGGGCGGATTGTATGCCCGCCGACCCGAAACCACTGTATACAAATACAGATAGACACCCGCGCCGAGCGACCCATGCGTCCGGATCATCAATCCCGGCGTCCGATGTCAAGGGTGCGGCAGGCAAGCCGGCGGCTTCTTCGCTACATTTCCCGGATGTCTTCAACGCCACACCCTGCCCCCGTACCGTCCATACCTCGCCTGTCGGCCCTGCAGGTGCTCGCCTGCGGTGCCCTGATCGTCACGCTGTCCATGGGCATCCGCCACGGCTTCGGGCTGTGGCTGCAACCGATCACCCAGGCCCAGGGCTGGACGCGCGAGACCTTCTCGTTCGCGCTGGCCATCCAGAACCTCTCCTGGGGCGTGTTCGGCATCTTCGCCGGCATGGCGGCCGACCGCTTCGGCGCCTTCCGCGTGCTGATCGGGGGCGCGCTGCTGTACGGGCTGGGCCTGGCCGGCATGGCGCTGAGCACCTCGTCCCTGGGCTTCGCGCTCACCGCCGGCGTGCTGATCGGCGCGGCCCAGGCCGGTACCACCTACGCGGTGATCTACGGCGTGATCGGCCGGCAGATTCCGGCCGAAAAGCGCTCCTGGGCCATGGGCGTGGCCGCGGCCGCTGGCTCGTTCGGCCAGTTCCTCATGGTGCCGGTGGAGGGCTGGCTCATCAGCAGCTTTGGCTGGCAGGAAGCGTTGCTGTTCCTGGGCGCCGCGGTGCTGCTGATCGTGCCGCTGGCCCTGGGCCTGCGCGAGCCGGGTTTCACCGGCGGCGTGGCACCCATGCGCGAGCAGACCATCGCGCAGGCGCTGCGCGAGGCGTTCCGCTACCGCAGCTTCCAGTTGCTCATGGCCGGCTATTTCGTCTGTGGCTTCCAGGTCGTCTTCATCGGCGTGCACATGCCCAGCTACCTCAAGGACAACGGCCTGTCCCCCCAGGTGGCGAGCTATGCGCTCGCGCTCATCGGTCTGTTCAACGTGGTCGGCACCTACGCCGCCGGTGCGCTGGGCCAGCGCCTGGCCAAGCGCCACATCCTGGCTTTCATCTACTTTGCGCGCGCCGCCGTCATCGCGGTGTTCCTGATTGCGCCGCTGTCGCCGATGAGCGTGTACATCTTTGCCAGTGTCATGGGCCTGCTGTGGCTCTCGACGATCCCGCCCACCAACGCCGTGGTGGCGCAGATCTTCGGCGTGGCCCACATGTCGATGCTGGGCGGCTTCATCTTCTTCAGCCACCAGATCGGCAGCTTCATGGGCGTGTGGCTGGGTGGGGTGCTCTACGACCGCACCGGCAGCTATGACATCGTCTGGTATCTCGCGATCGCGCTGGGCGTCTTCGCCGGCCTGATCAACCTGCCGGTGCGCGAGACACCGATCGTGCGCGAACCACTGCGCGCGGGGGCCCCGGCTTGAGACCCCTGGCCACGCGCGTTCTGGTGTGGACTGCGGTGGTCGCGGGCCTGCTGGCCACGCTGGCGCTGTACCAGCGACCCGAATTCCTGGTCAGTCTGGCCGACCAGCTCTGGAGCTGTTTCTGATGCACGGCACAGAGGCGCCGTCGGCCTGGGTACGGCGCTGGTCGCACCTGGTGCCCACGGGCGGCTCGGTGCTGGACGTGGCCTGCGGGCACGGCCGCCACATGCGCTGGTTCGCGCAGCGCGGCCACGCCGTCACCGGCGTGGACCGCTCGCCGGAGGCCATCGAATCGGTGCTGCCGTTGGGGCGGGCGGTGCGGGCCGACATCGAGAACGGCCCTTGGCCCTTCGAGGGCGAGCGCTTCGACGCCGTCGTCGTCACGAACTACCTCTGGCGCGCGCTGCTGCCCACCCTCGTGGCCAGCGTGGCCGAGGGTGGCGTGCTGGTGTACGAAACCTTTGCCGACGGCAACCAGAGCGTCGGCAAGCCCTCGCGGCCCGACTTTCTGCTGCAGCCGGGCGAACTTCTTCAGGCCGCCGCAGGTCTGCATGTGGTGGCGTACGAAGACGGCTTCTGCGATCGACCCGAACGCTTCGTCCAGCGCCTGGCGGCGGTGCGAAAACGACCGGAAACACCCGTGTTGCCCCCTAGGTATCCGCTGGATGCCACTGGGTAGAATGCAAGGTTCGCGCGCGCTGGCCGTCCCCAGGGAACGGAGCCAGAAGGACGCCCCCCAATCAAGTCTGTACCTATGACACCCATCACCGGCAGCATCGTGGCCCTGGTCACGCCCATGCATGAAGACGGCAGCGTCGACTACCCCACGCTGCGCAAGCTGATCGACTGGCACATCACCGAAGGCACCGATTGCATCGGCGTGGTCGGCACCACCGGCGAATCGCCCACCGTCTCGGTGGAGGAGCACTGCGAGATCATCCGGGTCTCGGTCGAGCAGGCCAGGACGCATGGCGCCAGACGCGTGCCCATCATGGCTGGCTGCGGTGCCAATTCCACCGCCGAGGCGATCGAGCTCGCGCGCTTCGCGCAGAGCGTGGGCGCTGACTGCCAGTTGCAGGTCGTGCCCTACTACAACAGGCCCACGCAGGAGGGTCAGTACCAGCACTTCAAGGCGATTGCCGAAGCCGTGGGCGACCTGCCCACCGTGCTCTACAACGTGCCCGGGCGCAGCGTGGCCGACCTGCAGCACGACACCGTGCTGCGCCTGGCACAGGTGCCCGGCATCGTCGGCGTCAAGGAAGCCACCGGCAACATCGAGCGCGCGCAGTGGCTGATCCGCGAGGTACCCAAGGGTTTCGCTGTCTATTCGGGCGACGACCCGACCGCCGTCGCGCTCATGTTCTGTGGCGGGCAGGGCAACGTGAGCGTGACCGCCAACATCGCGCCGCGCCTGATGCACGAGCTCTGCGTGGCCGCGATCGCGGGCGATGTGAAGCGCGCCATGGCGATCCAGTTCCAGCTCATGCCGGTGCACAAGCACCTGTTTGCCGAAGCCAATCCGATTCCGCTCAAGTGGGCCATGGCCCGCATGGGCCTGTGCAACGAGACCCTGCGTCTGCCCATGACGCCGATGTCGCGCTCCCTGGTACCCACGGTGGAGGGTGCGCTGCGAGACAGCGGCCTGCTTTCCTGATGCGGCGTGCCAGCGCCTCTACGCGACCGACCCTTCTTCCTGACGAGCCCCCCAACATGTCCATCCGCACCCCGATCCCGACCCTGCACTCCGCGGCACAGCCAACGTGCAATGCCCTGGCCCGACTCGGCCTGCTGGCCGCAGCGGCCCTGCTGGCCACGGGCTGCTCGATGCTGCAGGAGGACAAGATCGACTACAAGAGCGCGCAGCGTGGCAGCACGCTGGATGTGCCACCCGATCTCACCCAACTCAGCCGCGATTCGCGCTACAACCTGCCAGGCTCGGTGGTCACCGCCAGCGGCTATGAAACGGCCCAGCCTTCGCAGGCCACGGCCTCCAGCACCGCCATGGCCACCGTGGGCGACGTCCGCATCGAGCGCGCGGGCACCCAGCGCTGGCTGGTGGTCAACCGCCCGGCCGACAAGCTCTGGACCCCGCTGCGCGACTTCTGGCAGGAGAACGGCTTCCTGCTGGACATCGACCAGGAGACGCTGGGCATCATGGAGACCGACTGGGCCGAGAACCGCGCCAAGCTGCCGCAGGACTTCATCCGTTCGACCATCGGCAAGTTGTTCGAGAACCTCTATTCCACCGGCGAACGCGACCGCTTCCGTACGCGCCTGGAACGTCGGGCCGACGGCGGCACCGAGATCTACATCAGCCACCGCGGCATGGTGGAGGTCTATTCCAGCAAGGACAAGGACCAGACGGTGTGGCAACCCCGCCCAGCCGATGTGGAACTGGAAATCGAGTTCCTGCGACGCCTGATGGTCAAGCTCGGCGTGAGCGAGGCGCAGGCGCAGGCGGTGGCCGCGAGCGCACCCGTGCAGGCCGCGGCCAGGGTCACCCAGGTGAACAACGCGCCGGTGGTGCAGTTCGACGACAACTTCGACCGCGCCTGGCGCCGCGTGGGCCTCTCGCTGGACCGCACCGGCTTCACCGTCGAGGACCGCGACCGCAGCAAAGGCCTGTACTTCGTGCGTTATGTCGAGCCCGTGGTCAATGCCAAGGAGCCCGGGTTTTTCTCCAAGCTGTTCGGCGCCTCCAAGGAAGAAGCGAGCACGGCGCGCTACCGCGTCTCGGTGCGCAGCGACGACAACAAGACCACCGTGGCGGTGCTCGACAGCCAGGGCCTGCCCGATGGCTCGGCCGCTGCGCAGCGCATCGCCAGGCTGCTTGCGGAAGACCTGAAGTAGATGCCCTGCGGGGCGCTGCCCCCGGATGCCACCGGAAAGAGCCGCCCGAGGGCGGCTCTTTTCATTCAGGTCCGCGATCCCTTGCTTCCGTTCACAAGCCCAGCGTCGAAGCCGGAAACGCAGGCGTGCCTTTCAGCCACCACTGCTGCAGCTGTTCCTGCAGGGCCACACGCCGCTCGGCGCTGCGGCTGGCCACCATGGTGCAGCGCACCGTGTCCAGCCGCTGGAGGGTCCAGACCGGAGACCACAGCAGGCTGGGCAGTTCCTCCACCGTGGCAGCGGGACAGGCCTGCGCCTCCACCAGGTGCGACCATGTCACCCGCCACTGCACAAAGCGGGGGTGCAGCTGGCGCAACACGCCGTACTCGCGCGCGAGCAGCTGCAGCGAGCGGCCCCGCGTCGACCAGGCATTGAGCGAGGCCACCACGTCGCGGTCGCCCAGGGGCCAGTCGGCAAAGTCGGCGTCGCACAGCACGATGCGCGGCCACCCTTCCCGCGCCGCCGTCTCGAAGGCCTGACGCACCAGATCCGCAAAGGCCTGGCGGCCCGAGAGCCGGCCTTCGGGCAGTGGCCCAGGCTCAGGCATGTCGGCGGTGGGGGCGGTGTCGGTCATGCAAGGCTCCAGTCCCGTATGACAGCGCGGTATCAGGCGGGTTCCACCCGATGCAGCCAACCGGCTTCGAACCAGTCCCGAAGCAGGGCCAGGGCGTCCGCGCTGGCGCGGACCACCTGGCGATCGCCCAGGCAGCGCTGGTCGGCCAGCGTGCGCATCAGTCGGGCGTCGGCGCCACCTGCGCGAAAGCTCTCGCCATTGATGAACACATGGTGATCGTCGTACATCATGCGCGTGCGCCGGTCCAGCCGCAAGGCGCCAGGCACCCAGGCCGCCGAGGCTTCGTCGAACCAGATGCGGGGCTTGGGTTCGGTCATGACTTCACCGAGCGCGCAGGCCAGCAACCCGCGCTCGCCCAGCAGGCGCTGCAGTGCACCGGCAGCAAATGCCTCAAGCGCGACCGGCATCGCCGCAGGGGTCGCGGTGGCCGGTTGCCGCGGGTCGCGGTAGAGCGTGGTGTCCTCGAACTCGTCGGCCATGCGCTGAAGCAACTCGCCCGCCAGCCCGCCGCGCTGGGGGGCACGGAAACCGATGGAATAGGTACTGCAATCACCGCCGACCGCGTCACCGTCGTGCGCCCAGCGCGGCGGCAGATACAGCATGTCGCCCGGATCGAGCACGTACTCTTCCTCCGGTTCGAAATGGCTCAGGATCTTCAGGGGAACGTCGGGCTGCAGCGAAAGGTCCTTCTGCCGCCCGATGCGCCAGCGCCGCTGTCCGGTGGCCTGCAGCAGGAACACGTCATAGCTGTCGAAGTGCGGGCCCACACCGCCGCCATCGCTGGCCCACGAGATCATCAGATCGTCGAGACGCGCGTCGGGGATGAATCGGAACTGCCGCAGCAACTCGTGCGCTGCATCCAGATGCTGATCCACGCCCTGCACCAGCAGCGTCCAGCCGCCCCGCCTGAGTGGGGGCAGGCTGGAGCGGGCCAGCGGCCCGTGCCTGAGGGCCCAGCCCCGTGGTTGGCGCACGATCAGGCGCGATTCGACCGCCTCGTCCGCGGCCAGATCGAACAGCGCCTGGCGGCTCAGCAGGGGCACCAGTCCGGGCATCGCGGCGCGGATCAACAGGGGCTTCTTCTGCCAGTGCCGGCGCATGAACTGCGCGGGGGAAAGGCCCCCCAGCAAGGCGCGGGGAAGATCGGGCGCCGCGGCATACGGCGAGGACGGGCTGGATTTGCGGACAGGGGGCATGGGACAATTGTCGGATGAAAATCAACCAACAATGCGTGGTGGCGCTGACCTGGACCCTCAAGGACACGTTGGGCGAAGAACTCGACGTGCTCGACGAGCCCGTGGAGTTCCTCATGGGTGGCACCGACCTGCTGGCCAAGATCGAGGAAGCCTTGTTGCACCACTCGGCGGGCGATACGGTCGAGCTGCACCTGGAGCCCACCGACGGATTTGGCGACTACGACGATCGCCTGTTGTTCCTGGAACCCCGCCACCTGTTCCCCGACGACATCGAGGAAGGCATGGGCTTCGAAGGCTTGCCCCAGGGCTGCAACCCGGCCGCGCCCAAGGACCGCCTGTACTTCGTCAGCGACATCTACCCGGATCACGTGGTGCTCGACGGCAACCACCCGCTGGCCGGCATCGCATTGCGCATCAGCCTGAAGGTGCACGCGGTGCGCGAGGCGCAGGAGAGCGAAGTGGGCAAGGGGAGCCTGGGCACGGGCTTCTTCCGCATGCAGGTGGATGCGCCCGACGAACTGCAGGGCCCTGGCCTGACGCCGCCCGGCCCGCACACGCTGCACTGAATTCGGAAACACCCCCGCCGCGCTGCGCGCGCCCCCCTCAAGAGGACGGCGCCTGCGGCCCGGCAGAGCCGGTTCCGCGGCACCTCTGGGCGGTACAGCCTCGTTCGCTGCGGGTTTCTCAGCCGCGACCGGTTGAACCGTAACCGCCTGCGCCGCGCTCGCTGGCGCTGGCAAAGTCACTCACCACATTGAAGCGGGCCTGCACCACGGGCACGATCACCATCTGCGCGATCCGCTCCAGTGGCTGGATGGTGAAGGCCACGTCGCTGCGATTCCAGGCGCTCACCATGAGCTGCCCTTGGTAGTCGCTGTCGATCAGGCCGACCAGATTGCCCAGCACGATGCCGTGCTTGTGGCCCAGCCCCGAGCGCGGCAGGATCATGGCCGCGTAGCCCGGATCGGCCAGATGAATGGCCATGCCGGTGGGCACGAGCTGCCAGGCATTGGGAGCGAGCGTCAGGGGTTCGTCCAGACACGCGCGCAGGTCCAGTCCGGCGCTGCCGGCGGTGGCGTAGGCCGGGAGCTGGTCCGCGATGCGCGGATCCAGCACCTTCACGTCAATGTGCATGCGCCGTTCGCTCCATACAGGTGGGCATTCATCAGTTCTTCTTGAGGCTGTTCTGAAGCGCCTTCATCGGGTCGTCGGCGTTCTGCTCCAGAGCGGGCGGCTCGGGCATCGCGCCCTCCTCGCCCTCCTCTTCCTCCGCGGCTTCTTCGGCAGCCTCATCCAGGCTGGGCATGTTGCGCAGCATGTCGGTCACGGCGGCATCATCTACCTTGACCGCAGCCTCCAGATTGCCGGTGACGATGGTGGGATTGAACACGATCACCGCCACCATGATGACCTGCAGGATGATGAAGGCGATCGAGCCCTTGTAGATCTGCGTGGTGGTGACAGCCGGGATGCGCTTGCCGGTCACCGCATCGTCGTAGTCCTCGCGCGCGGCCACGCTGCGCAGGTAGAACAGCGCGAAACCGAAAGGCGGCGTGAGGAACGAGGTCTGCAGGTTCATCGCCAGGATGATGCCGAACCAGATCAGGTCGATGTCCAGTTTCTCGGCAACAGGCGCCAGCAGCGGAATCACGATGAACGCGATCTCGAAGAAGTCGATGAACATGCCCAGCACGAACACCAGGAAGTTGACCACCAGCAGGAAGCCGAGCTGGCCGCCAGGCAGCTTGTCGAAAAGGTGTTCGACCCAGACGTGACCGTCGGCTGCGTTGAAGGTGAAGCTGAACACCGTCGAACCGATCAGGATGAACATCACGAAGATGGCCAGCTTGGTGGTGTTTTCCAGCGCCTGCTTGAGCAGCGAGAACGACAGCGTGCGCCGCGCACCCGCCATGATCAGCGCGCCCAGCGCACCCATGGCGCCGCCTTCGGTGGGCGTGGCCACCCCCAGAAAGATTGTGCCCAGAACCAGGAAGATGAGCACCAGCGGCGGGATCAGCACGAAGGTGACCCGTTCACACAGGCGCGAGAGCAGTCCCAGCCGGAACAGGCGGTTGAACAGCGCCAGCCCCAGGGCCAGGAAGGCCGAGACGGTGAGCGACATGATGAAAACTTCATCGCCCGGCGCGGGCAACTCACGCCCGAGGAAGGGGTTCATGATCGCCTCGTGCATCTGCGACCAGGCATAGCCCGCGGCTCCGCACAGCACCAGCAAGGTGACCAGCGACACATGACCACTGGCACCGCTGGGCTCGACATAGATGCGGGCCTCCGGCGGCAGCGCCGGCACCCACTTGGGCCTGACGATGGCAACGGCCGCGATGAACAACAGGTAGAGACCGACCAGCAACAGTCCGGGAACCAGCGCACCAGCGTACATGTCGCCCACCGAACGCCCCAGCTGGTCGGCCAGCACGATCAGCACCAGCGAGGGCGGCAAGGCCTGCGCCAGCGTGCCCGAGGCGGTGATGGTGCCGGTGGCGATGGTGCGGTTGTAGCCGTATCGCAGCATGATGGGCATGGCGATCAGGCCCATGGAGATCACCGACGCGGCTACCACGCCGGTGGTGGCCGCCAGCAGCGCACCCACCAGCACCACGGCCACGCCCACGCCACCGCGCAGCGGACCAAACACCTGGCCCACCGTTTCGAGCAGGTCCTCGGCCATGCGGCTGCGTTCGAGGATGATGCCCATGAGTGTGAAGAACGGAATCGCCAGCAGCGTGTCGTTCTGCATGATGCCGAACACGCGCAGCGGCAGCGCCTGAAAGAGGTTGGGCGGAAAGAGCTCCAGCTCCATGCCGATCAGGCCGAAGAACAGGCCGGTGGCGGCCAGCGAGAACGCGACCGGAAAACCGGCCAGCAGGAAGAGCAGCAGCCCCGTGAACATCACGGGCACGAAGTTCTGTGCGAGCAGTTCCATCATGACGCGGCCCCTGCCTTGCGGGTCTTGTCCTGCGCGGCAATGTCCGCGGCCAGCTGCTGGATCTCGTCAGGCCCGGTGTGGCTCAGGGCGTCCGGGCCGTTGCCGGTCAGGAAGGCAAAGCGCTTGATCAGCTCCGAAGCACCCTGGAGCATCAGCAGCGCAAAACCGAGTGGAATGAGACCGTACACCGGCCAGCGGATCAGGCCACCCGCGTTGGACGACATCTCGCCGGTTTCCCATGCGCGCTCGAACAGCGGCCAGCCCAGGGTCATCATCATGTAGCAGAGTGGAAACAGGAAAATCACGATACCGGCGACATCGATCCAGTTGCGCGTGCGCGCGCTGAACCGGCCCGACACGAAGTCGATGCGCACGTGGGCGTTGCGCAGGAAGGCATAACCACCACCGAGCATGAACACAGCGGCGAACAGGTACCACTGGACTTCCAGCAGGCTGTTGGAGCTGACGCTGAAGATCTTGCGCACGATGGCATTGCCCGCGCTGATGAGGGTGGCGGCCAGAATGAACCACATGGCGAGCTTGCCGATGAGTTCGGCCAGGGCGTCGATGAGTCGGGATATCTTGAGCAGGAGCGACATGGGAATTCCCATCTGAGAAAGGCCTGTGCGGCCAGCCGCAAAGTCTAGTGGGCATGCCCGTCCGAGACTGAACCCGGGCTGACGGCCAATGCCATGGAACGGCAGCGACAACCCGTCCGGGCAGTCCGAGCAAAAAGCCCCGCGAGGGCGGGGCTTCTTGTCGGACGCCGGGACCGCTTAGAGCTTGGCCCTTTGCATGTAGTTGTCGAACTGCGCTTCGGTGAAACGGAACCAGAGGTTCTGGTCCTTGCGGAAGGCCGAGTAGTCCGAGTAGATCTTCTTCCACTTCGGGTTCTTGGTGCTGATATCCGCGTAGAGGGCCATGGAGTTCTTGAACGCCGCGTCCATCACGGACTTGGGGAACGCCAGCACCTTGGTGCCCGAGGCCACCAGCTGCTTGAGCGCGCCGGGGTTGAGAGCGTCGTACTTGGCCTGCATGGTGGTGTGCGCGATGGCGGCGGCGCATTCCACGATGGCCTTGTTCTCGGGCGACAGCCCCGCATAGGCCTTGTTGTTGACGTACAGCGAGAGCTGCGGGCCACCTTCCCACCAGCCGGGGTAGTAGTAGTACGGCGCGACCTTGTTGAAGCCGAGCTTCTGGTCGTCGTACGGACCCACCCACTCGGTGGCGTCGATGGTGCCTTTCTCCAGCGCCTGGTAGATCTCGCCACCCGGGATGTTCTGCGGCACACCGCCCATGGTGGTGAGCACCCGGCCGGCAAAGCCGCCGATGCGCATCTTCAGGCCCTGGATGTCCTTGAGCGACTTGATTTCCTTGCGGTACCAGCCACCCATCTGCGCACCCGTGTTGCCCATCGGGAAGTTCACGATGTTGTAGCCCTCGTAGAACTCGCGGAACAGCTTCATGCCGTTGCCTTCGTACATCCAGGCCGTCATCTGGCGGCTGTTGAGGCCGAAGGGAATGGCGCAGTCCAGGGCGAAGGTGTCGTCCTTGCCGAAGAAGTAGTAGGGCGCGGTGTGGGCGCACTCCACGGTGCCTTCCTGAACGCCGTCGACCACGCCGAACGCGGGCATGAGCTCGCCACCGGGGTGCACGGAGATCGTGAACTTGCCGCCGGACATTTCGCCCACTTTCTTCGCGAAGACGTCGGCAGCGCCGTAGATGGTGTCGAGCGCCTTGGGGAAGCTCGAGGCCAGACGCCAGCGGATGGCGGCCTGGGCATGCACGGCAGGCGCGGCGCCAGCGGCGAGCACGCCAGCAATGCCGGCATGCTTGATGAGGGAACGACGATCCATATTGATTGACTCCGTGGTTGGTATGTGAATACACCCGGCCCAGCAAGACAGGCAGGAGACTTGTCAGTCAAAGGGCATTGTAGGAAGCCCCTACCGCAGGGATTCGGGGGTTTTCCCTCGAAGAAAGGCCTGCACGGGCCAAGCGTTCAGCCTCTTGCAAGCTTCGCGACCGGGGTCGGCGAAGCCTCGTCGGTCAGCTCACGCGCTTGAGGCCAGGCGACGCGTGCAACAAGGAGCCGAAGCGCTTGCGCACCGAGCCCTCGATGCCGGCCGCGTCCAGGCCCTCCATGGCGAGCAGCCGGGCCGGGTCACCGTGCTCGATGAAGGTGTCGGGCAGGCCCAGCTGCAACACCGGCAGCGTCAGTCCCTCGGCCTGCAAGGCTTCGAGCACAGCCGCGCCCGCCCCGCCCTGGATGCTGCCCTCTTCCACCGTCACCAGGGCCTCGTGGGTGCGCGCGAGCTCGCGCAGCAGATCGAGGTCGAGCGGCTTGACCCAGCGCATGTTGGCCACGCTCGCGCCCAGCACCTCGCCGGCCGCCAGCGCGGGCTGCAGCAGCGTGCCGAAGGCCAGGATGGCGACACCACGGCCCTGGCGCCGGAGTTCACCCCGGCCATAGGGCAGGCCCTGGAGATCCACGGGCCGCGCCACGCCGGCACCCGCACCGCGCGGATAGCGCACGGCCACTGGGTGGTTCTGCTCGAACGCGGTGCTGAGCAATTGCCGGCACTCGGCCTCGTCGGCCGGGCAGGCCACCGCCATGTTGGGAATGCAGCGCAGGTAAGCGATGTCGTAGGCACCGGCGTGGGTGGCGCCGTCGGCACCCACCAGGCCCGCGCGATCGAGCGCAAACACCACGGGCAGGTTCTGCAGCGCCACGTCGTGGATGAGCTGGTCGTAGGCGCGCTGCAGGAAGGTCGAGTAGATTGCCACCACCGGCTTGAGGCCTTCGCAGGCCAGACCGGCGGCGAAGGTCACCGCGTGCTGTTCTGCGATGCCGACATCGAAGTAGCGCGCCGGGAATCGGCGTTCGAACTCGACCATGCCCGAGCCCTCGCGCATGGCCGGCGTGATGCCGACCAGACGCGGATCGGCCTCGGCCATGTCGCACAGCCACTGGCCGAACACCTGGGTGAAGGTGGTCCTGGGCGGCGTTGCCGGCTTGGTCAGACCCACCGAAGGATCGAACACGCCAGGGCCGTGGTACGCGATCGGATCGGCCTCCGCAAGCTTGTAGCCCTGCCCTTTCTTCGTCACCACGTGCAGGAACTGCGGGCCGCTGTCGGTGTCGAGCAGGTGGCGGATGTTCTCCAGCGTGGGAATCAGCGAGTCGAGGTCATGGCCGTCGATCGGGCCGATGTAGTTGAAGCCGAACTTCTCGAACAGGGTCGCGGGTACGACCATGCCCTTGGCGTGCTCCTCGAAGCGCTTGGCCAGCTCGAACAGGGGCGGCGCGCCCTTGAGCACCTGCTTGCCCACGTTCTTCGCCGCGGCGTAGAACTGCCCGCTCATGAGTTGGGCGAGGTAGCGGTTGAGTGCGCCCACGGGCGGAGAGATCGACATGTCGTTGTCGTTGAGCACCACCAGCAGACGGCCCTCGGCGACGCCCGCGTTGTTCAGGGCTTCGAAGGCCATGCCGGCGGTCATGGCGCCGTCGCCGATGATGGCCACAGCCTTGCGCTGGTCGCCCTTGATTTTCGCCGCCAGCGCCATGCCGAGCGCGGCCGAGATGCTGGTGGACGAGTGCGCGGTGCCGAAAGTGTCGTATTCGCTCTCGCTGCGGCGCGGAAAGCCGCTGATGCCACCGAACTGGCGCAGCGTGTTCATGCGCTCGCGCCGGCCGGTGAGGATCTTGTGCGGGTAGGTCTGGTGACCCACGTCCCAGACCAGCCGGTCCTCGGGCGTATTGAACACGTAGTGCAGCGCCACGGTGAGCTCCACCGTGCCCAGGTTGGAACTGAGGTGCCCGCCGGTGCGTGCCACGCTCTCCAGCAGGAAGGCGCGCAGTTCGGCGGCCAGCGGCGGGAGCTGCGCGCGCGTGAGACGGCGCAGGTCAGCGGGCGAGTCGATGGTCGACAGCAGGGAGCTCATGGGCAGGGGCGCTTGGGTCATGGGAGTATCGGGCCTGCGTGGCCCGTCAGGAAACGCGCCGCCCCACCCAGTCGGCCAGGGCGTGCAGGGTGTGGGCATGGCTGTGGTCGAGACCGCTGCGGCGCAAGGCATCGTGGGCCTGGTCCAGCACGCGGTCGGCATAGGCCTGCGCTCCGGCCAGGCCCATCAGGGAGACGAAGGTGGGTTTGTCGGCGGCGGCGTCCTTGCCTGCGGTCTTGCCCAGCGTGGCCGAATCCGCGGTCACGTCCAGGATGTCGTCCACCACCTGGAATGCCAGGCCCAGGCTGGCACCGTAGCGCGCGAGCAAGGCCTGCACGTCATGCGACGGCGTGCCGGTGGCCGCCCCCATCACCACGCTGGCCTGCAGCAGGGCACCCGTCTTGCGGCGGTGCATGGCTTCGAGCGAGGCGAGGTCCAGAGCCACACCGACACTGGCCAGGTCGACAGCCTGTCCGCCGGCCATGCCGTCGGCACCCGCCGAAAGCGCGAGCAGGCGGCACAGGCGCGCGCTCATGGCGTCGCCCACGCTGCCATCGCCGGGCACCAGCAACTCGAACGCCAGCGCCTGCAACGCGTCACCCGCCAGCAAGGCCTGCGCCTGGCCGAAGCGCACGTGCACCGTGGGCTTTCCCCTTCGCAGCACATCGTTGTCCATGCACGGCATGTCGTCGTGTACCAGCGAGTAGGCGTGGATCAGCTCCACGGCGCAGGCCGCGCGCAGCGCGGCCTCGTGGTGTCCGCCCACGGCCTCGCAGGTGGCCAGCACCAGCAAGGGGCGCAGGCGCTTGCCACCGTCGAGCACCGCATAGCGCATGGCATCGCCCAGCCCGGCCGGCGCGTCGGACGGCACCCAGCGCTCGAGCGCGCGCTCCACCGAGGCCTGCTGCGCGCTGCGCCATGTCACGAAAGCATCGGTGTCGGACAGCACGGCGTTCAAGCGGCATCCCAGGGCTTGAGCGTGCCACCTTCGAGCACCTTGATCTGGTTCTCGACCTCTTCCAGCCGGGTGCGGCAGAAGGCGAGCAGCTCGGCACCACGCTGGTAACGGGTCAGCAACTGGTCCAGCGGCAACTGGCCGGCGTCGAGCTGGGCCACCAGCTGCTCCAGCTCGTCGAGCGCCGCCTCGTAGCTGGCTGCGGCAGGTGGGGTGGAGGCCGCGCGCGGTGCACGGGAGGGGGAAGGTGTGGGCATGGATCCAGATTGCTGAGGCCCATCGCGGGCCACCAAGAGGGCTTCGTCGCGGGAGGCGCCGGACCTCGTCTCAACCGATCCCCGCGCCCTGCAGACAGCCTTGTGAAACGGGCATTTTATGCCCGGCAAGGGCTTTGCCCCCCGGGGTACAATCCGCGTTCTTTTTTTCTTCACTTCTCTTCACTACGGACAGTTCCTGTCCGGAGGGACGCACCACCCCACCCATCCCGCGCGAATTCGTCTGACGAGCACAGCGCTTACCCTGCCCCTTCATAGGGGGAGTCTCTAGGTCAGGACCACCATGTCTGATTTAAGTCTTCAACTGCAGCAGGCCGCAAGCCAACTTCCGGTTTCCAGCTATTTCAGCGAGGCGCTGTTCCAGCGCGAGAAGGAAACCCTCTTCCAGCGCGGGCCCCGGTATGTGGGGCACCAACTCGCGGTCCCCAACGTCGGGGACTACCACGCCCTGCCCCAGGAGGCCGGTGGTCGCGCGCTCGTGCGAACGGACAAAGGTGTGGAACTGATCTCCAACGTCTGCCGCCACCGCCAGGCCGTCATGCTCAAGGGCCGCGGCAACCTGGGCGAGTCGCGCAGCGGGCACGCCGGCGGCAACATCGTCTGCCCCCTTCACCGCTGGACCTACAGCGGCGCGCACGGCGCGCAGGCGGGCCAGTTGCTGGGCGCGCCACACTTCGAGCACGACCCCTGCCTGAACCTCAACAACTACCCACTGCGCGAGTGGAACGGCCTGCTGTTCGAGGACAACGGCCGCGACGTGCAGGCCGACCTGGCGAACATGGGGCCGCGCGCGGCGCTCGACTTCGAAGGCATGGTGCTCGACCATGTGGAACTGCACGAGTGCAACTACAACTGGAAGACCTTCATCGAGGTCTACCTGGAGGACTACCACGTCGCGCCTTTCCACCCGGGCCTGGGTGGCTTCGTCACCTGCGAGGACCTGCGCTGGGAATTCAAGCCTGATTACTCCGTGCAGACGGTGGGCCCGGCGAACCTGCTGGGCAAGGCCGGCAGCCCGGTCTACCAGCGCTGGCACGAGCAACTGATGCAGTACCGCCAGGGCCAGATGCCCGCGCACGGTGCGATCTGGCTCACCTACTACCCGCACATCATGGTCGAGTGGTACCCGCACGTGCTGACGGTGTCCACCCTGCACCCGGTGAGCGTGGACAAAACCCTCAACATGGTCGAGTTCTACTACCCCGAGGAAATCGCCGCCTTCGAACGCGAATTCGTCGAGGCCCAGCGCGCGGCCTACATGGAGACCTGCATAGAGGACGACGAAATCGCCGAGCGCATGGACGCCGGGCGCAAGGCCCTGCTCGCGCGCGGCGACAACGAGGTCGGCCCCTATCAGAGCCCGATGGAAGACGGCATGCAGCATTTCCATGAGTGGTACAGAGCGAAGATGTGCCCCCCCGCGCCGCCTGCGGCGTCATCCCCCCTGGGGGGCGTCACCAGCGGCCTGGCAAAGCCCGTTCCGCGGTGACTCTGGACGGCTACCGCTCGATCGTGGCGAACGCTCTTTTTCGCTGCGTGAGCGCGAGGTAGCCATGCACGCGCTCTGGATGCTGCTGGCCTCGCTGTTCTTCGCCAGCATGGGCGTGTGCATCAAATTCGCGTCGGCGCATTTCAACAGCTTCGAGATCGTCTGTTACCGCGGTGTCGTGGGTGTGCTCTTTCTGATCGGCATGACGCGCATGAACGGCGTGTCGCTGCGCACCCGGTTGCCCATGATGCATTTCTGGCGCAGCGTCGTGGGCGTGACGGCCCTGGCCGCGTGGTTCTATGCCATCGCCGCCCTGCCCCTGGCCACGGCCATGACGCTCAACTACATGAGCAGCGTCTGGATCGCGGCCTTCCTGCTCGGGGGTGCGGTGCTGATGCAGGGGCGCGACACCCCGGTGCGGCGGCAGGGCCCGCTGTTCCTGACCGTGCTCGCCGGGTTTGTGGGCGTGGGCATGATGCTGCGCCCCACGCTGGACGAACACCAGATGCTGGGCGCGCTCGTGGGCCTGCTCTCGGGCATCTTTGCGGCCTTCGCCTATCTGCAGGTGGCCGCGCTCTCCAAGGCGGGCGAGCCCGAAAGCCGCACCGTGTTCTATTTCTCCCTGGGCGCCGTGCTCGCGGGTGCACTGGGCATGCTGTTCACGGGCGCGAGCGCCTGGCACTGGCCCAGTGCCCTGTGGCTGCTGCCCATCGGCCTGCTGGCGGTGTTCGGTCAGCTCTGCATGACGCGCGCCTATTCGCGCGGTGCCACCATGGTCGTGGCCAACCTGCAGTACTCCGGCATCGTCTTTGCGGGCCTGTACGGCCTGCTCTTCTTTGGCGAGCAGTTGCCTCTGATGGGCTGGCTTGGCATGGCGCTCATCGTGCTCAGCGGCATCGTGGCCACGGTGCTGCGCAGCCGCGCCGTTCCCAACGCGCCAGCCGAGGAGCACTGAGCCCCTGCAGCACAATGCGCGCATGTACACGACCGTGATCACCGCCCCCCAGTTGCAGCAGCTCATGGCCAGCGGCGCGCCGTTGCGGGTGATGGACTGCAGTTTCGAGCTGATGAACCCCGCCGCTGGCGCGGCATTGTTCGAGGCCGGGCACATCCCGGGCTCGGCCCATGTGCACCTGGACCACCATCTGAGCGACAAGGCCGCGGCGGATCGCGCCAGCGGTGGGCGCCATCCGCTGCCCTCGCGCGCCACCTTCGCAGCGCGCCTGGGTGCCCTGGGTCTGCACAACGGCATGCAGGCCGTGGTGCTGGACCGCCAGGCCATCGCCACCAGCGGCCGCCTGTGGTGGATGCTCAAGTGGTGCGGACACGAGGCGGTGGCCGTGCTCGACGGCGGGCTGGCGGCGTGGGAGGCCGCAGGTGGCGCGCTGGTGTCAGGCCCGGCCGAGCCGCCCGCCCCCGCCCGATTCGAGTTGCGAGAGCCACTGGTGGACACGGCTTCCACCGAGCAGATCGCCAGCGCACTGGGCCGCCCCGGCCTCACGCTGATCGACGCCCGAGCGGCCGCGCGCTTTCGCGGCGAAACCGAACCACTGGATCCGGTCGCGGGCCACATCCCCGGCGCGCTCAACCGGCCCTTCAGCGACAACGTGCTGCCCGACGGCCGCTTCAAGCCCGCGGGCGAATTGCGCCGCGAGTTCGAGCGCCTGCTGGCCGGCCACGACCCGGCCAGCGTGGTGCACCACTGTGGCAGCGGCGTGAGCGCCGTGCCCAACTTGCTGGCCATGGAGATCGCCGGCCTGGGCCGCACCCGTCTCTACCCTGGCAGCTGGAGCGAGTGGTGCAACACGCCTGACCTGCCGGTGGCCCGGGGCTGACGAGGCTTCGCCGTTCATGCCGACCCATTCCTCGCACCCACAGGACACGGTCGCCGACGCGACGCCATCGGAAGATCAGCGCAAGCGCGTGCTGACGCTGCTGGCGCTGCTGACTGGCCTGGCCGCCTCCGTGGTGCTGGTGATCGACCTGCTGCTCGCCAGCCCCGGGCAGCGCGAGGCCTGGATTGCCGGCGGCCTGGTGGCGGTCTCGGCCGTGGCGTATGCGATGGCGCGCTGGAACCGCATGGACTACGTGCCGCACGTGATCGTGGCGGGCACGCTGGCGGCCGCCATCTTCTCGGTCATCAGCTACGGTTCGGTGCGCACCGCGGTCGGCTTCCTGTTCGTCGCGGCCGTGGCCGGCGCGGGCACCTTTCTCGGCCGCACCGCACTGATCGTCACCGTGGTCGCCAGCGTGGGCTCGCTCGGCCTGCTCACGCTGGCGGAGGTTCATGGCTGGTTCAGCGCCACGCCGTATTTCGAAGTCGGCCTGCGCGTGTGGATCACCCATTCGGCCACGCTGGTGGTGGTGGCCGTGATGGTCTACCACAGCGGGCGCCAGTTGCGCGAGGCGTTCGAACGGCAGAAGGAAGCGCTGGAGCAGCGCAGGAGAACCGAACAGGAGCGCGACCGCAACCTCGACCGCTTCGCCCGCATCTTCCACACCAGCCCCAGTCCCATGGTGGCGCAGTCCGCGCGCTCGGGCATGATCCTGGACGTCAACCCGGCGTTCGAGCGCTGCTATGGCTACACGCGCGCGCAGGCGCTCGGGCGGCAGGACACCTTCCTGTGGGCGGATCCCGCGCAGCGTGAGGCGTTCATGGAACACCTGTTCACGACACGCCGCGCCGAACAGTTCCCCGCGCGCGGCCTGCGCATGGATGGCAGCACCTTCGAGGCGCTGGTTTCCAGCGAGATGGGTGACGACCCCGAGGAAAAGCTCATCATGACCACGGTGAGCGACATCAGCGCGCAGAACGAGGTCATGGAACGCCTGCGGCGCTCGGAAGAAAAGTTCGCCAAGGCCTTCAACTTCAGCCCGCTGAACATGACGATCAGCCGCCTCTCCGACGGATCCTTCATCGACGTCAACCGGGCCGAGGACCGCGCCCAGGGCATGGCGCCCGAGGACCTCAAGGGCAAGACATCGGTCGAGGTCGGTTCCTGGCTGACCCCACAGGACCGCGAGGCCTTTGTCGCGCAGCTGCTGCGCGACGGGCACATCGACGGCTACGAAACCCGCATGCGGCACAAGGATGGTTCGCTGGTGGATACGCGCCTGTGGGCCGAGCTGATCGAGGTCGACGGCGAGCCCTGCGTGCTCTCGTGCACCGTCAACATCAGCGAGGAAAAACAACGCGAAGCCCTGTTGCTGAGCGTGGCCCGGGGCGTGGCGGCCGAGACGGGCGAGGCCTTTTTCGGCGCGCTCACGCGCCACTTGGGCGAGGCCATCGCCGCGGACATGGTGATCGTCGGCGAATGCCGCAGCGACGGCCGCGTGCGCACGCTTGCCGTGCGGCAGAATGGGCAGGCGCGCCCCAACTTCAGCTTCGATGTGAAGAACACGCCCTGTGGCCAGAGCCTGAAGCAGACCGAGATGCTGATCTGCGCGAGCGACCTGCCCCGGCACTTCCCCCTGGCCAGGGGCCTGATCGACTCGGGTTGCCAGGCCTACCTGGGCAAGGCCCTGAGGGACGAGGACGGCACCGCCATCGGCGTCGTCTTCGCGGTGTGGCGCGAGCCGCTGCAGTTGCGGCCCGACGTGCAGGCGTTGATCGCCATCTACGCCAGTCGTGCCAACGCCGAGCTCGCGCGGCTGCGGCGCGACCGCGAGATCCAGCGCCTGAATGAAACGCTCGAATTGCGTGTGCGCGAGCGCACGGCCGACCTGCAGAAGCTCAATGCCGAACTTGACTCGTTCGCCTACTCGGTCTCGCACGACCTCAAGTCGCCGCTGCGGGCCATCGACGGCTTCACCCGGCTGCTCGACGAAGAAGTTGGCCGGCGCCTGAACGCCGAAGAACGCGAGCTGCTGGACCGCGTGCTGAGCTCGACCCGGCGCATGGGCGCGCTGATCGACGATCTGCTGGCACTGGCACGTGTGAGCCAGGGTCGACTGGAGCGCGAGCGCGTGGACCTGAGCGCGATGGCCAGCGGCATTCTGGAGAGCGAGCAGCTCAAGCAGCCGCAGCGCAAGATCGAGCTGCGCATCGCCCCCGGCCTGCACGCGCATTGCGACCCCCGCCTGGCGCGCATCGTGCTGGAGAACCTGCTGGTCAACGCGCTCAAGTACAGCCGGACAAAGGAATCGACGGTGATCGAATGGGGCCAGTTGCCGCCAGTGGGCACCGAGCCCGCCATGTTCTATGTGCGCGACAACGGAGTGGGCTTCGACATGGCCTACATCGACAAGCTGTTCAAACCATTCCAGCGCCTGCACATGCCCAGCGAGTTCGAAGGCACGGGCATCGGCCTGGCCACCGTGCGCCGCATCATCGAGCGCCATGGGGGCCAGATCACGGGCGAGGGATGGCTCGGCGTGGGCGCGCGCTTCTGCTTCTCGTTCGGGGAACAGCCGGCGGACTGACCTTCAGTGCGCCAGGCCACTCACGACGGTGACCAGCGCGATGCCCGCCAGCAACCAGGCGATCTGCGCCACCGTGGCGCCGAGGCCCAGGCGCTTCTGCAACTGGGGAATCAGGTCGGCCAGCGCCACGTAGACGAAGCTGCTGGAAGCCACCACCAGGAAGTACGGCAGGTAATCCTGCAACTGGGTCAGAAGGAAATACCCCGCCAGACCACCCAGCGCGGTCACGGTGCCCGCGAGCGACACCTTGAGCAGCGCCGCGCGCGAGGTACCGGACGTGTGGCGCAGCACCACCAGATCGCCCATGTGGTGCGGCACCTCGTGCGCCAGCACCGCCAGCGCCGTGATCACGCCCAGACGCATGTCGGCCACGAAGGCCGATGCGATCAGGATGCCGTCGCCGAAGGCGTGCACGCTGTCGCCAGCAAGCACCGTCCAGCCCCCCGATCGCGGTGCGTGGTGGTCGTGACCGTGGTGTGCATGGGCATGGACATGGCCGTGCCCGCCTTCATCGTGGTGGTGCTCATGCCCGTGGTGCCACAGCTCGGCCTTGTCCAGCAGGAAGAAGAACACCAGCCCGACCAGCAGCCACGCAAACAGGTCGTGCGCGCCGGCCTCGCTTTCGAAGGCCTCGGGCAGCAGGTGCATGAAGGCCGTGGCCATGAGCGCCCCCGCCGCCAGGCTGAGCATGTGCTGCGTGAAGCGCGCCAGCATGGCAAAGCCCAGCAGGGCGGCCAGCCAGACGCTGCCCACGCCGGCGGCAATGGTTCCGATCAGGATCGCGATCAAGGTCATGTTGTTGTCTGCTCGATTCAGCCAGATTCAGCCACAAAAAAAGGGCCGCTTTCAGCGGCCCCGGTCATCGGTGCGGGCGCGACCTCAGGCCACGCCGTGCTGCTTGAACCACGCCAGGGCGCGTTTCCAGCCGTCTTCGGCCGGCTCCTTGCGGAAGCTCGGCCGGTAGTCGGCGTGGAACGCGTGTGGGGCCTCGGGATAGACCACGAAGCTCGATGCCTTGGCCGCGGCATTGCCGGCGGCCAGAGCGGCTTTCATCTTATCAACCGTGTCAAGCGGGATGCCGGTGTCGGCGCCGCCGTACAGGCCCAGCACCGGGCCATTGATCTGCCCGGCCACGTCCAGCGGGTGCTTCGGGCTGAGGGGGCTGGCCGCGCCGACCAGCCGGCCGTACCAGGCCACGCCGGCTTTCACCGCAGGGTTGTGCGCGCTGTACAGCCAGACCTGTCGCCCGCCCCAGCAGAAACCGGTGATGCCCAGCTTGCCGGCGTCGCCACCGTTGGCGGCCGCCCACTTCACCGTGGCGTCCAGATCGCCCATCACCTGCGCGTCCGGCACCTTGGACACCACCTCGGCGATCAGCTTGCCGATCTCGCCATAGCTCTGCGCGTCGCCCTGGCGCACGAACAACTCGGGCGCGATCGCCAGGTAGCCGGCCCTGGCAAAGCGGCGCGCGGTATCGGCGATGTACTCGTGCACGCCAAAGATCTCGGAACACACCAGCACCACCGGCAACCCGGTCTTGCCGGCGGGCGCGGCGCGGTAGGCCGGCATCTTGAAGCCATTCACGTCGATCATCACCTCGCCCACCGTCAGGCCGTCCGACGGCGTCCTGATCGCTGTCTGCGCCATCAGCGGAGCGGCAGCGGCCGCATAACCCACGCCCAGCGCCGCCTTGAGCGCGGTGCGGCGAGTAGCGCCTTCGGCATTGGACTTGCCGGGAAGCAAGGCGGCGAGATCTTCGGACATCTGTTGGTGCAACACGGGGCGTCTCCATGAAAAAGGGGTTAGGGGTCGTCGCAGGGAGCGGCGGTGCGGGCCACGCCACTTTACAAGACGTGAATTCGAAGAAAACGTTCACTCCCCACCCAGAAGAAGGCACGGCTTCAGGAGCAGGTTCCGGGAACCGAACAACGAGGAGCCCCATAGAACCGGCAATGCGTGCAACTTTTCCGCTTTACCAGACTTCATTTTTACAATAGTTCTTTTTATCTATAAAAATACGAACTTCTCATAGAATTTCATTCTTTTGAGAACCTAAATACTATTCATTGCCATGACGGTACACGTCCAGTGTCCGCGCAAGCGCAGACCCAGGCAGCCGACAACCATGCTCTCAACACCTATCCCCTCCGATTCAGACACGCAGCGGAACTTGCAGCCCCGCCGCGACGCTTTGAGCTACAGCATCGACAGGCTCAGCCGGCGCAACGAGATCGTGCTGAAGTCATCCATGCGAGTGCTCGACCATCGGTTTCGGCACCGCTGGACCGCTGTCGATAGCGGTGGCGATGTGCGCATCACCGCCCATGAGGCTGGGGCCGGCGCGGGCGTCGAAGCAGCCCTGCATCTGGGTTCCAGCTTCGTCCCGGACGCCTTCTTCGTACAACTTCCCCTGCGCGCACAAGACCTTGAGACCACCTTCAACCGTATCGGAGAAGAACTCATCCAAACCCGGGATCTGCAGCGTTCGACCGATCTCAGAGTCCCTCGCGACGACGAAGTGTTTCACCTCCAGCGGTGGCCTTCAGACACCTTTCTCCACGCCGAGCATCGCCTTACGCTGGCGACGCTCCTGAGCGCCCGGCCATGTTCGGTGGTGACGCTGCAGGGTCGCTCGGCCTTGCCCATGGACTTGTGCAGGGCATTCATGAAAGAGCTGATGGGCAACGGGCTACTGCGTCCGTCCACCGAAGCAACCACCCTTTCCTCAACTCATGCCTACGGCAGATCGCGCACATCGTGGTCGAGTCCTGCGGTTGCACCGAGTGGCCTGCTCGCGCGCATACGTGCGCGCCTGGGCATCTTGCCAATCGGGCCGAGGTGACCCGATGACGACCGATCACAAGCTACTTTTCACCGGCACGATGGGTGCGGGGAAGACCACCGCCATTGCAACAATCAGCGAGGTCGCCCCCATGTACACCGAGGTGCGCAACAACGACAGATCGGTGGCCAAGGCGACAACTACCGTGGGTATGGACTACGGCGAAGTCACACTCGACAACGGCGCAAGACTCAGGCTCTACGGAACGCCCGGCCAGCAACGCTTCGACTTCATGTGGTCAATCCTGTCGCAGGGCGCGCTAGGCCTCGTGGTGTTGATCGACAACAGCCGGCCAGATCCGCTCGACGACCTCGACATCTACCTCACCGGCTTCTCCGAACTGATCGCGGACACAGCCTGCGTCATTGGTGTAGGTCGAATGAAAACCCACCCGCAGCCTGCGCTGGACGAGCATGCCGCCCGGGCGCAGCGCCATGGCGTGATCTGCCCAGTCATTGCAGCCGACGCGATCAACCCGAACGACGTGATGAGACTCCTGAACCTGCTGCTTCTGCAGCTGGAATCACGTGCCGAGAACGAGGACATGAAGTGAATTTTTCTGCGCAACTCACCAAAGCCGCCGCGCTGGGCGCCGACAAGCTCATGCGCGACGTCAAGGGTATCAAGGCCGTTGTCATAGCTACCGAAGATGGGTTCGAGTTGGTGGGACGTGTGGAGAACAACGCCACGGTATCGCGGCTCGCCGCCATGGCCAGTTCGTTGGCGGCACTCGGCGCCATGGCTGGCGAGGAAAGCCAGCTGGGAACCTGCGACAACCTGACGATCCAGGCCGCCGAGGGCAATCTATTCCTGGTTCAGGTACGTCACAACAGCGTGGGCCTGATCGTCAGCGTGGTCACCAGTCGCGACGCCATCCTGGGTCAGGTCGTCTTCATGACAAAACAAATGGCCGGATCGCTCGGTACCGCATAGGCCGCAGACAACGCCAGTCATTCACACAGCCGTCGCTCCAAGATTCGCCCGAGCGCCGGCTGACTCTTCATGGGCGATCACTGAACGAAAGACCTTGAATCGTGGCCAATATCAAAGAATCCATGGAATCACTCCTGTCCATCGACGGCGCCATGTGCGCCATGTTGGTGGACTCCAGCAGCGGCATGATGCTGGGTCAGGCCGGCACGGGCGTGGACCTCGAAGTCGCAGCGGCAGGCAACACGGAAGTGGTGCGCGCCAAGCTCAAAACGATGCGCAACCTGGGTCTGGACGACGTGATCGAGGACATCCTGATCACCCTCGGCAAGCAGTACCACATCATCCGCCCGATGACCAGGCATGAAGGCCTCTTCATCTACCTCGTGCTGGACAAAGCCAAGGCGAACCTTGCCCTGGCACGCCGCAAGACGCAGGAAGTCGAACAGAACCTGAGCCTCTGAATATCGGGCAACGGCCGGGCGCACACAGCTGCGCAGCCATGCCAGGTCAATGGGCCTTGTCCCAGTTCGGCCCCACGCCCACCTCCGCCAGCAGCGGCACCTTGAGTGCGGCCACGCCGGCCATCAAGTGCGGGATCTCGGTGCGCAGCCAGTCGACCTCGCCCTCGGGCACCTCGAACACCAGTTCGTCGTGCACCTGCATGATCATCTTCGTGCCGCGCCGCTGTTCGTCCAGCGCGCGCTGGACCGCGACCATGCTGAGCTTGATCAGGTCGGCCGCCGTGCCCTGCATGGGCGCGTTGATGGCGGCGCGCTCGGCGCCGCTGCGGCGCGGGCCATTGGGGCTGTTGATCTCGGGCAGGTACAGGCGGCGGCCGAACACGGTCTCCACGTAGCCTTTGGCCTTGGCGCTCTGGCGGGTTTCGTCCATGTAGCGCTTGACGCCCTCGAAGCGCTCGAAGTAGCGCTGGATGTAGTTCTTGGCCGCCGTGTTGTCGATGGCCAGCGCCTTGGCCAGGCCGAAGGCGCTCATGCCGTAGATGAGGCCGAAGTTGATCACCTTGGCGTAGCGGCGCTGCTCGCTGCTGACCTGCGCGGGCTCGACGCCGAACACCTCGGCGGCGGTGGCGCGGTGCACGTCCTGCCCCTCATGGAAGGCGCGCAGCAGGGCTTCGTCGCCGCTGATGTGGGCCATGATGCGCAACTCGATCTGCGAGTAGTCGGCGCTGGCGATCACGTGGCCGGCAGGGGCGACGAAGGCCTCGCGCACGCGCCGGCCCTCGGGCGTGCGGATGGGGATGTTCTGCAGGTTGGGGTCGTTGCTGGACAGGCGCCCGGTCACGGCCACGGCCTGCGCGTAGTGCGTGTGCACGCGCCCGGTGCGCGGCAGCGCCAGCTGCGCGAGCTTGTCGGTGTAGGTGCCCTTGAGCTTGGACAGGCCGCGGTGCTCCAGGATCTTCGCCGGCAGCGGGTAGTCCTCTGCCAGCTTCTCCAGCACTTCCTCGTCGGTGCTGCGTGCGCCGGTCGCCGTCTTCTTGACCACGGGCAGGCCGAGCTTGTCGAAGAAGATCTCACCGAGCTGCTTGGGGCTGCTGAGGTTGAAAGGCTGACCGGCGATGGCGTAGGCCTCCTGCTCCAGCGCCACGATGCGCTGGCCCAGTTCGTTGCTCTGGCGGGCCAGCGTGGGCGCGTCGATCAGCACGCCGTTGCGCTCGATGCGGTAGAGCGACTCGCTGCTGGCGATTTCCAGCTCGTAGATGAATTTCAGCTTCTCGTCGGCCTGCAGGCGCGGCCACAGCGCCAGGTGCACGTCCAGCGTCTGGTCGCTGTCCTCGCAGGAGTACTCGGCGGCCTTGGCCACGTCCACCTGCGCGAACGGAATCTGGTGCGCACCCTTGCCGCACAGGTCTTCGTAACTGATGCCCTGGCGGCCCAGGTGGCGCTCGGCCAGGCTGGCCAGGCCGTGCGGCTTGTGCACCTCGAGCACGTAGCTCTGCAACATGGTGTCGTGCGCATAGCCCTGCACCTCGATGCCGTGGTTGGCGAACACATGGCGGTCGTACTTCACGTGCTGGCCCAGCTTGAGGTGCTTCGGGTCTTCCAGCCAGGGCTTGAGTTTCGCCAGCACATCGTCGAAGGGCAGTTGCACGGGCGCGTCGGGCCCGGCATGGCGCAGCGGGATGTAGGCCGCCTCGCCCGGCTTCACACTGAAGCTGATGCCCACGATCTCGGCGCGCATCTCGTCGAGCGAAGTGGTCTCGGTGTCCAGCGCCACCAGCTCAGCCGCCTGCACGCGCTGCAGCCAGGTGTCGAAGGCCTCCCAGGTGAGGATGGTGTCGTAGGCCAGGTTGGTGGCGCGCGGCGCGGCCGGCACCGGCTCGTCGAACAGGCCGGGGTGGGCACTGTCCAGCGCCTCGCCCTGCACCTCGCGCAAGGCCTCCACCACCTCGGGCTTGACGCTGGTCTTGGCCGCCAGGCCCTTGAAGCCATAGGTCTGGTAGAAGGCCTTGAGCGCTTCGTTGTCGGGCTCGCCGACGCGGATCGCGTCGAGCGCGGGCAGGCCGGGCACGTAGCCGTTGAGGTCGCAATCGGTCTTGATGGTCAGCAGCGCGCGCCCGGTGGGCAGCCAGTCCAGCGCCTTGCGCAGGTTCTCGCCGGCCACGCCCTTGATCTCGCCGGCGCGCGCCACCAGCGCGTCGAGCGAACCGTATTCCTGCAGCCACTTGGCCGCCGTCTTGGGGCCGACTTTCTCCACGCCCGGCACGTTGTCCACCTGGTCGCCCACCAGGGTCTGGTAGTCCACCATCAGGCGCGCGGGCACACCGAATTCGGCCTCCACGCCGGCCAGGTCGCGCTTGCGCCCGTTCATGGTGTCGATGATGGTGATGTGCTCGTCCACCAGCTGTGCCAGGTCCTTGTCGCCGCTGGAGACGATCACGCGGATGCCCTGGCGCGCGGCCGTCACGGCCAGCGTGCCAATGACGTCGTCGGCCTCCACGCCGGGCACGTCGAGCACCGGCCAGCCCAGCAGGCGCACCACCTCGTGGATGGGCGGGATCTGCGCCCGCAGGTCGTCCGGCATCGGGCTGCGCTGGGCCTTGTATTCGGGATAGATGGTGTCGCGGAAGGTCGGGCCCTTGGCGTCGAACACGCAGGCCACGAAATCGGCCGGCACCTCCTTGCGCAGGCTCTGCATCATGTTGACCATGCCGCGGATGGCGCCCGTGGCAGGGCTGGTGGGGTCGCCGGGCACGGCCCGCAGGTCGGGCATGGCGTGGAAGGCGCGGTACAGGTAGCTGGAGCCATCGACCAGCAGCAGGGTCTGGCCGGCCAGGGCGTCGGGAGTGAGGTCTTCGGACATGGGGCGATTGTGGCGGAGTTCGCACGCGCAAGCCGCCCCCCGGGCCGCGGTCGTATCCGGTGGTAACCGGTTTGGCCCCGGGGGCCGCGTGGCCGGACGGCCCTGCCTACAATGCTGTATGAACGCTGCTCCCCGCTCCTTCCTGGCCGCACTGGCCTTCGGCCTGTGCACTACCCTTCCGGCTCTGGCCCAGGTGGCACCCGTGGACAGCCCGCGCGAGCCGGTCTCGCCGCGCGACCGCATCGAGCGCATCACGCACGAAGACAAGCTCACCCGCATCGACGAAGTGCGCGTGGGCGGGCAGACGCAGAGCATCGAGGTGAGCCCCAAGAACGGCGCACCGGCCTACCAGATCCAGCCCGAGACGGCCGGTGCTGCCGGCAGCGAGACGGGCGGCAGGCGCACCGGCAACGCCGGGCGCAGCAGCTGGCGCATCCTGAACTTCTGACCCTCTGCCCATGGCCGTTTACACCGAAGTCGCGTTCGACGAAGCCGCTGCCCTGCTCCACACCCTGAACCTGGGCGACCTCACCGAACTGCGGGGCATCCAGGGCGGCATCGAAAACACCAACTACTTCGTGACCAGCGAGCGCGACGGCGCCACGCTGGAGTACGTGCTCACCGTGTTCGAGCGGCTGGGCTTCGAGCAGTTGCCGTTCTACCTGCACTTCATGAAGTTCCTCGCCGGCCAGGGCATTCCGGTGCCCGCGCCTGCGGCCAACGCGCAGGGGGAGATCCTGCACACGGTGCAGGGCAAGCCCGCCGCCGTGGTGGACAAGCTGCGCGGCAGGAGCGACCTTGCCCCCGGCGTGGCGCAATGCGAGGCCGTGGGCACCATGCTCGCGCGCATGCACCTGGCCGGGCGCGACTTCCCCATGAGCCAGCCCAACCTGCGCGGCCTGTCCTGGTGGAACGAAACCGTGCCGGTGGTGCTGCCCTTCCTGAACACGGCGCAGGCCGAGTTGCTGCGCGCGGAGATCGCCTACCAGAACCACGTGGCCCAAGGGCCGGCGTATGCCGCGCTGCCACGCGGCCCGATCCACGCCGACCTGTTCCGCGACAACGCGATGTTCGAGGACGGCGAGCTCACCGGCTTCTTCGATTTCTATTTCGCCGGTGTCGACAGTTTCCTGTTCGACATCGCGGTCTGCCTCAACGACTGGTGCGTGCTGCACGATCAGGACCACGACGGCTCGCTCGACTCGCCTCGCTCGCTGGCGCTGCTGGGCGCCTACCAGGCGGTGCGGCCCCTGAGCTCGGCCGAACGTGCCCTGCTGCCGGCCATGCTGCGCGCGGGCGCCCTGCGCTTCTGGATCTCGCGCCTGTGGGACCTGCACCTGCCGCGCGAGGCGGCCCTGCTGCAGCCCCACGACCCGAGTCACTTCGAGCGCGTGCTGCGCGCCCGTGTGCGCGACACCCATGCCCTGGCGGCGCTGCTGCGCGAAGACGCGCTCCAGCCAGCCTGACTCCACCCCCGCGAATGAAACTCCACCTAGTTCCCGCCCGCACCGGCCTGCAATGGGTCCGGCTCGGCGCCCGGACCTTCCTGCGCCAGCCACTGGCCATGGCCGGCCTGTTCTTCATGTTCATGGCCGCCGTGTCGGTTCTCTCACTGGTGCCCGTGGTGGGCACACTGCTGTCGCTGGCCCTGGTGCCGGCAGCCACGCTGGGCCTGATGGCCGCCAGCCGTGAGGCCGCGCAAGGGCGCTTCCCGATGCCATCCACGCTGGTCTCGGCCTTTCGCGCCGGCCCGGGCAAGATGCAGGCCATGCTCGTGCTGGGCGCGATGTACGCCGCAGCCCTGATGCTGGTGCTGGGGGTGGCGGCCCTGTTCGCCACCGAAGCACCACCGCCCGCGGCCCTGCCCGGTGGACCCGAGGTATCGGCCGAGCGCGTGCGCTCGATGTTCAGCAGCCAGGGCCTGTGGGCGGCGATGGTGGTCTATCTGCCGGTGCTCATGGCTTTCTGGCACGCACCGGCGCTGGTGCACTGGCACGGGGTGAGCCCGCTCAAGAGCCTGTTCTTCAGCTTCCTGGCCTGCTGGTCCAACAAGGGCGCCATGCTGCTGTATGCCGCGGGCTGGGTGGGTGTGTTCATGCTGACGGGCCTGTTCATGAGCCTGCTGGCTTCGCTGCTCGGTGGCACGGAGGCGCTCGGCATCGTGCTCTATCCGCTGGTGCTGCTCATGGCCGCGATGTTTCACACCTCGATCTGGTTCACCTTCGTGGACAGTTTCGTCGCGCCCGACGGCCCCGCCGCCGTCACCACCGGAGAACACACATGACCCAGCACACCCTGCAAGGCCGTCGCGAGGAAGAAGTGACCTGGTTCCAGCGCCGTGACACGCTCAAGGCGGCCGCCGCCTGGGTGGCCACCGGCGGCCTGCCCGCGGCCCTGGCGCAACAGCGCAGCAACGTGGTGGACTTCGTGGGCGACATCCTGCTCAACGGCCAGCGCATGCTGCCGCAGCAGGTGGTGCAGACCGGCGATGAAATCATCACCGGTGCCTCCTCGCGCCTGGTCTTCGTGATCGGCACTGCCGCCTTCCACGTGCGGCAGAACTCGCGCCTGCGCGTCGAACGCGGCGCCACGCTCAACACGATGAGCCTGCTGCGCCTGCTCAACGGCGCGGTGGTCAGTGTCTTCGGCCGGGGCGTGGCCCGCGCCATCGTCACGCCCACGCTGACCGCCGGCATCCGCGGCACGGGCGTGTACACCGAGGTCATGGCCGACCAGGGCGGGCGCAGCTACTTCTGCAACTGCTACGGCACGGTGGACATGCAGGCCGGCGGCAACCGCGCACTCTCGGTGTCGAGCTACCACCAGTCGTTCTGGGGCGAGGTCGAACCCCGGGGCGGGCGTTTCCTCACGCCCGCGCCCGCACTCAACCACACCGACGAAGAGCTGGAGTTCCTCGCCGGCCTGATCGACCAGCGCACAGCCTGGCAGATCGCCGGGCGCACCGGCGTGAAGGACGGGCGCGGCTACATGGAGCAGCAGCCGCCCGAGATGCACCCCGCCATGCCGGCGCGCTGACACTGGCGGCGCAGCCTCTAAAGGCGCGCGATAGATCCCCGGTCCTGCGCGGCCTGCAACCAGGCGTTCACCTGCGCCACCACGGCCGATGGCTCGCGGGGCACGTCGAACACCGCGCGGTTGTCGTCGCTGAACACCTCGCGGCGCCAGCCCAGGCGCGCCAGCAGACCGGCGATCGCCGGGTTGAACGGGTTGAAGCGCAATTCCAGAAACCGCACGCCTTGTGCGGCCGCGCGTGGCAGCAACCAGGCCAGCGTGCGAAAGGTCAATCCGCCCCGTGCATCGGGCGTGGCGCTGAATGCCAGTTCCAGGCCTCCGGGGCGGTCACTGGGCACGGCCTGGCCGAGGTAGACCAGGCGCCCGGTGGCGGGCTCGCGGATGCCATAGCACAGACCGGCGACCAGCATGCGCCGCGCCGCCTCGCGCAGCACATCCGTCGCGGCGCTGGTGGTGTGCAACCGGAACGCACGTTCCTCGCGGCCCAGGGCCTGCAGGTGGGCGACCATGGCATCGGCGTCCACCGGGCCGAGAACACACACCGGCGATTCGGCGGTGGTGCCTGTCTGGCTGTGGAGTGGCATCGCGCAGCCTTAGAGTCTGGCGCCCGGGGACCGCAATGCGGGCCGCACCAGCGCCAAGAAGGCATCGAGCTTTTCCAGCCACAGCCGCGCCACCTGCGCCTGCGGCGTGATGTCCAGCGTACCGAACGACACGCCGCCGTTGGACCTCACCTGGAAACCATGTCGAGCCGCGATGGCGGCCACCGCCGGGTTCGTGTTCTCGTACACCAGGCTGAGCTTCCTGTAGCCGCGCTGTATGAGCTGCGGAATCAGCCAGGCCATGACTTCGCTGGTCAGGCCACCGCGCGCCGACGGCACGGCACTCATCGAGAACTCGGCGACGGTGCGCTCCCGTGGCGAGGGGCAGTGAAAGCTGCCCATGTAGAGCAGCGCCTGGCGCGAGGCGTCCCAGCCGCCGAAATGCACCAGCGAGGGGTCCTCATGGACAGCCTGCAGCAGCACGGTGGCGAACCGGACGAGTTGCTCCGGGCTGGCCGGGCCGGACCACCCGAAACGCATGGCCCGGTCGTCCGGGGCGAGCGCGCCGATGTGCGCGGCCACGGCGTCCCGGTCGGCCATGGTCAGGAAGGTGATGGCGGCCAGCTTGCCACCAGGATGGGTGTTGGGTTGCATGGTGTTCTGCCCCTGGAATGTGAAGGGAGATTCACCACGCCCGCGCGCGGGCGTGGTGAAGGTGAACCGTGGCGCGGCCGGTCAGAGCTTGGCGGGTGGCTTGAGGAATTCGCCGATGCGCTTCTTGACGACCAGGATGCTGTCGGGCGACGCGGTGTTGAGACCGGCCGCGTGCGTGAAGGTCGGGGGCAGGCGCAGGACGCTGATCCTCGCGCCCAGAAAGGCTGCCATGCCGATCACGTCATCCACTGATTCGATGTCGAGCAGGTCATCGGCTTTGGTGGCGATCATCAGGATGTCGGACACGCCGGAGGCCTCGTAGCCGATGTCCACCATGTCATCGGCCTTCAGGGTGCGGCGCGTGAACACGTCCGACTTCATGAGCGCCACGGTTGGCATGTAGGTCAACACCGAACGCAACTGCCACAACAGCACGTTGTGATCGGTCCGCTCGCACAGCGTTTTCACCGTCTGTTTGTAGGCTTTGACCTTGGGTTGCTTGTCGTCGAGCGCGGCCAGCACCGTGTCGATGGACCGGGCGTCGTTGGCGTCAAGCGCATGGTGGGCCACGGCGATATCGGCCCACCCCATGTCGTCCAGGTCGTAGAGCAGGCTGTGGTCCACCGGGAACTGCACCCGGTACCAGAAGTCGGTGAGCACCTGCAGCAGGGCCTTCTTCGGCTGCTTGTCCTTGGGCAGGGCGCTGTAATCGCCGCCGTGCCAGTCGGGGTCGTGCTCGAGCGTCTCCACCCACTGGCGGGCCAGGGTGCGGGTCTTCTGCGACAGTTGCAGGCCGCCCGGCACGATCAGCACCATGCGGGAGACGAAGCTGGTGTCGTGGGCCATGAAGTGCCAGGCCTGCAGCGAGCCCATGGAAGCGCCCATGAGAACGTCCACGTGGGCCACACCCAGTTGCTTGAGCGCCAGGCGCTGGATCTGCGAGACATCGGCCAGCGAGAAGTTGGGGAACGTGCCCCCGTAGGGCCTCTTCGTGGCGGGGTTGATCGCGCCGGGATGAAAGCTGTCGTTGATCACCGGTTCGAAGCTGATGACGCGGTGGGTGTCGGTGTTGATCACCTCGCCGGGGCCGATGAGCGCATCCCAGTAACCGATGCCCACGCGCTTGTTGTCCTTCACGGCCTTGTGACCGGCCGCGTGGGCACTGCCCAGGAAAAACGGGAGGATGGCGACGATGGGCTTGTCGTGGCCGTCCTTGGTTTTGGCGCTGCCGTACTCCTCCCAGGAGACGGGCAGTTTGGGGAAGGTGCCGCTGCCATCGTTGCATGGCGCGCTGTCCAGCACGAGGGTCTGCGGCTTGACGATCTGGTTGTACATGGGATGTCCTTTGGATAGGTTGAGAGAGCTTCCACACCGACCCTGAATCGGCGGGGCCTTGCCACCTTAGAACCCGATCGCCGTTTCGAACCATGCCTGCGGTGCCGCCCGCAAGGTCCGCAGCCTGCGCTGTGCACGCGATGGACAGATCGCCCAAAAGCGAAACCCCCAGGCCAGCCGGGGCCTGGGGGTTTGCGGGAGGTGCCGATGGGCTCGGCACCCGATCAGCCCGTTGGACCGGGCCAGCAGGACTCAAAGACCGATGACACCCCCGTCGGCCCGCGTGATCACGATGGTGGCCGAGCGCGGCCGGCCGGCCGGTGCGTAGTTCACCGTGCTCACGCCCGGCCACTGGCTCTGCAGCACGAACGGGCCGGTTCCGTAGGCGCCCGTGCGCTCACCCGGGTGCTGCACATTCACGAACATCGTCCGGCCATCGGCGGTCTCGGTGATGCCGGTGATCTCGCAGCCCGTGGGGCCGACCAGGAAACGGCGCAGCCTGGCTTCACCCAGCGCGGCGCCGATGAACGTGCCCTCGGTACCGGTGCTGCCACCCAGGCTGTTGTTCACCGTGACCGGCCCCCCGTCGCCCACCGCGCCGGGAATGGCGGCCAGCAGCATGCAGTTGGTCTGGTCGGTGTAGGCGCCATCGTCGGTCTGGATCCAGCAGATGCCGCTGGCCGGGCTGAACCACAGGCCGTCGGGCGAGGAAAAGTCGTTGGCGTCCGTCAGCCCCGAGAGGTTGATGTCCGCTCCCGCATCGGCCTCCGCGCCGAACAGGAAGATGTCCCAGGTGAACGCCGCTGCGCCCGGCGCCCCGCCCTGTTCGCTCAGACGCACGATGTGGCCATTGGGGTTGCCGCTGCCGGCATTGCCGTCGTTGTCGGCGTAGGCGCGCGGGTTGGCCGCATCGGTGCCGGCCACGTTGCGGCTGCTGTTGTTGGTCATGGTGAAGTACACGTCACCGTTCTTCGGGTTCACCGCACCCCATTCCGGGCGGTCCATCTTGGTGGCGCCCAGCGCATCGGCCGCGTGGCGCGCATGGACCAGCACGTCGGCCTGGTGGGCGAAGGTGTACGGCGCGTAGCCCGCGATCAGCGGGTTGGCGATGTCGAGCTCCAGCCATTCGCCCGCGCCCGTGTCGTTGAACCGGGCCACGTACAGCCTGCCTTCGTCCAGGTACTTGTGGCCGGCGGCCATGCCACCGCCCACGTCGGCCGGATCCCACGGCGCGGCGGAGACGAACTTGTAGACGTACTCGTTCTGCGAGTCGCAGCCCATGTAGAAGGCCAGCGGCTGGCCAGCCACCGGGATGCTGCAGACGGCGGCCTCGTGCGCGAAGCGGCCCATGGCCACGCGCTTGGCCGGCGTGGCGCCCGGGCGCAGTGGGTCGATCTCGACGATGTAGCCGAAGGTGTTGGGCTCGTTGCGGTAGTCCTGCGCCGCGGTCGCGCCCGGGGCGGAGACGTCCCAGCGGCCGAAGCGGCTGTCGGTGCCGGCGGAGGCCACGGCCGACCAGCCCTGCGAACCCGCGGTGGCCGCCGCATTGGGCGCGCGCATCACGCCGTAGCGCTGGCGCGCGACCTTGGTGCGGGCATCCACATCCACCGAACCGGCGGGCATGAAGAAGTAGGCCGCCCAGTTCTCCTCGCAGGCCAGGTAGGTGCCCCAGGGGGTCTTGCCGTGACCACAGTTGTTGAGCGTGCCGCGCGACGTGGCGCCGCTGGTGTCGTACTTCGTGACCATCAGGCTGCGGATGTCGGCCAGGTGCGCGGCCGGGCCGGCGATGTCCATCACGGTCTGGGCCGTGACGCGGCGGTTGAGACCCGAGTCGAGCTGCAGCGCCCAGGTGCTGCCCGTCCTGCGCACTTCGGCGATGGACACGCCGTGGTGGTTGATTTCCTTGAGCACCTCGGACTCCAGGCGGGTGCCCAGGTCCCAGCCGCCGAACTGCGAGAACTTCTTGCCACTCACGCCGTTGGTGGTCTGGCCAGTGGGGTGGAAGAAGTGCGCGTCGGCCGAGCTCTCGTGGTTGACGGCCAGCACCGCGCGGCCGGTGTCCTGCGTGGTGTAGTTGCCCAGTGCGTCGACGTAGAACAGGTCCATGCCGTCGTGGTGGTCACCGATGCGCCGGCTCCAGTCGTCGGTCTCCGCCCCCGTGTTGGAGTACGCGGTCTCGGTGCTGAAAAGCCGGTCGCCGGTGGCGTGCAGCACGCTGTAGCTGTAGCCGGCGGGCAGCACCACGTCGTCGAGCAGGCTCTTGTCGATGGCGCTGAAGCCCAGGCTGGTTTCGCCGGGCGCGGCGGGTGGCGCGGGCGCGGGGTCGCTGCCGCCGCCTCCGCAACCGGCCAGGAAAGGAATGCTGGAGAGCGCGGCCAGGCCCACGCCGCCGCGAATCAGGTGGCGACGCGTCAGCGGCGCGCGGGTGCCGCGTTCCAGCACCTGCTGGAAGTGTTCGTTGGGGGAATCGTTGAAGTTGTCGTCGTCGTCGTGGTGGGACATGAGGGTCGGTTCCGTGGTGGGTTGAAAGACCCGCGCAGTCTCCCCACAACGCATGACGATCCCGTGAATCGGACCGATGCCTCCGCACGTCGCTCTGGTACAGGCCGCTTCATCACGGTGTCACATCCGACGTGGCATGCAGGAACAGCCCCTCCACCTGACGCGCAATCTGCTGCCAGTCCAGTTGCGCCACCTGCGCACGTGCCTGCGCGCGCGCCAGTGCAATGCGCTCTGACTGTGTAGCGAGCTCCACCACCATGCGCAAGTAGCCCGCTTCGTCGTTCACCGGCACCAGCCAGCCATTGCCGTCGTGCCGCACCCAGTCGGCCGCGGCCGCGGTGTCGAAGGCGAGCACCGGCAGGCCACTGGCCAGGGCCTCGACGGTCACGTTGCCGAATGTCTCCGTGACGCTGGGGAACAGGAACAGATCGGCAGAGGCATACCAGGCCGCCAGCTCGCCGTGCTGCCGCATGCCCGCAAACACGGCCTGCGGGCAACGCTGCTGCAGACTCTCGCGCATCGGCCCGTCACCCACGAAGACCAGCTTCACGTCGTCGTGCGCCGCGCGCATGGCATCGAAGGCGCGCACCACCAGGTCCAGGTTCTTCTCGGCGGCCAGGCGCCCCACCGCCAGCAGCACGATGCTTCGCGGCGTCGTGCCCCAGGACGCTCGCAAGGCCTCGCTGCGGTGATCGGGGTTGAACTGCTGCGTGTCCACCCCGCGTGCAACCACCTGCACGTTCTCGAAGCCGATGGCCATGAGGTCGGCGCGCAGCGCCTGCGTGGGCACCATGGTCAGGCGCGTGAGGTTGTGGAACTTGCGCAGGTAGGCCACGATGGGCTTGCGCAGCCAGCCCACGCCGTAGTGCTCGCTGTAGGCGTGGAAGTTGGTGCGAAAGTCCGACGTGACCGGCAGGCGCAGCCGCCGCGCGGCCTGCAGCGCCGACCAGCCCAGAGGCCCTTCGGTGGCGATGTGCACCAGGTCGGGCCGCCTGAGCGTCCAGGCCTGGATCAGCGCGCGCTTGCCGGGCAGCCCGAGCTTGAGTTCGGGGTAGCGCGGGATCGGCATGCCGCGCATCAGCACCTCCTCGTAGCCGCTGTGGCTCAGCGCCTGGTCCACCCGCGTCTGTCGCGGCCGGACCAGCTGCACCTGGTGGTTGCGCGCGCACAGGCCTCGCACCAGATGCGAGAGCGTGAGTGAGACGCCGTTGATCTCGGGCGGCCAGGTCTCGGTCACCACCGACAGGCGCAGCGACGGGCGGGTGGCGGGGTACTCCTCCACCACGATCTGATCGGAATGCACGGTGGTCATGCCCCGATCTTGCGCAGGCATTGCAACAGTCGTGTGACAGCGTGCGCCTGTCACCGGGTTTTCACACAGGGGCGCAACCATGTCATGCGTTTGACGCGACCCCCGCAACCCACTGGAGCCTTTCGTGCACGATTTTTTCAAGACCCTCGAAGTCCAGCGCTGGGACGACCACCGCTACTACCACCACAGCCGCATCAACCAGTCGCTGCACCTGCTCAGTGCCATGAGCTTCGTGCTCGCCTATGCGCTGCTGTGGACGGACCCGATCCTCTCGGCCCTGATCGCCTGGCTGGTGTCCATGACCAGCCGCCAGGCCGGTCACTTCTTCTTCGAGCCCAAGGGCTACGACCATGTGAACCAGGCCACGCACGAGCACAAGGAAGAGATCAAGGTCGGCTACAACCTGCGCCGCAAGGTGGTGCTGATGGCCTTGTGGGCCGGCACGCCGCTGCTGGTGTGGGCAGTGCCTGGCGTGTTCGGCCTGTTCGAGCCCCACACCGACAACACCGGTTTCATCCGGCATGTCGGCGCGCTGTGGCTTGCCCTGGGTGCGGGTGGCCTGCTGTTTCGCACCGTGCACCTGTTCTTCCTCTTCGACGTGAAGACCGGCCTGGTGTGGATGACCAAGATCCTCACCGACCCGTTCCACGACATCAAGCTCTACCACCGCGCGCCGCTGTACCTGATGCGCGGCCAGCTGATCGATCCGGGTGTGGCGGTGAAGTAACCCTCAAGCCCTCAGGTGCTGCCACATCTCGCGTAGCACCTGGCGGCGGATCGCCTTGTGCGTCAACGCAGGCGACGTCCACCACCAGCCCTGTGCCTGCATGTCCTGTGCGGCGGCCAGGCAGCGGCGCAGCACCTCCTCGAATTCATCGTCATGCAGATTCAGGCCGAAGATGAGGCGCCCCGTGCCGACCCAGCTGAGCGCCAGGCCGTGCCAGCGAAGGAAGTACTGGTACATCCAGTGGTAGCGACCGGGCTCGGTGTAGTTCAGGGTCCAGATGCTCTGCAGGTTCGCCGCACGCACCGGGAAGCCCTGCGCGGACATGGTGTCGTTGAAGCGCTTCGCGCGCGCGTCCCACCTGGCGTCCTGGTCCGCGTACATCGCCTGCACCTCGGGCGTCTGCAGGCGCCGCAGGAAGGCGTTCATGCCGCCCATCACATAGGGATGGGCGTTGAAGGTGCCACGCGCGAAGCACACGTCGGCCGGGCGCTCGGGGCGGAATCGCTTCATCAGATCGGCACGTCCGCAGACGACACCCACCGGGTAGCCGCCTGCGAGGGTCTTGCCGTAGGTCACGAGGTCGGCGCGCACGCCGAAGTATTCCTGCGCGCCACCGGGCGCGAGCCGGAAGCCCAGGAATACCTCGTCGAAGATCAGCACGATGCCGCGCTCGGTGCAGACTTCGCGCAGTTGTTGCAGCCACGCGGTGTAGGCCGCGCGGTCGTAGCCGGCCGTGCGGCTGCCATCGACCAGCGTGGAGTCGCCCGGCGCGTTGCGGTTGGGGTGCAGGGCCTGCAGCGGGTTGACCAGCACGCAGGCGATGTCGCGCCGCGTGCGCAACACCTGCAGGCTCCTGTCGTCCATGTCCTTGAGCGTGTAGGTTTCGCGCGGCGGCATCGGGTTGCCGGGGCCGGGCTGCACGTCCTCCCACCAGCCGTGGTAGGCGCCGCAGAAGCGCACCAGGTGTTTGCGTCGCGTGTGGTAGCGCGCCAGGCGCACGGCCTGCATCACCGCCTCTGTGCCCGACATGTGGAAGGACACCTGCTCCTGGCCCGAGAGGGCCTTCAGCCGCGCGATGTTGTCGGCCACGCAGGGGTGGTAGGCACCCAGCACCGGGCCCAGCGCCTCGCCGATCTGCGCGCCTTCGGCCATGCAGGCCTTGTAGAAGTCGACGCCGAACACGTTCACGCCGTAGGAACCGGTGAGGTCGATGAAGCGGTTGCCGTCGAGGTCGGTCACGCTGCACCCCTCGGCCGACTGCACGAAAGCGCCCACCTTGAGGCGCTCGCGCACGATGGGGCTGAACTGGAACGGCACGCGGTAGCTACCGGTGAACTGCAGGTCGGCCAGGCCTTCACGGGCCTCGGCGCTCAAGGCCAGGCTTTTCTCGTAACGCTCGGCGTAACCGGCGCAGAGCATCTCGAACGAGGTCCTGCGCAGGCGGGCAATGTCTTCGGGTGCACCATCGCAATCGAAGAAGCGGCGCTCGTCGCAGGCATAGCCCGGCAACCAGCTCGCCAGGCGTTTGGCCATGCGCGAGTGGCCGGCCAGCGATCGGTGTTTGGCGCGCGAGAGCTGCAGGCGCTGGCGCAGGTACGGCAGCGCCAGCACCAGGGAGCCCAGCGGCAAGGCATAGGAAAGATAGGACATGCGGCACACGCTCCAGGGCGGTTGATGTGTGTCGTTTGTAGGTCGCCCACATGACGCAGGTATGAACATTTCAAGACAGCTCCAGCGCCTCGCGCTCAACGAAGATCTCAACTTCCTGCTGACCAACCGCGTGCCGCGTGCCGCGCTCACCCGGTTCATGGGATGGTTCAGCCGCATCCGCCACCCCTGGGTACGCGACGCCTCCATGGCGGTGTGGCGCGCCTTCACCGATCTCGACCTGAGCGAGGCGAAGAAGACGTCCTTCGACAGCCTGCACGACTGCTTCGTGCGCGAACTGCGGCCCGGCCTGCGCCCGATCGACCCGCGCCCCGGGGTGCTGGCGAGCCCCTGCGACGCCATCGTGGGTGCCTGCGGGCGCATCGGCAGCGACCCGGGCGCGCAGGTGTTCCAGGCCAAGGGCTTCCCCTACCCGCTCACCGATCTTCTGGGCAACGGCGCGCGCGCGAACGCGATGATCGACACCCTGCGTGGCGGCAGCTACGTCACGTTGCGGCTGACCTCCAGCATGTACCACCGCTTCCACGCGCCGGCCGCGCTGACGCTGGAACACGTGACCTACCACAGCGGCGACACCTGGAACGTGAACCCCATCGCCTTGAAGCGCATCGAGCGCCTGTTCTGCAAGAACGAACGCGCGGCGCTGCACGCCCGCCTGGACGATGGCACGCCGCTGCTGCTGGTGCCGGTGGCGGCCATCCTGGTGGCCAGCATGCGGCTGCGCGCGGCGGACGTGGCGCTCAACGCGCAATACCGCGGCCCGCACGAACTGCCTTGCAGCGCAGGCTACGACAAGGGCGAGGAGATGGGCTGGTTCGAGCACGGATCGACCATCCTGGTGTTCACGCCGCCGGGTTTTGCCCTGTGCGATGACATCGAGGCCGGCCACCGCATCCGCATGGGCGAGGCGCTGCTGAGGCGCGACCCGCCCTGAATCAGATCGCCGTCTGGTTCACCCGCCGCATGAGCTGTTCGGCGCTTTCCTTGCGTTCGCTGTAGCGGTCCACCAGGTAGGGCGCCACGTCGCGCGTGAGCAGGGTGAACTTCACCAGTTCCTCCAGCACGTCCACCACGCGGTCGTGGTACGCCGATGGCCTGAGGCGGTCATGCTCATCGAATTCCTGCCAGGCCTTGGCGATGGACGACTGGTTGGGGATGGTGAGCATGCGCATCCAGCGACCGAGCACGCGCATCTGGTTGACCGCATTGAACGACTGCGAGCCACCGCTGACCTGCATCACCGCCAGCGTCTTGCCCTGCGTGGGCCGCACCGCGCCGAGCGAGAGCGGAATCCAGTCGATCTGCGCCTTCATGATGCCGGTCATGGCGCCATGGCGCTCGGGCGAGCACCACACCATGCCCTCGGCCCAGGCCGCGAGTTCGCGCAACTCGGCCACCTTGGGGTGGGTCTCGGGCGCGTCGTCGGGCAGCGGCAGGCCGCTGGGGTTGAACACGCGCGCCTCGGCGCCCATGGCCTGCAGCAGGCGGGCCGACTCCTCCACCACCAGGCGGCTGAACGAGCGCGCGCGCAGCGAACCGTAGAGCAGCAGGAAACGCGGCGCGTGCGTCGACGGCTGCACCGGCCGCAAGCGTTGCGGGTCGGGACGCTGGAAGTGTTCAGCCGCCAGTTGCGGCAGGTCAGCGAGGGCCATGCACGCGCGCCCCGTTCTCGTCGACCACGCGCTCGCCGTCTTCCTTGCTGAAGGCGCCCTGTTGCGCCCGGGGCAGGATGTCGAGCACCACCTCGGAAGGCCGGCACAGGCGTGTGCCCAGGGGCGTGACCACGATGGGCCGGTTCATCAGGATCGGGTGCTGGCCGATGAAGTCGAGCAACTGGTCGTCGCTCCAGTGCGCGGCGCCCAGGTCGAGCTCGGCGTAGGGCGTACCCTTCTCGCGCAGGATGTCGCGCACCGTACAGCCCATGTCGGCCACGAGGCGCTGCAGCGTCGCGCGGTCCGGTGGCGTCTTGAGGTATTCGATGACCCGCGGCGCTTCGCCGCTGTTGCGGATCAGGGCCAGCACATTGCGCGAGGTGCCGCAGGCGGGGTTGTGGTAGATGGTGACGTGTTGGTTCATGGCGTCATGCCGCTGCGGCTTGTTCAGGGGGTTTCCAGGCGTTGACCAGGGCCACCAGCGAGAGCATCACCGGCACCTCGACCAGCACGCCGACCACGGTGGCCAGCGCCGCGCCCGAGTTCAGGCCGAACAGCGAAATCGCCACCGCCACGGCCAGTTCGAAGAAGTTGGAGGTGCCGATCAGGCAGGCAGGCCCGGCAATCTCGTGCCGCAGCCGCAGCCGCTTCGCGCCCCACCAGGCGATGAAGAAGATACCGTAGGACTGCAGCACCAGCGGCACGGCGATGAGGCCGATCACCAGCGGTTGCGCCACGATGGTCCGTGCCTGGAAGCCGAACAGCAGCACCACGGTGGCGATGAGGCCGGCCACCGACCAGGGCTTGAGCCGCGCCACGAAGTCGCCCACGGCGTGCTCGGAGCGGCGCGCCAGCAGCTGCCGCGTGGCCAGGCCGGCCAGCAGCGGCAGCACCACGTAGAGCACGGTGGAAAGCAGCAGCGTTTCCCAGGGCACGGTCAGGTCGGTCACACCCAGCAGGAAGGCGGCGATGGGCGCGAAGGCCACGACCATGATGAGGTCGTTCACCGAGACCTGCACCAGCGTGTAGTTGGCGTCGCCTTTGACGAGCTGGCTCCAGACGAACACCATCGCGGTGCAGGGCGCGACACCCAGCAGGATCATGCCGGCGATGTATTCGCTGGCCGAGGCCGGATCGACCCAGGGCGCGAACAGGTACCGGAAGAACAGCACGCCCAGCGCGGCCATGGTGAAAGGTTTGATGAGCCAGTTCACCACCAGCGTGAGCACCAGGCCCTGCGGGCGCCGGCCCACGTCCTTCACCGACGACCAGTCGATCTGGATCATCATCGGATAGATCATCACCCAGATGAGCACGGCCACCACCCCGTTGACGTGCGCGAATTCCAGCGCGGCCACCGCCTGGAACACACCGGGCACCACCAGCCCCAGGCCCACGCCGGCCAGGATGCCCAGGGCCACCCAGACCGACAGATACCGTTCGAACACACCCATGTGTCACCACCCTGAAAGACGAAAGGCCCGGACGCAGCGCGCGCCCGGGCTCCGGGGACCATTGTCGATCAGGCGCGCACCTGCCCGATGCCGGCCAGTTCCTTGTTGAGCGCGAGCCGGTCGAGCTTCTCGATCGGCAGCACGGTCAGCAGCGCCACGCGGCGGCTCAGGACCATGAATGCGTCGTTGAACGCGCGCTGGATCACGTCCTCACCGCCCTTGACCGATGCGGGGTCTTCGACACCCCAGTGCGCCGACATCGGCTGACCCGGCCAGACCGGGCAGATCTCGCCGGCGGCCTTGTCGCACACGGTGAGCACGAAGTCCATGTGCGGCGCATCCGCCGCGGCGAACTCGCTCCAGTTCTTGCTGCGCAGGCCCTCGGTCTTGAAACGGTTGCGCGCCAGCAGGTCGATGGCGCGCGGATGGACCTGCCCCGCCGGATGGCTGCCCGCGCTCCAGGCGCGAAAGCGCCCGGCGCCCTGCTGATTCAGGATGGCCTCGGCCATGATGCTGCGCGCCGAGTTGCCGGTGCAGATGAAGAGAACGTTGTAGCTGGACTTCGACATGGGGACCTTTCGGTGGAGTGGGTTTCAGGAACAGTCGGTGCAGTCGACTGCGTTGACTTCGCAGGGCTGCCCTTCGCAGCAGTGCGCGGTGAGAAAGCCCAGCAGCCCGTTCATCCGGTCGAAGCGGGCGCGGTAGATCAGGTGGCGGCCGCTGCGCTCGCTGCTGGCCAGGCCGGCATGCAGCAGTTCCTTGAGGTGGAACGAGAGCGCGGTGGAAGCGATGCCGAGTTCCTCGGCCAGCTGGCCTGGTTGCATCCCCCGTGGCCCGGCCACCACCAGCATGCGAAAGATGCGCAGGCGCGTTTCCTGCGCGAGCGCACCGAGCGCGCGGATCACTTCGTCTTCATTCATGGCGCGGTCCTTGGGTTGTCGAGGGACACATCGGCCTGCTTCTTCATGGGCAGTTGCAGCGTGAGCAACCAGCACACCGCCAGCATCGCGGCCGAGCCCGCCAGCGCATACAGCAGACCGCCCCACTGGTACAGCAGGCCCGAGAGCAGCGTGCCCATGAAACGGCCCAGCGCGTTGGCGGCGTAGTAGAAGCCCACGTCCTCGGCCGCTTTTTCCGAACCGGCGTAGGCCAGGATCAGGTAGGAATGCACCGAGGAGTTGACCGCGAAGGCGAAGCCGAACACGCCCAGCCCGCCGACCACCACCCACTCCAGGTGCGGCACCTGCGCGTACACCGCCGCGGCGATGCCGACGGGCACCAGCGCCAGCAGCGCAGACCACAGGCGCGCGGCCGGCACCTCGGCGCTCAGTCCGTCGGCGCTGCGGCGCACCAGCTGCGGCGCGAGCGCCTGCACCATGCCGTAGCCGATGGTCCAGGCCGCCAGAAAGCCGCCGACCATGGTGAAGGTCCAGCCCTGCGAATACAGGAACACCGGCACGCCGACCACGAACCACACGTCGCGCGCACCGAACAGCACCACGCGCGCGGCGGCCAGGGCGTTGATGCCGGCGTTCTTCGCGAACAGCTCCTTCGCCGACTTCGAGGCCTGGCTCTTGCCCATCATCGCCGGCAGCGAGCTGAGCACGCCCAGCAGCACCAGCGCGAGCAGGCCCGCCATGCACCACAGCGACACCTGGAACCCGAACGCTTCGAGCAGCAGACCACCCAGGAAGAAGCCCACGCCCTTCATGGCGTTCTTGCTGCCGGTGAACCACGCCACCCACTTGAACAGCTGGCCCGAACCCTGCTCTTTCGCCTGCGCCGCGGTGACCTTGATCGCCGACTTGCTCGCGGTCTTGGTCAGGTCTTTCGCCACGCCGCAGATGCCCTGCGCCAGCACCACCCAGGCGACCGACATGACCGCCGTCCAGCCCGGGTCGAGCAGGGAGAGCAGCGTGAAGCCCGTGATCTGCGTGACCAGGCCCACGGTGAGCATGCGAGTGATGCCGTAGCGCGTGGCCAGCCAGCCGCCGATCAGGTTGGCCAGCACGCCGGCGGCCTCGTAGAGCAGGAACAGGAAGGCCAGCGCGAACGGCGAATACCCGAGCTTGTAGAAGTGCAGCAGCACCAGCATGCGCAGCGCGCCGTCGGTGAGCGTGAAGCCCCAGTAGGCGGCGGTGACGATGGCGTAGTTGCGGGCGGCGATGTTCATGTGTGTGCGAGGGCTTCGACAGGCTCAGCCCGAACGGTGGTGTCAGACGCCGAGGCTTTCCATGTGGCAGGCCAGGTCGACCATGCGGCAGGCGTAGCCCATCTCGTTGTCGTACCAGGCGTAGACCTTGAGCAGCGTGCCATCGGTCACCAGGGTCGAGAGCGCGTCCACGATGGAACTGCGTGTGTCGCGTGCGTAGTCGGCGCTGACCAGCGGCCGCGTCTCATAGCCCAGGATGCCGGCCAGCGAGCCCTTTGCCGCATGGGCGAACAGCGCGTTCACCTCCTCGGCCGTGGTCTCGCGCTTGAGTTCGAACACGCAATCGGTCAGCGACGCGTTGAGCGCCGGCACGCGCACCGCGTGGCCGTTGAGCTTGCCCTTGAGTTCGGGGTAGATCAGCGCGATCGCGGTCGCGCTGCCGGTGGTGGTGGGCGCCAAGTTCGTGAGCGCGCTGCGGGCGCGGCGCAGGTCCTTGTGCGGCGCGTCCACCACCAGGTTGGTGTTGGTCGGGTTGTGCAGGGTGGTGATCTGGCCATGGCGGATGCCGATCGCCTCGTGCACCACCTGCACCACTGGGGCGAGGCAGTTGGTGGTGCAGGACGCGGCGGTGACGATGCGGTCGCGCGTGGGGTCGTACTGCGTGTGGTTCACGCCCACGACGATGTTGAGCACATCGCCCACCTTCACCGGCGCGGCGACGATCACGCGCTTCGCGCCCCGGTCCAGATGTCCCTGGATGGTTTCGGGCGTGAGGAACTTGCCGGTGCACTCCAGCACCAGGTCCACACCCAGATCGCCCCAGGGAATGTCGCCAGGCGCGGCGTGCGCGCTGAAGCCCATGCGGCGCTGGCCGATGCGCACACTGTCCTCGCCCTCGGCGGCGATGTCCGCGCGCCAGCGGCCCTGCACGCTGTCGAAGGCCAGCAGGTGCGCGGTGGCAGCTGCCCCGCCCTTGATCTCGTTGAGGTGCACCACCTCCAGTCGGTTGCCCGCGCGCGGGTCGTCGTCCTGCCGCTCGACGGCCCCCATGGCGGCGCGCAGCGCCAGTCGTCCCATGCGGCCCATGCCGTTGATGCCCACCTTCATGTTTTGCTCCGTTCCGAAGTCATTGCAATGATTCAACAAGTGTTGAACTATCTCATGGATACGTGTCAGGGATATGACACGGCCCGGAAGCACCCGGCGACCCCGGGGTCAAGGCAGCAGGCCGGGCGCCTCCTTTCAGGCCACGCGCCCGGCACCGATCCGCTGCCGGGCCTTGGCGGCTTGCTGGACAGCGCGGCGCAACGCGCTGAATCGCCGCAGCATGCGCTCCATCTCGGGCAAAGCCAGGCGCGCGGCGGCGCCCGACGTCAGCAGGGCGGCCTTCAGGTCCTCGTAGCGGGCATGCATGGCGCGCGTGTCCGCGTCCAGGGCTTCGAGGTCCGGTGCCGCGAGCGCCGGCTCGCTGCGGTCCAGCAACGCCCGGGCGGCACCGGCAAACGCCAGGTGGGCATCCACCAGCGGCGGGTCGGCAAGGGGAGGCAACGGCAAGGCCGCGGCCAGCTGCGCCTGCTCCGCGCAGGTCTCGTGGTAGCGCTGCACGCGCAGCAGCTGGGCCAACCGGGCGCTGGACGCCTGCGACATGGCGGTGCGCCGCAGCCGTTCCACAAAGCGCTCGATCGCCGCATCGAGCCCCGCCACGACGGCCTGGTCGCGGGCCGCCGCCGCCGGGTCCGCGCCTGCCAGCACCGCCCGGGTCATGCGGTGCGCCACCTGCCCGGTTCGCGCCACCTCCTGTTCGAGCGCATCCAGCGCCAGGGTCGGCACCGCGAGCACGTTGTCGTCCAGAAAGCGGGGTTGGGCTTCGTCTTCCTCGCGGGCACGGAAGCGCCGCAGGAGCCAGCGGGTCAAAGGCTCGGCCAGTGGCCAGATCAACAGCACGCCCAGCACGTTGAAGGCGGTGTGGAACAGCGCCAGCTTGGCGGCCGGGTCGGGCGGCAGGTCGAGGGCCTCGCGGGCCTGGCCCAGCACACCCATGATCCAGGGCAGCAGCAGCAGAGCCACGGTGCCCGTGAGCAGGTTGAAGACCACATGGGCCACGGCGGCACGCCGTGCGTTCGGCGTGGCACCGATGGCGGCGAGCACCGCCGTCACGGTGGTGCCGATGTTGGCGCCGATGACCACCGCCGCCGCCCCTTGCATGTCGAGCAGCCCGCCCTGCGCCGCGGTGAGCGTTATCGCCATGGCCGCGCTGGACGACTGCATCAGCACCGTCATCAGCACACCGATGGCCAGTTGCGTCAGCACGGTTGCCGCACCGTCCCCCTGCGGCAGGCTGAGCTGCCCGGCGAAGCCGCCAAAGGCCTCCTGCAGCAGGGCGATGCCCATGAACAGCAGGCCGAAGCCGGCCAGCGCGGTGCCGAGGGCGCCGCGCCGCCGGCCCTCGCCGGTCAGGCGCAACAGGACACCCAGCCCCACCAGGGGCATGGCCAGTGCCTCCACCTTGAACTTCAAGCCCACCAGCGCCACGATCCAGCCGGTCATGGTAGTGCCGACGTTGGCGCCAAACAGCACCCACAGGGCCGGCCCGAGCGCCAGCAGACCGGCGTTGACAAAGCCGATCGTGGCCACGGTGACCGCGCTCGACGACTGCACGAGTGTCGTCACCAGCGCACCCGCACCCAGTGCCTGCATGCGGGTGCGCGTGGCACCCGCCAGGATGCGGTGCAAGGCAGGGCCGGCCGCCAGCCTCAGGCCATCGGTCATCAGCCCCATGCCCAGCAGGAACAGGCCCAGCCCGCCCGCCATCAGCCCAAGCGTATGGAGGGTGCTCATGCCAGGAACCCGGTGGCCAGTGCGGTGATCACCGCGATGCAGACCAGGTTCAGCACCAGGCCACAGCGCATCATCGTGGCCTGCGTCACTTGCTCCGTGGCGTAGACGAGCGCGTTCGGTGGCGTGGCCACCGGCAACATGAAGGCACAGGAAGCCGATACCGCAATGGCCGCGGCAAACAGCGACGGCGGCAATCCCAGCGTGGCGGCCACCCCGAGGAAGATGGGCACCAGCAGTGCCGCCGAGGCGGTGTTGCTCACCAGCTCGGTCAGGAACACCACGAAGGCCACCACGCCCAGCAGCAAGAGCACCGTTGGCGCACCCTGCAAGGTGTCGGTCAGCGCGCCGGCCAGGAAGCGGCTCGCACCGCTGCTGCCCATGACTTCACTCAGCGCCAGCCCGCCGCCAAACAGCAGCAGCACGCCCCACTGCGTGCGCTGCTCGATCTGCGGCCAGTTGATGGCGCCGCTGGCCACCAGCGCCACGATGGCAACCACCGCGACGACACTGTCGACATCGGCCGAGACGCCCAGCGCGCGGCCCAGTGGCACAGCACCGATCCAGCCCGCGGCCGTGAGGCCGAACACCAGCAGCGTGATGCGCTGCAGGCGGGTCCACGGCTCGGCAGGCATGGGCCCGGCAGGCGCGGGCTCCCGCCCGCCCAGCCGCGGGCGCAGCAGCAGGAACAGCACCCCCACCATCAAGGGCAGCAACACCACCACCAGGGGCACGCCGATGCGCATCCACTCGGCAAAGCCCAGGCCGGCCTGCGCCGCCGCGATGGCATTGGGCGGACTGCCCACCAGGGTGCCGATGCCACCAATGCTCGCGCTGTAGGCCACGCCCAGCAGCACAAAGCTGCGCTCGCGCACGCCGTCTCCCTCGCGCATCAGACCCATCGCCAGCGGCAGCATCATCGCGGCGGTGGCCGTGTTGCTGATCCACATCGACAGCAGGGCCGTCAGGCCAAACAGCATCGCCACCGCGGCGGCGCGCCGGCCCGCGGCCAGGCGCAGAACGGCCACCGCCAGTGCGCGGTCCAGCCCCTGCTGCCGCAAGGCCGCCGCGAGCGCAAAGCCACCAAGGAAGAGGAAGAGGATGGGGTGCGCGAACGATGCCAGCGCCACGCGCAGGTCCATCAGCCCAGTGAGCGTGGCCAGCAAGGGCACGAGCAAGGCGGTGACGCTCAGGTGCAGGGCCTGCGTCATCCACAGCCCACCGATCAGCACGAACAGCGCCAGCCCGGTGCGCAGCGCCTCCGGCTGCGGTGCGTTGCCATAAACGAGCGTGGCCACCGCCAGGCAGCCCAGCGCGCGCAGCAACGGCGCAGCAGGCCAGGTCATGCCTCGCACGTCGTTGACACCAGCACGTCGGTGCTGCCTTCGGCCAGCACGTGTTTGCTGACGCTGCCCAGCAGCAGATCTTCGGTGGCCGAGCGGCCGTGTTTGCCCAGCACGACCAGGTCGCAATCCTTCTCCTGCTCGAACTCGATGACGCGCTGGGAGGCGTCTCCCTCGACGATGCAGGGCTCCCAGTCGCCCGGCTGCAGGCCGCTGGCGGTCGCCAGCGAGCCGACCTGCCGGATGGCGTCCGCACGGGTCTGCTGGCGGTAGTGGTCGATCGTCGCGGCGTCGACACCGGCGTAATGCAGCTTGGACTCGAACGGCACCTGGTAAGCGTTGAACAGCACCAGCCGCGCGTGTGGCGCCACCTGCCGAGCCAGCGTGACGGCATGGGCCGACCAGGGCGAGAAGTCCAGCGCCACCAGCACACGTCGGTAGGGCTCGTGCGGCATCTGCCGCACCACCAGGACGGGCCGCGTCGTGCGGCGCAGCAGCCGTTCCGCCGTGCTGCCCAGCACGAGCCGGCGCAGGAAGCCGGCGCCGCGCGCCCCCACCACCAGCAAGCCGGCATTCTGCGCCTCGGCCTCGCGGCCCATCTCCTGCGGCGGGTCCCCGGCGGCTTGCACCGCCCGGATGCTCAGCGGGCGGATCGCATGGAGCGCGTCAACGGCTGCCTGGAGCTGCCATTGCGCATCATCGTGCAGTTGCTGCTCCATCGCGTGGCCCATGCCCAGCCACTGGCGAAGTTCCTGCAAGGCGCCACCTGGCAGCACGTGCATCAGCGTCAGCGCCGCACCGCTTTCCTGCGCCAGACGGGCCGCGCGGTCGGCAGCATGCCGGGCCGGCGCCGAGAAGTCGGTGGCCGCGAGGATGGGGCCCAGCGATGTCCGGTTGCTCATGTCGTCTTCTCCTGTTCATGGATGTCGTGCGCCAGACGCGCCGCCGCATGGTCGGCCGCGTCGTCGAACGGGTTGAGCACCTGGCGGACACCGGCGGCCGCCAGCGCGCGCCCGTGGGCGGCATCGCGCACCGCGCCCACCACCCTGCCGCGATAGTGCACCACCTGCAGCGCATGCAGCAGCGCCCGGTTGGACTCCCATTGCGGAAAGGTCGTGATCACCCAGCGCGCCTGCCGCAGCGGCAAGGTTTCCAGGAAGTCCGGGTCCTCGCCATCACCGAACAGCACCGGCAGACCCTTGCCCTGCAGCGCGCGCACGGCCTCGGGGTCGAAGTCGACGCCCACCACCGCCACGCCGTCGGCATGCAGTTGCTCGAACAGGCGGCTGCCATAGCGGCCCAGCCCGAACACGATGGCCTGGGCGTTGCGCACCGTGTTGCCCTGCGACTCGGCCGCGATCTCGCGCATCGGGTGATCACGCTCGAAGATCCGCAGCCACGGTGACAGCCGCTCGTACAGCGGCTGAGCGTAAAGGATCATGTAGGTCGACACGGTGATCGTCACCAGACCCACCAGCGTGGTCAGCCCCAGGGCCTGCACGCCCACGTGCCCGAGCGTGATGCCCATGGCCACGAACACGATCGAGAACTCGCTGATCTGCGCCACGGTCAGACCGGCCATGAAGCTGGTGCGCCGGCGGTAACCCATGTACCCCATGATGGCCATCACGATCAGCGGGTTGCCGATCAACACGAACAGCGACAGCACGATGGCCGGCAGCACCTCGGCACCGAGCGTCGAAAAGTCGAGCCGGGCGCCCAGGTCGATGAAGAAAAACAGCAGGAGGAAGTCGCGGATGCCGGTCAACCGCGCGTTCATGGCCTCCCGGTAGGGCGTGGAGGCAAGGGAGAAGCCGGCCAGGAAGGCGCCTGCCTCCTTGCTGAAGCCGGCCCACTCGCCCAGCGCGGCCAGCGCCACGCCCCAGGCAATGGCAAAGACCAGCAGCAGTTCCTGAGAGCGCGCCATCGAAGCCACGACCACCGGCAGCACCCAGCGCATGAGCGCGTACAGGGCCGCGGCCGCCAGCGCCAGCCGCCACGACAGGGACACCAGCACCGCCATCCAGCCCGCGGCGCCATCGCCCGCGTCGCCGGTGCTGCGCAGGGCGCTCATGGTCATCATGGCGATCACCACCGCCAGGTCCTGCACGATCAGGAAACCCACCGCGATGCGACCGTGCAGGCTGTCGAGTTCGCGCTTGTCGGACAGCAGTTTGACAATGATGATGGTGCTGGAGAAGGTCAGCGCCACGGCCACGTACAAGGCCTCCATCGCGCCTTTGCCCAAGGCCAGCACCAGGGCGAATCCGATCACGATGGTGAAGGTCAGCTGACCCAGGCCGGTGGCCAGCGCCACCGGGCCGATGTGGCGCACATGGTGCAGATCCAGCTTCAGACCGACCGCGAACAACAGCACCGCCACGCCCACTTGCGCCAGCAGGTCGATCTGGTCGTGCGCCGTCACAAGACCCAGGCCGGCCGGACCGACCGCGATGCCCACGACGATGTAGGCGATCAGAACCGGCTGGCGCAGCCGCACGAAGACCGCGCCAGCCAGTGCGCAGACCAGCAGGAGGGCGGCGAATTCGGTGAAGGGGCCGGGCATGGGGGGGGGGGGCAGGATAGGCGGAGGTTGAGGCGGTGTCGATCCGGCGCGAGCGTGCATGTTCGGCGATGCGCGCGCGCAGGCGGTTGACCCAAGTCAAGGCCTGCGAGCCGGGCTCCGTGCGCCCTGCTGGCCGCATCGCCTGAACCCCTGCCGATACAATGACGCGGTGCAACATGCCCTGGCGACCTCCACCCACACCCCGGCGTCCTGCCCGGGCTGGGGTCTGCCACGTGGGTATTTCTGCTCGGTGACGCCACCGTAGTCCCCGGCCGGGCAGCCCCGCTGCTTTCCTTGCGCCCCGCCTGACCGGCACTGCCTGGTCATCCCTTCCCGCCCTGTTGTCCCGCCTTCGCCCTGCCGCGAGGGCCTTCATTCCATGTCCATCCAAACCCTTCGCCAGGACTGGCTGTCCAACGTGCGCAACGACCTGCTCGCCGGCCTGGTCGTCGCGCTCGCGCTCATTCCGGAGGCGATCGCCTTCTCCATCATCGCCGGCGTGGACCCGAAGGTGGGCCTCTACGCCTCCTTCTCCATCGCCACCATCATCGCTTTCATGGGCGGGCGCCCTGGCATGATCTCGGCCGCCACCGGCGCCATGGCGCTGGTGATGGTCACGCTGGTGAAGGACCACGGCCTGGAATACCTGCTGGCGGCCACGGTGCTCACCGGCGTGCTGCAGGTGATCGCCGGCTGGGTGCGGCTGGGCGCGCTCATGCGCTTCGTCTCGCGCTCGGTGGTCACCGGTTTCGTCAACGCGCTGGCCATCCTCATCTTCATGGCCCAGCTGCCCGAGCTCACGAACGTGACCTGGCACGTCTACGCCATGACGGCGGCCGGTCTCGCCATCATTTACGGCCTGCCGTACATCACCAAGGCGGTGCCGTCCCCTCTGGTGACCATCGTCGTGCTCACCGCGGTCGCCATCGCGATGGATCTGGACATCCGCACCGTGGGCGACATGGGTGAACTGCCGGACAGCCTGCCGGTGTTCCTGATCCCGGACATCCCGCTGAACTGGGAGACGCTCGCCATCATCTTCCCGTACTCGCTCACGCTGATGGTGGTGGGCCTGCTGGAATCGCTGATGACCGCGACCATCGTGGACGACCTGACCGACACCAAGAGCAACAAGGACCGCGAGTGCGTGGGCCAGGGTGTGGCCAACATCGCCACCGGCTTCATCGGTGGCATGGCGGGCTGCGCCATGATCGGTCAGTCGGTCATCAACGTGAAGTCGGGCGGGCGCGGGCGCCTGTCCACGCTCACGGCGGGCGTGGTGCTGCTCATCCTGGTGGTGTTCCTGGGTGACTGGGTGGCGCAGATTCCCATGGCCGCCCTGGTGGCCGTGATGATCATGGTCTCCATCGGCACCTTCAACTGGGGCTCCATCCGCAACCTGCGCGACCACCCGAAGAGTTCCAGCGTGGTCATGCTCGCCACCGTGGTCATGACCGTGGCCACGCACGACCTGGCCAAGGGTGTTCTGACCGGCGTGCTGCTCTCGGGCTTCTTCTTCGCCCACAAGGTCGGCCGGATCCTGCGAGTGACGTCGCAGAGCGAGGACGAAGGCCGTGCGCGCAGCTACCAGATCATGGGCCAGGTGTTCTTCGCCAGCGCCGAGCGCTTCGCCAACGCCTTCGACTACAAGGAAGTGATCGACAAGGTCCGCATCGACGTGAGCCGCGCACACTTCTGGGACATCACCGCCGTGAGCGCGCTGGACAAGGCGGTGCTGCGGTTCCGGCGCGAGGGCACCGAGGTCGAGGTCATCGGACTGAACGAGGCCAGCGCCACCCTGGTGGACCGTTTCGGCGTGCACGACAAGGATGGCGCGGACGACCTGCTCATGGGCCACTGAAGGAGGACGCGACATGAATGAAGACAAGAAAGTTCTCGCCTGCGTGGACCAGTCCCCCTATGCCGCGAGCGTGACGGACGCCGCGACCTGGGCGGCCCGCCAGATGCAGGCCCCCCTGGAACTGCTGCACGTCATCGACCGGCATCCCCGGCTGGAATCTGGCCAGGACCACAGCGGTGCCATCGGCCTCGGTGCGCAGGAGGCCCTGCTCCAGCAGCTGAGCGACGAGGACGCGGTGAGAACGCGCGCCGCCCGCGAGGCGGGCCGCGTGCACCTCAATGGCCTGCGCGAACGTGCGCTGGCGGCCGGCGCGGCCGTGGTCGATGTACGGCAACGCCACGGCGACCTGGAGACCACGCTCGCCGAACTGCAAGGCGATGTGCGCCTGTTCGTGCTGGGCCGTCGTGGCGCCTCGGCAGGCGCCACACAACGCGACCTGGGGCGCAACCTCGAATGGGTGGTCCGATCGGTGGACAAGCCCGTGCTGGCGGTACCGGATGCGTTCACCGCCCCCACCCGGGTACTGTTCGCGTTCGACGGCTCCCGCGTGACCCGGCAGGGCATCCAGATGATTGCCGCGAGCCCCTTGCTCCAGGGCCTGCCCATCCACCTGCTGATGGCGGGCAAGGCGCAGGCGCAAGGTCCGAAGCAGCTGGAAGACGCCCGCGCGGTGCTGGAGGCGGCGGGCTTCGCGGTGTCGGTGGGCGTTCAACTGGGCGACCCCGAGACCGTGATCGCCGGCGCGGTGCAGTCGCTGCCATGCGACCTGCTGGTCATGGGCGCCTACAGCCACTCACCGTGGCGCAGCCTGTTCGTCGGCAGCAAGACCACGGACCTGTTGCGCTCGGCGGCGGTGCCGACGCTGCTGCTGCGCTGACCGTCGCCCCCGTCGGCTGCGCGCAGCAGCTCGGCCATGCGCTCAAGCCCCGGGCCACGGACCTGTCTCAGCCTCGACTGCAATGCCGTCCAGGCCGGGTCCGCCTCGCTCTGCATCCGCTCGAACAGGCCCGTGTAGGCCTCCAGCCGGGAACCTCTGAACCAGTCCTGCAGATCGTCTCGCTTCGACCAGCGCATCTGGTTCTTCGCGGTCTGCAGGTGCATGCGCAACCAGTCGAGCGGCACCTGCGGCACCAGCACGGGCTCGCACAGGGCGTTCTTTTCGGACTCATCGAAAAGCGTTGCTTCGACGTGCGCGATGAAGGCGGCGCTGAAGGTCGGTGAACAGCGGCGCACGTACTGCGGCACGATGCGCTTGCCCTGGAACACGGCCTGCGCCGGACCACGCGGCAAGCCGCCCGCGCTGCAATGCACATGCACGTGCCCGGCGGTGGTCGGGATCTCGCCATGATCGAGCACGATGCGGTCGATCCCGATGGCCCGCACATGGCCCAGGCGCACGACGTTCCTGATCCTGCGCAACTGCGCCAGCTCGGCCTCGCTGACGATGGCGCAGCGGTACATCGTAGGTTGTACCGTGGGGTCGATGCGCTGCAGCAGCCGTGCCGCTTCCAGCCGGGCGAACAGATCCGGCAGCGACGTGGCGTCGCGCGCGGCCTCGAGCTCGGCCACGATGGCGCCCAGCGTCTGGTGGGCGAAGGCTGGGGTGGGCTGCACGTGGGCCCGGTTGAGCAGCCAGGCCTCACGCGGCCGGATCCAGGTGATGGTGTCGTGTGCCACGCCATGCTCCAGCAGCCACAGGGCGGTGTCCATCGCCGTCTTGCCGCCGCCGACGATGACGTGGCCCGCCGCCGGCTGCTGCCACTGCGTCAGCTCGGTCGGTGTGAGGCAGGTCACGCCGTCGGCCACGTCGAAACGCGGCCCATGCGTGGCCGGCACCTGGGTGTCGGCCTGGGTCGCGTCCACCCAGCGCCGCCGGGCCACCAGGCGCTGGCGCTGGCCGTTCACCAGCGAGACGGCCACGCCGTGCTCGTCCACGTCGTGCATCGGCAACCAGGTCACACGGCCTCCGGGCAACAGCTGCTCCTGCATCACGCGCTCGTAGTAGGCGCAGATTTCGGCGCCGCTGGCCAGTTCGTTGAGCCCCACGTTCAGCCCGATCTGGTCGATGCGGCCGCTTTCCAGCGCCATCGAGTTCACGCCGTAGTAGGCCGAGGGGCCGTGCAGGCGCACGAAGGGATAGGCGTCGTTCCAGTGGCCGCCGGGCCGGGCGCGGCGGTCCACGATGACGATGCGGGCCGAGGTTTCTTCCGCCAGCGTGTCGGCGATGGCCATGCCCACGGCGCCCGCGCCGACGATCACGTAGTCGGCTTCCAGGGTGGTTTCGTTCATGTGGATCTCCTGGAGGCGCGTCAATGTTCTGCCGCGCTGCGCTGCAGGGCCCATTCGCCGATGCGCTGTCCCATGGCGAGGCCCACCTCGGTGGAGTTGCGGTAGTGCACGCCACCGAGGATGCGCGCCTGCGCCACCTCGCGCATGAACTCGTCCGGGCTGTTCCAGCGGCGCACCACACCGGGCAGCGTGGCGCTGGTGGTGCTCAGCACCGGCAGCGGCCCCTTGCGCCCTTCGGCGTTCAGCACCGTGGCCACGGTACCGGCCAGGATGCAGTGCGCGCAGGGGTACTCGGGGTGCATCGGCGTGTCGATCAGCGGCGCCCAGCCGGCGTCGCGCTCGGTGCCGTCGTGGCCATCGAGATCGCCATTGCGGATAGCCGTGACCGGCCGCCAGAAGTTGTGGTGGTACTTGGCGTCCATCACCGCAATCAGCGCGTCGTCCATGGACTGCGCCACCACCGCGAAGAGACGCGCGTTGGCCAGCACGCCACGCCCGGGCTGCTGCGCCACCGAGCGCACCACGCCGTGGTAGATCGCCGGCAGCGAGTAGTCCCAGAAGCGCCCGGTTTCCGTCTGTTCCGCGCTGCGCTGCTTGCTGTCGCGCGCGCCCATCGACTTCAGCTCGTTGTAGTCGCTCTCCCAACGCGCGCTGTTCAGCGCCGGTGGTGGTCCGGGGCGGAACTGGTCGGCGCGCTGCAGCAGCCAGGGTTTGCGCAACGGCCATTGCGACGCGGCCGGGCTCGCGGTGGGTACGTACACACCGGGGCTGGTGCGCGGGCGGTAGGCATCGGCGCCGCCGGGCATGTCACCAGCGCGCGCCGCGAGCACGCGCTGCGCGGCGCGCTCGCCCGCCACAAGGTGTGCGGCCCGCGCGGCATCGTCCGGCAGTGCAGCCAGCGCGGCCTGCACGGCGGCTTCGACAGCCGTGCGTTGCGCCGGCAGCAGTTGCGACAGCGTGGCGCGGTGGGCGCCCGCCACCGCGGCATCCACGGCATGCGGTGGTGCCGAAGGCGCGCGCGAGGCTTCTCGCGCCGCCTCCCAGGCGGCGGTCTGCACCAGCGCCATCACGCGCACGGCAGGCGGCGTGCCGATGCGCGCCTCGCCAACGATCTGCGCGGAACGCTGGTTCCAGTCGGTGATGGCATCGGCCTGCGCCGGCGAAGCCAGGGTGGCGAGCAAGGCACCTGTAAGTGGCGCCACCAGGGTGGCGATCGATAGATGGATCTTCATGGTGATTTTTCCCTGGGGCAGGTTCAGTGTTTGGTGACGACGATCTCGAGGTACTCGCTGGGCACCACCAGCGAGTCGGGGCCGGCGACGTTCAACTCGTCGAGCAGGGCCGTGATGGCGCGCTCCAGCGACTGCGCACCCGCTGCATCGAGCGCCGCGAAAGCCTTGTGCGTGGGGCCATACAGCTCGCGGAACACGGCCACGAAGTGCGCTGCCGAGCGGTAGCGGAAATTGAAGTGACGGCGCTGGCATTCGATCTGCGCGGCCTGGCCACCGAACAGCTCGACCACGTGCGGCTCGCTGCCCCACAGCGCGGGCGACTGCACACCTGCAGGTGGCGGAACATGGGCACCGATCACCTTGAACAGGCGGCCGATGAAGCCGGTGGGTGTCCAGTTCGCCAGAGCGACGCGGCCACCAGGGCGCAGCACGCGCAGCATCTCGCTGGCCGCGCGCTGGTGGTCGGGCGTGAACATGACGCCGAAGGTGGAGAGCACCGCATCGAAGCTGGCATCGGCAAAGGGCAAGGCCTCGGCATCGGCGAGCTGGTACTGCATGGACAACTGCTCGGCCTGTGCGCGGGCGCGGCCCTTGTCCAGCAGCGCCTGCACGTAGTCGGTGGAGGTGACCTTCGCGTAGCGGCGTGCGGCGGCCAGCGAGGCGTTGCCGTTGCCGGCGGCCACGTCGAGCACGGCTTCGTCGGCGCGCACGTCGGCGGCCTCGGCGAGCGTCTCGCCGACGATCTGCAGGGTGGTGCCGATGACGGCGTAGTCGCCGCTGGCCCAGGTGGCCTGCTGGCGCTGCTTGATGGCGGCGAAGTCGGGGGTGGTCTTGTCGATGACGGTGTTCATGGTGTCGTGCTCCTGAGGATGGGTATTCGATGTGCATCGGCACGGCATGTGCCGATGGATGAATTCTCGAAAACCAGCGCCGTTGACGCTGCACGTTCCGTCCGGCATATTTGCTCGCGCGTCCGCCTCTGGCGGCGCGGAGCGCCGGGACTTTGCCGAGCGTCCGCGCGGCTTGACCGAAACACCGGACGAAGCCCCACCCGCCATGAGCCATGACCCTTTGTCCGATGTGCTGCGCAGCGTGCGCCTGCGCGGCGCGATCTTTTATTACGTGAGCTTCGACGGCGAATGGGCGGCGGAGACGCCCCCGTCGCCGCAACTCGCCGGTGCGCTCATGCCGGGCGCCGACCACGTGCTGGCCTACCACCTGATGGCCAGGGGAGAGGGCTGGGCCGCTTCCGACGGTCAGGCGCCGGTGCGGCTGGCCACGGGCGACATCGTGATGTTCCCGCGCGGTGACGGCCATGTGATCTCCAGCGCGCCGGGCATGCATGCGATCGCCGATGAGAGCAGCTGGCGCTATGACACACGCAACGACCCCAAGCCGATCGCCGTGGCCTACCACCGCGGTGTGCTGCGCCCCGGCCTGCCCGGCCCCGCCGATGACGCCCGCTCCGTCATCGTGTGCGGCTTCGTGGCCTGTGACATGAAACCCTTCAACCCGCTGATCAACGCCTTGCCACCGCAGCTGCACCTGCGCGCCGGCGCCCTGGGGCCCTGGACGACACAGCTGCTCGACCAGGCCGTGGCCGAATCGCGCGAGCGCCGCGCGGGCAGTGCCGCCGTCCTGGAGCGTGCGAGCGAATTCGTGTTCGTCGATGCGGCGCGGCGCTACCTCGAATCGCTGCCACCGGGCGCGGTCGGGTGGCTGGGCGCGCTGCGGGACCGGCATGTCGGCCAGGCCATTGCCCTGATGCACGAGCGTCCGTCAGAGCCCTGGAGCGTGGAGGAACTGGGGCGGCAGGTCGGGCTCTCGCGCTCGGCCCTGCACGAGCGCTTCGTCGAACTGACCGGGCAGGCGCCGATGCAGTACCTGACGAACTGGCGCATGCAGCTGGGCGCGGGCCTGCTGCGCAAGGGCAACGCCAAGGTGGCCGCCGTCGCGCAGGAAGTGGGCTACGACTCCGAAGCTGCGTTCGCGCGCGCCTTCAAACGCCTGGTGGGCCAGCCACCCGCCGCGTGGCGGCGCGCGCAGACTGGGTGATTTGCCACTTTCGGGCCGGCAAAGCGTCATGGGTGAGCGTCCCGTTCGTGCGGACCGCCCCCTGGAGCCACCACCCATGTCATCCCTTCGCCTGTACCACCACCCCATATCCACGTCGAGCCGTCCGGTGATGATGTTTGTCGCGGAGCACCACCTGCGGATCGACCACCGGGTGGTCGATCTGTTCTCCGGCGAGCAGCACGGCCCGGCATTCACGGCGATCAATCCGAACCAGGCGGTCCCCGTGCTGGAGCACGGCAGTTTTCGGCTGACCGAGTCGTCTGCCATCCTGAAGTACCTCGCGGACCTCGCAAAGTCGGACGCCTACCCGGCCGACATGCAGAAACGCGCACGGGTGAATGAAGCGATGGACTGGTTCAACACCGGTCTGTCGCGCGAGCTGGCCTACGGATTCGCCTACCCGCAGCTGTTCCCGAACCACGGTCGTCCCGGTGCCCAGGCGCAGGCGGACGGGCTGGCGTGGGCGCGGCCGCGCGCAGAGCGCCTGCTCTCGATCCTCGACGCCTCGATGATCGGCCCCGACAGGCGCTTCGTGCTGAGCGAGCGCATCACCCTGGCTGACTACCTGGGGCTGGGCATCGTCACCGTTGGCGAGGCCGCGGGCATGGACTTCGCACCCTGGCCCAACCTGCGGCGCTGGCTGAGCACCATGAAGGCCAGGCCCGCCTACGCGCAGACGCACGCCATCTTCACGGACGCGTTCGGGCATGCACAGACCCGCAGCGCGATGGCCCTGACCGGAGAAGGCGCATGCTGACCAAGATCACCGCGCAGTACCGATGGTTCGAAGGCGCAACGTTCGACCACGCCTACTACGCCACAAAGCACATGAAGATCACGCTCGACGCTGTGAAGGGCTTTGGCCACGTCCGGCTGGAATCCGAGCAGGTGCAGTGGCCGCAGGGCGAGAAAAGCGGACAGGTCGTGGCGGCCACCAGCGTCTATTTTCCGGACATGTCCCGCGCCCAGGCAGCGCTTGCCGCCGCAGGGGATGCGCTGCGGACGGATCTGGTGAACTACACCAACATCCGCCCCGAGATGCGCATCGCGCAGGTCAGTTCACATCAACCAGCTTCCTGGCAATTCGGACCGGCCGGCTGACACTTGGCGACTTCCACGCTGTCGTAGTCCAGCACCTGCCCTTGCCGGGAGAGCGCCACCCGGCAGCACTGCACGAACTCCTCGCGCAGCAGGCGGCGACCGCGGCTGGCCCGCGTCTTCACCGCCGACAGCGACAGGCCTTGCTGCTCGGCCACCTTCTGCAGCGGCAGGCCATCAAGATCCGCGGCGATGACAGTGTCGCGGTAGGTGCCAGGCAGGCGCCCGGCCACGGTGCGCAGGCAACTGGCGAGTTCGATCACCGCCGCGTCGTCTTCGTCCGGCTCCGCGTCGGCCAGTTCGTCGGGCAGTTCATCGGTCGGGCGGTGCCGCCGGTGGTGGTCCATGGCGGCGTTGCGCGCCACCGCGTACAGCCAGCCGGTCATGTTCTGTGGCGCCCGAGCCTCGTCGCGCGCGGCCGCCAGCGCCTTGATGACGACATCGTGCAACAGGTCTTCCGCGACCTGGGCGTCACCCGTGTGCTTGCGCAGAAAGGCCAGCAGCGCGTGCCGCAACTCGGCGTACAGCTCGGCCACCTGGCGTTCTGATTCGGTCATGGGTGGTTCTCCGGAGAAACGGGGCGCGGTGCGCATCGACGGCGCGCGCGCACGGCTGACTGGCAGGGAGCAACAGGCGCGATTGTGGCGCCAGCGCAGACAAGCGGGTGACGCAAAGACGTCCGCGGGCGCCCAGGGTGGCAAAAAATGCGACTTCCGGCGCGCCGGCGCGTCTGTGCTGGCGTGACCCTTCCGACCCAACCTCACCAGGAGAAAGCCATGTCCCGTTCCCACGCCCCGGCGCGCAGCAGCCTGCCCTGCTGCGCCACCGTCATCCGCACACGCGGCACCAGCCCGGTGGCCCGCCTCACCCGCTGGTTCGACGAGCTGATGGACCGGCTGGTGGCCTGGCGCTGCCGCCGGCATGAGGCCTGGCTTCGGCGTGGCTGGCCAAAGCTCCCCTTCTGAACCCTCACCGCGCGACCCGGTGATGTTCATGGGCGCGGATCGGCTTCGCTCGCAAAGAGTGCGGGCAGAAAGCGCTCGAACTGCCCGACTTCCTCGACATTGTGGCGGATCCAGGCCCGGGCTCGTTCGGCATCGAAGACGAAGCGGCGCATCAGGGCGTTGAGCGGCCGGGCCCAGGGCGAGGCAAAGCCCACCGTCAGGCTGTTGACGTAGCGTGTACCGCCCGCCACCGGCTCGAAGCGGTAGTCCATGGCGGCTACCCGCAGGCCGTGCCAGCGCGGCCGGTGCCCGAAGCCCTGTTCGTCAAGCCGCACGATGTCGCTGAGCGCGTCTACCCGGTGGCGGGGGTTGCCGCCGAACACCTCGACGATGTGCAGCTGCGCACCCACGCCGACACTGCCGTCGGCCAGGCGCCGCGTGTACGAGACCTGGACATGGTCCCGGGGGTGCCACACGTGGTAACGCGACAGGCGCTGGCCTTCGAAGTCCATCTCGCCCTCAAGGTGGCGGAACCACCAGTCGAGCATGGGCGGTGTGACGCCCCGCAGGGTGTCGTGCTCGATCCAGCAGCGCAGGCGGCCGTCCGGCAGCACCTCGACGCCACTGCGCGCGCTGTCGACGGATTTGGGATGCCATGGGATGGTCATGCGGGGCCTCACGGGAACTGCACAAAGGGACCGGCCGGCGTCTTGCCCGGCGGCAGCCAGGCGGGCGCGGGTTCGCCGGCCGGCCCCGCGGCCTGGATGTAGCGGTAGATGGCGCTCAGATCGGTGTCGGACATGGCGCGCAGATTGAACCACGGCATGGGTGGCCGTGGCTCCATGGCGCGGGCATGGGCGAGCCACTGCGCTTCGGTGATGCGGGCAAAGTAGAGCCGCAGGTTGGTGGCGTAGGTGGTGCCCCAGGGGCCTCTCCAGCCCAGGCTGTCACCGGTCAGCCACTGCGTCTCGGCCACACGGCCGGCCGACGCCATGTAGCCCGGCGTGTGGCAGTCGTTGCAGCCGGTGGTCTGCACCAAGTAGCGCCCCAGTGCTACGGCGTCGCGCGGGCGTTCGGGTGCCGGGGGCGCCTTGGGTGTCTGCGCCAGCACCCCGCAAACCGCGAGGCCCGCGGCAATGGTGATGGCAAGGGCGAACTGCCTTGTTGTTTTCATGGTGTGCTCCAGATGAGGGATGGGCACCCGGCACGGCCGGCCGGGCTTGCGCGCAGGTGCATCGACCTGCGCAGGGAAAGACGCCCCCGCACGCCCAGGGTGGCAGAAGCCCATGCGGTCACACGGCCTGCCACCTCGGCCCGCGTCGTGCGTCTATCCCTGTGAACACTCTGCTTCCGCCACCGCCACAGGACACCCCATGACGCGCACTCCGACCCGGCTGCATCACCACTGCCCCGCAAGGGCTCGGCTTGACGCATTGGCTGGGTCTCGCTATATTCCTTCGCAATTCTACGAATTACGAACAAACCACATGGTCAAGACCCGCTGCGCGCCGTCGACGGTTGACAAAGAGCTCGACGCCGAAGAACTCGCCCTGCTGCTCAAGGCACTGGCGCACCCGGCGCGCATCCGCCTGCTGCAGCATCTGGCGCATCACGGCACCTGCTACTTCGGCAACCTGTCGGATGTGGTGGAACTGGCACCGTCCACCACCTCGCAACACGTCAAGGTGCTCAAGGACGCGGGGTTGGTGCTGGGTTCGGCCGAGGAGCAGCGCACCTGCTACTGCGTCAACCCGGATCGTGTCGCCGTGCTCAAACGGCTGGTCGAGGCGCTCTGAGCGGAGCGATTTTCCGGGTTCATTAATTCGTTCATCGACGAAATACGAAGGAGCTACATCATGGCCGTTTCACCCATCTCCCCATCCCCGGTGGCTGTCATCGGCGCCGGCCCGGTCGGCCTGGCCGCGGCGGCCCATCTGCTGCAGCGCGGCCTGCCCGTCGTCGTGCTGGAAGCGGGCGACAGCGTGGCCGCCCACCTGGGCAGCTACCGGCATGTGCGGCTGTTCTCGCCCTGGCGCTACAACGTCGACCGCGCGGCGCGCGCGCTGCTGGATGCAGCGGGCTGGGTGGCACCCGACGCCGACGCCCTGCCGACGGCGGGCGAACTGGTGGACCACTACCTGGCCCCGCTGGCGCGCACCCCGGCCCTGGCACCGCACATCCGGTTCGGTACGCGTGTGATGGCCGTGTCGCGCGACGGCTTCGACAAGGCAAGGACCGCGGGCCGCGAACACGCCGACTTCGTGCTGCAGGTCCAGTCCGCCGAAGGCTTGCGCGAACTGCGGGCCCGCGCGGTGATCGACGCCTCGGGCACCTGGTCGCAGCCGAACCCGCTGGGCGTGCACGGTCTGCCCGTGCCGGGCGAGGCGGGGACGCGCACGCACATCGTGCACGGCATGCCCGATGTGCTGGGCACGCAGCGCAGCCGCTACGCCGGGCGCAAGGTGCTGGTGGTGGGTGCCGGCCATTCGGCCGCGGGCAACCTGCTGGCCCTGGCCACCCTCGCCGAGCAGGAGCCCGGCACCCGCGTGGCCTGGGCGGTGCGGGGCAAGGACCTGCGCAGGCTCTTCGGTGGCGGCGAGAACGATGGACTGCCCGCTCGCGGTGAACTGGGCGTGCGCATGCGCACCCTGGTCGAACAGGGGCGGCTGGAGCTGCACCTGGGCTTCGGCATCCGCGAGGTGGTCGCAGGCCCCCAGGGTTTGAGTGTCTTCGCGGTGGACGCCAGCAAGGCCGCGATCGAAGGCATCGACGAGATCATCGCCGCCACCGGTGCCCGGCCCGACCTCGGCATCGCGCGGGAACTGCGCCTGCGGCTGGACCCGTGGCTGGAGAGCACCGACGCGCTGGCTCCCCTGATCGACCCCAACGTGCACAGCTGCGGCACGGTGCGCCCGCACGGACACCGCGAGCTGGCGCACCCGGAACCGGGCTTCTACGCGATCGGCGCCAAAAGCTACGGCCGCGCACCCAACTTCCTGCTGGCCACCGGCTACGAACAGGCGCGCTCGGTGGTGGCCGCGCTCGCGGGCGACTGGCGCGCGGCCGACGACGTGCGGCTCGAACTGCCGCAGACCGGTGTGTGCTCGGTGGACTTCGCGACCTCCGCGCCCGCGGTCTCCGACGCGGCCTGCTGCGGCGGGCCGGCCCAGGCCGACAGCAGCGCCTGCTGCGCGCTCGACGAGTCGAGCAAGGCCGAGGGCAAGACAGGTTGCGGGTGTGGCGCGAAGGTGGCGATAGCGCCACCCGATGTAGCCGCAACACCGGCGAAGTCATCCACAGGCTGTTGCGGGTGAACGGGTCCGGCCTGTCACCGGCTTTTCACACAGCCTGCAGATGATCCGCGGTGATTCATCCACCCACGGTCATTGCCATGCCCCACGACAACATCCGCCCCAGCGCCCGGTTCAACGACGAAGACTCCAACACCAGCCCCAACCCGGGCTTCGACAGCGTGCTCGACGCGCGCCTGAGCCGGCGCGGTCTGCTGCGCGGCAGTGCCGCTCTCGGAGGTGCTGCAGCCCTCGGTGGTTGCGCCACCATGGCGGGCCCTGCCGCCCCGGTCAGCGCGCTTGGCTTCGCACCTGTGGCCAGGACCCTGGCTGACCAAGTCACCGTGCCGGCGGGCTACACAGCGCGCGTGATCTACGCCCTGGGCGACCCGCTCACCGCCGCCACGCCGGCTTTCAGCAACGACGGCACCGACGTGGACTACGGCAACCGCGCGGGTGACCACCACGACGGCATCGAGTGGTTCGGCATGGACGCGGCCGGCCAACCCTCCGACAGCTTCGCCTCACGCGGGCTGCTGGCCATGAACCACGAGGCCACCACCGACGAGAAGCTCAGTTCCTTCTTCATCCACGCCAACGGCGGCACGGCCTCCCTGCCCCGCCCCGCGGCCGAGATCGACAAGGAACTCATGATCCACGGCATTTCGGTGGTGGAGGTGCAGACGGATGGCAAGGCCTGGGCCACGAAACCGGGCTCTGCCTTCAACCGCCGCATCACCACGATGACGCCCGTGGCCATTCACGGTCCGGCGCGTGGCAGCGAGCACCTGATGACGAAGTACAGCCCCGACGGCACACAGGCGCGCGGCACGCTCAACAACTGCGGCACCGGCCGCACGCCCTGGGGCACCTTCATCTCGGGCGAAGAGAACTGGTTCGGCTACTTCTTCCGCGACGCGAAGGACGATGACGCACGCAAGAAGGACAAACAGGTGCAGGCCCTCAACCGCTACGGCCGCAAGGCCGGCGCGGCCAGCCGCCACGGCTGGGAAAGCGGCGGCACGGCCGACACCTACGCGCGCTGGAACAACAGCGCTGTGGGCACCAGCGCGAAGGACGACTTTCGCAACGAGATGAACACCTTCGGTTACATCGTCGAGATCGACCCCTACGACAAGTCACAGGCCCTGCGCAAGCGCACGGCGCTGGGCCGCCTGGGTCACGAGAACGCGACCTTCGCGCGTGCGGTGGCCGGCCAGCCGGTAGTGGCCTACATGGGCGACGACGCGCGCGGCGAGTACATCTACAAGTTCGTCTCGACCGCGAAGTGGGATCCGGCCGACGCCCGCCCGGCCAACCGCCTGGCCGCCGGCGACAAGTACCTCGACAAAGGCACGCTGTACGTGGCGCGCTTCAAGGCCGACGGCAGCGGCGAGTGGCTGGAACTGTCCATGAACAACCCGGTGATTGCCGGCAGCTCGTACTTCGAGTTCAGGAACGAGGCCGACATCGCGGTCTTTACCCGCCTGGCCGCCGATGCCGTGGGCGCCACGAAGATGGACCGCCCGGAATGGGGCGGCGTGAACCCGAAGAACGGTGAGGTCTACATCACGCTCACCAACAACAGCGCGCGCACGCCTGCCACCACCGACGCCGCCAACCCGCGCGCCTACGTCGACATGAAGGGCAGCAAGGAGCAGAAGGGCAACGTCAACGGGCACATCGTTCGCCTGGCCGAGAAGCAGCCCGCCGACGCGGCCTTCCTGTGGGACATCTACCTGTTCGCCGCGCAGGCCGACGCCGACAAGACCACGGTGAACCTGTCGAATCTGAGCGACGGGAACGACCTGTCCTCGCCCGACGGCCTGGTGTTCAGCCAGGCCACCGGCGTGTGCTGGATCCAGACCGACGACGGCGCCTACACCGACACGACCAACTGCATGCTGCTCGCCGCCCTGCCCGGCCAGCGCGGCGACGGCGCCAGCAGGACGCTGTCCTATGGCGACAAGAAGGTGACCACGCACGTGGGCAGGCCGCAGACCGCAGCCACGCTCAAGCGCTTCCTCGTCGGTCCGAAAGGGGCCGAGATCACCGGCATCACCGAAACACCCGACGGTCGCGCGATCTTCGTGAACATCCAGCACGCGGGCGAAAACACGAAAATGAGCGACGTGAACGACCCGTCGAAGTACGAGAGCCAGTGGCCGTCGAACGCCGGCTACGGCGCCGGCAAGCGCCCGCGCTCGGCGACCATCGTCATCACGAAAAACGATGGTGGCGTGATCGGCACCTGAGGGTCAGGTGATCGGCGTGAGCTTGGCCACGCTGAGCGCCAGCCACTTGGTTCCGTGGCGCGTGAAGCTGACCTGCGCGCGGGCGTCGTCGCCCGCGCCCTCCACCGCCAGCACCTTGCCTTCGCCGAACTTGTTGTGGAACACGGCCAGGCCGGCATGAATGTCGGTGCCGCGGTCGGGCTCGGGCGCGTTCTGGCCCAGGCCCTTGGGGTCGCCGCGTTCCTTGAAGCCCGGTGACCACGCAGGTTGCAAGGCGGCTGGTGCACCGAAGGCGCGCCGCCCGTTCTGCCACTGGCCGCCTCCGCCGCCGGGTGCGCTCCACGCGGGTTGTTGTGGTGTGAGCCACTTCAGGCAGGCCTCGGGCAGTTCGTCGAAGAAGCGGCTCTTGAGGTTGTAGCGCGTCTGCCCGTGCAGCATGCGGGTCTGCGAATGGCTCAGGTACAGGCGCTTGCGCGCGCGCGTGATCGCCACGTACATCAGGCGGCGCTCTTCTTCGAGGCTGGCGCGGTCGCTCATGGAATTCTCGTGCGGGAACAGGCCCTCTTCCATGCCGGTGATGAACACGCAGTCGAACTCCAGGCCCTTGGCCGCGTGCACCGTCATCAGCTGCACCGCGTCCTGCCCGGCCTGGGCCTGGTTGTCACCGGACTCGAGCGCGGCGTGCGTGAGGAAGGCGGCGAGCGGGCTGAGGGTTTCGCCGGTTTCAGGCTCCACAAAATCCGTTCGCCCTGAGCTCGTCGAAGGGCTTGCGGGGTCTTCGACAAGCTCAGACCGAACGGATGCGGGTTCCTTCGAAGGATCCAGCCCCTGGCTCGCCGGGCTTTGTGTCAGCGGCTTGCCCAGCTCGTCCACCGGCAGCGCCACCGCATCGCGGCCGAAGCCTTCGATGCTCACGAAGCTCTCGGCCGCGTTCACCAGTTCCTCCAGGTTCTCCACCCGGTCCTGCCCTTCGCGCTCGGCGCGGTAGTGCTCGACGAGCCCGCTGTGCGCGAGCACCAGTTCGATGATCTCGCGCAGCGTGCTGCCCTCGGTCTGCTCGCGCACGATGTCGAGCTTGGCGACAAAGGCACCGATGGCCACGCCGGCGCGGCCGGTGACCGCGCTCACCGCGTCGTGCAGCGAGCAGCCCGAGGCGCGCGCCACGTCCTGCAGCTGTTCGATGCTGCGCGCGCCGATGCCGCGCGGCGGGAAGTTCACCACGCGCAGGAAGCTGGTGTCGTCGTGCGGGTTCTCCAGCAGGCGCAGGTAGGCCAGCGCGTGCTTGATCTCGGCGCGTTCGAAGAAGCGCAGGCCACCGTACACGCGGTAGGGCATGCCGGCGTTGAACAGCGCGGTTTCCACCACGCGGCTTTGCGCGTTGCTGCGGTAGAGCACGGCCATTTCGCTGCGCGGCACGTCCTCGCGCGCGAGCTGCTTCATCTCGTCGACCATCCACTGCGCCTCGGCGAAGTCGCTGGTGGCTTCGAACACGCGCACCGGCTCGCCCGCGCCCTCGTCGGTGCGCAGGTTCTTGCCCAGGCGACTCGTGTTGTGGCTGATGAGCTGGTTGGCCGAGTCGAGGATGTTGCTGGCGCTGCGGTAGTTCTGTTCCAGCTTGATCTGGTGGCGCACGTTGAACTCGCGCACGAAGTCGGCCATGTTGCCCACGCGCGCGCCGCGAAAGGCGTAGATGCTCTGGTCGTCGTCGCCCACGGCGAACACCGCATTGCCCGAAGCCGGCAGGCCTTCGAGTGGCGGCGTGCTGAACATCTTGATCCAGGCGTACTGCAGGCGGTTGGTGTCCTGGAACTCGTCGATCAGGATGTGGCGGAAGCGCCGCTGGTAGTGCTCGCGCACCGGGTCGTTGTCGCGCAGCACCTCGTAGCTGCGCAGCATGAGTTCACCGAAGTCCACCACGCCCTCGCGCTGGCACTGCTCTTCGTAGAGCGCATAGAGCTCGACCTTCTTGAGCGTTTCCGCGTCGCGCGCGACCACGTCGCGCGGGCGCTGGCCGTCTTCCTTGCAGCCGCTGATGAAGTACTGCACCTGTTTCGGGGGGTAGCGCTCGTCGTCCACGTTGAACTGCTTGCACAGGCGCTTGATGGCCGAGAGCTGGTCCTGCGTGTCCAGGATCTGGAAAGTGGCGGGCAGGTTGGCCAGCTTGTGGTGCGCGCGCAGAAATCGGTTGCACAGGCCGTGGAAGGTGCCGATCCACATGCCGCGCACGTTCACCGGCAGCATGGCCGACAGGCGCGTCATCATTTCCCTGGCCGCCTTGTTGGTGAAGGTGACGGCCAGGATGCCACCGGGCGTGACCTGCCCGGTCTGCAGCAGCCAGGCGATGCGCGTGGTGAGCACCCGCGTCTTGCCCGAACCGGCGCCCGCCAGGATGAGCGCATGCTCGGGCGGCAGCGCCACGGCGGCAGCCTGCTCGGCATTGAGGCCCGCGAGCAGCGGGGACGGGGCAACGGGGTCTTCAAACAGCATGCAGCGATTGTAGGAAGCGCACCGGCCCACGGTTGCACATACAGACTCCCGTATACACCTCATACTCAAAGGGCCAGGTACGCCGGAAACCCTTCCGCGCCCGGGGCGCCTACAATCGGGCACCGGGCCCAAGCTTCTTGCGCCCGGTTTTTTGTTGGCGCTCCACCGCCAGCACGACCGGCCAGACCAAGCGCTCTCTTCGTTCCTCAACGACCTTTCTGGAGCCTGGTTCTCAAAATGGAAATCTTCGACTACGACAACGTCCTGCTGCTGCCACGCAAGTGCCGCGTGGAAAGCCGATCGGAATGCGACGCCAGCGTGGAACTCGGCGGGCGCAAATTCCGCCTGCCGGTGGTGCCGGCCAACATGAAAACGGTGGTGGACGAGTCCATCTGCGCCTGGCTGGCGCGCAACGGCTACTTCTATGTCATGCACCGCTTCGACCTGGACAACGTGCAGTTCGTGCGCGACATGCGCGCAGCCGACGCGTTCGCCTCCATCTCACTGGGTGTGAAGACACCCGACTACGCCACGGTGGATCAGCTGGTGGCCGAGGGCCTGGCGCCCGAATACATCACCATCGACATTGCGCACGGTCACGCCGACAGCGTGAAGAACATGATCGGCTACCTCAAGAACAAGCTGCCCATGTCTTTCGTGATCGCAGGGAACGTGGCCACGCCCGAGGCAGTGATCGACCTGGAGAACTGGGGTGCGGACGCGACCAAGGTCGGCGTGGGCCCGGGCAAGGTCTGCATCACCAAGCTCAAGACCGGTTTCGGCACCGGCGGCTGGCAGCTCAGCGCGCTCAAGTGGTGCGCGCGCGTGGCGACCAAGCCCATCATTGCCGACGGCGGCATCCGCAGCCACGGCGACATCGCCAAGAGCGTGCGCTTTGGTGCGTCGATGGTGATGATCGGTTCCCTGTTCGCGGGGCACGAGGAATCGCCCGGCAAGACGGTCGAGGTCGACGGTGCGCTCTACAAGGAGTACTACGGCTCGGCCAGCGACTTCAACAAGGGTGAGTACAAGCACGTGGAGGGCAAGCGCATCCTGGAGCCGATCAAGGGCACGCTGGCGGGCACGCTGGTGGAGATGGAGCAGGACGTGCAAAGCTCGATCAGCTATGCGGGCGGAACGAAGCTGATGGACATCCGCAAGGTGAACTACGTGATCCTGGGCGGGGACAACGCGGGTGAGCATCTGTTGATGTAACGTCCCTCGGGTCTTGGGTATTTCGCGCCACCACCTCGCGGGCCCGGGGTGGCCGGTACAGCAGGAGAGAAAAACCTCAGACCCCGAGCAACCCACGCACCATCCTGTGCAAGCGCTGCTTCGGATCGGCCAGCGCGTCCACGATGCTGAAGTGGTTGAGTCCCTTCAGTTCCTCGCACACCGGCACCACCCCCTCGCCCCAGGCCTGCTGGATCAGGCGGTTGTGGCGCAGGAACTCGTCGCTCTCCAGCGCACCCACCACGGCGCTGAGCTGGCCCCGGCCTTGCGGGCGCACAGGCGGCGCAGGCAGACGCGCCGGACTCGCCATGGCCACCTGTTGCGGCGTGAGATGCAGTGATGCCTGCACCGACGGCGTGTGCATGACGGGTTCGAGGTCGAACAGGCCCGACATGGCCAGCGCGTTCTTCACCAGGGACACCGGCAGGTCGTCGCCCACGCGCGTCCAGTCGCAGGCCAGCATCATGGCCGCCAGGTGGCCGCCGGCCGAATGCCCCACCACCGTGATGCGGTCCGGGTCGCCGCCGTGCGCGCCGATGTGGCGGACCACCCAGGCCAGGGCCTGCACCATCTGCAGCGTGATCTGGGGAATGGTCACCGCCGGGCACAGTGCGTAGTTGGGTACCACCACGCAGGCACCGCGCTGCACGAACGGCGGCGCGATGAACGAGTGGTCGGACTTGTCCAGGCTGCGCCACCAGCCGCCATGAATGAACACCAGCACCGGCGCGGGCGGCGAGCCCGGCTTGCGCTGCGCGGGAAAGACGTCCAGCGTCTCGCCCGCGCCGTGTCCGTAGCTCACGTCGATCAGGGCGCGGCCGCTCTGGCGCGCCACCGCGGAGTCCCGCGCCCAGCGCTCGAAATGCACGGGGTGCTCGGGCACACGGGCGCGGTTGTTGTACTCGCGCTCAAGCCAGGCAGGGTCGAAGCGGGGAGAGCTTTTCATGGTGGCGCATTGTGTCATGGGGTCTTTCGATCTGCGGCCAACACCGACGGGGGTATTACCTGTATTCTGTATACGGAGTTCAGATTCCACGC
>NZ_JAILWB010000039.1 GCF_025699295.1 Hydrogenophaga sp. | reverse complement strand
GGGGTCTCCTCGTTTTCAGTGCAATAAGTGACGGTACGAAAAGCTAGCACTGGCGCGGAGGTGGTGTTGGTAGATCGTTGATTTCATTGACTTTCCTGTTCACTTTCAAATCTGCGATTCGTGGCGTCAAACCGTGGTCGGTTTCATCCATTGGTGCCAGTTATCGATGCATTTGGCCGCGAAGGCAGGATTTGGTCAGCATAGCGGTCAACCGGGAAGCGAAACACACCCCGCAAGTTGATGCTCTCCAGCCTGGTGGGCGCAATCTTCCCGATCAGTTCCGGTGGAATGACCTGGCGGCGGTTCGACCAGCGATCCAGGACCGCCTGCATCTGTGAGGTATTCCACGCCATCACGATGTTGGCCATCAGGCTCAACGCATCGGCCACAGCCTGCATTTCATCGACACGTTTGGCCTGCGCCGGGCTGATCCGGCCGGTATAAATGGCGCGCTTGAGGGCGTTAACAGCCTCGCCCCGATTGAGCACCCGGCGCAACTCGTTCCTGAAAGCGTCCTTGACAAAGTAGTCAGCCAAAAACGCCGTACGCAGCAACCGCCCCAATTGCACGCCAGCCTCATAGATTGGATCGCCCTGGGCGGCAGAACCGAACCGCGCAAGAGCTGCCACCGCACTGGCATGTCCGCTCATGACCGAGGCTGCCAGGTGCACCAGACTATCCCAATGCTTTTCGATCAAAGCGACGTCGACATTGGCTTCGCACACCGCAGCGATTTCTGCGGGCACTTTGGTGCCGCGTGGCACAAAGAGGTGGCGCTGTTTGAGTTCCTTCAACCGCGGGCAAAGATCAAAACCAAGCAAACGGGCATGTGACATGGCAAAGTCGGTGTAGCCATGGGTATCCACAGCAAGCTGGCTGGTCTCCAGCTTTTCTTGGCGGATGACACCTTCAATGGCCACGCCCGCCTGGCGCTCATTGAGCACAAAGGGCTGCGCATGGAAGATGCCCCACCGGTCTTTTACATGGGAGTAGATTCCAATGGAAGGTGTGTTGCGCCGAGGATCAAGCCGGGCTTGCCACACCCGTTTGGTGGTCTCCATGCTCATCATGTCAGAAGATGCCAAATCGGACCGCCCCCAGGTGGCGGCAATCGGGTGTCGCTGCATGAATTCCAGCACAGCCTGGCAGGCCTGGCTCAGACGCCGTTCGTCCCGCGCCCAGCGCATGGCCTGGCGAATGCTGGTGGCAGACAATTGCGGAATCATGCGCGCGCATTCGACCGCAGTCAGACTGGTGCCGTGGGCCATGATGCCGGCATAGACCATCAGCAGCTCGTCGGTAGAGCGCGGCTCACGTCCGAGCATGATCCAGCTAAAGCGCACCTGGGCGTCAACGGCCAGAATCACTTCCGGCAATTGAACCTCACCGATGCGGTGATCCAAAGCCGCGCGCAGCTTGGTCACTTCTGGGTCTTCGTCCTCTGCGGGCAATGGCGACAAATGGAGTTCATCATCCACGCGCAGTACGCCACTGCGGGCTGCAGCGGCCACCGCATCGACACCGGCAGTTACTCTGGCCAGCAAAGGCTTCAAGAAAGTGGCAGCCTTGCTGGGTAACGATAGACGGGCATAGTGTTTCTTGGACTCTGCCTGCCAACGCTCGTCCGTGAAGAACAAGCGCGCACGACCCCGAAAGCTCAGGCTGTGCTCAATCCAGACCGAGCCATTGCGCACCGCGCGGCGCAGGGCAAACAGGGTGGCCACCTCCAACGCCTGAAACGCCCGTTCCCGGTCTGGGCTGGAGATCGAAACCTGCCAGATCATTCCCAGACTTGGTGCCACCACTTCAACTGGCAGCTTTCTGGATCCTTTGAGATATAAAGCTTGCAGCTTGGCAAGGTACTCGATGGCAGGATGCTCGCCGGTGGCCTGCCAGGGCAGCTTTGCAATGGCGACGAGCAACGACCGCACGGGGCGAATTCCATCAATCAATCCCTCGCGGACCAGGGAGGCCCTGCTCGGTGGTTTGCGTTTCTGGGTTTCGGTGATCAAGGCTTCAAGACGGGCACGCAACTCAGCATCTGGCACCGCACCTTGCGCGCTCAAGGCAACAAGTTCGCCGAGCAGCGTTTTGTACATTGCGGCCCAATTGACGGTAGCGGGGACATCGGCGGCAGCCTGACGCCACAGATCGGCGATCCGGCGCTGCACCATAAGGATCAACTGGTCTGTGGTGGTGAACAGGCAATACCGAAGAAAGCATGCGACCTCCACGGTGCGCGCTGGCTCTTTGATCTTGGCTCCGGCTGAGGGCGGCCTGGAGACAAGTCGGCGCGCGTAGCGGCGCAAGATGAGATCGGGGATGTCTGCCAGGTGCTTATGAACGTCCAGCGTGTAAAGCAGGTCGATGCGCTCCAGTACCTCGCTGATTTGGCGGGTTGAGTGTTTCGCCGGTGCAGCCCATAGCCAACTCTGCTGGGTTTGTCCATCTGGGCGCAGCTCTGAAACTGAGGCTCGCCAGCGATCAAGTGTTGCTGGATCAACGCTGGCGGCGATGGCGGTGCCTGTTTCAACTTCAAGCTGGGCAAGTGCCGCCGCAATCAGTGTCCGAATTGCCCGCTCGTGCACGATCACCAGCTTGTTCTTGTACAGCCATTGACGCGCCCGCACGAGTAGCTGATCGCGGTCGGCGCAGCGCGCCACTTCGTCGCGCAGTTCACGTACCAGTGAGCGGCGCTGGTGCTCGCTCATCCACTGGAATCCAAGGACCGTGCAGGCTACTTGTTGGTGATCGAATAGCGTGCGCCCGCGTTCATACATGGCTCTCAGCGAGGCGACTTCTGGTGCTGCAATGCCAAGCTCGTTGCCAAGGTGGCGCCACAAGGCTACTGGAATTACCCGAAAGGCACCGAGCAAACGCCCACTCATGCGCAGGAAACCAATATGGAGCGCCAGACCAAGCTTGTGGGAATCACCTCGGCGTGCATTGATTGCGTCGCGCTCGGCACCATCGAAGGTGAAAAATGCCTTCATCTCGAAGTCGCTGATATCGCGGGGGAGCCCACGCATCCCCAAAAACGTTGTGTGCCAACCCTGCATCGTGAACCTCAAAAGTGGGAGGCCACCATACCCGTTTACAAAGCGAACAGGAAAGTCAATGAAATCAACGGTCTACCCAGACCACCCCCGCGCCAGTGCTAGCTTTGCGTACCGTCACTTATTGCACTGAAAACGAGGAGACCCC
>NZ_JAILWB010000038.1 GCF_025699295.1 Hydrogenophaga sp. | reverse complement strand
CCAGCACCGCCGGCGGGGTTTTCTTCCTCGGCATTTTCTTCGCGCTCCAGTTGTTCTAAGACCAGCTCCATCCGGTCCGCCAATTCGCGCAGCTCGATCAGTGCCGCTTGCTGGGCGTCAAGATGCACAAACACCACGTCCAGCAACGGCTTGAAGCGCCGCCGGATAAATCCCGGCAGCGTCGCCAGCTCGCGGGCCAGTTCATTGCGTAGGCCGGCCCGCGTTTCGGCCAAAAGCCCCTTCAGATCGGCCGCATTCACGGAATGTGACCTGGGTCGAAGGGGGGGTCCGTACAGTTACTGACACGAGTCCAAGTCGCACCGGCTGCGCCGGCGCCGGAATCGTGTTGCGCCGCATCATGCAGTAAGTGATTGATTTCGCTCACATCGCCGGCGCGAGCTCCCCCGATTTCGTGCGGCGCTGCACAATGGCGGATTTCCCAGCGCAACAGCCGGGTTTCCAGCACCAGGCGCTCACGCACCACGCCCAGCAATGGCCGACCGGATGGCTTCACCAAGTCGCCGTAGCGGGTGCGGTAGGCGATCAGCTCGCCGGTTTCTTCATCCACCAGCGGCCGCCTGGCGAGCTGTGAAGGCGCCTCGCGGCCCGGGGCACTCCCGCCCATGCAGCGCATGAACTCGCACCAGCGGCCCTCTACGCTGGCCGCGTGCCAGGGCAGATGATGCGGGGGCACCACCGATAGCGCGTCATCCGGCTGGATGCGCCGATACTCGCGCCAGACTCCCACCGGCGGCCCGCCGATTTGCTGAAACTGGCGAATCCCCCAGATGCGCGCCCAGGCCACAATCCGATCCGCCGCGGCTTCCGCTTCGCCGCCGTGCAGGTCGGCCCCTACCCCATAGCCGTCAATCGACTTTGAAACGTATTTGATGATGTAGCCGGTTGCGCTGCCTTTCTTCGGGTCGATGGCCTCGAATTTCACCCGCTGCTTTCTGGCGCCGCGCTCGGTGCCATCTTCGGCCAGTGCGTGCGCCCGGATGACGGCGCGCAGCTCGCCCGATCGGGCCGGTGCGTGGAATAGCAAAAAATGCCAGTGCGGCGTCCCATCATGGTGCGGCTCAGCGATCCGAAACCCGTACACGCGCAGCTCCAGGCGCTTCAGCTTCGCCCGGATGCGGGACCACACGCGACCCAGGTAGGCATTCACATCGCGCGGCGTGCTGCCGTTCCAATTGTCCACCGGCGCGCCGCTTTTCGCGTGCCGGCAATGGTATTTGCTGGGCGCCGTCAGCGTGACAAAGGTGGCCACGTCACCCACCCTCTCCGCCCACCGCTCGAATCCGCGAATGCGGGCCAGCAGCTCAGCGCGGCGCAAGGCCGGATTCGCCAGGCTCGCCCGGTAAATATCGGCCAGGTTGACCACGCCGCCGGCATCGCTCACCGCTTCCAGCTTCTCCAGCAACTCCAGATTTGCGCGCGTGCGTTGCTGGTGCCAGCGGACCACCGAATCCGCGCAATAAATCTGGCGGCGCTTGTGGACGTGGCCCAGGTGCCGGGCGAGCTGATCCCGAAAGCGGCCGACTTCCCGGCGGAACACCCGCCGCCAAAATTGCCAGTCTTGCGCGCGGGCAATCCGTGGCCCGCCTTTGTCGCCGGGTACGTCCGGCAGGCTGCGCGCAAGTCTGAATTGATCGAGCTGGGCATCGGTGGCCAGGGTGCCGCACTCATCGGCGCACCAGTGCGCTTTGGCCTCGATATCGCTCAGGGTGTGCAGGGTGCGCACCATGCGCGGCGTGCCGCAAAGGATCTGGTGAGCATCGCGCAACCAGGCGTTGCCCTCCGCCCGGTTGCGGGCTTTGCGCTTCATCCACTCGGCGCGCACGGTATCGGATATGTGCCCGAATTCGTACACCAGCGGCGCGCCCCACTCGATATCCTCGAAATCCGCATCGGCGCCGCGCGGCAACCTGGCTGCCTTCACTTAGCGCCCTCCGTGCGCGCCCGCATACGCCGCTCTCGCTCCAGCGGATCGGGGATAGTGTGATCCGTGAAATCGAGGCGCAAATACCCCTCACACGCGGCCAGAAAATCGCAGTGCCGGCGGTAGTCGGATCGGATCGGTGGCCGTGGTGCCGGGCCGCCATAGGCCAGGGTGTACGCCTGTTCAGGTGACATGCGTGCGCTCACCGGCCCTTGTAACAAGTCGATAAAACGATGTTACCGGGCCGCTCGAAAACAGCGCGATTGAACGCCTGCCGGTGGCTGCCCGCCTTCACTTCATGGTGAAAACACTCACCGGATGGCGGCCGCATGTACACCTGATATCGGCCAGGTTGCTGGCGGTTTGGATCGGGGGAACTCACCAGCGGCCGCCACCGATCCGCACAGCGTGATATATCGTGCGCCGCTTCAGCCAGGGCACGCCCAGGTCGCGCATGGCCGAGAGAAATGCCAGATCAGCCTTTTTGCGGGTCCAGCCTTCCGGCTGCGCCCGGTACAGCCAGTCATGCACGAAGGTGGCCAGCGAATAGCGGCCGGCGCGCGGTACCAGCGACCGGAACAGGCGCGGCACGCTGGCAAAGTCGGTCACAAATCCGGCCGGCACCCTAAGCGGCCCCGGTGGCAGATCGTGCCGGATCGCGAAATTGGCGCGCGGAGTCCAGCGCACCGGCTTTAACAGTCGGAAGGTTTCTCCGTCCGCCTGCAATTCCAGGTGCGGAGTGCGGTCATCAAACGGCACGTTAAGCGCCGCCACCAGCCACGATGTTCAGAACAGGCGCGCCAGGCTGGTCGCGCGCCACTGTGAAAGTGCGCGGCGAGCTGGGCGCCGATTCGCTGCCCTCGTAATTCACGGCCGTGGCCGTGCATGAGTGATCGCCCGGCGCGAAGGTGCCCCACTCGGCTTGCCAGGGCGTGCTGGCCCCGGTCGGCGCCACTGTCGCCAGCGGCACCGTTTCGCCGTCACAGTACAGGCGATACTCGGTCAGCTCGGAAAGCGGCAGCGGCGCCCCGCTGACGTACTCAGTCGGCGCGATGATGGTCAGCTCGGGCCGGTAGTCATCGGCTTTCGCCGGGATCGGCGTGCAGAGGATCACCAGCAGAATCAGCGCGCCGCAGATGGCCTCAACGTAGGCACTGATTCGCATCGGGTCGATATTTTCCGGGTTTACTCGCATGGGTCGGCCTCCTCAATTTCGGTTAGATCAATGTCATATTCTGTGAACACTTCGAAGGCGCGCGCTTGCGCGGCCTCATCGTCTGCCGCCTCCACGGTGATTGAGAAATCAAACACCCAGCGCAGCCGGTCGCCCGGCATGAAGGCGTTGCCGTGCACGTGGAACCGGGTCGGGGTTTCAAAATCCCCTTCCCGGATCGCGGCACTCAGTCCGTTGGGGAAGGTCGCGTGAGGCAGCTTTGTAAGCGCCTTGTCAGGGTTCAGATTCGGGTCAGATTCCATCGGATAGGCTCCAGTCCGTTTGCTCTCCCCACCCGGTAGAGCGGCCGACCCCGTGAGGGGCCGGCCAGGGGAGCCGCATCAGCGGCACCGGATGGAGGGATGTGAAGGTAGGAGTTGACAGGGCCTTATGTCAAGTCTCTGAGTCACATTCCTCAGTGAACGGGAGAAGTGCTATAAACACACATCGGATGGAGAACCGAAAATGATTGAAGATGACAACGCTACAAAGCAGTTGCTGGATGCC
>NZ_JAILWB010000037.1 GCF_025699295.1 Hydrogenophaga sp. | reverse complement strand
ACAGGTGCTGCATGGCTGTCGTCAGCTCGTGTCGTGAGATGTTGGGTTAAGTCCCGCAACGAGCGCAACCCTTGTCATTAGTTGCTACGAAAGGGCACTCTAATGAGACTGCCGGTGACAAACCGGAGGAAGGTGGGGATGACGTCAAGTCCTCATGGCCCTTATAGGTGGGGCTACACACGTCATACAATGGCTGGTACAAAGGGTTGCCAACCCGCGAGGGGGAGCCAATCCCATAAAGCCAGTCGTAGTCCGGATCGCAGTCTGCAACTCGACTGCGTGAAGTCGGAATCGCTAGTAATCGTGGATCAGCATGTCACGGTGAATACGTTCCCGGGTCTTGTACACACCGCCCGTCACACCATGGGAGCGGGTCTCGCCAGAAGTAGTTAGCCTAACCGCAAGGAGGGCGATTACCACGGCGGGGTTCGTGACTGGGGTGAAGTCGTAACAAGGTAGCCGTATCGGAAGGTGCGGCTGGATCACCTCCTTTCTGGAAAAGAGCAATCAAGCTCAAACGCTCACACTTATCGGTTGTTGGAAGGACGTCGCCAGCGATTCGGGCTTTGGCCTGGAGAGATCAAGCGACCGGCTTGGGTCTGTAGCTCAGTTGGTTAGAGCACCGTCTTGATAAGGCGGGGGTCGTTGGTTCGAGACCAACCAGACCCACCATCCCCTCCAATGCGCGCAAGACATCCCGGGGGATTAGCTCAGCTGGGAGAGCACCTGCTTTGCAAGCAGGGGGTCGTCGGTTCGATCCCGTCATCCTCCACCAAACAATGTCGCGCAGCGCGATGTTCTTGTCTGATGAATCCACATCAAAGCATCCTGGTCAAACGGGCTGAGGGTGCTTTGATGTTGATTGATATCCATCGATTAACCGGTGGCCGCAAGGCTGCCAACGGCTGTTCTTTAAAAATTCATAGAGTCGAATCAGCGTTGCTGATGGAAAGCACATATTCGTAAAGGTTTCATGTGCACCGTGCCATCAGCAACATTTTTGATTGCGTCAACGAATATTCAATTTCATTGAAAGATATGAGTTGAAACGGCATAACGCGTCAGGTGAAAGACCTGACAGACATTTGCTTGATGTGATTTTGTGTCTTGCTGAGCCGCGAGGCTTGATGAGACGTCAAAGTTATAGGGTCAAGTGAATAAGAGCACGTGGTGGATGCCTTGGCGATGATAGGCGACGAAGGACGTGATAGCCTGCGATAAGCTTCGGGGAGCTGGCAAATAAGCTTTGATCCGGAGATTTCCGAATGGGGAAACCCACCTAGCAGTAGGTATCGCATGATGAATACATAGTCATGCGAGGCGAACCGGGTGAACTGAAACATCTCAGTAGCTCGAGGAAAAGACATCAACCGAGATTCCGAAAGTAGTGGCGAGCGAAATCGGAAGAGCCTGTTAGTGATAGCACAAGACTTAACGGAACGCTCTGGAAAGGGCGGCCATAGCGGGTGATAGCCCCGTACGTGAAAAGACCTGTGTGGTACTGAGCTAACGACAAGTAGGGCGGGACACGAGAAATCCTGTCTGAACATGGGGGGACCATCCTCCAAGGCTAAATACTCATCATCGACCGATAGTGAACAAGTACCGTGAGGGAAAGGCGAAAAGAACCCCGGGAGGGGAGTGAAATAGATCCTGAAACCGCGTGCTTACAAAAAGTAGGAGCCTCGCAAGGGGTGACTGCGTACCTTTTGTATAATGGGTCAGCGACTTACATTCAGTGGCAAGGTTAACCGAATAGGGAAGCCGTAGAGAAATCGAGTCCGAACAGGGCGATTCAGTCGCTGGGTGTAGACCCGAAACCAAGTGATCTATCCATGGCCAGGATGAAGGTGCCGTAACAGGTACTGGAGGTCCGAACCGACTAGTGTTGCAAAACTAGCGGATGAGCTGTGGATAGGGGTGAAAGGCTAAACAAACTTGGAAATAGCTGGTTCTCTCCGAAAACTATTTAGGTAGTGCCTCAAGTATTACCGTCGGGGGTAGAGCACTGTTTTGGCTAGGGGGTCATGGCGACTTACCAAACCAAGGCAAACTCCGAATACCGACGAGTACAGCTTGGGAGACAGAGCACCGGGTGCTAACGTCCGGACTCAAGAGGGAAACAACCCAGACCGCCAGCTAAGGTCCCTAAAATTGGCTAAGTGGGAAACGAAGTGGGAAGGCTAAAACAGTCAGGATGTTGGCTTAGAAGCAGCCATCATTTAAAGAAAGCGTAATAGCTCACTGATCGAGTCGTCCTGCGCGGAAGATGTAACGGGGCTAAGCCAGTTACCGAAGCTGCGGATTTGCAATTTATTGCAAGTGGTAGGAGAGCGTTCTGTAAGCCTGTGAAGGTGTCTTGTAAAGGATGCTGGAGGTATCAGAAGTGCGAATGCTGACATGAGTAGCGTTAAAGGGGGTGAAAAGCCCCCTCGCCGTAAGCGCAAGGTTTCCTACGCAACGTTCATCGGCGTAGGGTGAGTCGGCCCCTAAGGCGAGGCAGAGATGCGTAGCTGATGGGAAACAGGTCAATATTCCTGTACCGATTGCAAGTGCGATGTGGGGACGGATCTTAATAGGTTATCCGGCGGTTGGATGTGCCGGTTTAGACAGATGTAGGCGACACGTAGGCAAATCCGCGTGTCATATACCGAGGCTGTTGATCGAGCGAGCTTGCTCGCGAAGTAACTGAACGAGGTCCCAGGAAAAGCCACTAAGCTTCAGCTTGTAATTGACCGTACCGCAAACCGACACTGGTGCGCGAGATGAGTATTCTAAGGCGCTTGAGAGAACTCAGGAGAAGGAACTCGGCAAATTGACACCGTAACTTCGGAAGAAGGTGTGCCCTAGTAATGTGATGAGAACATCTGAGCATGAATGGGTTGCAAAAAATTGGTGGCTGCGACTGTTTATTAAAAACACAGCACTCTGCAAACACGAAAGTGGACGTATAGGGTGTGACGCCTGCCCGGTGCTGGAAGATTAATTGATGGGGTGCAAGCTCTTGATCGAAGTCCCAGTAAACGGCGGCCGTAACTATAACGGTCCTAAGGTAGCGAAATTCCTTGTCGGGTAAGTTCCGACCTGCACGAATGGCGTAACGATGGCCACACTGTCTCCTCCTGAGACTCAGCGAAGTTGAAATGTTTGTGATGATGCAATCTCCCCGCGGAAAGACGGAAAGACCCCATGAACCTTTACTGTAGCTTTGTATTGGACTTTGAACAGATCTGTGTAGGATAGGTGGGAGGCTTTGAAGCAGGGTCGCTAGATCTTGTGGAGCCAACGTTGAAATACCACCCTGGTGTGTTTGAGGTTCTAACCTAGGTCCATTATCTGGATCGGGGACAGTGCATGGTAGGCAGTTTGACTGGGGCGGTCTCCTCCCAAAGTGTAACGGAGGAGTTCGAAGGTACGCTAGGTACGGTCGGACATCGTGCTAATAGTGCAATGGCATAAGCGTGCTTAACTGCGAGACTGACAAGTCGAGCAGATGCGAAAGCAGGACATAGTGATCCGGTGGTTCTGTATGGAAGGGCCATCGCTCAACGGATAAAAGGTACTCTGGGGATAACAGGCTGATACCGCCCAAGAGTTCATATCGACGGCGGTGTTTGGCACCTCGATGTCGGCTCATCTCATCCTGGGGCTGTAGCCGGTCCCAAGGGTATGGCTGTTCGCCATTTAAAGAGGTACGTGAGCTGGGTTTAAAACGTCGTGAGACAGTTTGGTCCCTATCTTCCGTGGGCGCTGCAGATTTGAGGAAGCCTGCTCCTAGTACGAGAGGACCGGAGTGGACGCACCTCTGGTGTACCGGTTGTCACGCCAGTGGCATTGCCGGGTAGCTAAGTGCGGAAGAGATAACCGCTGAAAGCATCTAAGCGGGAAACTCGTTCCAAGATGAGATCTGCCGGGGCCTTGAGCCCCCTGAAGAGTCGTTCAAGACCAGGACGTTGATAGGCTGGGTGTGGAAGCGCAGCAATGCGTTAAGCTAACCAGTACTAATTGCTCGTGAGGCTTGACCCTATAACTTTGATGTAAATCTCAAAGTCAAATGTCAACAGACAGAAATGTCATGGTTATGCCGATACGGATCGATACGTTGATCCAGATCGTTGGCAGCAATCAAAAATCAGCTGATTCGAAGCTCTATGAATTCGATCCGGTTGTGCGCTCGCACAGCCAGATCTACAAGTTATGCCTGACGACCATAGCAAGGTGGTACCACTCCTTCCCATCCCGAACAGGACAGTGAAACGCCTTTGCGCCGATGATAGTGCGGGTTCCCGTGTGAAAGTAGGTCATCGTCAGGCTCTTACCCAGCCCCCCAAACCCCCTCGTGCCTCCCGGTGCCTGGGGGTTTGGGCTTT
>NZ_JAILWB010000036.1 GCF_025699295.1 Hydrogenophaga sp. | reverse complement strand
CCATGACCCTTCAGCCCTTCCAGCCCGACACCGCGCCCGACCTGGTCGACCAGGTCTACCGCGTGCTGCTCGACGCCATCAGCGACGGCTCGCTGGCCCCCGGGCAGCGCATCACGCAGGATGAACTCGCCGTGCAGCTGGCGGTCTCCCGCCAGCCGGTCATGCAGGCGCTTCGGCTGCTGAAGAAGGACGGTTTCGTGCAGGACGCGCCATTGACGACCGGCCCCGCAGGCCGCAGCCGGGGTCTGCAGGTCACGCCGCTGGACACCGGCTGGATTGCCCAGGTGTACGAGGTGCGGGGCGCGCTCGACAGCCTGGCCGTGCGGCTGGCGGCCGAGCGCCGCACGGTGCTCGACCCCGCCCTGCTCACGCGCGGCCGTGCCGCGGTGAAGCGCGGCGACATCAAGGCCATGATCGACGCCGACCTGGCCTTCCACACCGCGCTGTACCGCGCGGCGCAAAACCCGCTCATCGAGCAGAGTGCCCTGCTGCACTGGCACCACATCCGCCGCGCCATGGGTGCGGCCCTGCAGACGGCACTGCTGCGCGAACCCGTATGGGACGAGCACGAAGCCATTGCGCGAGCCGTGGCGCGGGGCGACGTGGCACGCGCCATGACCCTGATGCAGGAGCACGGCAGCCAGGCCAGCCACGTGCTGAGCACCCAGCTGAATGCCCGGACCCGAGCACCCGACGACAGCCCCCACCCGCTGGCGAGCACGACCCGCACCCGACAACTCCGTGGACATCGGCTACCTGCGTAGCCGACCCACTTGCACGCGGTTTCCGGGCCTGGCCCGGAAACCGCCTTTTTTTGCCCTACATTGAATCCATCCGGCAGCCGCCGGGACCTACCCTCTCTGATCCAGCAGGCCCTTGCGTGAACACCTCCTCCAACCCCACCACCGGTTCGCTGTCCTCCCTGCACGTGGCCGTTCTCGGCATCGGCATGATGGGTTTTCCCATGGCCCGCCGCCTGTGCGAGGCCGGTTGCCAGGTCAGCGTGTGGAACCGTTCGCGCAGCAAGGCCGAGCGCCTGCAGCCGCTGGGCGCGACCGTGGCCGACACACCCGCCCAGGCCGTGGCCAGCGCCGATGTGGTGATCACGCTGCTGGAACACGGCGGCGTGGTGGAGGACGTGCTGTTCCAGCAAGGCACCACCGACGGCCTGCGCGCGGGTGCCGTGGTGGTGGACATGTCCTCGATCCAGCCGCGCCAGGCGCGCGACCATGCGGCGCGGCTGGCGGCGCTGGGCGTGCACCACCTCGACGCGCCCGTCTCGGGCGGCACGGTCGGCGCCGAAGAGGGCACGCTGGCCATCATGGCCGGTGGCAAGCCGGCCGACTTCGAGCGCGTGCGCCCGCTCTTCGAGATACTGGGCAAGCCCGTACACGTGGGCCCGCATGGCGCCGGCCAGCTCGCCAAGCTGGCCAACCAGATGATCGTGGGCATCACCATCGGCGCGGTCGCCGAGGCGTTGCTGCTGTGCGAGAAGGGTGGCGCCGACATGGCCCGGGTCAAGGAGGCCATCACCGGTGGCTTCGCCGACAGCCGCATCCTGCAGGTGCACGGCCAGCGCATGATCGAGCGCGACTTCACCAAGCGCGGTGCCGTCGCCGTGCAGCTCAAGGACATGCGCAACGCCCTGACCACCGCGAGCGAGATCGGCTTCGAGGCCCCCATCACGCAACTGTTCGAACAACTGTTCGCCCAGGCCGCCGATCACGGCCTCGCCGACCTGGACCACTCGGCCCTCTTCGTCGAACTCGCCAGCCGCAACGGCATGACCTGAAGCACCGCTTCTTTGCTGACATTTCAGCCCATGGGGACGTGGCTCAGCAGGGAGAGCGTCGCGTTCGCAATGCGAAGGTCGGAGCTCGATCCTCCTCGTCTCCACCAGCTCGAAACCGGTGCCCGGCACTGCGGCAACCGGCCAGGGCTTGTGTTCTCCAGCACACAGGTGGTGCCGGGGTTGAGCGTGCTGACGGATCAGTGACGTTCCCCGCAGTGCGGTTAGCGAGACATCCGACCGGGTGAGGCCTCGATTCACGTCGATGACACTTCGCCACGCTAGCGTGGTCGCATGGAACTCCCGAACGCACGACCATCCCTGATCGCCAGCGCCGAAGCTTCGCCCGCCTCCTGGGGCCTGCGGCGCGTGGACGTGTGGCTCTTCCAGTGGATGGACGCGGGCCGTGGCGCGCAGCGCCAGCGGCTCGCCGTCGCCAAGGCAATGGCGCGCAGGGGCTGAGCGCCAACCACCTCGATCACGGTTCGCGCTCGGGCTTTCCCAGCACGCATGCCGCCGTCATGAGCACGGCGGTCGGTTTCATGGCGGTCGCCATTCCCGTCTGGTCCCTGATCGCTGCCATGGCCACCGTGACCCTGTGCACCAGTTGGGCACGCGTCCACGCCGGTGCGCATTTCCCTTCGGACGTGCTCGCGGGCCTCGTCGGTGGCGCGGCGCTCGGCGCCCTCGTCGCGCTGCAGCTGATCTGAGACCGACACACCATCCCGGCGGCGTGACACGCGCCACCGTGACGAATGCATGACAACGCCGAGACACGCCTGAGTCGCCGGCTTGCCGCGCGCGCCTCAGCGGCTCGCGGCTTCCTCGATCACCTGCCCCTCGTCGGCGGCGCGCAGCGGCCCGGCGAGCGCGGCCTTCGCCGACAGCGTCAGCGGACCGAACCAGGCGTGCACCTTCTCGCGCGTGTTGTTGGAATCGGTCATGACGCCAATGGCCACCAGGCGGCCCGGGGCCTCGCCGAACACCTGGCGGTAGTCGGCGTCGATGTCGCGCTCCATGTCCACCCACTGATTCAGGCGCCGCGGCCCGGACTCCACCACCAGTTTGCGGATGCGTTGCGTGTGCGGGTTGGGGATCACGCTGCCCACCGGGTAGCGGTGGTCCCACACATACATCAGCGTGGCGTACGGCAAGGGCTCGCCGGTGACCAGCTGGACGATTTCGGAGAGCATGTGGTCGCGCGCGGCCATGCGGCTGCGGTCGCCCTCGAAGGCCAGGATCACGCGCACCACGGCGTCGTCGATGTCGGCCTCGCGCAGATCGGCCCGCTCGTTGAGCGCGGGTACGAACCAGGAGAACGACAGCCATGGCGCCGCCGCCACGTCTTGTGCCGCCAGCGCCATGCGCAGCGTGCTGTTGCCCGCGTCGCTGCGCGCCAGAAGGGCCGGGCGTCCCTGGTGCACCGTGGGGCTGTAGCGCGTGGGCTTCTGGTGGCCAAAGCGCAGGTGGTTCCAGGTACCGGGGGAAGCCGGCCCCGCGATGTGCACCGCCCGCGCCCAGGCCGAGTCGGGCAGGGCGAGGCCATCCCCGTCGTCCGTGGGCAACGACGCGCAGGCGGCCAGCAGCACGCAGGCCATCAAGGCCAGTGCACCGGTTCGAAGGGTGGGGACACGACGCCCGGAATCGGAAGCATGGCGCATGGGGCGTGGCGGTTGTTTCGCTGCGTGCACTGTCACGCGCTCAGGTGACAGCGTGTTGACACGCGCGCGCAACGACAAACGCAACGGCATGACCTGAAGCACCGCAGCTTTGCTAACATTTCAGCCCGTGGGGACGTAGCTCAGCTGGGAGAGCGTCGCGTTCGCAATGCGAAGGTCGGGAGTTCGATCCTCCTCGTCTCCACCAGCTTCTTTCTTTCCCCTGCGCCGCCAAGCCAGAGGACGTCAATGTTCTGACGACTGACGGCCAGGGCAAGACATCCGCTACGCCACGCTGGCCTGCGCCGCCGCCCAGAAACCCTCGGCGGCTTTTCCCGCGTTCGCGCGGTAGCGATAAAGGCGGATGTCCAGATCGAGATGCCATTCGGCGGCAGCGGCAATGACGAGCCGGCCGCGTTCCAGATCGTCGCCCACGAGCAGTCTGGGAAGCCATGCCAACCCTCTTCCGTCCAGTGCCATGGTCCGCAGCACGGAAGCCAGGTGGGCGGTGAGCACGTACTGGTGATGAAGTCGCTCGATGGCGGGTCCTTTGAGCGCTCTCAGGATGCGCCCCAGACCCGATACCTGGCTATAGCCCAGCAAGTGGATGGTTGCACCGGCGTTCCCACCCTCCAGTCTGTGCATCGGCGCTCCCTTTCCGTCAGGTGCCGACACCGGCACGAGCTGATCTTTCCCGACCAGCAGGCTTGGAAAGCTCGCGTCGTCCAGCGGGCCACGTGCGCTGGCGTGCGCATGCGCCAGCATGAAGTGCACCTCACTTTGGGCGAGCAAGCCTTCGCATTTCAGCTGCACGTCCGAAACCAGTTGAATCGGTCCCATCGTGGCGTGCGCCTCCAGCGCCCGAAGCCAGTGCGGCAGAAAGGTGAATGACAGCGCGTGTGTCGAGGCGAATCGAAGGGTCGATGAATTCGCTTCGGCCACAGCGCGCGCCTCACCGGGAATGGCGGCGACCCGCGCTTGCAGATCCTGCGCGGCAATGCGAAACCATTCCCCGACTTCAGTGACCCGTGCCGGCTGCGAGCTGCGGTCAAACAGCTCCGCGCCCAGCCATTCCTCCAGCGCACGGATGCGCCGGCTGAACGCCGGCTGGGTCATGTGCCGTTCTTCAGCGGCGCGCGAGAAGTTCCCGGTGGCGGCCAGTGCGTTGAAGTCATCAACCCAGGACAGGTTCATCGTCATGACGGTGCTTTCAAAACATCAAAGGCAAGAAAAACGGCATTGGGCAAACGTCTGATCCAGACGGATCATTGGTCTCTTTACCGCAGGAGACCCTTCGTGAAGATCGTCGAGATCCGAGAAAAAACCCTTCCCATCAGCTCGCCGATTCGCAACGCGTACATCGACTTTAGCAAGATGACCCTGAGCCTCGTCGCGGTGATCACCGATGTGATTCGCGACGGCAAACCGGTCGTTGGCTACGGGTTCAACTCCAATGGCCGCTACGGCCAGGGCAAGCTCATGCGCGAGCGCTTCATCCCTCGCGTGATGGAAGCCACCCCTGACGCGCTGATCGACGACAGTGGAAAAAACCTGGATCCGCACAGGATCTGGAACACCATGTTCACGAACGAAAAACCGGGCGGTCACGGTGAACGTTCGGTGGCCATCGGCACCATCGACATGGCGGTCTGGGACGCAGTGGCCAAGATTGAAGGCGTTCCCCTGTTCCAGTTGCTTGCCAATCGCTACGGCAATGGCACGGCCAACCGCAAGATCTTTGTCTATGCCGCCGGCGGCTACTACTACCCGGGGCAGGACCACAACAAGCTCAAGGACGAGATGCGCAGCTACATCGACCGTGGCTACACGGTGGTGAAGAAGAAGATCGGTGGCGCTTCGCTCGATGAGGATCTGCGCCGCATCGACTCGATCATGGAGGTGCTGCAGGACGGCCAGAAGCTGTGCGTGGACGCCAATGGCCGCTTCGATCTGGACACCGCGATCCAGTACGCCAAGGCCCTGTCGCAGTACGACCTGTTCTGGTACGAAGAGCCCGGCGATCCGCTGGACTTCGAGCTGCAGGCCACGCTGCGCAACTACTACAAGAACCCCATGGCCACGGGTGAAGACCTGTTCTCCATGCAGGACGCCCGCAACCTCATCCGCTACGGCGGCATGCGCCCCGACCGCGACTGGCTCCAGTTCGACTGCGCGCTGAGCTACGGCCTGGTGGAGTACCTGCGCACACTGGACATGCTCAAGGAGCACGGCTGGTCGGCCAGCCGCTGCATCCCGCACGGCGGCCACCAGATGTCGCTCAACATCGCCGCTGGCCTGGGCCTGGGCGGCAACGAGAGCTACCCGGATCTGTTCCAGCCTTTCGGTGGCTTCCCCGACGGTGTGAAGGTGGAGAACAGCCACGTCATGCTGCCCGAGCTGCCCGGCATCGGCTTCGAGGGCAAGGCAGACCTCATCAAAGTGATGCGCGAGCTCTCGGCATGAGTGCCTATGCCGCCGCAGAAGGGAGTGCTCTGCATCGAGCCGCCGCGCGTGGTGCGCTGGCCGAATGCGAGCAACTTCTGGTTGCCGGTGGCCCGATGCCTTCTTTCACCGGGAAGCCGCCTTGAGCGGTCCCCATTTCGCACGCCGCTCGAACGGCAATTTCCCTCAGACCA
>NZ_JAILWB010000035.1 GCF_025699295.1 Hydrogenophaga sp. | reverse complement strand
CTGCGAGATGCCTTCCGTCTCCAGCACACAGATGGCGGCCTGCGCCGCGGTCATTCGGGCCATGATGCGATTCCTTACCTGGGTTGAGGGACTGGTGCCGATTCTGGTGAGAACCCGCCCTCAGGGGAATGCCAGCGCCGGTACTTTGATTCGATACTCCAGGTATGCAATCGCGTGGCCGCGGCGTTAACATGCGCCATGGACCGCTTCAAGGAAATCGAGGCCTTCGTGCTGGCGATGGAGCACGGCAGCCTGGCCGCGGCCGCGCTGCACGCGGGCATCACCCCGGTGATGATGGGCCGGCGCGTCGACGCGCTGGAGCGCCGCCTGGGCACGCAGCTCATCCACCGCTCCACGCGGCGCCTGGCGCTCACCGAACAGGGCGCGCGCTTTCTGGACGAGTGCCGCGCGCTGCTGGCGCAGTGGTCGCAGGCCGAGGCCACGGTCTCGGCGCAGAAGCACCGCGCCAGCGGGCACCTGGTGGTGTCGGCCCCGGCGGCGTTCGGGCGGCTGCACGTGGCGCCGCATGCAAGCGCTTTCCTCAAGGCCAACCCGGAGGTGAGGATCTCCTTCAACCTCACCGACCGCGTGGTCGACCTGGTGCGCGAGGGCTACGACCTGGGCCTGCGCATCGGCGGCGCGATCGACCCCAACTTCGTCGCCATCCAGCTCGCCACCAACCAGCGCGTGGTCTGCGGCACGCCGGCCTATTTCCGCAAGCACGGCAAGCCGGCTACGCTGGACGACCTGAAGGACCACAACTGCCTGGCCTTCAACCTGCAGGGCGGGCAGCAGCGCGGCTGGTACTTCCAGCAGGACGGAAAGACGGTGACAGTGCGCGTGGACGGCAACCTGGACTGCAACGACGGCGAACTGCTGCACCGCTGGGTGAGCGAGGGCCTGGGCCTGGGCTGGCGCAGCACCTGGGAGATCCAGGCGCAACTGCAGCGCGGTGAACTCGTCACCGTGCTCGACGCGTTCGCCCTGCCCGCCTACGACATCCTGGCGGTCTACCCGCAGCAGCGCCACCTGCCGGCCAAGGTGCGCTTCTTCATCGACCATCTCAGGAAAATCTACGCCCGGCCCGGCTACTGGCTGAAGGACGCACCATGACCACCCTGCTGATTCACAACGCCACCTGCATCGCCACGCTGAACGACGCCGACCTGGCCAGTGGCACCGAGCTGGCGGATGCAAGCCTGTTCGTGCGCGGCAACGTGATCGAGTGGATCGGCCTGGCGGCCGAGCTGCCCCCCGCGCTGCGCGAGGAGGCCGACGAGGTGATCGACGCGCGCGGCCATCTTGTGGTGCCCGGGCTGGTGAACACACACCACCATATGTATCAATCGCTCACGCGCGCGGTCCCCAGCGTGCAGAACGCCGAGCTGTTCGGCTGGCTGCGCGGCCTGTACCCGATCTGGGCCGGCCTCACGCCCGAGATGGTGCAGGTGTCGACGCAGGTGGCCATGGCCGAGCTGCTGATGAGCGGCTGCACCACCAGCAGCGACCACCTCTATATCTACCCCAACGGCGTGCGGCTGGAAGACAGCATCGAGGCCGCGCAGCAGATCGGCATGCGCTTCATGGCCACGCGCGGCAGCATGAGCGTGGGCGCCAGCGCCGGCGGCCTGCCGCCCGACGCGGTGGTGGAGAAGGAAGACGCCATCCTCAAGGACAGCCAGCGCCTGATCGAGGCCTGGCACGACCCACGCCACGGCGCCATGCTGCAGGTGGCGCTGGCGCCGTGCTCGCCGTTTTCCGTGAGCCCCGACCTGATGCGCGAGAGCGCGGCGCTGGCGCGCTCCTTCCAGGGTCAGGGTGTGCGCCTGCACACCCACCTGGCCGAGAACGACCACGACATCGCCTACAGCCTGGAGAAGTTCAAGCAGACGCCCGCGCAGTACGCGCAGGAACTCGGCTGGCTCGGCGACGACGTGTGGCACGCGCACTGCGTCAAGCTCGACGGCGAGGGCATCTCGCTCTTCGCCGCCAGCCGCACCGGCGTGGCGCACTGCCCCTGCAGCAACATGCGCCTGGCATCGGGCATCGCGCCGGTGCGCCGCATGCTCGACGCCGGCGTGCCCGTGGGCCTGGGCGTGGACGGCAGCGCCAGCAACGACGGCGCGCACATGGTCAACGAAGCGCGCCAGGCCCTGCTGCTCGCGCGCGTGGGCCGCGCGCTGCAGCCGCCCGAAACGCGCAACGGCAAGACCTTCTTCGGCTGCGACCTCGGCCCGGCCGAGATGACCGCGCGCGACGCGCTGCACCTGGCCACGCGCGGTGGTGCGCAGGTACTGGGCCGCATCGACATCGGCCACCTCGCCCCGGGCATGTGCGCCGACTTCGCGCTGTTCGACCTGCGCACCCTCGGCTTCGCCGGCGGCGCGGTGCATGACCCGGTCGGCAGCCTGTTGCTGTGCGCCAGCCCGATGGCCGCGTACACCGTGGTCAACGGCCGGGTGGTGGTGCGCGAAGGCCGGTTGACCACCGTGGACCTGGCGCCGCTGGTGGAACGGCACAACCGGCTGGCTGGGCAGTTGGCCGAGGCGGCGCGCAAGGCCTGAAGCTTCAGACCCCGCCGCTGCCCGGCAGCCGCAGCGGCCGCTCCTCGAACTCGGTGTTGAGCACCACGGTGCTGGTGGTGCGCGCCACACCGGGAATGGCCTTGATCTGGTAGAGCACGTCTTCCAGCGCGCGCGCATGGGTGGTGCGGATCTTGGCCAGGAAGTCGAACTCGCCGGCCACGCTGTGCAGCTCTAGCACCTCGGGCAGTTCGCGCAGGCGCGGTGCCACTTCGCGGCAGTGCACGCCGCCGTCGTTGCGGATCGCCACGAAGGCGGTGAACTGCAGTCCCACGCGGTCGGGGTCGACGCGCAGCGAGAAGCGCTCGATCACACCGCGTTCGACCATCTTCTTCACCCGCTCGTGCACGGCGGCCGTGGACAGGCCCACCTCGGAGGCGACGTCGGCGTAGGAACGGCGGCTGTCCGCGCTCAGGGCCGTAAGAATTCTGGCATCCGTGTCGTCGAGCTGGATATTTGCTTGCATTTCTTCAATGATCTGATAAAAACACGGAAAATCGGCAGATCGCCGGAAATTATCCCAAACGCAACTGGAAATGCCTTCCATTTTCAACCCCAAGGCCCTGGATCGCCAAACGCTGCGCCTGGGCTGCGCCCTGCTGATCGTCTACCTGGTCTGGGGCACGACCTACTTCGCGCTCGACGTGGCCATGCAGACGCTGCCGCCGCTGCTCATGAACGGTGCGCGCTTCCTGCTCGCGGGGGTGCTCATGCTGGGCCTGGCGCGCTGGCAGGGTCAGGCCTGGCCCACGGCGGCGCAGTGGCGCGCGAGCGCGCTCATCGGTGGCCTGATGGCATTTGCCGCGATGGCGCTGGTGGTGCTGGCGCAGAAGCTGGGCATCGGCTCCGGGCTGATGGCCACGGTGGTGACCACCATGCCGATGTGGCTCGCGCTGTGGACGCGCTGGGGCGGCGAGCGCGTGCCGCTCACCAGCTGGATCGGGCTGGTGCTGGGCGCGGCGGGCGCCCTGCTGCTGGCACTGGAGGGCGATTTTTCGACCACGCTGGCGGGCACGCTGTGCGCCTTCGGTGCGCCGCTGGCCTGGAGCCTGGGTTCCTACGCGTCGCGCCGGCTTCCGCTGCCGCCGCCGGCCATGGCCTCGAGCGCGCAGTGGCTGCTGGGCGGTCTGCTTGGCCTGGTGGTGGCCTGGCTGTGGGAACCTGGCGCGCGCTCGGTGGCCTGGCAGCAGGTCTCGCTGGCGTCGGCTCTGGCCTGGCTGTACCTGGTGTTCATGGGCACCATGGTCACGCTCAATACCTACCTCTGGCTGTTGAAGAACACCTCGGCCGCGCTCGCGGGCAGCTATTCGTTCGTCAACCCGGTGGTGGCGCTGTGCGTGGGCGTGCTGCTGGGCGGCGAGCACCTGACCGGCTGGGTCTTCGTGGCGCTGCCGCTGATCGGGCTGGCGCTGGCGCTGCTGCTGTACGGCAGCGCGGCCGTGCGGCTGGGCCTGTCGCTGTGGCGGCGCGGGCCCGGGCGCCGCACGGCGGCGATGCGGTAGCCGCGGCTCAGCGCCCGCGCAGGCGGCCGAGCTCGATCTCGGCCACGTCGATGCGCACCGCGCCCTGGGCCACCAGCACCTGGGCCAGGCGGTCGATCTCCTCGCCCACGGCGCCGGCCATCATGGCGATGTTCTGCGCGTGCAGGGCCATGTGGCCTTTCTGGATGCCGGTGGTGGCCAGGGCCTTGAGGGCCGAGAAGTTCTGCGCCAGGCCCACCGCCGCGATGACGCGGGCGAGCTCCTCGGCCGAGGCCACGCCCAGGATCTTGAGCGCCAGCCGCGCCGTGGGGTGCACCTTGGTGGCGCCACCCACCAGGCCCACGGCCATGGGCAGTTCGATCGCGCCGGCAAGGTCGCCGCTGGCCGTGGCTTCCCAGGTGGTGAGGCTGGCGTAGCGCCCACCGCGCGCGGCATAGGCATGCGCGCCGGCCTCCACCGCGCGGGTGTCGTTGCCGGTGGCGAGCACCACCGCGCTCACGCCGTTCATGATGCCCTTGTTGTGCGTGGCGGCGCGGTAGGGGTCGGCGTCGGCGAAGTGGTAGGCCGAGAGCATGGCATCGCGCACCTCGGCACCTCCGATGGCATCGAGCGGCCACACGCAGCGCGCGCGCGCCAGGCGCTGGTCGGCCAGGTTGGAGAGGATGCGCAGGTTGGTGCGGCCCGACGTCCATTGCGCGATGTGCGGCGCGAGTTTTTCGGCCATGGTGTTGACCGCGTTGGCCCCCATCGCGTCGCGCGTGTCCACGATGAGGTGCGTGATCACCATGGCGCCACCGCGCGTGTCGAGCACGCGCACCTCGAGGTCGCGGAAACCGCCGCCGAGTTTCACCAGCACCGGGTCGCAGGCGTCGCACATGGCGCGGATGTCTTCCAGGCGTTCCAGGATGCGCAGGCGCGCGTGCTGCGGGTCCGGCACATCGGTGAGCTGGACCTGCGCGATCATGCGCGTGCCCGACATGGAGGTGACGAAGCCGCCCGCGTCGTAGCTCTGCCGCGCGGCGTTGCACACCGCCGCGACCACCGACGACTCCTCCGTGGCCATGGGCACGAGGCGGTCGCGGCCGTCGATGCGCAGGTTGGTCGCCACGCCCATCGGGATGTTCATGGTGCCGACGAAGTTCTCGATCATGTGGTCGGCGGTCTCGGCCGGCAGGTTGCCGGTGTCGCCCAGGTGGACCTGGTCGTCGATGCCGAGCCCGGCAAACCGCGCCACGCGCTCGATGCGCTCGGTCACGCCCAGCTTGTGGAAGCCGCCGATGCGGCTGGAGGGAGAGGTGGTGTTCATGGTGTGAACCTTGAAAGGGAAGAGAACAGGGAAGCGGCTCAGCGCGAAGCCATGAGCCTGGGCAGGAAGGTGACGAGGTCGGGGAAGGCGGCGCAGATCAGCAGGCCCACCAGCTGCAGGATGAAGAACGGAATGACGCCCTGGTACACCGCGCCCATGCCGATGTGCCTGGGCAGCGTGCCCTTGATGTAGAACAGCGTGTAGCCAAAGGGCGGGCTGATGTAGCCCATCTGGATCGTGATGGCGAACAGCACGCCGAACCAGAGCTCGTCGAATCCGAGCAGGCGCACGATGGGCAGGAACACCGGCACGGTCAGCAGGATGATGCCGAGCTCGTCGAGCACGGTGCCCAAGAACACCAGCAGCAGCATCATGGCGCCCAGCACCCACCAGCGGTTGACCTCCATGCCCTTGATGATTTCGAGCAGCGTGTCCGCGCCACCCAGGCCGGTGAAGATCGCCACGTAGGCCTTGGCGCCCAGCGTGATCCACAGGATCATCGAGGTGGCCTTGAGCGCGTCGATGCCGGCCTCGCGCAGCATGCCCAGGCGCAGTCTGCGGCCCAGCAGCGACGGGATCAAGGCGCCGGCCACGCCGACGGCCGCCGATTCGGTGGGCGTGGCGATGCCGAAGAAGATCGAGCCCAGGATCATCACGATCAGCATCGCGGGAACCACCAGCGAGCGCAGCGCGCGCAGTTTGGTGCCCAGCGGCACCTGGGCCAGGCTGCGGTCCAGCGGCATCCACTCGGGCTTGAGCCAGCCCACCACCAGCAGGTAGGCGATGTAGAGGCTGGCCAGCAGCAGGCCCGGGATGATGCCGGCGATCAGCATCTGGCCGATGGATATCTGCGCCGTCACCGCATACACGATGGTGAGCACGGAAGGCGGAATGAGGATGCCCAGCGTGCCCGAGGCGCAGATGGTGCCCAGCGCCAGCTGCGGCTTGTAGCCGCGGCGCAGCATCTCGGGCAGCGCGAGGATGCCCATGGCGGTCACGGCGGCACCGACCACGCCGGTCATGGCCGCCATCACCACGCAGATGATCACGGTGCCAATGGCCAGGCCGCCGCGCAGGCGGCCGAACCACATCTCCATGGCCTTGTAGAGCGCCTCGATCACGCCCGAGCGCTGCAGGATGCAGGCCATGAGGATGAACAGCGGGATCGCCAGCAGCGACTCCGACTTCATGGTGTCGAAGATCTGCAGCACCAGCACGATGACGGCGCTGGGTTCCCACAGGGTGACGATGAACAGCAGCGACAGGCCTCCCAGCACGAAGGCAATGGGCAGGCCGGTGAGCATGAACAGCGTGAGGCTGCCGAACATCAGCAGCAGGATGGTGTTCGGGCTCATGCTTGGGGCACTCCGTCCAACGGCGCCTGCACGTCGGCGCGGTAGAGCACGCGGCAGAACTCCACCAGGGCCTGCAGGAACATGAGCGCCAGCGCCAGCGGCACCATGGCCTTGGCCGGCCAGATGGGCGGGTTCCAGGCCGAGAAGCTGGTCTCTCGGTATTCCCACGCGCTCCAGGCGGCGGGCGCGCTGAAGTACAGCAGGATGGCGCAGAACAGCATGATCACGGGGAAGTTGACGAGGTCCATGCGGCGCTGCCAGGCGGCGTCGAGCCGCTGGCGCACGAGGTCCAGCGAGACATGGCCGCGCAGGTGCAGCAGGTAGGGCCCGCCGAGCAGGAAGTACGGTCCGAACAGCAGCACCGCGAGCTCCATGCCCCAGACCGTGGGGGCGTTGAATGCGTAGCGCCGCACCACCTCGTAGAGCATCACCGGCACCACGATGGCCATGAGCCAGACCGTGAGGTGAAAGACGGCGCGGTTCAGGCGCGTGATGGCCGACGTGGCCACGGACAGCCAGACTGGCATGGCGGATTCCTCGGTGCGCGGAAGAAGGCGCCCCGCTGCGCGGGGCGCGGCTCGGTCAGGCCAGCAGGCCGAGTTCCTTCATGAAGGCAACCTGGCTGTCCAGGATCTTCGTGGCCAGCAGTACCAATGTTGACACATGGTTGATATCAATATTGTTTACCTTACCAATCTGGAAGAGTTTCTCTCCAATGCATGTATCAAAAAGTTAAATCTGTATAT
>NZ_JAILWB010000034.1 GCF_025699295.1 Hydrogenophaga sp. | reverse complement strand
CGCCAGTGCTAGCTTTGCGTACCGTCACTTATTGCACTGAAAACGAGGAGACCCCATGACCCACGCGCCCAGATGGCAGGTAGTCGCGCAGCTTCACGGCCACGTCGCCCTCGACAATCTGGCAATGGTAGAGATCCATCTGCACCTTGAGATGAGGTGAACCGATGTCCTGAACGATGGCATGAGCCTCAATCTGGCGGTTGAGGAGGTAGCCGGGGATGTCGCGCGTATTGATGGGTTCGATCAAGATGTCGATCCCGACTCGCGCTGCCTCATCGGCAGCCCACGCCAGATTTTTGAGATAGATCGCATGCGCCGTCTCGAGAGCGAGCTGTGCGGGCAGGACACCCGCCATCACGTGAATGCGCGGACACGCCAATGCCGTCGCATAGTCCAATGCCTTGTAGATGCCGGCCCGAAACTCGGCTTCGCGCCCTGGCAGGCAAGCGATTCCGCGCTCGCCGTGGTTCCAGTCCCCGGGCGGGCCATTGAAAAGCACCTGACGCAAGCCATTCGCGGCCAGGCGCTGGGCGATGGTTTCCCTGGGATGGTCATAAGGAAACAGGTACTCCACCGCCTTAAAACCATCGCGCGCAGCGACCTCGAAGCGCTCAAGGAAATTGAACTCCGGGTAGAGCATGGATAGGTTGGCGGCAAAGCGGGGCAAGGTGCGGACTCCCTGGTTGATGGTTCACCAGCGCGCGCCGAAAGCGCGACGCAGTTGTTCGAGTGCCTCGTCGTCGAGCGGTACGGCGTCTGGGCACAGGCGCGAGAGCCGGGCGCTCTCTTCGAGTTCCTCGAGAACGGTCATGGCTGCAACGGGGGAGTCATGCCAGACCATGGGGCCTAGCCGATCCAGCATCACAGCCCGCAGCGGAGTGCTGCATGCGGCATAACGATCGATGGCCTCAGCCACGGCCTTGACGGTTTCCGGAGCACCTGGACGGTCGTAGGGAATAACGGGCACATGCCCAACCTTCATCACGAAATAGGGTGTGATCGCAGGCAGCAGTTCGCTGCGGGATTGGTCGAGCGTGAGCGAAACGCAGTGGGTGCTGTGGGTGTGTAAGACACAGCGCGTCTCCGTGTCGAATCGGCCGGCCTTGTCGTAGATGCGCGCGTGAAGCGCCAGCGTCTTGCTCGCTGGGAGCCCACCGATCTGGCGTGCAAGGGCGTCGGTGCGCGCAAGTTGCGCGGGATCGAGAAAGCCCAGGCATGCGTCCGTGGGCGTGATGAGAAAGCCGTCGTCCAGCCGCACCACCCCGGCCGGCGCCGAGATCGGGCTGGCGGTGCGCCGTGGGTTGCGCATCCTGCGCGAGGAAGTCATGCAGCGTGTGCCATTCGATGCCGCGTCGACGCAGCGCGCCTTCAACCTCTGCATGACCGACGTGAGCGAGTTCACGCTCGTGCCGGCACTGGTCCGACGCCTCGCTTCCATGGCACCGCATTCCGAGCTGCGGCTGCAGTCGTTGACCGTGGGTGAGCTGCCGGCAGCCATGGCCGCAGGCAACATCGACCTGGCCGTTGGCTTCTTTCCGGAGCTACAGGATTCGCTGTTCCAGCAGCAGCTGTTCGAGACCGGCTTCACCTGCATCGCGCGGCGTGGCAATCCGTTTGCCGACGGCGGGCTGACCCTGGAGCGTTTTTGCACCGCACCGCAAGTGGCGATGAAGGTGCGCTCGCACCAGGGCATCGTGCAGCGAGACTTGCGCGCCGCTGGCATCGAACGTCGGGTGAAGGTGACGGTTCAGCACTTTCACAGCCTGAGTGCGATCCTCTCGCAGACCGATATGCTCGCGGTGGTGCCGGAGGATGTCGCGCCGCACCTGGCTCGCAGCTTCGATGCACAGATCCACGAGTTGCCTTACCCGTCCTCCCGTTTCGAGGTGCGACAGTATTGGCACGAGTTGTACCACCGCGATCTGGCCAACCGGTGGATGCGCGGGCAGGTGCGCGAACTCTTTCAGCGCGAGGGCCGTCGGCCCCACCCCTGACGTGGGTCATCGCCTCGACGAGATCGCCGCGCTGCGCTGGTGATGTGGCGTCGCGACGATCAATTCGTCCTGCTCGATTCTGGCCTGCGCCGGGGTCGCTGGACTTCAGGACGCGCACGTGCATGTTTTCATGCCGCTGCGGTCACAGGGCTCAATGGGAAGATGCCGATGCCTTCAACCGCTTGGTGCCGGACTTCCTGGAGCACAGGAATGATGTTCATCATCGTCGGCATATCGGTTGCCCTGGGGGCCACCCATTTCACGTTCGGTGACGCGCACCCGTCCGCTATGCCCCTACCCTCAGGTTGCGAAGTACAAGGGTTCGGGCAGCACGGATGAGGCGGCGAACTTCAGTTGCACGAGTCCGTGAGAAGAGGCTGCGGAGCGGCTGAAGCCGGGGTTTGCTCCGCAGCCGTTTCAGTCACGGATACCATGTGCGTCGGAACCAGTTCCCTGCCCCTTACCCAGACAAGCTGGCGAGTGAGCCTGGATCCAAACGGTGGATGCGCTCGCCTTGGTAGAAGCTTTTTTTTCGACTAGGGGTTGCCGCAAACGAAGTTTGTCGCTTCGTTGATGTCTCCGCTACCCGTGTATCGGGCGATCTGAGGATGTGGGCACAGAGGCCTGCTGCGCGCACTCACGCCGAAGTAACCCGGCGTCGACGACGAGGCCTCGACCCGCGCCGGGGCCGTGCCGTTCTCGACCCAAGCGACAAGAGGCGTCAGCATGTCGAACCTGTCCGTGCCCGGTCCACCGCTGCAGTGGCCCATGCCCGGAACGAGGAAGAGGCGGGAGAAATCCGAGACAGAGGGCATTGCGGTGCTCAGCCTCTCGTAGTAAGCGATCGTGTCCAGCGCGGAAAACGCGGCGTCGGCCATCCCGTGGTACAGCATCAGCTTGCCGCCTCGACTGCGAAATGCGTTTAGGTCGGTGGATGTCGCACCATGCCACTGCATGCTGGGTTGCGTGAACAGGCCCGACGTGGCGAATATCTTCGGGGGGTCCACATCGAAGTCAAAGTTCATCATTCGAGTGGCAACCTGGTTCAGGGGCACAGGTTCCGGAGGCGTCGCAAAGTCCACCAGCCACGAACGCGCCGAAGACCCGTTTACGCGTTGCGCATTGTTCGTGCTGCTGTCATAGGAGCCGAGCCACCAAGAGCGCCACCCTTGGAAATACGTGGTGCCATTGAGACCGCTCATCCCGGTGTCCCATGGCCATTTGTTGTAGAGCGCGGTGCCCGCAGTGTCCACTGGCCCGCTCATGGCGCGCTTGATTGCGTCAACCTGTACCGGGCTCAGGCAGTCGTCGGTTTTTGCGCCGGTGCATCGCAGTGGCTGGCCGGTAGCAGGATTGAGGGCTGTAGACGGATCGAACAAGGACTGGCAGGCGGAGTAGTTGCCCACGATCCCATCGGCCAGCCCATCGAGCGCATCGCAACTGCCCAGGATAGCCTGGGTCAGCAGATACAGATCTGGGTCGGAGAAGGATTTATTCACGAGAGGCGCTCCATCAGGATCGACACCCACTGCCGCTGGCGCGAGCGACTGTGTGGTCCAAGCGCCACTGATGCCCGCCTTTGGTAACTGGTAACCGGGAGCGCCCGCCACGATGCCGTCGTAGTGCGCGGGGAAACGCTGGGAGAACATCATGCCTTCGCGCCCCCCCTCCGAACAGCCGATGAAGTAGGACTTGTCCGGGCCGCGCCCATAGAAAGTGCTCACGGCGGACTTGCCAGCCAAGGTCACTTGGTCGTACGAGTTGTACCCATGGTCAAGACGGGCTTGAGGGTCCATACCGAAGGCGACCGATCCAAGGGCGGCTGGATTGTTGTTCACTGCGTTGTCATGCCCTCCATCTGTGCTGACGGTAGCAAACCGACGCGACAGCGCGTTCGATGTCTGTCCACCTCCCAGACTTCCCAACGCCGCTGACAATGAGCCGTTGGTGCCTCCTCCGCCTTCCATGAAGAATCGCCCGTTCCAGTCCGCCGGCATGCGCAGTCTCATCTTGATCTCATAGGGGTATCCGTCGACACCCGTCCTCTGGTTGATCGAGCCTGTTACCTCGCAGTGCTCCGGCAGTTCGGGGGCATTCGCCGTGGCAGGGGTCACCGCATGCCAGACAGATGCTTTGACGACGGTGTTCTGATTGGGCCAGTTCACCTTGGTCGCACCTGAGGCGATGCCTTCGCAAAGTTCTTTGGACGCAAGGGGCACAGTCGGTTCGTTGCTGGTGTTGTCTGGAACACTGCCACTGCCAGCGCAGCCGCTGATCAACGCCGTGGCCAGCATGCCGACGCTGATGGGAATGCTTGATTTCATGATGTCTCCTTTCGTGGTTTCGAAGCGCGTGGGGCTCGTGGAGCCCGAGGCGATTCTCAATGCCCTCTACAGCCTCGCAATGCGGTTTTTGCGACATGCGAAAAAATGCCCCGTGTGCAGGGTTTGTCCTTATGTGAAGCCTTGTTCCAACGCTCGCTATGTCCCTTGCGCATGGTGCGGCGAGTGGCCCCGACGCAGCCGGGGAAGCGCGAGCTGGACAGACGCCAGTCGCTATGCTGGTTTGGACGAGGGGCCGGGCACGAACACGTCGGCGTGAAAATCCTCGTCGGGCAGTCCCTGGCCGGAGGCCGCGGCGCGCACGGCGCCCACCATGGACGGTGAGCCGCAGCAGTACACCACGTGGACCGCCAGGTCGGCAAAGCTGGCGCGCAGGGCCTGGTCCACTCGACCAGCGAAAGCGTCGCCTGCGGCATCGGCAGGCGCATCGCTCAGGGCTGCGATGAACTGGAACCTCGGCCACTGCTTCTGCCAGCGCTCCACCGCCGAGCGCATGTAGAGGCCATCGGCTTCGCGTGCACCCCAGATGAGGGTGATCTCGCGCTGCACGCGCCGCTTCGCCATGTCGTCGAGGATGGACTTGACGGGTGCGAAGCCGGTGCCGCCGGCCACGAACACGATCGGGCGCCTGTCTTCGATGTCCAGGGCCACGTTGCCGAAGGGAAGTTCGACCTGAAGCAGGTCGCCCGGGGCGAGTTGCGCCACGCGTGCGCTGAACTGTCCGCCGGCCACATGGCGGATGTGAAGGGTGGCGCCATCGCTTTCGTGCGGCGGGTTGGCCATGGAATAACACCGCGTGCTGCCGTCTTCCAGCAGGATCTGCAGGTACTGGCCAGCCTGGAATTTCGCGCGTTGCCCAGCGGGCAGGCGCAAACGGAGCACCGACACATCGGGCGCGGCCAGCTGGTTGCTGTACACCTTGGCGGTGAAGGTCTTGCGCGCGGAGGGGTCGATGCGTTTCCACGACATCGGCTGCAGCACGACGTCGGTGGTGGGCTCGCACATGCAGTAGAGCACCTGGTCGGGGCCGCAGGTTTCGTTGCGGATTGCGGCGCCGTTGAGCCCGCGCACATCGCCCGATGCGATGCCGCCCACGCAGCTGCCGCAGACACCCTTGCGGCAGGAATACGGCAGCTCGATGCCGGCGCGCAGCGCGGCGTCGAGCAGGCTCTGGCCAGGCGGGTTGTCGAAGACGACTTCGGTGCCTTCGATGGCGATGGAATGGCTCATGGGATGGCCTGTGAGAAAGCTTCGCCGGACAGCAGTGCAATGGTGCGCAGCAGCGCGGTGGGATCGGCGATGCCGCGTCCCGCAATGTCCATGGCGCTGCCGTGGCCCACGCTGGAGAGCAGCGCGTCAGCGCCGATGCTCAGGGCGCTCGCCGCATTTGGTGCCAGCAGCTTGATGGGAATGTGGCCCTGGTCGTGCAACATGGCCACGTACAGGTCGTGCCGGCGCTGCGACAACACCATGTCGGCGCCATGCGGTCCGTCCACGCGGTAACCCTCGGCGCGCAAGGCCGCCATGGCGGGCACCACGATCTGCTGGTCTTCAGGGCCGAACAGCGTGCCTTCGGAGGCATGCGGGTTGATGCCGAACACGCCGATGCTCGGGTCGTCCACGCCCAGCAAGGCGCAGGCGCGCACACCGGCGCGCACGGCCTGCTGGACGAGCGTGGGCGTCAACCGGTCCAGTGCCGTGCGCACGCTCTCGTGCAAGGTCACGTGCACGATGCGCAGGCCACCGCCCACCAGCAGCAAGAACACCTCGTCCTCGGGCATGCCGCAGACGCGCGCCACCAGCGAGGGATAGCCGCTGAAGGCAATGCCGGCCTGGTGGATGGCGGTTTCGTGGTGCGGGCAGGCGATCACCACGTCGAAATCGCCCGCGCGCACAGCCTGCAGTGCGGCGGTGGCGGAGGCGACCGTGGACGCGCCGGCGGCGGCATCGATGCGGCCGGGCACGGCAGTGCTGTCGGGCAGCGCGCCCGCCTCCACGTGTCGGATCTGCGGCCACAGCGCGGACAGGTCGCAGACGGCGGCTGCGCGCTGCAGCACGGCGCCGGGGCCGAACACGGTGATGCGTTCGCGCTGGGCCGCGTCGAGCGTGGCCAGCGCCTTGAGCGCGATCTCGGGGCCGATGCCGTTGGGGTCGCCCGCGGCCAGGGCGATGCGGCGCAATGTCGGCATGGTGCTCACAACGGCAGGGCCATCAGCGTGTCGGTCACCGTGCTGTCGCAGATGGCCACGCGCTCGGCCAGCAGCAGCTCGCCTGCATCGCGCACGAAACGGTCGCGATACACGCCGGTGGCAAACACCTCGCTCTGCCCGGTGGCCATGATTCGCACCACGATGAAGGGCGTGCGCGCCTGCGCCGCCGTGTCGTCGGCGGATTCCACCATGGGCATGCCCAGCAAATGGCGGTAGCGCTGGCGTTCGTAGATGTTCGCTTCGCGCAGCGCGGAGATGCGGTCTTCCAGCATGGCGCGCGAGTCGGCGTACACGATGCCGGCTGCCAGGCCTTCCTGTTCGTTCTCGACGTGGGTGATGCGGTAGTGGCAGTCTTCGGTGAAGAAGGCGGGCCACGCCTCCAGCGCATCGCTGTCGATGGTGTGGGCGTAGCGGGCGTTGAAGGCGGCGATGGTCAGCAGATCGATCATGCTCAGGCCTCCATGTGGTGGCGGTAGGCTTTCCAGAAGCCGCGCACCGAGGTTTCGGTGGCACGGCCCTCGCTGGAGCCGGATTCGTCACCCCCCATTTCCACCACGGCTTCGAGGCCGCTCGCGCCGGCAATGCCGCGCTGCACGAACCCGCCCACCGCGCCGTCCTCCATCGAGATGAAGCCGGCCGGCCCGACCAGGTTGGCCTGCTTCAGGCGCACCTTGCGCTGCTCCGGCGTGTCGTCGGTATAGCCCAGGTAAGTCCAGTTCAGCTCGGTGCGGTCCACGCCCTTGGGCAGCACCTGTCGCACCGCCAGGCAGTTCTGGATCTGCTGCAGCACGAAGCCGGGAAACACCGAGAGGATCTGCAGCGTCACGCCGTCGTCGAATTCGTGGAAGCCCGCGAGCACGGACGGATCCTTCAGGCGGTAGCGGTCGTTGTCCGAGCGCAGGGCCTGGTCCTTGTACGAGGAATCCTTCTCTGCCGTGGTGTCGATCATCGAATAGCTCACGTGGTGGCCGCCCGATTCATCGACGATCACGCCGCCTTTCTGGGAGAGGCGGTTCAGCTCGAAGGTGGTGAAGAACATGTGCAGCAGGCTGGCGTGGTAGCTGTCCTTCACGTTCTCCACATACAGCTTCCAGTTGTTGGGCAGGGCCTGCGTGAAGCGACCGATGACTTCCACCGGCTTGTGCATCACGCGCTCGATGCGCTGGCAGATTTCGTCGCCGAGGTACTCCTCGATGTCGGGCACGTCTTCGGAAAAGCTGCCGAACACCAGGCCGCAGTACACGGCGATGCGCAGCTTGCGCGGGCCATGTTCTTCCTTGCAGAAATCGGGCGGCATGCCCCCTTCGCCCTTCACCCCCTTTTCGAATGCCACACCGGTCAGGTCGCCCTGGCGGTTGTAGCTCCAGGCGTGGTAGACGCACTGGAAGTTCTCGGCCTTGCCCGATTTCTCCAACGCGATCAGCGCGCCACGGTGGGCGCAGCGGTTCTCGAAGGCATACACCTCGTCATCGCCATCGCGCACCACCACCACCGGCGTGGTGCCGGCGAACGTGGTGCGGTAGCTGCCGGCTTCGGGAATGTCCGCGTCGAGGCACAGGAAGTTCCAGGTGTTGCCCCGAAAGATTCTTTCCTGCTCCTGCTCCGGCACCTGCGCATCGGTGTAAAGGGCGTAGGGAATGCGCGTGAGCGCGTCGCTGCGCCAGTGGATGGTCTGTTCCTGCATGGCGGTCTGTCTCACTCCAGCGTCACGTTCGCGCTCTTGATGACCTTGTTCCATTTCGCCGACTCGGCCTGGATGAAGCGTCCCGTCTGTTCGGTGGACCAGCCACGCGGCTCAGCGCCCTGTTCGGCGAACCGGGCTTTCACATCGGGCATCGCCATGGCCTCGGCCAGCTGCTTCTGCAGCAGGTTGGCGGTGGCCGCTGGCGTGCCGGGCGGCGCCACCACGGCGAAGAACGTCACCGCGTTCATGCCCGCCACTTTCGATTCTTCGAAGGTGGGTATCTGCGGCAAGGCAGCCGAGCGCGTGGCGTCGGCCACGGCCAGAATGCGCAGCTTGCCGGTGCTGTGGAACTGTGCGGATGAGCTCAGGTTGTCAAAGAAGACATCGACCTGCCCACCGACCAGATCGACCAGCGCGGGCGCCGTGCCCCGGTAGGGAATGTGCGTCATCTCGGTGCCGGTCAGTTGCATGAACAGGCTGGCCGTGAGGTGCGAAGTGGAGCCGTTGCCTTGCGAGGCGTAGGTCACCTTGCCGGGATTCGCTTTCAGGTACGCAATGAACTCGGCCACGTTCTGTGCCGGCACTTTGGTGCTCACGGCCAGCACGTTGGGCACAGTGGCCATGACCGTGACGGGCACCCACTGCGTCGGATCGAACGAGAGTTTCTTGTAGAGGTGGTGGTTGATGGCGATGGGCCCGGGCGGCGATGCCAGCAGCGTGGTGCCATCGGGCGTGGAGCGGAACACCGCTTCGGCGCCGATGTTGCCGCCTGCGCCGGTGCGGTTCTCGACCACCACGCCGCCCGGGTAGTGCGTGCGCAGTTTCTCGGACAGGATGCGCGGCAACACGTCGGCCGTGCCACCGGCAGGGAACGGCACGATCAGTTTCAGCAACTGGTTGTTCGACTGCGCGTACGCACTGCCGATCAGGCACGAAGCCAGAGCGAGGGCGGCGCCTAGGCGGCGCGAGAAGGAGTAGGACATGAATGTCTCCGATGAACTTGTGGGAATTCGAGTGTCGCGGCAGGCAAGCGTGCAAACAAGTTAAATTTGCGCTATGCGTAAAAATGAAACCGATGCGCTGCCAGAGGTCAATGACGTCGACCGCCATTTCGTCACCTCGCTGCAAAAGGGGCTGGACGTGCTCACCTGCTTCGGCCGGCAGCACAGCCGCCTCACGCTGTCGGAAGTCGCACGCCTTACTGGCATGTCACCCGCGTCAGCACGACGCTCGCTGCTCACGCTGCACCAGCTCGGTTACGTGGACAGCGATGGCAAGCGTTTCTGGATGCTGCCGCGCGCCCTGCTGGTGGCGCACGCGTACCTGTCTTCTCGGCCGATGCCGTCGCTGGCTCAGCCACTGCTGGACGCCTTGTCCGAGCGCACGCGCGAGTCGGCATCGCTGGGGCAGTTGCTGGACGACGACGCGATCATCATCGCGCGCTCGACGGCACGGCGCAGCCTGAGCGCGGGCTTGGGCATCGGCTCGCGTCTGCCGGCCTACTGTTCGGCTCTGGGTCGTGTGCTGCTGGCCGGGCTGCCGCCGCGAGAGGCACAGGCTCGGCTGCGCAGCATGACTCGCGTGCCGCTGACGCCGCAAACGATCTGCGATTTTTCGCTGGTAGTGGAATTGGTGGAACGCTGTCGCGAAGAAGGACATGCCAGCAGCGATGGCGAACTGGAGATCGACGTGCGGTCGATGGCGGTGCCAGTGCGCGACCGCCAGGGGCAGGTAGTGGCTGCGATAAGTATCGCGGTGCGGATCGAGCGCATGGGCATGGGTGAGTTTCGCGACGCATTCCTGCCGATGCTCAATCGCGCGCGTGACACACTGGCGGCGCGACTGCCCCTTGGGTGAACGTGAACATGAACATGCGCGGAGCCGGCGTGGTTCGAATCCGGTGGCAGAAGTCAGCGGCGAACACCGTGCTCGTGTACTCAAGCAACGATGTCAGTTCAGGCTGCTGGTAGTGTGACCTACAACCTACGGGCGCGGTATCACAAAAGCCATCGGATCAATCGATGGTGACCTTTGCATCGCGAATCACCTTCTGCCACAACTGGGTTTGCTGCTCGATGAAGTCAGCACTTGCCGCGGTTGTGTTGTGCATCGGGTCCAGCCCTAGCTTTGCGAGGCGTTCCTGCATGGCTGGTCTCGCCAACGCTTCATTGAGCGTGGTGTTGAGGTGACGAACTTCTTCGGAAGGCGTGTTTGGCGCGGTCACCGCCGCGTACCAGGTAACCGACTGCATACCCGGTAAACCAATCTCCGCAAAGGTCGGCACGTCCGGGAGAGCGGCAGACCGTTTGGCATCTGCCACCGCAAGAATGCGTACCTTGCCCGATTTGTGCAATGTGATTGACGCTCCCACACTTCCGAAGAAGGCATCAACCTGGCTACCCGATAGATCGGCGAGCGCAGGGGCATCGCCTTTGTACGGAACATGGACCAATGTTGCTCCCGTCAAGGAGGAAAAAAGGCTCGCAGTCAAATGTGAAGTCGTGCCATTGCCCTGGGACGCATAGGACACTCTCCCGGCGCTTTGCTTGGCATAAGGCGCGAATTCTTGAGCCGTCTTGATTGGCAGATTGGGGCTGACGATAAGCGCGTTCGGTACCGAAGCAATGGTTCCGATGGCTAGCCACTGGGAGGGATCGTATGGCAGTTTGGCGTACAGCCCCTGGTTGATCGCGATCGGACCCGGAGACGAAATCATGATGGTGCTTTCGCTCGATCGTGGCCGGTTGAACACCTCGGCAGCGCCCAGGTTGCCGCCGGCACCGGTCTTGTTCTCGACATGGATGCCCTTAGGAAACCCGGTCCGCATTTCTTCTGCCAACGTGCGGGCCAACACATCAGCGAGGCCGCCTGCAGCGAATGGGACCACGATACGCAGCGGCTTGTCCGAGGTTTCCACCGCATGCACCATGCTGGTGGCGGCGATCAGTCCGATCAGACAAGCAGCTGCGGCAGAAGAGGGTAAGAAACGCATGTACTTGTCTCCGTAGAAAAATGAAATGTATGTGCAATGGAATGCGGGTCGCAAATACATCGTTGGCTCAGTTCACAAGGCCCTGGATTTGGCTTGCAGATGCATGAGCTCCTCGACGATGCAGCCTCTATACTCCTAGCCAAGCACAGGCATTGCACTGTTCCAACTCTGAGTGTTTAACCGCGGCTGCTGTGCTTGTTGCCTCTCATCAGGCTCTCAGTGCAAAGCCGGCGACTTGCTTGTAGTTGTCCGAGATGGCTCGCAAGTCGTCCTGGCTGATCAAGTCATCAATATTGGCAAAAGGAAGGCCACCGCTGAGTTCGTCAGCCTTCATGATGATGAAATCGGGCGGCAGCGTGCGGTTCGTCTCAACCACTCTGGCCGTCGGTCCCAGGCGTGCCGCTTCATAGCGCTGCAGCGCAGCACCCGGATCACTGGGCGAAGCGGCCATTTCGTCGGCCAGTGTGCGAGCGTCGATCAGTGCCTGCGCCGAGCCATTGGAGCCGCGCGGGTACATCGGGTGCGCCGCGTCGCCCATGAGCGTCACGCGCTCGAAGCTCCAGCGCGGCAGCGCGTCCTTGTCGACCATCGGGTACTCGAACACCTGCTGCGCCGAGCTGATCAGCGCCGGCACGTCGAGCCAGTCGTAGCGCCACGATTCGAAGGTCGGCAGGAAGTCGTCCAGGCGCCCGGGCTTGTTCCAGTCGTTCATGGCGGCCTGCGGGTCGCGGATCTCGGCCACCCAGTTGATGAGCTGGTTGCCCTGCCCGTCCACGTTGTCCACGATCGGGTAGATCACCATCTTGCCGGTGTCGATCGATCCGATGCGGATGTAGCTCTTGCCGGTGAGGATGGGCTTGTGCACGCTCACGCCGCGCCAGGTGTTGATGCCTGCATAGCAGACTCGATCGTCGGAATAGAAATGCCGGCGGATGGTCGAATTGACGCCATCGCAAGCCACCACCACGTCGGCCTGAACGGTCTCGGGCGTGCCCTGCAGTCCCACCGCGAAATGCAGCGTGGCCGCGCCATCCAAAGGGTCGATGCCGGTGCAACGGTGCCCCACATGCAGCCGCTTGGCACCCAGGCGCTGCAACGCGGCATTCCAGAGCAGGCGATGGAGTTTGCCGCGATGGATGCCCAGCTCGGGCAATTCGTAGCCCGCATGTCGGCCGCGAGGCTCGCTGTAGACGAACTGGCCCCAGCGGTTGTAGAACACGCTCTCGCGGTTTTCGATCGCCACAGCCTCCAGTTCGGCTGTCAGGCCCAGCGCGTCGAGCTCGCGCATCGCGTGTGGCAGCAAGGTGATGCCGACGCCGATCTCCTTCACCTCTGTGGCGCCCTCGTAGACATCACACGCCAGGCCGTGCTTGTGAAGGGCCAGCGCGAATGCCAGGCCGGCGATGCCACCCCCCACCACCGCAATCCTGATGTCGTTCTCGTGCTTCATTCGGCCTTGATACCCTGAGTTTTGATGAGTGTGGCCCACCGGTCCGCGTCCCTGGCCACCAGGCGACCGAACGCCTCGGGTGCGTCGCTGGCGGGATCCATTCCCTGCCCAGCGAAGGCCTTTTTGACATCCTCGCTGCGGAGGATGTCGTTGATTTCGCGGTTGAGCGAGGCGACTTGCGACGCAGGCATGCCCTTGGGAGCGAAGATGCCGTACCACATGTCCACGTTGACGTCGCCTGCTTTAGCTTCGCTGAGGGTGGGAACGTCGGGCAGCAGCGGATGACGCTTGTCGCTTCCGATGCCGAGTGCGAGAAGCTTGCCCGAACGCACCTGCGGCAATGCCACATGAATGGGCAGGAACATGGCATCCACCTGGCCACCCAGCATGTCGGTGACGGCGGGGCCCGTGCCACGGTAGGGAATGTGCGTGAGAAACACCTTGGCGGTGTTTTTGAACAACTCCATCGAGAGATGGTGCGGCGTCCCAACACCTGGCGAGGCATAGTTGAGTTTACCTGGTGCCTTGCGCGCGGCTGCAATGAGGTCGCCGCCGGTGGCAAAGCCGGAACGGGGGTGAGTGACCAGAATGAGCTGGCCCCAGCTCGTCAGGCTGACAGGCTCCAAGTCGGGGTCTCCTCGTTTTCAGTGCAATAAGTGACGGTACGAAAAGCTAGCACTGGCG
>NZ_JAILWB010000033.1 GCF_025699295.1 Hydrogenophaga sp. | reverse complement strand
GGCTGCGTTTCGCGCCTTGCGCATGGCCTTTTTGATCCGCAACGCATCTTGGAAAGATAGTGTGAACGGCCCTAGTCCGCCGCCAAGGCCCAGCGCTGCCGGGCGGCTTCCTGCAGGAAGTCGATCATGGCCTTCACCCGCGCCGCATTGCGCCGCGTGGGCAGGGAGACGGCGAAAAGGGTGTGCGTCGTGCCTGGTGCGAACGGCGCCAGCACTTCCACCAGGCGGCCACGGGCCACGTCGGCCGCGGCCAGGGGACACGACAGCATGCCGATGCCCGCTCCGCCCACCAGGGCGTGGTGCACCAGTGCCGAGGTGCTGGCGGCGAGTTGCGACCTGACGGTCACCTCCAGCCGCTTGCCCGCCTGGCGGAAGGCCCAGGTCGCGGTGTGCCCTTGCGCGATGTGGGTCACGGTCTGGTGCTGTTGCAGCTCATGGGGCTCGGCCGGCGCGCCGTGCTCGTGCACGTACTGCGGCGATGCATACAGGCGCCGCTCGAAGCGGCCCAGCTCGCGGGCAACCACCAGCTCGCTGTTGCCCACCGTTGTTCGCAGGGCCACGTCGATGCCGTCCGTCACCAGGTCGGCGACGCGGTCCTCGGCCACCAGCTCGATGCGCAGGGCCGGGTGCCGCGCCTGCAGCTCGGCCAGGCACGGCAGCAGCAGTTCCTCGCAGATCTCCTGGCTCGAGGCGAGCCGCAGCGTGCCGGCCACGCGGTTGCGCTGCCGGGAGAACGCCGCGGCGATGTCCTCCATCTGGGCCAGCAGCGCGCGCGCCTCCTGCGCCAGTTCGGCGCCCTCGGGCGTTGCCGAAAGCCCGTGCGTGGAGCGGCGCAACAAGGTGACGCCGTACCCGGCCTCCAGCCGGTCCACGCCGCGCGTGACGACGGAAACCGCCACGTTCAGCTCGCGCGCGGCCGCGGAGAACGAACGCAGATCAAGCGAACGGACCAGCCAGCGCAGGTCGGTGGGGTCGGGCAGGAAGGGTTTCATCGGGCATGCCTTTGCGTCCGGAGCAAAACCGATTATTGCGCCGGGTGGTGTCCGGCCGCAGCCGCTTTTCCTAGAGTCAAGCCACCCCCAGCCCACAGGAGAGCACCATGGAACTTGCACACCTCATCGTGAACACGGCACTGCGCCGCGCGGCCCTGAACGAATGGATGCCGGAGGGTGAGGGCAAATGGTCGATACCCATCCAGTTCCTGCCCGACGGCGCGGGCTGGGTGGAGCTGATGCGCCTCACGCCGGGTGTGCGCCTGGGCCTGCACCGCCACACCGGCGAAGTGCATGCGCTGACGCTGGCCGGCGAGCGCCGCCTGAACGACGGCCGCGTGGTGCGCGCCGGCGACTATATCCACGAGCCCGCCGGCAATGTGGACTGGTGGGAAGCCAGCGGGAGCGAAGCGCTGCTGGTGCACGTCGTCGTCAAGGGCAGCGTGGAATACCTCGGGCCGCACCACAGCGTGCTGCAACGCATCACCACCGCCGACCGCATCGCGGACTACCACCGCCATTGCGCCGCGATCGGCGTGCAGCCGCGTGGGCTGGGCTAGCGGCTCACGGCAGGGTCATCGTGTGGGCGAGGTGTGCATAGACCGCGCCCACCCGGCGCAGATGGCGCGATTCCGGGTGCGTGAGCAACCACAGCTCGGTCTGGCACTCATCGAGCGGCTCGGTCAGTTGCACGACGTCGCTCCGGCCTTCGGCAAGGAACAAGGGGACCACGCCCACGCCCAGCCCCAGGGCCACCAGCTCCAGCACCGACAGGATGCTGCCGACACGATAGCGCGGGACCACCTTCGGAAAATGGCGTTTGCGCCAGACCACGGAAGGGTGATCCGGCAGCGCATCGTCGGGTGCGATCCAGTCCACCTTCCCCGCCTCCACGTCGGCGAACTTCCTGGCACCGCCCCGTTTGGCCGCGTACAGCGCGACGCGTATGGGCCCGATGTGTTTGCCCACCAGGTGCTGCGGTGGGCGCCTGGTGGCGCGCACGGCGATGTCGGCATCGCGTCGGGTCAGGCTGGCCAGTTCATTGCCGGTGTGGAGCTCGTAGCCCAGAAGCGGGTGAACCGTGCGCAGGGCGCGCAACGCCGGCGCAACGACACCGTGCAGGAGGGTGTCGGTGGTCGTGATCCGCACCGTGCCCGAGACCTGCGACGGCGCTGATTCCACCGACGAGCGCGCCGCCTCGAGTGCCGCTTCCATCTGCTCGGCGTGCTCGGCCAGCAGGGTGGCCATCTCGGTGGCGACGTAGCCCGAGCGCGTTCGCTCGAACAGCTGGCGCCCCAGCCCACGTTCGATGCGCTGCAAGGAGCGGAACACGGTGGAGGCGTCCACGCCCAGGCGTTCGCCCGCCGTGGCCAGGGTCCCCGTGCGAACCAGGGCGAGCGTGATCTCCAGATCGCCAGGCGTCATTCTGTATTGCGTTTTTGCAATCATGGTTTGCGATCCTGCTGATTCCGGTTTCTGCAGCGCAATCGTACAGTCCGGGCACCCACCACCTATCTGGAGTCCCTTCATGAACCTGTCCGTCTCTCACACCACGGGGCACTGCCTATGAACAAGCCACTCGTTCTCGTGTCTCACGCGCTGTGCCCCTACGTGCAGCGCGCAGCCATCGTGCTGGCAGAAAAGGGCGTGCCGTTCCAGCGCCGCGACATCGATCTGGCGAACAAGCCCCCGTGGTTCCTGAAGGTCTCGCCCCTGGGCAAGACGCCCGTGCTGCTGGTGGGCGAAGAAGCGATCTTCGAGTCCGCGGTGATCTGCGAGTACCTGGAGGACACCATGCCGCCCCGGCTGCACCCCACCGACGCACTGCATCGGGCACGGCACCGGTCGTGGATGGAATTCGGCTCGGCGTTGCTGAACGCGATCGGGGCGTTCTACAACGCCACGGACGAGGCCAGCCTTCTCGCGCGGGCCTCCGACATTCGAAGCCGCCTGGCGCAGCTCGAAGGCGCGCTGGATGCCGGTGACTTCTTCGCGGGGAACGCCTTCAGCATCGTGGACGCGGTCTTCGGGCCCGTGTTCCGCTACTTCGATGTGTTCGACACCATCGACGACTTCGGTTTCTGCGACGGTTTGCCCAAGGTGCAGCGCTGGCGCCGCGCGCTGGCGGCAAGACCGTCCGTGGTCCAGGCGGTGCGCCCGGAGTACCCCGAGTTGCTCCGCGCCTTCTTGCTGAAACGCGGTTCCGCGCTGTCCCGTCGCCTATCGTCGGCAGGCGCACCGGTCTGACACACCCAGACGGCAGCGGCGCGCCCTGAATTCCGCTTCAGCCGCGCCTACCGGCTCTCGATGCCCACGAGCCCCGCTTCGGGATAGCGTGCGCCGGCCACGGCCTGCGGGTCGAACAGGCGGTCCAGCTGCGCGATCTCGTCGGGTGTGAGCGCGATGTCCACCGCGCTCACGTTGCTCTCCAGGTAGGCGATGCGGCGTGTGCCCGGAATCGGCACCACATGCGGGTGCTTGTTGAGCAGCCACGCGAGCGCGACCTGTGAATTGCTCAGCCCCCGTTCGGCGGCGAAGGCCGTCAACGCGGCCACCAAGCGCTGGTTCGCGGCCTGCGCTTCGCCCACGAAGCGCGGGTTGTTCTTGCGGAAGTCGTTGTCGGCCAGCTGCGCCACGTCCACCGTGCCGGTGAGGAAGGCGCGGCCCAGCGGGCTGTAGGCGACAAAGGCCACGCCCAGTTCGGCGCAGGTGGCGAGCATGCCCGCCTCGGGCTCGCGGCTCCACAGGGAATATTCGCTTTGCACGGCGGCAACGGGGAACACCGCATGCGCGCGGCGCAGTGTCTTGGCAGAGACCTCCGACATGCCGATGGCCCCGACCTTGCCCGCCTGCACCAGTTCGCCCATGGCGCCCACCACGTCCTCGATGGGCACGGCCGGGTCGCGGCGGTGGCAGTAGTACAGGTCGATGCGGTCCACGCCCAGGCGCTTGAGCGACGCGTCGCAGGCTTGGCGAATGTAGGCCGGTGAGTTGTCGATGCGCCGCTCGTACTGCCCGGCCGTGCGCACGATGCCGAACTTGGTCGCCAGAAGGGCTTGCTGGCGGCGCGCCGCGCCACCCTGCGCGATGAAGCGGCCCAGCAGCGTTTCGTTGTGTCCCAGTCCGTAGGTGTCGGCCGAGTCGAAATGCGTGACGCCGATGTCAAGCGCGCGTTCGAGCGTGCGCAGCGCGTCCGCATCGTCCGTCTGGCCATAGAACTCGCTCATGCCCATGCAGCCCAGGCCGATGGCGGATGTGGCGGGGCCGGTGGCGCCCAGTCGTCGTTGTTTCATCATGGATGTCCTTGGTCCGCAGGGTGGTGGCAGGCCGGCGGGCCCATGCTGGACGGGCCGCCACGGACATTCTTGCACCCGGCCCCCGCCCTACGTGCGTGGACGGGAACTGGCCGGCAGTGTGTGTTCCACCCATGTGGCCAGCGCGCGCGCCTCGTCGCCGGGCGATTGCCGCAGCCCGTCGACGGTGCCCGTGCGGTCCGGCAGGGCTTCGTCCTGGCTGACCTTCAGCTTGCCTTCCAGGTGGTCAATGGGGATCTCGATGCCGACGATGGCGCGCAGCATGCGGTCGATGTAGGCGGCTGGCGCATCGCTCACCCGCCAGGGCTGCGGGCGGCCGGACTCCTGGGCCTGGGTGAGCCGGTGCAGCATGTCGAGCAGCCACGCGCCGTCCTCCACCACCCGCGCGACACCGTGCGCATGCGCCACCACGTAGTCCCAGGTGGGCACCACCTCCCCGTGTTCTGCCTTGCCCGGATACCAGGCCGGCGTGATGTAGGCCTGTGGCCCGCGGAACATCACCACCGAGCGCGTGGCCGGCGTCAGCGCCCGCCACACGTTGTTGGCTCGGGAGACGTGGCCCAACAGGGTGCCATGAACGCCCCGGGTGCGGTCCAGCACGAAGGGCAGGTGGTTGGCCACCAGGTCGTTCGCGCCCTGGCACACCCACGCCCCCAGCGGGTGGGATTCGATGAGCGCGTGGACGGCGTCGCGGTCCGTGAACTGGTGGTACTTGGGCAGGTACATGGCACGTCCTCAATGGCCCAGCCAGGCATGCCGCACCAGCAGCACGGCAAGGGCCCACATCGTCAAACCGATCAACGCGTCAAGCACCTGCCAGGCCCTGGGCCGCGCAAACCAGGGCGCGATCCAGCGCGCGCCGAAGCCCAGCAGCCCGAACCAGAACAGGCTGGCCGCGCTGGCGCCCGCCACGAACCAGCCCCGCAGCGCCGGCGCCTGCTGCGCGCCGATGCTGCCCACCAGCAGCACCGTGTCCAGGTAGACGTGCGGGTTGAGCAGTGTGAACGCGGCCGCCTGGGCCAGCACCGCGCCTCGGCCGAGGCCACCGCCCCCGTCCGCCGCTCTCAGCTGGCCGGGCTGCCGCGCGCGCAGCAGCGCGCGCCAGCCGTACACCGCCAGAAAGGCCGCGCCGGCAAGCGCCAGGGCGCGGGCCAGCCCCGGGCGTTCGCCCAGGGCCTGGGCCATGCCCAGCACACCGGCGGCGATCAGCACCGCGTCGGCCAGCGCGCAGAAGGCCACCACGCTGCCCACGTGCTCGCGGCGAAGCCCCTGGCGCAGCACGAAGGCGTTCTGGGCCCCGATGGCGACGATCAGCCCCAGGCTCAGAAGCAGCCCCTGGACAAACGCCGGCACCACCAGAGAAAGCGGCACGTTCAATGTCATGCGCCGAGCTTGCCAGCCGGTCGGGATGAAGACAAACTATCTTTCCTTCATTCAATTAAGCATTGCTGAATCCATGCTGGACTACGCATCGTTGTCGGCGCTGGCTGCCGTGGTCCGCGAAGGCAGCTTCGAGCGCGCCGCCCGCGCGCAACACGTCACGCCCTCGGCCATCTCGCAACGCATCAAGGGGCTGGAAGAGCGCATGGGTTGCGCGCTGGTGGTGCGTGGGCAACCCTGCCAGGCCACCGAGACCGGTCGCCGCCTGTGCCGGCACCTGGACCGCGTTCGCCTGCTGGAACACGAACTGCAGGGCGAGGTGCCCCTGCTTGACCCGCAGGGCCTCACGCGGGTGCGGCTGCCGGTGGCGGTGAACGCGGACAGCCTGGCCACCTGGTTCGCCCCCGTGGTCGGGCGGTTCGCCGCCGACGCGCCCGTGCTGATGGACGTGGTGGTGGACGACGAGGGCCACACCGCCGAGTGGCTGCGCAGCGGCGCCGTGCTGGCCGCAGTGACGGCCACGGCCCGCCCGGCCAGCGGTTGCAACAGCCGCCGCCTGGGGGCACTGCGCTACCTGGCCGCGGCCAGCCCCGCCTTCGTGGCGCGGTACTTCGCCGAAGGCGTCAACGCGGCCAGCCTGCGGCATGCGCCCAGCCTGGTGTTCAACGCCAAGGACGCGTTGCAGGACCGCTGGGTGCGGCGCCTGTGCCAGCGGCATGTGGAACTGCCCCGGCACACGGTCCCGTCGTCCCAGGCCTTCGTGATCGCCGCCATGGCCGGCATGGGCTGGGGCCTGCATCCGCTGGCGCTGATCAAGGACCAGCTCGCCAGCGGCGCGCTCGTGGAGCTGGTGCCGCGCCAGCCCCTGAACGTGCCCTTGTACTGGCAGCAAGCGCGCGCGGGGTCCGCACTGCTCGAAGGGCTGACCCGCCAGGTGATGGAAGCGGCGAAGGCCCAGCTCGCGCACCCCTGAGCGGCGAGGGTGCGGGCGCAACGAACGGCGAATGCCGTAAGCTGGGCTTCGTTTGTGAGACCCGACCACCCCGAACCGCCATGAAAACCATAGACGAGATGCTGAACCTAGCATTGCTCACCCCCGAACAGCACCAGCACATCAGCGCCTGGATTGCGAACGCCGACACACCCGAAGACATCCTGAAAATGCCGGCCCTGCTGTGGCAGGCGGTGGAACGGGCCAGCGCGGTCATGGGGATCGACAACGACCTGCTGCGCCCGCCGGCGCTCGACGCGGGCGACGCCGTTACCGGTTAGCCTGCGCGCCAGACAGCGTGCCCGCCACCACCCCACCCGGAGGAAACCCCGTGCCCCAGCCCGACCCGCTGCGCCCGTTTGCATTCGTGCTGGCCGTGCCCGACATCGAGCGCAGCACCGCCTACTTCAGGGACGCCCTGGGCTTCAAGGCCGAGTGGCCGGCAGGCAGCGGGTGGCAGCTGCTGGCACGCGGCAGCGTGCGCATCATGATCGGCCACTGCCCGGACGCCATCCCACCGTCAGCGACGGGCGACCACAGCTACTTCGGCTACCTGCACGTCGACGACGTCGATGCACTCCACGAAGAACTCGTCCAGCGCGGCGCGCTGGTACCACAGCCGCCGGCCGACAAGCCGCACGGCATGCGTGAGTTTCTGGTGGTGACGCCTGACGGGCACCGGCTCATGATTGGGCAGGAGGTTGTGGTGAGGGAGGGGGGTTAGGGCAGCGGCTTTTCCTCTCCCCGGAAGCGGTGGAGGCATGAGGCGCTGCAGTCGAATCTGTCAAGGAATCCCTGACGGTTCATGCGTGGCTCACCCGGCCAGCAGTTGCCTAGGAATGCTCGTTAGCTCAGAAGGAGTAGTCATGAGTGAGCTGTCCACTTTCCACAAAGACATCAAGGCCATCCTGGGGCAAGTCCGCGGCAAAACGAGGCCGGCCGTGAACTCTGCGATGGCGGAAGCGTACTGGCTGATAGGCCAGCGCATCGTGGAAGAGGAGTCACGGGGCAGCAGCCGTGCCGTCTAAGGCGAGCGGCTGCTGGCCAACCTGTCTCAGGCGCTTTCGGTCAGTTTGGGCAAAGGCTTCTCCACATGACCTACCCCGATCCGGAGATTTTCTACACGGCGTGTAGCAAATTGAGCTGGAGCGACAACCGGCTGATCATGCGGGATGAAGACGCCAAGACCAGGGCCTACTACCTGCCTGAGAGCGACGCTCAGCAATGGACTGTGCGCCAATTGGAGTGCATGGGGATGAGCCTGCTAGTCTATGGACTGGTAGGCCATGCGGGTGGCGCATGGCTATGGATTGTGACCGTTCGGCCACTTCAGCTTCCGCCCGCCGCAGACGCCACCCGCCGGTAATTAACCTCCACAGCCAGCACCTCTTCACCCAAGGGGCTGATGTTGTACATGCGCAGGTTGAGCGTGTCGTCGTCGGGCTGTTCGATTTCCGTGCGCCAGCCCCAGCGCGCCCCGCCTTGTCCGTCGGCGTAGCTGCCCAGCATCGACAGGCGCGGGTCGCCGCTGGCGCCGGTGCTGAACATGATGGACGTGCCGGTGCCGAAGCTTTCGGCCCAGGCCGATTCGTACCGGCGCTCGTCCAGGTGGTGGGCAATCAGCGCCACGCCTTCCATGGGCTCGCCGCTGCAGTGGCCGGTGTACTCGTGCAGCAGCACGCGGCCGCCCAGCAGCACGCGGATGCTGCCGCGCTGCACCGAGTCCTCGGCCGGCTCGCCGGGCTCGAACCACAGGCGGAAGCGGCCTTGCCAGTGCCCGGCCATGCGCGCCAGCTGCGCGTGCACGCCGTTGGCGCGTGAAGCTTCAAATTCCTTGCGACCCATGTCGTCTCCTTCACTTCGTTGACGTGCCAGTTTATCGACCGAAGGACAGGGTGCAGTCGGCATTGGTGGTCTAAAATGCACAGAATTCTGTCATCTTCCATCAAGGAGTCAGTCATGGGATTTTCAGTCAGTGACGTGGTGCCCTTCACACAGGCACGCTCCAACCTGTCCGAACTGGCCGACCAGGCCAAAGCCGGTGCGGAGAAGATCATTACCAAGAACGGCGAGAGCTACGTTGCGCTGATCGACGCCGACAGGCTTGACTACTACCACCGGCTGGAGCGCGAACGCATCCACCTGCTGTTGATCGACGACGCCAGGCGCGGCCTGGCCGATATTGCAGCCGGCCGCACCAAGGAGGCTGACGCAGCCATCGCCCAGCTGCAACAGCGGCGCAAAACCGCCGCCAAGCCAGGCAGCCTGGCAGACCCTGGCAAGCTCCCGACCAAGAAACGTGGCTGATCGGCTGTATCGGGTCGAGCTGACCGCCAGCTTCCTGGAGCGCCTGGACGCCATCGAAGCGTTCCTGGTGGAAGCGGACGCTGGCTTTGCGTTCGATGATCTGTTGGCCGAGATTCGCGCCACTGTGATCCCGAACCTGCGGCGCTTCCCGCGCATGGGCCGACGCTATCTGGCCAACCCGCCACAGTCGGCCGAGGCGCTGGCGCAGTTGGCTGCGCTGCCAGCGGGCTCACCGGATGCGCTGCGCGAGTACCTGCATGGGGACTACCTGTTGCTTTACACGGTTGTGGATGCATCCACAACGGCCAGAGCCACCGTCTACCTGCTTTCCATTCGGCATCATCGCCAGCTTTCGTTCGACTTCGCCCGGCTCTGGCCGTCCCATCCGTACTGAACTGAAGTCGACACCCTGATACAGCGAACCAGGAGGCCCGTCCATGACCCTCTCGCTCGCCGGTCTTTGTCCTGACCGATGGAAACCGCACCCATGAATGCACCACCCGAGCTACGCCACCGCTTCCAGTCCGCGCACAGCACGCAGACGCTCGCGGAAGGACTGGCGGAGTACTTCGAGGCGCATCCGGCGCTCAAGCGCGACGGCGATCTGCTCTCACCCGAGGCGAAGCAGTTCTTCCGTTCGCACGACGCGGTTCACGTGGTGTACGGCTGCGGCACCACCATGCCGGACGAGGCGGTGGTCAAGCTCAGCAGCCTGCTGGGCACGACGGGTGGCCTGGCGGTGCTGCGCGGCTACACGCACCACGAAACCCTGGACATCTACACCCGGCTGCCGCTGGGCAGCACGGTGCTGGCGCTTCTCGCGTCGCCCTACCTGATCGTTCGCACGCTCTGGCGCTGCGCGCGGCAGACACGGCGCTGGCCGTGGGTGGGGTACGAGGCATTTCTGGACGTGCCGCTGCACGAGCTGCGCGCGGCGTTCGGCATCCGGGTGGCGCACGGCTGATGTGCAGTCGTTGTGGGCAGACGTGACTGCGGTCAAACTCCGCTTGCCCGCAGTCACCCCCGCCACGGGTTGATGACGGTCGCGCCTGCGGCCTCGAAGGGGCTGGTGTCCCGGGTGGCCACCGCGAACCCATTCGCCGCTGCGATGGCGGCGATGTAGCCGTCGGCCGTGGCGATGGCAAGGCCTGCGCTGCGGGCCTTGGCCATCAACGCCGCGTAGGCTTGCGTACAGGCCAGATCAAACGCCAGTACCCGGCCGGCAAACAAGGGCAGTACGCGCGTCTCCAGGTTTTCCTGCAGCCCCGTGCGTCGCTTGCCGGCGGGCAGCAGTGCCACCCCCGCACGCAACTCCGCCACCGTGATGGCTGAAAGAAACAGCGTTTCCATGGGCTGGGCGTCGATCCAGTCGATCACCCGCGGCTCGGGCGCCTGGCGCAGCGGCTCCGACATCACGTTGGTGTCGAGCAGGATCATTCGAAGCTCACCGGGCGTGCGGGCGTCTTGTCGCGCACCTGCTCGAACACGGCAAACTCCTCATCGCTCAACCTCGCCTGGCGACCCATGTCCGCCAGCAGCGAACCCAGCTTCACGCGCCCCTTGGGGCTGATCGCGGACTCCAGAATCTCGCGCACCTCGGCCTCCATGCTCTGGCCGTGTCGGGCGGCACGGACGCGCAATGCACGGTGCACTTCCTCGGGAAGGTTGCGAACTGTCAGCATGGCCATGGCAATCTCCTGAAACGCATTCGATGCATGCATATTACATCAATGCATTCATTGCGTCATGCCAAGGTAAATGATCCCACCGCCTGACACCGCACAGGGTCGGTCAAACGAACAAACCGGCGGTGCTCAAGCCACGTAAGCCACGATCTCGATCTTCATCCCCGGCACCACCAGCGCCACGCCCGCGCTGGAGCGGTTGGGCCAGGGGGCCTTGAAGAATTCGCGGTACACGGCGTCGATGGCCGGCATGTCGGCCACGTCGGTCATGTAGATCAGCACCTGGGCCACGTCGTCCAGGGTCTTGCCGGCGCGTTCCACCGCGCGCTGCAGGTTGCTGAAGGTCAGGCGGGCCTGCTGTTCGATGGTGCCGGTGGTGTCGACGCTGCCGTCTTCGCGCACCGGGCCGTGGGCGGTGTAGAGCACGCCGCCGGCGCGCACCATCCACGAAAACGGCTGCTTGAACGGGGGCAGGCCGACGTCGATGACTTCCTTCATCGGTGCGGTGCCGTCAGTCGGCCTTGATGCCGGTCTCGCGGATCACCTTGCCGTAGCGCTCGTGGTGGTACTGGTTGATCTTCGCCAGTGCCGCCGGCTCGCCACCGGCGGGAATCAGCGCCATGGTGTTCATGCGCGCCTGCACGTCGGGCATTTTCAGGATGTCGTTCAGGTGGCCGTTGAGCGTGCGCACCACGTCGGCGGGCATGCCTTTCGGGCCCATGAAGCCTTGCCAGGCGCCGACTTCCGCGTCCTTCACGCCGGCTTCGGCCAGGGTGGGCACGTTCGGTGCGAGGGGCGAGCGCTGCGGGTCGGCCACGGCCACGTTCACCAGCCGGCCCTGGCTGATGTACTGCGCCACCGGGCCGAGCGTGGTGTACATCATGGGGATGTGGCCGGCCACCAGGTCGGTGATGGCGGGGCCGCTGCCGCGGTAGGGCACCTGCATGATCTTCACGCCGGCCGCGCGGTTGAACATTTCGCCCAGGATGTGCATGGGCGAGCCGCTGCCGGGGCTGGCGTAGTTGCCGATCTTGCCGCTTTTGGCGGCGGCCACCACGTCGCTCACCGTGTTCAGGCCCGAGCCCGCGTGCGTGATGAGGAACAGCGACTGCGTGCCCGCCAGCAGGATAGGCGTGAAGTCGGTCAGCGGGTTGTAGACGGCGCCGGTGCCGGGCTTGAGCACCAGCGGTGCGGTGGCAAAAGTGTTCGGCGTGAACAGCAGCGTGTAGCCGTCGGGCGCGGCCTTGGCCACGTGGGCGTTGCCGATGGTGCCACTGGCGCCGGTCTTGTTCTCCACCACCACCGGCTGGCCCACGCGCGCGGACAGCTTCTCGGCAAAGGTGCGCGCCAGCGCGTCGGTGTCGCCACCGGGCGGGAAGGACACGATCAGGCTGATGGGCTTGCTGGGGTAGGCCTGCGCCAGCGCGCTGCCGGCGGGCAGGGCGATGGCCGTGGCGGCGGCGAGGGCGGTGAGCAGCAGTTGGCGGCGGGCGGTCATGGTGGTGGTCTCCAGGGGTGGTTTGGGGTGGGTGTCAGAACACGCCGCTGAACGAGCCGCCGTCCAGCAGGATGTTCTGTGCGTTGATGTAGCCGGCGTGCACGCTGCACAGGTAGGCGCAGGTGTGGCCGAGTTCGGCGGGCGCGCCGAAGCGGTGGGCCGGGTGCTTGGCCAAGCGGGCTTCGCGCACGGCGTCCACGCTCTTGCCCTCGCGCTTCGCCTGCGCGGCAAAGTTGCCGGCCAGTCGCGCGGTGTCGAAGGTGCCGGGCAGCAGGTTGTTGATGGTCACGCCGTGCGCGACGGTGGTGCGCGCCAGGCCGGAGACGAAACCGGTCAGGCCGCTGCGCGCGCCGGTGGATAGACCCAGGCCGTCCAGCGGCGACTTCACCGCGCTGGAGGTGATGTTGATGATGCGGCCCCAGCCGCGCGCCATCATGCCGTCCACCGTCGCCTTGATGAGCTCGATCGGTGCGAGCATGTTGGCGTCGACGGCCTTGTGCCAGGTCTCGCGGTCCCAGGTGCGGAAGTCGCCTGGCGGCGGGCCGCCGGCGTTGGTGACGAGGATGTCGAAGTCGGGGTGCGCGGCGAAGATGCGCGCGCGGCCTTCGTCGCTCGTCACGTCGGCGGCCACCCAGTCCACCCGGCCCGTGCCCAGCGCGGCCAGGCGTTCGGCGGCCTCGCGCAGCGGGCCTTCGGTGCGCGCGGCGATCACCACGTGCACGCCGTCCTTCACCAGCGCTTCGGCGCAGGCGTAGCCCAGCCCCGAACTCGCGCCGCACACGAGTGCCTTCTTGCCGGTTATGCCCAGGTCCATGTGTTCAGCCTTTGTTGTCTTGAATGAGGGGCGTGGCTTGTCGCAGGTCTACGTCCAGCCGCGCCCGGCCGACCTCGTCCTTGTCGGCGATGTCACGATGGTGATCAGCACGTTGGGGTTGGGCGCGGCGTCGCTCACGGGGTTCACTCCACGGTGATGCCGCGGTCCTTGATCACCTTGGCCCAGCGTGCGGTCTCTTCGCGGATGTGGGTGTTGAACGCGGCGGTCTGCAGATCCCAGGCGCTCAGGCCCTGGCCTTGCAGGCGCTCGCGCACGGCGGGTTCGGCCAGGATGGCGGTGGCGTCGCGCGCGAGCTGCGCCACCACGTCGGCGGGCGTGCCGGCCGGCGCCATCAGGCCGTACCAGGACGGCACCACCACGCCGGGCACGCCCAGCTCGGCCAGGGTCGGGATCTCGGGCGCCGTGGGCGTGCGCGCGCTGTCGGTCACGGCCAGCGCGACGAGCTTGCCGCTTCGGATGTGCGGCAGCACGGTGGGCAGGTTGCTGAACATCAGCGGCACGTTGCCACCCATCACGTCGTTGATGGCCGGCGGCGTGCCCTTGTAGGCGATGTGCAGGATGTCCGCGCCCGACTGCGACTTGAACAGCTCGCCGGCCAGGTGCAGGCCGCTGCCCACGCCGGGGGAGGCGTACGAGAGCGTGTCGGGCTTGGCCTTGGCGCGCGCGATCACGTCCGCCACGGTCTTGATGCCGGTGGCGGGGTTGGTCACCAGCACGTTGGGCGTCTTGGCCAGCATGGCCACGGGCACGAAGTCCTTCTCGATGCTGAAAGGGAACTTCGGCATCAGCGTGGGGTTGATGGTCAGGTTGCCGGCGGGGATCACCAGCAGGGTGTGGCCGTCGGGCTTGCCACGCTTGACCTTGTCCATGCCGATGTTGCCGGCCGCGCCGGGTGCGTTGTCGACCACGGCCAGCTGGTTGTAGCGCTTGGCCAGGCCGTCGGCCAGCACGCGCGCCAGCGTGTCGATGGGGCCACCGGGCGGGAAGGGTGCGACGAGCGTGAACTTCTCGGCGGCCAGCGCCTTTTCGGTGGCGGTCTGCGCGTGGGCGGTGCTGCCCAGGACGAGCAGAGACGTAAGGGCGATGAAGGTGCGGCGTGTGTTCATGGTGGTATGGATCAGGAAGTTGCCCAGGGCATGGGCGATTCATTGAGGCCGATGTAGAAGCTCTTCTGGCTCGTGTATTCGAGGATGCCGAGCCGGCCCTTCTCCTGGCCGTAGCCGCTCATCTTCACGCCGGTGAAGGGCGTGCTGATGGAGAAGAGCTTGTAGGTGTTGACCCAGACCGTGCCGGTCTGCAGCGCGCGGCCGATGCGCCAGGCGCTCTTGAAGTCGCGCGTCCAGATGCCCGAGGCCAGGCCGAACATGTTGTGATTGCACTGGGCGATCAGGTCGGCTTCGTCCTTCCAGGGCAGCAGCGCGAGCACCGGGCCGAAGATTTCCTCCTGGCACATGCGCGCCCTGTTGGGCAGGCCTTCGAAGATGGTGGGCAGGTAGTAGCTGCCGGCATCAAAGTAGCCACCGGTGGGGCGCTCGCCGCCGAACAGCACGGTGCCGCCTTCGTCGCGGCCGAGCTGCACGTAGCGCTCCACCGAGGCGCGATGACCAAGGTTGACGAGTGGGCCCATCTGCGTGTCTTCGCGCGAGGGGTCTCCGACGCGCAGCTTCTTCACGCCTTCGAGCAGGCGCGCCTTGAACACGTCGTACACGCTCTCGTGCACGAAGGCGCGCGAGCCGGCGATGCAGGATTCGCCCGAGGAGCTGAAGATGCCGTAGAGCACGCCGGCCACGGCGTGGTCCAGGTCGGCGTCGGGCATGACGATGGTGGGTGACTTGCCGCCCAGTTCGAGCGAGGTCGGCATGAGCTTCTCTGCCGCCAGGCGCTGGATGCCCATGCCCACGTTGGTGCCGCCGGTGAAGGCGATGCGCTTGACCAGCGGATGCTTCACGAGCGCGTCGCCCACGATGCTGCCCTTGCCCGGCAGCACGCTCAGGATGCCGTCGGGCACACCGGCCTGCTGCGCGATCTTCGCCAGTTCGATGGCCATGCGCGGCGTGATCTCGGCCGGCTTGAACACCATGGCGCAGCCGGCGGCCAGCGCGGGCGCGAGCTTCTGCGCCTCGCTGGCGATGGGGCTGTTCCAGGGCGTGATCGCGCCGACCACGCCCAGCGGCTCGTGCACGCTCATGCTGAGGTAGTCGCCGCGCGCGGGGGTGATGGTGTCTTCCCAGGTTTCGGCGGCGGCGCCGAAGAACTGGAAGGTGCCGGCGGCACTGGCCACCAGCGCGCGGCATTCCTTGATGGGCTTGCCGTTGTCCAGCCGCTGCAGCTGCGCCAGCTCTTCGCCGCGCTCGCGGATGCCGTTGGCGATGCGGTAGAGGATGCCGGCGCGCTCGTGGTGCTTGAGCCCGGCCCATGCGGGCTGCAGGCGCGCACGCTCGGCGGCCTGCACGGCCTCGTCCACGTCGGCCGCGGTGGCGGCGTGCAGCTCGGCCACGGTGCTGCCGTCGTGCGGGTACTCGGTGGTGTATTCGGGGCCGGAGGCATCGCGCCAGCGGCCGGCGATGAAGCTCTTGAGTTGTTCGGTCATGTCAAACCTCATGTCCTGGGGTGTCCGACTCCCTCCCCCTCTGGGGGAGGGCA
>NZ_JAILWB010000032.1 GCF_025699295.1 Hydrogenophaga sp. | reverse complement strand
TGCGCGCGCGCGGCGGTGTCACCCTGGTTGACGAGATCTACCTGGGCCTGAGCTTCGAGGACGCATTCGGCCACAGCGCGCTGGGCCTGCCCGATGGGCTGGGCGACGAGGTCATCAGCATCAACAGCTTCTCCAAGTACTTCAACATGACCGGCTGGCGCCTGGGCTGGCTGGTGCTGCCGCCGGCGCTTGTCCCGGTGGTGGAGCGCCTGGCGCAAAACCTCTTCATTTGCGCCAGCACCATCGCGCAGCATGCCGCGCTCGCCTGTTTCGAACCCGACAGCCTGCTGGAATACGAGCGCCGCCGCCAGGAGTTCAAGGCCCGGCGCGACTTCTTCATCCCCGCGCTGGACCGCCTCGGTCTGAAAGTTCCCGTGATGCCGGACGGCGCGTTCTACGCCTGGGCCGACGTGCGCGGACTGTGTGAACGCTGGGGCATTGCGCCGCAGGCTGCCCGACCCGACGAAGGCGGTAGCTGGTCGCTCGCATTCGAACTCATGAAGCGCTGCCAGCTTGCCACCACCCCTGGCCGCGACTTCGGCCACGCCGAACCCGGCCGCTACCTGCGATTTTCAACCGCCAGTTCCATGGCCCAGCTCCGGGAAGCCGTGGCGCGCCTGGAGCAGGCGCTGTGACAGTCTCCGGAGGCAGCGAACCCCGCGCGGCGGTCAGCCCGGGGGCTCCATTCACCTGGCCGGTGCGCGTGTACTGGGAGGACACCGACGCCGGCGGCATCGTCTTCTATGCCAACTACCTCAAGTTCTTCGAGCGCGCCCGCACCGAATGGCTGCGCCACCTGGGCGTGGAGCAGCAGCGCCTGCGCGACGAAACGGGTGGCATGTTCGTGGTCACCGACACCCAGGTGCACTACCACCGCTCGGCGCGCCTAGATGATTTGCTTCTGGTTACAGCGTGTGTCCGCGAAGCGGGTCGTGCCTCCCTGACAATCGGGCAGACCGCGCTGCTGACGCCCGCGCGCGACGGCCAGGCGCCCCTGCTGCTGTGCGAAGGCAGCATCCGCATCGGCTGGGTGGACGCCCGCAACCTGCGTCCCCAGCGCATACCATCCCGGGTGGTGGAGGCCCTGCAAGGCGCGGTTTGACCCCCGCCCGACAGGCGCACCGCCGAACTTTCCTCAGACCTACCGCATCCGAACACCCATGACACAAGACCTTTCCATCGTTCAACTGATGCTCAACGCGAGCTGGGTGGTCCAGGCCGTCGTCGTGCTGCTGGTGGTGGTCTCCGTGATCAGCTGGGCGGCCATCTTCCGCAAGGTGTTCGCCCTCAAGCGCGTACGCAACTACAACGACGACTTCGAGCGCGATTTCTGGTCGGGCACCAACCTCAACGACCTCTATGCCTCGGCTGCGCAGAACGCCAAGCATGGCGGACCGATGGAACGCATCTTCGCCAGCGGCATGCGCGAATACCAGAAACTGCGCGAACGCCGCATCACCGACAGCGGCGCCCTGCTCGATGGCGCGCGCCGCGCGATGCGGGCGAGCTTCCAGCGCGAACTCGACGCCCTCGAAGCCAACCTGTCCTTTCTCGGCACCGTCGGCTCGGTGGCGCCCTACGTGGGCCTGTTCGGCACCGTGTGGGGCATCATGCATGCCTTCACAGGTCTCGCGGCACTGGCGCAGGTGACGCTGGCCACCGTCGCCCCGGGCATCGCCGAGGCCCTGGTTGCCACCGCCATCGGCTTGTTCGCGGCGATTCCCGCTGTGGTGTTCTACAACCGTTTCGCGCACGACATCGACCGCGTGGCCAACGGCATGGAGACCTTCATGGAGGAGTTCTCCAACATCCTGCAGCGCAACCTCGGTGTGCACACGCAGACGCCGTCGGGACACTGATCATGCCCACCGTCTCTTCCCGCGGCCGGGGTCGCCGCACCATCAACGAGATCAACATGGTGCCCTTCATCGATGTGATGCTGGTGCTGCTGATCATCTTCATGGTCACCGCGCCGCTCATCACGCCCAGCCAGATCGCGCTGCCCAGCGTGGGGCAGGCCGGACGCCAGCCGGACCGCTTCGTGGCCGTGATGATCGACAAGGACGAACAGCTCGAGGTGCGCGAGAGCTCCGCCACCGCCCAGGCGCAGCCGGTGTCACTGAACCAGCTGGTGGCGCGCGTGCAGCAGTTGCAGGCCAGCAAGGGCAGTCCGCCCGAAGGTGGCGTTCCCGTCGTGATCAGCGCCGACAAGAACGTCAAGTACGAGTCGGTCGTTCGGGTGATGGATACCCTTCAGCGCGCCGGCATCGCGCGCGTCGGATTGTCCGTGCAGACTTCCCGCTGAGCCCGTACAAACCTGCCATGCAGACCACCGCCGACCACCTTGACCTCACCCCACCGCGCACCGGCCGCTGGCTCGGCCCGTTGGGGCTGGCACTGGTCGCCCACGGCCTGTTGCTGATCGCGCTCACTCTGGGAGTTCAATGGCAGCACGAAGCGGAACCCGTCACCGTGGAAGCCGAACTCTGGTCGCGCATGCCGCAGCAGGCAGCACCCCGCGCCGTCGAGCCCCCGCCACCACCGCCCCAACCCAGGACGCAGCCCACGCCACCGCCCAGGCCAGCGCCAGTGCCCACCCCGGCGCCACCACCTCCTGCGCCTCCGGCCCCCACCCAGGCCGAGATTGCGGTGGAGCAAGCCCGGAAGAAGGCCGAGGCCGAAAAGAAGCTCCGCGAGGAAGAGGCGAAAAAGCTGGCGGCGCAGAAGGCCGCCGCCGAGAAGCTTGCCGCCGAGAAAAAGGCCGCTGCGGAAAAGCTCGCGGCCGAGAAGAAGGCGGCGGCCGAGAAAGCCGCCGCCGAAAAGGAGCGACAGCAGAAGCTGGCCGAGCAGAAACGCGAGCAGGAGCGCAAGGTCGCGGCTGAAGAGAAACGCCTGGCGCAGATCCGCGAAGACCAGATCAAACGCATGATGGGCCAGGCCGGTGCGAGCGGTGGCCCGCAAAGCACGGGCACGGCCCAGCAGTCCAGCGGGCCCACGCCAGGCTACGGCGCCAAAGTGGCCGCGCGCATCAAGCCCAACGTGGTGTTCACCGACGTGGCGCCGGGCAATCCGCGCGCCGAGGTGGAAGTACGGACCCAGCCCGACGGCAGCATCACCTCGCGCCGCCTGGTCAAGAGCAGCGGCAACGCCGCCTGGGACGAGGCCGTGCTGCGCGCCATCGACCGCACCGCCACCCTGCCCAAGGACACCGACGGGCGCGTGCCCTCTTCCCTGGTCATCGGCCTGCGACCGCTGGACTAGAAAACTTCCCTGCCTCCGGCGCGCGTGTCTGAGTCCAGAGATGCCGTGGAACCGGCTTTGCCGGGCCACAGGCGTCGTCCCACCTCCGGGGGGAAGCCGCGCAGCGGCGCAGGGGGGCTTCCCTAATCGAACACGATTTCCGCCCGCTGCTCGTGGGCTTGCGCCATCCAGCTGGCCAGCGCGGCGTCGGTGGGGAAAAACAGCGCGCGGTCGTCAAGCTGCAGCTCGCACTGCGCGCCCTCGCGCAGCAGCGCCAGCCGCACCGGCAGGCCGCGCACCAGCTCGCCCTGTTCGGTGAACTCGCGCTTGGGCGGGAATTCGCGCACCAGTTCGGCCACCGCGGGCGCGCTGCCGTTCACCGCCACGCGCAGGTACTTGCCGAAGCGGCAGCGCGCCGCGGCCAGGTCCCAGACCTGCTGGATCTTCAGGCGCACGCCGCCCGAGAAGCGGTCGGGTTGGGCCACGGCCTGCACGATGATGAGTTCGTCGTCCTTGAGCAGGTTGCGGTGGGCGTTGATGAGGTTCTCGTCCGCGCTGGTCTCGAACACGCCGCTCTTGTCGTCCAGCTTGAACAGCGCGAGCTTGCCGCGCTGGCCGTTGATGACGCGAAAGTCGGTGACGATGCCCGCCAGGATCACCGGGTCGCGGCCCTCGACCACATCGCCCAGCGGCGTGCGGGCAAAGCGGCGCACCTCACGCTCCACCTCGTCGAACAGGTGGCCCGAGAAGTAGAAGCCGATCGCGGTCTTCTCCATCGTCAGGCGCTCCTTCACACCCCAGGGCATGGTCGCGACCAGTTCAGGCTCCTGCGTGCTTGATCCGTGGTCGTCGTCACCCATCATGTCGAACAGGCCGCCCTGGTTGGCGTTGGCCAGGCTTGCGGCGGCGAACTCGAAGGCACGGTCCACCGAGGCGAGCAACTCGGCGCGGTTGAGGTGCAGCGAGTCGAAGGCGCCGGCCTTGATCAATGCCTCCACCGTGCGCTTGTTCAGGCGCGTGCGGTCCACGCGCACGCAGAAATCGAACAGGCTGCGGAACGGTCCGACTTCGTCGCCGCGCGGACCCTCGCCACGGCCCTCGCGCGCGGCCACGATGGCCTCGATCGCCAGTTGGCCGGTGCCCTTGATCGCGCCCAGGCCATAGCGGATGGACTTGTTGCTGATCGGCTCGAAGCGGTGGAAACCGCGGTTCACGTCTGGCGCCTCGAAGGCGATGCCCATCTTCTGCGCGTCCTCGAACAGCACCTTGAGCTTGTCGGTGTCGTCCATTTCCACCGTCATGTTGGCGCAGAAGAACTCGGCGGTGTAGTGCACCTTGAGCCAGCCGGTGTGGTACGCCAGCAGGGAGTACGCGGCGGCGTGCGACTTGTTGAAGCCGTAGCCGGCGAACTTCTCCATCAGGTCGAACACTTCGTCGGCCTTCTCCTGGGTGATGCCGTGGGTGGCCAGGGCGCCGGCGCGGAACTTCTCGCGGTGCTCGGCCATTTCCTCGGCCTTCTTCTTGCCCATGGCGCGGCGCAGCAGGTCGGCGCCACCGAGCGAGTAGCCGCCCAGGATCTGCGCAGTCTGCATCACCTGTTCCTGGTAGACCATGATGCCGTAGGTCTCGGACAGCATCTCGGCCACCGCCGGGTGCGGGTACTCCACCTGCTCGCGCCCGTGCTTGCGCGCCACGAAGCTGGGGATCAGGTCCATCGGGCCCGGCCGGTACAGCGCGTTCAGGGCAATCAGGTCTTCCAGGCGCGAGGGCTTGGCGTCCTTGAGCATGCCCTGCATGCCGCGGCTTTCAAACTGGAACACGGCTTCGGTCTGGCCCCGCGAAAACAGCGCGTACACCCGCGCGTCGTCCAGCGGCACGTCCTCGAAGCGGAAGTTCTCCTGCCCCGGGTGGCGTTTCATGATGAGTTCGCGCGCGATCTCCAGGATGGTCAGCGTGGCCAGGCCCAGGAAGTCGAACTTCACCAGACCGATGGCCTCCACGTCGTCCTTGTCGTACTGGCTCACGGCCGATTCGCTGCCCGGTTGCGCGTACAGCGGGCAGAAGTCGGTGAGTTTGCCGGGCGCGATCAGCACGCCGCCGGCGTGCATGCCGACGTTGCGCGTCATGCCTTCGAGCTTCTGCGCCAGCTCGATCAGCGTCTTGACGTCGTCTTCCTTCTGGATGCGCTCAGCCAGCACCGGCTCCATCTCGATCGCGTAGTTGTTCTTGTCGCCCTCCTTCTTCGGAACGGGCGGGTACTGCAACGTGACCGACATGCCCGGCTTGTTCGGGATCAGCTTGGAGATGCCGTCGCAGAAGCCGTAGGAGAAATCGAGCACGCGGCCCACGTCGCGGATCGCCGCGCGCGCGGCCAGCGTGCCGAACGTGGCGATCTGGCTCACCGCGTCCTTGCCGTACTTGTCCTTGACGTAGTCGATCACGCGGTCGCGGTTGGTCTGGCAGAAGTCGATGTCGAAGTCGGGCATGGACACCCGCTCCGGGTTCAGGAAGCGCTCGAACAGCAGGTTGTATTGCAGCGGGTCGAGGTCGGTGATCTTCAGCGCATAGGCCACCAGCGACCCCGCGCCAGAGCCCCGGCCCGGGCCGACCGGGCAGCCGTTGTTCTTGGCCCAGTTGATGAAGTCACCCACGATCAGGAAGTAGCCCGGGAACCCCATCTTCAGGATGGTGTTGATCTCGAACTCCAGGCGCTCCACGTAGCGGGGCCGCTCGGCATCGCGCTTCGCGGCATCGGGGTACAGGTGCGCGAGCCGATCCTCCAGTCCCTCGAAGGACGACTGGCGGAAGAAGTCCTCCATCGGCATCGGCACGCCGTCGATCAGCGGTGTGGGGAAGTCGGGCAGCTGCGGTTTACCCAGCACCAGTGTGAGGTTGCAGCGCCGGGCGATCTCCAGCGAATTGGCCAGGGCCGAGGGCACGTCGGCAAACAGCGCCTGCATCTGCGCGCTGCTCTTGAAGTACTGCTCGCGGGTGAAGCGGCGCACGCGCCGGTTGTTGCCCAGGATCTCGCCCTCGGCAATGCACACGCGCGCCTCGTGCGCTTCGTAGTCATCGGGCTCAAGGAACTGCACCGGATGCGTGGCCACCACCGGCAGGTGCAGGCGCGCCGCGAGTTGCACCGCCTGCGTCACATGGCGTTCGTCGTCGGCGCGGCCGGCGCGCTGCAGCTCGATGTAGAAGCGGTGCGTGAACAGCGTGGAGAGCTGCAGGGCGATGTCCGCCGCGCGCTGGGCATCGCCCTGCACCAGCGCCTGCCCCACGGGGCCGGCCTGCGCACCCGAGAGCAGGATCAAACCCGCATGGCATTCCTGCAGCCATTCGCGTTGCACCAGCGGCTGGCCGCGGCCTTCGTTGCGGGTCCAGGCGCGCGCAAGCAACTCGCTCAGATTGAGGTAACCCTGGCTGTCCTGCACCAGCAGCAGCACGCGTGGTGCGGGCGGCTGGTGGCTGCCGGGCATGGCACCGGGGGGCTCTTCGGTGAAGCCCTGAAGCATCACCTCGGCGCCGATCAGGGGCTTGACGCCCGCGCCGCGCGCAGCCTTGTAGAACTTGACCGCGCCGAACAGGTTGTTGAGGTCGGTGATGGCCAGCGCGGGCTGGCCATCTGCGGCAGCGGCCGCCACCACATCGTCAATGCGGTTGGTGCCGTCGACGACGGAGAATTCGGTATGCAGGCGCAGGTGGGTGAACATCGGGCCATTTTAGAAGGGGCCACACCGCCCGACCGGCTCACGCGGATGGCGGCATTTCGTCCTTGAGGATGCTCAACACCTCGGAGCGGAACTCGCGCGCGTACAGAATGGCCACCACCGCCAGCGTGGCCACGACCATGGCCACGGGCGAGATGAACCAGGCCAGCGCGGCAAACGAAAAATAATAAGCGCGCAAGCCGTCATTGAAGGTGTCGGCCGCTGCACCCACCATGGCGGCGGCGCGCTCCGCATAAACATCCAGATCGAACTTGCCGGCGGCGAAGTCCTGCGCGGGCGGCATGGCGCCAATCACCAGCGCGACGAAGGTGTATTGCCGCATGCACCAGGAAAAACGGAAAAAGGCGTAGACGAAAATCGCCACCATCACCAGGATCTTGAACTCGAAGACGATCAGCGTGGTGGTCTGCGCGAACGGTATCTCGCTCATGAGCTCGGTGGCCTTGTCGGTGGTGCCCAGCAGCGCGAACAGGCCCCCGATGGCCAGGATCGAGGTGGATGAGAAAAAGGCCGGGGTGTTCGACAGCGTCTGCGTGATCAGGCCGTCGAGCATGCGCGGATCGCGCGCGGCGGTCTGCCTCATCCAGTAGCCGCGGTAGCGGTTGGTGGTGTGGATGAGCGAGCCGATCCTGCGGCCCCAGACGCGGGCGAACCAGGCGTACCCCGTCCACAAGGCAAAAAAGCAGACCAGCGCGAGCCAGTCCGCCCAGGGGATGATGCTGAGAACCTTCATGCGGCGGATGTTACGCCGCACGAGGCCCGATCAGGCGATCACTTGCTGAATCTCGCCGCCACCGAAGCCACGCGCTCACCGAAGAGGCGCGCCGTCTCCAGGTCGCCGGGCAGCATGTCGGCCGCGCCCGCGTCGGACGGGCTCTGCGCGATGGCGCCGCTGTAGCTCACCAGGTAGTTCACGTCGTTGCGCTGGGCGCCCTGGGTGTTGCTGGGCATGAGGCCCTGGCTGACCCAGATCATGCCGTGCTGCATGGCCAGGGTGAACAGGGTATTGAGCGTGTTCAGCTTGTCGCCGTTCATGCCCGCGCTGTTGGTGAAACCCGCGGCGATCTTGTCCTTCCACTGCTGCGCGAACCAGGGCTTGCTGGACGCGTCGGCGAACTTCTTGAACTGCCAGCTCACGCTGCCCATGTAGGTGGGCGACCCCATGATGATGGCGTCGGCCGCGGCCAGCGTCTCCCAGCCCCCGTCGGGCAGGTTGCCGTCGGCATCGATGGCAAGGAGTTCCGCGTCGGCGCCCTGGGCCACGGCTTGCGCCATGCGCTGGGTGTGACCGTAGCCCGAGTGATAAACCACTACAACCTTGGACATGACTTGTCTTCCTGGAAAAAAAGCGGCGCCTGGGCGCCGCTGTGGAGAAGTGGAGTGGAAACGAAACCGGGCTTCAGGCCTTGCGGCGCGCGTCCAGGCTCAGGGCACCGGCGCCGAAGGCGGCGAAGGCCAGCAGACCACCGGTGATGGCGATGTTCTTGAAGAACATCAGCTGCTGCATCATCTGCTGCTCGGCCGGCACGGCCCAGTAAGCGTGGAAGTAGAAGCTCGCGACCAGCGTGAACAGCGCCAGGGCCAGGGCCGCGATGCGGGTGCCGAAGCCCACCAGCAGCGCCAGGCCGCCCACGAGTTCGATCACAAGTGCGATTGCCACGCCCACGGTGGGCAGTGGCAGACCCATGGCGGTGGCATAGCCCACGGTACCGGTGAAGCCGGCGATCTTGCCGTAGCCCGCGGGCACGAAAAGAATGGCCAGCAGGATGCGGCCGATCAGGGCCAGGGGATTTTGCAGAGCGTTCATGGTGGTTCCTTGAAAAAGAAGAAAAGGGTTGAGTTGAGGGACGGGAAATAGGTTCAGGCCGCGAGATCGAACACCAGCACCTCGGCGTCCCGGCCGCCGGAGAGCTGGATGACGCTCTCCTGGGCCAGCACGGCAGCATCACCGCCCTGCAGGCGCTGGCCGTTCACGTCGAGCGCGCCGCGCACCAGGTGCACGTAGGCCTTTCGATCAGGCTTGATCGCCAGTTCGGCGGTTTCCTCGCCGTCGAACAGGCCTGCATACATGGCCGCGTCGGCATGCACAGTCACCGAACCCTGGGCCCCGTCCGGGGAGACCACCAGGCGCAGTTGGCCGCGCTTGTCCGCCTCGGCAAAGCTCTTCTGCTCATAGCCGGGCTCGATGCCCGTCACGTCGGGCTCGATCCAGATCTGCAGGAAGTGCGTGGTCGCGTTCGGTGCGTGGTTGAACTCGCTGTGGCGCACGCCGGTGCCGGCGCTCATGCGCTGCACGTCGCCGGGGGGAATGCCCTTGACATTGCCCATGCTGTCCTTGTGGGCCAGGTTGCCCTGCAGCACGTAGCTGATGATTTCCATGTCGCGGTGGCCGTGCGTGCCGAATCCGGTGCCGGGGGCGATGCGGTCCTCGTTGATCACACGCAGGTTGCCCCAGCCCATCCAGGCGGGGTCGAAGTATTCGGCAAAAGAGAACGAGTGGTGACTCTTGAGCCAGCCGTGGTCGGCATAGCCACGGGCGTCGGAACGTCGGATCTGAAGCATGATGAAGTCCTTTCGGTCATCGATGGGGCTGGCCGGGCACCGTTGGCGGTTCCGGCTGGCATGGGCTGAATTCTGGGCCGTGCAACGGTCTTTGTGACTGCACGGTTTTGATGGCATCATTCAATTCGTTTGAATACTCGATCACTCAGACCATGGCCACAGCCACGCCCCGCGCCGCCCTGTCCCCCGAAAATCTCGGCCTGCTCGATGCCGTGGCCCGCCTGGGCAGCATGGCCGCCGCCGCGCGCGACCTGGGCATGGTGCCCAGTGCCCTGACCTACCGCGTGCGCCAGATCGAGGACGCGCTGGACGTACTGCTGTTCGACCGCAGCGCGCGCCGCGCGGTGCTCACGCCCGCGGGCGCCGAACTGCTGCGCTCGGGCCAGTACCTGCTGACCGAACTCGACGCGGTGGCGGAACGCGTCAAGCGCGTCGCCTCCGGCTGGGAACCGCAGCTCACCATCGCGGCCGACGCCATCATTGCGCGCGCCACGCTGTTCGAACTCTGCGAGGCCTTCTACGCCGAGGGCGCGCCCACGCGGCTCAAGCTGCGCGCCGAAACGCTCTCGGGCACGGTCGAGGCCCTGCAAAGCGGGCAGGCCGACCTCGCCCTGGGCGTGCCCACCGACATCTCGCACACCGACTTCCAGTCCGCGCCCATGGGCACGCTGTCCTTCGTCTACGCGGTGGCTCCGCACCACCCTCTGGCGGCCGCCACGCACAGCCTGTGCGACGAAGAGCTGCGCGAACACCGTGCCGTGGCCGTGGCCGACAGCACGCAGCGCGGGCGCGGCGTCACGCACAACCTGCTGCCCGGGCAGGACGTGCTGACCGTGCCCACCATGCAGCACAAGCTGGACGCGCAGCTGCGCGGCCTGGGCAGCGGCTTTCTGCCCCTGTCGCTGGCACAGCCCTTCATCAACGCCGGTCGCCTGGTGGTGAAGACGGTGCAACGTCCCAATCCCAAGGTGCGTCTGGCTTATGCCTGGCGCCAGCCTCATCGTGCAGGCGACACGGGCCGCGCGCTGCGCTGGTGGCTAGACCGGCTGCAGCATCCCAAGACGCGCGGCGCCCTGCTGAACAACCACCACCAGATATAGGCTCCCCCCGCGCCGCCTCCGGCGTCACCCCCCAGGGGGCAACACCTGCGGCCTGGCGGAGCCAGATCCGCGGTGTTCTGGACGGGCGTGGCTTCTCGCGCTGCCGATCTCGCTTCGGAACCCCGTTGTTCCAGAAAGCAACTGATACAGTCGGCCACAGCCCATCCGAACCCAACGCGCACCGAGACATGACGAACACCCCACGCCCACGCGCATCCGCCACCTCGTCCCAGCGTTCCAGAGCCAGCGGTGCCGCGCCCCTGCACATCGCCGTGGTCGGTGGCGGCATGGCCGGCGTGGTGTGCGCGCGCACGCTGGTGCAGGCGGGCCACCGCGTGACGCTGTTCGAGAAAAGTCGCGGGTTCGGCGGGCGCATGGCCACCCGGCGCACCGAATTCGGCGGCTTCGACCATGGCGCGCAGTACTTCACCGTGCGCGACAAACGCTTCGAAACCGCGCTGCGCAGCAACGCCACCACCGTCGTGCGTCCGTGGAGCGCCAGCACCGTGCGCGTGCTCGACGAGTTCGGTCACGTGCTCGCCAGCGCGCCTCCGCCCACCGAGCCGCATTTCGTCGCCTCGCCCGGCATGAACGCGCTGGTCAAGCTCTGGGCGCAGCCGCTGGCCCAACCGGAGCTGCATGGCGGCCTGCTGGCGCGCACCCTGCTCGACACCCGCGTCACCCGCATCGAACGCGATGCACTGCACGCGTCCCAGTGGCAGTTGCGCGCCGAAGACGGGCAAGGCGGCCAGCAGGTGCTGGGTGGCTTCGACCGCGTCGTGCTCGCCATGCCCCACCCGCAGGTGCACGACCTGCTGCTGGCCTCGGGCCTCGCGCCCGAGCTGCGCCAGGCGCTTACCCCGGTGCATGTCGCCCCTTGCTGGACGCTGATGGTGGCCTACCCGCAGGCCATGCAGCCCGGCCTGCCCCACCTGGGCCCGCAGTGGAATGCGGCGCGCAGCACGCACCACCGCATCAGCTGGCTGGCGCGCGAATCGAGCAAGCCGGGCCGCGAACCCATCGAACGCTGGACCGTGCAGGCCAGCCCGGCGTGGTCGACCAAGCACCTGGAAGACGATGCCGAACGCGCCAAGGCCAAGCTGCTCAAGGGTTTCGCCGAGATCACCGGCATCCGCGCCACACCCACGCACGCCGTGGCGCACCGCTGGCGCTTCGCGCAGACACAGACGCCCCTCGGCAAGAGCCACCTGTTCGACAAGGCGCTGGGCATCGGCGCCTGTGGCGACTGGTGCCTGGGCCACCGCGTGGAAGACGCGTTCGTCTCCGGCCTGGAGATGGCCCTGTCCATCGCCTGAGTCTGCATGGGTGAGGGCCTTGACGGCCATGTACCGAGGCCGCTTTGCCCCGTCACCTACCGGCCCGCTGCATGCCGGCTCACTGGTTGCCGCACTCGCCAGCTGGCTCGACGCGCGAGCCCTCGGTGGCGTCTGGCTCGTGCGCATCGAGGACGTGGACACACCCCGCTGCATCGCGGGCGCGGACGAGATCATCCTGCAACAGCTCGCCACCTGCGGCCTCGTCAGCGATGAACCTGTGGTCTGGCAATCGCAACGTGGCGCGCTCTACCAGCAAGCGCTGGACCAGCTGATCGACCAGCAGCGCGCCTACCCCTGCGGCTGTTCGCGCAAGGACATCGAGGCCGCGTTGCGGGCGCAAGGCCTCACACGCGAGCGCCACCACGCAGCCGTCTATCCCGGCACCTGCCGGCCGGACCACGGCGGCCTGCAGGGCAAGCCCGCGCGGGCCTGGCGCTTCGCCGTCCACGCGCCCGGCGAGGTGCGATGGACCGACCGGCGCCTCGGGCCCCAGGCGCAGGACGTGACCGCCGAGGTGGGCGACTTCATCCTCCAGCGCGCCGACGGCCTCTGGGCCTACCAGCTCGCGGTGGTGGTGGACGACGCGGCCCAGGGCATCACCCACGTCGTGCGCGGCGAAGACCTGGTGGACAACACCGCGCGACAGATCCTGCTGCAGCGCGCGCTCGGCCTGCCCACGCCGGCGTACCTGCACACGCCGCTGGTGCTGGGCGACAACGGCGAGAAGCTCAGCAAGCAGAACGGCGCGCAGGCGCTCGATCTGAACGACCCGCTGGCCACGCTGGACCGCGCCGCGCGGGTGCTGGGGCTGCCACCCGCGCAGGACAGTGCGGTGCACGACGCGCTGGCGCGCTGGGCGGCGGCCTGGGCGGCCTAAAATCGTCGCCTTCGCCGACCGAACGCCGCCCCTTCATGACCGACCCCCGCCACGCGCTGCCGCGCACCCCACCGAGCGACGTGCCCTACCTGCGCGAAGTCAAGAGCTATGTGCTGCGCGCCGGTCGCACCACCGTCGGCCAGGCCAAGGCCTACGAAGTCTTCGGCCCGCGCTTCCTGCTGAACTACGCGCCAGGCGCCTTCGATGCCGACGCAGCGTTTGGCCGCACCGCGCCGCTGGTGCTGGAGATCGGCTTCGGGATGGGCGGCGCCACCGCGCACATCGCCGGTGTGCGGCCGCAGGACAACTTCCTGTGCTGCGAGGTGCACGAGCCCGGCGTGGGCGCGCTGCTCAAGCTCGCGGGTGAACAGGGCCTGGAGAACATCCGCATCCTGCGCCACGACGCGGTCGAGGTGCTGAACCACATGCTCGGCGAAGCCAGCCTGGACGGTGTGCACATCTTCTTTCCCGACCCCTGGCACAAGAGCCGCCACCACAAGCGCCGCCTGATCCAGCCGCCGTTCGTGAACCAGCTCGCGCGCCACCTCAAGCCCGGCGGCTACATCCACCTGGCGACCGACTGGGAGCCTTACGCGCGGCAGATGCTCGAGGTACTCGGCGCCGAGCCGCTGCTGCGCAACACCGCCGGCGCCACCGGCGAGGGTTTCGTGCCCAAGCCCGACTACCGCCCGCTCACCAAGTTCGAGAACCGCGGCCTCAAGCTTGGCCATGGCGTGTGGGACCTGGTGTTCCGCCGGGTCTGAAGCCGCTTCCGTGGCGCGCCAGCCCAGGAACCCGCTGATCCCCGCGCGCCAGGGCGTCTCGCCCAGCTGCGTGGCGCTGCCCTCGACCAAGCCACCGCCCTGGCCCACGCTGCTGGACTTTCTCGCCGAGCGGCTGCACGCCGTGGGCCGCGACGACTGGGCGCGGCGCATGGCACGCGGCGAGGTGTTGGGCGACGACGCCCGGGCGCTGCCGCCCGACGCACCCTTTCAACCCGGCGCGCGGGTCTACTACTACCGGGAACTCGACGACGAGACCGTCATTCCGTTCGAGGAAGTCGTGGTCTTTCGCGATGCACACCTGCTGGTGGTCGACAAACCGCACTTCCTGCCCGTCACGCCGGGCGGGCGCTACGTGCGGCAGAGCCTGCTGGTGCGGCTGAAGCAGCGGCTCGACCTGCCAGACCTCAGCCCGATCCACCGAATCGATCGCGAGACCGCCGGGCTGGTGGTGTTCAGCCTGCGGCCGCAGGACCGCGACGCCTACCAGGCGCTGTTTCGCGATCGCGCCGTGCACAAGATCTACGAAGCGATCGCACCCCACGACGAGGCTGTGGACTGGCCTGTGCTGCGGCGCAGCCTCATCGTGGAGGAGGCAGGGGCGTTCTTCCGCATGACCGAGGCGCCGGGCGAAGCCAACAGCGAGACGCGCATCGAACGGCTGGAGGCACGCGGCGCCTGGGCACGCTACCGGCTGGCGCCGCTCACCGGCCGGCGCCACCAGCTGCGGGTGCACATGAACGCGCTGGGCCTGCCGATCGCGGGCGACCAGTTCTACCCCCGCGTGCTGCGCGGGCCGGACGAGGCCGAGGATTTTTTGAACCCGCTGCGTCTGCTGGCGAAGGCGATCGCCTTCACCGACCCGGTGACAGGCGAAGCCCGGGCCTTTGAAAGCCCGCGGGCGCTGGACTGGCCTTCGTAGGCAACCTATCCGTTCGGGCTGAGCCTGCCGAAGCCCCGCAGGCCCGCACCGCACGAAGGCTTCGACAGGCTCAGCCCGAACGGGGATGGGCTCGGCGCGAAGCGAAAAGCGATCAGGCCTTGATTTCGCGCGCCGAGATCTGGTACTTGAAATCGTCGGGGGCGTAGGAGTCCAGGCGCTGGCCGCCGACCTCCGCCGTGGGGTACATGAAAAAGCCGAGTTCCGGGCCCCGGGCCTGCGGCAGTTGCACATCGTGCGCCATGTTCCAGGCCACCCAGTTGCCCTCCCAGCCGCCGAACAGGCCGCGGTTCACTGGCGCCACGAGCGGGTGCTGCGTGGTCTTGATCCACTCCGGCGTTTCCTGGCGCATCACCTTGGCCACGTCGGCCGGGTCCATGGCCACCCAGCCGTGGCCAGCCAGATGCACTTCGGCGCGACAGTGCTGCGCGCCCTTGAGGCTGGCGGGGTTGCCGCCGAGTTCCTTGTAGCCAAAGGCCGAGGGGGCCAGGCGCAGGCCGTACACGTCGCGCGCGGGCACGCCGGCAGCGCGGCACAGGCCGACGAAGACGGCGTTGAGGTCGGCGCACTTGCCGCCCAGGTTGCCGGTCTCCAGCATGGTCTTGATGTCGCCCTCGCCACAACCGCGCACCTTGGGTTCGCGGTAGGTGTTGGTGACCACCCAGTCGTAGATCTGCCGTGCCTTCTGCACGTCGGTGCGCGCGCCGCGCGTGGCCTTGAGCGCGGTCTCGCGCACGATGCCGTCTGTGGGCAGCAATTCGGTGGGCTGGGTCCAGAAGCGCAGGCTGGCGGCGTCTTCGGTGCTGCCCGTCTTCTGCGACAGATCGACCGCGCGGTTGCGTGTCTGCACGCGGCTGGTGAGCTCCACGTACGGCGCGGCTTCACCGGCGGCAAAGCTCACGTGCAGCATGCGGGCGCCGTAGCCGCGGTCTTCGGTCAGGCGCGCGCTGCCGTTGCTGCGGTAATCGCTGGTGAAGGAGCGCTGCCAGTCGCTCTCGACGGAGGGCACGGGCAGCCAGACCTGGGTGAGGCCCTGCGGCTTGACGATGTCCACGCGGGTGGTCACGTCGAAGGTGCGCCAGGCACCGGGTTGCGGATCGAAGGTTCGCGGCGCCGGACTGCCCTGCGCGAGTGCACTGGCGGCGTGGAAGAGCGGGGAGGCGGCGGCCACGGACGTGGCGGCGCGCTGCAGGAAGATGCGGCGATCGGGGGTCATGAAGAGAACTCCGGTGAGGTGGAACAACGGCGGAATCGCAGACACAGGCTGCCATGCATCGCTCGGGAAAAAGCCCGGTCGCCCACAGGGCGCCAGGAGGAAAACGCCATTATGCGGGCGGGCGTCAGAGCGCCATCAACCGCTCGACCCAGCCCAGCGCCTCGTTGCCGCTCCAGTCCACTTCGCCGCGCACGCGCTCGCGCGCGCGGCCCTGGCGATCGATCAGCACCGTGGTCGGGAACACGCGCACGCCCCAGGCCCGGGCATGCGCGCCCAGGGGATCGAGCCACACCGGCAGGGTGAGGCCGGTCTGCGCCACGAAGCGCGCGGCGCGCTGCGGTGGCTCCTTGAAGTTGAGCGCCACCACGACCAGCCTGTCCTCGCCGAACAGTGGTGGCAGGCCCTGCAGCGTGGGCATCTCGGCGCGGCACGGTTCGCACCAGCTGGCCCAGAAGTTGAGCAGCACGGCGCGGCCCTTGAGGTCGGACAGCTTCACCGCCTGGCCGTCCAGGCTGAGCGTTTCCAGCGCCGGTGTGGGCGCGCCGCGCGGCCAGTCGCTGCGCTCGAAGGCCGGCGCCTGCGCGCGGGCAGGGCCGCCGACGTTCGCCAGTGCCACGGCACCAAACGCGCCCAGACAGCGGCGACGGCTCCAGGCGTTCACAGGCGTTCGGCCACCCAGGCCTGCACCGATTGCAGCGCCTGGGGCAGGCCGCTCGCATCGGTGCCGCCGGCCATGGCCATGTCGGGCTTGCCACCGCCCTTGCCACCCACCTGCTGGGCAACGAAGTTCACCAGCTCGCCGGCCTTGACCTTGCCCATGCTGTCGGCGGTCACGCCCGCGGCCAGCTGCACCTTGCCACCGTCCACGGCCGCGAGCACGATGGCCGCGCTCTTGAGTTTGTCCTTGAGCTTGTCCAGGGTGTCGCGCAGGGTCCTGGCGTCGGCACCCGGCAGCACCGCCGCCAGCACCTTCAGGCCTTTCACGTCCACCGCCTGGCCCACCAGCTCGTCACCCTGGGCCGAGGCCAGCCGGCCCTTGAGCGCGGTCATCTCGCGCTCCAGGTCGCGCATCTGTTCGAGCATGCCGCTCACGCGTGCGGGCACCTCGGCCGGCGCCACCTTGAGCGTGCCGGCCACACCCCCGAGCGTGGCCTCCATGCCCTGCACATAGGCCAGCGCATTCAGGCCGGTGACGGCTTCGACGCGGCGCACGCCCGCGGCCACGCCCCCTTCGGCCGTGATGGTGAAGAAGCCGATGTCGCCGGTGCGCGCCACGTGCGTGCCACCACACAGCTCGCGGCTGGAGCCGATGTCGAGCACGCGCACGGTCTCGCCGTACTTCTCGCCGAACAGCATCACCGCGCCCGTCTTCTGCGCCGACTCGATGTCCATCAGGCGCGCCTGCGTGGCCGCGTTGGCCACGATCTCGGCGTTCACCCGCTGTTCGATCTCGCGGATCTGCGCGTCGCTCACCGGCGCGTTGTGGGTGAAGTCGAAACGCGTCTTGTCGGCGTCGACCAGGCTGCCCTTCTGCTGCACGTGATCGCCCAGCACCTCGCGCAGGGCCTTGTGCATCAGGTGGGTGACCGAGTGGTTGCGCACGGTGGCGGCGCGCTGCGCCGTGTTCACCTGCGCGTTCACGCTGTCGCCCACGGCCAGCGTGCCCTGCTCCAGCGTGCCGTGGTGGCCGAACACGTCGGCCTTGATCTTCTGCGTGTCGGCGACGGCGAAGCGCGCCGAGCCACTGGTGATCGTGCCCTCGTCACCGACCTGGCCGCCGCTTTCGGCGTAGAACGGCGTCGTGTCCAGCACCACCACGCCCTGCTGCCCGGCCTTCAGTTCGGCCACCGGGGTGCCCTCCAGGTACAGCGCCAGCACCTTGCCGGGCGCTTCAAGCTGCTCGTAGCCCACGAAGGCATTGCCCGCGCCGCTGTAGTCCAGCGCCTTGTCCATCCTGAACTTGCCGGCCGCGCGGCCCGCCGCCTTCTGCTTTTCCATGGCAGCGTGGAAGCCCGCTTCGTCCACCGAGAGGCCGCGCTCGCGGCAGACATCGGCGGACAGGTCCAGCGGGAAGCCGTAGGTGTCGTGCAGCTTGAAGGCCACGTCGCCCGGCAGCACCTTCTCGCCGTTCGCCAGCGCCGCGTCGAGGATCTCCATGCCGTTGGCCAGCGTCTCGTAGAAGCGCTCTTCCTCGGCCTTGAGTACCTCGGTGATGCGCTGCTCCTGGGCCTTGAGGCGGGGATAGGCGTCGCCCATCAGGCGCACCAGCTCGGCCACCAGCTTGTGGAAGAACGGCGTCTTCTGGCCCAGCTTGTAGCCGTGGCGGATCGCGCGACGCACGATGCGGCGCTGCACGTAGCCGCGGCCTTCGTTGCTCGGGATCACGCCGTCGCTCACCAGGAAGGCGGTGGCGCGGATGTGGTCGGCGATCACCTTGAGCGAGGGGTTGGCGAGATCCGTGGTGCGCGTCTCACGCGCGGCGGCCTTGATGAGCGCGTCGAAGAGGTCGATCTGGTAGTTGCTGTGCACGTGCTGCAGGATCGCGGCGAGGCGCTCCAGGCCCATGCCGGTGTCCACGCAGGGCGCGGGCAGCGGCGTGACGGCGCCGGTCTCGTCCATGTTGAACTGCATGAACACGTTGTTCCAGATCTCGATGAAGCGGTCACCGTCTTCGTCGGGGCTGCCGGGCGGGCCGCCGGGGATCTCGGGGCCGTGGTCGTAGAAGATCTCGCTGCAGGGGCCGCAGGGGCCGGTGTCGGCCATCATCCAGAAGTTGTCGCTCTTGTAGCGCCCGCCCTTGTTGTCGCCGATGCGGATCACGCGCTCGGGCGGCAGGCCGATTTCTTTCGTCCAGATGTCGTAGGCCTCGTCGTCCTCGGCGTACACCGTGGCCAGCAGCTTGTCCTTGGGCAGCTTGTAGACCTCGGTCAGCAGCTCCCAGGCCCACTTCAGCGATTCGCGCTTGAAGTAGTCACCGAAGGACCAGTTGCCCAGCATCTCGAAGAAGGTGTGGTGGCGCGCGGTGTAGCCCACGTTCTCGAGGTCGTTGTGCTTGCCGCCGGCGCGCAGGCAGGCCTGCACCGAGGCGGCGCGCACGTAGGGGCGCTTGTCGGTGCCGAGGAACACGTCCTTGAACTGCACCATGCCCGAGTTGGTGAACATGAGCGTGGGGTCGTTGCCGGGCACCAGCGGGCTGGACGCGACCACGGTGTGGCCCTTGGAGGCGAAGAAGTCCAGGAAGGTCTTGCGGATGTCGGCAACGGAAGCGGGGCGGGTCATGGTGGCCTTGTGGTTGTCGGTCGGTGTCGGGAAGCGCTCGGCGCTCGCGCGCGCGAAACCCGGTATTTTCCAACATGCGGGCCGCCCCGGGCGCGGCGGGGCGAAATCGGGTGGATCGGGCCGCGCCGTCGCCAGCGG
>NZ_JAILWB010000031.1 GCF_025699295.1 Hydrogenophaga sp. | reverse complement strand
ATGCGCTCGGAGATGGCCAGGCCGGCCGCGTCGTCCTTGGCGCTGTTGACGCGCAAGCCCGAGGACAGGCGCTGCATGGAAGTGGCCAGCGAACTGGCCGAGCTGCTCAGGTTGCGCTGAGCGTTCATCGACATCACGTTCGTGTTGATGGTGGTCATAACTAACTCCTGTAAATGGACTTGGAAAGTGAACCGGCTTCATGGACAGGGCAGGGGCGTGTTCCCCTGGCATGTCCATCGCCGTGTCGACCCTTGCGGGCCTCCACCGTCGCTGCTCGCCGCCTTTGCTGGCCGGACGACGAACCCATTTGGAAGTTCGTTGAGTCAATTTCGGTGATGAGTGGAGATTCTTGAGGTTTGTGTGCAAACCAACCGGCGGATAAACCGGGCCGTTCGGCACCAGTTCGCCGCTTTACCCGCGGCGGCCCTGGGGCAGCGCCGCAGAGGAAGGACCGGAATGCATAACAAGGTTGTAGGCGATTGCCTGACAAGGGGGTGGTGCACACCTGACAGCGCGGACAGCCATTTACCGATTCAAGTTTTTTTACCGGTCGACACAATTCAACACATCGGGTCAGCACATGTAAGCACATCGCCAGCACGGCGGCCCCAACCGAGAAGGAACGCATCATGGACAACGAACAACTCCTGGCAGAAATCCGCGAAGCCAACCTGACCTATCTCATGCTGGCGCAGAACCTGATCCGCAAGGACCGCGCCGAAGCGCTGTACCGCCTGGGTCTGACCGAGGAAGCCGCCGACCTGCTGGGCATGCTGTCCACCGCTCAGCTGCTCAAGATCGCGTCGAGCAACATGCTGCTGTGCCGCTTCCGCGTCGACGACGATCTGGTGTGGAACCTGCTCACCAGCCACAACGTGAAGAAGGTCGACAACGCGACCACCACGCAGTTGCACGCCAGCATCCTCATGGCTGGCAAGTTCGCCGAGTCCATGGCCGTCACCGCCCACTGATTTCCTTCCTCCCCCTTCCCGGAGCACACCATGGCCGCAGGCAAGAGCATCCTCAACGAGTCGCGTGACATCGAACGCGCGGTCGCCCTGATCCAGCTGGGCGCACGCCTGCAGGTGCTGGAGTACGAGACCAGCCTGTCCTACGAGCGCCTGCTGCGCCTGTACAAGGAAGTCGCCGGCAAGTCGCCGTCCAAGGGCCAGTTGCCCTTCTCGACCGACTGGTTCCTGACCTGGCAGCCGAACATCCATGCCTCGCTGTTCCTGAACATCCACGAGTACCTCTCCAAGACCAGCGAGCTCGAGGAGATCGACACGGTCATCAAGGCCTTCCGCCTGTACAGCGACCAGATGCAGGCCAGCGCGATCGAGCCGCTGCTCTCCATCACCCGCGCCTGGCGCCTGGTGAAGTTCGTCGACAACGGCATGCTCACCCTCACCAAGTGCTCCTGCTGCGGTGGCCATTTCGTGACCGAACCCTACGAGAACCGCCACTTCGTCTGCGGCCTGTGCCAGCCGCCCGCGCGCGCCGGCAAGGGATCGGCATCCGGCGGTCTGCGCCTGCACTGAACAGGTCGCACCCTCAAACCCTGAAATGGACCCCGATGCGGGTCCATTTCGCGTTTATGGGTCCGCTCAATCGCCTCTAGAGTTGGTCGATAGAAAACACATCCCTCCAAGTCACGTCCGCGTGCGAGCGCAGCGTCCTCTTTCAGGCACAAGAACATGTTCGTCATCATCGGTTTCATCGTCTCGATGCTCTGCATCTTCGGGGTTTTCATACTCCACGGCGGCAACATCGGCGTGGTGCTCAAGGCTTTGCCCTTCGAGCTGACGACCATCCTGGGCGCGGCCCTGGGCGCGTTCCTGATCAACAACCAGATGAAGGTGGTGAAAGCCTCGTTCAAGGGACTGGCCCTGTGCTTCAAGGGCAGCCGCTACACCAAGGCGCGCTACATGGAGCTGCTGGCGCTGCAGTTCGACATCCTGCAGAAGGCCCGCAAGGAGGGTCTGATGGCGATCGAGCAGGATGTGGAAAACCCGCACGAGTCCGCGCTGTTCAAGAAATACCCCACCATCGCTGCCGATCACCACGTGGTCGAGTTCATCACCGACTACCTGCGCATGATGGTCTCGGGCAACCTCAACGCGCACGAGATCGAGTCGCTGATGGACGCCGAGATCGAGACCCACCACCAGGAGGCGCATGCCCCGGTGGCAGCCATCGCGCGCCTGGCCGGCGGCTTGCCGGCATTCGGCATCGTGGCCGCGGTGCTGGGTGTGGTCAACACCATGGGTTCGGTCGGACAACCGCCCGCGGTGCTGGGCGGCATGATCGGCTCGGCACTGGTCGGGACCTTCCTCGGGATTCTGCTGGCCTACGGTGTCTTCGAGCCGCTGGGCGGGCTGATGGACCAGAAGATGGAAGAGGGCAGCAAGGAACTGCTGTGCGTCAAGACCACGCTGCTCTCCAGCATGCAGGGCTATGCGCCGCTGACCGCCATCGAGTTCGGCCGCAAGGTGCTGTTTGCCGACGTGCGGCCGACCTTCACCGAGCTTGAGACCCACGTGAAAAAGAAGTGATCATGCGAGCGCAGGCACGTTATCCAGGGGCACCGCGGAACTGGCTTTGCCAGGCCGCTGGTGCCGTCGTCCCCCCGAGGGGGGAACGCGCGCAGCGCGGCAGGGGGACTTCAGATGGCCGGTGATGGCAAGAAGCTGCAGCCCATCATCGTCAAGCGCATCAAGAAGGGTGGGCATGCCGCGCATGGCGGCGCCTGGAAGATCGCGTACGCCGACTTCGTGACCGCGATGATGGCGTTCTTTCTGCTGATGTGGCTGCTGGGCTCGACCGCCAAAGGCGAGTTGCAGGGCATTGCGAGCTATTTCCAGTCGCCGGTGAAGGTCTCGCTCATGGGCGGGCCCGGTACCGGCAACAGCAGCAGCATCCTGCCCGGTGGCGGGCGAGACCTGAGCAAGGCTTTCGGCCAGATGGACAGCGGCGAGGCCGAACGCGCCGCCAAGCTCATTGGCGCCCAGATGGCGCGCGCCGAACAGGCTCGCAAGGATGCCGCGCGCATGGAGGTGCTGGAGCGCAAGATCACCAGCCTGATCGAGCGCAACCCCAAGCTCTCCGAGTACGGTTCACAGATACAGCTGGAGAAGACCACCGACGGCCTGCACATCCAGATCGTCGATCAGCAGAACCGGCCGATGTTCGACACCGGCAGCGCGCTGGTCAAGCCCTACATGCGCGACATCCTGCGCGAGATCGGCGCCGCACTGGGCGATGTGGACAACCGCATCGCGCTGGCCGGCCACACAGACGCCACCCCCTATGGCAGTGGTGAACGCGGTTACAGCAATTGGGAACTCTCGGCCGACCGCGCCAACGCCTCGCGCCGCGAGCTCGTGGCCGGCGGCCTGCCCGACGACAAGCTGCGCCGGGTCGAGGGTCTGGCGTCGAGCCGCCTGCTGCGGCCCGAACAGCCCATGGACCCGATCAACCGGCGCATCAGCATCGTGGTGATGACGCAGGAGGCCGAGGAGCGCCTGGCGGCGCCCCCGGCGCCCGTGGTGGTGCCCCTCGCGCCTGTTCCCGCCGCCCCTGCTGCGCTGCCCGTCTCTGCCCCCGTGCCGGCGGCGCCGGCGCCAACGGTGGCGACTTCGGTGGTCGCACCCGCGCTTCAGATTTCCGGCGAAGTGACGAAATCTCCCTCACAGAGCGGTGGCTGATGCGGCCGCCACTCCCTTCCCTTGATCCTTTCCTCCCACGGAGGCATTCATGTCCACCCCGATGAAATTCCTGATCGTTGACGACTTCTCCACCATGCGCCGCATCGTGCGCAACCTGCTCAAGGAGATCGGGCACGCCGACGCCGACGAGGCCGAGGACGGTGTGGTGGCCCTGGGCAAACTGCGCAACGGGGTGTTCAACTTCGTGGTCTCCGACATCAACATGCCCAACATGAACGGGTTCGAGTTGCTGGCCGAAATCAAGAAGGACGAAAAGCTCAAACACCTGCCGGTGCTGATGGTGACAGCGGAGGCGCGCAAGGAGGACATCGTGCTTGCGGCGCAGAACGGCGCGGCCGGCTATATCGTCAAACCCTTCACCAAGGCCACTCTGGAAGAGAAGCTCGCGAACATCTTCAAGAAACTTGGCATCTGACGGAGCACCGCACCATGAACTCCAGTGAACAAGAAGAAGGTGGCTCGGGCAGTCCCGACATGTTTCGCCAGTTGGGCTCGATCACGCGCCAGCTGCACGACGCGCTCAAGGAACTGGGCTACACCGACAAGCTCAAGGGCACGGTGGACCAGTTGCCCGACGCGCAGAGCCGGCTGTCCTACATCGCCCGCCTGACCGGCGAAGCCGCCGAGAAGGTGCTCAACCACGTCGACGAAGGCAAGGCCGAGCAGGCACTGATCGCCGAGCGCGGTCGCCAGCTGCTCGACACCATCCGGCGCGTGCCGGCGCTGGCCAAGGCCATGCCCGAGCTGGTGGAGTGGACGCAGGACGTCATTCACACCGCCGAGAAAACCGACTCGCGCCTGACCGACATCATGATGGCGCAGGATTTTCACGATCTCACCGGCCAGGTGATTGGCCGGGTGGTACACCTCGCGGGCACGATTGAGGAACAGCTGCTGGGCCTGCTGCTGCAGTCGGCACCCTCGGGCCAGCCGGGGCAGGACCACGCGATCGTCGAGGGCCTGGCCGGCCCGGTGGTCAATGCCGAAGGCCGCACCGACGTGGTGAGCGACCAGGCGCAGGTCGACGACCTGCTCGCTTCCCTCGGCTTTTAGCCCCTCGAACGCCCACACCGCCTCAGGCTCGGGGTGGTCGGGCGTGCTGTGGAGCGAAATAGAGGAGGAGCCGGCACCAGCCGGCGGGGGACATTCGCGGAACAGCGCGCCCGGCCGCCATGAGCCCGCGAGGTGCGCCAGAGAAAAGCGCCACCGAAGCGCGTCTTATCACCCTTTAGTTTTTCCGCGCGGATTCCAGAATCGGATTCACCGATCGAGCGAACCCGCACCATGGAATCATCCAGCCAGGACAAGAACCTACCCGCCACCGCGCAGCGCCTGAAGAAGGCGCGCGACGATGGTCAGGTGCCGCGTTCAAGGGAACTGGGCAATCTGGCAGTGCTCGGCGGCGGTGCCATGGTGCTGCTGGCGCTCGCACCGGCCGGCTTCGAGAAGCTGCGCAGCGCCCTGCAGGGCCAGTTGCGCTTTGACCACCAGACCCTGCTCAAGCCCGAACTGGCCTCCGAGCGCCTGGTGGACGGCTTTACCCATGGCCTCATGCTGTACCTGCCCATGGGCGTGATCGTGCTCGCGCTGGTACTGCTCACCGCCTTCGCCTCGGGCAGCTGGGCGCTGAGCTCCAAACCCCTCATGCCGGACCTGAGCCGCATCAACCCGCTCAAGGGCATTGGTCGCCTGTTCTCCAAGCAGCAGCTGTTCGACACCGCCAAGCTCTCGGTCCTCACCGGCGTGGTGGGCGTGGTGGCCTGGCAGTTCATCGCCTCGCACGTGGAGCCGTTCGGCACGCTGCTGATGCTGCCGCTCGAATCGGCCCTGGGCCAGCTCGGCGCCTGGCTCATGTTCGGTGTCGGCCTGCTGCTGCTGGTGGTGGCACTCGTGGCCATGATCGACTTTCCGATGCAGAGGTTCCTGCACGCGCACCGCATGCGCATGTCGCACCAGGAAGTCAAGGAAGAACACAAGCAACTCGAAGGCGACCCCCACATCAAGGGCAAGCGGCGCCAGCGCCAGCGCGAGATGGCCCAGCGCAACAGCGTGGGTGCCGTTCCCAAGGCCGACCTGGTGGTGATGAACCCGACCCACTACGCCGTGGCGATCCGTTACGACGACGCCACCATGAACGCGCCGCGCGTGATCGCCAAGGGCGCCGACCTGCTGGCGATGAAGATCCGTGACGTGGCCAAGGCGCACAAGGTGCCGGTGCTGCAGTCGCCCATGCTGGCGCGCGCGCTCTACGCGCATGCCGAGATCGACGACGAGATTCCCTCGGCGCTCTACACCGCCGTGGCCCAGGTGCTGGCCTATGTGTACCAGATCAAGGCCGCGCTCAGCGGCCAGGGCGTCATGCCCGCCGAGCAGCCCACGCCGATGGTGCCGCCCGAACTCGACCCGCACTTCAAGAAACCCGCCCCGGAGGCCTCTGAATGAACGCCCTGCAGCCCCTGCAGCAATGGCTGAACCGCAACGCAGGCTGGGCCGCCGGCCTGGCCGCGCCCATGCTGGTGATCACCGTGCTGTCGATGATGGTGTTGCCGCTGCCGCCCTGGCTGCTCGACACCTTCTTCACGCTCAACATCGCACTGGCCCTGGTGGTGATGATGGTGGCCGCGTACATGAAGCGCCCGCTCGACTTCTCGGTGTTTCCCACGGTGCTGCTGCTCACCACGCTGCTGCGCCTCTCGCTCAACGTGGCCTCCACCCGCGTGGTGCTGATGGAAGGCCACACCGGCCCAGGCGCGGCCGGTGCGGTGATCGAAGCCTTCGGAAGCTTCCTGATCGGTGGCAACTTCGCCGTTGGTTTCATCGTCTTCGCGATCCTGGTGGTGATCAACTTCGTGGTGATCACCAAGGGCTCGGAGCGCATTGCCGAGGTGTCCGCGCGCTTCACCCTGGACGCCATGCCCGGCAAGCAGATGGCGATCGACGCCGACCTCAATGCCGGCCTGATCGACGAGAAGGAGGCCAAGCGCCGCCGCGCCGAGGTGGGTGACGAGGCCGAGTTCTTCGGCTCCATGGACGGTGCCTCCAAGTTCGTGCGCGGTGACGCCATCGCCGGTATCCTGATTCTGTTCATCAACATCATCGGCGGCTTCATCATCGGCATGGCGCAGCACGGCCTCTCGGCGGGTGAGGCGGCGGACAACTACATCCTGCTGGCCGTCGGTGACGCGCTGGTGGCGCAGATTCCCAGCCTGCTGATCTCGGTGGCCGCGGCCATGGTGGTCTCGCGTGTGGGCAAGGACGAGGACCTGGGCGTGCAGGTGATGGAGCAGATGTTCCTCTCGCCCAAGGTGATGGGCATCACCGCGACCGTGCTGTTCATGCTGGGCATCGTGCCCGGCATGCCGCACCTCGTGTTCCTGACGTTTGCCGCGCTTGCCGGCGGCCTGGCCTGGTGGCAGCTGCGCCAGCAGCGCAAGCCCGCGCCCGAACCCGAGGCGCCCGCAGCGCAGGGCGACGGCGAAGCCACCTGGGACGACCTGCAGCCGGTCGACCTGCTGGGCCTGGAGCTGGGCTACCGCCTGATCGCGCTGGTCGACAAGACGCGCCAGGGCGACCTGCTCACCCGCATCAAGGGCGTGCGCAAGAAGTTCGCTCAGGAAGTGGGCTTCCTGCCACCGGCAGTGCACGTGCGCGACAACCTGGAGCTGCGCCCCAGCGGTTACCGCATCACGCTGCGCGGCGTGGTGGTGGGCGAAGGCGAGGTGTTCCCGGGCATGTTCCTGGCGATCGATCCCGGTGGCATCAACACGCCGCTGATCGGCACGCCCACGACCGATCCGGCGTTCGGCCTGCCGGCGCACTGGATCGAGGAAAAGCAGCGCGAGAACGCGCAAATGGCCGGTTTTACGGTGGTTGATTCCGAGACTGTGCTGGCCACGCATCTTTCACACTTGATGCAAGTCCAGGCGGCCAAGTTGCTGAGCCGGACGGAGACCCAGGACCTGGTTGAACACGTCACCCGCCTGGCCCCCAAACTGATCGAAGAAGTCGTCCCCAAGATGGTCCCGGTTGCCACCTTCCAGAAAGTTCTCCAGCTGCTGCTGGAAGAGTCTGTGCACGTGCGCGACATCCGAACCATCATCGAATCGCTGGCCGAGCACGCGTCCCAGACCACCGATCCGACCGAGCTGGCCCGCCGCGTGCGCATGGCGCTCTCGCCGGCCATCGTGCAGCAGATCTACGGCGCGGTGAAGGAGCTCGAGGTCATCGCCATCGAGCCCGGCCTGGAGCGCTTGCTGATGCAGGCGCTCTCGGGCGGTGCCAACGGCGCGCTCGATCCCGGCGTGGCCGAGATGCTGAGCAAGTCCGCCACCGACATCGCCAACCGCCAGGAGGAAAAGGGCGTTCCCGCCTGCCTGCTGGTGCCCGACGCCATCCGCAACGCCATGTCGCGCCTGCTGCGCCGCGCCGCGCCGCGCCTGCAGGTGCTGGCGCACAGCGAAATTCCTGAAACCCACCTGATCCGCATTGGCCCGATTCTTGGAGAACTCGCATCATGAACATCCAGCGCTTCACCGCTCCCACCTCGCGCGAGGCCATGGCCAAGGCCCGTCGCGCCTTTGGCGACAGTGCCGTGATCCTCTCCACCCGCTCCACCGGTGACGGTTTCGAGGTGATGGCCGCGGCCGAGGAGAGCCTGGCGTCCCTGGCGGACCATGCCGCCGCCACCGGCGCACCGGCCGCGCGGGTGCCGCAGATCGCTGCCCGAGCGCAGGCTGCCGCCCCGGTCGCCGCGAGCGCCCCGGCGTCTGTGGAAAGCGATACCGAAGCGCTGGCCATGAGCACGCTGTCGTTCCAGGACTATGTGCGCGAGCGCATGCTGCGCAAGCGCCGTGAGGCCTTGCATGGCACGCCCGCCGCTGCCCACGAGGAAGCGGCCGCTGAGCCGCCGCGCCGCGCACCCGTGCAGGCCGCTGCACCGCAGATCGTGGCCAGACCCGAGCCGATCGCCGTGCCGGTGCAGCGCTTCAACCAGCCCGATCCGATCGTGGCGCGCAATCCGGCGCCCATCCGCACGCGCCAGTCCGAGCCGGCCTGGGAAGACTCGGTGCCCTCGACGCGCTTCCCGAGCAACGATGACAGCCGCATGGCGGTGGAACTCTCGGCGCTCAAGGACATGATCGAGGAGCGCTTCAACACCCTGGCCTGGCTCGGCTCGTCCAAGCAGAACCCGATCCAGTCCAATCTGATGCTCAAGATGATCCGCGCCGGCTACTCGCCCGCGATGTCGCGCGCCGTGCTCGAACGCGTCCCGACCGACGCCGGCGCCGCCGAGGCGGTGCGCTGGCTGATGGACGTGATCACGCGCAACCTCAAGGTGGCCGCCCCCGGCGCGAGTCTGTGCGACGAAGGTGGCGTGATCTCGCTGATCGGCGCCACCGGCGTCGGCAAGACCACCACCGCCGCCAAGCTGGCCGCGCAGTGCGTCAAGCAGTACGGCGCCGCCAGTGTCGGCATGATCACGCTCGACACCTACCGCGTCTCGGGCTACGAACAGTTGCGCGCCTTCGGCCGCATGCTCGGCGTGGTGGCGCACCTGGCGCACGACCGCGCCGCACTCAAGGATCTGCTCAACCTGCTCTCAGGCAAGCGCCTGGTCATCATCGACACCGCCGGCCTGGGCCAGCGCGACCAGCGCATCCAGGACATGCTCGACGTGCTCGACATGCCCAAGGTCAAAAAGACCCTGGTGCTCAACGCCGGCTCGCAGGGCGACACGCTGGACGAGCAACTGGCCTCGTTCAAGTCCAGCTCGCTGCACGGCGTGGTGCTTTCCAAGGTCGATGAGGCCGTCAAGCTCGGCCCGGCGCTGGACGCGCTGATCCGCCACCAGGTGGTGCTGCGCGGCGTGGCCAATGGCCAGCGCGTGCCCGAGGACTGGCAGAACCCCGACGCGGCCGCTCTGGTTCGCATGTCCATGGGCACGCAGGGCAAGTCGGCCTACGACCCCCTGGCTACCGACATGGGCTACTTCTTCGCGCAGGCATCCGGCCGCGGTATCGACCTGGGGGCCTCGCATGTTTGAACCCGGCTTCGACCAGGCTGCCGGCCTGCGGGGCGATCCACCCGCCCGTGGCGCGGTGCTCATGCCCGTGGCCAGCCCGGCCCAGCCCGCGCGCGCCTACGAACTGCTGTGCACGCTGGCATCGAGCCTGGCGGCCGAGGGCCGCGCCGTGATCATCGTCGATGGCACCGCCACCGAGGCCACCAGCCGCGACCGCCATGACGGTGCCCATCTGGGCCTGATGCGTGTGCTACAGGATCCATCCATCGCCCACCTGGAACGCGCCCACGACGGCGCCGACTGGCTGGTGATGCCGGGCGCCGTGGGTCTGCATGCACTGCAGGAAACGGCCCGGGCCGCCGGCGCCGAGGTTGCGCTCACGCGCCTGCTCACGCCATTCGCGTCGGGCGCGCTGGTGCTGTTGTTTGCACCCGCCTTCTCGCTCACCGAGCTGCTGCGGGGCCTGGCCGCGCGCGTGCTGGTGCCCGTGATCGAACAGCCGCAATCCAGCATCGACGCCTACGGCGCCGTCAAGCTGCTGCACGCCGCCGGCCTCTCGCCCGCGCTGGCGCCGCTGGCCAGCGGCGCAGGCACCGCGCTGCAGACCGTGGTGAACGTCGTGGCCGATACCGCGCAGCGCCACCTGGGCCTGCCGCTGGAGAGCTGGCCGGCCCGCACCTGGGCCCAGCGCGTGCAGGCGTGCGCCCTGGAGCGGCCCCGCCAGCGCCATGCCCATGGCTACCACGGCCTGGTGCCCGGTGCTTCCCGCACCGCCCGCACGGCCAACGCATATTCCCTCTGGAGTTGAAGATGTACACCGCCAAAGGCACCCTCAACCGGGACGACCAGCTGCGCAAATACAGCCCGCTGGTGCGCCGCCTGGCCCACCACATGATCGCCAAGCTGCCGCCCAGCGTTGAACTCGACGACCTGATCCAGGTCGGCATGATCGGCCTGACCGAAGCGATTGCGCGATTCGAACCCACGCAGGGCGTGCAGTTCGAGACCTTCGCCAGCCAGCGCATCCGCGGCGCGATGATCGACGAGCTGCGCGAGGGCGACTGGATGTCGCGCGGCTCGCGCAAGAGCCAGAAGGACATCGAGCAGGCCGTCAACCGCCTGCAGCAGAAGCTGCACCGCGTGCCCAAGGAAAGCGAGATCGCCGAGGAAATGGGCATGAGCCTGGCCGATTACCAGCACCTGCTGGCCAAGGTGCGCGGCACCCAGCTCGTGTACCTGGAAGACATCAGCGGCAACAGCGACGACGACGACGGATTTCTGGACCGCCACATGGGCGATCACGAGGCCGATCCGTCGGCCGTGCTGCAGGACCACCGCATGCGCACGGCGCTGGTGGCCGCGATCAAGGTGCTGCCCGAGCGCGAGCAGCAGATCATGTCGATGTACTACGAGCACGACATGAACCTGAAGGAAATCGCCGCCGTGCTCGGCGTGACCGAATCGCGCATCTGCCAGCTGCACAGCCAGTCGATCGCCCGCCTGCGTGCGAAATTGCGCGAGCACTGAACCGACGTGCCCGGACGAGGGTTTACCCGGGTCAAGGTCGGACCCCCGCTGGCCGATCTGGGTAGCACGTCGGGCTTACCTGGTCCGCGTGGTCACTGCGCCGAAGTGCGCGTTTTTCACGGGCCTTCAGGGCCCGGTCATTCCACGGAGTTGCATCAATGAAATCCCTGTTTCGCCCCCTGCTTGCCCTGTTCGCTTCGCTGGCCTTCGTGACGGGCGCATCCGCCCAGGAGCACGGCACGCGCGATGAAGCCAAGGCCATGACCGAGGCCGCCATTGCCCACCTGAAGAAAGTCGGCAATGACAAGGCCTTTGAAGACTTCACCAAGGACAAGGCCAACTGGAACAAGAAGGATCTGTACGTTTTCCTGCTGGATACCGATGGCGCCATCAAGGCGCATGGTGCCAACGAGAAGCTGGTGGGCAAGAACCTGCTCAACCTCAAGGACCAGAACGGCAAGGAATTCGTCAAGGAATTCGTGGCGGTCGCCGGCAAGGGCGAAGGCTGGGTCGACTACGACTGGGCACATCCGGTCAGCAAGAAGGTGGAAGGCAAGGCCACCTTCATCAAACGTGTCGCCGGCACCAACCTCGCGGTGGCCGTGGGCGTCTACCGCTGATGCCCTGCGCGGTGGTGGTGCCTGCGTGCGCCATCACCCGTCCGCGCCGATGCCGTCCACCGAGACGGCGCTTTCCCTTCGAACACGAGGCAAGAACGATGAAGCTGTTTGACAACGCCCGGATCGGTGTCAAGGTCGCACTGGCGCCGTTGATCACCATGCTGTGCCTGGCGATCGTGGCCGGCCTGGGCCTGTGGGCCACGCGCGATCTCTCCAGTTCGCTGCGCTCCATGCAGTCGTCGACCTTGCCCACGCTGGCCACCACCACCGAGCTGCAGCGCCGCATCGGCGCGGCCTATGCCAGCACGAACCAGTCACTGGCATGGACCGGGGCCGAGTTTCCTGCCACGCGCATCGACGCCCTGGACAAGGCCCTGGCCAGCGAGCTGGGCGAGATCGAAACCTTGATCAAGGCGCAGCATGCATTGCCGATCTGGGACGAAGCCGCGCGCGAGCAACTGCTGGTGCTGGAGAAAACGCACGCCGCCTTCCGCCAGACGGCACTGGATGCTATCGACATGAAGAGCACCGGCCTGGCAACGGCGGGCAGTTTCATCGACATCATGCAGACCGCGTACCTCAAGCTCGACGAACAGATTTCCGCTCTGGCTGCCAGCCAGCGCGAAGCTGCCAACGCCCGCGTGGACGCGTCCGCGGCCGCCGCCGCGGGCAAAGGCATGGGCATTGCAGTGGGTGCGGCGCTGGCGCTGCTGCTCTCGGCGGTGGCCGGCTGGTGGTGCGCACGCCGCATCGTCGCGCCGCTGCGCGCCGCGCGTGCCCTGGCCGCCGCGGTGGCCGACGGCGACCTGCGCACGCAAAGCCACAACACCTCGAACGACGAGACCGGCCAGGTGCTGCAGGCGCTCGACCAGGTCTCGGCACAGCTCGGCGAGCTGGTCGCCGAGGTGCGTGGCACGGCCCAGCAGGTCGAGGTGGCTTCGAGCGAAATCGCCCACGGCAACACCGATCTCTCGGGCCGCACCGAGCAGCAGGCCGCGCGCCTGCAGCAGGCGGTGAGCGCCATCGAACAGCTCAGCGGCAGCCTGCGCCAGGCGGCACAGCATGCGCAGCAGGCCGACGGGCTCGCACGCCAGGCCAGCGAAGTCGCCCGCGAGGGCGGTGAGGTGGTCGACGAGGTGGTGCGCACCATGGACCAGCTCAACGCCCAGTCGCTGCGCATCCGGGAAATCATCGGCACCATCGACGGCATCGCCTTCCAGACCAACATCCTGGCGCTCAATGCAGCGGTGGAGGCCGCGCGCGCGGGCGAGCAGGGCCGTGGCTTTGCGGTGGTGGCCGGTGAGGTGCGCAACCTCGCGCAGCGCTCGGGCGAAGCCGCGCGCGAGATCCGCAAGCTCATCGGCACTTCGGTGGAGTACACGGAGGCCGGTACGACCAAGGTGCAGGCCGCCGGCGACACCATGCGCCGCATCGTCGAGTCGATCGGGCGCACCACCAGCATGATGGGCGAGATCGCCACCGCCAGCCGCGAGCAGGCCGAGGGCGTGTCGCACATCAACCAGGCCGTCTCCGAGATGGACCAGTCGACCCAGCAGAACGCCGCGCTCGTGGAGCAGGCCGCCGCGGCCACCGAGTCGCTCAAGTCGCAGTCGCAGCGGCTGGTGCAACTGCTCGACCGCTTCCGCACGGCGTGAGGGCGCACCCGCGCCGGCCGATCAGCCGCCGCGGGTGAGCTTGAGAGCTTCCATCAGCGCCTGGATGAGGCGTTGCGCCCATCTGGGCAGCTTCTCCAGCAGCCTGGCGATGCTGCCACTGACGGTCTCGATCTCGTTGATCACGTCCTCCCCCAGGGGGTCGCCGGATTCCTCCTCGAAATCGATGGTGTTGCCGGGAATGGCGACGGTGATGCCCACCTGTTCCGCCGCCGCGCGGTAGCGGCAGGCGATGTAGACGAACTCCTCGAACAGCGCGCCCAGCGCGGAGCGGGCGTCGTCGAAGTCGAGCACCACGGCGCGCGCGTCTTCGGGGGCCAGGCGCCGCGTGAACTCGTCGGCCAGGTGCCGCGCGACGTAACCCATGCGCCGGGGCCCCGCGTGCTGGCTGCGCAGCACCGCGACGGCGCCGACGGTCTGGACGAAGGCAATCAGACCACGCCGGAAGTCCTCGCTGCTGGGAGCGACGATTCTCTGCTCCATGCGGATCCTCTCGAAAGGTATCGGCGTGTCGATGCTATGCCGGCAGCGGCTGGCGTCAAGAGCCTGTGGTGTCCCTCCAGCGGCTCACCGATGGTGCGGCGCGATGCGCGGTGGTGCTCAGGCCCGGGGCCTGCCGGTTTCAACCCTGCTGGCAGAGCGCGTGCGGGCGCTCCCAACCGGTGCCGTTGCGCGGCCATTCGACCAGCACACCTTCATGGGTCTGGGCGACCACGCGGCCGTCGACGCGATCCAGGCTGCCTTTGTGCCAGCGGTTGACGCGGGCGCCGGCCGCAAAACGCGGGGCCTGAAAGAGGGATTTGAGGAAATTCATCATGGGGCGAGCGGGTTCAGTGCGCGCCGAAGGTGTGGCGGCCGCGGTGGGCACGGTCCCAGCGGCGTTGCATGTCTTCGAGCTGGTGCAGGCTGCGGGCGGTGCTGAGGTAGGCCTCCAGACCATCAGACGGACCGGTCGTGACGCGGCGGAAGAAAGCGCCGACCGAACGGCGCAGGCGGGACCACAGGGAATGCGGAAAAGTGTTCATGGATCGTGTACCTAGGGTTAACCCTGATTATAGTAAGCGGACTCAAGAAGAGCCGCTCTTCATCAGAATGGCTAATGTGTCATCAGGGGGTGCGCCCGCGCCAGGCGAAAAAAAACCGGCGGAGCCGGTGTGCGCGCGGGGGCGGGTGTGCGCTCAGGCGGTCAGGAAGCCGCGGCCGGCGCCGCCCGTGGTCGAGGGCTTGACCATGCGGCCGTAGGTGGGCTGCTGCTGCATGGCCTGTTGAGGCAGCAAGGAAGTGAGCGCACGCTGATTTTGTGCATTGGCTCGCAGCACGGCCTGGCGCAGACGGGCAAACCGCTGGGCCGCGCTCTGGGTGTCCTGTTGCAGCGTGGCATCCGGCCCGGCAGCCGCGGGGGCTTGCTGCAGGACGGCCTGCAGCGCTGCGCTGGCCTGTTCCACGCCAGGGGCGTCGCCGCGCAGCAGGGCGGCTTCCAGCGCGTCGAGCTCGGCCTGCAGCGATCCGATCCAGGGGTGGGTGGTCGTGGCAGCGAGCGTCATGGCGGGGGTGGTCCTGCGTTGGGAGGTGTTCAGGCCCGGCCGCCGTTGAGCATTTCAGCGGCGTTGGCCAGCATCTTGTCGGCAATGGCCTCGGCGTTCACCTGGAACGTGCCGCTGGCAATCGCCTGCTTCATGGATTCGACCTTTTCGGCGTTGAACACCTCGCTGCCGCCAGAGCCCATCGCCGAGACGGTGGAAGGCGACAGGGTCACGGTCACGCCCGCCTGGGGCCTGGCCGGGGTAGCACCTGCTGCGGCGGCCAGATCGGCGCCCGCGACGGGTTTCTCGGCGGTCTTCTGGGGACCACCGGCCACGGAACCAATATAGGAATCGGGTGACGAATCGACTTTCATTTCACGCTCCAAACCCCGCAGTCAGGGTGATGTGAAAGAACTATCGACCCCGGTGGCGCGAACTTTAAGCATTTTTATGGCGCCGGTTCGGGCAATCCGTCACGCCCGGCGGTCCGTTGCCGATGCCCGGTTCACAGCGCCATCTCGACGGTCTGGTCGTCCTGCACCTCGCCGGTGACCACCCGCCCACCTGGCAGCCGGATGCGGGCGGACTGCCCGACCAGGCCGTGGGTGAGGGCCTTGCCGGTGGCCGAGATGCTGAAACCCGTGCCGCTGCCGTTGACCCGCACCTGATCGCCCGCGGCAAAGGCCTTCGTCGGACGCACCATGTTCTCGCGGATCGCCTGACCCGGTGTGAGGGCAAACGCGGTCTGCTGGCCGACCCACATGTCGGGCCGGGCCAGCACGGCCGACGACTGGGCCGCCCAGTCCACTTCGACCTGTTCGGCGTCATCTTGAGACAGGGTCGCGCCGGCATCGACCGGACGCCTGAGCACCCAGGCCGGCCCCCAGGCCTTGATGGTGACGGGAATGTAGACATTCCAGCGCCGAGGTCCGTCCACACAGCGCAGGCCGATGCGGCTTCGGCCCCACAGGCGAGAGCCCGGCGGCAGGTGGGGTTCGACCTTCGCGCAGGGCGCCAGGCGCAGACGCGAGTCGAGCGAGCCCATCACCACCTCGGTGCGCAGGGGCAGCTCGGCGTCCTGCGGCAACTGGGCGTCCAGCGTCGGCTTGAGCCAGGCGCGGGCGGTGTTCTCCAGCGCATCCGTGGACTCGCTGGCCAGCGTGGTGCCACTGGCCCCCAGCCACAGGGTGGCCAGCAGGCAGGCCCCGTGGCGCACCAGCTGCCGCAAGGGGTTTCGCTGGGGGTGCGGGCGGGTGGCTGGCATGGCGGTCTCCTGAGGGGCTGCGGGCTGTTCAGAGGAGCACTGTAGGCCGTGGCCGTCGCGGACAAAGCCGGGAAATGCCTTGCAAAGCGGCGTTTGTTCCGCTCATTGCCCACCCTCAAGATTTTCATAATTCCTTCAACCCCCGGTATCGGGACCTCCCTGCAGAGGTACCACACCGGCCCCGACACCCGAAGGAGTTGCCGCACATGCTTGAACAGATGACCGCCCGGCTGGACTTCCATTCCAACGCGCTGCTGTTGCGCTCGCAGCGCCAGCAGGTGATCGCCAGCAACATCGCCAACGCCGACACCCCCGGCTACATCGCACGCGATTTCGACTTTGCCGCCGCGCTCAAGAGCGTCTCGGGCGCGCAGACCGGCGCGGGCGCGGCCGTGAGCCAGACCAGTGCCGGCCACATGCGCCTGGGCACCACCGACGCACGCCACCCCGACCTGGCCTACACGGTGCAGACGCAACCGAGCCAGGACGGCAACTCGGTCGACCTCGACCGCGAGCGCGCCAACTTCGTGGACAACAGCGTGCGCTACGAGTCCACGCTGCGTTTCATCAACGGTCACGTGAAAACAATGCTTTCCGCGATCACCGGCCAATGAGCTGAAAGGAATCTGCCATGTCGATGTTCTCCATCTTCGGGGTCTCGGGCAGCGCGGTCAGCGCGCAGTCGCAGCGCCTCAACGTGGTGGCCAGCAACCTGGCCAACGCCGATGCCGTTGCCGGGCCGGACGGCCAGACCTACAAGGCGCGCCACATCCTGTTCCAGACCGTTCCCATGGGCGGCGATGGCAGCGCCGGGGTGAAGGTGCAGAACATCGTCGAGAGCGATGCGCCTGGCCGCCGGGTGCACAACCCCAGCCACCCCAGTGCCGACGCCGACGGCTACGTGACGCATGCCAACGTGAACCCGGTCGAGGAGATGGTGAACATGATCTCGGCCTCGCGTTCGTACCAGAACAACGTCGAGGTCATGAACACGGCCAAGTCGCTGCTGCTCAAGACCCTTCAGATGGGGCAGTGAGCCCGTCGCAACGCCCCCAGGACCTGATCCATGTTCATCCAGCCCCTTGATCTCAGCAACCTCGGCAACACGCCGGGCAGCACCACGGGCACGTCGGCCAGCAACGCGACGGATCCCCAGGCCTCGCAGGACCGTTTCCTGAAGCTGCTGGTGGCCCAGCTCAACAACCAGGATCCGCTCAACCCGATGGACAACGCGCAGATGACGACCCAGATGGCGCAGATCAACACGGTCAGCGGCATCCAGGAACTCAACGCCACGCTCAAGGGCATGGCGGCGCAGTTCTCTTCCGCGACTGCGCTGCAGGGCACCTCGCTGATCGGGCGCGAGGCCCTGTTGCCGGGCGACACGCTGACCTTCAAGAATGGCCAGGGCAAGGCGGCGTTCTCGCTCGAAGGCAAGGCCACCGACGTGAAGGTCGACATCATGGGCACCAACGGCGAAGTGATCGACACCGTGCAACTCGGCGCGCTTGGCCCCGGTCTGCACGGCTTCGACTGGGACGCCGCGGGCATCGACCCGGCCACCGTCAAGGGCTTCAAGGTGAGCGCGGTCGACGGTGGCGCGGCGGTCGACTCCGTCTCGCTCAAACGCCTGTCGGTCGACTCGGTGAGCTTCTCCGGTGGCTCCATCTACATGCTGCTGCAGGACGGCAGCACCCGCGCATACAACGACGTGCTCGCCTACATGTAAGCACCCGACCCCTCCGGTCCTATTCCAGAACAACCGTTTTCCCTCCCCTTAAGGACATCACCATGGCATTCCAGCAAGGACTCTCCGGCCTGAACAGCGCCAGCCGCAACCTCGACGTGATCGGCCACAACATCGCCAACGCCAACACGGTGGGCATGAAGAGCTCGCGCGCCGAGTTCGCCGAGCTCTACGCCAGCTCGGTCAATTCGTCGGGCGGTGGTGCCAAGGGCATTGGTGTGACGGTGGCCACGGTGTCCCAGCTGTTCACGCAGGGCAACATCACGGTGACCGGCAACGACCTGGACCTGGCCATCAACGGCAACGGCTTCTTCGAGGTGCAGCAGCCCAATGGCACCATGGCCTACACGCGCGCGGGCATGTTCAAGCTCGACCGCGAGGGCAACATCATCAACCAGCAGGGCGGCCAGCTCATGGGCTACCCCACGGACGACGCCGGCAACCGCCTGAGCTTCGAGAGCCAGCCCCTGTCGCTGCCCACCGGCGCGCCCATTCCCGCGCGCCAGACCAGCGCCATCGTGGCCGAGTTCAACCTGGACGCGCGCGCGCCCATCGCCGCCAGCGTGACGCCGCCGACCCCGATCACCACCTACGGCACGTCGATGGTGGCCTACGACCCGCAGGGCATGGAAGTCCCCGTGGCACTGGCCTTCACCAAGACCGCCAACAACACCTGGGAGGTGTACGCCAGCGTCAACGGCGGCACCCCGGCACCGCTGGCGCCGCCGGTGTCGTTGAACTTCAACGCCGACGGTACGCTCAACCCGGCCTCCATCACCCCGCCCCCGACGCTGACGCTGGCCTCGCCCAACGACCCGCTGGTGACCTTCCCGGTCACGCTCGACCTGACCGGCGCGAGCCAGTTCGGCACCGACTTCGCGGTGCACGACCTCGACCAGGACGGCTACTACCCCGGCGAGTTCGTGGGCCTGACGATCGACGAATCCGGCGTGGTCACCGGCATGTATTCCAACGGCGAGACGCGCGCGGCCGGTCAGATCGCGCTGGTCAACTTCCGCAACGCCCAGGGCCTGGCGCCTTCGAGTGGCGGCAACTGGTCGGCCACCTTCGCCTCGGGCGAGCCGGTGCGCGGCGAGCCGGGATCGGGCAGCTTCGGCAGCATCCGTTCGGGTGCGCTGGAGGACTCCAACGTTGACCTGACGGCCGAGCTGGTCAACATGATGACCGCACAGCGCGCCTACCAGGCCAATGCGCAGACCATCAAGACCCAGGACCAGGTGATGAGCACGCTGCTGAACATGCGTTGACCTCGCATGGGCGGTGAAGCGCCAGCGTGATGGCGAAGTCTGCGCTGGGCGCAACACCGCATGGGCAGCAGGGGTTGGCTCCCGGCAACAGACAGGGTGCGCGTGGCATCCCCCACCAGGGCCTGTACGGTCTCGACCATTTCCTGTGTTTCGATGCACGCCTGGGCCAGGTCGGGGTGCTCCGCAAGAGCGGGAAGCACTTTGTCGACGACTCCCCCGAAGCCCTCGGCGTGGACCACGCCGAGGCGGACGACGAGATCGACGAGGCCACCGACACCATGCCGCCGTGGCCGACGAGGTCCATTCGCGCGCTCGAGGGCGAGGGCCTGATGCTGGCTTTCGCCAGCACGGTCTCCGACGACGAGGACGACTTCGTCCAGATCGGCCGGATGGTCTGCGAGGCGTTTGAGCTCGAAGGCCTGCGGACCGAACGGGACGGTACGGCCAATGTCCGCGTCGACCTGGCCGGTCTGCGCAAGGAAACCTGAAGCGCGGAAATGAACGGCACAACCCATGCTGTTCATGGCACTGCGCCCCCTCAAGTTTTTCCACAATCCTTTAACCCCGTCGTGGCTTGCGCTGCTGGCTGCGATCGGCGAGTGAAAGGAACAGTGCATGGACCGCATGATTTACACCGCGATGACGGGCGCCAACGCCGCGCAGTACCGCCAGCAGGTGTTGGCCAACAACCTGGCCAATGTGTCCACGACGGGCTTTCGCGCCGAACTCTCCACCTTTCGCGCCGTGCCGGTGCGTGGTGATGGCGCGAGCACGCGCGTGTTCGCGCTCGAGGCCACGCCCGGGCATTCCGAACTGCCGGGATCGGTCACGGCCACCGGGCGCAACCTGGACGTGGCGGCCCAGGGCAATGCTTACTTTGCGGTGCAGGGGCTCGACGGCATCGAGGCCTACACCCGTGCCGGCGCACTCGAAGTCACACCGGACGGCACCCTGGTCGGTGGCCAGGGCCTGACCATGCTGGGCGATGGCGGACCGATCGTGATCCCGGAGGGCGCACGCGTGGACATCGCCAACGACGGCACCGTCAGCACGCGCGTGGGCGACCAGCCGCCGCAGAACGTGGGGCGCCTCAAGATGGTCACGCCCGACGCGGACAACCCCCTGCGCCGTGGCGAGGACGGCCTGTTTCGAACGCAGCAGGGCGACCCGCTGCCGGCCAGCGAGTTCGCGCGCCTGCAGGACGGCGCACTCGAAGGCTCCAACGTCAATCCCATGGAGGCCATGGTCGGCATGATCGCCGTGGCCCGCCAGTTCGAGGTGCAGATGCGCATGCTGCAGAACGGCGAAACCAACGACAAGACCGCCAGCCAGTTGCTGAGCATGAACGGCTAGGGCCTGTTCACACTATTTTTCCAAGATGCGTTGCGGATCAAAAAGGCCAT
>NZ_JAILWB010000030.1 GCF_025699295.1 Hydrogenophaga sp. | reverse complement strand
GACAAGATCACTTCGGACGTGCCCCCACCCCAACCCTCCCCCAGCGGGGGAGGGGGCAAGTCCCTGGCTGCAGATCCGCGGCGCCAACCTGCACAACCTCAACCAGCTCGACGCCGCCGTGCCGCTGCAGCGCCTGGTCGTCATCACCGGGGTGTCCGGCTCGGGCAAGTCCACGCTCGCGCGCGATGTGCTGCTGAGCAACGTGGCCGCCGCCGTGGCCGCGCGCAACACCTTTGCCGGCAAACAAGCCTGGGACGCTGGCGCGCGCCCGACATGGACCGGCTGCGACAAGCTGCTGGGCAGCGAGACCGTGGACCGCGTGCTCGAAGTCGACCAGACGCCCATCGGCAAGACGCCGCGCAGCTGCCCCGCGACCTACATCGGCTTCTGGGACACGGTGCGCAAACTGTTCGCCGACACGCTCGAAGCCCGGGCGCGCGGCTACGGCCCCGGGCGCTTCAGCTTCAACACCGGCGAAGGCCGCTGCCCGGGCTGCGAAGGCCAGGGCATGCGCACCATCGAGATGAGCTTCCTGCCCGATGTGAAGGTGCCTTGCGAGGTCTGCCATGGCGCGCGCTTCAACCCCGAGACCCTGGCCGTGACCTGGAAAGGCAAGAGCATTGGCGACGTGCTGCAGATGGAAGTCGATGAGGCGGTCGACTTCTTCGCGTCCATGCCCCACATCGCCCACCCGCTGCAGCTGCTCAAGGACGTGGGCCTGGGCTACCTCACGCTGGGCCAGCCCAGCCCGACGCTCAGCGGCGGCGAGGCGCAGCGCATCAAGCTCGTGACCGAACTCAGCAAGGTGCGCGACAACGTCACGCGCCGCGGCCAGAAGGCGCCGCACACGCTCTACGTGCTCGACGAGCCCACGGTCGGTTTGCACATGGCCGACGTGGAAAAGTTGATCCGCGTGCTGCACCGCCTGGTCGACGGCGGCCACAGCGTGATCGTGATCGAGCACGACCTGGACGTGATGGCCGAAGCCGACTGGATCATCGACCTCGGCCCCGAAGGCGGTGCCGGTGGTGGCCGCATCGTCGCTGCCGCGCCGCCCGACGAGGTGGTGCGGCTGGACACGCACACCGGGCGTGTGCTCGGGCCGGTGCTGGCCCGGTCGTGATGCGGTGAACGTGTCCCAGGTCATCCACATCCACGCCGAAGCGCCGGACAAGCCCGCGCTGGGTGCACCGTGCAACGGCTGCGGCGTGTGCTGCCTGGCCGAGCCGTGCCCGCTGGGCCGGGTGATCTCCCGCAAGCGTGTCGGTGCGTGCGACGCACTGCGCTGGGACGGCGCCTTGTCGGTCTACCGGTGCGGCGCGCTCACCGACGCGGCGGGCGTGCTGGGCCCGCGCTGGCGCTGGGCCGCGCCGCTGCTGCGCACACTGGCCCACCGCTGGATCGCGGCCGGCGTGGGCTGCGACGCCACGCTGCAGGCCGAGCGCGGCCGCTGAGCGCCGCTCAGCGCACGAACAGCCAGACCACGCCGACCGCGAGCACGGCCACGACCCACAGCAGCAGGCGCGTGCGGGTGCGCAGCACATCCACGGCCGCCACCAGGCGCGTGTTCTGCTCGGCCAGCGCGGCCAGGGTCTGCGCCATCTGCTCCTGCGCGGCGGCCTGCTGGTCGATCAGCTGGCGCGCCTCGATCAGGCGGTTCTTCAACTCGCCCGGGCTGGGCGGCGCGTCGCCCAGGTCCAGTGGTTCGGGCAGGGGCGCGTTGGCCGGCGGCGCCTTCTGGCGGTCCATCAGCTTGCGCGCGGCGTTGAGCACGGTGGGCGCGTGTTCGATCACGTCGCCCCAGGGAATCACTTTCAGGGCAACCAGCCAGGGAATGGCCATGCGGGAGTCCTTTCGCTTGTCATGACGGGGAACGGGCGTTCACCGTGGGAGCAGCTTAAACCCGTGGGGTTCCTGCAGGTGGGGCCGATGGGGCCCGCCGCAAGAGCCACCAGCCCCAGCCGGCCACGGCCAGCAGCAGCGCCGGGAAGCCCAGCGTGGGCGCCCACTGCAGCGCGGCGGCGCCCAGCGCGGGCGCGAGCACGCCCCCCAGCGTATACGACAGCACCAGCACGGCGGTGCTGTTGACCAGGGTGATGCCCTCCTCGCGCGAGCCGATGTCGATCATGGCCAGCGTGTAAAGGCAGCCGCCCGCGCCGCCCCATACGAAGGCCACCGGTGCGGCCAGCCAGGGCGTGCCGGCCACGAAGGGAATGACCAGCGTGGCGAGCAGGGTGATCAGCGCGCACAGGCGCATGAGCGCGATCCGCGCGTCACGCTCGTTGCCCCAGCGTTGCCGGGGGTGGTGCGCCATGCGGTCGGCCATGACCCCGGCCGGCAGCATCATGAGCGCGCTGCCCAGGCCGCTGGCCGAGACCAGCAGCGCCGCCGCCGTGGCGCCCAGCCCGAGGGCCAGGCCGTACAGCGGCAGGATGGACGTCAGGCCGCTTTCGAAGAAGCCGCCGACGAAGCCCACCGTCATGACCAGCGGGTGCGCCAGCAGCGCGTGCCAGACGCCCGAGAGGCCGACCTTGGCGCTGTGCGCGTCGGCCGCGTCGGGCAGGCGCGGGATGAGCAGGCTCCAGAACAGGCCGATGGCCATGGAACCCAGCGCGATCCACAGCGCCGCGTCGCTTTCTGCGCCGACCCAGGCCAGCAACAGCGGGCCGACCACAAAGGTGACGCCGACCATGGTCTCGAAGATGCCCACGTAGCGCCCGCGCTGTCCCGGTGGCGAGAACTCCGCCACCACCGCTTCGGCCAGCACCCAGCGCAGGCCCGAGGCCATGCCGGCGGCGATCTTGAACACGAACCACAGTGCCAGCCACTGCGTGAAGGCAAAGCCGGCGGTGGCGATCACCGGGATCAGCGCGGCCAGCCACAGCGTGGGCCGGCGGCCCAGGCGCTGCGTGATGGCCGATGCGAAGGGCGTCATCAAAAAGATGCCAAGCCAGCCGCTGGCGGCGAACAGGCCGGCCAGCGCGGTCGACTCGCCGCTGCCCTTGAGGCGCAACAACAGCAGCGGCGCGAGCATGAAATAGCCGACCAGCTCGAAGAAGGTGGAGCCGAAGATGACGAACAGGCCGAGGCGCGCCTGGTCGCGCGCGGGCGCCACCGTCGCCGGCAAGCCGGTGTGTGCCGGTGGCAGCGGGTGTTCGCTCACCCGGCGTCTCCGCTGCGCGGCGCCAGCACGGCGTCGGCCACCTCGGCGAAACCCGCGCCGCGTTCGCCCTGCGTCACGTAACGCGGCTTGTGCGCCAAGGCTTGCCAGAAGCGCGCCACGTTGGCCACGCCCACGCTGTGCGGGAAGTGGCCGAACATGCGCGCGTCGTTGGTCGAGTCGCCCACATAGACCCAGTGGTCGAGTTCGTCGTCCAGCGCGCGACCCAGGTGGGACTGCACGATCCAGCGCGCGCCAGCGAGCTTGTCATGTTCACCGATCCAGCCGTTGATGTGGATGGAGCTCACGGTGGCGTTGAGGCCCTCGCTCGTCATGAGTTGCACCACCCGTGCGATGTCGGCCTCGCCCAGGTGCGCGAACTCGCTGTGGTCGATCGCGATGTCGGTCTCGCGCCCGGGGCTGTCGGTGGCCAGGTGGGTGTGCGGCAGCTCGGCGAGCACATGTCGGGCGGCGGCCTGCAGACGTGCGAAGTTCGTGGCGCGCGTGGCCGCGTCCTGCAGGTAGTCGCGCCTCAGTTCGCCCGAGGCGCCGCGCCACAGCGCGACCGCGCCGTTCTCGGCCACGATCGCATCCACCGGCCAGGCCAGGGCGAAGGCTTCGCTCCAGCCCGCGGGCCGCCCGGTGATGGCGAACACGGGCAGGCCGGCCGCGCGCAGGCGCTGCAGGGCTTGCAGCGCATCGGGCGTGATCGCGCCCTCGGTCGTCAGGGTGTCGTCGATGTCGGTCAGCACGCCGCGGATGCGGGCGCGGGCCTCGGCGGGCCATAGGGTGAGCGGGTTCATGGTCATGGGCGGGCGGCAGTGTCGCACAGGCCATGCGGTTTGCGCGGTGCCACCGGCGACGCGCGGCAGGGGCCAGCCGGGGCCTGCTGCGGTAGAATCCCGCGATCCGAGGAGCGTTGCAGCGTCCCCACCGACACCGTCGGCCGCGGGGCGTGAGGCTCGGACCATCCATGCAACGACGCTCATCCACTTCTCGTGCGATGAGTCCTTTCTTACTCAATGTTTGCGAGATGTGGTTTGTCCATCCCTACCGGAGCGAACCATGAATGCACGTCTGAACAACCCCGCTGTCAACGACAGCTCGATCGCCGACCTTTCCCTGGCCGAATGGGGCCGCAAGGAAATCCGCATCGCCGAAACCGAAATGCCCGGCCTGATGGCCATCCGCGAGGAATTCGCGGCCTCGCAGCCGCTCAAGGGCGCGCGCATCACCGGCAGCATCCACATGACCATCCAGACCGCGGTGCTGGTCGAGACCCTGCAAGCCCTGGGCGCGAGTGTGCGCTGGGCCTCGTGCAACATCTTCTCCACGCAGGACCACGCTGCCGCCGCCCTGGTGGCGCAGGGCACGCCGGTGTTCGCGCACAAGGGCGAGACCCTGGCCGAGTACTGGGACTTCACGCACCGCATCTTCGAGTTCGGCGCCGCGGGCACCGAGAACGAAGGCCCCAACATGATCCTGGACGACGGCGGCGACGCCACGCTGCTGATGATCCTGGGCAAGAAGGCCGAGAAGGACCCATCGGTGATCAGCAAGCCGACCAGCGAGGAAGAGACCTGCCTGTTCGCCGCCATCAAGGCCAAGCTCGCGCAGGACCCGACCTGGTACACCCGCAAGGCCGCGCAGATCATCGGCGTGACCGAGGAGACCACCACCGGCGTGCACCGCCTGAAGGAAATGAGCCTCAAGGGCACGCTGCCGTTCCGCGCCATCAACGTGAACGACTCGGTGACCAAGAGCAAGTTCGACAACCTGTACGGCTGCCGCGAGTCGCTGGTCGACGGCATCAAGCGCGCCACCGACGTGATGATCGCCGGCAAGGTCGCCGTGGTCGCCGGCTACGGCGACGTGGGCAAGGGTTCGGCGCAGGCGCTGCGCGCGCTCTCGGCCCAGGTCTGGGTGACCGAGATCGACCCCATCAATGCCCTGCAGGCCGCGATGGAAGGCTTCAAGGTCGTGACCATGGAGTACGCCGCCGACAAGGCCGACATCTTCGTCACCACCACCGGCAACAAGTCCATCATCACGCACGATCACATGGTCGCGATGAAGGACCAGGCCATCGTCTGCAACATTGGCCACTTCGACAACGAGATCGACATCGCCTCGATCGAGAAGTACCAGTGGGAAGAGATCAAGCCGCAGGTCGACCACGTGATCTTCCCCGACGGCAAGCGCATCATCATGCTGGCCAAGGGCCGCCTGGTGAACCTGGGTTGCGGCACCGGCCACCCCAGCTTCGTGATGTCGAGCTCCTTCGCCAACCAGACCATCGCGCAGATCGAGCTGTTCTGCCACCCGGACGGCTACGACATCGGCAAGGTGTACGTGCTGCCCAAGCACCTGGACGAGAAGGTGGCGCGCCTGCACCTGAAGAAGGTCGGGGCCATGCTGACCGAGCTGACCGACGAGCAGGCCGCCTACATCGGCGTGAACAAGGCCGGCCCCTACAAGCCGGACACCTACCGCTACTGATCGCGGCCATGCGGGCCGACCAGCTGCTCGTCGAGCGCGGCCTGGCAGCCACCCGTTCGCAGGCCCAGCGGCTCGTCGCCGCGGGCGTGCAGTGGCGCTTGCCGGGTGGTGACTGGCACGGTGTGACCAAAAATGGCGAGGAACTGCGTGACGCGGTCGAGCTGCGCCTGCTGGACACGGCGGAAACGCGCTACGTCTCGCGCGGCGGCCTCAAGCTCGAGGGCGCACTCGCGCACACCGCGCTGGACGCGGGCGGCCTGCGCTGTCTCGACGTGGGGCAGAGCAGCGGTGGCTTCACCGACTGCCTGCTGCAGCGTGGTGCGCAGCAGGTGGTGGGTGTGGACGTGGGCCAGGGTCAGCTGCACCCGCGCCTCAAGGGCGATCCGCGCGTGGTCTGCATCGAGAGATGCAACGCGCGCGAGCTCTCGGCCAAGGTGCTGACGCAGGCCGGCGGCGCGCCGCCGTTCGACCTGATCGTGGGCGACCTGTCGTTCATCTCGCAGACGCTGGTGTGGCCGGCCGTGGTGCCGCTGCTGGCGCCGGATGGGCACCTGCTGATGCTGGTCAAGCCGCAGTTCGAACTGCAGCCCGGACACATCGGCAAGGGCGGCCTGGTGAAGGACGCGGCGAGTTACGCGGTCGTGCGCGAACGCATCGAGAAGGCCTGTGAGGAACATGGCCTCGTGATGCGGGACTACTTCGAGAGCCCGATCACCGGGGGTGACGGGAACCGTGAATTCTTTGTGTTTGCAAGCAACAAATGATGCAAGGAGGGGGCCGTGAGTCTTCCCATCAGCCTGGAATTTTTCCCGACCAAGACGCCCGAGGGCGCGGTCAAGCTGCGCGCGGTGCGCCAGCAGCTGTACAAGCTCAAGCCCGAGTTCTGCTCCGTGACCTTTGGCGCGGGCGGCTCGACGCAGGACGGCACGCTGCAGGCCGTGACCGAGATCATGGCCGAGGGCTGCCCGGCAGCGCCGCACCTGAGCTGCATCGGCCAGTCGCGCGAGAGCATCCGTGAGCGCCTCGCGGCCTACGCGGACGCGGGCATCCGCCGCATCGTCGCGCTGCGCGGCGACCTGCCCAGTGGCTACGGCATGGGCGGCGAGTTCCGCTACGCGAGCGATCTCGTGGATTTCGTGCGCGCCGAGACCGGTGAGCGTTTCCACATCGAAGTCGCGGCCTATCCCGAGACGCATCCGCAGGCGAAGTCTCCGCTGGCCGACCTCGATGCGTTCGTGGCCAAGGTACGGGCCGGCGCGAACTCGGGCATCACGCAGTACTTCTTCAACAGCGATGGCTACTTCCGCTATCTGGATGATCTGCGCGCACGCGGCGTGGATGTGCCGGTGGTGCCGGGCATCATGCCCATCACCAGCTCCACCCAGCTGATGCGCTTCTCCGATGCCTGTGGCGCCGAGATTCCGCGCTGGATCCGCATGCGGCTTCAGGCGTACGGCGACGACACCGCATCCATCAAGGCGTTCGGGCTGGACGTGGTGAGCGAGCTGTGCGAGCGCCTGCGCAGGGGCGGCGCGCCCGGGCTGCACTTCTACACCATGAACCAGAGTGTGGCGACGCTGGAGATCGTGCAGCGGTTGGTGTCCGCGACGTCCGGCGATGCGGACTGAGCGGCGACACAGCGGGTGCTGAAACAGGAGCAAGTACTGCTGTTCCGGCGCGCGTTAAGGAGATTGTGACAAACTGCTCGCAGCTATTTGTGAGAATTGTAAGAAAATATAACTGAACGCGGTCTGATGCTGCGTTCAAGCAGCGGACCACAGATCCGTTTTTTCTGAAGTTGCCTCACAGGTGCTGCTCGCATGACCCGATATGTCCCGTCCTTGACCTTCAAACGCCTGGCGTTGCCCGGCCTGTTTGCGTTGTCCCATGGATTCACCCTGGCTGGAACGGGCTCCTGCGTGGGTGCGGGAGCGATCAGCGTGTCCGTTCCAGTGGTGGGGGAGTGCGGCCTCGACAACGGTGATTCCCTCACGGTCACTTCCGGGGGCAGTCTCACAGGTGATGGTCTGGGCGCGTCAGTCGGGGTTCGCGTCGGGGCAGGTGTCACGGGCATCCAGATCACCAACGACGGCGCCATCGTGGGAGCCCCGTTCGATGCCATCTGGAACTTGGGCAGCATCGACCGCATCGTCAATCGTGGGCAACTCCAGGGTGGCAGTGCTTTCGCGCTCGGTGTGTACAACCTGGGCAACATCACCGAGCTCAACAACGAGGCGTCGGGCGTGATCTCAGGTTCCAGCACGTGGCCGAACGTCATGGAAAGCACGGGCACTCTGGGCACGCTCAACAACGCAGGCAGGATTCTGGGTGGAATCGAAACGGTCAACACCGTGATTAACGTGCTTGGAACGTCCTCGCGCATCACCGGAGCAGTCGTGAATACAGGCGGCTCCATCCGGTTGCTGTCGGGTTCCGCGTTCACGACAGAGAACACCTTCAGTTCCGCATCCTTTCACATCCTGGGTGGGGCGCGGCTGCAGATCGGATCCACGGGGCATGGCATCAGCGTCAGCAGTGGTGCCGCGGACGCCTTCAACAACGCCGGCACCCTTTATGTACCGGCCGGCGTCCAGGCCCAGATCACCGGCAACTACGCCCAGAGTGGCTCCCTGCGCATCGGTGCCCACAGCACGGCGAGCTATGGGCGCCTCAGCGTTTCCGGCGATGCCACGTTGCCCTTGGGCGCCCGTTTCGATGTGGACGTCAGCGCATTCAACACCCTGGCCGCCGGTGACACGCTCGCGGGGGTTCTGACGGCTGGTGGCACGCTGACCAATTCGGCGCCGGCGGGCAATGTCAGCGACAACAGTGCGCTGTTCAACTTCGAATCCAGGACCAACGGCAATGCCGTTGACCTGGACATCGTGGCAGCTGGCGCGTCGCCCGCGTCCGGCGAAGGCATCGTGCCGGCGGTGATCGACAACCATCTCCTCAACGGCGTACCGACCGCCCGTTTGCTTGATGGCTACATCCGCGGTGGCCATACCGGCACCGACTGGGACAGCGTGGTCGCGGCACTGGGGCGCTTGCCAACGAGTCACAACGTGGCCGAGGCCGTAGGTCAGATCATGCCGCTCATGCATGGCAATGCGGCGCTGGCGGCCCTGGCGCACGGGGCCAGTTCGGGCCCGGCCATTGAGGAACAGAGGGCCCTGACGGGCCAGTCGGGCGGCTCGCAGGCGGGTGGCAACGGCCTGTGGGTCAAGCCGCTGGGCAACTGGATCGACCAGGACGGGCGGAACGCTTTCAGCGGGTACGAAGTCGGCACCTACGGTCTTGTGGGTGGCGTGCAGCGGGACCTGAATGCCGCATCCACCCTGGGTTTCGGCCTGGCCTATCTCGAGAGCACCGTTGACGGCAAAGGATTTGCAGCTGGCCATCGCAGCGACATCGAGAGCGCCCAGCTGATTGGCTACGGGCGCCATGCGATCAACGATGCCGGTTGGCAGTTGTCCTGGCAGGGTGACTACACCCGCAGCCGCATCGAATCGCAACGCGCGTTGAGCTTCATCGGTCGCACGGCGCAGGCCAGATATGACGGCGATGCCTGGCACCTGGGAATGGGTCTGAGCCGGGCCTACGAAATGAATGCGGTGACTGTCAGACCACTGATTGCCCTGGACTGGCGGCAGTTCAAGAGCGATGCCTACACGGAAAGTGGTGCGGGGGCTTTGAGCCTGCAAGTCAACGCCCAGAAGGCGCGGGAGATCATCCTGAAGGTGGGCGCGCATGCGCAAGGGGACATCAACGCACGAACCCAGTGGCTGACCCATGCTGCGGTGGGCTACGACCTCAATGACCAGCGCAATGCGGTGACGGCGCGTTTCAGTGGCGGTGGCGTGGCCTTCACCACCGAAGGGCTGCCTGCGTCGCGAGCGGTAGTGGAGCTGGGCGCAGGTATCCGCTACCGCCGCAGCGAGAGCATGGAGGTCACTGCCCGTTACGACCTGAGCCTGCGCAACGGGCTGCGTGATCAGACGGCGTCCGTGCGACTGGGATGGGCGTTCTGACCTGCGACACCTGGTTGCGGCGGACCTTCGCCGCTGCGCTCGCGTTGCTGTTGCTGCATGGCTGCGCCGTCCCTTCACCGCAAGCGCGCGGCACTCGCACGATGGAGTGGGCGACGGAGCAGGGCTGGCGATCTCTCGTGTTGCCTGGGCGCGTTTTCGATATCCAGGCCTTCGTGCCGGGCAGCTTGCAGCGCGCTCAACGATTGACGGTTTACATCGAGGGCGATGGACTGGCATGGCTCGACCGGCACACGCCCTCGTTTGCGCCGACGCCTGTCGATCCGCTGGGCTTTCGCCTGGCTGTGGCCGACATGGGTGCCGGTGTGGTCTACATCGCAAGGCCCTGCCAATACACCTTTGGCCCGTCGTTCAAGGGTTGCCAGCAGAAGTATTGGGGCAGCCACCGCTTTGCGCCAGAAGTCATCGAGTCAATGAACGATGCCGTGGAGCAACTCAGGCGCAGATATGGCGCTTCCGAACTGGTGCTGGTGGGTTACTCCGGCGGCGCTGCGGTGGCGGCCTTGCTGGCGACGCGACGCAGCGACGTGGCGGCACTGGTGACAGTGGCTGGCACGCTGGATACCGATCTCTGGGCGCGGACGCAGCGCGTGTCGCCCCTGCAAGCCTCGCTCAATCCGAAGGATGTGGCCTCACGGCTGGCGTCTTTGCCGCAATGGCACTTCGTGGGTCAAAAGGACCTGGTGGTGCCAGGCAGCGTTTTGACGAGCTTTCTGATGGGAGCCTCTGGCCAGGACAGGGAGCCCACGCGTTCCCCCGTCATTCAGGTGATGCCGGGCTTCGACCACCAGTGTTGCTGGGCAGCGGCCTGGCCGGAACTGAGCCGTCGATTTGCCGGGCCGGCAGCAGGGCACTGACTCCATCATGGCCGTGCGCGCCTCGTTCTGGTAAAACCGCGAGGTCTTGTCCGCGCTGGAAACCGCTTGTCGGCATGACATCCTGTCCTCAACGCATTTGCCCACCATGAATCAGACCGAAGCAGCAATGCATACCGTTCCATGCTTCAGCGGCGCATGAGTTTCAGGGCCGCCTTCGCGCTGATGCTGGTCTCCGTGCTATGGCTCGGAGGCTGCACGACGCGGGCGCCGTCCATGGCTGACACCGCCGGTGCACCCGGTGCGTCGCCGGTCGATGGGCGCGAAATGGAGCGCGGCATGGCCTCCTGGTATGGGGGAAAGTTTCAGGGCCGGCGCACTGCAAGCGGTGAGCCTTTCGACATGAACGAACTCACGGCCGCGCACAAGACGCTGCCGTTCGGCACCCGTGTGCGCGTGCGCCACGCCGTCACGGGAAGGGCGGTGACGGTGCGCATCAACGACCGTGGGCCATTCGTCAAGGGCCGTGTCATCGACCTGAGCCATGCGGCGGCATCGGCGATCGGCCTGATCCAGGCCGGTGTGGGTCCGGTGGTGCTGCTCGCGCCCTGAGAGGCGGCGCTCGGACTCTACCGCTCGTCGTAGCTCACCACCACGCGGTCGGTGGTGGGGCGGGCCTGGCAACTCAGCACGAAGCCTTTGTCGGTTTCCCAGGGTTCGAGCGTGAAGTTCCTCTCCATCTGCACCGCGCCTTCCATCACCTTGGCGCGGCAGGTGCAGCACACGCCACCCCGGCATGACCAGGGCAGGTCCAGGCCGGCGTTGAGGGCGACGTCCAGCACGCGCTCGTCGCGGTTCATGCGCAGCTCGTGCGGCTTGCCATCGAGCACCACGGTCAGCGCCACCTCGCCCTCGGTGGGAACGGCCGGGTGCCCGAGCACTGCAGCGCGGCGCTGGGTCGCGGGCAAGGCCTCCAGTGTGGGCGAGGTGAACCGTTCGGTGTGCACGCGGTCGGGTCGCACGCCGGCGTCCAGCAGGGCCTTCTCGGTCGCCTCGATCATGGCCTCGGGTCCGCAGATGAAGACCTCGTCCATGCTGGCCACGGGCAGCAGCGTGTCGATCAGGGCGCGCACCTTGTCGCCGTCGATGCGGCCTTCGAGCAAGGGCACCTCCTGCGCCTGGCGCGACAGGATGTGGATCAGCGTGAGCCGGTCGGCATACCGGTCCTTCAGGTCCTGCAGCGCCTCGTTGAACATCACGCTGCCCATGCGCCGGTTGCCATACACCAGCGTGAACTTCGTTGTGGGTGACTCCTCCAGCGTGCTGGCCATGAGCGAGAGGATGGGCGTGATGCCCGAACCGGCCGCAAAGCCCACGCGGTGCACAGCGCGCGGCTTGTGCACCGTGAAGCGGCCGTCCGGCGGCATGGCCTTGAGCGTGTCGCCGGCCTTGAGTTCGGTGGCGGCCCAGTTGGAGAACACGCCGCCTTCCACCGGCCGGATGCCCAGTGTGAGTTCGCCGTGCCGTGTGAGCAGGCTGCGCGGGCTGCTGATGGAGTAGCTGCGCCGCACGTCCTGCCCGTCGATGGTGGCGCGCACGGTGAGGAACTGCCCGGGTTCGAACGCGAAGATCTCGCGCTGTGCGGGCGGGACCGCGAACGTGATGGCCACCGCGCCGGCCGACTCGGGGCTGATGCGGGCGATGGGCAGATCGTGGAAACCGCGGGGGGCTGCTGTGCTCATGGCGTCAATACGGTTTGAAGTAGTCGAAGGGTTCCAGGCAATCGAGGCAGCGGTACATGGCCTTGCACGCGGTGGACCCGAAGGGCGAGGTTTCGGTCGTGTGTGTCGAGCCGCACTGCGGGCAAGGCACCGTCTCGTGCCGCGGTTTCTGGCGCGCGAACTTGAGCACGTTGCCGTTGCAGTGTTCGCCGCCGCCGCCTTGCGGCGGCGCGATCCCGTAGGCGCGCAGCTTCTCGCGCGCGGTCTCGCTCATCCAGTCGGTGGTCCAGGCCGGCGCGAGCTGCGTGACCACACGGGCCGACAGGCCTGCGGTCGTGAGCGCGGCTCGCACGTCGTCCTCGATCTGCCCCATGGCAGGGCAGCCACTGTAGGTGGGTGTGATCACCACCTCGGGCACGCCGTCGGCTCCGGTGCGCACGTCGCGCAGAATGCCGAGCTCGCGCAGGCTGACCACCGGAATCTCCGGGTCGGCCAGGTCGGCCAGCGCCGCCCAGATGGCGGCGTGATCGCGCTCGACGACGGCGGGTGCCATGGTGATCACCAGACTGCTTGCGGATGCGCGCGCGCCAGGCTCTGCATCTCCGCGAGCAGGAAACCCATGTGCTCGGAGTGCACCCCCAGCTTGCCCTGGGTGACGTGGCCGTCGCTGGCCGGGCGTGCGAGCGTGGCCGCGTTCAGCGTGTCGTCTACCAGCGCATCCCACGCCGTCTTCAGGCCCGGCAGGTCGACGCCGGTGCCGTTGTTCGTCGCCTGCGTCTCTGCCTCGCTGCCGGTCCAGAACTCCTGGCAATACGGCAGCAGGTGGTTCAGTGCGGTCTGTGCCCGAGCGTGCGACGCTTCCGTGCCATCGCCAAAGCGCACCAGCCAGTCGCTGGCGTGGCGCAGGTGGTACCGGACTTCCTTGAGCGACTTGGCCGCGATGGCCGCGAGTTGCGCATCGGCCGAGGTCTGCAGGCGCTGCCACGTCAGCACCATGAGCGCGCTGTAGAGGAAGTTGCGCGCGATGGTGGTGGCGTAGTCGCGGTCGCCCGAAGCGGTGCCGGCCAGCGGCCCGTGGTGGGGCAGCTCCAGCAGCGTGAGGTTCCGGAACTCGGCGGTGTCACGAAAATAGGCCAGCGTGTCTTCGGTGAGGCGGCCTTCGACGCGCGCGCCCTGGAGGTGGAGGAAGCGCTGCGCGAGGTCCGCGTCGTTGTTGATGAGCGCGGCTGCGTGCTGGTACAGCAGGCGCGCCTGTCCGAGCAGGTCCAGGCTGTTGTTCGCCAGGGCCAGGTCTTCCTCGAGGATGGGGCCGTGGCCACACCACTCGGCGTTGCGCTGGCCCAGCACCAGGGCGTTGTCCGCCAGGTGCAGCAGGTAGCCGATCGGGGCGTGGGTGGGCGCCGAGACCATCACATGTGCCCCACTTTGTCGGGGATCTCGTAGAAGGTCGGGTGGCGGTAGACCTTGTCGGCCGCCGGGTCGAAGAAGCTGTCCTTGCTGTCGGGCTCGCTGGCGGTGATGGTGGCCGAGGGCACGACCCAGATGCTCACACCCTCCTGGCGGCGCGTGTAGACGTCGCGCGCCATCTGCAGCGCGTGGACCGCGTCGCTGGCGTGCAGGCTGCCGCAATGCTTGTGCTCCAGGCCTTGCTTGCTGCGCACGAAAACCTCCCACAGGGGCCATTCCTTCAGGGACTTCGCCCCCTCTCCCGCTGGGAGAGGGTTGGGGTGAGGGCTGGATGTCATGCGGCCTCCTTCATGGCGCGTTCCTGTTGTTTGCGGGCATGCGCCAGCGCGGCTTCGCGCACCCAGGCGCCGTCGTTCCAGGCCTTCACGCGCGTGGCCAGGCGTTCCTTGTTGCAGGGGCCGTCGCCGTTGACCACGGCCCAGAACTCGTCCCAGTCGATCTGGCCGTAGTCGTGGTGGCCGCGGGCTTCGTTCCACTTCAGGTCGGGGTCGGGCAGGGTCACGCCCAGCACCTCGGCCTGCGGCACGGTGGCGTCGACGAACTTCTGGCGCAGGTCGTCGTTGCTGATGCGCTTGATGCCCCAGCGCATGCCCTGCACGCTGTTCGGGCTGTCGGCGTCGGGTGGGCCGAACATGGCCAGGCACTTCCACCACCAGCGGTTCACCGCGTCCTGCACCATGGCCTTCTGCTCGGCCGTGCCCTGCATCATGACCAGCAGCGCCTCGTAGCCCTGGCGCTGGTGGAAGCTCTCTTCCTTGCAGACGCGGATCATGGCGCGCGCGTAGGGGCCGTAGCTGCAGCGGCACAGCGGAATCTGGTTCATGATCGCCGCGCCGTCCACCAGCCAGCCGATCACACCCACGTCGGCCCAGGTCAACGTGGGGTAGTTGAAGATCGAGCTGTACTTGGCCTTGCCCGAATGCAGTGCATCGAACATCTGGTCGCGGCTCGTGCCTAGGGTTTCGGCCGCGCTGTAGAGGTACAGGCCGTGACCACCCTCGTCCTGCACCTTGGCCACCAGGATGGCCTTGCGCTTGAGGCTGGGTGCGCGCGAGATCCAGTTGCCCTCGGGCAGCATGCCGACGATCTCGCTGTGCGCGTGCTGGCTGATCTGGCGCACCAGCGTCTTGCGGTAGGCATCGGGCATCCAGTCGCGTGGTTCGATCTTGCCGTCGGCGTCGATCGCCGCGTCGAAATGGGCCTGCAAGGCGGTGTCGTGGGGCACGGCCCTGAGTGGCGCACCGGACTGGCCGTCGGCATCGGGCACGTTGAAGGACTGGGTGTACATCGGCGTCTCCTGACCCCGGTTTTCGGGGGCAGGTGCAAGTATATGCAATTAACCAACCGATCGGTCGGCTAATTTTGCAACGCCGGGGCCGGGCGCGACCGAAGCGCGGTCGCGCCGCCGGACAAGCGGTGGCCGACTACATCCGCTTACCGGGGGTTGCGGGCCCGACCGTAGAGTCGGCACATGGTCAATCCACCCAGTCACCCCTCTCGTGTGTCCTTCTTTGCGCGCCCCGCCGTGATCCGGCGACTGGCCGCCGCCGCTGGCGCGGCACTTTGCCTGACGGCCTGTGGCGGCGGTGGGGGCGACGGAGACATTGGCGGGGAGGTCGGGTCCGGCGGTCTCGCCGTGGGCCCCATGGCCGCCAGCGCGGCGGGCGGTTCGGGCGGTGCGACCGGCAGCGGGTCGGGTTTGCTGGCCCTGGACGCCGGCACCAGCTGCGGCCTGCCCGAATTCCGCAACAGCCTGCTGCAGCAGATCAACGCGGCGCGTGCCACGGCGCGCAGCTGTGGTGGCACGCTCATGCCCGTGGCGGCGCCGCTGGCCTGGGACGACCGGCTGTTTTCGGCGGCCGCGCGCCATTCGATCGACATGGCGACCAACAACTACTTCTCACACACGGGGCTGGACGGCCGCAGCGCGTCGCGGCGCATCACCGATGAAGGCTATGCCTGGTCCTGGGCGGGCGAGAACATCGCTGCGGGGCAGTCCACGGTGTCGGCGGCGATGGGCACCTGGCTGGCCAGTCCGGGCCACTGCGCGAACATCATGCGCGCCGATTACCGTGACGTGGGCGTGAGCTGCGTGCAGCGCAGCGGCAGCGACTACGGCCGCTACTGGACGATGTCACTGGCGCGGCCGCAGTGAGCCGGCGGGGTGCTCAGCCGCCCGATTCCAGCGCCTGCGACTTGCCACGACCGCGCCCGAGATGGGTGAGCAACTGTGGCAGTGCGGCCTGCAGCACGCCCTTGAGCGTGTGCGGCGGGTTGATCACGAACATGCCGCTGGCGGTCAGTCCGGGTCGGTCGTCCGGGCCGTGGGTCGGGTCCTGGCCGATGGCCAGCGTCGCCTGGAGCCAGGGCCGTTGAGCCTGGTTGGACAGCGTGCGCAGGCGGCGCGGCAGGTCGTGCGCCTCCGGGCGGGGAATCACCGGGTACCAGACCAGGTAGGTCCCCGTGGGAAAGCGCTTGATGGCGTCTTGTATGCAGGCGCTTACTTTCGAGTAATCGCTTTTGATCTCGTAGCTTGGATCGATCAGCACCAGTGCGCGCTTGGATCCCGTGGCCGACGGTGGCGGCGGCAGGAGTGGCTTGAGACCTTCGAAGCCGTCCTCGCGCGCCACCACGATCTGCCGCCCCGCTTCCAGCTGTGCGATGTTGGCCGTGAGCGTGCGGCTGTCGGTCGGGTGCAGCTCGAACAGCTTGAGCCGGTCGCGCGACTCGGCCCGCAGCAGCTGGTGCATCACGAAGGGCGAGCCAGGGTAGACGCGCAACGCCCCGGATGGGTTGTAGCTGGCGATCAGGTCGAGGTAGTCGTCAATGGCCGGTGCAACGGCCTGCGCCGCCGGGCGGTCGGCTGCCCGCAAGGCACCCATGAGCTTGACCACGCCGTCCCTGGCCTCGTCGCCGGTTTCGGTGTAATCCCCATCGAGCCGGTAGAGCCCGGCCCCGGCATGGGTGTCGACCATTGTCAGCCCCGCATCCTTCTGCATCAGGTGTCGCAGCGTGGCAATCAGCGTGATGTGCTTGAGCACATCGGCGTGGTTGCCCGCGTGGAAGGCGTGTCGGTAACTGAACATGCCCCGATGGTAGCCGTTGGATCGCGCCGCCCGACCGCTGGCGGCCGCCGGTTTGCCAGCCCGGTCCGATATTTCGTACAATCGAGGGCTTCGCAGCGAACTGCTGGCTCCGCGGCGAAGTATCCAGACCCCACCTAAGAGCGTTCCGTCAGAGAACGACCGACCGTGGAAAAGAGCCGCCGAACCAACTCTTCAAGAGAAAACTCATGACCAAAACGTTCAGCGCCAAACCCGCTGACGTGACGCACGAGTGGTTTGTGATTGACGCGACCGACAAGGTCCTCGGACGAGTAGCCAGTGAAGTTGCTCTCCGTCTGCGCGGCAAACACAAGGCCATTTACACGCCTCACGTCGATACCGGTGACTTCATCGTCATCATCAACGCAGCCAAGCTCCGCGTCACGGGCACCAAGGCCCTCGACAAGGTGTACTACCGCCACTCCGGTTACCCGGGCGGCATCTATGGCACCAACTTCCGTGACATGCAGGCCAAGCACCCTGGCCGCGCACTCGAAAAAGCCGTCAAGGGCATGCTGCCCAAGGGCCCGCTCGGCTACGCCATGATCAAGAAGCTCAAGGTGTACGGCGGTGCAGAGCACCCGCACACCGCCCAACAGCCGCAAGTGCTGGAACTCTAAAGGAGCCTTGAGATGATTGGTGAATGGAACAACGGAACCGGCCGTCGCAAATCCAGCGTCGCGCGCGTGTTTCTGAAAAAAGGCAGTGGCAAGATCACGGTCAACGGCAAGGACATCCAGGCCTATTTCGGCCGCGAGACCTCCATCATGATCGCGAAGCAGCCGCTGCTGCTGACCAACCACGCCGAGACCTTCGACATCCAGGTCAACGTGCACGGTGGTGGTGAATCCGGCCAGGCCGGTGCCGTGCGCCACGGCATCACCCGCGCCCTGATCGACTACGACGCTACGCTCAAGCCGGGTCTGTCGCAGGCGGGTTTCGTGACGCGCGATGCGCGCGAAGTGGAACGCAAGAAGGTCGGTCTGCGCTCCGCGCGTCGCCGCAAGCAGTTCAGCAAGCGCTAAAGCCGGCTGCACATGCTCCAGAAACCGCCTTCAAGTTCAAACTTGGGGCGGTTTTTGCTTTCTGGGCCCGGGTTGCGTTTGCTTGCATTTTGAAAGGTTTGAATGCGGTTCCGCCTGCTGCGTAGAAGACTGACCGTCAGCGCACCGAGGGTGTCGGTGCGCAGCACCCTGCCATGGCCTCTGCGCTGGCTGCTGGGCGCGGTGGTGCTGGGCTTCTCGGGCGCGCTCGCGGTCTGGGCCTTCGAGTTCGGCAAGGATATTGCTGGGCTGGACCGCAACGCCCAGCAAGAGCTTGAGCAACTGCGCCGCGAGGTTCAGACCCTGCGCACCGATCTGCAGGAAGCGCAATCGGTGGCCAACACCACCGACAGCCTGCTGATCACAGAACGCAGCGCGCAGGAGCAACTGATGATGCAGATTCGGCAACTGCAGGCTGACAACCAGCTGCTGCGCAGTGACCTGGGCTTCTTCGAGCGCCTGATCCCGGGCTCTGGTAACGGCGCACTGAGCATTCGCGGGTTGCAGGCCGAGCGGCTTTCGGACACCGAACTGAAGTGGCAGGTGCTCATGATCCAGGCGAGCAAGAATGCGCCGGACTTCAAGGGTGCGCTGGAAGTCACGTTCGCGGGCACGCTGGCGGGCAAGCCGTGGTCGGCCAGACAGGCGCCATCGCCCCAGCCGGTGCTGATCAAGGGCTATCTCCGCATGGAAGGCGTGGTGGACGTCCCCGCGCAGGCCGTGGTAGAAAACGTGACCGCCAAGATCCTGCAGGGCAACTCGGTCAGGTCCATGCAATCCTTCAACCTGTAACCCCATACGGTCCGCCGTCAGGAGAATCCATGTTTGCAAAGAAGAAGCAGCCGCCCATCAAGAGCCTGATTGCCCAGGGCACCCGCGTCGAAGGCAACGTGCTGTTCCACGACGGACTGCGCATTGACGGCGAAGTGGTGGGCGACATCCGGGCCAGCGACGAGCAGGCCAGCATCCTTGTGGTCAGTGAGGTGGCGGTGGTGACCGGCCAGATTCACGCCGATCACGTCATCATCAATGGACAGGTCAAGGGCCCCGTGCTCGCCTTCGAGTTGCTGGAGCTGCAGCCCAAGGCCCGAATCGAGGGCGATGTGTCCTACAAGGCCCTGGAAATGCACCAGGGTGCCACCATCTCCGGTCAGCTCAAACCCATGGCCGGCGGTGTCGAAGACAAACCCACACTGAAACTGGCGGCAAACAACAGCTGAAGGCATTCCCGAGCGATTTGCTATAGCATCGCCGGGAACAGTTGCCAGTTCCTGGGTGCGACGCACCCGCCCCGTCATTTCCGCAGGCCATTGACCGGTCGCGGTTCAGTCAAGAGGTATTCCATGAGCGCAGTCGCCGAAAACATTCAGACCGACATGCCGGCACCGCTGGTCTTCACCGACAGCGCGGCGGCCAAGGTGGCCGAGCTGGTGGCCGAAGAAGGCAATCCCGACCTCAAGCTGCGCGTGTTCGTGCAGGGCGGTGGTTGCTCGGGCTTCCAGTATGGTTTCACGTTTGACGAGATCGTCAACGAGGACGACACGACGATGTCCAAGAATGGTGTGTCCTTGCTGATCGATGCGATGAGCTACCAGTACCTCGTGGGCGCGGAGATCGACTACAAGGAAGACCTTGAGGGCGCGCAGTTCGTGATCAAGAATCCCAATGCCACGACCACTTGCGGTTGTGGCTCCAGCTTCAGCGTCTGATACGCGGGTCGCGGCTGCGGCCACAAAAAAGGGAGTCCATCGGGCTCCCTTTTTTTGTGGTGTCAGGACAGTGCCTGTCGAGAGGTCTCTACTCGGCGCTGGCCTGCTGGATGCTGGCCGCTGCATCCAGTTGCAAGCGCTGCAGATGGGCCACGGCGTCGAAGCGCTGGCGCAGGGCGGGTGGCACCGGAACCGATTCGCTCTTGCGCGCGATCGACAGAGGATCCACGTGCACGCCGTTGTCGCGGAACTCCAGATGCAGGTGCGGGCCGGTGGATGCGCCCGTGCTGCCCACGGCACCGATGAAATCACCCTGGTCAACGCGCTGGCCCTTGCGCACGCCGATGCGGCTCAGGTGGGCGTAGACGGTCATCTGGTTGTTTCGGTGGCGGACGTAGATCACGTTGCCGTAACCCCGTTGCACGCCAGCAAACTCCACCACGCCGTCACCGATGGTGCGCACCGGGGTGCCTGTGGGCGCTGCGTAGTCCACGCCCATGTGTGGCTTGCGTGTGCCGGAAATCGGGTGAAAGCGCATGCCATAGCCGCTGCTGACACGCGAGAACTCGAGCGGCGATGACAGGTAGTAGCGGCGTGAGCTCTGTCCATCGAACCCGTAGTAGCCGCCTCTGTGGCCCGGTTCCTCAAACCACATGGCCTCGTGTTCCTTGCCGTTGTTGACGAACTCGGCGCTCAGCACGCGGCCGGTGCGCAAGGCCTCTCCGTCGGCTTCGAGGCTTTCATAGACGACGCTGAACCGGTCGCCCTGGCGAAGGTCGCGGCGGAAGTCGATGTCGCTGGAAAACATCTCGGCCAGCTGAATGGCAATCGGGTCGGGAATGCCGGCCTCGTCGGTGGCCGCGAACAGTGAGCTGCGGATCACACCGCTGGCCAGGCGCGTCGATGCCGTGAGCGCGCCCTGTTCCAGTCGCGACCTGAGCGTGCCGTCCTCGGACTTTTCCACCACCAGGCGGGTGAAGCCGCGGTCATCGGCGGAGAGCCAGCGCGCGGTCAGGCGCAGCAACTCGTTGCGTTCGTTGGCCTCGATACTGACAGGTCGGCCGGTGCGCCCGGCCTGCAGCAGTTGTCGGGCCAGAGGGTCGTTGCGCAGGAAGGTCTGGGCTTGGGAGTCGGGAACACCCAGGCGCTGCAGCAGACTCTGCGCGGTGTCGTCGCGCCGCGTGGTCTCGGTGCGGAACAGCACCAGCATTGCCGCGGGCTGTGCGGCAGAGAGGGCGTCGATGTCGGCCTGCGCCGGCACATTCAGGGCTTCGATGACCTGACGCACCGGGATGTCCGAGGCGTCGGGCGCGAGCGGTGCAATGCCGAAGGCCGTCACCCCGGTGCCCAGCAGGACCACGCCAAGACCGCCCATGATGCGGCGCGGGTGGCGCGAGAGGGTCTGGGCCGTGGCATCAAAAAGCTGTGCCAGCGTGAGAAGTAGCGGACGGGTCAAAATCGGTGTTTCCGGTAAAGCCGTCTCCCTGGGGGGCGGCGCACACAAAAAGAGCGCTTGAGGCGGAACAAGTTCACTCAAACGCCCTGGCGGTGACGAACCGACTTGATATCGTGCAAAAAGTGCGCCAACTAAAATCTGTCACCAGCGACCGGCAGTATAGCCAGCACGCTGTCCCTCGCATCTGAGAAAACCCGTATGAACGCCCTTACAAACGACACCGAAAGTTCTCAAAAAAATCTGCCACTGACGGACGGTGTAAGAGAAGCGCTGGGCGTTACGCTGCGGGGGTGCGAAGAATTGATACCCCAGGCCGACTGGGTCAAAAAATTGTCACAGTCGGAAACCAGCGGGCAGCCGCTGCGCATCAAGCTCGGACTGGACCCGACCGCGCCGGACATCCACATCGGCCACACGGTGGTGCTCAACAAGATGCGCCAGCTGCAGGACCTGGGCCACCAGGTGATCTTCCTGATCGGCGACTTCACCAGCCTGATTGGCGACCCCTCGGGCCGCAACAACACGCGCCCGCCGCTCACGCCGGAGCAGATCAAGGCCAACGCCGAGACCTATTACCGGCAGGCCAGCCTGGTGCTGGACCCCTCCAGAACCGAGATCCGCTACAACAGCGAGTGGAGTCTGCCACTGGGTTCGATGGGCATGATCCAGCTCGCCGCCAAGTACACCGTGGCACGCATGATGGAGCGCAACGATTTCCACGACCGCTTCAAGGCCGGCACGCCGATCAGCGTGCACGAGTTCCTGTACCCGCTGATGCAGGGCTACGACTCGGTGGCGCTCAGGAGCGATCTGGAGCTGGGCGGCACGGACCAGAAATTCAACCTGCTCATGGGCCGCCACCTGCAGGCCGAGTACGGCCAGGAGCCGCAGTGCATCCTGACCATGCCCTTGCTGGAAGGCCTCGACGGCGTGGACAAGATGTCCAAGAGCAAGAACAACTACATCGGCATCACCGAGGACGCGAACTCGATGTTCGCCAAGGTGCTCAGTATTTCGGACACGCTGATGTGGCGCTGGTACACCCTGCTGTCGTTCCAGTCGCTGGCACACATCGAGTCGCTGAAGCAGGCGGTTGCCGCAGGTGCGAACCCCAAGGATGCCAAGGTTGCTCTGGCGAAGGAAATCACCACGCGCTTTCACAACGCTGCGGCAGCAGACGCGGCCGAGCAGGACTTCATCAACCGCAGCAAGGGCGGCATCCCTGACGACATCCCCGAGGTGTCTTTGGGGGGCGCGCCGCTGGGGATGGCACCGCTCTTGAAGTCGGCCGGGCTGGCGCCATCGAACAGCGAGGCCAACCGCCTGATCGATGGTGGCGGGGTGCGGGTCGATGGCGCCGTCATCAGCGACAAGGGCCTGAGACTGCCGGCCGGGACTTTCGTCGTGCAGGTGGGCAAACGCAAGTTCGCCCGCGTGACGCTGGCCTGAACGCTGTCAGCGCGCGCCGGCCTTCTCCAGCATCGCCACCATCGCCGCGTAGCCGCGCGACTTCGCAAGCGCCAGAGGCGTCTGCCCGTTCCGGTCGGTCAACTGCAGGTTGGCACCGGCATCGATGAGTGCACGCAGCGTGGCCTGGTGGCGTGCACCGCCGTTGCCCAGCACGATGGACTCGATCACCGCCGTCCAGTGCAGGTTGTTCACGTGGTCCAGCGGAGCACCGGCGGCGATGAGCTGGCGCACCACGCCGTCATGCCCGAGGTGGGCGGCGGCGATCAGGGCGGTTCCTTCGTAGCGGCTGGTGGTCTGTTTCGCGCTTGCGCCCAGTTGCAGCAGCAGGCGCAGCGTGTCCTCGTCGTCGGCCACCGAGGCGATGGTCACCGCGTCGTAGCGGTCGTTCTCCAACTGGTCGATGTCGGCGCCTGCCTTGGCAAGCGCACGGATGGCCTCGCGCTGCCGCGCGAACGTGGCCACGTGCAAGGGCGTGCGGCCGTGAGCATCGGTGGTGTTCACCACTGCGCCGCTGGCCACCAGGCGCGCGATCTTCCCGGCGTCGCCCTGGTGCGCGGCCGCGTGCAGGCCGCTGTAGGTGGCGGCTTCGCTGGCGCTGGGGGCCACCTGCGCCCAGGCGGGCACGGTGGACGCCAACGCTGCCAACAGCAGGCCGGTGATCAGCGGGCGGCGCCTCATTTCAGTTGGTCCTTCACCTTGTCGATCGCCGCCATGGCGCATTGCTCGTCGAGGTGACCACCGGGCGCGCCACCCACGCCCACGGCACCGATCACTTCATTGCCCACCTTCACGGGCACGCCACCGCCCAGCAGCAGGTAGCCGGGGATGTGGACCAGATTGGCGGCGGCCGGGTTCTTCTGCGAGGCTTCCATGATGGCCTGCGTGGTGTTCTTTGCCGAGGCCGAGGTGAAGGCCTTCAGGCGGCTGGCTTCGAGAGTGTGCGGGCCGGCGTTGTCGGCGCGCATCACGGCGCGCACGCCACCGGCATGGTCGACGACGGTGGCCGACACGTTGTAGCCCGCTGCGCTACAGGCGGCCACGGTGACACTGGCGAGCTGGGTGGCGAGTTCGAGCGACATGTTCTTTTCCACGCGCACGCCCTGCGCACTGGCGAAGGCGGTGGTGGTCAGCGAAAGGGCAATCAAGGCGGTTCGGGCGATGGTTTTCAAGGTGTTCTCCGGTGTTGTGAAACGGTTCGATCAACCGTGGGAGAACTGTAGAAATCGCAGTGCAGATTCACCATTCGTGCGGCTACGCGCGGCCCTCCGTAGAACTACGCAGTGCCGCCGCCCGCGTCGCCGGCGTCGACCAGCGCGGCGTAGTGCCGGATCAGTTGCGCCAGGGAGGGCGCCTGCAGCTTGCCAAACAGGTTGGCGCGGTGGGTCTCCACCGTGCGGGGCGACAGGCCCAGCGCGCGGCCGATCTCCTTGTTGGTCAGGCCCTCGACGATCAACCCCAGCACCTCGCGCTCGCGTTCGGAGAGCTGCGCGTATCGCTCGCGCGCCGTGCGGTCGGCCTGGTGGCGCTGGCGTGAGCGCACATGCTGGCGCACCGCGTTCTGCAGGGCTTCGAGCAGGGCCTCGTCGTCCACCGGCTTTTCCAGGAACTCGGCCGCACCGGCCTTGAAGGCGCGGCGGCACATGTCCACCGTGCCGTGGCCGGTGAGCATGATCACCGGCTGGTCCACGTCCTGGGCCACCAACGTGTCGAGCACGCTCAGACCGCTGATGCCGGGCATGCGCACATCGAGCACGATGGCGCCGATGCCCTCGCGGTCGAACTGCGCCAGGAAGGCCTGCGGATCGCTCCACGGCTGCACGCGCAAACCGACCGTGCCGATCAGCAGGGCCAGGCCGTCGCGCACGGCCTGGTCGTCGTCGATCAGGTGGACGGTGGGCGACAGGGTATACAGATCGGTGTGGCTCACGGTCGATCCTCGTCCAGGGGCAGCAACAGGGTGAAAACGGCGCCGCCGAGCGCGCGGTTGGCCGCGCCCAGGGTGCCGCCCATCCCGTTGGCCAGTGTCTCGCACAGGCTCAGACCCAGCCCCAGCCCACCCTGGCGCGTGGAGAAGAAGGGTTCGAACAGGCGTGGCAGGACGTCGGGTGGAATGCCCGGCCCGCTGTCGGCCACCGTGAGTTCGCCGCGCCCGTCCCGGGTTCCGATCGTGAGGATGAGCGAGCGTTGCGCGGCGGGCACCTGTTCGAGGGCCTGCAGCGCGTTGAAGAGGAGGTTGTGCACGATCTGGTCCAGTGCCACCGCATCGGCCAGTACGGTCACTGTTTCGGTGCCTTGCAGCACGGGCGCGACGTCGCGGCGCTGGCATTCGGGCTCCAGCAGGTAGAGCGCGCGCCGCACCGTCTCGTTCAGGTTGACTGGTCGCAGGGTACCCCCCGCGTCGGGCCGCTCGACCGCGCGGCGCAGCCGGCCCACGACCTCGGCGGCGCGCCGCGCCTGCGCCGCCGCCTGCGCCATGGCGCCGCGTGCCGTGCCCAGTTCGGGGGGCTCGTCATCCAGCAGCCTCTGCGCGGCCTGCGTATTGGCCAGCACGGCTGTGAGCGGCTGGTTGAGCTCGTGCGCCATGCCGGCGGCCAGCTCGCCCAGCGTGTTCAGGCGCGCCACCTGGCCCAGGCGCAGCAGTTCCTCCGCGCGCTGGCGCGCCACGCGCTGTCGTTGCAGGTGGTGCAGCGCCGTCAGCAGTGCAGCCACGGTCAGCATCCAGGCCAGCATGCGCAGCCAGGGCAACTGGCCCGCACCCACGGTCAGTGTGCTGACCACATCGAAGGGCTGGCTCTCGCTGGCCAGCGCCTTGCGCGCCTCCCAATGCCAACCAGCACCAGCGGCGCCCACAGTGTTGTCACCGGGCTGGATCACATGGCGCGCATCCGCGTGTTCCAGCACCACCCGCACCGGGCTGCTTTGAGGCTGCATCGGCCACTCCGCCCACGGCACCATGGCGCGCAGGTCCAGATCCAGCGCGTAGCTGGTGGGTGACGCGGACAGCACCAGCTGGTAGCGTCCTCGTTCAAGGTCGACGGCGCCCAGCGTGGCATGGCGCAGGGTGTGCGAGGCGGCTTCGGCGCGCGCCAGCTGCGGGTCGGCCCAGGCCTGGTCGGGGCCGCGGCGCTGCACCGCCAGTATCTGCGGGTACAGCGCGGGCAGTCGCTGTTCGGGCGACGCGCTGCTCGTACCCTGCGGCACGGGCTGGAGCAGTGCCAGCGTCGCCAGGATGGCGTCGTGCTGCACCACCTGCTGGCTCAGCAGGCGGTGCACGATGCGTGCATCGGTCTCGAACAGCGCACGCTGTTCGGCCAGCGACTGGCGCGCCAGCAGCACCGCGCCCGCCAGCGCCAGCACGAGCCCGCCAAGCACCCACCACCGCACACCGAGCCACAGCTGTTGTCGCATCGGGCGGATTCTGGCATGCGTGCGTGCCGGCACAATCGCGGCATGAACTTCGTGCCGATCCGATGGCTCACGCCCCGGCGCCTCTTGACGGCCTCGATCGGGGTGGCCGTGGTCACGATCGCGCTCAAGACCCTGGCCTGGGTGATCACCGACTCGGTGGGTCTGTTGTCCGATGCCATGGAGTCGCTGGTGAACCTGGCCAGCGCGGTGTTCGGTCTGGTGATGGTGACCATCGCCGCGCGCCCGGCGGACGACGATCACCCCTATGGCCACCACAAGGCCGAGTACTTCTCCTCCGGCTTTGAAGGCATCCTCATCATCGCGGCCGGGCTAGGCATTCTCTGGGCCGCCGGGCTGCGCCTGCTCGATCCGCGGCCGATCGAGCAGGTGGGCCTGGGCCTGGCCCTGTCGGTGCTGAGTTCGGTGCTCAACGGCACGCTGGCCTGGGTGATGCTGCGCGCGGCCAGGGAGCACCGCTCGATCGCGCTCGAAGCCGACGCGAAGCACCTGTTCTCCGACGTCTGGACCTCCGCCGGGGTGTTGCTCGGCGTGGTGCTGGTGAGCGTCAGTGGCTGGCTCTGGCTCGACCCGGTGGTGGCGATGGCGGTGGCGCTCAACATCCTGCGCGAAGGCGCGCGCCTGTTGTGGCGCTCGTCACAGGGGCTGATGGACCGGGCGGTGGAGCCCGACGTGATGGCGGCGATCCAGCGGACACTGGACGGCATTGCGCGGGAGCAAGGTAACACCCATGTCATCCGCTTCGACCACGTGAGCACGCGCCGTGCGGGGCAGCGCCGCTTTGTTGATCTGCACATGCACGTACCGGCTTCGTGGTCACTGGGACGCGCGGCGGCGCTGCGCGGTGACGTGGAGAAGGCGCTGATGGGCGCGGTGGCCGGCCTGCGCGCGACCATCCAGCTGCTGCCGAGCGACGTGGAAACGCATTTTTTCGATGAGGACGATCCCAAATGATCTCGTTGCTGCAGCGCGTGAGCCAGGCCCGGGTGGAGATCGCCGGTGACACCGTGGGCGCCATCGGTCCGGGCTTGCTGGTGCTGCTGTGCGCCGAACCCGGCGACACCGAGGCCGTGGGTGAAAGGATGCTCTCCAAGATCCTGAAGCTGCGCATCTTCGGCGACGACTCCGGCAAGATGAACCGCAGCCTGCAGGACACGGGCGGCGGCTTGCTGGTCGTGAGCCAGTTCACCCTGGCGGCCGACACGAAGAGCGGCAACCGGCCCGGCTTCACCGGCGCGGCGCCACCGGCCCTGGGTGAAGCGCTCTACGAGGCCTTCTTGCGGGCCGCGCGCGCGCAGCACCCGGTGGTTCAGACGGGCCGCTTCGGTGCCGACATGCGGGTGCACCTGGTCAACGACGGGCCGGTGACGATTCCGCTGCGGATCGCGAATCAGGCGTAAGGGTCCGGCTGGCCCAGGCCGGTGAGGATCTCGGTCTCGCGCGCCTCCATGGCCTCGGCGTCCGCCTCGCTGGTCTCGTGGTCCCAGCCCTGGGCGTGCAGCGTGCCGTGCACCAGCAGGTGGGCGTAGTGCTGGGCCAGGGGCTTCTTCAGTTCGGCGGCCTCGCGCGCGACCACGGGTGCACACAGCACGAGGTCGGCCATCACCAGCGGCTCGGTGGCGTAGTCGAAGGTGAGCACGTTGGTGGCGTAGTCGCGTCCGCGGTAGTCGCGGTTGAGCGTCTGGCCTTCTTCGGCATCGACGATGCGCACGGTGATCTCGGCGTCGGCGTCGAGCGCGTGGCGGATGCAGCGGACCACCCAGTGGCGTGGCAGCGCGGCGCGGTGCGCGGCGGCGTCGGGCAGGTCGCCGAACTGCAGGGACAGGCTGAGCGCAGGCAGTGCCATCAGCGCTTGTTCGCCGGCTGGGCGAAGCAGTTGGACAGCAGGGTCTGTTCCTGCGCGGTGTGGTCGGCCGCCAGGAAGCTGAGTTCGCCCTTCATGCCCTGCGTGTACCAGCGCAGGCTGTACTGCTCGTCGAGCGCGATGAAGCGCACACCCGTGGTGGCCCGGCGGCCCTGCAGCATCACGGTGCGGTCGTTGTGGTGCAGGGCGGCAAAGGCGGTGCCGTTGCTCAGGTTCAGGTAGGCCAGCTCGATTTCGGCACCGCCGTCGCAGCGGTAGCGCACGGCCTGGCTGCTGAAGATCAAGGGAGCCTGGGCCGAGGCTTTGGGTGTGGGCGGGTTGGTCTGGGCCGGTGCGCCCGGGGCCAGCGCCACGAGCAGCATGCCCAGCGCACGCGCGAAGGAGTTTGACGAAGACATGGCTGCGGGGCTCCTTTCAGGCGGCAGCGCTGCGGCGCGGGCGTTTCACGGGCGGGGCGTCATCGGGGCCGGGCGAGCGCGCGTCGTAGGCGTCCACGATGCGCGCCACCAGCGGGTGGCGCACCACGTCGGCGCTGGACAGGCGCGTGATGGCAATGCCCTGCACGCGCTTGAGCACGCGCTCGGCGTCGATCAGGCCGCTGAGCTGGGTGCGCGGCAGGTCGATCTGGCTCACGTCGCCGGTGACCACGGCCTTGGAGCCGAAGCCGATGCGGGTGAGGAACATCTTCATCTGCTCGGGCGTGGTGTTCTGCGCCTCGTCCAGGATCACGAAAGCGTGGTTGAGCGTGCGCCCGCGCATGAAGGCCAGTGGTGCGATCTCGATCTGCTGGCGCTCGAAGGCCTTCTGCACTTTGTCGGCGCCCATCAGGTCGTACAGCGCGTCGTACAGCGGGCGCAGGTACGGGTCGACCTTCTGGCCCAGGTCGCCGGGCAGAAAGCCGAGCTTCTCGCCGGCCTCCACCGCCGGGCGCGTGAGCACGATGCGCTGCACCGCGCTGCGCTCCAGCGCATCGACGGCGCAGGCCACTGCGAGGTAGGTCTTGCCCGTGCCGGCCGGGCCGATGCCGAAGGTGATGTCGTGCGTGGACATGTTCTCCAGGTAGCGCGCCTGGTTGGGTGTGCGCCCGCGCACCTCGCCGCGGCGGGTCTGCATGGCCAGCGCGCCGTCGCCGGGTTCGGGCAGCGCGGTGTCGCCGCTGAGCATGAGCTGCACCTGCTCGGGCGGGATCGGCTTCTTCGCCATCTCGTACAGGGCCTGCAGCGTTTCCAGCGCCTGGTTGGCCCGGACCTTGGGGCCTTCAATGCGGAACTGCTCGAAGCGGTGAGCCACCTTCACTTGCAGGGCCGCCTCGATGCTGCGGATGTGGCTGTCCATGGGGCCGCACAGATGCGCCATGCGCGTGTTGTCGGGCGGGGAGAAGGTGTGTCTGAGAATCAAGCCGATAATTCCGCGAAAAGGATTCCCCGATGATAGGCAAGTTGACCGGCACGCTGCTGGAGAAAAACCCACCCCAGATCCTGCTGGACTGCCACGGCGTGGGTTACGAGGTGGACGTGCCCATGAGCACCTTCTACAACCTGCCCGCCACCGGCGAGAAAGTGGCCCTTCTCACGCACTTCGTGGTGCGCGAGGACGCCCAGATCCTCTACGGCTTCGGCACCGGGCCCGAGCGCGAGGCCTTTCGCCAGCTCATCAAGATCAGCGGTGTCGGCCCACGCACCGCGCTCTCGGTGCTCTCGGGCATGAGCGTGGCCGACCTGTCCCAGGCCATCACCGCGCAGGACAGTGGTCGCATCGTCAAGGTGCCCGGCATCGGCAAGAAGACCGCCGAGCGCCTGCTGCTCGAACTCAAGGGCAAGCTCGGCGCCGATCTGAACCTGCCCGGTGCCGCGGCGGCGCAGGGCGATGCGGGCGGCGACATCCAGCAGGCACTTGTGGCGCTGGGCTACAGCGAGAAGGACGCCGCCGCCGCGCTCAAGGCCTTGCCCAGGGACGTGGGCGTGAGCGAGGGCATCAAGCTGGCGCTCAAGGCGTTGGCGAAATAAACCATGAGCATCCAGACCGACGATTTCACCCCCGCGCCGCGCGTGGTATCCGCCGCGCCGGCCTCTCCGAAAGAGGAAGCGATCGAGCGCGCGCTGCGGCCCAAGCTGCTTGACGAGTACGTGGGCCAGGCCAAGGTGCGCGAGCAACTGGAGATCTTCATCGGCGCGGCGAAGAAGCGCAGCGAGGCGCTGGACCACGTGCTGCTGTTCGGCCCGCCCGGCCTGGGCAAGACCACGCTGAGCCACATCATCGCGCAGGAACTCGGCGTGAACCTGCGCCAGACCAGCGGGCCGGTGCTGGAAAAACCCAAGGACCTGGCCGCGCTGCTGACCAACCTCGAAGCCAACGACGTGCTCTTCATCGACGAGATCCACCGGCTCAGCCCGGTTGTCGAGGAAATCCTGTACCCCGCGCTGGAGGACTACCAGATCGACATCATGATCGGCGAAGGCCCGGCCGCGCGCAGCATCAAGCTGGACCTGCAGCCCTTCACCCTGGTGGGCGCCACCACACGCGCCGGCATGCTCACCAACCCGTTGCGCGACCGCTTCGGCATCGTCGCGCGGCTGGAGTTCTACACGTCCGAGGAACTCGCGCGCATCGTCACGCGCAGTGCCGGTTTGCTCAACGCGCCGATGGACGCCGAGGGCGGCTTCGAGATCGCGCGCCGCTCGCGCGGCACGCCTCGCATCGCCAACCGCCTGCTGCGCCGCGTGCGCGACTTCGCCGACGTCAAGGGCAGCGGCACCATCACGCAAGACATCGCCAACCGCGCCCTGGCCATGCTCGACGTGGACCCGCAGGGCTTCGACCTGATGGACCGCAAGCTGCTCGAAGCGGTCATCCACCGCTTCGACGGTGGCCCGGTCGGTCTGGACAACATCGCCGCCAGCATCGGCGAAGAGCGCGACACCATCGAAGACGTGATCGAGCCCTACCTGATCCAGCAGGGTTTTCTGCAGCGCACGCCGCGCGGTCGCATCGCCACGCTGGCGGCCTACAGGCACCTGGGGGTGGCGCCACCGAGTTCGCCCAGCGAGTTGTTCGGCGAATGAAACCGCCGCAAGAGCGCTGGGCGTGCCGGGCGATGCAGGCGGGGCTCGCTGGCACTCAGCCGAAGAAGGACTCCATGGGAATCAGCTCAACGCCCCATCCCCCGGCTTCACCGATGGACGCGGCGGGGTGCATCGCCGCCAGGCGGATGGCCTCCTCCCGGTTCTCCGCCTCGATGATGAACAGACCGCCCACCACTTCCTTGGCCTCGGTGTAGGGCCCGTCGCTGATCTGCGGCTTGCCGCCACGCGGGCGCAGCGCCACCCAGTCCTGCGTCTCGGCCAGTGACGCGGCCACCAGCACCTTGCCGGTGGCCCGCATCCTGTCGTCCATCGCCGGGCACTGGCTCACCAGTGCCTGCACGTCGTCGGGCGCCATCACGGCGAATTTTTCCGGGTTGTAGTACGCAAGGCCGAGGTATTTCATGGCGACTCCTGTGGGTTGATGTTGCCTTGACGACGAAGCAGAGGCCCGGGAATCGACACGTCGTCGAATGGCGATCAGCGCACCCCGCGACCGCCGCGCAACATCCCCATCACGATCAGCACCTGCGCCGCGTAGTAGGTGCCCAGCACCCAGACCTGCGGCATCGGCAGCGGCGAGACGAACCGGTTGATGGCGAGCACGCTGTCGCTGAGCATGAAGAAGCCCGCACCCAGCGCCACCGCGATCGCGGCGCGGTCTCGCAATACCGTGGCGCGGCCGATGGCCTGGGCGGCCATGAGCGCGATCACGAGCACATAGGCCGCCACCGGCGCGCGCAAGCCGGTCGGCAGGCCGCCCAGCCAGAGAAAGGCGTACATGGCCGCGCCGATGCCCAGCGTTGCCATGAGTGCGCGCCGGCTGGCGAACCAGGGTGCGTCCAGGCGAAACAGGGCGATATAGGCCAGGTGGGCCAGCAGGAAGGCCACCAGCCCGGGAATGAAGTAGCCCGGGAACATCAGGAACGCATCGCCCGCGAGCGAAAAGGCCAGTGCGCCGATCAGCAGCACATCGCCGCGCCGCAGGCCCGCCATGCCGCGTGCGTGGGACAGCACCACCGCCATGGCTGCCAGCATGGCCAGGGGCTTGAACACGCGGTGCAGCTCCACCCAGCCCAGCGCCGCACAGGCCATGGACAAGGCCCCGCATTCGATCAGCAGCGCCTCGCCCATGCCGATGCGCCCCTGCATCACCGCGCCGATGGCCCACAGCGCCACCAGCAGCACGGTGAACACGACCGCGCTGCGCGGCAGCGGCCAGCCGTCGGCGAACCAGAGGAAGCCGGCCACCCCGGCCAGCAGCAGCACGAACTGCGCGCCCGCGAACCACTGCACGCCGCGTGCCATGGGCGGTGCATAGCGCTGCACCTGCGCGATGTCGAAGGCGGGCGCAGGGAAGCGCGCGGCCACATCGGCCGGGCGCCAGCCGGGTGGCTTGAACCAGACGCGCAGCTTGTCGGCCCAGCGGCGCGTGTGCCACGAGTCCTTGAGCAGGCCCCAGTACACCTCGCCGTTGGCCCACAGCGGGTCCCAGCTGTCGAGCGGCTTGCGCGTGCCGTAGACGCACTTTTCGTCCTCTTCCTTGAAGCTGCCGAAGAGGCGGTCCCAGACGATGAGGATGCCGCCGTAGTTGCGGTCCACGTAGCGGTCGTTCACCGCGTGGTGCACGCGGTGGTTGGATGGGCTGCAGAACCAGCGGTCGAACCAGCCCAGCTTGCCGACCTGCTCGGTGTGCACCCAGAACTGGTAGAGCAGGTCGATCAGCGCGACCACGCCGAACACCAGCGGCGGCACGCCAGCCACGGCCATCGGGAGGTAGAACACCCAGCCCAGCAACGCGCCCGAACTGGTCTGGCGCAGCGCGGTCGAGAGGTTGTAGTCCTGGCTCTGGTGGTGCACCACGTGCGCGGCCCAGAAGATGGCGCTCTCGTGCCCGGCGCGGTGCAGCCAGTAGTAGCAGAAGTCGTAGAACACCAGCGCCAGCAGCCAGCCCGGCAGGGAGGTCCAGAACGGGTGGTCGGGCCAGATTGCGACGGCCGAGTACACGGCCGTGTAGATGCCCACGCGCAGCAGCCGGGTGAACACGGCGCTGATCTGGCTCAGCATGCCCAGGCCGATGCTGGAGATGGCGTCGTCCAGGCGGTAGGTGTTGCGCTGGCGTATGAATCCGATGGCGTATTCCAGCGCGATCAGCGCAAAGAACACCGGCGTGGCCAGCACGATGATCTGGCTCGGGCTCATGGGGGCGTGGGGTCGGGGTCGCAGTGCATGCGCACATTGTGGGCAGAACCGCGGGCATACGTTGCTGGCAACAACCCGCATGCCGCATGCCAGAATCGCGGGCATGACCGCCGCCACACCGCAGCCCGCCGCGACCGAGCCGGAGAGCGCCACCACGGCGCTGTACCGCGCCGCGCTCGGGCCGGTGAACACCGACCGCTACCTGGACGTGTTCGCGCGTTTCGACGAGGCCGGCCGCGCCAGCCCGGCGTGGAACGCGGCGGCCGGGTGGCTCACGCTGAACTGGATGGTGTTTCGCCAGCTCTGGGGCGCGGCGCTGGTGTACCTGGTGTGCGCCGGGGGCCTGGCCGTGCTGGTGGTCGGTCTCGGGCGGCACGTCCTGCAGTGGCCGCAGTCGGTGGAGTGGGGTGTGCTCGGTGCGTTGCTGTTGCTGAGCATCGCGGTCCCCGGGGCCTACGGCAGCGCCCTTCTGCACGCCGACATCCGCCGCCGCATGACGCGTGCCGTGTCCGAGGCACGCACCGTGCGCGAGGCCTGCGCCACCCTCGAGAAGCAGGCCAGCTCCCGGCGGCGCCTGTGGGGGCTGGTGGTGCTCAACGTGTTGCTGCTGGCCGTGGGCGGCTATGCCGCGATGGACACCAGCTGGCGAACCCGCCTCGCCGGCGCGTCGGACGCAGACCCCACCAGGGCGGCCCCTGCTGAAGCCACCGCCGCGCCGACCCCGGCAGCCAGCGCGGAGTCGCCTGCACCGCCGGTGGCGGCGGAGGTGATCGCGGAGCCCCTGCCGGCACCCGCGCCAGCGCCCGGGCCCGCGCCAATGAGCGTGTCGTTGCCGGACGCCGGAGAGGTGGCACCCCAGGCCGCGCCGCCCCAGCCCCCATCCATGCCCGCCCCCGCGCCGGCCGGGCTCGAGTCATCGCCGCGGTCTGCGCCCCCGCCGCCCTTGCTGGCGCCCCGTGCGGCCAAGCGGGCCGTCGACGCTGCCCCGCAGGCGCACGGCATCAACGTCGGCCTGTTCGCGGACCGCACCAACGCCGAGCGGGCCCAGTCCCTCCTGATCGAAGCAGGCTTCCCCGCCATCCTGCAGAACGTCGACCACCCCAAGGGCCAACTCACCCGCGTGCGCGTCGGGCCATTTGCCAGCCGCCAAGAGGCCGACGAGGCAGCAGCGCGCATTCGCGCCATGGGGCTGGACGCGATGGTGTTCCGGCCGTAGCGCCGGCGTCGGTGGGGTCGCGTCAGCCCAGGGCGCCGCGCGCGTCCACGCGGATCAGGCGCTCGACCTTGCCGTCGACCAGGCCGCCGCGCACGCCCACCATCACGTCGTACAGGTTGACCGTGGGGTCACAGTGGCCCGGCACCAGCCAGACCGTGTCGCCCAGCGCGGGCAGGGGGTGGCCGGCGTGGGCCGCGCGCAGCAGGCCGTGCTCATCGCCGCCGTTGGCGAACACCAGGCCTGGCGGGCTCCATACGGCGGGCGGGCCGCTGTCGATCGCATGGCTCTTGTGGCCGGCGTCGCACACGGCCTGCCGTGCGCTGCGGCTCATGACCTGGCTCTTGACGAACAGCGCGTGCTCGAACACGGGCGCCAGCGGCGCGGCTTCGTTGCGCGCGTAGTCCGCGTCCATGAACAGGTAGGAGCCGGCCTGCAGCTCGCCCCAGACGTGGCTGGCGGTCTCCAGGGTGAAGGTGCCGGTGCCCGCGCCGGTGATCAGCGGCACCGCGAAACCCGCGGCCTGCAGCCGCTCGCGCGTGAGCGCGGCGGCCCAGGCCGCTTCGGCAATCGCCTGCGCGCGCTCGGCCGGGTCGCGCCGGTGCTGGGCGCCGCCGTGGTAGGCCTGCAGCCCGGCGAAACGCAGCACCGGGTGCAGCGAGATCAACCGCGCCAGGTCCACAGCCGGCTCGCCCGGCGGAACGCCGCAGCGGCCATGGCCCACGTCGACCTCCACGAACACGTCGATGCGACCCTCGCCACCCACCTGCGCCGCCTGCAGTGCCTCGGCCAGCCGCAGCACGCCGGCGGCGCTGTCCACGGCCAGGCCGAAGCGCGTGGGCAGGTCGCGCACCGCCTGCGCCAGGCGCTGCAGCTTGGGCAGCGCGATCACTTCGTTGGTGATGGTGATGTCGCTCACGCCGGCGTGTGCCAGCGCCAGGGCCTCGTCGGTCTTCTGCACGCACACGCCGACCGCGCCGTGCGCCATCTGCAGGCGCGCGAGTTCGGCGCTCTTGTGCATCTTGGCGTGCGGCCGCAGGCGCAGCCCATGGGCGCGTGCATAGGCGGCCATGTGCGCCAGGTTGCGCTCCATCGCATCGAGGTCGATCACCAGCGCGGGCGTGTCGATCGCAGCCACGCCCTGGCCGAGCAGGCTCTGCGCGCGGTGCCAGCGCGTGGGCGGCGTCAGGGGCTCATACGCTGCGTTCATCGAGCGGGGCTCCGGTTTGCAGGTGCGCGATGTCGGCCCAGCCCACCAGGCTCAGGCCCTCGGGCGACCACAGCAGGCGGTTGATGGCGGTGTTGGGCAGTTCCCAGCTTCGCGGTGCCTGCAGCTCCAGCCGGGTGGCGGCGCGGTACAGGATGTCGAGCACACCGCCGTGCGCCACCATCAGCACCTGTTCACCCGGGTGTCGCGCGGCCAGTTCCAGCACGGTGGGGATCACACGGCGCTGCAACTGCTCCAGCGATTCGCCGCCTGCGGGCGCGAAGTCGGGCATGCGCTTGCGCCAGGCCAGCGCCTCGGTGGGCCAGCGCTGTTCGAGTTCGGCCCAGGTCCGGCCTTCGAAGCGACCGAAGTGGCGTTCGCGCAGACCTTTGTGCGGCGTGACATGCAGGTGCTTGACACGCGCCACCGCCAGCGCGGTCTCGAAGGCGCGGCCCAGGTCGCTGGCATAGACCGCGGCGATGGGCTCGTCGCGCAGCGCTTGCGCGAGCTGCGCGGCCTGCCAGCGACCGTGCTCGTTGAGCGCAATGTCGGTGTGACCCTGGATGCGGGTGTCCCGGTTCCAGGCGGTTTCGCCGTGGCGCACGGCCAGGATGCGGGTGACTTGCAAAGAAATTCCCAGAAAGCGTGAGTAAGACTGCAACTGTAGCGGCGCCGGTACCCTGCCGGGGTGTCCGTGGCCTGAAAACCGGTGGATTGCGACACAATCCACAGCATGAGTCCATCGCCGCTTGACGGGGATTTTTCCAGCCTTTTCAATTTCCTGCCGATCGGGGCCTACCGCGCCTCGCCCAGCGGTCAGATGCTGCGCGCCAACCAGGCGCTGGTGCGGCTCAATGGTTACGCATCGGAAGCCGAGATGCTGGAAGGCGTGAAGGATGTGGCGCGCGAGTGGTATGTCGAGCCGGAGCGGCGCGCGCAGTTCCAGCAGCAGCTCGAACGCGACGGCTACGTGCGCGGCTTCATCTCCGAGATCCACCGCTACAAGACGCGCGAGCGCGTGTGGATCAGCGAGAACGCCCATGGCGTGCGCGATGCGTCCGGCGAACTGCTGTACTACGAGGGCACGGTGGAGGACATCACCGACCGTGTCAACGACCAGAAGGCCTTGCGCGAGAGCGAGGAGCAACTGCGCGGGATCACCTCGCAGATTCCCGGCATGGTGTTCTCGGTGTTCGTTCGCCCCGACGGGCAGCGCGAGTACCGCTTCGTGAGTTCGGGCGTGCGCGACATCTATGGCCTGGAGCCCGAGGACCTGATGCGCGACCCCACGCTGGTCGCGCGCTACCGCCATCCGGACGATCTGCAATTGCTGGAACAGGACCTGGAGCACATCCGCAAGGGCCCGATTGACCTGGGGGGCGAGTTCCGCATCGTCCTGCCCGACGGCCGCGTGAAGTGGGTGTACCGGCGCTCTTACGCAGTCTCCGCCAGCCAGGAAGGCACGCTGCGCGTGGGCGTGCTGCTCGACATCACGGCGCGCAAGGAGGCCGAGGCGGCCTTGCACGCGAACGAGGCGCTGTGGCGCCTGGCGCTGGAAGGCGCGGGTGATGGCGTGTGGGACTGGGACCTGCGCACCGGCGAGGAGTTCTTCTCGCGCAGCATCAAGGCCATGTTCGGCTACGACGAAGACGACATTGCGCATTTCGCCGTCGAGATGGACGCGCGCACGCATCCCGACGATGTCGCCCAGATGCGGGCCGACCGCCAGGCGCATTTCGAGATGCGCACGCCCACCTACCGCAACGAGCACCGCGTGCGCTGCAAGGACGGCAGCTGGAAATGGGTGCTCACGCGTGGCACGGTGATCGTGCGCGACGAGAACGGTACGCCCCTGCGCATGGTTGGCACCCACACCGACATCACCGAGCACAAGCAGGCCGAGGCCCTGCACCGCGCGCTGGAGGCGCAGTTGAGGGAGTCGCAGAAGATGGAGGCCATCGGCACGCTGGCCGGTGGCGTGGCGCACGACTTCAACAACCTGCTGGCCGCCATCCTGGGCAACCTGGTGCTGGCGCGCGAGGACGTGGGCGAGAACCACCCCGCGCAGGAGAGCCTGATGGAGATCAGCCGCGCGGCCATCCGCGCGCGCCAGCTGGTGCAGCAGATCCTGACCTTCAGCCGCCGCCAGACGCAGGAGATGCTGCGCCAGCCGCTCACGCCGCTGGTGGAGGAAGCGCTGGGCCTCATGCGTTCGCTGCTGCCCGCCGGGGTCAAGCTGGTCGCACGCCTGCCCGCTGCCGGCCTGCTGGTGCTGGCCGATGCCACGCAGGTGCAGCAAGTGCTCATGAACCTGTGCACCAACGCCTGGCAGGCCATCGAGAACCAGGCGGGCGAGATCACCGTGGCGCTGCGCGAGGTGCGACTGGACGCGTCGCAGGGTCTGCAGCTCGGGGGCCTCTCGGGCGGCGCCTATGCCTGCCTGAGCGTGGCCGACAACGGGCCGGGCATGGACGAAGACACGCAACGCCGCATCTTCGAACCCTTCTTCACCACCAAGGCGCCGGGCGCGGGCACCGGCCTGGGGCTGGCCGTGGTGCACGGCATCGTCAAGGCCCACCGGGGTGCGATCGATGTGCACAGCCGTGTCGGCGAGGGTGCGCGGTTCGACGTCTATCTGCCGTTGGCCGACGGTGCGCAGGACGCCGGCGAGCCGCGGGTCGATCCGGTCGACCGCGTGAGGCCGGCAACTCCGGTGGCGCTACCAGGCAAGCATGTGGTTTACATCGACGACTACGAGGCGCTGGTGTTCCTTGTCGGACGCCTGCTGCGCAAGCAGGGCTACCGCACCAGCACCTTCGAGTCGGGAGAGGCCGCGCTGGCCTGGCTGCGCGAGCATCCCCGCGAGCCGGTCGACCTCGTGGTGAGCGACCAGAACATGCCCGGCATGTCGGGTGTGGAGGTGGCGCGCGAGATGCTCGCGCTGCGCCCGGGCCTGCGCGTGGCTATCGTCTCGGGACACGTGAACGACCGCCTGCAGGCTGAGGCGGCGGAGGCCGGTGTGAGCGACGTGATGGGCAAGCAGGACAGCATGGACGCACTGGGCGAGGCGATCCGGGAGCTGCTGGAACGCACGGGATAGGGAGGGCACCCCCCGCGCGCCTCCGGCGCTCCCCCCTCTCTCTCTCACCTTCGGCGGAAGGGGGCGACACCTGGGGCCCCGCCGTGCCGGAGAGCGACCCGCCTCGCATGCCACAACGACCTCAAGGGAGACCGAGGGTCCGGCTCCGCCGGCCCGAGGTGTCGCCCCCCTCCAAGGGGGGAGCGCCAACGGCGCGCAGGGGGTGTTTCAGTTCAGCGCGGCACTTCGATATTGACCTGGCGCAGGCCTTCGGGTGGTGCCGGGAAGTCGCGCAGCGCGGCGTCCAGCATGGCCGACCACAGGCTGTTGGTGCTGTTCCAGCGTCCGTCGTGGGCGGCGCGTGTTTCGTACACCACCTGGCCGCTGGCGGCGTGGCGGATCACCAGCGACACCTCGCGCTTGTAATAAGGTGTCTCGAAGCGCGGAAACAAGGGCGCCCAGATCACCTGGCCGGTGCCGGTCACCACGTAGCCGTGTCCGGGAAAACCGAAAGCCGGGCCGAAGCCACCGCCCCAATAGGCGTCGTAGGGGCTTTCCCAGGGTGCGCGCGGCAGGCGGACGGTGCCGGCGCTCACCTGCACCAGCCAGGGCGCCGCAGCGCCCGCGGCGGCGGGCGTCCAGCCCACCTTGCCCAGGGCCAGCGTGGCCAGTTTTTCCAGCTCGTCCTGGCCATCGCTGGCCGACTGGCCCTCGCGCTGCGAGGGCAGGCGCTCGAAGCGGAAGACCTGCGGCGGTTGCGGAATCACCACCGGTACGCCCGGGGCACTGGCGCGATCGGCCCAGCGCGCATAGCTTTGCACCTGGTTGTCGACCAGGTAGACGCTGGCGCACCCACTCAGGGCCAAGAAGGCGGTGACGACGCCCAGGGTCCTGAAGAATGTGTGCAGTCGCTGGGTGGTGATGGTCATGAAGCCTCCTTGAAGGCCGGTGCACGATGAAGCCCGCAGACGGGCTCAGTGCGCGGCGGCAATCGGTATGACCGCGGCCGGGCCCGATGCGTTCCCTCGGGATCCGTTGCCCGCCGCATCGGCAGTGGCGGCGGGCGAGGGCACAGGCTCTTCGTCGAAGGCCTTGTCACCGTCCTCGCTGGCCACGCCGGTGGCGCGAAGCGTTTCAAACGGAAACAGGTTGCGGTCCATCAGGTGGCTGGGCACGATGTTCTGCAGCGCCGAGAACATGTTCTCGATGCGGCCGGGGAAGCGCTTCTCCCAGTCCTGCAGCATCTGGCCCACCTGCTTGCGCTGCAGGTTGTCCTGGCTGCCGCACAGCGTGCAGGGAATGATGGGGAACTCGCGCAGTTCGGCCCAGCGGGCCAGGTCCTTCTCGGCCACGTAGGCCATGGGGCGGATCACCACGTGCTGGCCGTCGTCGCTCACCAGCTTTGGGGGCATGCCCTTGAGCCTGGCGCCAAAGAACATGTTGAGCAGCAGCGTCTGCAGGATGTCGTCGCGGTGGTGGCCGAGCGCGATCTTGGTCGCGCCCAATTCCCCCGCCACGCGGTACAGGATGCCGCGGCGCAGCCGGCTGCACAGGCTGCACATGGTCTTGCCTTCGGGAATCACGCGCTTGACGATGGAATACGTGTCCTGGTTCTCAATGTGGAACTTCACGCCCAGCTTCGTGAGGTAGGCGGGCAGCACGTCGGCCGGAAAGCCCGGCTGCTTCTGGTCGAGGTTGACCACGATCAGTTCGAACCGGATGGGCGCGCGTGCCTGCAGCTTCTGCAGGATGTCCAGCATGCCGTAGCTGTCCTTGCCGCCCGAGAGGCAGACCATCACGCGGTCGCCTTCCTCGATCATGTTGTAGTCCACGATGGCGCGGCCCACCTCGCGGCAGAGGCGCTTTTCGAGCTTGTGGTTTTCCAGGTCGATGTTCATCGTGGTTCTCTTCGTATGAGTGACTCAGGCTCGCGCCAGGCGTTCCCCGGCATGATGCGCTGCATGAAGGCGGCGAACATGGGCACGGTGAATGCCGTGTCGCCGTGGGTCGGGCTCCAGACCATGCCCTTGGTGATCAGCGAGCTGCGCGTGGGGGCCAGCGAGGACACCTTTTCTTCCAGGCAGGCCGCGATGTCACCCGAGCGGTGCGGCCCCTCGCCCAGCTCGGCCATGGCCCGCAGGTACTTTTTCTCCTTGGGCGTGCAGCGGTCGAAGCGCACGCGGAAGAAGCCCTCGTCGAGCGCGGCGACGGCGGTGACGCTGGCCTTGCGCACATCGTCGATGCCGATCGGGCTGGTGCTCGCGGCCAGCCAGGTGTGGCTGCCCCAGGTCTGCAGGAAATAGGCGTAACCCTGGCTCAGGCGCAGCACCTCGCGCAGCGCGGCCGGGGTGATGGCCACGCCCTCGTCGTGCAGCGGCTTTTCGATGGCCTGTGTGGCCGCTTCGGTGGGCAGCGCACCGATCTCGGGGAAGTCGAACAGGCGTTCGGCGTAGGACTTGGCGTTGCCCATCTGGCCGCGCAGCTGCGGCAATCCCGCACCCACCAGCACCACCGGCAGTTGCCGCTGCGCCGTGCGGTGCAGCGCGGTGATGAGCGCGGCCAGCTGCGCTTCCTCCACGTACTGCAGCTCGTCGATGAAGATCGCCAGGGCCGTGTTCGCCGCCTTGGCCGCGAGGCCGACCTGCTCCATCAGCGCCTGCAGGTCGTGTTCCAGGTCGCCGTTGTCCGCCAGGCCCGGTTCGGCGTCGTAGTCGATCCCGACCTCGATGTCCTTGTAGCTCAGCTTGAGCTTGCTCGCGAAGCCCGCCAGCGCGCGCAGGCCGCGCACCGCGAAGTCCCGGGCCGCTTCGAGCTGGCTCAGGCGCAGCAGTGCCTGGCGCAGCTGCGGCGCGAGCAGCGCTGGCAGCGACCGGCCTTCCGGGGCTTCCAGCCGGACGGTGTGGATGCCCACCATTTCCGCGTCGTCGCGCACGCGGTCGAGCAGCACCGTCTTGCCGACCCCGCGCAGGCCCACCAGCATGGCGCTCTTGGCCGGCCGCCCGATGCGCGCGCGCTCCAGCGCCACCCGCAGGGACTCGCGCAGCGCATCCCTGCCGGCGAGTTCGGGCGGTGGTGTGCCCGCGCCTGGCGCGAAAGGGTTGCGAATCGGATTCATGCGAGGATTCTACTGAAATTTGTTGAGTTACTGATTTTTTATAACTTTGCAAATTTCAGTAGATGCGAGGTCGCACCCCGCAGTGAGCGCCTCTCACCACTGCCCGCTCTCCATGCGGATCGCGACCTCGCAGTCCTCGAAGATCTCCAGCTTGGCGATCTTCACCCGCACGCCGATCACGCCGGGCAGCTGCATCAGCCGGCGCGTGAGTTTGCCGATCAGGCTCTCGAGCAGGTTCACGTGTTCGGCGGTGCACTCGTCGATGATGATCTGGCGCACCTTGCGGTAGTCGAGCACGTGGCCGATGTCGTCGTCGTGCGGCAGCAGCGGCTGCGTGCCCTGGTTGAGTTCGGCGTCGACCTGGATCGGCTGCGGCGTGGACTTCTCGTGGTCGAGGATGCCCAGGTTGGCGTCGAAGCGCAGGCCGGTGAGTGTGAGGATCTGGGTCCCGGCGGACGTGGCTGTCATGGGCATGGGGTGGTGCTCACATCAGGGAGAAGTCGCGCTCGAAGCGCATGAGGTGCTGGCCGCCATCGACCAGCAGGGTGGTGCCGGTGATGGATCGGTTGTCCAGCGCGAAGACCACGGCAGCGGCCACGTCCTGCGGCGTGGACGAGCGGCCCAGCGGCGACTGGCGGTGCAATTCAGCGAACTTCTCGTCGCTTAGCAGATGGCTGGTGAGCGTGAGGCCCGGCGCCACGCCGACCACCCGCACACGCGGGGCCAGCGCCAGCGCCAGCATGGTGTTGGCGGCCTCCAGCGCGGCCTTGGACAACGTGTAACTGAAAAAGTCCGGGTTCATGTTCCAGAGCTTCTGGTCGAGCAGGTTGACCACCGCGGCGCCCTCGGCGCC
>NZ_JAILWB010000003.1 GCF_025699295.1 Hydrogenophaga sp. | reverse complement strand
CAGGTCCCCCGCCAAGGGCTTCGCCGTTGGCCCCTCCTTGAGTTCGCGGCGGCGGGCACCCCCAGGGTCAGAGCCACTGCGGACCGCGTGCACCAGGGCGCGAACGCCCACACGCCGCTTCGGATTGAGGAGGCTGGGCGCTCTGCGCAGCGAAGTCAAGGAGGAGGGCCGGGCGAAGCCCGGTCCGGGGGACATGAGCGGAGCAGAGCGCCCAGCCTCCTCAATCCCGCCGATACGCAGGAGCGAAAGCATTTCACACCCCCCAATGCGGAATGTGGTGCGACCCCAGAGACACAGCCACGTTCTTCGGCTCCAGAAACACCTCATAGCTCCAGGTGCCGCCCTCACGCCCCGTGCCACTGGCCTTGGTGCCGCCAAACGGCTGTCGCAAATCCCGCACGTTCTGCGAGTTCACGAAACACATGCCCGCTTCAATCGCCGCCGCCACCCGATGCGCGCGGCCCAGGTTCTCCGTCCACACATAGCTGGAGAGGCCGTACTGGATGTCGTTGGCCAGCTCGATCGCATGCGCCTCGTCGCGGAACGGGATGAGGCAGGCCACGGGACCGAAAATTTCTTCCTGCGCGATGCGCATGCGGTTGTCCACGTCGGCGAACACGGTGGGCCACACGTAGTTGCCCTTGGCCACGCGCGCGGGCAGCTCGGCCGCATACGACGGCCGGTCCAGGCCACCGCAGAGCAGCGTGGCGCCCTCCTTCGGGCCGAGTTCGATATAGCTGCGCACCTTGGCCAGATGCGCCTGGCTGATCATCGGGCCAACGATGGTTTTTTCATCCAGCGGGTCGCCCACGGTGATGCGCTTCGCACGCTCGGCGAACTTCTGCGCGAAATCGGCATAGATGCTCTGCTGCACCAGGATGCGGCTGCCCGCCGTGCAGCGCTCGCCGTTGTTGCTGAAGATCATGAAGACGGCGGCGTCCAGCGCGCGGTCCAGGTCGGCGTCGTCAAAGATCACGAACGGGCTCTTGCCGCCCAGCTCCATGCTGAACTTCTTCAATCCTGCGCTCTGCACGATGCGGTTGCCGGTAGCGGTGGAGCCGGTGAAGGAGATCGCGCGAACGTCCGGGTGCGCGCACAGCGGTTCGCCGGCGTCCTTGCCGTAGCCGTGCACCACGTTCAACACGCCGGGCGGGATGCCGGCTTCCCGTGCCAGCTCACCCAGGCGGGCGGCCGTCAGCGGCGAGAGTTCGCTCATCTTCAGCACCGCCGTGTTGCCGAACGCCAGGCAGGGCGCGACCTTCCAGGTCGCCGTCATGAAAGGCACGTTCCACGGGCTGATGAGCGCACACACGCCCACCGGGTGGAACAGCGTGTAGTTCAGGTGCGTGGGCGTAGGGTAGGTGTGGCCGTCCACCCGCGTGCACATCTCGGCGAAGTACGAAAAGTTGTCGGCCGCGCGCGGGATCAGCTGTTTGCCCGTCTGCGCGATCACCTGGCCGCTGTCGTTGGTCTCGGTCTGTGCGATGGCAGGCACGTTCGCGGCGATCAGCTCGCCGAGCCTGCGCATGAGCTTCGCGCGCTCGGTCGCCGGCAGGCCGGCCCACTTCGGGAACGCGTCCTTCGCGGCCTGCACGGCGGCATTGACCTCGTCCTTGCCGCCGGCGCTGACCTCGGCCAGCACCTCCTGCGTCGCGGGGTTGATCGTTTCGAAGGTGGTGGCGCCGGCCACGGTCTGGCCGTTGATGAGGTGCTGGATCGTCGTCATGCGGATTCGGTGGGTGAAGTGATGGTGTTGACCAGGTCGCCGATGCCTTCGATGGACGTGACGATCACGTCGCCGGGTTGGCAGTCGACGACGCCGTCGGGTGTTCCGGTGAGGATCAGGTCGCCGGGTTGCAGCGTCATGAAGGCGCTGAAGTACTCGATCAGCGTGGGCACGTCGAAGATCATGTCGCGCGTGTTGCCCTGCTGCGTCACCTTGCCGTTCACCGTGGTCTGCAATGCAAGGTTCATGGGCCCACCGTGGCGTTCGTGCACGTCGGCCGCGTCCACCAGCCAGGGGCCGATGGGCGTGCAGGTGTCGCGGTTCTTCACGCGCAGGTTGGGCCGGTACCAGTTCTCCAGCACGTCGCGGATGGCGTAGTCGTTCGCCACGGTGTAGCCGGCCACGAAGTCCAGCGCGTCGGCTTTCTTCACGCGTCGGGCGGTGCGCCCGATCACCACCGCGAGCTCGCACTCGTAGTGCATGAAGTTCACGCCCGGTGGGCGCAGCGTGAAGCCGCGGTGGCCGGTGAGCGAGGCCTCGCCCTTGACGAAGGCCAGCGGCTCCTCGGGCGCCTTGAAGGCGAGTTCCTTCGCGTGGTCGGCGTAGTTCAGGCCCAGCGCGAGCACCGTGCGCGGGCGCTGCGGCGGCAAGGGTTGCAGCGGAGGCAACCAGACCACGTCGTCGAAGGCCACGCGGCGGCCTTTCAGGGCCGGCGTGAGCAGTTCGAGCTGGCCGTTGGCCTCGACGGCGTCGTGGACCGCGCCGGCCCAGGCGATGCGGGCGCGCTTCATGTGGGCACCTCCTCGTGCGTGAAGCTGTGCAGCGTGGGCAGGGCAAAGCCGGGCGCGGTGATCTCCACCGTGTCGCCCGCATGCACCAGCGGCCGCGAGCCGTCGTCCAGGCAGTCGCTGCCCAGCATCAGCACGTCGCCGGTGCGCAGGGTCATGAACTCGCCCACGTCGGCCAGCAGCGTGGCCGCGTCGCGCACCATCCCGGCCAGTTCGGTGGTCTGGCGGTGCACGCCGTTGATGTGCAGCTCGATCTGCAGCGCCGCCAGGCCGTCGAAGCCGCCCAGCTGCGCCAGCGGCACGCACACGGCGCCCACGCCCAGGAAGCCGTCGGCGCAGCGCGCCTTGACCGGCGGGCGGTAGTAGCTGGGGTGCGCGATGGCGACGTCGTTGAACAGCACCGCGCCCCATGTGCCGTCGCCATCCATCACCAGCCCCAGGGAGGCGGCCACCTCCACCGCTGCATCCGGCGGCAGGGCAATGGCCTGCCCCGAGCGCGTGAAGGTATTGGCGGTCTTGACGTAGAGCACCGGCGCCCTGGGCGGTGCCTTGTAAGGCGCCTCGTTCATGCGCGGCGCCCACAGCGCCCATTCGCGCTGGAAGTTCAGCAGCGTGCCGTAGACCGTGCCGGCCGGCATCCAGGGGCAAGGCAGGTTCATGCGGCGTCCTCCTCCAGGTCACTGACTTCGGTGCCCAACGGCGCTTCCAGCGCGATCACTTCGTCCAGCAGCGCGTACAGCTGCGCCAGCCGCGCCTTGCCCAGGCGCTGCTCCATCCAGCCGTAGTGCGCCTCGATGGTGCTCGAGAGGCTCTTGACAAGCTTGAGCCCCGCGGGTGTGGCACGCACCACCGTGCGCCGCGCGTCCTGCGGGCAGCGGCTGCGCGAGATCAGGCCGTCGCGTTCCATGCGGCTGAGCACACCGGTGAGGCTGGGGCCGAGCAGAAAGGCCTCCCGCGCCACGCGCCCGGTCTCGACGCCACCGGCGAGCTGGGCGTGTTCGCCGAGCACGCGCAGCACGCGCCACTGCTGGTCGGACAGGCCGTACTCGCGCAGGCTGGGCCGGGTGTGCAGCATCACGGCCTCGCGCGCTTCGAGCAGCAGGCGCGGCAGGTTGCGGTGGATGAAGGGGGTGTTGTCGCTCATTTATTTAATATGTTAAATGAATTCTCCGAATACACATTCAGGGTTTACCCCGTAGGGTGTCCCGGAGAGAATGCGCGCATGAATGCACTCACCTCCTTGCTGGGCACCGAACATCCCTTGATCCAGGCGCCCATGGCGGGCGTGCAGGGCGCGGCGCTGGCCGTGGCGGTGAGCAACGCGGGCGCGCTGGGCTCGCTGCCCTGCGCCATGCTCGCGCCCGATTCGCTGGAGCACGAGCTGACGGCGCTGGCGGCCGGCACGAAGCAGCCCTACAACGTCAACTTCTTCTGTCACACGCCGCCCGAGCCCGACGAGGCGCGCGAAGCGGCCTGGCGTTTCTGGCTCGCGCCCTTCTACGAGCAGGCCGGGCTGGACATCGACGCCGTGCCCACCGGCCCGGGGCGCGTGCCGTTCAGCCGTGCCGCGGCCGACCTGCTGGAGCGCTTCCGCCCGAAGGTGGTGAGCTTTCATTTCGGCCTGCCGGACATCGACCTGCTCGAGCGCGTGAAGAGCTGGGGCGGCGTGGTGCTGTCGTCGGCCACCACGGTGGAAGAGGCGCGCTGGCTCGAAGCCTTCGGCGTGGACGCCATCATTGCCCAGGGCGTGGAGGCCGGCGGCCATCGCGGCATGTTCCTCTCGGACGACATCACTGAGCAGATGGGCACCTTCGCCCTGCTGCCGCAGGTGGCGGCCGCCGTGAGCCTGCCGGTGATCGCGGCCGGCGGCATTGCCGACGCCAACGGCGTGGCCGCCGCCATGGCGCTGGGCGCCTCGGGCGTGCAGGTGGGCACGGCCTATCTGTGCTGCCCCGAAGCCACCACCAGCGCGGTGCACCGCGCCGCGCTGCAGAGCGATGCGGCGCACCACACCGCCCTCACCCGCGTGTTCACCGGCCGCCCCGCGCGCGGCATCGTCAACAAGGTGATGCGCGAACTCGGGCCCATGAACCCGGCCGCGCCGCACTTCCCCCTGGCCACGGCGGCCATGGCACCGCTGCGCGCGCACTGGGAAGCCAGGGGCAGCGGCGACTTTTCCCCCCTCTGGTCGGGACAGAACGCCAGCGGTTGCCGGGAGGTGCCAGCGGCCGAGCTCACGCGCGAGCTGGTTCGGGGCTTCAGTTCAGGTCCCGCTGCGCATTGAGCCAGCGCTTGAACCGCGCGGGCTCTTCAAGCTGGGCCCGGTCGTCTGTCAGCTGCACCAGCGCAGCCTCCAGCGCACGGGTCTGATCGATCCGGTTCTGCAACAAGGTATTGGCGTTGGGTGACACCCCCTCGGGCAGGTCGAACTCGTCGGCCAGTGCCCTTTGCCGTGCCGCGCGTTCGCGCTCCAGCTCGGCCACCTGCGCCTTGAGCAGCAGCGTGAGCGAAGCCAGGCGCGCCTCGGACAGCTGGTGCACGGCCTGCGGGTCGGCCAGCTCGGCGCGGCCCTGGATCTGCAGCAGCGCGACCAGATCGCGTCTTTCATAGGCCGCATTGGCCTCGCTCATCAACGCGGTCTTGGCCAGGCGCGCCTGCGGGTCGGTCTCGCGGTCCGGGTGCAGGGCGCTGGCGAGCTGGCGGAACAGGCGGCGCAGCAGGGTGTCGGCGTCGTGCTGCTCGGTCTGTCGCTCGACGGCACCTGGCCTCTTGCGCGCGCGTTTCGCCTGCGCGGCTGCGCGCTTGCGCGCCTGCGCATCGTCCTGCGATCGGCGCAAACGCTCCATGCCGGCGCGCAGCAGCTGTTCGGCGCTGAGGGCCTGCCCGTCGTCGTCCAGGGGCTCGCCGAGCACCGCTTCCATGCGTTGGCGCAGCGCGTCGGCCGCGTCCTGTTTGATCTGCGCAAGTGAGCGCGGGCTGTGGCGGTCGTGCAGTTCGCGCATGGGTTCGTCGCCCGCCTCGGCCAGCCTGCGCGCCAGGCGGCGCAACACGGCTCGCGCGGTGTCGGCCTGCACGCGGCTGAGCAGCTTGCCCTGCAGGTGTTCGTCCAGCATCAAGGCCAGGTCGCGTTGCACCTGCGCGAGCTGCCGGCGCAGCGGCTCGACCGCCTCATGCAGCGCCAGCCGGTGCAACCGGCCCAGCGCGTCCAGTTCGGCCAGCTGGCTGCGGAGCTTGTCGATGCGGGCGAGTTGCAGGTTGTAGGCGCGCGCGGCGGCCGACAGCGGCTGCGCGGAGGGCGGCAGCACGCGCAGGGCGGCGGCGGGGTGGGCAGACGGCATGGAAGGGGTCGACTATATTGCCCGGCAACATGGCCAAAGACAAAACCCAATACACCTGCAGCGAGTGCGGCGGCTCCAGCCCCAAGTGGCTGGGCAAGTGCCCGCACTGCAACGCCTGGAACACACTGGTCGAGACGGTGGCGGAACCGGCCACGCCGTCGAAGAACCGCTTTGCCTCGCTGGCGAAGACGGCGGAGGTGACGGCCCTGGCCGACATCGACGCCACCGACGTGCAGCGCACGCCCACCGGGCACGACGAGCTGGACCGCGTGCTCGGCGGCGGCATCGTCGAAGGCGGCGTGGTGCTGATCGGCGGCGACCCGGGCATCGGCAAGTCCACCCTGCTGCTGCAGGCGCTGGATTCGCTGCAGCGGGCGGGGCTTAAGACCCTCTACGTCACCGGTGAAGAAAGTGGCGCCCAGGTGGCGTTGCGCGCGCGCCGGCTCGGGCTGGACGGTTCGCAGGTCAGCGTGCTGGCCGAGATCCAGCTGGAGAAGATCCTGGCCACGCTGGACGCGACCCGGCCCGCGATCGCGGTGATCGACTCGATCCAGACCGTGTACTCGGAGCAGCTCACCTCGGCGCCGGGCTCGGTGGCGCAGGTGCGCGAGTGCGCGGCCCACCTGACGCGCGCGGCCAAGGCCAGTGGCACGGCGATCGTGCTGGTGGGGCATGTGACCAAGGAAGGCGCGCTGGCCGGCCCGCGCGTGCTGGAGCACATGGTGGACACGGTGCTGTATTTCGAGGGCGACACGCACAGCAGCTTCCGCCTGATCCGGGCGATCAAGAACCGCTTTGGCGCGGTCAACGAGATCGGCGTGTTCGCCATGACGGAGAAGGGCCTCAAGGGCGTGAGCAACCCGAGCGCCATCTTCCTCTCGCAACACAGCGAGCCGGTGCCGGGCAGCTGCGTGATGGTGACGCTGGAGGGCACGCGGCCCATGCTGGTGGAGATCCAGGCGCTGGTGGACAGCGGCGGCCCGTCGCCCCGCCGCCTGAGCGTGGGCCTGGAGCGCGACCGCCTGGCCATGCTGCTGGCGGTGCTGCACCGCCATGCCGGCGTGGCCTGCATGGACCAGGACGTGTTCGTCAACGCCGTGGGCGGCGTGCGCATCAGCGAACCGGCGGCCGACCTGGCGGTGATGCTGGCCATCACCTCCAGCCTGCGTGGCAAGGCGCTGCCCAAGGGCTTCATCGCCTTTGGCGAGGTCGGCCTGGCGGGCGAGGTGCGACCTGCCCCGCGCGGGCAGGAGCGCTTGAAGGAGGCGGCCAAGCTGGGCTTCAGCGTGGCGGTGGTGCCCAAGGCCAACCTGCCGAAGAAGAACGACAAGGCCTTCGAGGGCCTGACCGTGCATGGCGTGGACCGCATCGAGGAGGCCATGGAGCTGGCTCGCAGCCTGGCCTGATCCGGTCCATCCGTACAAGCCGCAAGCTGGGGCGCGCGGCTTGCGCCGACAATTCCCCCATGCGATTCCAGAAACTCTTCGTGCTCGCGGCTTGCGCCGTCCTGCTTTTCATGGCGCACCGCGCCTATGGCTGGCCGGGCCTGGCCGCGGCGAGCGGCGGCCTGCTGATGTGGCTGCTGCTGCATTTCACGCGCCTCATGACGATTCTCCAGCGCGCCGCCCACCGGCCCATCGGCTATGTGGACAGCGCGGTCATGCTCAATGCCAAGCTGCGGCCCGGCGTGACGCTGATGCACGTGATCGCCATGACGCGCTCGCTGGGCGAGCGGCTGTCGGATGAAAACGTGCAGCCCGAGACCTACCGCTGGCGCGACAACAGCGACTCCTTTGTGACAGCCGACTTCCAGGACGGCAAGCTGCAGCGATGGAAGCTGGACCGCCCGGCCCCGGCCGATGCCGATCCGGTGGCACCGGAAAACGGCGGTCCGACGCCGTAAAATCGCCGGTTTGGCAGCCCGGCCTGCCCTCCCGACGAACAACCCAAGGACCCCCATGAGCTCCATCGTTCCCTCGATGTCCGACCGCGACGGCAAGATCTGGATGGACGGCCAGATGGTGGACTGGCGCGACGCCAAGATCCACGTGCTGACCCACACCCTGCACTACGGCTGCGGCGCTTTCGAGGGCGTGCGCGCCTACAACACAGCGGGCGGCACGGCGATCTTCCGGCTGGAAGAACACACCGAGCGCCTGTTCAACAGCGCCAAGATCCTGCGCATGAAGATCCCGTTCACGCAGGACGAGGTGAACGCCGCGCAGAAGGCCGTGGTACGCGAAAACAAGCTGGAGAGCTGCTACATCCGCCCGCTGACCTGGATCGGCGACAAGAAGCTGGGCGTGTCCCCCAGGGGCAACACCATCCACCTGATGGTCGCCGCCTGGGCCTGGGGCGCCTACCTGGGCGACGAGGGTCTCAAGCGCGGCATCCGCGTCAAGACCAGCAGCTACACCCGCCACCACGTCAACATCACCATGACGCAGGCCAAGGCGGTGAGCAACTACAGCAACAGCATCCTGGCCAACATGGAAGCGCTCGACGACGGCTACGATGAGGCCCTGCTGCTCGACTCCAGCGGCTTCGTCAGCGAAGGCGCAGGCGAGAACATCTTCGTGGTCAAGAACGGCGTGATCTACACGCCCGACCTCTCGGCCGGCGCGCTCAACGGCATCACGCGCAATACCGTGTTCCACATCGCCAAAGACCTGGGCCTGGAGATCGTGCAGAAGCGCATCACGCGCGACGAGGTCTACATCGCCGATGAAGCCTTCTTCACCGGCACGGCCGCCGAAGTCACCCCGATCCGCGAGCTCGACCGCATCGAACTCGGCAAGGGCGACTACGTGGGCACGCGCGGCCCGATCACCGAGAAGATCCAGAGCGCCTTCTTCGACATCGTCAACGGCCGCAACCCGAAGTACGCCCACTGGCTGGCGAAGGTGTGATTACCCCCGCGTCGCCTTCGGTGCCACCCCCCCCAGGGGGCGACACCTGCGGCCCGGCAGAGCCGGTTCCGCGGTGTCTCTGGTACCGGTATCTGCAAACGCACCGAGTGAGAGACATCGATGAAAAATTCTGCCGTTGAACTCAAGGCCTCCGACCTCAATGCCCACGGCGGGGTGTTCTGCCCCAGCCCGCTGGCCGACATGAAGCTGTGGAACAGCCACCCCAAGGTCTACCTGGACGTGGCCGCCACCGGCGAAGCCAAGTGCCCGTACTGCGGCACGGTGTACCGGCTGAAGGCCGGCGAGACCGTTGCGCACGGCCACTGACCCGATGGAAGGGAAGGTCTGCCGGCGGCGCCGGTTGACCGCAGACAATGCGATGGGCAGGGCGCCGAGGGCGGCACCCGAAGGCCCACACCACAAGGGGAACACATGATTCTGGTCACCGGCGGCGCCGGCTTCATCGGCGCCAACTTCGTGCTTGACTGGCTCGCCCGCCACGACGAGCCCGTGCTCAACCTGGACAAGCTGACCTACGCCGGCAACCTGGAGACGCTGGCCAGCCTGCGCGGTGATGCGCGCCATGTGTTCGTGCAGGGCGACATTGGCGACGGCGCCCTGGTGGGCCGGCTGCTGGCCGAGCACCGGCCGCGCGCGGTGATCAACTTCGCCGCCGAAAGCCATGTGGACCGCTCGATCCACGGCGCCGAAGACTTCATCCAGACCAACATCGTCGGCACCTTCCGCCTGCTCGAGGCGGTGCGCGCACACTGGTCCGACCTGCCCGAGGCCGACAAGGCCGCTTTCCGTTTCCTGCACGTGAGCACCGACGAGGTCTACGGCAGCCTGGCACCCGACGAACCGGCCTTCACCGAATCCCACCGCACGGAGCCCAACAGCCCCTACAGCGCCAGCAAGGCCGCCAGTGACCACCTGGTGCGCGCCTGGCACCATACGCACGGCCTGCCGGTGCTCACCACCAACTGCAGCAACAACTACGGCCCTTTCCATTTCCCGGAAAAGCTGATCCCGCTGATGATCGTCAACGCGCTGGCGGGCAAAGCCCTGCCGGTGTACGGCGACGGCATGCAGGTGCGCGACTGGCTGTACGTGAAGGACCACTGCAGTGCGATCCGCCGCGTGCTGGAGGCTGGCCGCGTGGGTGAGATCTACAACGTGGGCGGATGGAACGAGAAGCCCAACATCGAGATCGTGCACACCATCTGCGCCCTGCTCGACGAACTGCGCCCGCGCGCCGACGGCGCCTCTTACACCACGCAGATCACCCACGTGAAGGACCGGCCAGGCCACGACCGGCGCTACGCGATCGATGCGCGCAAGCTCGAGGCCGAACTCGGCTGGAAACCAGCCGAAACTTTCGAGACCGGCATCCGCAAGACGGTGCAGTGGTACCTGGATCACCCCGACTGGGTCGCGCATGTGCAGAGCGGCGCCTACCGGCAGTGGGTGCAGACCCAGTACGGGGCGCCGGCCACCGCATGAAGATCCTGTTGCTCGGCAAGAACGGCCAGGTCGGCTGGGAGCTGCAGCGCAGCCTGGCGCCGCTGGGTGAGCTGATCGCGCTGGACCGGCACAGCACACCAGCCGACGGCGGATGCGGCGATCTCGTGGACCTGGACGGGCTGCGCGAAACGGTGCGTCGGCTGCATCCAACCGTGATCGTCAACGCCGCCGCGCACACCGCAGTCGACAAGGCCGAGAGCGAACCCGAGCTGGCCCGCAGCATCAACACCCTGGCACCGGGCGCGCTGGCCGAAGCCGCCCGCGAGGTGGGCGCCCTGCTGGTGCACTATTCCACCGACTACGTGTTCGACGGCAGCGGCACCGCGCCCTGGCGCGAGGGCGCGGCCACCGGCCCGCTGAGCGTGTACGGGCGCAGCAAGCTCGAAGGCGAACAAGCCCTCATTGCCAGCGGGGTGCGCCACCTGATCTTTCGCACCAGCTGGGTCTATGCCGCGCGCGGCGGCAACTTCGCGCGCACCATGCTGCGCCTGGCCCAGGAACGCGAACGGCTCACCGTGATCGACGACCAGTGGGGATCTCCAACCGGCGCCGAACTGATCGCCGACGTGACGGCCCATGCCATCACGCAAGCGCAGCGCGAACCCGCCTGCGGTGGCACCTACCACCTGGCCGCCGCCGGTGAAACCACATGGAACGGCTACGCGCGCTTCGTGATCGACACCGCACGCGCGCTGCGCCCCGACCTGCCGCTGAAGGTGCAGGAGGTCGCACAGGTGCCCACCACGGCCTTCCCCACGCCGGCCCGCCGCCCCCTGAATTCGCGCCTGGACACGGCGCGCCTGCGCGCCACCTTCGGCCTGGCGCTGCCGCACTGGCAAACCGGCGTGCGGCGTATGCTTGCGGAAATTCTCTGAAACACAGGCTCGCACGCATGACGCAACGCAAAGGCATCATCCTCGCTGGCGGCTCGGGCACCCGCCTGCACCCGGCCACACTGGCCATCAGCAAACAGCTGCTGCCGGTGTACGACAAACCGATGATTTATTACCCGCTGAGCACGCTGATGCTCGCGGGCATCCGCGAAGTGCTGATCATCAGCACGCCGCAGGACACGCCGCGCTTCCAGCAGCTGCTGGGCGACGGCAGCGCCTGGGGCATGAACCTGCAGTACGCGGTGCAGCCCAGCCCCGACGGACTGGCACAGGCCTTCATCATCGGCGCCGGCTTCCTGGGCAACGGGCCCAGCGCGCTTGTGCTGGGCGACAACATTTACTACGGCCACGACTTCACCACGCTGCTCGCCAACGCCGACGCGCAGACCCATGGCGCCACGGTGTTCGCGTACCACGTGAACGACCCCGAACGCTATGGCGTGGTGGCTTTCGACGCGCAAGGCAAGGCCCGCAGCATCGAGGAAAAGCCCACAAAGCCGCAGAGCAACTTCGCCGTGACGGGCCTGTACTTCTATGACCAGCAGGTCGTCGACATTGCCAAAGCTGTAAAGCCCAGCGCGCGCGGCGAACTCGAAATCACCGCCGTGAATCAGGCCTACCTGGACCAGGGCCAGCTCAACGTGCAGATCATGCAGCGCGGCTATGCCTGGCTGGACACGGGCACGCACGAGAGCCTGCTTGAAGCTGGCCAGTTCATCGCCACGCTGGAGCACCGCCAAGGGCTCAAGATTGCGTGCCCGGAAGAGATTGCGTGGCGGCACGGATGGATCGACGCCGCCAGACTCCAGACACTGGCCGAGCCCCTGAAGAAGAACGGCTACGGTCAGTACCTGCTTCGACTGCTCAACGAATCGGCGCAACAATGAAAGCCACCCCCACCACCATCCCCGACGTGCTGATCATCGAACCCAAGGTGTTCGGTGATGAGCGCGGTTTCTTTTTTGAAAGCTTCAATCAGAAGGCTTTCAACGAAGCGACCGGCCTGGACGTGAACTTCGTGCAGGACAACCATTCGCGCTCGGCCAAAGGCGTGCTGCGCGGGTTGCACTACCAGATGCCGCCACACGAACAAGGCAAGCTGGTGCGCGTGGTGCGAGGGAGTGTGTTTGATGTGGCGGTGGACATACGAAAGAACTCCTCCACGTTCGGGCACTGGGTCGGCGCTGAGCTCAGCGAGGACAATCACCGCCAGTTCTGGGTGCCAGCCGGCTTTGCACACGGCTTTCTCGTGCTGAGCGAGTCGGCCGACTTCCTCTACAAGACCACCGCCTACTACGCGCCGCAGCATGAGCGCTGCATTGCCTGGAACGATCCTGATATTGGGATTGAATGGCCGGTCGGTGTGCGGCCGCAGCTCTCCGCCAAGGACCAGCAGGGCAGGCAGCTAGCGGGCGCCGAGTTGTTCCCACACCAGACATCGTGAGCGCCACCTCACCGCCACTCATCTACGTCGCTGGTCATCGTGGCATGGTCGGGTCGGCCATCGTGCGCCAGTTGCTGGCATCGGGTCATCCGGAAAACCGCATCGTCACACGCACCCATGCCGAGCTCGATCTCACTGATCAAACCGCCGTGCGCAGCTTCTTTGCGGCAGAAAGACCCCAACAGGTTTACCTTGCTGCGGCACACGTTGGTGGCATCCTTGCCAACGACACCTACCCGGCCGACTTCATCTACGACAACCTGATGATCCAGGCCAACGTCATCGATGCGGCTTTCCGCAATGATGTGAAGAAGCTTCTGTTTCTCGGGTCGAGCTGCATTTACCCCAAACTCGCGCCGCAACCCATGCGGGAAGACGCGTTGCTGACAGGTACCCTGGAGCCCACCAACGAGCCCTACGCCATTGCCAAGATCGCCGGCATCAAGCTCTGCGAGAGCTACAACCGGCAGTACGGTGCCAGCCATGGCATCGACTACCGCAGTGTCATGCCCACCAATCTGTACGGCCCCGGGGACAACTACCACCCGGAAAACAGCCACGTCATCCCGGCGCTGATCCGGCGATTTCACGAAGCCAAGGCCAGCAAGGCTCCCTTCCTCACCGTGTGGGGCACCGGGACGCCCCGTCGCGAATTCCTCTATGTCGACGACATGGCGGCGGCCAGCATGCATGTGATGGGCCTGGACAAATCGACCTACGACCAGCACACGCAACCCATGCTCAGCCACATCAACGTGGGATACGGGGATGACGTCACCATCCGGGACCTCGCGACCACCATCGGCAAGACCATCGGGTACCAGGGTGACATCCGGTTCGATCCCAGCAAGCCCGACGGCACCCCGCGCAAGCTCATGGACAGCTCCCGGTTGAACGCGCTGGGTTGGAAAGCCAAAGTGGCCTTGAAAGATGGCCTCGCCCTCGCGTATGCCGACTTTCTGAAAAGACACGAACCCCGTCAACTGACATGACAAATGTTCACACCACGAAGACCGCCTTGATCACCGGCATCACCGGGCAAGACGGGAGCTATCTGGCCGAATTCCTGCTCGACAAGGGCTACGTCGTGCATGGCATCAAGCGCCGTGCGTCCAGTTTCAATACCGCGCGCGTGGACCACATCTATCAGGATCCGCACGTCCAGAACGCGCGATTCCGGCTACATTACGGCGATCTGAGCGACACCAGCAACCTGGTGCGCATCATCCAGGAGACTCAGCCCGACGAGATCTACAACCTGGGTGCACAAAGCCATGTGGCCGTGAGCTTCGAAAGCCCTGAGTACACCGCTGATGTGGACGGCATGGGTACTCTGCGCCTGTTGGAGGCGATTCGCATCCTGGGGCTCGAGAAGAAGACCCGCTTCTATCAAGCCAGCACCAGCGAGTTGTATGGTCTGGTGCAGGAAACTCCTCAGAAGGAAACCACCCCGTTCTACCCCCGCAGCCCCTATGCGGTAGCCAAGCTCTATGCCTACTGGATCGTCGTGAACTACCGTGAGGCCTACGGTATGTATGCCTGCAACGGCATCCTTTTCAACCATGAAAGCCCGCGCAGGGGTGAAACCTTTGTCACCCGAAAGATCACCCGAGCACTGGCGCGCATCAAGCTCGGGCTCCAAGACTGCCTCTACCTGGGCAACCTCGATGCGAAACGCGACTGGGGCCATGCGAAGGACTATGTCGAGATGCAATGGCTGATGCTGCAGCAGGATCAGCCCGAGGACTTCGTCATCGCCACCGGGCGGCAGTACAGCGTGCGCGAGTTCGTCGACGCCACGGCGCGCGAGCTCGGCATGTTCATCCGCTGGCAGGGAGCGGACGAACAGGAGCAGGGTCTGGACGAGCAGGGGCGGGTCATTGTGGCCATCGACCCACGCTACTACCGCCCGACCGAGGTCGAGACGCTGCTGGGTGACCCGTCCAAGGCCCGGCAGAAGCTGGGCTGGAAACCCTCGATCTCGTTCGAGCAGCTGGTGGCCGAAATGGCCCGCGAGGACCTCATCGACGCCCAGCGCGATCAACTCGTTGAACGACACGGCTTCGCGCCATTCAACCGCAGCGAATGAACCTGCTGTCCCGTATCCGAGAGCTGCTGTCGCCACGTGAGCGGCGGCAGGCCTGGACACTGAGTGTCTTGATGCTGTTCGGCATGGCGCTGGAGATGCTCGGCGTGGGCATGGTGATACCGGTCGTCGGCCTGCTGGTGCAGGGGGACGGCGCGGCCCCGCACCCGATGCTGGCGGCCGCGCTGGACGCGCTCGGGCACCCGGATCGGACCACGCTGGTGGTGGGCGCCATGGCGGCGCTGGTGCTGATCTATGCCTGCAAGAACCTGTACCTGGCCTTTCTGTACCACCGCCAGGCGCGCTTTGCCTACGGTGTGCAAGCCGGCATGTCGCAGCGCCTGTTCTCGACCTACCTGCAGCAACCCTACCTGTTCCACTTGCAGCGCAATTCGGCGCAGCTCATCCGCAACGCCACCACCGAATCGAACCTCTTTGCGAGCCACGCCCTGATGCCGGTGATGCTGCTGGTGACCGAGGGCCTGGTCGCGACCGGGCTGGTGCTGCTGCTGCTGGTGTTCGAACCGTTGGGGGCTCTGCTGGTGGGTGGCGTGATCGGCCTGGTCGCGCTGGGCTTCTTCCGCTACACGCGCGCCCGCATCCTGCGCTGGGGCGGCGAGCGGCAGTTCCACGAAGGCAAGCGGCTGCAGCACCTGCAGGAGGGGCTGGGTGGTGTCAAGGACGCATTGCTACTGGGCCGGGCAGCTGAGTTCCTGGCGCGCTACGCAGTCCACAACAAAGGCAGCGCGCAAGCGGCGCGGCACCAGGAAAGCCTCAAACAGATGCCCCGCCTGGGCCTGGAGTTGCTGGCGATCGCCGCGCTGGCCACTCTGGTGAGCACGATGGTCCTGAGAGGCCAGTCGACGGCCAGCGTGATGCCGATCCTGGCTTTGTTTGCCGCCACTGCCTTTCGACTCCTGCCCTCAGTGAACCGCATGCTGGGCGCCATGCAGACCTTGCGCTACGCGCGGCCGGTGGTCGACACGCTCTACCAAGAGGCCCGCCTGGACGCGCCTGCAGACGGCGCAGCCAGCATGCCGGCGCAGGGCCCTCTGGTCCTGCGCTCGCAGATGGACGTGGAATCGGTCGGGTTTCGCTACCCCATGGCCGCGCAACCCGCGCTGCACGACATCCGGTTGACGATCCGCCGCGGCGAGACCGTGGGCTTCATCGGCACCAGCGGTTCGGGCAAGAGCACACTGATCGACGTCATCCTCGGGTTGCTGCCGCCCGACACCGGCCGCATCGCCGTGGATGCCCGGGACATTCGCAACCACCTGCGCAGTTGGCAGGATCAGATCGGCTACGTGCCGCAATCCATCTTTCTGACCGACGACAGCCTGCGACGCAACATCGCCTTCGGGCTACCCAACGAGAAGATCGACGAGGCGGCCGTACAGGCGGCCGTCCGCGCTGCACAACTCGAATCGCTGGTGGCCTCCCTGCCTGAGGGGCTGGACACCCCCGTGGGTGAGCGCGGCACCCGCCTATCGGGCGGGCAGCGCCAGCGCATCGGCATAGCCCGCGCCCTGTATCATGGCCCGTCCGTGCTGGTACTGGACGAAGCCACCAGTGCTCTGGACGTCGGCACCGAGGCCGATGTGATGGCCGCGATCACGGCGCTACGCGGCCAGAAGACCATCCTCATCGTGGCGCACCGCCTGAGCACGGTGGCGCAGTGCGACCGCATTTTCCGGTTTGACCATGGCCGGCTGGTTGCTGAGGGTACTCCGACCGAGATGCTGGCCCTGCAGCACTCCGATACATGATTCCGACCAGATCCGCAGAGCACTACATGTTGACCGATTCATCCATCCTCGTCACCGGCGGCACAGGTTCGTTCGCGCACACCTTCGTGCCCATGACCTTGGCCCGCTACAACCCCCGTCGTCTGGTCATCTTCTCTCGCGACGAGATGAAACAGTGGGAGATGGCCAAGCTGTATGGCAACGACGAGCGCGTGCGCTTCTTCATCGGAGACGTGCGCGACAAGGATCGCCTGGCCAGGGCGCTGCACGGCGTGGACTATGTCGTGCATGCCGCCGCGACCAAGATCGTGCCGACAGCCGAATACAACCCCTTCGAGTGCGTCAAGACGAACGTGATCGGGGCCATGAACCTCATCGATGCCTGCATCGACCAAGGCGTCAAGCGGGTGGTCGCACTCTCGACCGACAAGGCCAGCAGCCCGGCCAACCTGTATGGCGCGACGAAGCTCGCCTCGGACAAGCTGTTCGTCGCTGGGAACTCCTACGCGGGCGGTGACGATACACGCTTCGCCGTCGTGCGATATGGCAACGTGATGGGATCACGCGGTTCGGTCATTCCGTATTTCCTCTCGATCGCGAAGAACGGCGTACTACCCATCACCGACGAGCGCATGACACGCTTCATGATCACGCTTGAGCAAGGCGTGGAACTCGTCTGGCATGCTTTCTCCGACATGGTCGGGGGTGAGATCTACGTCAAGAAGATCCCATCCATGAAAGTGGTCGACATCGCGCGAGCCACCGCCCCGCAGGCACGCCTGGAGGTGGTGGGCATCCGGCCCGGCGAGAAACTGCATGAGCAGATGATCGGCCCCGAGGACGCTCCCCACACCTATGAATACCCAGAGCACTACAAGATCCTGCCGGCTATCCACAATTGGAGCGAGGATCCGGGCCGCATCAGCGAAGGGGTCAAGGTCGACGCCGATTTCACTTACCGGTCCGACAACAACCGGGAGTGGATGGACGTGAAGGCCCTGCAGGCCTGGATCAAGGCCAACAGCGCGCGCGTGGGCCAGATATGAGCCGCACCATCCCCTATGGCAGGCAGGCGATCGATGAGGACGATATCGAGGCCGTGGTGCAGGTGCTGCGGTCCGATTTCCTGACCCAGGGTCCGGCAGTTCCCGCATTCGAGCGCGCCGTGGCTGCCCACTGCGGCGCCCGACATGCCGTGGCGGTCAACAGCGCCACGTCGGCCTTGCATCTGGCCTGCATGGCCCTTGGCGTCGGGCCCGGTGACATCGTCTGGACCAGCCCGGTGACGTTCGTGGCCAGCGCCAACTGCGCCCTCTACTGCGGTGCCCGGATCGACTTTGTGGACGTGGATCCGGAAACCGGCAATCTGAGTGTCGATGCGCTGGCCGCGAAGCTGGCCGAGGCCCGACGCCACAACCGCCTGCCCAAGGTGGTGATTCCCGTCCACCTGTGCGGACGCTCGTGCGACATGGCCCGTATCCACGCGCTCGGCCTCGAGTACGGTTTCAGGATCGTCGAAGACGCCTCCCATGCGATTGGCGCGATTCACGAGGGCGGGCCGGTCGGCGATGGTCGCTACAGCGACATCACGGTGTTCAGCTTTCATCCCGTAAAGATCATCACGTCCGGCGAGGGTGGCATGGCGGTCACGCGCGATGCCGCCCTCGCGCGCAGCATGGACCGTCTGCGCAGCCATGGCATCACGCGCGACCCTGCCGAGATGACGCAGGCCCCGGACGGTCCCTGGTACTACCAGCAGATCGAGCTTGGCTACAACTACCGTCTGACCGATCTTCACGCTGCCCTGGGATTCGCCCAGTTGCGCCGCATCGAGGCGTTCATCGCGGCGCGGCACCGGGTGGCCGCGCGTTATGCCAAGGCCCTCGAGGGCCTGCCGCTGCACCTGCCCCCCGAGGTGACCGATGGTCGCTCGGCCCTCCACCTCTATCCGATCCGTCTGAGTGCCCCTTTATCGCGACGTCAGGTCTTCGAAGGCCTGCGCCAACGCGGCATTGGCGTCAACGTGCACTACATCCCCGTCTACCTGCAGCCCTACTACGCCGCCATGGGATTCCAGCCCGGACACTGCCCGAATGCCGAGCGCTATTACGCCGCGGCGATCAGCTTGCCCATGTATGCGACCCTGAGCGAGTCCGACCAGGCGTGGGTGGTAGCCGCCCTGAAGGAGGTGCTGGCTTGACCACGCGCTCGTCCCGCCTCGGTCTGGGCTCCGTGCAATGGGGGCTGGATTACGGCGTGGCCAATCGTGACGGAATTGCCCCGGCAGCCGAGGTAGCCCGCATCCTGACGGAAGCCCGAAGCGTGGGAATCGATCTCATCGACACAGCCGCCTTGTACGGGGAATCGGAAGCCGTGCTCGGGCAACAACAGCTCGGTGGGTTTCGCATCGTGACCAAAACATCGAAGATCGCCGGGAGCTCCGTCGGCGCCAGCGATGTGCGCACCTTGCTGCAGACGTTCAAGCGCTCTCTGGACCGTCTGGGCGCCAGCTCCGTCTACGGCCTGTTGGTCCATCAGGCGGACGATCTGATGGCCCCTGGTGGTGAGCACCTGCTCGAAGCGCTGCAAGCGCTGCAGCAAGCCGGTCGGGTGCAGCGCATTGGCGCCTCCATCTATACCGGCGAGCAAATCCGTCGGCTGCTCGAACATTTCACGCCCGACATCGTGCAATTGCCGCTCAACGTGCTCGACCAGCGCCTCATTGAAGACGGGTCGCTGTCCTTGCTCAAGTCGCGTGGGGTGGAGGTGCACGCTCGCTCGGCTCTTTTGCAGGGCCTGCTGGTGATGGCCCCTTCCGAAGTGCCAGCTTATTTCGAGCCCATTCGGCACAAGCTGGCTGCCTGGCACGACGCCTGCCAGGAACAGTCCATGTCCCCACTGCAGGCGGCACTGGGCTTCGTGTGCGATACAGAAGGCGTCGACCGCTGCCTCATCGGCGTCCAAAGCTTGAGCCAGCTGAAGGCCTGCCTGCATGCAGTGGAACTGCCGGGCGGCTTTCTGGGCCAAGGCATGGCCAGCAATGACCCGGCCTTCGTCAATCCCGCGCAATGGAGGCTGGTGTGACGGACGAACTGCGTTTAGGCGTGATCGGCCTGTCTCCAGGCAATGGGCATCCCTACTCCTGGTCGGCCATCTTCAACGGCTACGAGCCAGCTGCCATGGAAGCCTGTGGCTTCCCCGTCGTTCCGCGCTACCTCGAACAGCAGCGGTTTCCGGACGACGCGATCGCCGGGGCCCGAGTGACCCATGTGTGGACCCAGGATGTTGCGATCTCACGGCATGTAGCAAAGGCGGCATGCGTGGAGCATGTCGTCGACCGCTGCAACGATTTGATCGGAAAGGTAGATGCGGTGCTGCTGGCGCGAGACGATGCCGATACCCACCTCACGTTCGCGCGTCCCTTTCTCGAGGCGGGTGTGCCAATTTACGTGGACAAGCCGCTCGCGCTGTCGCGCGCCGATGCGGAAACCCTGGTCGGCCTGCAGCGTTTTCCCGGCCAGCTGTTCTCGTGCTCCGCGCTGCGCTACGCGCCGGAACTTCGCCTGACCTTGGCCCAGCGCGAGACGGTCGGGCCGCTGCGCTCTATTGCCGCGACCGTGCCCAAGGACTGGGACAAGTACTCAGTCCATGTGATCGAGCCACTGCTTCAGTTGCTTCCCGATCGCGGTGCGGTCGTGCGCAACCAGCGCTGGTCGGTTGCCGATCGCGTCACTCTGCAGGTCGAGTTCGCCTCCGGAGTCGAGGCACAGATATCCACCCTGGGCTCGGCTGGTGCGCCGCTGGGCCTCAGAGTGTTCGGTGCCGCCGGCTGGTGCGACCTGCAGTTCGCCGACACCTTCCGCGCCTTCCGGGCGGCGCTGCAGGATTTCGTCGATGGCGTACGCGCACGCGACGTCCGAATTGCGCCAGCTGCCATGCTCGAAGTGGTGGACATGATCGAACTCGGGAGACTTGCATGAGTCGTTCCATTCTCATCACCGGTGCTACCGGCAAAATCGGTCGCGTGCTGGCGCGCCACTTCCTGATGGTCGGTGACACGGTGATCGCCGCCGGCCGTTCGGCCGACGCGCTGGCCGAGCTGGCCATCGACCTATCCAGCAACGGCGGCACCCTGCACACCCTGTGCGCCGACCTGATGGCGCCGGACGCCGCAACCACGGTGGTCGATGGCCTGAGGCAGATCGGCTGCATCCCGGATGGTCTGATCAACAATGCGCGCAATGTGTCCTTCCTGCGAACCGGCGTGGACGGCCGCGTCGCGCGCCAGAACTTTCTCGATGAGTTCGCGCTCGACGTGGTGACGCCGTATGAACTGGTCATGGCACTTGCTGATGCGCCGGAATCCAGGCTGCGTGCGGTAGTGAACATCGGTTCGCAATATGGTGCGGTCGCGCCCAACCTGCGTCTGTACACCGACCCGGTGCGGCAGTCACCGCTGCAGTACGGCGTGGCCAAGGCGGCGCTGGCGCATCTCACCAAGGAACTGGCGGTGCGACTGGCCCGCCGCGGCATCCGCGTGAACTGTGTGGCCTTCGGTGGTGTGGAAGGCCGGGTCGACGAAGCATTCAAACAGCGCTATGCCGCGCTGAGCCCGATGGGGCGCATGCTGGGCGAGCACGAACTGGCAGGGCCTGTAGACCTGCTGCTGTCGGACGCCTCCTCGGGCATGACGGGCCATGTGATGATGGTCGACGGCGGATGGAGCGCCTGGTGAGCGGGGGAATCGCAATCGTCCTGGCGCGCGGCGGTTCTGTCCGGCTGCCGCGCAAGAACATTCTCGATATCGGTGGGAGGCCCATGCTGGCCTGGTCGGTACAGGCCGCGCTGGATTCTGGTTGCTTCGAACGCGTGCTTGTCTCCACGGACGACCCCGAGATTGCGGCAGTGGCACGGCAGCACGGCGCCGAGGTGCCCTTCCTTCGCACGTCGGCGGCGGATGATCGATCGACCTCCAGCGAAGCCACCCGCGTCGCCCTGCTGCAGGCCGAAGCACACTGGAATACCCGGTTCGCCGTGGTGGCCCAGTTCATGGCGAACTGCCCGCTGAGGACCGCCGCAGACGTCCGTGCGGCAATGAACGCGTTCGAGTCCCGCAGCGCGCCTGCCCAGATCAGCTGCTTTCGCTTTGGCTGGATGAACCCCTGGTGGGCCGCCACACTCGATGCGAATGGTGGTCCACAGTACCTGTTCCCCGAGACGCGCATGAAACGCTCGCAGGACTTGCCGGCGCTGTATTGTCCCAGCGGTGCCCTCTGGCTGGCGCGACGCAACGCCTTTCTCGAAGTCGGCAGCTTTTACGCACCCGGCCACGTCATGGAACCCATGGACTGGATGTCGGCCATGGACATCGACGACGAAAGTGATCTGCGCATGGCACGGGCCTGCATGCTGATGCGCGGGGATGACTGAGGCCATGGACATCGCGATCCGCACCGATGCATCGAACGAGATCGGCACGGGTCATGTCACACGCTGCCATTGCCTGGCCGACGCGCTGCATGCCCGTGGTGCCCGCATCACCTTCGTCTGCAGATTCCTCACCCCCGGCCTGAGGGCCCGCCTGGAAGACGCAGGCCATCAGGTGCGCATGATCGATGCTGCGGGCGCACCCGATGCACTGCCGCACGCAGCCTGGCTGGGCGGATCGCAAGAACACGATGCCGCGGCCACCGCTTCTGAGCTGCAGGACGTTCGGCCCGACTGGCTGGTCGTGGACCACTACGCGCTGGACCAGCGCTGGGAGCGCGCCATGCGAAGCGGGGCCAGGCGCATCCTCGCCATCGACGACCTAGCCGATCGCCCCCATGACTGCGACCTGCTGCTCGATGCCAACCTTGCCGAGGGCGCCAGTACGCGCTACCAGGCCCTGGTGCCGCCGGGCGCCCGGAAGCTGCTGGGCCCCGGCTATGCCCTGCTTCGCCCGGAATTCGCGCATGCGCGTGCGCACGCTCAAGTCAGAAGTCGCGGCGTACGGCGAATACTCGTCTTCTTCGGCGGCATCGATCAGCAGAATCAGACTGGGCGGGTATTGCGCTTGCTGCCCGGCCTGCTGGCACCGGATGTGGCCATCGACGTCGTCATTGGCCAGGCCCACCCGCGACGGGATGCGGTGGAGGATTTGTGTCGGAGTGGCGGCTTGATCTGCCATGTGCAGACCGACCGGATGGCCGAACTGATGGCAACAGCCGACCTTGCCATCGGCGCTGGTGGCACTGCCACCTGGGAGCGCTGTTGCGTCGGGCTGCCCGCGTTGATCTGGCCGCAGGCCGACAACCAGATGGCCCAGGTGGCGGCCGCAGCCCATCAAGGCATCGTTCTGGCGCCCGAAGCCGTCGCGCACGACGACGAGGCGCTGGTCATGCAGTTGAAGGCCATTGCCGGCAATCCGGGCCTGCTCGCGGCGATGTCGCGGTCTGCCATGGACACGGCGGACGGCAGGGGCGTGGCGCGGATCTGCCGTGCGATGGGGGTGACCGGCATCGCGGTTCGGCCGGCGACCCAGGCCGACAGCGACAGCTTGCTTGCCTGGCGGAACGTGTCGGCCGTGCGTCGCGTCTCACGCACCACGGCCGTCATCGCCAGGGACGACCATGAGCGCTGGCTGGCCGATACACTCTCCCGCAGTGACAGGTGGCTGTTGATCGGCGAACGACAGGGCAAAGCGGTGGGGGTGGTGAGATTCGACCTGAAGGGTGCGGGAGCGGAAACGTCCATCTATCTGACGCCCGGACCCCACCCCTGCGGCACCGGTGGCGACCTTCTGGCAGCTGCCGAGTCCTGGCTGGTGCGCCATGGACCCTCCGGGCTCGCCCGGTTGCATGCCGATGTGCTTGCCGACAATGAGGCGTCGCACCACCTGTTCTTTTCGGCGGGCTTCGACCGCACGCTCTCCAGTTACATCAAGCGGATTGTCACCCATGGATGAAACGTTCCACATCGGCGGACGGGCCATCGGCCCTCATGCCCCGCCTTTCGTGATCGCGGAGATGTCGGGCAACCACAACCAGTCGCTCGAACGGGCGCTGGCCATCGTGGAAGCGGCGGCCCGTACCGGCGCGCACGCGCTGAAGATCCAGACCTACACCCCCGACACCATGACGCTCGATTTGGACGAGCGCGAATTCCACATCGGTGATCCGGACAGCCTGTGGACCGGCACCTCGCTCTACAAGCTCTACGGCGAGGCCTATACGCCGTGGGACTGGCACGCACCGATCTTCGAGCACGCGCGGGCCCTGGGCATGATCCCCTTCAGCACGCCGTTCGACGACAGCGCGGTCGACTTCCTCGAATCGCTGGACGTGCCCTGCTACAAAATCGCCTCCTTCGAGAACACCGATCTGCCATTGATCCGGCGGGTGGCGGCCACTGGCAAACCGCTGATCATCTCGACCGGCATGGCCACGCTGGCCGAACTCGACGAAACCGTGCGTGCGGCCCGGGATGCAGGATGCCGCCACCTGGTGCTGCTCAAGTGCACGAGCACCTATCCCGCCACGCCAGCCAACACCCACATCCGCACCATTCCGCATCTGCGCGAGATGTTCGGCTGCGAAGTCGGGCTGTCCGACCACACGATGGGCGTGGGCGTGTCGGTTGCCAGTGTCGCCCTGGGCGCAACGGTGATCGAAAAGCACTTCACGCTCGATCGCAGCGACGGCGGCGTGGATGCCGCCTTTTCGATGGAGCCCGACGAGATGGCGCGCCTGGTGGTGGAGACCGAGCGGGCCTGGCAGGCACTGGGTGAGGTGCGGTACGGTCCGACCGAAGCGGAGCGCAAGTCGCTGCAGTTCAGGCGTTCTCTCTACATCTGCGCCGACCTGAAGGCGGGCGACGTCCTCCACCGCGACAACGTGCGCGCCATCCGGCCGGGGCTTGGTCTGCCGCCGGGCTTCATCGAAGCCGTGCTGGGAAGAAGCGTTGCACGCGCCGTCCCCCGCGGCACTGCCCTCACCTGGGATCTGCTGAAGTGAACCTCCGGCACCACCCCTCCCGCTCGACATCCGCACCCCATGTTCTCACTTGACCAACAAGCCACAGACCTCCATGCCGCCGAGTTGCGTGAACTGCTCGCCGGCATGCGCGGCGCATTCGCGCGCGGCGAGAACGCAATGGAATATGCGCGCCGAGCGCTGGGGCGCAATGACAACCTGGCGGCCGCTACGCTGATCGCCTACGACCTGCAGTCTGGCGCCTATGTGCAGCACGCCCGCTCCGATCCCGAGGGCAAGCGTCGCTGGTGCAACCAGATCGCTGATCTGGTCGAACCGCATCTGCCCGCAGGCGGTTCCCTGATGGAGGTCGGCTGCGGCGAAGCCACCACGCTGGCCGGGGTGCTGGAGGCACTACCGCATCGCCCGGCAAGTGCATTGGGTTTCGACATCAGCTGGTCGCGGTGTGCGCATGGCCGCGCCTGGCTCGCACATAAGTCGCAACAGGCCGAACTGTTCGTCGCCGATCTGTTTCACATCCCGCTGGCCGACGACAGTGTCGATGTGGTCTATACCTCGCACTCGCTCGAACCCAACGGTGGGCGTGAGCAGGCTGCACTGCGCGAACTGCTGCGGGTGGCGCGGCGCGCGGTGGTGCTGATCGAGCCGATCTACGAACTGGCCAGCCCGCAGGCGCGCGAACGCATGGCCCACCATGGTTACGTTCGCGAACTCAAGGCCTCGGCGCAGGCCCTGGGTGGTGCGGTTACCGACTACCGGCTGCTGGATTTCTACGTCAATCTGCTCAACCCGAGCGGCGTGGTGTGCATCGAGAAGTCCCGCGATGCAGAGCCCGCCACCCCTTCCTGGCGATGCCCGCTGACCCACACTGCGCTGATGCGTTCGCCGCAGGCCCTGGCGTCACCGGATACCGGCCTCGTCTACCCGGTCCTCGACGGCATCGCATTGCTGTGCCGTGACCATGCCGTGCTGGCATCTGCCTTCGGTCGACCGGTCGCACCATGAAGTACTGCGCTACCTGCCTGCAGCCCGACACGCGCCCAAACACGGTGTTCACACCACAGGGGCAGTGCCCGGCATGTGCATACCACGCTGCGGCACAGGGCATCGACTGGCAAGAGCGCTTCGAGATCATCGAGGACATCGTGGCGCAACACCGCCGACCGGATCGCGCCGGATTCGACTGCATCATCGGTGTCAGCGGCGGCAAGGACAGCACGCGCCAGGCACTCTGGGTCCGCGACAGGCTGGGCATGCATCCGCTTCTGGTGTCCTTGAGCCATCCACCACAGCAGGTTTCACGCCTGGGGGTGGACAACGTATCCAACCTGATCGAACTCGGATTCGACGTGGTGCTGTCCTCGCCCGCGCCGGACACCTGGCGCAGGCTGATGCGCGACAGCTTCATGAAATTCACCAACTGGGCCCGCTCGTCCGAGCTGGCCCTGTTCAGCTCGGTGCCCCAACTGGCCAGCAGGTACGGCATCCCGCTCATCTTCTGGGGTGAGAATCCGGCGCTGCAGGTCGGAGACCTCAAGACCATGGGTCGCAACGGCTACGACGGCAACAACCTGCGTCACTCGAACACGCTCAGCTCGGGCCACGAGTGGATGCTGGAGTCGGGTTATGCGCTGCGCGACATCCTGCCGTACATCTATCCCAGTGAGGCCGAGTTCGAAGCCGCCAACATCCAGATCGTCTTTCTGGGCTGGTTCCTGGGCGACTGGAGCCTCGTCAACAACGCCGGCTATGCCTGCTCACATGGTTTGAGCATCCGCGATGAAGGGCCGGACCAGACCGGCGACCTGATGGGCCTGAGCAACCTCGACGAGGACTGGCACAACATGAACCAGATGGTGAAGTACCTGAAGTTCGGCTTCGGCAAGGTCACCGAGTACGTCAACGAGGCCATGCGCGCCGGCACCATGGACCGCTCCACGGCGGTCGATCTGGTGGAGCGCTACGACGGCCAATGCTCGGAACGCTACATCCGCAGTTTCTGCGAGTTCATCGGTATCGACAAGGACGGGTTCTGGGCGCACGTGCATGCGTCGACCAACCGGGAGCTGTTCGACATTGGCAGCAACGGCAGCATACGCCGCCGATTCCGTGTGGGAGTGGGTCTGTGAGCCGGATCACCGTGGGTTTGGTCGACTACGGCGTCGGCAACCACGCCTCGGTCTCGCATGCACTGCACGATGCCGGGTTCCGGGTGCGGGTCGCTGGTGATGCGCCGACGCTGGATGTCTGCGACGTGCTGCTGCTGCCCGGTGTCGGTGCGTTTCCGGCCGCCATGGCGCGACTGCGCGAGACCGGTCTCGACCGCTATCTGCAGCAGGCCGCAGAGGCCGGGCGGCCGCTGCTCGGCATATGCCTCGGCATGCAGTTGCTGGCTCGCGAATCGCTCGAAATGGGCCCCTGCGATGGCCTGGGCATCCTGCCTGGACGCGTGGTGCCGCTGGACCGGGTACCCTGGCACATCGGCTGGAACACGCTGGAGAGCGTCGGCGATGATCCGGCGTTTCTCGCCAGCCACGGCGAGTCTTTCTACTTCAACCACTCTTTCATGCTGGTCGATGCACCCAACTGCATCACAGCGATCGCGCGCGTGCCGCAGCCGGTTGCGGCTGCGGTTCGGCGCGATCGGGTGGCCGGTCTGCAGTTCCACCCAGAGAAGAGCCAGCGAGCCGGCATGCGCCTACTGCACACCCTCATCGCGGAGATCGCACGTGCTTAAAAAGCGGCTGATTGGTGTGGTGACCGTTCGCAACGGCTGGGCGGTGCAGTCTTTCGGCTATCGCCGGTACCTGCCCCTCGGCCGCGTGGAGTGTCTGGTCGAGAACCTTGACCGCTGGGGGGTCGACGAAATTCTGGTGCAGACGATCGATCGCAGCGCTGACGAGCGTGGGCCGAATCTCGACCTGCTGGGGCGCCTGGGTCGCCTCGGGCTCGAAACGCCGCTGATTTATGGTGGCGGCATTGCCACGGCCGATCAGGCTGTACGCGTCATCCAGGCCGGTGCCGACCGAGTGGCGCTCGACCAGGCGCTGCACCGGGTACCGGATGAAGTTCGCCGGATGTCCGCGCGTCTGGGCGCACAAGCACTCATTGCCGCAGTGCCGGCTCGCTTCAGCAACGCAGAATGCGTGCTACGGCACGACTATGTTTCACGACAGTGCCTGCCTTTTGGCAACGGCGTATCGGAGCTGATTGCCGACAGGGTGGTGTCCGAACTGATGCTGATCGACTGGCAGAACGAAGGCGGCGTGACCGGCTTCGAGCCTGGCCAGCTGTCCGCGCTCCCCTGCCCACCGGTGCCGCTGATCGTCTTCGGCGGCTTCTCCGACCCGCTCACCGCCCGCCGTTTTCTCGACCTGCCGGCGGTGGCGGCCGTCGCCGTCGGCAACCTGTTCGCGTACCGCGAACACGCCTATCAAACCTACAAGCGCTCGGTGGCCAGCAGCATGCTGCGGCCACCGATCCATGCCGGCGCTCGACCGATCGAGGAATCCTGACGCATGGAGTTCTGCAAGCGCTGCCTCTACACCACGGCCCATCCACTTGGCCTGGTGCTCGACGACGACGGCATCTGCTCGGGATGCCGGGTGCACGAGGAGAAAGACCGGCTCGACTGGCCGCAACGCTGGGAGCGACTCAACGCCATCGTGGCGCCCTATCGCAACACGGACGGAACCAACTACGACTGCATCGTACCCGTCAGCGGTGCCCACGATGCCTACTACATCGTGCATCTGGTCAAGGAGCGGCTGGGGCTGAATCCGCTGCTCGTGACTTACAACCGCTACTTCAACACGCCGCTGGGGATCCGCAATCTGGCAAACCTGCGCATCCGGTTCAACTGCGACATCCTCTACCAGAACGTCAACCCCGAGTCGGTCAAGCGCATCGTGCGCAGCACCTTGCGCCGATTCGGCAGCATCTACTGGCCGATCCTGGCCGGGCAGACGGTCTTCCCGGTTCAGACGGCTGTTCGCTACCGCATCCCGCTCATCATCTGGGGGGCGCACCAGGGCCTGGAGCAAGTGGGTATGTTCTCCCACCTCCATGAAGTGGAAATGACCCGGCGGTACCGCAAGGACCACGACCTCATGGGCCAGGAGGCCGACGACCTGCTGTCCGGGTTCGACACCCTGACCGAAGGCGACATCTGGCAGTACCGCTATCCCGATGACGCGGCACTGGATGCCGTCGGTGTTCGTGGCATCTACCTGGGCAACTTCGTGCGCTGGGATCCCAAGGCGCAACACGAAGCAATGATCGACCGGCACGCGTATGCATCGGCCTCGTTCGGTCGCACCTTCGACACCTACGATCATGTCGACTGCTTCAACTACATGGAGCTCCACGATCAGCTGAAGCTGTTCAAACATGGCTATTCGCGGGTCACCGATCACGCCTCGCGCGAGATCCGCCACGGCAGGCTCAGCCGGGCGCAAGGGCTTGCGCTGGTGCGCCACCACGAACAGGTTCCCCCACGGTACCTGGATCGATTCTGCGAATGGCTGGGCATGCAACCCGAGGCCCTGCGCTTCATGATGGACCAGCACCGCAACCCCACCTACTGGCACCAGCCCTCGCCCGGCACCTGGGCGTTTCACGGCTGGAGCACACGCCAGGCCGAGATGCCGGCCGATCTGCCACTGCCCGATGCGGGCTTCACCGCCACCGCCACGCGCGAACTCGACGCCGGCAATCGCTACATCACCATCGGCAAGGGGTGGCCGTGCTGAGACCGGCCAGTCAGCCCCTGCTGCCCAGGGACGCGCATACGGGCTTCAGCGACGAGGAGTTGCTGCGCCTGAGCCGCCTGCAGCGGCGCACCGATGCCGGCCTGGCGCCCTGGGCGACATGGGAGGCCGAGAATTCGAGCTTTGGCCGCACGCTGCGCGAATGGACGGGTTACCCGTCGTGGCTGCCCCTGTGTGCCATCTCGGACCATGGCGTGCACTGGGAATCGCGCTGCTGGCCCAACGAGATCGAATCGCCTTACAAGCTCTTCCTTACCTGGAATGCAAAGAAGGCACGGCTGATGCGCGAGCAGCATGGCAAACAGGCCTTGCACATCCCGCATCCCTGGATCGCCTACCGCAAGGCCCACCACCCCGGTCCCGATCCGCAACGCAGCGGCACAGTGGTGTACTTCACGCATTCCAACGTGACCACGACACCGGTATTCGAATCTCTGGATGCCTACATGCAGAGCCTGCACGATCTGCCCGCGCACATGCAGCCGGTTGTGATCTGCCTGTCGTTTCACGATGTCCTCAAGGGCATGCACACCAGGCTGCGCCCCTATGGTTTTCCCATCGTGACGGCGGGCACCACAAATAGTCAGACGTTCGTCGACCGCTTCTACGAAATCGCCCGCCAGTTCCGCCACGCGTGCTCGCCCAACATCGGATCGCACACGCACTATTTGGTGGAGGCAGGCGTTGCATTCTTTCTATATGGACCTGCACCTACTTACGTGATCAAGGGCTCGCGCGCCGTACGCGACGGCGAACAGGATCTGCGCGATTACGGTGACGAAGAGGACATTCAACGATACATCGCACTTCAACGGCTCTTGTCATCGCCAGCCGAGGAGCCCAGCCCGGCGCAGCAAGCTGAGGTCGGTCGCTACTTGGGCCTAGACTCAAACGTTTCCTCCGACGAACTGTCATCACATTTGTACTCCTCGCTGCAGAGCAATTTGCCGAGGGTTGCAAGTCTATATGCACAGAAAGCGATACGTCTTGTTCGGCATATCGGTGCCGACCTGCTTCGGAAGTAATGCGACATCACACAGCAATAACCTGATTTTGGATATGACCATGAACAGCGACAAAGGCGGTAACGCTCAAAAAATCAAGCATTCCTCGGCTCCTGGAGTGATCTGGATCACAGGCTATTCCGGAGCTGGGAAGTCCACCGTGGGTCGCAAGGTCAATTTTCGACTGAATGAGAGCGGCGTTCGTTCGGTGTTTTTAGACGGCGATGACTTGCGGAGCGTACTGGGTGGGCGATGGGGCTACACAAAAGAAGATCGCATAGCACTGGCCCATAGCTACTTTCATCTGGCAAATCTGCTTGTGGCCCAAGGAGTAACAGTCGTCATCTCGGCCGTAGCCATGTACCGCGAAGTATTCGACTGGATTAAGAGAAATGTTGACCGTTCACTTGTCGTCTATCTCGAGGTACCCGAAGAAGAGCGCCGCAAACGCGACCGGTCAACCAAGAACGTGTATGCACAAATAGGGAACATGCAGAACCTGTACGACGCCCCTGACTTTGCCGATCTCGCTGTCACCAATTCAGGCCACACCACACCGGACAAGGCGGCGGATGCGATATTGGAGGCAGTGACAAATCAAAATCAGAATCTCCGACCAGATAAAGGTCGAGAAGCCCATTGGAACAGTTATTACAGCGAGGCAAGTCTGATTGCTGAACCCTCGTCATTTGCTCGCCTCGTGAGCGAGCAAATTGGAGAGGCAAGGAGTCTTCTCGAAGTGGGGTGTGGGAATGGTCGAGATTCACTGTACTTTGGCACCCTGGGGCTGAGGGTTATGGCCATCGACCCTTCACAAGCAGCGATCGATGTATGCCGTCAATCGCCTAGTGCTGAAAAGATTGAGTTTTTGCAAGGCGTCGCGGCCGACCTAATTGGACAAACGGGTGAGCCCTTTGATGTCGTCTACAGCCGCTTCTGCCTGCACGCAATGACGGAATCGGAGGAGGTTGAGACACTGAACGCTGTGCATCGGGTCTGTGCAAATGGCGCACGCTTTTTCATTGAGTGCCGATCCATTAATGATCCACTGGCTCGAAAGGGCGAGGTAATAAGCCCTACAGAACGCATCTTCGGGCACTACCGACGCTTCATTGTGCTTGATGAACTCAAGGCTCGATTGGACCGTGCCGGGTTTGATGTCCTGTGGGCTGAGGAGCTCGACAACGTATCCGCCATCGAAGGTGACAACCCAGTGGTGATTCGCTTGACCGCAAAGCGCCGCTAACGTGATTGCGATCTGGCAGATCTTTCATCAGAACGCCATGCTGTCGAACCCATATGCGAAGCAGGATTCGCTAGATTACAACCCACTGAACCGGTTGCTCTATTCGGCCGCTTATCCGCTGGCGATCGGGTTCGCCCGTCTTCGAGTCACTCCCAATCAAGTCACGGGCCTTTCTTGCTTCATGTCTGCGATCGCAGGCTATGCAATGATTCAGGGCTCTCCTTGGATGTTTGTCTGCGCATGGACTCTGGCGTTGTTGCTCGACTATTGTGATGGGACCGTCGCTCGAATGACCGGCTCCGTATCCCAGACCGCGTTTCGATTCGATCACACCAGCGACCTGATAAAGGTCAGTGGCATCTTGATCTGCGTGGCCTTAGGTTATGAGAGCACTGTGATGTGGATCGTAGCCAGCGGTGCGGCAATTGCCTTCCTGGTCTACAACAGCCTAAATCTCGAGCTAAAAGTCGCACGCGAACGCCACTCGAAAAGCACGGCGTCCGAAGGCAACAAGGTGACGCTTTCCACCCTAGCCGGCTGGTGGCGCATATCGAGAACCACGCTGCTGGCGGTCAATGGCCACACCCTGCTGTTCTTTCTTTTCACCGCCATCGACGTGCACTGGGCGCTACTGGTCTGTACGCACTTCGCTGTCATATGTCTGCTTGGCGCAGCACAGCGCATCGCGCTTCTTCGGCAGCTTCCAAGAGGGTAAAGCGACATGGCCCCCTCTATTGCGCAGCTTGGCTCTCACCCCCTTCTGTCCATCTGCATCCCCGCCTACAACGGTGGCGCCACGCTTCTTGGCCTGATTGACCGGCTGCTCGAATCGGCCAGCCACGAGTTCGAGATCGTGGTCAGCGACGACTGCTCGAGCGACGGGACGCTGGACGACCTGCAGCGTCGCATGGGGGCCGACCCGCGCCTGCGATGCCAGCGCAACCCCGCCAACCTCGGCATGGATCGCAACTTCGCGCACAGCGCATCTCTCGCGCATGGCCGCTACATCTGGTTCAGCGGCCAGGACGACCTGATCGACCCGGCCGGCGTCGAACGCGTGATCGACTACCTGCACCGTCATCCGGAGACCGACTTCATCCTCATGAACCACGCCAAGCGCGTGGTCGGTCCCCATGGCGAGCATCTGGTCGCGCCGGCGACGCAGGCCGGGCACGTGACGGGCACCGGTCTCGCACCCTATGTCGCGCACACCCACCACGCGCTGCCCACCTTCCTGCCGACCTACCTCATCCGTGCTGAGCGTTGGCGTGCAGTGGACGTTGACCGTTACTACGGCACCTGCTATTGCCAGGTAGGTGTGTTCCTGGAGGCCGTGCGCGATATGCGCTGGTGCCACTTCGCGGGCAACCATGTGGAGGGCCTGGAGCCAGCGAATGGCTGGCAGACAAATCCACTCGCCTACGTCCGGATAACGCTTGGATACATGGCCATGCTCTCGCGTGCCCGCGAAAGAGCAGACTGGGTCACCGATGACATGCTCCGCGCCTTTTCCCTGCGACACAGAAGGCAACTCATATACAGCTTCCTGCTTGAGAAGAGCCATAGACTTTCCATTGACCCAAGCCTGAAGGAGGAGTCGCTTCGGGCGATTGCACCATTTGTGGAGGTGCGACGTCTGGTTCAACTCACGAGAAGTCTGCCAGCCTGGGCGTGCTCGTCACTGCTCTGCTTGATTGAAATTCGGCGCAAGCTTAGGGCACGCATTGCGGGCGGTTGGCCTCATGAGCGACGGTGATGTCGCTCATTCACGTACAAGAGCGTTTCACATATTGACTCAATGGATCGCAACTACACTTGCGAAATATGACCGGCACAGAGATTGCGCAGAACCAAAAAGAAGCGAGCACAGTACTTCTTGAGCAACTTGCGCCGATAGCGATATTTGCCTATCGACGTCCCGATCACCTGCGGCGCACGATCGAGAGCCTGCTTCACTGCGGAGGATTCGTGGATTCTCCGGTGTATGTTTTTGTCGATGGGCCGAAGCACGAGTCCGAACGCGCAGACGTTGAGGCAACGCGTGCGGTGGCACAGGACCTCCTCGGCGAACGGGCGATCTACCAATTTCATGAGGGCAACCTGGGTCTTTCCAGATCGGTCATGTCAGGGGTCGAGCAGGTGCTGGCCCACCACGATCGCATCATCGTCATCGAAGACGATTTGCTGCTTGCCCCCCATTTCCTGCGTTTCATGAACGAAGCCCTTGAGCACTTCGCAGACGACGAAGCCGCCTTCCAGGTTTCCGGTTACCTTTTCGGTCAGCCTGTGCTCAACGAGCCCACGACGGCCCTGTTTCTGCCGATGATCAGCTCCTGGGGTTGGGCGACCTGGAAGCGCGCTTGGCAGCACTTCGACCCACAAGCGACCGGATGGAAAGACCTGCGGCATGACCGCCGCCTGCGACGGCGCTTCAACCTTGATGGGACCTACGACTATGCCACCATGTTGCTGCGGCAGATGACAGGCAAAGGCGACTCCTGGGCCATCCGCTGGTACTGGTCGGTGTTCAAGGCGAACGGCCTTGTGCTGTACCCGCCGCGCTCGCTGGTCAGCAACACCGGCCTCGACGGCAGCGGCACCCATGGCAGTGGCCGTCTGCGCCGCATCGTTCATGGAAACCCGGCAGGCCTATCGCCCGCCGCCATTCAGTTGCCGACCTCGGTCGGCCTCAACTCCGAATCGTTCGAATCGGTGAAGGATGCCCTGAGGTGGCAGAACGGCCGGCTGCTCGCCAGAGCAGTCGACAAGTTGAGATGGATCTGGGCGGTGCTGGCCTCCTATGGAACGGCACGCTGATCGCCCCCCCCGTTTGGCCTGGTGGGGTGCGAACGTCGATGTAGTCACGGGCCAGAGCATCGTTACTCGCCGCGTGATCGGGCTGATGCATGCCAGCGACGTCCTCAGCTTCGGATACCACCAGCGAGGCTGGCGCTCGGTCCTGTCTGCGCTCGGGTCCACAGTGCGCCTGGCCGGTGCGGTGGCGCTGGGCCGCCTCGACACCATCTACCTGGTCTGCTCCCGCTCCAATGGAGGGTTTCTTAGAGATGTTCCGGCCTATTTTTCGCGTCTCTTCGGGGTGCGGGTGCTGGTGCATACCCACGGCTCGGACATCGTGGATCTCTGCCAGCGCCCGGGATGGGGTCGATGGGCCAGATTCTTCCTGTCGCGATGTGAGGTGATCGTTCCCTCCGAGCACCTGCTGGGGCCTCTGCACGCACTGGGCATCAGGCAGGTGCACTTGTGCGAGAACTTCGCACAGCCAACACCCACTACCCGAGCAAGCACCCACCAGCCATCGACAACCTGGCAGGTTCTCTGGAACTCGAATGTCATGGCAAGCAAGGGCTTCTTCGAACTTGCACGCGCCATCGGTGCGCTGGCTGGAGAGGGGTTGCCCGTGCGCCTGCTGGCGATGGGCCGACTCATGGCCGACGAGGAGATGGGACTGGCCGAATGCCAACAGGCCGTTGCAGCATTGCAGCGCTGCGACTGGTTTGAATGGCGAGGGCCGGTGAATCGTGAAACCGCGTTGTCGTTGCTCCATGAGGCGGACTTGGTCGCACTACCATCACGCTATGTGTCGGAATGCCAGCCACTCGCGATAATCGAAGCGATGTGCGCCGCGCGCCTTGTGCTTGTGGCCGATACGCCTGCCCTGAGGGCGACACTGGGCACCTATCCCGGCATTCTTGTGTCCCCTACTGACCCCATTGCGCTGCAGGCCGCGCTGCAACGCCTGATTGCAGCACCCGAAACGCGCCCAGATACCACAGAGGCTGCGCGGTTCGCTGCGCAGCGTTTTTCCATCGATCGCTTTGACCGGCAGATGGCTGCCCTGCTTCGAACAAAAGGTTCTTAATCAGCATGAAACGCCTGTCTCACCTAGTCTGGCTGGTGCGCTGGCTGCAACGCCTGGGCAGCGCCGTCCTGCGCCGGCGCAAGCTGCTCGACCTCCTGCCCTCCTTGCTCAGCCGCAGCCGGCGCCTGCTCTACGATAGGCGCACCGGTAGGTGGCATGGCTTTCGTGTCCGGCCGCAGTTGTCGGACTACTGGGCATATGACCAATGTCTGGCCACCTCCGCACTCGACTTCGACCGCTTCCCCCAGGGTGCGACGCTGAAAGCACGCTATGCCGAGATGGTGGCCCGGGGGCGCGTCCCGGTGATCCTGGATTGTGGTGCCAACATCGGTTTCAGTGCGTTCTGGCTTGGCAGCGAGTTTCCCGCCGCCAAGGTTATTGCGGTTGAGCCGGACGCCGAAAACGTTCGGCTCGCGGCCTACAACACGCGTGCCTGCCCCAATGTCACACTCTTGCAGGGTGCGGTCGCATCGGCCGACTGCCGCTTGGCCCTGACCCATACCGACAAGGGCGCCGATGCGTTCCGCACCGAACTCGATGCCACGGGTGAAGTGAAAGGTTACGCCATTGCCAGCCTGGTGACGCAGGCGGGCGCCAGTCTTGACGATCTGCTGCTGGCCAAGATTGACATCGAAGGCTTCGAGCGAGAGCTGTTCTCGGCCAACACGGAGTGGGTGCAGCACGCGCAGGCCATCGTTATCGAGACCCACGACTGGATGTTGCCCGGACAAGCAACGGCCCATGCGCTGCTGCAGGCCATATCCCGGCGCCCGCGTGACTTTCTTGTTGACGGCGAACATATCCTGAGTTTTCGCCTTTAAGGCGCTGCCTCAAGCGATCTTTCGCATTCACCCAAGGTATCTACTTCGATGAACCTTTCAAAGCCTTCCAAAGAGCAACTGAAGACCACGCTGAAAGCGATCGGGCTCATGCCCTTGGCGCGCGCAATTTACCGGCGCAGGTTCGCAATGAGTCACTATGCACGGCAGATCGCGTACATCAAGCGCTGGGCATGGCTGGACACCGAGGACTCCAACTTCTACTACAAGCTGACCTCCCGCAACAGGGATCAGCTGGCCCACACCGTGGCAGCAGTCAGCGGCGCACCCTACATCGAGATCACGCGCTACTTCGACGAGCTGGAATCCGACAACGAACTGCGCGCGCATATCAAGCGCGGAATTTCCTCGGCCGGATACGGCAAAGACATCCAAGTCGAGTTTGGCCGCCGTCTGGGTTGGTACGCCTTCATACGCTGCCTGAAGCCACAGGTGATCATCGAAACAGGCGTGGACCACGGGGTTGGTGCTTGCGTGATCACGAGCGCATTGATGCGCAACGCGGCCGAGGGACATGCAGGTCGGTACTACGGCACGGAACTCCGGGAGAGTGCAGGCAAACTGCTCGGCGGTGAGTACGCACACTTCGGTCAGATTCTTTACGGCGACTCGATCGAATCCCTGCAGCAGTTCGACCAAACCATCGATCTCTTCATCAACGACAGCGACCACAGCGCCGACTACGAGTACCGCGAATACCAGACCATCGTTGGCAAGCTGTCCCCGAACGGCTTGATCCTGGGAGACAACAGCCATGTCACGGACAAGCTGTCGCGTTTCTCCACCGAGCAAGGGCGGCATTTCCTCTTCTTTGCCGAGCAGCCAGCCGATCATTGGTATCCCGGCGCGGGCATCGGCATTTCCTTCAGCCAGACCATGGCGCAGGCGACGTTTCGCCGATCGCCCATCGTCTCTACGCCTTGATCCGACACAAGCATGGTCATGCACATCTCGGTCATCACCGTCTGCTTCAACAGCGCCGGCACTATCGAGCGCGCGCTGCGCTCGGTGGCCTCACAGGATTGGTCCGAAGTGGAGCACATCGTGATTGATGGCGGATCCACAGATGGCACGCTATCCATCATCGACCGGCACCGCAAAAGTCTGGCCGTCGTCGTCAGCGAGCCCGACAAGGGTATCTATGACGCCATGAACAAAGGCATCGACCGCGCCACGGGTGACATCGTCTGCTTTCTCAACGCCGACGACGCGTACGCCGACGATGGCGTGCTCTCGCGTGTGGCATGCGAGATGCAGGACCGCCATCTGGATGCCCTGTTCGGCGATGTGGCATTCTTTCGCCCCGCGGCCCCTGAACAGACCGTGCGCCGCTACCGCTCGGACCGATTCCGCCCTGATCGCCTGGCGTATGGCTGGATGCCGGCACATCCCGCCTTGTTCATGAAGCGCACCATATATGAACAGGTCGGCGGCTTTCGCACGCACTTCCGGATTGCGGGCGATTTCGACTTCATTGCCCGGGCATTTGGGCCAGGGCATTTGCGCTACAAGCATCTGCCACAGGTGCTGGTGCGCATGCAGGCAGGCGGCGTCAGCAATGCCGGCCTGCGCAGCAAGTGGCGACTCAACCGTGAGGTGCTGCAATCATGCCGCGAGAATGGCATTCGCACCAATCTGCTGAAGATCCTGTCCAAGTACCCAGCCAAGCTCATGGAAATGATCCGGCCATGAGCCTCCTGGTGACAGGCAGCACTGGCCTTGTCGGCCGCGCCCTGCTAAAACGCCTGGCATCGCGGGGCGGTCAACCGATCCGGGCGGGCCAACGCATACCCCGCGATGACGATCTGCCGACCGAGGTAACAACTATGCGGATGCCCTCGTTGGACGCCAGCGCTAGCTCGCGCGCCGCACTCGCAGGCACAGAGACGGTCATCCACCTCGCCGCCCGCGTCCACGTCATGAACGACCGCGCTGCCGATCCGCTGGCTGCCTTTCGCGTCGTCAACACCGCCGGTACGCTCACCCTCGCCCGCCAGGCCGCCGCCGCCGGCATTCGCCGTTTCATCTTCGTCAGCTCGGTCAAGGTCAACGGCGAATCCACCGAAGCCGGCCACCCTTTCTCCGCCGCCAACACTCCTGCACCACAGGATCCCTATGGCATCTCCAAGCGCGAAGCCGAAGACGGGCTGCGCGAGATTGCCGCGGCCACCGGCATGGAGGTCGTCATCGTCCGCCCCCCGCTGGTCTATGGGCCTGGTGTCAAGGCCAACTTCGCGGCCCTCATGCGCGCCGTGCAGCGCGGCTTGCCCTTGCCTTTGGGCTCGGTCACCGGCAACCGCCGCAGCCTGGTGGCGCTGGACAACCTGGTCGACCTGCTTATCACCTGCATCGATCATCCGGCCGCGGCCAACCAGACCTTCCTGGTGAGTGATGGCGAGGACCTGTCCACCGCTGATCTTCTGCGGCGCATGGGCCAGGCGATGAGCAAGCCCGCGCGCCTGCTGCCGGTGCCGCCTGCGCTATTGAAGCTGGGCGCCGCATTGGTGGGAAAAGGCGACATGGCGCAGCGTCTGCTCGGCAACCTGCAGATCGACATCACCCACACGCGCGAGACGCTGGGCTGGACGCCGCCGATCGGTGTGGACGAAGGCCTGCGCCGCGCGGCCGCTGGCATGGTGCCCCGACCATGAAGCGCCTGTTTGACCTGCTGCTCGCGCTGTGCGCGGGCGCCGTGCTGCTCGCGCCTGTGGTTCTGGTCGCGCTCGCGGTGCGGCTCACCTCCCCCGGCCCGGCCCTCTACTGGTCCGACCGTGTGGGCCGCCACAACCGCATCTTCCGCATGCCCAAGTTCCGCAGCATGCGCACCGACACGCCCGCCGTGGCCACGCACCTGCTGAGTGATCCGGCGAAGTACCTCACCCCCATCGGCCCGTTCCTGCGCAAGAGCAGCCTGGACGAGTTGCCCCAACTCTGGAGCATCCTCAAGGGCGACATGAGTTTCGTCGGGCCGCGCCCCGCGCTGTTCAACCAGGACGATCTCATTGCCCTGCGCACGCAGCATGGGGTGCACGAACTGACGCCCGGTCTGACGGGCTGGGCGCAGGTGAACGGACGCGACGAACTGCCGATCCCGCAGAAGGTGGCGCTGGATGCAGAATACCTGCGGCGCCAGAGCCTGGGTTTTGACCTGCGCATCCTCTGGTTGACGTTCGTGAAGGTGCTGCGCCGGGACGGCGTGGCGCACTGAACACAACAAGAACATGAAACAGGGGCAAATGGACAACAAGGATCATCGGGGTGCGACCGCGTCCACCCTGCTGCACATGCCGCGCACGGCCAAGCGGCTCTTTGCCGTCGCTGTCGACATCGCGCTGTGCGCGCTTACTGTCTGGCTGGCGCTGTGCCTGCGGCTGGAGCACTGGGTCCGGCTCACGCCTGCGCACGCGTGGGCCATCGCCGTTTCGGTGCTGATCGCCCTGCCGCTCTTCATCCGCTTCGGCCTGTACCGCGCCATCTTCCGCTACGCCGGCTGGAATGCCATGGTCAACCTGGCGCAGGCCATGGTGCTGTACGGCCTGTTCTATGCCACGGTGTTCACAGTGGTCAGCGTCCCTGGCGTGCCGCGCACCGTGGGTGTGATCCAGCCGCTGCTGCTGCTGGTCGCGGTCGGATTCAGTCGCGTGGTGGTGCGTTACTGGCTGGGCGGGCTATACCGCACACTGCTGCAACGCCAGCACTTGCCGGGCATCCTGATCTATGGTGCAGGCCTGGCGGGGCGGCAGCTCGCGGCCGCGCTCGCGCGCGGTAGCGAACACCGCTTGCTCGGCTTTGTGGACGACGACGACCAGCTTCAAGGCAACAGCCTGGACGGTCGCATGGTGCATGACCCAGCAGAGCTCGTCCGACTCATTCCCGAACTGGGTGTGACTGACATCCTCCTTGCGCTGCCCTCGGTCCCGCGCCAGCGGCGCCTGGAGATCCTGGACAACCTGCGCCATCTGCCGGTGCATGTGCGCACCCTGCCGGGCATGTCGGACCTGGCGTCCGGTCGCGTCACGCTGAGCGACGTGCGCGAACTCGACATCGAAGACTTGCTGGGCCGCGAACCGGTGATGCCCGACGAGGCACTGCTCAACCGTCTGATCCGTGGCAAGGTGGTCGCGATCACGGGTGCTGGAGGCAGCATCGGCAGCGAGCTGTGCCGCCAGATTGCCGCCTGCCAGCCACACACCCTGCTGCTGGTGGAGAACAGCGAGTTCGCGCTGTACCAGATCCACCGCGAGCTGCTCGCGCTGCCGGGTGACCCGGTCGAAGCACTGGAAGCCGGCGAGCACGCCGATGCATCCACCGCGCCAGCAGTGCGCCTGGTCCCCCTACTCGCTTCGGTGCAGGACGAGGCGCGCATCAACCAGATCATGCAGACGTGGCGACCGGACACGGTCTACCACGCCGCCGCGTACAAGCACGTTCCCCTGGTCGAGCACAACCCGGTGCAAGGTCTGCGCAACAACGTATGGGGCACCTGGGTCACCGCCCAGGCAGCGCAGAACGCCGGCGTGGCGAACTTCGTCCTCATCAGCACCGACAAGGCGGTGCGCCCCACCAACATCATGGGCGCAAGCAAGCGCCTGGCCGAGATGGTGTTGCAGTCGCTCGCCGATACGGCACCCGGTGGCGGCACCACCTTCGCCATGGTGCGCTTCGGCAACGTGCTGGGCTCCAGCGGCTCCGTCGTGCCGCTGTTTCGCGAACAGATCCGCAATGGCGGGCCCATCACCCTCACGCACCCGGACATCACCCGCTATTTCATGACCATTCCCGAGGCCGCGCAGCTGGTCATCCAGGCCGGCGCCATGGCGCACGGCGGCGACGTGTTCGTGCTCGACATGGGTGAGCCGGTGCGCATCATCGATCTCGCCCGGCGCATGGTCGAGCTCTCGGGCCTGACAGTGAAGGACGAACAGAGCGCCAGTGGCGATATCGAGATCCAGATCACCGGGCTGCGGCCCGGCGAGAAGCTGTACGAGGAACTGCTGATCGGCGACAACCCACAGCCCACGCAGCACGCGCGCATCATGAAAGCGCTGGAAGACAGCCTGCCGTGGGACGAACTGCAGACCGTGCTGAAGACGCTGGACCAGGCCATGACCCGCAACGATGTGGCCGCCATGCGCGCCATCCTGCAAGTGTGCGTGCAGGGCTACCAGCCCTCGGGTGAACTGGTGGACTGGGTGCACTCCTCGCCCGGCAACAACCTGGAAACCCAGCCCGTCTGACGGACCCGTCGAAAAAAAAGCCGCCTTGCGGCGGCTTTTGAAAGTCCTTGAAGGGACGTCGTTGGGAGACCAGATTCAAACGTTTTTCATGACGTATGGTGTTTGCCGGATCTGTTGTTGTGATGTTGTGACAGCATCGCCGCGAATTGTGCGCCGCGGCATGGGTTTCTGCCATCCCCCATTTGTGGGAAGGGGCTGATTTCTCTGGGTAATAAAACCCGAAAATCTCCCAGGAAATCAAGGAACTGCCCCGATCGCGTCATGGCCGACAAGAAGGACCGGAGGCCTTGCACGCGGACAGGCGGCGCGCATCCCCCCGCAACAGCGGTCACGCCGGCAGGTCCACCACGAAGCGCGCACCGCCGCCGGGGCGGTCTTCGCAGCGCACGCGGCCTCCGTGGCGCTCGACGATGGTTTTCACCAGCGACAGGCCCAGGCCCACCCCGCCTTCGCGCTCGCTCGCGCCCGGCAGACGGTAGAACGCCTCGAATATGCGCTCGCGCAGATCGGGCGGCACGCCCGGGCCCCGGTCTTCCACCCACAGGACGGCGCGGCGGCCATCGGGGCCAGCCACCGGCGCCAGAATGCTCAGCCGCACCGGCACCTCGTCCCCTCTGGACGCCTGCACACCATAGCGGCGGGCGTTCTCCAGCAGGTTGCGCAGTACGCGACGCAGCAGCCGCGCCTGCCCCTGTACAAGCACCGGTGACGCACCCGGCGCGATCTCCAGTTCCGCACCGGTGCGCGCGCACTCCTCGGCGGCCAGCCCCACGAGATCCACCTCTTCAGTCGGCCCCAGGGCGGACGCGTCGCGCGCGTCGCGCAGGTCCAGCCGGCTGGCCAGAAGGATCTCGTCGATCAACTGGTCCAGCTCGTCGATGCTGCGGCCGATTTCGGCCCGTTGCCCGGCGCTGGCGCTGTCACGTCCGATCAGCTCCAGGCCCATGCGGATGCGCGCCAGTGGTGAACGCAGCTCGTGCGAGGCGTTGGCCAGCAGCGACTTGTGTGACTGCAGCAGCGTCTGCACCCGCTCGGCCGCCGTGTTGAAGCGGGCCGCGAGAAAGGCCACCTCGTCCTGACCCTGCACCGGCAGGCGGGTGGACAGGTCGCCCTCGCCCCAGCGCTCCACGCCCTTCTGCAATGCTTCGAGCCGCTTGGTCAGTCGCCGCACGATGGGGTACGCACCGAACGCCACCGCCAGAGCCACCAGGCCCAGCAGCCAGGCGAAGCCGGTGGGCGTCTGCAGCCATTCGGGTGCCCGGCGCCCTGGGTTGTTCGCAGACCGGTTCGAGCGCGGCAGCAGCACATACAGCGTCTGCCCGTCCTTCATCGCCACCTCGAACTCCCAGCCTTCGCCCGGAATGCTCACCGCGCGCGCAGGTGCCTGGCCGATGATGTCGCGCGCACCGTCTCGCACGATGATGGTGCGGGTCACGCGCGCCTCTCGCTCGGCGCGGTCTCGGTCAAGCGCCTGCTGCCACAGCCAGCCCACCACCAGCGTGAGCACGGTCACGGCCGCCACCACGGCGAGCCAGATGCGCACGTACAGCCGGGAACCGAACAGGCTTCTCATTCCTGCTGCTTGGCGAACACGTAACCCACACCGCGTACCGTGAGGATGCGCTTGGGGTCCTTGCTGTCGGCTTCGATCGCGTTGCGGATGCGGCCGATGTGCACGTCGATGGAGCGATCGAAGGCTTCGAGCTCGCGCCCGCGCACGGCCTCCATGATCTGGTCGCGCGTGAGCACGCGCCCGGCGCGTTCGGCCATGGCCACCAGCAGGTCGAACTGGTACGAGGTGAGCTCGCACAACTGGCCCGCCACCTGCACGGTGCGCGCGTCGCGGTCGATGTCGAGCGAGCCGAAACGCAGCACCGGCGTGGTGCGCGACACGCTGCCATTGCCGCCACCGCCTCCTTCTCCGCGGCGGCGCAGCACGGCGCGCACGCGCGCCAGCAGCTCGCGCGGCTCGAACGGCTTGGGCAGGTAGTCGTCGGCCCCGATCTCCAGGCCGATCACGCGGTCCATGGGGTCGCCCTTGGCGGTGAGCATGATCACCGGCACACGCGCCGCGTCGCCGTGCAACGCGCGGATGCGGCGGCACACCTCCAGGCCATCGATGCCCGGCATCATCAGGTCCAGGATCACCAGTTCGGGCTGCAGCAGCTGCAGTTGCTCAAGCCCCTGCTCTCCGTCAGCGGCGTGGGTCACCTCGAAGCCCGACTGGCCCAGATACTCCACCACCATCTGGGCCAGGCGGCTGTCGTCTTCAATCATCAGCAGGCGGGATGTCATGGTTTTCAGTGTAGCGGCGTGGTCCGGAAAGGCCCATGGTGCCAGCGGTCGGTGAACCGGGTTCGCGGCTCGCGTAAAGTCCTGTAAATGCCGGCTCCCACCTCTCCCGCTCCCACCCTGCCAGCGCCCTCGCTGGCGGCGTTGATCGACCGGCTGGCGCTGGAGCGACCCACGTCGGTGGCGCTGCGCTGGCACGACCCGGGCCAGGGCACGCCACCAGACGTGCACTGGGCCTGCCTCTCGTTTCACGCGCTCGCACAGCGAGCCCTGGCCATCTCGCACATGCTCGCCGGCACGCACGGCGTACAGGCCGGCGACCGCGTGGCCTGGCTCGGCTTGAACCACCCCGCGCAGATCGCACTGCTGTTCGCACTGGCGCGCCTGGGCGCGCTGCTGGTGCCGCTGAACCACCGCCTCGCGCCGGCCGAGTGGTCTGCCGTGCTGCGGGACTGCACGCCCGCGCTGCTGTTGCACGACGACGCCCTGGCCGACGCGGCACAGTCGCTGGTGCAACAGACGACCGCAACCGCCGCACTGCCGGTGCACGCGTTCGCGCCCGAGCCGGTTGACACACCGGACATGCCATGCACGGGCACGGCCGACCACCCGGTCCTGCTGGTCTACACCTCGGGCACCACCGGCGCTCCCAAGGGTGCGGTACACACCCAGGGCAACCTGCTGGCCAACATGGCCATTGCCGCGCAGGTACAGGGCCTGAGCGAGCGCGACACCGTGCTCACCGTGCTGCCGCTGTTCCACGTCGGCGGCCTGTGCATCCAGACCCTGCCAGCGCTGTCGGTCGGCGCGCAGGTGTTGCTGCATGCCCGTTTCGACGCCACCGCCACGCTGCAGGCCATCGAACGCGAGCGCCCCAGCCTGACGCTGCAGGTGCCCGCCACCCTGCAGGCGCTCACCGCGCACGCTGCCTGGGCCGGCACCGACCTCTCGGGTCTGCGCGCCATCTGGGCCGGCTCCAGCTTGCTGCCCGCGCCGCTTGTTGAAGCCGTGCACGCGCGCGGCGTGCCGGTGTGCAACGTCTACGGCAGCACCGAGACCGGGCCGTTCTCGATCGCCCTGGCGCCCGGGCACTCCACCAGTCATCTGGGCAGTTGTGGCTGGCCTGCACCGGGTGTGGAGGTGACCCTGCGCGACCCGAAGGGCCAGCCCGTGAACGACGGCGAGGTCGGCGAGGTGTGGGTGCGCGCGCCGAACGTGGTGCGGCACTACTGGCCCGACCTGCCCGCCTGCGACGCCGGGGGCTTCTTCCACAGTGGCGACCTGGCACAGCAGGCGCCCGATGGCAGCTTCACCGTGGTGGGCCGCGCCAAGGACATGCTGATCTCCGGCGGCGAGAACATCTACCCGGCCGAGATCGAGAACCTGCTGGCGCAACACCCGCTGGTGGCCGAATGCGCTGTGATCGGCCAGGCGGACGCGCGCTGGGGCGAGGCGGTGGTGGCGGTGGTGGTGCTGCGGGACGGCGCGAATGGCGACTGGGCCGCCACATTGCAGGCGTTCCTGGACGGTCGGCTGGCGCGCTACAAGTGGCCGCGCCGCTGGCAGCGGCTGGACGCGCTGCCGAAAACCGCACTGGGCAAGGTGCAGAAGCCCGCGCTCAAGGCCTTGCTGGCCGAGATCCCGGCCTGAGCGCGTCTCAGGTCTTGTCCACCGGGGCCAGGCGCGTGGCCAGCCAGATCAGCCCCAGCACGGGCACGCCCAGGCAGGCGGTCGCGGTGAAGAAGGTGGCGTAGTCGTAGGCGTCGACAAAGGCGCCCGAGTAGCCGGCAAGCCACTTGGGCGCGAGCAGCATCATCGAGCTGAACAGCGCGTACTGCGTGGCCGAGTAGCGGATATTGGTCAGCCCTGACAAATAGGCAATGAAGGCCGCCGAGGCCACGCCCGCGCTCAGGTTGTCGGCCGAGATCACCAGCACCAGCGCGGTCACGTCGTGCCCGTGGCCGGCCAGCCAGGCGAACAGCAGGTTGCTCGCGGCCGACAGGATGGCGCCGAGCATGAGCACGCGCATCACGCCCAGGCGCAGCGAGAGCGCGCCGCCGATGAAGGCGCCCACCAGCGTCATGATGACGCCGAACACCTTGGTGACGGCCGCCACCTCGTCCTTGGTGTAGCCCATGTCGACATAGAACGGGTTGGCCATGATGCCCATCACCACGTCGCTGATGCGGTAGACGCCGATCAGCGCCAGGATCAGCAGCGCCTGCCGGCCGTAGCGCTTGAGGAAATCAGCGAACGGTTCGATCAGCGCGCCGCGCAGCCAGTCGGCCGCATTGCGCGCCGGCGGCAGGGCCACGCGAGCCGGCTCGCGCGAGAACAACACGGTCAGCACACCCACCAGCATGCTCACGGCCATCACCAGGTAGGCCGTGGTCCACGCACCCTGCTGGTACAGCACACCCGGCGCGGCGCCCGCGTTCGCCACCGCCGGCGCCACCTCGGCGCGCGCGGCGATCCACAGCACGCCGGCGCCGGCCCAGATCATGGCCAGGCGATAGCCGGTCTGGTAGGTCGCAGCCAGTGCGCCCTGGTGGCGCACGTCGGCCGACTCGATGCGGAAGGCGTCCAGTGCAATGTCCTGCGTGGCCGAGGCGAACGCCACCGCCAGCGCGCACCACACCACCAGCGTGAGTTCGCTGCGCGGATCGGCCAGCGCCATGCCCACCAGCGACAGCATGATGAAGCCCTGCGACAGCAGCAGCCAGCTGCGCCGCCGGCCCATCCAGCGCGTGAGCAGCGGAATCGGCAGTCGGTCCACCAGTGGCGCCCAGCACCATTTGAAGCCATAGGCCAGTCCGACCCAGCTCAGATAGCCGATGGTGGTGCGGTCCAGCCCGGCCTCGCGCAGGCGAAAGCTCAGCGTGCCCAGCACCAGCAGCAATGGCAGCCCGGCGGAAAACCCCAGCGCGAACATGCGCAGGCTGGCCGGCTCCAGGTAGACGCGCAGGGTCTCGCCCCAGGTGGGCCGCGCGGGCGCCTGGGGTTCTTCGGCGGCGGCGCTCGTCGGCAGCGTGGGCGGTGGGGACATGCGGGAGTGGGGTGAACGGTGACGCGGGCGGGCGCAAGCGCCCGGCTTTGACTATTATTCACGCATGTGCCTGCTCTGCGACCTGAAGTCTTCCCAGCCCTCTGCCACGCAGCCTGAACACGTGTGGTCGGCCCGGCGCGCCTTTGTGCTCGCAGGCGCCACGGCGGCGGGGACCGCCGCGCTGCCCGCGGTGGCCCAGGTCGACGTCGGCGCTGGCTCCGCCCTGCGCAATCTGGTGCCTGCCGCGGAGCTTGAAAACGCCGCCGGCCAGCAGTACGGGCAGATGATGGCCGAGGCCAGCGCCAAGAAGGTGTTGATGCCCGCCAGCCATCCGCAGGTGCAGCGCCTGCGCGGCATCGCGCAACGCATCATTCCCCATTCGGCGCAGTGGAACGACCGGGCCCGGCAGTGGAAATGGGAAGTGAACCTGATCCAGAGCGCGCAGGTCAACGCCTTCTGCATGCCCGGCGGCAAGATCGCGTTCTACACCGGCATCCTGGACAAGCTGGGCCTGAGCGACGACGAGACCGCGATGATCATGGGCCATGAAATGGCGCATGCGCTGCGCGAGCACGCCCGCTCGCGCGTGGCCAAGAGCAGCGCCACCGGCATGGGCCTGTCCATCGTCGCGCAACTGCTGGGCCTGGGCCAGCTCGGTGACGTGGCCGCGAACCTGGGCACGCAACTGCTCACGCTCAAGTTCAGCCGCGAGGACGAGACCGAGGCCGATCTGGTCGGCCTGGAACTCGCAGCCCGCTCGGCCTTCCAGCCGCGCGCCGCCGTGAGCCTCTGGCAGAAGATGACCGCCAACGGCGGCGGCGCCGGCCCGGGCTTCCTCTCCACCCACCCCAGCGGCCCCAACCGCATCCGCGAGCTGGAGGCCAACGTGCCGAAGGTGCAGGGGTTGTACGAGCAGGCGCGGCGCGGCTGAACACCAACCTCACCTCATTTCAGTAGCGGTGCTGCCCTCTGAATTTCGACTGCCGTGCGTCGGGCATCTTCGGCCGCCGTGCGACTGGATTGCAGCGACTTCTCCGCCGCCTTCGCCTGTTCCATGGCGACATCGCGGGCGTTTTCGGCACGAACGGCAGACAACTCGGCTTTTCGCGCCTCTAGGTGCGGAATTTCCGCAGCGATCAACTCCTTGGCGTTGTTCAGCACCTTGGCGTACTCAGTGACAAACTGCCCCTTGTCCAGCGCCCCATTGAGATAGGCTTGGCACAAAGCGTAGGCTGTATCGCGTTGATATTGAATCCCCTGTGATCTGAAGAAGAGGCTGGAGACAGCCGTCGCCAACGACCGGTCCCATTCCAGGCTGGCGTCGGTTTCTGTTGTCCCCTTCTTGACTGAGGCTTCCGCAATCGCCTTGATCGAACTCACCAGAGATTCGGCGACATCTGGCGAGGGCTCTGCGCAAATTCGCTGAGCCGCGCCATCTTCCACCTGTTCAAACAGAATGACCCTTCGCTCGGCCGTGACGGCCAGCGCGCCGGTTCGTTGCCCTGCCCTGCCCTCGATCACGGGCAGCTCCTTCGGCGACGTCAAAGCGGCACACCCACCCAGCAAGGCCTGTACACCCACACTGCCAAGCAGGAGAAGTCTGCGTGTCGTTGCGATTTTCATGATGCATCTCCGGTGTGATGACCGACATCAGCGAGCAGCGTCGAACGCCACCACCTCGCCGGTCGAGCCGCGCTTGAGATAGAGCCGGCTGGGGCTCACGCGCATCTCGGAGCAACCACTGGGAAAGCGGCCCTCGAATTCGATACAGACACGGTTGTCCTCCGCGCGCCAGCGGCCCTGGTCCGTCTGGCCATTGCTCAGCCGCATGGCGAAGCGCCCGTCCGCTGCGTAGTTCATGTCCCAGCCTGTGCCGTTGGCCTGGCGCGCGACAAAGCCGCGTCCGCTCAGGCGCTCCTTGAGCACCTGCGCGTTGGCCGGTTGTGCGTCCGGCGGAAACTCCTTGGGAACGCCGGGCCCCGGTGTGGCACAGCCGGCTGCGATGGCGCAGAGACCCGAAAGGATGGCAATCTTGAGTGTTTTCATGACATGGCTCCTGGTGAAAACCCGGTGTGGGGCGTTGAGAGGCTGATGCAAGTCGAACGTCACGGAAGGCGCCGGTACAGCGCATACAGGTTGGCCTGCTCCACGCCGCGGTCGGTCCGACCCCAGAGGTCGATGGAGTGGATAACGCTACCGGCGTTGAAGCGGCCGGTGCTGTTGCCGCTGCCGTCGAGCTCGCAGTGGGCGTCGGCGGCGCTGGCGCGCGCACAGAAGATGCGCGTGGTCCTCATGGATGTGCGCACGCTCTGGCCATCGTTGAAGCGCTGGGTGATGACGCCATCGGTGTAGCTGCCGTTCACGAGCACGCTGGTCGGCGTCAGCGCGCCCGAAGGCACGCTCCAGTAGTTCAAGGGGTCGCCCGGCTGCGTGGGCTGCAGCTCGATGACATCCGGCGCGTCGAAGGGAATGCCACCACGCGCGGCATCGATGTCGGCGCGCATCATGCCCACCACCTCTGGCACGAAGGCCGCCCAGGTCATGGCCTGAACCTCGGGCAGTGTCCGCGCGCGCGACTGTGTGGTGTGCCATTGCGTGGCGTCGGGTGTACTGCTGGCGTTGCCTGCCAGGAAGAAGTCCAGGCGCCATTTGCCCTGGTTGGGAATCGCCTGGATTTGTTCGCTGGTCCACGGCTGCGGGTTGCCTGCCGCGTCGCGCGCAAAGACGCGCCCTGTTTCCAGGTCCGCCAGGTCGGTGCCCGAGGGGCCCACGCTGCCACCGCTGAAGTAACCCCATTGCAGGTTGATCACCGAGGTGGACGACACCGTCCCGTTGGTCAACCGGTAGTTCAGGCGGTCGAGCCCGGCGGCGGGCCAGACCGTGAGAACGCGCCCACCGGGCGAGGTGAACTGCACGCGGTCGAACAGGGGGTTACCCGCGCCATCGAGGTGGTTGCGCACCCAGGTGTTGTAGCCGGTGGAGAAGTAGCTGAAGTCGCTGGAGTCGGCCTCCAGGAACTCCCGCCGCTGCACATAGGGCCGCACATGGGCGTCGTAGGCGTACTGGTTGCCGATGAAGTGAAAGCGATCGTTCTGCATGCGCACCACGCCTTGCTCCCAGCCCTGGTTGCCCAACAGGTCGCGCCAGCGGAAGGTGAACACCACGTCACCCGCGTGGGCGCCGTCGCGCGTGTATTCGTACACCGGCTGGTCGTAGGTCAGGGCATTGGGCACACCCGCCGGGCCACTGGTGTCGCGGTTGCCGAACATGCCGGAGAAGGCAGCGCCGGGCCCTGCACGGTAGCCGTTGCTCAGGTAGCTGGCCGGGTCGCCGTCGACGAACAGGCCGGTGCAGGCGCTGGCGATCAGGCTGTGCGGCGTGGTGGCGGTGTTCACGCGCATCGCATGCGGCAGGTTGTAGCAGGCGCCCATGCGCTGCAGCAGGTCGGCCAGCAGCGGCGCCACGCCGTCCACGGGCAGCGCCGCCGGCGTCACGCTGGCCATGTTCTGCGTGACCGGATTGCCGCCCCCGGCAATGACCACCGACGCGGGCTGCACATCGTCGCCATTGAGCCGGATTTCGGCGGAGACCACGAAGACGCCGTTCGCATCGGGACCCATCTGCACGTCCAGCACATCCAGCGCCCTGTCCAGGCCGGTGCCATCGGCCACGAAGGCACCGGTGATCGGGTTGACGGTCGTGCCCACCGCATCGAACAGCGGCTGCAGCGCGGCCACGATCTCGGCCAGCGCGGCCTGCAGTGAGGCAGGGTCAAAGTCGCCCGGCTGCAGGGTGTGAGGATTGCCGCTGGGCGAAAGCGCCGCCGCAATCAGCGTGGTGATGGGCGTGACGTTGACGGTGTCACCATCCTGGGCCTGGTCCAGCATGCTGACGTGGGTCAGCCCGCCATCGGCCGGCGTGGCCGAGAACACCAGCGGCGCCTGGGCGCCGGCCCGCAGGCCCAGCGTGAAACGTCCGTCGGCACCGGTGGTGCAGGCGACCACCGCGTTCGACGCATCGCGACAGACCTGCACCTCGGTGCCAGTGGCGTCGAACACGACGATGGTGGCACCGACCATGGGCGCGCCCGTGGCGGCGGTGCCCGAAAGAAAGACCGATTCGGTGGGTGCGGGAGGTGGATCACCACCGCCGCCGCCGCAGGCAGCCACCAGCAGGACGACGGGCGCGATCACGGATCGCACGATGAGTTGTGCCGACCGTGGGTCAGGAAGTAGGTGCAGAAATGACATGGCGGTGCTCCTTGTGATGTGGGCCAGGACGACAGGAGCATTGCAACTGCGGAGTCCTCTCCCTGCACCCTCCCGATTGGGTGGTTTCCGCTCAGGCCTCTCCCCAATCGGGGGTGGGTTTCGACCGATCTGGTGTACCTGCGTCTTGCCTGCAACCGAGACCATCCAGACAATGAGCCCATGCCCAAGCACAAGCCCCTGCCGCGCTCTGACGAAGCACCACCATCCGTCCGCGACCTTCGTGATGCGCCGAATGACCCCAACGGCGCCTACGCAGGCCGGTCTTCCAACGAACCCACGACCAAGGTGCTGCTAATGCTAGAGCTGGCGCATGCGCTGCAGTTGATGGTCCATGACGAGCCCGGTGTACTCGCGCGGTGGCAGGTGTTTTCGAGTAAAGCGGCGGCCTTGATGGGCCGCAACGGTGGTCGCATCTACATGACGTTGAACCAAGGCCTGCTGGCGGGCTTTGACACAGGGCGGGATGCCGTCCGCGTGGCCTGCGCCTTGCACAAGCTTGTCCGCCCTGCCAACCGGGATCATTCCTTGGAGCAGCAAATGCATGTGCGCATTGGCCTGCACGCAGCGCAGGTCTATGTTGCCGACGGTACCGTCGCAGGACTGGGTGTCCATCTGACGGCGCAACTAGCGTCTTTGGCAGGCCCGGGTGAAACCATCGCCAGCAGCAGCGCGCGCGACCTGCTGACCGAGGGACTGGACGCAGAGATCGATGATCTTGGGGACTGCTATCTCAAGCACCTCCCTGCGCCGATTCGTGCCTTCCGTCTTGGCCCGCCCGGGCCACATCTCCAGGTGACGGCCCCCACGAACGCAGAGGCACCGCAGCCGGCCATCGCGGTGATCCCGTTTAAGGCCGGCACCAACGACCCGCGCTACTTCGCTGTGGGTGAGCTGGTGGCCGACCGGGTCATCTCCCAACTGGGGCGGTCGCGGCACGTGGAGGTCATCTCCCGCTTGACGGGCACCGCTTTTCGCGATCGCGACGAGGACCCTGCGCAGATCCACGCCTACCTGCAATCACGTTATGTGCTGACGGGCAGCTACAAGGTCGTGGGGACCAGCCTCAGCGGCCTCCTGGAGTTGCAGGTCAGGTTGACCGACACCCGGTCCATGGAGGTGGTCTGGTGTGACGACATGCAGGGCAGCGTGGGCGATCTGCTCTCGCTGGAGAGCGAACTGGTGCACGCCATCGCCACAGGCGCCCACCACGCGATCCTTTCTGCGCATGTGTCCGCCGCGCTGCAGCAACCCATCAGCTCGCTAGACAACTACACCCTGCTCCTCGGAGGCATCACCCTGATGCACCGTTCGACGAACCAGCAGTTCCAGTTCAGTCGCGATGCGCTGATGGCGCTGCTGGAGCGAGATCCGACACTGCATGTGGCCAACGCCTGGCTAGCCAAGTGGTACGTGCTGCAGGTCACGCGCGGTCTGACGAACTACCCCGCGCAGAACGCCGGCGTCGCCCGGCACCACGCGCAACTCGCGCAGGAATCGCCCGAGGCCAGGAGTCTGGCCCTGGCGATGGAAGGCTTTGTGTACCTGCATCTCGATCGCGACTTCGGCAAGGCCGTGGAGCGCATCGAGTCAGCCCTGCACATCAATCCAAGCGAACCCCTGGCCTGGCTCTTCAGTGGCGTGGCACACACCTTCCTCAACCATGTGGATGCGGCGCTGGCCGCCAGCCAGAAGGCGTTGGCGCTGTCGCCCATGGACCCCCTCCTGTATTACTTCGAATCGCTGGCGGCTTCTAGCGCCATCGTGGCGGGTCAGTATGAGCACGCCATCGCCCTGTGCAGACGCTCACTGCGGCGCAACGTCACCCACCTGCACACGCACCGCGCTCTGGTGACCGCATGCTGGCTGGCCCAGCGGCACCAGCAGGCCAGGGAAGCGGCCCACAACCTGCTGCGGCTGTCGCCCGACTACACGGTAACAGCCTTTACGAAGTCTTCGGCCAGCGCTGCCACCGAATTCGGACGGCTCATGAGCAGCGCACTGGGCGAAGCCGGCATACCCGCGGCATAGGGCCGCGAGGTTCTGGCATCCACACCACAGGGAGGCAGACATGTCAGGCATAGGCGGAAGCACTTTGGGGGGCAGCAATCTGACGCTGGGGGGATCCGGAGGATCGGGAGGGTCTGGCGGGTCGGGGGGTTCCGGCGGAAGCGGTGGGTCTGGCGGCTCGGGCTCGCTTGCCGATGGCTTCGCCAACCCGCTCGTGGCCACCGCGCTGATCATGAGTCGGGACGGGACCATGGTGCGCGACAGCCACCTGTCCAGTGGCGCGCAGTGTCTCAAGGCACATCCACAGCTGGACGACCCCGCCACACTGCTGCGCTGGGACCGCTGGGTCCGGGCCTCGCTGGTACAGAGCGCACTCAACGAAGGGCTCTCATTCAGCGCAGACATGCCCGACGGCATCGTGCTGCAGTATGGCGGCCAGGCTCTGTTCGCCCTGCAGCGGCCTTCCGTCGAATGTTTCACCGCGCAGTTGCCGCTGGTGGAGTGCTGGGCCCAACTGCGCGAGGACCGCATGGCGGAGATCCTCGCGCAGATCGACAACCAGACGGCGTTCATTGCCGCCGTCACGGGTCTGAACCTCGAACGACACCGATGGACCTTTGAGTGGCTGTCGGCGGCCCTGTCGCTGGTCATACCGGTGGAGGTGCGTTTCAAGCACGCCCTGGGATGCCAACGTCCGGTGGAGTATTCGCCTCAGATCCAGCCCATCATCACCACCCCGGGTCACGGTACCTATCCCATGGGCCACGCGGCGCAGGCCTTCATGCTGGCCGACATCCTCCAAAGTCTGTTGTGCCTTGGAGACGCACACCCCACTGCCGTGCAGCTGCAAAGGCAGGCAGTGCGCATCAGCGTCAACCGGGTCGTTGCGGGCGTGCACTTTCCCATCGACGCCATCCCGGGACGCTGGCTCGGGCGCACCATGGCCGAGTTCTTCCTCCGCAAATGCGGAGTGCAGCAAGTCGTCGAAGCAAGGGCATGCCTGTTTGCCGATCTTGAGGTATGTGCGGCGGCTCGTATGGACTTCCCCAATGCGAGGGCCAATCCGGAATCGTGCCCTTTGCCAGCGCCCTGTGTGGCAACCAAGTTCGAGGCCGAGATCGAGACATCTCCCTTGCTGGAGACCCTCACCGCGTTGGCCCTGCAGGAATGCGGCAGGGCCACAAACTCCAGGGCGTGCCCATTGCCACCCGCAGGCCGATGAAGACCGCCCATGAACACCTTCCCACTGTTTTTCAAGGGCTTGGCCGACGCCTACCTCGAATGGGCACGCCAGACCGGCTTTCGCCACTTCCACAAGCTGCGCTCGTCCGACGCGGTCGCAGACCGGATCGCCCTGCTGTTCGCTTTGCGGCCAGAAATGCGGATTCGGACCCCGACAGGCAACGAAGCCAGCCAGCGTGTCGCTTTGCTGCGCGCAGTGCTGGATGGCCCACCGGAAGGGGCTGAAGCCGGCTATGAGTTCCGATCCGCGAGCGTGCCTATCAAGCTGCTCGAACAGCTTGGCCAGCAGGACTTGCTCAAGGCCATATTCACCAAGATCGAACTGGCTTCGCCCGTGGCGGCCTCCCGGATCGACGAAAGCTTCCCCGGCCTGCCCCCGCTGAATACTGGCGACCTCTTGCTGGGCATCATCGATGACGGCTGTCCGTTTGCACGACCGGAGTTCGTATCGCGGGTGCATCGCCTGTGGGATCAGAACCCCGTCCAGCCGATAGCCGAAGACCCCGACTCCTATGGCCGGCGCTGGGTCGCGAAAGAGCTGTCTACCGCCATCGAGACATTTCCTCACGACGACATCGCCGCCTACGAGTTCTTGCGACTACTGAACATGCGCCGCCGGGCCACGCACGGCGCGCATGTGATGGATGTGTTCGCGGGGCCGGTGCCGGTGAGCTCGCGCGTGAGTCCATCGCGCCTGCGCAGCGAGCATGCTCACGCCGATGGCAGTTCCTCGGAAGCACCCATCTGGGACCAGGCCGACGACCCGGCGAGCCGCGCACCCATCGTGTTCGTGCAACTGCCGGAAACTGCGGTGGATGACCCGACCGGGCGCTGGCTGGGTCGCCAGGTGTTAGACGGGCTGGACTACATCATCGATCAAGCGGGCAAGGCAATCCCGCGCATCGTGGTGAACATCAGCTGGGGCCCGCAGACCGGCCCACGTGATGGCAGCAGTCTGCTCGAGAAGGCGTTCGCCGAGCGGCTTGAAAGCGAAAGCCGGTTGAGCATCGTTCTGCCTGCCGGCAACAGTTTTGAGGCCAGGGCCCACGCCCAGTTTGAACTGAAATCGGGTTGCAAGTCGCTGGCCTGGCACGTGCCCCCCGGAGGCGACACCCCTTCGTTCCTGGAGGTGTGGTGGCCCGACGGCACTGATATGGGGGAGGTGGGCATCACCGTCACATCCCCATGCGGGGAGAAACTGGCGTTTGTGCAAAAACAAGAGGAGGGCGGGATTGTTTCAACTCAAGACAACAGCTGGGGCATCACCGTCGTGCCGCATGGGGAGCGCATCATGGCGTTGCTTGCTTTGGCGCCAGGTTTCTCCCATGGCAACGAAGCGACTTCGGCATCCGGCACCTGGTTGATCGATGTCGATCACGCGGGGCACAGCCATGTCGCCGACAAGCAGGTGCACATCTACGTCGCGCGCAGCAACGCCAACATGGGGGGGAAGCGCCGCACGCGCGACTCCTATCTGTTCGATGCCGACTACGATCCCGATCGGCATGTGCGCCCCAGTAGATCGGACAACGACGCGAGCATCGTGAAGCGCGAAGGCACGCTCAACGGGATTGCCGGTCCGAACACCCCAGGTTCGGGCCCTTTGGTGGCGGCGGGCTATGTGCTGTCCAGAGAAGTGACCATCGCGGCGCCCTACTCGTCATCTGGTCCCCAGTCGGAATCCCCCCCCGGTCGTCGCCCCGACTGGGCCTTGCCCACCGACGAAAGCCATTTTTTGCCCGGCTTGCTGGCTGGCGGCGTGCGCAGTGGTTCGGCCATCCGACTGGTCGGTACAAGCACCGCGGCTCCCCAACTGGCCCGCAAGATCGCGAATGGCGAAGTGAACGAACCCCCGCCACCCGATCCGCCCAACGAAGGCGAACGACCACCGGCCCCACCAGCCCCAGATCCACGACTGGGCAGAGGGACTCTTCCGATATAAGTCCCTAACCGTCGATCAGAACGTCTTGATCGAGGACACCACAGGGGGCAGCACCGAGACCTTGTTGAGCAATTCCCGCATGCTGTTCGACTGGGTCTTGATGCGCAGCTGTTTGACGTGGCTGCGCACGGTGGACACGGCCAACCCGCGCTCGCGCACGATGTCGTCAACGTCCATGCCTTTCGCCAGCGCTGCCAGAACCGCTTCCTCGGTACGCGTCAGCCCGTAGCTCTGAGCAAAAAAGTGCAGGCTGATCTGCTCACACAGCATTTGCCGGCAGGTGATGGCCAGCACGGGAAGCGGCTTGGGAAAACACTCAGCTGGATGGCCCATCGGCACCAGCGCAATGCTGGTGCCCGATTGCACTGCATCCTCCGACCGCAAGTCCACCATGCTGCGTATTCCTTTGCCAGCGCGCGCGATAGCGCTCTGCAACGCCGACTTGCAAGCGGCCAGCCGAGTGTCGAGGCGGCCGTTGTTCAGGTGCAGCAACTGCCCGCGCCCCAATTCGACGCGCGCAAGATGGTTGATGTGCCAGACGCAATGGTCACCATCCAGCAGGATCACGCCGTAATCGATCTCATCGAGCACGCGCATCAGGTACATCTGCAACGGCGCCATGCCGAGCCCACCCCCCACGGGTGCAAATGCCATCGCCATAGTGGGCGACGAGGGCGTGCGTTGCTCCAGTTGCGCCTGGTTTGTCATTGAGCCCGGAAAGCCCTGCGCTTGGGTCATATCGCCCTGCAACTGCAAACCCGATGAGGCAATACTGTCTCGCTGTGACATTTGGGACGTCCAGTGGTTGCGCGCCCCAGCTTAAAGGGCGTCGCAACACTTCGTCAACACGTGATGGACGCCACCGAAGACGCTCTTTCCAGTCCGCGTTACCTCATGCATCAAAACGGCTCGGGACTTCAACGCTCCGAGACGTATGGATTGCTCCGCCGCTCCTCCCCGAACGTGCTCTCCGGCCCATGCCCCGGTATGAACACCGTCTCGTCCCCCATGGGCCAGAGCCGCTCGCGGATGCTGTCCAGCAGTTGTTGGTGGTTGCCCTGAGGGAAATCGGTGCGACCGATGCTGCCGGCGAACAGCACGTCGCCCACAAACGCGCGCTTCGCCTCGGGTGAATGAAAGACTACATGCCCTGGCGTGTGGCCCGGGCAGTGGCGCACGTTCAGGGTGCAGCGGCCAATCTGCACCGTGTCGCCATCGGCGAGCCAGCGGGTGGGCGTGAAGGCTTCGGCGGGAGGAAAGCCGAACATCGCGCCCTGCTGCGGCAGGCCGGTGATCCAGAACTGGTCACCCGGATGCGGGCCGATGATGGGCAGATCCAGCTGGCGCGCGAGTTCGGCCGTGCCGCCGGCGTGGTCGATGTGAGCATGGGTCTGCCAGATCGCCTTCAGGTTCAGGCCCAGGCGCTTGACCTCGGCCAGCAGACGGTCGAGATCGCCACCGGGATCGATCACCGCCGCGTCCATCGTCTCGTCGCACCAGACGATGGAGCAGTTCTGCGCGAACGCGGTGACGGGGACGGTGAGGTATCGCAGCATGGTGGTCTGAAAAGTCCCCGATTCTAGGTGGCGTGGTGTACAACCGGCCGCATGAAGAAAGCCCTGCTCCTGCTCGTCTCGCACGCCCTGGTTGCCCTGGCGGGCTTTGCTGCGGGCATCTACCTGCTGCCGATCCTGATCGCGCCGGATTCGCCCGAAGCGGCCGAGGTCAGTGCACTGGCAGAGAAGGCGCAGTTCACCGGCCAGTTCCGCCGCGACCTCGCGGGCAGCGACGCCCTGCACTGGGGCGAAGGCACGGTGTCGGTGGGGCCGACAGCGGTGGCGCTGATGGGGCGCCTGGCGCCGGGGCCGGACTACAAGCTCTACCTGTCGCCTGCGTTCGTTCAGGACGAAGCGGAATTCCACCGCGTCAAGGCCGACGCGCTGCGCGTGGGCGATGTGAAGACGTTCGAGAACTTCGTCGTCGCGCTGCCCGCTGGCGTCGATCTCATGGCATACAACACGGTGGTGGTGTGGTGCGAGACCTTCCGCGAATTCATCTCGGCAGCGCAGTACCGCTGAGGCTCAGAGCGTGAAGTCGTAGCCGATCGTGATCGGCGCGTGGTCGCTGAACTTCTCGCCCTTGTAGATCGCCTCGCTGCGCGCCAGTGCGGCCATGGCCGGCGTCGCCAGGTGGTAGTCCAGCCGCCAGCCCACATTGTTCGCGTAGGCCTGGCCCCGGTTGCTCCACCACGTGTAGCAGGCGTCGGTGGTGTCGGGCTGCAGGCGGCGGTAGACGTCGACCATGCCACCTTCGTCCAGCAGCCTGGTCATCCAGGCGCGTTCCTCCGGCAGGAAGCCGCTGTTCTTCTGGTTGCTGCGCCAGTTCTTCAGGTCCTTCTCCTGGTGCGCGATGTTCACGTCACCACACAGGATGAACTCGCGCCCACCGTCCTTGAGCGCCTGCAGGTGCGGAAAGAAGGCGTCCAGGAATCGGTACTTGGCTTCCTGGCGCTCCGGCCCGGAGGAGCCGCTGGGAAAGTAGACGCTGAGGATGGAGAGCTTGCGCCGGGGGGTGTCGAAGCGCAGCTCGGTGAACCGCCCTTCGGCATCGAACTCCGGCGAGCCGAAACCGATGACCACCTCGCTGGGCTCGTGCCGCGTGTACACCGCCGTGCCCGAGTAACCCTTCTTCTGCGCGAAATGGAAGTGTCCCTTCAGGCCAGCAAGCTCCTCGAAACGACCACTCACATCGGCCGCCTGGGCCTTGACTTCCTGCACGCAAATACAATCGGGCGCGTGAGTGGTCAGCCACTTCTCCAGCCCCTTGGTGGTGGCGGAGCGGATGCCATTGAGGTTGAGGCTGGTCAGTTTGAACAAGGATGTCTCCATGGTGTCGGGTACAAGCACGGCGCAGGCCGACGCGCCGGTTGATGCGGCGCTGGCGCAGGAATTCGTGCAGTTTTGCGTGGACGCCGGCGCGCTGCGCTTTGGCGAATTCAAGACCAAGGCCGGGCGCATGAGCCCGTATTTCTTCAACGCCGGGCTGTTCGACGACGGCGCCAAGCTGGGCCGGCTCGCGCAATTCTATGCAAAAGCCCTGGTGGCCAGCGGCATCGGATTCGACATGATTTTCGGCCCGGCCTACAAGGGCATTCCGCTCGGTGCGGCGGTGTCCATCGAGCTCGCGCGCCTGGGTCGCAACGTGCCCTTTGCCTACAACCGCAAGGAAGCCAAGGACCATGGCGAAGGCGGCAGCCTGGTGGGCGCGCCGCTCAAGGGGCGCGTGCTGATCGTGGACGACGTCATGTCCGCCGGCACCGCCGCGCGCGAGTCGATCGCGCTGATCCGCGCCGCGGGCGCGACGCCGCACGCGATCGCGATCGCGCTGGACCGCCAGGAAAAAGCCACCGAGGTCGGACCCGACGGGCAGGTACGCGACGTGGAACACAGTGCCGTGCAATATGTCCAGCACGCGCTGGGCATGCAAGTTTGTACGATTGCGAGGCTGGCCGATTTGCTGCAGTATCTGTCGGACCACACGGGCGGCGAGCAGGACGCGCACCGCGAACGCGTGCTCGCCTACCGCCAGCGCTATGGCGTATCCTGATACCCCACTCCCTACCCATGTATCACCGCCCGTCCATGCTTTCCCTGCCACGCGCTGGCCTGTGGGCCGCCAGCGGTGCCCTGCTGCTGGGTGCAGGCCTGTGGAGCACGGGGGTGCAGGCACAGATCTATACCTGTGTGGACGCCAAGGGTCGCCGTCTCACGTCGGATCGCCCCATCGTCGAATGCCTGGACCGGGAGCAGCACCAGCTGGGCAACACCGGCACGATCGTTAAAACCCTGCCACCGAGCTACACCGCCGACGAGCGCGCCCAGCTTGAAGCCCAGCGCAAGCTCGAGGCCGAACAGCGCGCCCGGGTGCTGGAAGAGCGGCGGCGCGAACGCGCCCTGCTGATCCGCTACCCCAACCAGGGCGTGCACGACAAGGAGCGGGCCGAGGCGCTGGCGCAGATCGACGAGGTGATCGGCGCGGTCCACAAGCGCGAGCTGGCCCTGGTGGCGCAACGCAAGGAGATCGATGTCGAACTGGAGTTCTACCAGAGCGACGTGAGCAAGGCGCCCAGCTGGTTGCGGCGCAAGTTTGAGGACAACGAAAAGCAGATGGTGGTGCAGAAGCGCTTCCTGGACGAGCAGGCCCAGGAGAAGCAGCGCATCAATGCGCGCTTCGACGAGGAACTGGCCAAGCTGCGGCAGCTCTGGGCCGCTGCGGGCGTGCGCACTGGCAGCGCCGCGACCTCGCGCTGACGCGGCGGCGCGTCTCCTGCCTGATCAGCCGAGTTTCTGGCGCAGCAGGTCGTTGACCTGCTGCGGGTTGGCCTTGCCCTTGCTCGCCTTCATGGCCTGGCCGACCAGGGCGTTGAAGGCCTTTTCCTTGCCGGCGCGGAACTGGGCCACCATCTCTGCGTTGGCAGTCATCACCTCGTCGATGATCTTCTCGATGGCACCGGTGTCGCTGACTTGCTTGAGGCCCTTGGCTTCGATGATGGCGTCGACCTCGCCGTCCTGACCGGTCCACAGCGCATCGAACACCTGTTTGGCCGCGTTGTTCGACACCGTGCCATCGGCAATGCGCCCTATCAGCGCAGCCAGCTGCCGGGCCTGCACCGGCGCGTCGACGATATCGCGCTCCTCGTTGTTGAGCCGGCGCGACACTTCCCCCATCACCCAGTTGCTCACCATCTTGGCCTGGCCGCTGGCTTTCGCCGCCACCTCGAAGTAGGCCGCCATCGCCGGGCTCTGCGTGAGCGTGGTGGCGTCGTACTCGGGCAGGCCGTACTGCCGCACGAAACGTTCGGCCATGGCGCGGGGCAGTTCGGGCATGGCGGCCTTCACCTCCTCCACCCACGCCCGCTCGATCACCAGCGGCGGCAGATCCGGGTCGGGGAAGTAGCGGTAGTCGGCTGCATCTTCCTTGGTGCGCATGGCGCGCGTCTCGCCGGTGTCGGGATCGAACAGCACAGTGGCCTGCTGGATCGAGAAGCCGTCTTCGATCTGCTCGATCTGCCAGCGCACTTCATAGTCGATGGCCTGCTGCATGAACTTGAAGCTGTTCAGGTTCTTGATCTCGCGCCGCGTGCCCAGCGGCGCGCCCGGCTTGCGCACCGACACGTTGGCGTCGCAACGGAACGAGCCCTCCTGCATGTTGCCGTCGCAGATGCCGATCCAGGTCACGATCTTGTGCAGCTCCTTGGCGTAGGCCACGGCCTCGGCGCTGGAGCGCATGTCGGGTTCGGTCACGATCTCCAGCAGCGGCGTGCCGGCGCGGTTGAGGTCGATGCCGCTCTGGCCGACGAAGTCCTCGTGCAGCGACTTGCCCGCGTCCTCCTCCAGATGCGCGCGCACCAGGCGCACGGTCTTCTTCTCGTCACCGAGGAAGAAGCCTACCTCGCCGCCCTGCACCACCGGGATCTCGAACTGGCTGATCTGGTAGCCCTTGGGCAGGTCGGGGTAGAAGTAGTTCTTGCGCGCGAACACGCTCTGCTCGGCGATGTGCGAGCCCAGCGCCAGTCCCAGGCGGATGGCGCAGGCCACGGCTTCGCGGTTCATCACCGGCAAGGTGCCGGGCAGGGCCAGGTCGACCGCGCAGGCCTGGGTATTGGGCTCGGCGCCGAAGGCCGTGGGCGCACGGCTGAATATCTTGGATTGCGTGGCGAGCTGGGCGTGGGTCTCAAAGCCGATCACGACTTCGTAGCCCTGGACCAGGAGGGAGGCTGTCTTGTTGCTCATGGTCAGAAGCCCGTGGGCGTGCGGGTGTGCCAGTCGGTGGCCTGCTGGAAGGCGTGCGCGGCCTGCAGCAGCGGGCCTTCCTGGAAATGGTTGCCCAGGAGTTGCAGGCCCACGGGCATGCCGCCCGCACCGAAGCCGGCGGGCACGCTCATGCCGGGCAGGCCGGCCAGCGAGCCGGGCAGCGTGAAGATGTCGGCCAGGTAGTTGGCCACCGGGTCGTTGCTTTTTTCGCCGATGGTCCAGGCCACGGTGGGCGCGACCGGGCCGGCGATCAGGTCGCACTGCGTGAAGGCCTGCTGGAAGTCCTGCGCGATCAGGCGGCGGATCTGCTGCGCCTTGAGGTAGTAGGCGTCGTAGTAACCATGGCTCAGCACATAGGTGCCGATCATGATGCGGCGCTGCACCTCGGGGCCGAAGCCTTCGCTGCGCGACTTCTTGTACATGTCGATCAGGTCGCCGTACTGCGCGGCGCGGTGGCCGAACTTCACGCCGTCGAAGCGGCTGAGGTTGGAGCTGGCTTCGGCGGGGGCGATGATGTAGTAGACCGGGATCGACAACTCAGTGCGCGGCAGCGACACATCCACCAGCGTGGCACCCAGTTTTTGGTATTCCGCCAGCGCCGTGCGCACGGCGGCGATCACGTCGGGCGCGCAACCCTCGCCGAAGAACTCCCGGGGCAGGCCGATGCGCAGGCCCTTGAGCGGCAGCGTGGCGGTCGCGCCTTCGCGGGGTTTTCCGAGCAGGGCGGTGTAGTCCTCGGCCGGGTGGTCCAGGCTGGTGGAGTCGCGGTCGATGTCCGGCCCGGCCATGGCGCTCAGCAACGCGGCGCAATCGGCGGCGCTGCGCGCCATCACACCGGCCTGGTCCAGGCTGGAGGCGAACGCCACCATGCCGTAGCGCGAGCAGCGGCCGTAAGTGGGCTTGATGCCGGTGACGCCACAGAAACTGGCGGGCTGGCGGATCGATCCGCCGGTGTCGGTGCCGGTGGCGGCAGGCAGCAGGCGCGCGGCCACCGCCACCGCCGTGCCACCGGACGAGCCTCCTGGTACGCGCGAGGCATCCCAGGGGTTGTGGGCCACCGCGTAGGCCGAGTTCTCATTGCTGCCGCCCATGGCGAATTCGTCGCAGTTGAGCTTGCCCAGCGTCACAACGCCCTGCGCCGCCAGGCGCTGCACCACGGTGGCGTCGAACGGGCTCTGGTAACCCTGCAGCATCTTCGAGCCGGCGGTGGTGGCGAAGTCCCTGGTGACGAAGATGTCCTTGTGCGCGACCGGCACGCCCAGCAGCGGCGTGCGCTCGCCCGCGGCCAGGCGAGCGTCGGCCGCGCGCGCCTGGGCCAGGGTTGCCTCTTCATTGACGGCCAGGTAGGCGCCCAGGGATTCGTGCTGTTTCGCGCGCGCCAGCAGGTGCTGGGCGGCCTCGACGCTGCTGGTCTTCTTGCCGGCGATGGCGGCCGCCAGTTCGGCCACGCCCATCTCGTGAAGCGCCCTCATTCGATCACCTTGGGCACGAGGAACAGGCCGCGCTCGACTGCAGGCGCGCTCTTCTGGTTGGCCTCGCGGTCGTTGGGCTCGCTGGCCACGTCCGGGCGCAAGCGCAGCGAGACGTGGTCGATCACGGCCGTGGGGTGCGCCAGCGGCTCGACACCGGTGGTGTCCACCGCGTTCATCTGCTCGACGATGTCGAAGAAGCCATTGAGCTGGGCAAGCAGGGTTTCGCCATGGGCCGGCGAGAGCTCCAGGCGCGCCAGGTTCGCGATGCGCCCGATGTCGGACAGGGTCAGGGACATGACAGAACGGTTCCGGGTGGATGAGGGTGCCGCACCAGGCGCGGCGTTCGCGGCTGAAACGGCTTGTAAGCGGGCAAATTGCGCCCCAATTGCGTGCAGTTGTGCACAGGGGATACGGTATTATCCAAGGTTTGACGGCATGGCCTCGTGCCGTCGCGGTTTTCGCCTTGAAATCAACCACTTAGAACCGATGCCCGGCCAGCCTCCCGGCCCCATACCCGGCGACGAGCGCGCGCAGCCGCGCCCGTGCCCCACAGGATCCACGCACCATGTTTGAAGCTTTCCGTCGGCAGTTTTCGACCGACCTGGCGATCGACCTCGGCACCGCCAACACCCTCATCTACGTGCGCAACAAGGGCATCGTGCTCGACGAACCTTCGGTGGTCTCGATCCGCCACGAAGGCGGCCCGCAGGGCAAGAAAACCATTCAGGCGGTGGGCCACGAAGCCAAGGCCATGCTGGGCAAGGTGCCGGGCAACATCGAGGCCATCCGACCGATGAAGGATGGTGTGATCGCCGACTTCACCGTCACCGAGCAGATGCTCAAGCAGTTCATCAAGATGGTGCACCCGCGCTCGATGTTCAAGCCGAGCCCGCGCATCATCATCTGCGTGCCCTGCGGCTCCACCCAGGTCGAGCGCCGCGCCATCCGCGAATCCGCCCTCGGCGCGGGCGCCTCCGAGGTCTACCTGATCGAGGAGCCGATGGCTGCGGCCATCGGTGCCGGCCTGCCGGTGTCGGACGCCTCGGGCTCCATGGTGGTCGACATCGGCGGCGGCACCACCGAAGTGGGCGTCATCAGCCTGGGCGGCATGGTCTACAAGGGCAGCGTGCGCGTCGGGGGCGACCGGTTCGACGACGCCATCATCGCCTACATCCGCCGCAACTACGGCATGCTGATCGGCGAGCCCACAGCCGAAGCCATCAAGAAGGAAATCGGCTCGGCCTTCCCTGGCAGCGAAGTCAAGGAGATGGAGGTCAAGGGCCGCAATCTCTCCGAAGGCGTGCCGCGCAGCTTCACGATCTCCAGCAACGAGATCCTCGAAGCCCTGACCGATCCGCTGAACAACATCGTCACCGCCGTGAAGATGGCGCTGGAGCACACGCCGCCCGAGCTGGGCGCCGACATTGCCGAGCGCGGCATGATGCTCACCGGTGGCGGCGCGCTGCTGCGCGACCTCGACCGCCTGCTGGCCGAGGAAACCGGCCTGCCCGTGCTGGTGGCAGAAGAGCCGCTGACCTGCGTGGTGCGCGGCTGCGGCATGGCCCTGGAGCGCATGGAGCGCCTGGGCACCATCTTCACCAGCGAGTAAGCCTGCGCGCGGGCCACGGCACCGCGCCAGCCACCCCACCGACCGGACCCGAACGAGCGCCATGCCACTGGGCACCCTGGACCGTACACCGCCCCCGTTCTTCAAACAGGGTCCGTCGGCCCTGTCCAAACTGGTGGTGTTCAGCGCCCTGGCCCTGTTTCTCATGGTGGCCGATCTGCGCTTCCGTATCACGGTACCGATCCGCACCGCAGTGGCCGCCGTGCTGTACCCCGTGCAATGGCTGGTGCTGCAGCCGGTGCAGGCTGTCTCCGCGGCGGGTGGCTACTTCACCTCGCTGCATGCCGCACAGGCCGGCGAGGCCGACGCGCTCAAGCGGCTGGCCGAGCAGGCCGAGCGCAGCCTGCAGCTTGAACAGATCACCCTGGAGAACCAGCGCCTGCGCGAACTGCTGGCCATGCGCGAGCGCACCGGCAACAGCGCCACCGGTGCCCAGGTGCTGTACGACGCGGCCGACCCGTATTCGCGCAAGGTCGTGATCGACCGCGGCCAGACCCACGGCGTCGAGGCGGGCTCGCCCGTGATCGACGAGAGCGGGGTGCTTGGCCAGATCACGCGCGTCTATCCGCTGGTGTCGGAGGTCACCCTGCTGATCGACCGCGATCAGGCGATTCCTGTGCTCAACACGCGCACCGGCGTGCGCAGCGTGGCCTACGGACAACCCTCGACCGCCGGCGACGGGCTGGAGCTGCGCTATACGCTGGCCAGCGCCGACATCGCCCAGGGCGACCTGCTCACCACCAGCGGCGTGGACGGCGTGTACCCCGCCGGCCTGCCGGTGGCGCGCGTCACCTCGGTGGAACGTCAGGCGGAGTCGTCGTTCGCCCGCATCCGTTGCGAACCGCTGGCGCGCATCAATGGCACGCTGCATGTGCTGGTGCTGCGCCCGGCGGCGGCCGCTCAGCCGCCATCGCCTTGGGCAGCACAGCCGCAGCCAGTGGCCGCCCCGCCGGCGGGCACTGCCACGCCCGGACGGAGCAGTGCGCCATGATCATGCGACCCGGCCAGCAACTGCTGCTGCCCGCCAACCCCGCCTTCATCTGGTTCAGCCTGATCGCAGCGCTGATGTTCAACATGTTGTTGAACATGGGGCTGTTCGGCCGCGCCGCCTGGGTGCCCGACCTGCTCGCGGTGGTGCTGGTGTTCTGGAGTGTGCACCAGCCCTTGCGCATCGGCGTGGGCGTGGCGTTCGCATTCGGCCTGGCGATGGACGTGCACCAGGGCGCCCTGCTCGGCCAGCACGCGCTGGCCTACACCGCCCTGGGCTTTCTCGGCATCTCGATGCACCGGCGCCTGCTCTGGTTCGGCGTGCCCAACCAGGCGGTGCAGGTGCTGCCCCTGTTCCTGGCCGCGCACGCGCTTGAACTGCTGGTGCGCCTGGCCGCTGGAGGCAGCTTCCCCGGTGTGCCCTACTTGCTCGCGCCGGTGATCGAAGCCACGCTCTGGCCGGTGGTGAGCGTGCTGCTGCTGGCGCCGCAGCGCCGTGCGCCGAACCCTGACGACAACCGGCCGCTGTGACATGAAACATCCCCGCGCCGCCTCCGGCGTCACCCCCTCAAGGGGGCGCTCGCAGCGGCCCGGCAAAGCCGGTTCCGCGCAAGCCCTGCCCGGCGAGCGCCTGGCGCGCCACGGATCGTGCCCCTTGCGGTAAAACGAGAACCATGACAGAGATCCGCAACGTCGAAGCCGACCTGGCGCAGTTCCGCGCCCGGGTGCTGCTGATCGGTCTGGCGGTGGTGTTTGCGTTCGGGCTGATCGCCGCGCGCATGGTGTATCTGCAGGTGATGCGCCACGACGACCTGCTGGCGCAGGCCGAGAGCAACCGCACCGCCGTACTGCCGGTGGTGCCCAATCGCGGCCAGATCCTGGACCGCAAAGGCCGGGTGCTTGCCACCAACTACTCGGCCTACACACTGGAGATCACGCCCTCGCGCGTGGAAGACCTCGACGCCACCATCGCCGAACTGGGCAAGCTCGTGGAGGTCACGCCGCGTGACCAGCGGCGCTTTCGCAAGCTGCTGGAAGAATCGCACCGCTTCGACTCCTTGCCGCTGCGCACCCGCCTGAGCGACGAAGAGGTGGCGCGCTTCACGGTGCAGCGCTACCGCTTCCCGGGGGTGGAAGTGCGCGCGCGGCTGCTGCGCCAGTACCCCAACGGGGAAACCGCCAGCCATGTGATCGGCTACATCGGGCGCATCAACCAGCGCGAGACCGCCGCGATTGCCGACTGGCCGGAAGAGGACCAGGCCAACTACCGCGGCACCGAGTACATCGGCAAGCTCGGTGCGGAACAGAGCTACGAGCGGGAGTTGCACGGCACCACGGGCTTCGACCGGGTGGAAACCTCGGCCGGCGGGCGCGCCGTGCGTTCGCTGGCCAACACGCCCGCCACCCCGGGCAACACCGTGGTGCTGTCGATCGACATCCAGCTGCAGAAGCTGATCGAGGACATGTACGGCGAGCGGCGCGGCGCACTGGTGGCAATCGACCCACGCTCGGGTGAAGTGCTGGCCTTCGTGAGCAAACCGACCTTCGACCCCAACCTTTTCGTCGACGGCATCGACGTGGAAAACTGGCGCGCGCTCAACGAGTCGGTGGACAAGCCGCTGCTGAACCGCGCGCTGCGTGGCACCTACCCACCGGGCTCCACCTACAAGCCCTTCATGGCCCTGGCGGCGCTGGAAACCGGCTTGCGCAGTGCCAGCACCTCCGTCAACGACCCCGGGTTCTGGATGCTCGGTGGACACCGCTTCCGCAGCCACGATGAAGGCGGTCTGGGCGCGGTGGACATGAAGCGCAGCATCGTCAAGTCCAGCAACGTCTACTACTACTCGCTGGCCCACGAGATGGGCGTGGACGCCATGCACGATTTCATGCAGCCACTGGGTTTCGGCCAGATCACCGGCATCGACCTCAGGGGCGAGGTGCGTGGCGTTTTGCCCAGCCAGGCCTGGAAGCGCAACAACTACAAGCGTCCCGAGCAGCAGCGCTGGTACCCGGGCGAGACCATTTCGCTGGGGATCGGCCAGGGTTACAACAGCTTCACAATGCTGCAGCTCGCGCAGGCCATGGCCACGCTGGCCAACGGCGGCGTCAAGTACACGCCACACCTCATCAAGGCGACCGAGAACGTGATCACGCGCGAGCGTGTGCCGCAGGCGGTCCTGCCCGCGGAAGACCTCGGCTTCAAGCCCGGGAACGTGCGCACCGTGCTCGAAGCCATGCAGGCGGTGACGACCGAGGGCACCTCCACCCGTGTGTTCGCAGGAGCGGGCTACGCCAGCGGGGGCAAGACCGGCACCGCCCAGGCCGTGACCATCGGCCAGAAGGATCGCTACGACGCGCGCAAACTGGAGGAGCACCAGCGTGACCACTCGCTCTACATCGCCTTCGCCCCGGTGGACCAGCCGCGCGTGGCGCTGGCGCTGGTGGTGGAGAACGCCGGCTTTGGATCGGCGCATGCCGCACCCATCGCGCGCCGCGTGTTCGACTACCTGCTGATGGACCAGTACCCCAATCCGCAAGACCTCGCCGCCGTGCGCCTGGGACAGGCCAGCGCACCCATCGGCACGCCACTCAGGGCCAGCGCGATGCCCTGGCCGCCGGAAGCCCCGGCGCCAGCGCCGGCCACCGCACCCTGAGTCAAGCCCTGATCCAGGCGTCGTAGGTGGTCTTCAGGATCAGCGCGAAGACGACGACGATGAACACCCCGCGCACGAAGCCGCTGCCGTGTTTGAGCGCCAGCCGCGTGCCGAGCACGCTGCCCAGCACATTGGCCACGGCCATGGCCAGCACGAAGTGCCACCACACATGGCCTTTCCAGGCAAACAGCAGCAGCGCAGCCAGGTTGGAGGCGGTGTTGAGCAGCTTGGCGCTGGCGCTGGCGTGCAGGAAGTCGTAACCCAGCCAGCGCACGAACAGGAACACGAAGAAGCTGCCGGTGCCGGGGCCGAAGAAGCCGTCGTAGAAGCCGATGGTGGCGCCCAGCACGCAGGCCGCAGCCGCCTCGCGCCGACCCTCGAAGCGCGGCGCGTGGTGGCGCCCCAGCTCCTTGCGCGCCAGGGTGTAGCCCAGCACGATCAGCAACACCAGCGGCAGGGCGCGGCGCAGGAAGTCGGGCGAGATCACGGTGACGGTCCAGGCGCCCGCCATCGAACCGACAAAACCGACAGCGGCGGCGGGCAGCAGCGCATGCCAGGGCATCTGCACGCGCCGTGCGTACTGCAGCGTCGCGGCGGCCGTGCCCCAGACCGAGGCGCCCTTGTTCACGCCGAACAGCGTGGCCGGGTGGGTGGCGGGAAACATCGCGAACAGTGCGGGCACCAGAATGAGGCCACCGCCGCCCACGATCGAATCCACGAAGCCGGCAAACAGCGAGGCCAGCGAGACAAGCAGCAGTTCCATGCCGGGGATTGTCACCGCGAGCCGGTGGCGCCCTGGCGCCGGCGTGACGCGGCGCACGGCACCGGCGAAAAAAAACCGACCCTTTCGGGTCGGTTTGAACAATCTGGCATCTCTGGAGGACGCTGAAACGTGTGTTCTGCTTGGACTGGGTTGTCTCCTCGGTCCCCCGCGGTCACCAGCGCAGTGCGCTGTTGGCGAGTGCAAGCACTTTAGCGGCTCGCACCACAGATGTGCATCGGGGCTTTCCCTTGTGCGGGTCAACCCTTGGCACAGGATATGCGGAGGGCCGGGCGTCGTTGGAAACAGGTCAAAACATGCACCACACACGCGTCCCGCACCCCTTTCAACCCCCTGAACCCACCCGAAAGCTCCCTTATTCACCCGCCCTGATCGCCCTGTGGCTGGCGCCTCTGGCCGCCGCAGCGCAGACCGCGCCCATGCCCGAAGCCGCACCCGCGGTGGCGGCTCTTGCCGCACCCGGCCTGGTGGCGGCCAGCACGATCCAGGGCGCCGACACCGCCTGGCTCATGGTCAGCACCGCGCTGGTGCTGCTCATGACGCTGCCCGGCATCGCCCTGTTCTACGGCGGCATGGTGCGTCGGCTCAACGTGATCAATACCATGGCCAGCGTGGTCGGCATCGCCGCCGTGGTCAGTGTGCTGTGGTTCGCGCTGGGCTACTCGCTGGCGTTCACGCCCGGCAGTGGCTTCATCGGCGGTCTGCAGCGCCTGGGCTTCTCCGGCATGGAATACCTGGGCAGCACCGGGCAGGTGGCGGTGAGCCACATCGCGCCGCACCTGCCCGAGTCGGTGTTCGCGATGTTCCAGCTCACCTTTGCCATCATCACCTGTGCGCTGGTGGTGGGCGCGCTGGTCGAACGCATGCACTTTGGCGCGCTGCTGCTGTTTGCCGGCCTGTGGCTGCTGCTGGTGTATGCACCGATCGCGCACTGGGTGTGGGAGCCGGGCGGCTGGCTGGCGCAGCTCGGCGCGCTGGACTTCGCCGGCGGCGCGGTGGTGCACATCAACGCCGGCGCGGCCGCGCTGGTCTGTGCCTATGCGCTGGGCCCGCGTTCGGGCTACGGCCAAGAACCCTTCGTGCCCTTCAACCTCGGCCTGACCATGGCGGGCACCGGCCTGCTGTGGGTGGGCTGGTTCGGCTTCAACGCCGGCTCGGCACTCACCGCCGACGGCCGCGCCGGCCTGGCGCTGCTGGTGACGCACATCGCGGCGGCGGCGGGCGCGCTGTCGTGGATGGGCGCGGAGTGGCTGGCGCGCAAGCGCGCCTCGCTGCTGGGCCTGTGTTCGGGCGTGGTCGCGGGCCTGGTGGCCATCACGCCGGCAGCGGGCTTCGTCACGCCACGCGGCGCGCTGCTCATCGGCCTGGTGGCGGGCGTGGCCTGCTACTGGGGTGCCACCGCGCTCAAGCGCAGGCTGCGCGCCGACGACTCACTCGACGTGTTCGGTGTGCACGGTGTGGGCGGCATCGTGGGCGCGCTGCTCACCGGCGCACTGGCCGACCCGGCGATCTCCGGCGTGCAGTCCAGCATGCTGGCGCAGCTGATCGCCTGTGTGGCGGTGCTGGGCTACAGCCTGGTGATGACGGCCGTGGTGCTGTGGATCACCTCGCGCTTTGCCACCTTGCGCGTGCGCGAGGGCGTGGAGCGCGTGGGGCTGGACACGGCACTCCACAACGAGCAACTGGGCCACTGAGATGAGCACCAGCGGCGACGCTTTCGCCATTGCGGCGCACCTGCACGTGCTGCTGCGCCGCAAGACCGGCCGCGTGACCGACACGGAGTGGATGGCGACGAATGCCGACTACGCGCGTGAAATCGTGCGGCACGCGCGTGAAAAGGCGGCGATCGACGGCCATGTGGAACTGCTGCAATGGGCCGACAAGCTGGAAGCCGCCATCGTGGGCATGGGCACAGTCCCGCGCAGGACCATGCTGGAAGTGGCAGCGCAAGTGCTGCGAGACGCACCGCCACTCGAAGAGCACCGCTACATCGGCCGCCTGAGATAAGCCGGCCCGGGCCACCGGCTCCCCTGCGGGGAGGACTCCGCGTCAACGGCGCTGGGCGGTTTCCTGCACGATCCACTTCGCTGCCTTCTCCGCGATCATCAGCGTCGGGCTGTTGGTGTTGCCGCTGGTGATGGTGGGCATCACGCCCGCGTCCACCACGCGCAGGCCAGCCACGCCGCGCACGCGCAGCTGGCTGTCCACCACCGCCATGGCGTCTTCGGCGCGGCCCATCTTCGTGGTGCCGACCGGATGGAAGATGGTGCTGGCGATGTCGCCGGCCAGGCGCGCGAGCTCCTCGTCGCTCTGGTACTGCGTGCCGGGCTTGAATTCCTCGGGCTGGTACTTCGCCAGCGCCGGTTGGGCGACGATGCGCCGCGTCACGCGCAGGCTGTCGGCGGCCACCTGCCGGTCCTCGGGCGTGCTGAGGTAGTTGGGCGCGATCGCGGGTGCGTCGTCGGCGTTCGCCGAGGTGATGCGCACATGGCCGCGGCTGCCGGGGTTGAGGTTGCACACGCTCGCGGTGAAGGCCGGGAAGCTGTGCAGCGGTTCGCCGAACGCGTCCAGGCTGAGCGGCTGCACGTGGTACTCGAGGTTGGGGTGGGGCTGGCTCGCATCACTGCGGGTGAAGGCACCGAGCTGGCTGGGCGCCATGCTCATGGGGCCGCTGCGGCGCAGCGCGTATTCCAGGCCGATCCTGCCCTTGCCCCAGAGCGAGCTCGCCAGCACGTTGAGCGTGGTGGCGCCCTGCACCTTGAACACCGCGCGGATCTGCAGGTGGTCCTGCAGGTTCTCGCCAACACCCGGCAGCTCATGCCACACATCGATACCGTGTTGCCGCAGCAGGCCCGCAGGACCGATGCCCGAGCGTTGCAGGAGCGCGGGCGAACCGATGCTGCCGGCGCTGAGCACCACCTCCTGCGTGGCGCGCACCGTCACACGCTGGCCGTTGCGCCGCAGCTCGGCGCCGGTGCAGCGCAGCGCGCCGTCCGCGCCGCGCTCCAGCACCAGTCTGTCGGTGGTGGTCTGCGTCCACACCGTGAGGTTGCGCCGCTGCTGCACCGGCCGCAGGAAGGCCTTGGACGCGTTCCAGCGCCAGCCGGCCTTCTGGTTCACTTCGAAATAGCCCACGCCCTCGTTGTCGCCGGTGTTGAAGTCAGCGGTGGCCGGCACGCCGGCCTGCTGAGCGGCTTGCGCAAACGCGTCGAGGATGTCCCAGCGCAGGCGCTGCTTCTCGATGCGCCATTCACCGCCGTGGCCATGCAGTTGCGCGAACGCCGGGTCCTGCGCGGCGTCGAGCCGGTGGTGATCCTCGTGCGCCTTGAAGTCGGGCAGCGCGTTGTCCCAGCGCCAGGCGTCGTCACCGGTGAGCGCGGCCCAGTGGTCGTAGTCGCGCGCCTGGCCCCGCATGTAGATCATGCCGTTGATGCTGGAGCAACCGCCCAGTGTCTTGCCGCGCGGGTAGCGCAGCCGCCGGCCGTTGAGGCCGGGGTCGGGCTCGGTCTGGTAGAGCCAGTCGGTGCGCGGGTTACCGATGCAGTACAGGTAGCCCACGGGAATGTGGATCCAGTGGTAGTCGTCCTTGCGGCCGGCTTCGATGAGCAGCACGCGCGTCGCCGGGTCGGCGCTCAGCCGGTTCGCGAGCAGACAGCCCGCGGTGCCGGCGCCGATGACGATGAAGTCGAAGGTGGTGGTGTCGTTCATGTCTCTTCTTCTTGGGGATCGGTGTCGTCCAGGCTGAAGTCACCCCGCTGAAAGGCCGCCACAACCGCCTCGGCCTCGGCGAAGCGGCCCGCGGGGACCAGCACGCGCACGGGGATCGCACCCGCGAGCAGCGTGTGCGTCTGCACCAGGTGCGCATCGGCCACCGCGGCCGGCACGCCGCCGGCCTGCAGGCAGCCGCGCAGCAGAAAGGCCTCGGTGGGGCTGAAGAACGTCACAAGCGTTCTCCAGTCCCCCAATTCAGGGTCGTAGTCCGAATTGCCGTCGGTCATGGTCCGCCTCCCGTGCGTCAACCCACCCAGCCAGGGCAGCCGAGGATCCGGCTCCGCCGGTCCTCAGGCTGCGTCCCCCCACCGGGGGGAAGCGCCGCAGGCGCGCAGGGGGGCATTTCTACCTCGCCGTGGGCATCACGAACTCGGCACCTTTGCCGATGCTCTCCGGCCAGCGCTGCATGATGGATTTCTGCTTGGTGTAGAAGCGCACGCCCTCTTCGCCGTAGGCGTGCATGTCGCCGAACAGGCTCTTCTTCCAGCCACCGAAGCCGTGCCAGGCCATGGGCACCGGAATCGGCACGTTGATGCCGACCATGCCGACCTGGATGCGCCGCGCGAACTCGCGCGCCACGTTGCCGTCGCGCGTGAAGCAACTCACACCGTTGCCGAACTCGTGCTCGTTGATGATCTGCACCGCCTTCGCGAAGTCGGGCACGCGCACGCAACTGAGCACCGGGCCGAAGATTTCTTCCTTGTAGATCTTCATGTCGGTCGTCACGTGGTCGAACAGCGTGCCGCCCATCCAGAAGCCCTTGCCGCAGCCTTCGCCCGTTTGCGAAGCGTCAAAGCCGCGCCCGTCCACCAGCAGCTTCGCGCCTTCCTTCGCGCCGGCCTCGATGTAGCCGGTGATGCGCGCGTGCGCGGCCGCCGTGACGATGGGGCCCATCTCGGCGGCGAGATTCGTGCCGTTGAGCACCTTGAGCGTCTTCGTGCGTTCGATCAACTTCGGCATGATGCGCTCGGCCACATCGCCCACCAGCACCGCCACGCTGATGGCCATGCAGCGTTCACCAGCCGAGCCGTATGCCGAGCCGATCAGCGCGTCCACCGCCTGGTCCAGGTCGGCGTCGGGCATCACCACCATGTGGTTCTTGGCGCCGCCCAGGGCCTGCACGCGCTTGCCGTGGTGGGCACCGGTCTCGTAGATGTAGTTCGCGATCGGCGTGGAGCCCACGAAGCTGATGGCCTTCACGTCCGGGTGCACCAGCAGCGCGTCCACCGCCTCCTTGTCGCCCTGCACCACGTTGAACACGCCATCGGGCAGGCCGGCCTGCTTCAGCAACTCGCCCATGAACAACGAAGGTGAAGGGTCAATCGGGCTGGGCTTGAGGACGAAGCAGTTGCCGGCGGCGATCGCCACCGGGAACATCCACATGGGCACCATCACGGGGAAGTTGAACGGCGTGATGCCCGCCACCACGCCCAGCGGCTGGCGCAGGGTCCAGTTGTCCATGCCGGTCGACACCTGGTCGGTGAAGTCGCCCTTGAGCAGTTGCGCAATGCCGCAGGCGAATTCGATGATGTCGATGCCGCGCGAGACCTCGCCCTGCGCGTCGGTGAACACCTTGCCGTGCTCGGCCGTGATCATGCGGGCCAGGTCGTCCTTGTGCTGGTTCACCAGTTCGAGGAACCTGAACATCACCCGCGCGCGGCGGATCGGCGGCGTGTCGGCCCAGGCGGGAAAGGCGGCCTGGGCAGCGGCCACGGCGGTGGCCACGTCGGCCGCGCTGGCCAGCGCGACCTTGCCGCTCACGGCGCCGGTGGCGGGGTTGAAGACGTCCTGACGGCGAGTAGACGCGCCAGGCGCCGCCGCGCCATTGATGAAGTGATCGATATTTGCAATGCTCATGGTCTGACTCCGTAATTTCGGACAGTGTGGAAGGAAAGAGTGCAAAAATCCAATGAAATCGGCGAAGGCAGACTATAAGCACAGCAAATAATGAAACGCCCCAGCACCCCTATCCAGAACCGCCCCTCACTGCCGACAGTGGACCCGCAGACCCTGCGCGCCTTTGCCGCCGTGGCACGCGAGGGCAACGTCTCGCGCGCCGCGCAGCGGCTGCACCTGAGCCAGCCCGCCGTGAGCCTGCAGCTCAAGGCACTGGCCGAGTCGACCGGCCTGCAACTCTTCACCCGCACGCCGCAAGGCATGGCGCTCACGCGCGACGGCATGTCCTTGCTGCCGCTGGCCGACAAGGCACTGGCCGCCCTGGCCGACTTCGGCCAGGCCGCCGCCGGCCTGCACACCACCGTGCGCGGGCTGTTGCGCATCGGCACGATTCTCGACCCCGAGTTCACGCGCCTGGGGGCCTTTCTGAAGCAACTGGTGGAGTCCAGTCCGCAGGTCGGCACGGAGTTGCGCCAGGGCATGAGCGGCGACGTGCTGGCGCAGCTCGACCAGGGCGATCTCGACGTGGGCTTCTTCCTCGATCTGCCGGAGGATCCCGCTGGCGCGGCCTACGCGCGGCGGCCTCTCACGCGCTTCACCTACCGCGTACTCGCGCCCGCCGGCTGGGGGCCGCAGGTGCGCGGCAAGGACTGGAAGGCTCTGGCCGCCCTGCCCTGGCTGGCCACCCCGCCGGCCAGTGCACACCATCGGCTGCAGCGCCGCGTGTTCGGCCCGGGTTCGCTCTCGGGGGTCGACCCGCACCGCGTCGCGCTGGTGGACCAGGAAGCATCCATGCTCGACCTGGTTCGCAGCGGTGTGGGCCTGTCGCTGGTGCGCGATGCGATCGCGATGCGCGAGGCCCAGGCGCGGGGCCTGGTGATCGCCGATCAGGTGGCGCTGGAATGCGAGTTGAGCTTCATCTGCCTGGCCGCGCGCGCGGGGGAACCTCCGATTGCTGCGGCGTGGGCGGCGCTTGAAGCGGTCTGGGGGTGAGGCCGGTGCGACCAGGCGTGCAGCCGTGTCCAGGTGGCCTGCTGCGCGTCGCTCCAGGGCCCGGCCGCCCGCGCCAGGGCGGTGGGTGGTTCGACGCGCATGACCTCGCCGTCGTAGCGCGCCAAGAGTGACCAGGCCCACGCGGCCATCGGTGTGGCCGTGGCAGACGATGCCGGTTCATCCATTCCCGCTCTTCAGGCTGATCACGAGGTCGGGTGAGGGTAGCCCGATGGCCGGGTTGCGCAGCCTTGTCGAGCGGTGTGGACAGGCGGCGGCGCGCCCCTACGATGGATACCTGTCGTTCATACCTTGCACACCATGGACATGTCCCGCTACATAAACACCTTGCAGGCCCTCCCCGCCAGCGAGCAGCAGACCTGGGTCACCGTCGCCGCGCTCGTGCTCGCGGTGGTCCTGCTGCTGCTGTGGCTCGAATGGCGCCACTTCCGGCGCCAGCACAAGGCGGGCAGCTGGCTCGCGCTGCGCATGGTGTCGCTGCTGGCCGCGCCGCTGGCCGTGCTGACGGTGCTGGGGCCGGCGCGCGCGGTTTCGGGCATGGAAAGTCTGGCTGTGTTCTACGGCCTGCTGCTCACTGCGGGGCCGCTGATCTGGTTCGGCAGCCACTTCGGCGTCGGCCGGCGCCTTTCACCGGCCTTGAGCAGCGGCGAGTGCCTGGCGCTGGCGCTGAGCGGGCTGCTGGTGTTCGGCCTGCCCGGCTTCGCGCTGTTCCAGGCGGCTGGCCCACTAGAGGCCGCCGCGCGCCACCACGAAGACAACCCGGGCACCCCCGGCACACCGGTGCCGCTGGCGCACGCGGTGCAGCCGCTGCAGCGCTTCAACATGCCCGTGGCCGGCGCGGTGTTCGCGCAGTCACTGATCGCCCCGCCAGGCCTGCGGCTCGAACGTGTGGACGAGCGCTCGGGCGAGCTGTGGCAGGACACGGCCGGGTACGACCACCCCGCCTTCTGCCGACAGGGCCACGACCTGCACCTGATGTGGACCGCGCGCGAACAGGCGCCCCGGCTGCGGTTGCACTGGGTTGGCGCCGACGGTCAGCGTCAGGTGGCCGAGCACCAACCGGCGCCCACCGAAGACAGCGCGCCCGAATTTGCGCTGGGCTTTCGCCCCGACGGCTTCGATGTCGCGGCGCCGGTGGCGCGCATCAGGGTGTTTTTCGCGCTGACCCGCGGGGCCGACGGGAAGCCGAACTACATCGCCCTCGGCAATGCGATGCAGGCAGGGGAGCGACTGCAGGACGAGTGCCTGATGCCGGGTTATCGGCGTGCGGCCTGGGAACGAGAGGGGCCTGCGCTCGCCGTGGCGCTGGTGTTTCGGCACCCTGGCGGCACGCCCAGGATGGCGGAGTTTTTCCGGTCGGGCCCCTGAGCGCGGGTTGCCCCCGGCGCCGCTGCGTGCGACTGCGCACAGACAGTGGGGGGTCGACCGACGGACGACCAGGCGCGACCGGCCTCGGGGCGGCGATACTGCGCTGGCCCATTCCTTTTCGCCTCGCACCCATGCAACCCACCCCAGCGCCGCCACCCGCCCCGACGTCCGTTGATGCCCACCCGATGGCGCCGCCCATGACCGCGGTGTCCGGCTCCTTCATGCTGCGCGTGCTGCTCGCGCTGGTGACAGTGGCTTTTGCCTGGATCCTGCTGCCGTTCTACGGCACGGTGCTCTGGGGTTCCATCATCGCGCTGCTGTTTTTCCCCCTGTACCGCTGGCTTCTGCCGCGCATGAAACAGCGCCGCAACTCGGCGGCGCTGGTCACCATCGGGGCGGCCCTGGTGGTGGTGGTGCTGCCGGCGGTGCTGGTGTTGGTGTCGCTCGCGAACGAGGCGGCGCAGCTCTACGAGCGCATCGAATCGGGTGAACTCAGGCCAGCGCAGAAGCTGCGCGAGATGTTCTACCTGCTGCCCGACTGGGTGGCTGACGTGCTCGACCGTGTGGGACTGGGCAACTTCGACCTGCTGCAGCGCAAGCTCGCCGAGGTGTTCCGGCAAGGCAGCCAGTTCATCGCCACCCAGACCCTGAATCTGGGCCAGGACGTGCTGGGCCTGGTGATCGGTCTGTTCATCACGCTGTACCTGGCGTTCTTCCTGGTGCGCGATGGCAGCGCCATCGTGCGCGCCGTGCGCGACGCCATCCCCCTGCCCCCCGACGACAAGCAGGAGCTGCTGGAGAAGTTCGGCACCGTGCTGCGCGCCACGGTCAAGGGCAACCTGGTGGTGGCGGTCGTGCAGGGCGCGCTCGGCGGGCTGGCGTTCTGGGTGCTGGGTGTCAATGCCGCCCTGCTGTGGGCGGTGCTCATGATGGTGTTGTCGCTGCTGCCCGCCGTGGGCGCGGGCCTGGTCTGGGGACCGGTGGCGATCTGGCTGTTTGCCACTGGCGCAATCTGGCAGGCGGTGGCCCTGACGGCGTACGGCGTGCTCGTGATTGGCCTGGTCGATAACCTGCTGCGCCCCCTGCTGGTGGGCAAGGACACCGGCATGCCCGACTACCTGATCATGATCACCACCGTGGGTGGCATTGCAGTGCTGGGCATCAACGGCTTCGTGATCGGCCCGATGATCGCGGCCATGTTCGTGGCGGTCTGGGGCATCCACACGGCCACGCGCGCACGGGCAGGGGCAAGCTCGGTGGCCGACACCCCTGTGAAAGGCGCGACGCGGACAGACGCGCACCACGAGACACCGTGAGCCACCCTATGCCGTCCGGCACGTCGCCAACCCTCTAAGGACCATCCATGCGCGACCATCCCATCGACAAGCTTCAGGCCGGAGAGCCGGCATGAAGCCCCTCATCTGGGGCATTTTTGCGCTGCTCGCCCTGTGCTGGACAGGCCTGGCCGCGGCGTCCGTGCAAGTCACCGAATGGCTGTTGACCATGATCGCCGCGGGCGAGGTCACGGACGTGGCCACCGCGGCCGGCCAATGGCCGGTGCCCGCGTGGCTGGCCCTGTGGATCGACCCCGCCTGGGTAAAAACAATGCAGGGCGCGTGGCTCGGCATGGTGCAGTGGCTCGGCCAGGCCCTGCCTTCCGCCGGCGCCCTGACGAGCTGGGTCACCCCGCTGATGTGGATCGTCTGGGCGGTGGGCATGCTGTGCCTGCTGGTGCCGGCGATCGCGCTGCACTGGCTGGCCGGGCGGCTGAAGACACCGGCCACCGTGGCGCGCGGCTGACGCACCGGGCGCACGCGAGCGGTGGACACTCTGCGTTCTGTCACAAGGGAAACCAGGGGGCGACCCTAGAATCCTTTCACAGCTTCACGAATCCACCCGCTTGACGCCCCCAGTTGCCACCGCCGCCTCCCTCCCCCCCGATGTCCGCCCGCTCTATGTGGACCTGGACGGAACGCTCACGCCCGGCGACACCCTGTACGAGTCGGCCCTGCTGTTCGTGCGGCGCAACCCGCTGAACCTGCTGCGCCTGCTTGGCTGGTTGCTGCACGGCAAAGCCGCCCTCAAGCAACGCCTGGCCAGCGCGGTGCGGCCCGATGCGGCGCGCCTGCCGTACCACGAACTTTTCCTGTCGTTCCTGCGCGACGAACACGCGCGCGGCCGCCCCCTGGTGCTGGCCAGCGCGGCCGATGCACGCATCGTGCGCGAGGTGGCAGAGCACCTGAACGTGTTCGACGACTGCCTGGGTACCAACGCGCAGGCCGACGGCATCAACCTCAGTCGTGCCAACAAGCGCGCGGCGATCAACGCGCACGCCCGCGCGCGGGGCCACGAAGCCTGGGCCTACGCCGGCAACAGCCGCGACGACCTCGAGGTCTGGAGCGGGGCCACCGAGGCGATCGCCGTCAATGCACCCGACAGTCTGGTGAGCGCGCTGCAGCGCACCCACCCGCAGGCGCGGGTGTTCGCGCGCGAACCGCTGCGGCTGGCCACGGTGCTGCGCGCGATCCGGCTCAGGCAGTGGTCGAAGAACGGCCTGCTGTTCGTGCCGCTATTGGCCGCGCACTCGCTCGACCCGAGGCTCTGGGGCATGGTGTTGCTGGCCTTCGTGGCGTTCGGCCTGTGCGCCTCGGCCACCTACCTCGTCAACGACCTGCTGGACCTGCCGAACGACCGCGTGCACCGCATCAAGCGCCACCGCCCGCTGGCGGCTGGCACCCTCGGCATTCCCGCGGCCATCGCGCTCAGCGCGGCCATGCTCGCGCTGGCCTTCGTACTGGCCTTCATGGCGTCCGCCGGTTTCGCCGCCGTGCTGCTGGCCTATACCGCGACCACGCTGGCGTATTCGCTGGCCCTCAAGCGCATGGCGTTGATCGACGTGCTGGTGCTTTCGGGTCTGTACACCCTGCGCCTCGGCGCGGGGGCGGTCGCCTCGGGCGTGGACCTGTCGAACTGGCTGCTGGCAATCTCGATCTTCCTGTTCCTGAGCCTGGCCCTGGTCAAGCGCTGCGCCGAACTCGAGGAACTGGACAACGAGGACCCGTCGCAGGCACCGGGGCGTGGCTACCATCCGCGCGACCTGGCTTCGCTGCGCACCATGGGCATGGCCAGCGGCTTCCTTGCGGTGATGGTGCTCACGCTCTACATCGACAGCCAGAACAGCCTGAAGCTCTACGCCGAACCCGACCTGCTCTGGTGCGCGGCGCCTGTGCTGCTGCTGTGGGTGATGCGCATCTGGCTCAAGACCGGGCGGCGCGAGTTGCAGGGCGAAGACCCGCTTCAGTTCGCGTTGAGGGACCCTTTCAGCTGGGGCACCCTGCTCGCCATGGCCGCCATTGGCCTGGTGGCCACCACAGGCATCTGAGCTGTTGAGCAACCTCCAACGAATGGAACGACCCCCATGCAATCGAAAACCATCGCCCTGGGCCTGGCCCTTTTCTGTGTGCTGCTGACCTCGGCGGCACAGCTCATCTTGAAGCGCGGCATGGGCGCGACCACCACCGTCGAAGTGGGCGGCACCTATCTGCGGGCGTTCTCCAGCCCGCAAGTCTGGCTGGGCCTGATGCTCTACGGCACGAGCGCCCTGCTGTGGCTGTGGGTGCTCTCGCGGCTGGACGTGAGCCTGGCCTACCCGCTCGTGAGCCTGGGCTTCGTGGTGACGCTGGCGATGGGCGTGCTCTGGCTGGGTGAGCCTTTCTCCTGGGTTCGTGTGGGCGGGTGCACGCTGATCGTGATCGGCGTCTCGCTGCTCGCCCTGGATGCCTGAGAGATGGCCTGGCGTGCGTGCGTCTGAATATTCAGCGCATGCCTCGCGCCAGATCTTCTGGGTCGCGTTTGCCGCGACCTTGCTGCTGAAAATCGTCATCGCGGCGGGCTTCCCCTTCACCGGCGACGAGGCCTTCTTCTACCAGTGGGGCGTGCTCCCGGCCTGGGGCTATTCGGACCACCCGCCCATGGTGGGCTGGCTGATCGCGCTGCTGCGCCAGATCAGCGACCATCCGCTGGTGCTGCGCAGCGCCACGCTGCTCGTCACCAGCCTCATCGCGCTCGGTGTGGTCGATCTGCTGCGCCGCTTTCTGCCAGAAGACCGCGAGGCCAGCGCATGGTTCGCGGGTGCCGTGTACCTGGCCATGCCGTGGTCGTGGATGTTCGTGCTGGTGACCACCGACACGCCGCTGGTCTTCTTCATGGCGCTGTCCGCCTGGTGTTACCTGCGCGCCGACACCAGCGAGCGGGGCACGGGCTGGTATGCGCTGGCCGGCCTGTTCCTGGGTCTGGCCTTCCTCTCCAAGTACTTCGCCGCCCTGCTCGGCTTCGCCTACGCCGCGCACTGCTTCGGCTGGCGCTGCGAGCGCAGGTGGGCGCCCTTCCTGATCTTCGTGCCGACCCTGCCCGCGATCACGCTCAACGTCGCCTTCAACGCCACGCATGGCTGGAGCAACGTGATGTTCAACGTCTTCAACCGCAACGAGGGGACGTCCTGGTCGTTCGAGACCTTCGGCTTGTACCTCGTGATGGTCCTGTACCTGCTCACGCCCTGGCTGCTGTGGCGCGGCGCGCGTGCGCGCGCAGTTCCCGGCACCTCCCCTGCCACGGCGCGCACGCTGGCGGTTCTGTGGCTGTTTCCGCTGGTCGTGTTCGCATTGCTGAGCACGCGCCGCATCATCGGTCTGCACTGGGTGCTGGGTTTCGTACCGCTGTTCGTTCTGTGGGTCGGCCTGCGACTGGACGCGCGGGCGCTGCGCAGTGCGCTGAACTGGACCATGGCGCTGTCGGTACCGCATCTGATGGTGGTCGCTGCCATCGTCTGGGCGCCGCCGTCATGGTGGCAGCCGGTCAGGACGAACGACCGCGCGGTCTTCCTGCATGAGACGCCAGCCATCGTCGCGGCGCTGCAGAAGGACCTGCCGACAGGCGCCACGCTGATGGGCCGAACCTACCACCCCGCAGCCATGCTGGCCTTCCACCACAAGCAGTACGTGCCGGTCTTCGGCGTGGGCAGGCACCATGCGCGGCAGGACGACCAGATCATCGACTTCCGTGTGTACGACGGCCGGCCGATCCGCATCTTCCTCTTCGACGAGCCCGACCCGGAAGAATTCGCGCCCTACTTCGGGCGCATCAGCGTGAAGCGCTTCGAAGTGGACGGCGTGGCCTTCTTCGCGGTCGATGGCGAGGGCTTCAGGTACCAGCCGTTCCGCGACACGGTGCTGACCGAGGTGGCGCGCGAGTTCCACGACATCCCGCGCTGGCTGCCGCTGCTGGGCAACCCGTTCTGTGAGCGGTATGGTTTTGCGGCGTGTTCGCCCGGGCGTTCCTGATCAGGCAGCGGCAAAAGGCACCCGCTGCGCCACCGCGCACATCAGCTCATAGCTGATCGTGCCCGCCGCGGAGGCCACCTCATCGATCGGCAGCACCGCGCCCGATGACGAACGCCCCCACAGCACAACCTCTGAGCCCATGCCCTCGGCATCGAGGCCCGTGAGGTCGACCGTGATCATGTCCATGCTCACCCGCCCCACCACACGTGTGCGCATACCCCCCACCAGTACGGGGGTTCCGGTGGATGCGTGGCGCGGGTAGCCGTCGGCGTACCCGCAAGCCACAACGCCGATGCGCATGGGTTTGTCCGCGGCGAAGGCCGAACCGTAGCCCACGGTGTCGCCGGCCTGCAGCGACTGCACGCCAATGATGCGGCTGGCCAGTGTCATGGCCGGTTGCAGGTCCCAGTCGGCAGCGCTTCTGGCAGGGAAGTCGGGCGCGCTGCCATAGAGCGCGATGCCTTCACGCACCCAGTCGGCCGCCAGGTTTTGCGCGCCGCGCAGTGCCGTGCGCGCGTGGCGCAGCAGGGCCGCGCTGTTGCACAGCGTGCGCTCGCCTGGCAGGTCCGCGGTGGCGGCCTCGAAGGTCGCCACCTGGTGCGCGATGCCGCGCACGCCATCGGCGTCGCTGAAGTGCGTCATGAGCGAGATCTCGTCCACCTGCGGCAGCACGTTGAGCCGCGCCCAGGCGCTGCGGAACGCGGCCGGTGTGAAACCCAGGCGGTTCATGCCGCTGTTGAGCTTGAGGAAAACGCGGTGCGGCACCTGCGTCTTGTGCGCGGCCAGCCAGTCGATCTGTTCATTGCAGTGAACCGTGTGCCACAGGTGCAGGCGCGAACACAGCTCCAGGTCGCGCGGCTCGAACACGCCTTCGAGCAGGTGGATCGGGCCGCGCCAGTCGAGGGCGCGCAGGCGCTCGGCTTCGGCCAGGTCGAGCAGGGCAAAGCCATCGGCGCTGCGCATGGCATCGAAGCAGCGTTCGATGCCATGGCCGTACGCATTGGCCTTGACCACCGCCCAGACGCGGGCGTCGGGCGCGCAGTCGCGCGCGCGCTGCAGGTTGTGGCGCAGGGCATCGGGGTGGACGGTGGCAAGAATCGAGCGGGGCATGTCGGGTCGGGCGTGCAACGTCTGAGCAAAGGGATCGTGCGGTAAGTCGCGGGCGAGGCCCGGCCGCCCTGTGGAGGCGGAAAACCCGGAGGGTTCAGCCCCTGGAATTTCAAGGGCGCGTGCTATAACCCCGCATCGTCTGGAGACCCGCCAACTGTCGCACAAAAAGGCCGGCGTACCCCCTTGGGCAGCCCCACGCTGACCCGCACCGGCCCACAAAATCATCGCCATGAAGCGCGGCTTCTACACCATCATGACGGCGCAGTTCTTCAGTTCGCTGGCGGACAATGCGCTGTTCGTCGCCGCGATCGAACTGCTGCGCACACGTGGCGCGCCGGAATGGCAAAGCGCCGCGCTGGTCCCCCTGTTCGCCCTGTTCTATGTCGTGCTCGCGCCCTTCGTGGGCGCGTTCGCCGACGCCCGGCCCAAAGGCCAGGTCATGTTCATCAGCAACGCCATCAAGGTGCTGGGCTGCCTGCTCATGCTCACCGGCGTGCACCCGCTGCTGGCCTATACCCTGGTGGGGTTGGGTGCCGCGGCCTACTCGCCGGCCAAGTACGGCATCCTCACCGAGTTGCTGCCGCCTTCCCAGCTGGTCAAGGCCAATGGCTGGATCGAAGGCCTGACCATCGCTTCGATCATCCTGGGCGTGCTGCTCGGCGGCCAGCTGGTGAGCCCCTGGATCTCGACCCACCTGCTGGCCATCGACATCCCCGGTTTCCACACTGGCATCCACCACCCGGCGCAGGCGGCCGTGGCCGCGCTGGTGGTGGTCTACGCGCTGGCGGCCTGGTTCAACACCCGCATCCCGCTCACCGGCGTGACGCCGCGACCGATGCCGAAGAACCCGCTGGCCCTGCTGCCCGACTTCTGGCGCTGCAACAGCCGCCTCTGGCGCGACCACCTGGGCCAGATCTCGCTGTCCACCACCACGCTGTTCTGGGGTGTTTCGGGCAACCTGCGCTACATCGTGCTGGCCTGGGCCGGCGCGGCACTGGGCTACGGCACCACGCAGGCCTCCTCGCTGGTGGGGGTGGTGGCGGTGGGCACCGCCGTCGGCGCGGTGGTGGCGTCCATGCGCATGCGGCTGGACCAGGCCACACGCGTGATGCCTCTGGGCATCGGCATGGGCGTGCTGGTGATCCTGATGAACTTCATCGACAACGTCTGGGTGGCCGCGCCCTTCCTGGTGCTGCTCGGCGGCCTGGGCGGCTTCCTGGTGGTACCGATGAACGCGCTGCTGCAGCACCGGGGCCACAACCTGATGGGCGCAGGCCGCTCCATCGCGGTGCAGAACTTCAACGAACAGGCCTGCATCCTGGGCCTGGGCGCGCTCTACAGCTTCTCCACCGGCATGGGCATGTCGGCCTTCGCCGCCATCACCGCCTTCGGCCTGCTGGTGGCGGGTTTCATGGGCCTGATTGCGCTGTGGCACCGCCACAACCAGCGCACCTACCCGAATGAGCTGGAACGGCTGCTGGAGATCGCGCGGCGCGACGACCTGCACGGCTGACACGGCGCAACGAGGATGCAACGCGCGAAGTGATGCAGATCCAGAAACACAGCGGAACCACCCTTCGACAAACTCAGGACGGGCCGCTGGTGTTGCCCCCTTGAAGGGGGTCGCGCGCAGCGCGGCGGGGGTGTTTCCTAAAAGCCGACGTTGGTCGGTGCGAACCCGTCCAGGCTGACCAGGCGGTGCTGCGCCAGCACCTTGTAGAGGTCGCCCTCGCCGACGGAGCGCGAGAGGTAGGCGTCGCTGCCAGCCAGGCCGGCCTTCATGCGGTCCATGCTGCCGGCGGTGGGCGCGAACATGATCACCACCGGCGCGCCCTTGGGGCCCTTGGTCTGCTTGGCCACGCGGCAGATGTGGTTGGCGTCGGGCTCGCCCTTTAGGCGGTCGATGACCACCAGCCGGTACGGGTGGGCCTTGAGCATCACCAGGGACTGCGCCGCTTCGCGCGACCAGTCCACAGCCAGGCCGTACTTCTTGAAGCGCTTGAGCAGGATGCGCCCTTCCACCAGGCTTTCCGCCACCAGCAGCATGTCGCCGCGCGCCACCTCGGGCACGGCGGTCTTGTCCGCACTGAGCCGGGAGCGGGGTGCGCGCGTGGAACGCGGTGCCGGGGGTGAGGGCAGGTCGTCCAGCCCGCCGAAATCGGTCATGCGCATCACGCCGGCCGGCTGCGCCGGGGCAGCGGCCGGGGCCCGGCGTGCTGGTGTGGCAGCGGGTGCCGACAGGGGCGTGGCAAGGGATTCCCCCCGTTCCATGGGGCGCGTGGCCGGGAATTCGGTGTCGGCCGAGCGGCGGCGACGGCTGCCGCGCACGGCGGGGGCCAGGGCAGGCGCGTCCTCAGGCGGTTGGGTGGCGGAGAAGCTGCGGTCGGCCCCGGCGCCGGATGCCACTGCAGGCGGGTGCTCGGGCGGCATCTGCTGTCCGCTCGCGAGCTTCATGCTCGCCTCCAGTCCCTGCAGCTGCGACGACTGGTAAGGCTCGGCGGGGCTGAAACCCGACGCGGCACCATTGCCCCCGCGGCGCCGGGGCGGTGGGCGCCGGGCGCCCACGATTTCGTCGAGCGCCGCCAGCATGGCCACCAGCTTGACCGGCTTGCGGTGCAGGGGCCAGCCGGTGCCGCCATCCGAGCTGCCGACCAGCAACACCCGCCCCGGCAGCTCGGCATCGCGCACCAGCAGCACGGCCTGCACGTTGTCGGCGTTGACGACCAGGATCTGCGCATCCATCACCTCGTCCTGCACCAGGTAGCCGGGCGGACGCCGCGACGCGAGCCGGAAGAACGACTCGAACGTGGACGACTCTGCCTGCGAGAACCCCACCAGCGCCATCGTGTATGCAGCCACCATCTCCGACCCCGGAATTGTTATTGAATGTTGCAGGCCAGTATGCCCGCATTGGCCGCCGGTTTGGAAGACGTCCGACCAGGGAAGGCAGGCCACTGGCGCGGCTTTTGTCGCACACGAGGCGGGCATCGCACAATCGGGCACCGTGCAGCAACCACCTGTGGAGCCTCCCATGTCCAGCATTTACGACTTCGAAGCCCTGTCCATTGACAACCAGCCCGTGCCGCTGAGCCAGTACAAAGGCAAGCCCCTGCTGATCGTCAATACGGCCAGCGCCTGCGGCTTCACGCCGCAGTTCGGTGGTCTGGAAAAGCTGCACCAGGCCTACAGCGCGCGCGGCCTGGTGGTGCTGGGGTTTCCGTGCAACCAGTTCGGCAGCCAGGACCCGGGCAGCAACGACGAGATCGCCAGCTTCTGCCAGCTCAACTACGGCGTGAGCTTTCCCATGATGGGCAAGATCGACGTCAATGGCGACGCCGCGCACCCGCTCTACCAGTGGCTCACGGCCGAGGCCCCCGGCCTGCTGGGCAGCAAGGCCATCAAGTGGAACTTCACCAAGTTCCTCGTCGGCAGGGACGGCCGCGTGATCAGGCGCTACGCGCCGCAGGACGCTCCTGAGAAGCTGGCGTCGGACATCGAGGCCGCGCTCGCGGCCTGAGGCCGAACAGGGGTCGCAGCCAGGTCACCCTCCGCACCAGCCCGTCGGTGACGAGCCAGCAGCCGAGCACCGTGCCCAGCAGCAGCAACACCGGCTCCACCACCGCGCCAAGCGCCAGCGGCGCCAGCAGCACCGCCAGCGCGATGATGACCGTCTGGTGCAGCACGTACCAGGGGTAGACCGACTCGTTGGCCCATGCCAGCCAGGGCCAGGGGCGGTTGAGCAGATGGTGGGCCCAGCCGAGCACGGCCACCAGGCTCGTCCACAGATAGGCGTCGGCCGCGAGCCGCGCCGACATGCGCCAGAGCGGTTCGCTGCCCGCCGCCATGGTGCGCAGACCCACGTGCAGGGCAAACATGCCCACGGCCAGCGCCAGCGCGATCCAGCGCAGCCGGCGCAACGCTGCCCAGACACCTGCGTCCACTCCCAGCCAGTGGCCGTAGAGAAACAGCGTGAAGTACACGGCGTGCAACCAGGCGTCGTGGATCAGGTCGTGCGTGGGCGGGAAGCGTGGCCACAGCGTGAGCGAATACAGCGCCAGGGGCAGCGCCGGCAGCACCAGCAGGGCGGCACCGCGCAGTCGCGTGAACGCCAGCCGCAGCCGCTGGCCCGGCGCGGATTCCAGCGCTGGCGAGAGCATCGCCAGCACCACGGTGTACGCCCAAAGATAGGGCAGGTACCAGAGGTGGTTCCAGGTGACGCCGAAATCCGAGCCGTCGAAGGCACCGCGCGGCCACGGCCCGCCGCTGTAGTAGCGCGCGAGGAATGCGCCCAGCCCCGGCCCGATGGCGCCCTGGTCCAGCGCCTGCACATACGCCTGGTAAGGCACCACCACGGCCATGCCGAACGCCAGTGGCAGCAGCAGGCGCAGGCTGCGCGCGGCGATCAGCCGCGCCGGCGAGAGGCCACGCCGCAGGAAACCGAAGGCGATGCCGGACACCAGGAACACCAGGTCCATGCGCCAGAGATTCACGGTCCGCATCGGCCATTGCAGCCACTCGGCGGCGTGCGGGCTTTTGATGTGCCAGTGCCAGTCGGCCACGTAGTACATGCCCACGTGGTAGACGATGACCAGGGCAAACGCGAGGGCGCGCAAGGCGTCGATGTCGTGTCGGCGGTTCATGAATGGGCTCCAACAGGCTGAAACGCGCCGATTCTTGGACCGGGCGATGGCCTCACGGGCCGGTTTGGGACGGTTCGCGGGCCCGCTGTGATGAATGGTGGGCGGCGGGGACGGCTCCGGGTGGCATCGGCAGCAGCCGCCCTGCATCCTCGGGTCCTGCGCGACTGTCCCTGGGCTACGATTTGCCGTCTTCGGCCAGATGCCGGCGTTTCACTTCCGAGGCACCACATGACCATTCCTTCATCCGGCCCCGAACTCTCCAATCTCTTTCGAAAACTGGGCGCCAGGAATGCCGAAGCGTGGGCGCGCTCGCAGGTCACCGAAGGCATCCCTCAACTGCACCGCTTCCTGTTTCTTCGGGCGTGCTGGCGCATGGTGGTTGGCGACGACGAGGTGGGATGGATTGACCATCACATTGCCGCGGCGAAGGACGACCCCGGGGGCGTGTTTGCGGGCATGGGCGCAGCCCTTGATCGAGCGGTCGCAGCAGGCGTGAGCAAGGAAGACCTGTCGCAGATCGCGAGAGGCATGCAGGTCGAGCTTCTTTTGGGGCTCTGTTACATGCTGGAAGACAACGGACTGGAGGAGCCCGAGTTGCAGGGCATGGGCTGGGGCTTGTTTCAAACCAGCGATGACGGTGCGGCCCTGGCTCCCATCCAGGGCCTTCACGAGTCGGTGCTTGAAACGGATCCTACCGGTCGCGAGATGCGGCCGGGGTCCGCGTAGGGGCTGCGCAGAGGTGCGTGGCCAGGCGCGCCATCACCATCGCTTCCATCTCGCCGACCCACTCGTCGCCCCCCGCTTCGGGCTGCACCAGCAGCCGGTAGCGGCGGGCGCCCCACACAGCACTCAACAGCGCATGAACCGTGGCGCTCGAGGGCTGCGGTTGCAGGTCCGTGCAGGCCGCGAAGGCCCGTTCCCACCGGTCGCAGAGTTCGCTGTAGACGCGGCGGTGGTGCCTGGGCTCGGCCACGCGGTGCTCGAGCATCAGCATCTCATGGTCGACCGCTGGCAGGCCATCGAGCCGAGTGTCGCAGGTGATGCGCACGAGGCGTTGCACGCGTGCGGGCCAGACCAGGTCCGACGGTGCGATGACCTGCTCGTCGAGCCGGATCAGCAGCGCATCAACGCAATGCCGCACATACCCCGAGAGCAGCGCCTCCTTGTTGGGAAAGTAGTCGTACAGCGTGCCGACCGCAATGCCGGTTTCCAGCGCCACGGCGCGCGTGGTCACGCCCTCCCAGCCGTGATCGGTCCAAATCCGAACAAAGGCGTCGTAGATCGCCTGCACGGTGAACTTGCTGCGCGCCTGGGTGGGGCGTTTCAGCGGCTTGGAGCGGGGCGCATCGGGCATCGGCGGGTTTTCCGAACCCACCTGGAGGCGGGTCGCCATACAGTTGTCGAATGAACAGCACATTCACTTTAACCCGACTTGAAACGCGGAAAGACGCCCTCGGCACCACCCGTGTCGTGACCACGCAGGACAACGGCGCGCTGCAGTCCGGCGAGGTGTTGATGAAGATCGACCGCTTCGCGCTCACCACCAACAACATCACCTATGCCGCCTTCGGCGACGCGCAGATGAAGTACTGGTCGTTCTTTCCGACCGGCGATGCCGACTGGGGCCACATGCCGGTGTGGGGCTTTGCGGACGTGGTGGCCTCGACGGTTGCGGGGGTCGAGGTCGGTGAACGCTTCTACGGCTACTTTCCGATCGCAAGCCATTTCCGCATGCTGCCTGTGCGCGTGACGCCCCGCGGTTTCTACGATGGTGCGCCGCACCGCGCCGAGCTGGTGTCCGCGTACAACCAGTACATGCGCTGCAGCAACGACGCGGGCTACTCTGCGGCGCTGGAGGACTATCAGATGCTGGTCCGCCCGCTCTTCATCACCTCGTTCATGCTCGCCGACTTTCTGGAGGACAACCGCTTCTTCGGTGCGAAACAGGTCCTGGTGTCGAGCGCGTCGAGCAAGACCGCCTCTGGCACCGCCTTCTGCCTCGATGCGCGTGACGGTCTCGCGCTGATCGGCGCGACCTCGGCGGGCAACCGCGCCTACGTCGAGGGCCTGGGCTGCTACGACCGCGTGGTGGACTATGCGGAGGTGACCGCACTGCCGGCCGATGTGCCGACGCTGTATGTCGACTTCGCGGGCAACGACGCATTGCGCGCCAACGTGCACCACCACTTCGGAGACGCGCTGGTGTACGACTGCTACGCCGGGTCGGCGCAGAACACCGCCTTCCTGAACCAGACCGGGCTGCCCGGCCCCGAGCCGACGCTCTACTTCGCACCCGTGCAGATCCGCAAGCGCAATGCCGACTGGGGCCCGCAGGAGGTGAACCGCCGCTTCAACAAGGCGCAAGGACAGTTCATCGCCCAGCTGGCCCAGCCCGGCAACCGCTGGATGGCGCTCGCACACGGCGATGGTTTTGTGCATGCGCAGGCGGTGATTGCGGACCTGCATGCGGGCAGGGTCGATCCGCGATCGGCGCACGTGGTGCGGCTCGCGGACCGACCGGGCGCGTGAGCGGCTGCGTACCCGGCCACTGAACCCCGACGCCTCACCGCCATCAATCCCCGCTGCCTCTCCAGCGCCGCCACAGGGCTCGGCCCCCGTGTTCCAACCGATCGAGCCATGAGGCCAGCCTGCGGGAGCGCGCGGTCAGCAGAGCCAGTCCGAAGGCCACATAGCCTGCGGTGCGCCACACGCTGCCGTTCGGACTTTCGCGGCGCCGGCTTTGGAACGCTGCGCCCCACGTAGACTGGCGGTCATGACGCCTTCTTCCGACTGGTTTGCTCGATACCTCGCGGTTCGCCGCCGGTTCGAGGTCGGGTTCTGGTGCGTGGTGCTCACCCTGCAGGCCACGTTCAACAGCGTGGTGACCTGGATGGACCTGGACCGGGTGGCTGCGCAGCAGCCGCAGCTGTGGCAGCCGGTGTTGTGGGAGGTGACGAGTGCGCTCGTCATCGGTGCACTGATCCCGGCCATCGTGGCGTTCGAGCGGCGCTTTCCGGTTCGCTGGGACACCTTGCGCGCGGCGCTGCCCATGCACCTCGTCGCCAGCCTGGTGTTCTGCGTGCTGCACGTGGGGGGCATGTGGTGGCTGCGCCGGGCGGGCTATGCCCTGCTGAATGAACGCTACGACTTCGGCCCCTGGCCGCTGCAGCTCGCCTACGAATACCTGAAAGATGTGCGCAGCTACGCCATGATCGTGGTGGCGCTGATGAGTTACCGCTTCCTGATGCTGCGGCTCACCGGCGAGGCCCGGGTGCTCGACGCCCCCGAACCCGCCCCTGGGGCCGAAGCCGCCCCACAGCCCGAACCCCGGCCCACCCGCTTCCTGGTGCGCAAGCTGCGCCGCGAGTTCCTCGTGATGGCTTCCGACATCGCCTGGGTGCAGGCCCAGGGCAACTACGTGGGGCTGCGGGTGAACGGGCACGACTACCTGCTGCGCGCCACGCTCACCGACTTCCTCCAGCAGCTTGACCCCGAGCGCTTCGTGCGTGTGCACCGCAGCCACGCGGTGAACCTCGATCATGTGGCCGAGATCGAGCCCCTGGACAGCGGCGACGCCCGCCTGCACCTGCGCGACGGTGCCGCCGTGCCCTGCAGCCGGCGCTACCGCGAGGCGATGGGTCAGCGCGCAGGGGGTGCGGCTACACCCAGCGCAGCAGCAGCCCCGCCAGCAGCGGCAGCACCACGGCGCTGAACAGCGCCGTCAAGCCCATGGCCAGCCCGGCGAAGGCGCCCATTTCCTCGCTCACCTGGAACGCGCGCGCGGTACCGATGCCGTGCGCTGCGTTGCCCAGCGCGAAGCCACGCACGATCGGGTCGCGGATGCGCAGGGCGTCGAACAGGAAGCGCGCGCACACCGCGCCGGTGACGCCCGTGCCCACCACCAGCACGGCGGTGAGCGAGGGCAGGCCGCCGATCTTCTCCGAGATGCCCATGGCCACCGGGCTGGTGACCGACTTGGGCGCGAGCGAGGCCAGCGTGGCGCGCGACGCGCCCAGCGCCCAGCCCACGCCCACGGCGGTGACGGTGGCCGTGAGCGTGCCCACGACCAGGGCGCCCAGCATGGGCAGCCACAGCCGCTTGAGCCGTGCTAGCTGCTCGAACAGCGGCACCGACAGCGCCACCGTGGCCGGCCCGAGCAGGAAGTGCACGAACTGCGCGCCTTCGAAATACGTGGCGTAGGGCGTGCCCGTGGCCCACAGCAGCGCGGCCAGGACCGCCACCGCCACGGCCACCGGGTTGGCCAGCGGGTTGAAGCCGCAGCGCTGGTAGAACAGAAAGGCCCCGTGGTAGACCAGCAGCGTGAGCGTCAGGCCCAGCAGCGGCGTGGCCGCGAGGTAGACCCAGATGTCGGCCAGCGCACCCACGGGACTCATTGCCTGCTCCGCTTCATGAGCCAGCTCATGGTCAGGGCCGCACTGGCCAGGCCCACCAGCGTGCTCAGCACCAGCGCCACGCCGATGGCCAGCGCCTCGTCGCCCAGGCGCTGCAGGTGCAGCATCACCCCCACGCCGGCCGGCACGAACAGCAGCGAGAGGTGCTGCAACAGGGTCTGCGCGGTGGGCTTGATGCCGTCGAGCACCGAGGGGCGCAGCACCAGCGTGAGCAGCAGCAAGGCCAGGCCCACCACCGGACCGGGCACCGGCATGGCCAGCGCCAGCACGAGCGCCTCACCGAGCAGTTGAAAGACGAGCAATGTGGCGAGCGCGGGGATCATGCGCGCAGCTTACCGCGCAGCGCGGCGATCAGCCGCTGGCGGTAAGCGCCTCGTCGAGCAGCTCGACCCAGTGGCGCACAGGCGTGGTGGTGCCGCTCTGCAGGTGGGTGATGCAACCGATGTTGGCGCTGGCGATCACCGCCGGCTGCAGCTCGCCCAGGTAGCCGAGCTTGCGGTCGCGCAGCGTGTGCGCGATCGCGGGGTTGAGGACCGAATACGTGCCGGCCGAGCCGCAGCACAGGTGCGCTTCGTTCTTCGCCACCTGCACCGTGAATCCGAGCGCGCCCAGGTGTTGCTCCACACCCCCCTTGAGTTGCTGACCGTGCTGCAACGTGCAGGGGGGATGGAAGGCGATCACACGCGCGGCGTCGGGCACCTGCTTCAACAAGGGCCGCAACACCGGCACCAGGTCCGGCAGCAGCTCGCTCAGGTCGCGCGTGAGGGCACTCACGCGCGCGGCCTTCGCGGCGTAGGCCGGGTCGTCCTGCAGGATGTGGCCGTATTCCTTCACCGTGACGCCGCAGCCCGAGGCATTCATCACGATGGCCTCGACACCGTCTTCGATCAGCGGCCACCAGGCGTCTATGTTGCGGCGCATCTGCGCGCGCCCGCCGTCCTGGTCGTTGAGGTGGAACTTCACCGCGCCGCAGCAACCGGCCTCGGGCGCCAGCACGACCTGGATGCCGGCGGCGTCGAGCACGCGCGCGGTGGCGGCGTGGATGCCGGGCATCATGGCGGGCTGCACGCAACCGGCCAGCAGCAGCACGCGGCGCGCATGCATGCGCGTGGGCAGCGCACCGGCGGCGCGTGGCGCGGGCACCTTGTCCTTCAGCACGCCGGGCAGCAGCGGGCGCACCCACTGGCCGAGCTTCATCGCCGGCGCGAAAAGGGGCGAGGTCAGACCCTCCTTGAGCAGCCAGCGCACGGCTTTTTCTGCGGCCGGGCGCGGCACTTTCTCGTCCACGATCTGGCGGCCGATGTCGACCAGGTGGCCGTAGTCCACGCCGCTCGGGCAGGTGCTCTCGCAGTTGCGGCAGGTGAGGCAGCGGTCCAGGTGCAGCTGCGTCTTGCGCGTGGGCGCTGCGCCCTCAAGCACCTGCTTGATCAGGTAGATGCGCCCGCGCGGGCCGTCGAGTTCGTCGCCGAGCAGCTGGTAGGTGGGGCAGGTGGCGGTGCAGAAGCCGCAGTGCACACACTTGCGCAGGATGGCCTCGGCCGCGCGGCCGTCGGCGCGCTGCTGGTATTCGGGAGAGAGCTGGGTTTGCATGAAGGTTCAACGATTCAAGCCAGGCGCCGGGCCGCCCCAAGCCTGGCTTGCGCCCCCTCGGGGGGCAGCGACCCGCGCAGCGGTGGAGCGTGGGGGCTCATGTTCTGCCAGGGTTGAAGATGCCGGCCGGGTCGAACTCGGCGCGCAGGCGCTGCGTGATGATCTCGACGGCCGCGTCCGCGCGGTCGAACCGCGGCACGCCCGGCGCCCCGCTGGCGCCCACGCGAAACAGGGTGGCGTGGCCTTTTACCGCGGCCGTGGCCGCGCGGATTTCGCTGGCGGCGGCAGCAGGTGCCCACAGCCAGCGCTGCGCGCCCTGCCATTCGATCAGCTGCGCGCCGGGCAGGGTCAGCACCGGCGCGGTCTGCGGCACCGACAGGCGCCACAGGCACAGATCAGGCGATGGCGCATGGAAGAACGGCAGGCGCTGGTCGCGGCAGTCGGCCCAGTCCGGGCCGGCCACGGCGTTGTCCATGCGCGTGCCCCCCGCTTCCCTCGCCATCCGCTCGCATGCGGCGTCCACCGCTGCCGCAGCGCCCCGCAGGCGCACGAACAGCAGCTCGGGAGCCGAAGCCTGCGTCTCGTCCTTCACCCAGCAGCTGGCATTCAATGGCAATGGCTGGCCGCCCCAGCGGTGCAGCTGTTCCAGCGCCTCGTGCTGGCCGAGCGCAAACACCAGCGTGGCCTCGGCCGGAGCCACCGGCAGCACCTTGAGGCTGACTTCGGTGATCAGGCCCAGCGTGCCCATTGAACCGGCCATCACGCGGCTGACGTCGTAGCCAGCCACGTTCTTCATGACCTGGCCACCAAAGGTGAGCAGCTCGGCCCGGCCGTTGATGAAGCGCGCACCGAGCACGTAGTCGCGCACCGAGCCGACGCTGGCCCGAGCCGGTCCGCTCAGGCCCGCCGCGACCATGCCGCCCACGGTGCCGCCCGGTGCGAAGTGCGGTGGCTCGAACGGGAAGCACTGGCCGCGCTCGACCAGCACGGCCTCCAGGTCGGCCAGCGGCGTGCCCGCGCGCACCGTGACCACCAGCTCGGTGGGCTCGTAGCTGACGATGCCCGACCAGCCGGTGGTGGACAGCGGCTCGCCTGCGGCCGCTTCGCCGTAAAAGGCCTTGGTGCGGCCCCCCGTGATGTGCAAGGGTGTGCGCGCGGCGGCGGCGGCGCGCACCCGTTCGATCAGTTCACCCGGGTACTCGGGAGGCGTGGAGGACATGGCAGCGATGGTAGCCGCCGGGCGCCGCGGGGGCTTTGAATTTTCTGCACACCGGGCTGCAATCGGCCTGGCTAGCGCGCATATCCAAGGCACATGCCCGCGTTGGGCCGTCCCTTGCATTCGCGCTTGAGGCGCTTCTCGCGCGCGGCCGGGCTTTCCTCGGAAGGGGCTTTGTGGAAGGTGACCTTGGCGGGCGGCTTGCGCTGGCCGGTCTCTGTGGCATGCGCGGTCGCGATCAACGCGGCCAGAACAGCAAGCGCGCACAGGCGCAGGGGGGCTCTGGACATGGCTTCCTCCTGATGTTGTGGTGTCCCGCCGCGCATCATAAGCAGGTGCGGGCGCACACGAAAAAACCCGCGTGCCTTGCGGCAACGCGGGTTCAACCAGCCAGGGTGATCGAGGGCTTAGCGGTTGTAGGCCGTCTCGCCGTGGGCGGTGATGTCCAGGCCTTCGCGTTCGGCTTCTTCCGTGACGCGCAGGCCCACCATCATGTCGACGATCTTGTAGGCGATGAAGGCCACGACCGCCGACCACACCATGGTGATCAGCACGCCTTCGGCCTGGATCACCAGCTGGCTGCCGATGGAGTAGTCGTCGCCCTTGATGCCACCGAGCGAACCGGCGGAGAACACGCCGGTGAGCAGCGCGCCCACGATGCCGCCGACGCCGTGCACGCCGAACACGTCGAGCGAGTCGTCCGCGCCCAGCATCTTCTTGAGGCCGTTGACACCCCACAGGCACAGGAAGCCGGCGATCAGGCCGATGACGATGCCGCCCATGGGGCCGACCGATCCGCAGGCCGGGGTGATGGCCACCAGGCCGGCGACGGCACCGGAGGCGGCACCCAGCATCGAGGCCTTGCCCTTGCTCAGCGCTTCACCGATGCACCAGGCCAGCACGGCGGCGGCGGTGGCCAGCAGCGTATTGATGAAGGCCAGGCCGGCACCGCCGTTGGCTTCCAGGTTGGAGCCGGCGTTGAAGCCGAACCAGCCCACCCACAGGAGCGAGGCACCGACCATGGTCAGCGTCAGGCTGTGCGGCGTGAGCGCTTCCTTGCCGTAGCCGATGCGCTTGCCCACCATGTAGGCGCCGACCAGACCGGCCATGGCGGCGTTGATGTGCACCACGGTGCCGCCGGCGAAGTCCAGCGCACCCTTGTCGAACAGGTAACCGCCCGCGCCCCAGACCATGTGGGCGATCGGCAGGTAGCTGAAGGTGAACCAGATCACGCTGAACAGCAGCACGGCGCTGAACTTCATGCGCTCGGCGAACGAGCCCACGATCAGGGCGCAGGTGATGCCCGCGAAGGTGGCCTGGAAGGCAACAAAGATCAGCTCGGGGATCATCACACCGGGCGTGAAGGTGGCGGCCAGCGTGTCGGGCGTGATGCCCAGCAGGAAGACCTTGTCCAGGTTGGCGATGATCAGGCCTTCGCCGCCGAACGCGAGGCTGTAGCCGTAGACGGCCCACAGCACGGCGATCAGCGAGAACACCACCATCACCTGCATCAGCACCGACAGCATGTTCTTGCTGCGCACCAGGCCGCCGTAGAACAGGGCCAGGCCCGGCACGACCATCATGACCACCAGCACGGTGGCGACCATCATCCAGGCCACGTCGCCCTTGTCCATGGTTTCCTTGACGGCTTCCTCGACGGGAGCGGCTTCAGCGGCCGCGGGGGTCTCCGCAGCCATGGGAGCCGCCGCAGGGGCGGCGGTATCGGCGGCCGTTGCGGCCGCTGCAGGCGCCTCGGCGGGGGCGGCGGTCTGCGCCATGGCATTCAGGCCACCAAAGGCCAGGCCCATGCCCAGGAACAGGGTTGCAATGAGTTTTTTCATGTCCGTGATCTTTCTTGTTCAGGGGCGGCGATCAGAGCGCTTCCTTGCCGGTCTCGCCGGTACGGATGCGCACCACCTGTTCCAGGGAAGTGACGAAAATCTTGCCGTCGCCGATCTTTCCGGTGCGGGCAGCGCCTTCGATCGCCTCGATCACGCGCTCGACCAGGTCGTCGGAGACGGCGGCCTCGATCTTGACCTTGGGCAGGAAGTCGACCACGTATTCCGCGCCGCGGTACAGCTCGGTATGGCCCTTCTGGCGGCCGAAGCCCTTGACTTCGGTAACGGTGATGCCTTGCACGCCCATGCCGGAAAGTGCTTCGCGCACTTCGTCCAGCTTGAACGGCTTGATGATGGCTGAAACCATTTTCATGCTGTGATTCCTCTTCTAGAGAACGGGAGGGTGATCAGGCCGGGGGCCGACACCGCGGTTTGCGCAGGGGACCATGGAATGCCAAGGCCCGGATTCAATCGCTTACACCCCCAAGCACGGACCATGCCAGAGTCGCGCAGCCCTACCCCCCGGGGTTGCAGGCAATGACCGCCGCTACATTGCGGCCACGGCAGCAGGTTTCACCGCCACGCGCTGAAGGCCCACCGCCGGCACCTGCATCCCGCGCTGGCGCGCCAAAGTTGTGCGCACCAATCAGGTGCGGTCTCGTCTTCCGGCGCGCAGGGGTGTTCCGGCACCAATATGCACCAGAACAGGGAGTGAATTGCAATGAGTCTGTCTTTGGTGCGCAGCCGCGCCCTGCTCGGTCTGGACGCCCGGCCGGTCTGCGTGGAGGTCCATCTGGCCAACGGCCTGCCCAGTTTCACATTGGTGGGCCTGGTCGACACCGAAGTGAAGGAAGCGCGCGAGCGCGTGCGCTCGGCCATCGCCAACGCAGGGCTGGACTTTCCCTCGAACAAGCGCATCACCGTCAACCTCGCACCGGCCGACCTGCCCAAGGATTCCGGCCGCTTCGATTTGCCCATCGCGCTGGGCATCCTCGCCGCCAGCGGCCAGATCGACGCGGCGCGGCTCGCCGGCTGGGAGTTCGCGGGCGAACTTTCGCTGGGCGGCGAACTGCGACCAGTGCGCGGCGCGCTGGCCATGAGCCTGGCCCTGCACCGCGGTGACGCCGCCGCGCAGGCCGGCGCACCGCCCACCCGCCTCGTGCTGCCGCCGGGCAGCGCCGAGGAGGCGGCGCTGGTGCCGCAGGCGCAGGTGTACCGCGCGCGCCATCTGCTCGACGTCGTGGCGCGCTTCCTGCCCGAGCGCGTGGCCAGCGAAGTGCCGCCCGACGGCGAAGGCTGGGCCCGGCTGACCTCCACCGCGCTGGGCACCGCGCCGGCCTACGCCGACCTGGCCGACGTCAAGGGGCAGGCGGCCGCCAGGCGCGCGCTGGAGATCGCGGCCGCCGGGGGCCACAGCCTGCTCATGGTCGGCCCGCCGGGCGCGGGCAAGTCCATGCTGGCGCAGCGCTTCGCCGGCCTGCTGCCGCCCATGGACAGCCTGCAGGCGCTCGAATCGGCCGCCGTGGCCTCGCTGGCCGGGCGCTTCTCGCTCGAACGCTGGGGCCAGCGCCCCACCTGCGCACCGCACCACAGCGCCAGCGCCGTGGCCCTGGTGGGAGGCGGATCGCCGCCGCGCCCGGGCGAGATCTCGCTGGCGCACCACGGGGTGCTGTTCCTTGACGAGCTGCCCGAATTCCCCCGCGCCGCCCTCGAAGCCCTGCGCGAGCCGCTGGAGAGCGGCCACATCCGCATCTCGCGCGCGGCCATGCAGAGTGAATTCCCGGCCCGCTTCCAGCTGATCGGCGCCATGAACCCCTGCCCCTGCGGCTTTCTCGGTCACCCCACCCGGGCCTGCCGCGACACGCCCGACCAGATCGCGCGCTACCAGGGCAAGCTCAGCGGCCCGCTGCTCGACCGCATCGACCTGCACGTGGAAGTGCCCGCCCTGCCGCCCGACGACCTGCTGCGTGGCGGCGCCGGCGAGCCCAGCGCCGCCGTGCGCAAGCGCGTGATCGAGGCACGGCAACGCGCCGAACAACGCCAGGGCATGGCCAACCAGGCCCTCGCCGGCCAGGCGCTGGACCACCACGTGAACGCCGAGCCCGAGACCCTGAAATTCCTCAACGCCACCGCCACCCGCCTGGGCTGGAGCGCGCGCAGCACCCACCGCGCGCTGCGCGTGGCGCGCACGATCGCGGACCTGGCAGGGCAGGACACCGTGGGCGTGGGGCATGTGGCCGAGGCGGTGCAGTACCGGCGGGTGCTGCGCCAGGCGGGTTAAGCACGACATCCTGCCCCCAGAAATTAATGCGCTGGGGGTATGTTCTCCGGGATTGCACGCTTCTAGCATGGCCGGCTTCTCAAAGGGACGGCATGCACAACTTCACAAACACAAAGGGACTGAATGGGGTTTTGAACGGGCCCGGCGGCGGCGCCGAGGGCGTCAGGCGGTTTTGCAGAGGATGCCTGGGCGTTCTTGTGGCGGCTGTCCTCCTGGTCTCGACCGCCCACGCCGCCCCGATCACCTATTGCCATGAATTCGCCGACCAGGAAGAACCGCTTCCCGATTTGGGACAGAGCATGGCCAGCGAGGCGGTTCAGCAGGTCATCCAGAACTATGTGCAATACCCCAACGCCGAGTCGTATCCCGACCTCTACAGCATCAATGGCCCGTCCCCGCAACGCCATGAGAACCATCCCCTGCCAGGGTGGACCACGACCGTCACGCGCGAAACGAGTTTCCTCAAAACGTCCGACCCGGTGTTCCGGGACGGCCATGTATGGATCGTGGACTTCCACAACTGGAAGCAAACCCGGACCACCTGCCAGCCCTCAGGCAGTTGCTCGAGCGGCACCACGGAAACGATCATTCGCGATCTCGGCCTCAACGGATTCGAGGTGCGCCATCTTCAATACTGCGCCCACCGGAATCCGCTCCCCCTGCACATCACGTTGCAGGGGGATCGAAGATCCGTCTCACTGAAAAACCCTCGGCCGGTCCAGCTCACGGCCCGGACAAGCTTCAATGGCGCAATCCTGCCGCACAAGCCGGTCACGTTGCGCCTGGAGACCGATCCGGCCACCGCCACGCCGGGCTGGCTCGCGTGCGGCCAGGCCGCTTGCTCGTCAACGATCAGGAGAACCGACAGCGCCGGAGAATTCCGTTTCACTTACTACCCCGGATCAAGCACCCAGCCCCGCACCGACACCGTCGTCGCGGAATGCGAGGACTGCAGCGAACCCGCCCGTTGGGACATCGATGTCCGGCAGGAGGTGGTGATCGGGTTCTTCAACTGGGCGGTGTGTTCACCAATCGCTGGGAGACCTTCTGGGACATCCTGGCAGGACGCCACCAGCAAGACACCTCCTTCACCGGTCAACTGCTCAGTCGGCTGGGCCATGGCAGCAATGCGCTCCTGCAGTGGCTGGACGGCAGCGTGAATGCCCTGCTGAATCAGTTGGCACGAGACACCCTCAAGCTGATCACCCTGCTCAGGGACTCGCCCACCCACGAGAACCGGGCCGACCACATGGAACGCCTGTGGCGCTACGCTGACGAGGGCCACGGCATGGTGCTCGTGGCCCACTCGCAGGGCAACCTGTTCGTCAACAGCGCCTTCGATGCGCTCATGGCTTTCAAGCCCGACGCGCGGGCCCGGGTGGTGCACGTGGCTCCAGCCTCGCCCACCCTGCGCGGCGACTACGTGCTCGCGAACATCGACCTGGTCATCAATGCGCTGCGCGTCACCGGCCTGAACAGCGTGCCGGATGTCAACGTCAGTCTGCCCATGAGCCGAACCGACCTCACCGGTCACGGCTTCGCGCCCACCTATCTCGACACCGCGCGTGCGGCCTACGCCCGCACCCGGGGACTGATCGTCCAGTCGCTAGACACACTTGCCCAACGAAAAGACTGGAGGCACCATGGCACGACCCCTCTTCCATTGTTTGCCCGCGCTGATGCTCGCCGCAGGCCTGTCCGCCTGCGGCGGCTCTGCGCCCGACAACGCAGAAACGTCCGCGATCCCTCTGGCCGAGCAGATCAAGGCCCTGGAAGACAGCGGCCAGTTGCACAGGCTTGACCGCTCCAGTGACCTTCGGGGGCCGGACGCTGATGACAACGGGATCCGTGATGACATCGACGCCTGGATCGCCGCCCAGCCCATCACGGATCCACAGAAGATGGCGGCACAACAGATGGCGCGGGTGCAGCAGGCCAAATTGCTCGCGGATCTGACCGACGCTGAGGCCCTGCGGGTGTTGGGCGAACGGTCCATGGCTGGAGTGAAATGCCTGCGGCTATCGTTCATGCCCGACTACCAAAAGGGCTACGACATGGGCAGCCAACTTGAGGCCATGATGGCAAACACCAGAGCACGCGCCAGACAATACCTCGCCTACAACCGCGCCGTCTCAGGCAGCTCGGGGCGATTGCCCGAGGGCGATACCTGCGAACCCTGACGTGCCGGGCCGGGGTGGTACGGGTCTCGAAGACAGGATCACCGGCTCCTGAGGTCGTGTTGCTCCTGCCGATGCTGTTCCCGCAGCCTGTCTGAAACCCCACGCCTCCGCGTTTCCCATGCCAACTGGTATGGTCTGCGGTCTTCCGATCCGAGAACCTTCCCCGCAGGAGACCCGCCATGACCTACCCCCACACCCAACTCTTCATCCACGGCCAGTGGCGCGACGCCTCGGCCGGTGAGACGCTGCCCGTGTTCAACCCGGCCACCGGCAAGGAAATCGGCCGCGTGGCGCATGCCCGCCAGGCCGACCTGGACCTGGCGCTGGACGCCGCGCAGAAGGGCTTCGAGGTCTGGCGCGACAAGGCCCCCGTGGAGCGCGCGAAGATCATGCGCGCCGCCGCCGGCCTGATGCGCGAACGGGCTGGCGCCATCGCCGCGCTGCTGACGCAGGAGCAGGGCAAGCCGCTGGCCGAGGCCAAGGGCGAGGCCATGGCCGCCGCTGACATCATTGAGTGGTTTGCCGATGAAGGCCAACGCGTGTACGGGCGCATCGTGCCTTCGCGCGGCAACCTGGCCATGCGCCAGATGGTGCTGAAGGACCCGGTCGGGCCGGTCGCGGCCTTCACGCCCTGGAACTTCCCCATCAACCAGGTGGTGCGCAAACTCGCGGCGGCACTGGCCACGGGCTGTTCGATGATCGTCAAGGCGCCGGAAGAAACCCCCGCCGCGCCGGCCGAGCTGGTGCGCGCGTTTGCCGACGCCGGCCTGCCACCGGGCGTGCTCGGCCTGGTCTACGGCACGCCGTCGGAAATTTCCAGCTACCTGATCGCGCACCCCGTCATTCGCAAGATCACCTTCACCGGCTCCACGCCGGTGGGCAAGCAGCTCGCGGCCATGGCCGGTCAGCACATGAAGCGCGTGACCATGGAGCTGGGTGGTCATGCCCCGGTGATCGTGGCGGAAGACGCCGACGTCGCGCTGGCGGTGAAGACCGCGGGCGGCGCCAAGTTTCGCAATGCGGGCCAGGTCTGCATCTCGCCCACGCGCTTCCTGGTGCATGAGAGCATCGCGAAGGAGTTCTCCGCCGCGCTGGTGAAGCACGCCGCCGGCCTGGCGGTGGGCGACGGGTCCGCCGAAGGCACGCAGATGGGCCCGCTGGCCAACCCGCGCCGCGTCACGGCCATGGCCGAGTTCACGCAGGACGCGGTGGAACGCGGCGCCACGCTGGCCACGGGCGGCGAGCGCATCGGCGACGAGGGCAACTTCTGGCGCCCCACCATCCTGACCGACGTGCCGCTGAACGCGCGCGTGTTCAACGACGAACCCTTCGGCCCCATGGCCGCCGTGCGCAGCTTCAACACACTGGACGAAGCCATCGCCGAGGCCAACCGCCTGCCCTACGGCCTGGCCGGTTATGCCTTCACGCGCTCGTTGAAGAACGCGGATCTGCTGGCGCGCCGTGTGGAAGTGGGCATGCTGTGGGTGAACATGCCCGCGATGCCCTCGGCCGAAATGCCGTTCGGCGGCCTGAAGGATTCCGGCTACGGCTCCGAGGGTGGCCCCGAGGCGATGGAGGCGTACCTGAACGCGCGCTCCGTGGCCATCATGAACGTATAAGAGGGAAGCACCCTCTGCGCCGCTGCGCGGCTTCCCCCTCTCTGGCGCCTTCGGCTGGGAGGGGGACGGCACCTGGGGCCGGCGGAGCCGGACCCTCGGTGCCTCTGGATGGCGTTGCTTCAGGCGGAGCGGGTTGTGCCCCGGCGCCGGCTGATACAGCTCAACCCTTGTTCGGCCCCAGGCGGTTGGTGAAGGCCACCACCAGCGCGGTCATGAAGAAGAACGCCTGCAGCTCCAGGCGCCAGCCGCCGCTGTTCGTGAAGTCCATGAACTGGCCCATGTGCGCCAGACCCACGGCGAACGCCATGTTGACCGCGATCAGCAGCGCGGCGGGCACGATCCACACGCCCGCGAGCAGGAACAGCGGCGCGATGAGCTCACCCAGGTACACGCCATACGCCAGCACGCCGGGCAAGCCCTTGCCCACCAGCATGCCCTCGATGCCGCTCACACCGCCCGTGACCTTGGCCCAGCCGTGAAAGATCATCAGGATGGCCAGGGTCCAGCGCAGCAGGATCACGCCCAGGCGGGGTTGGTTGAAGAGGTTGTTGAGTGCGTTCATGTGTACGACGGATGTTGAAAGGTGGAGAAAAGGCGTTCCCGAAGGCTGAGCCGCAGGCCCGCCATCGGTTCCGCGCGGCGTTGAAAAAGATCTACAGGTTGGGCGCCAGCCAGCGCTGCAGTTCGTTGCGCGCCACGGCGCTGCGCGCGGCGAGGTCGTCCACCTGATCTTCGCCGATCTTGCCGACGTTGAAGTAGGTGCTCTGCGGGTGGGCGAGGTAGAAACCGCTCACGCTGGCCGCTGGCGTCATGGCCAGGCTTTCGGTCAGGCCCATGCCGATGTCCTCGCACTGCAGCAGCTCGAACATCGGGCGCTTGACGGAATGGTCCGGGCACGCGGGGTAGCCGGGCGCGGGGCGGATGCCCTGGTACTTTTCCTTGATCAGTTCCTCGTTGCTCAGCGTCTCTTCGGCCACGTAGCCCCAGAGGTCGGTGCGCACGCGGTGGTGCATGCACTCGGCCAGCGCCTCGGCCATGCGGTCGGCCAGGGCCTTGAGCATGATGGCGGAGTAGTCGTCGAGGTCGTCGAGGAACTGCTTCTCCTTCTTCTCCACGCCCAGGCCGGCGGTGACGGCGAACAGGCCCACGTAGTCGTCGGCCAAGCCCCTGGGCGCGACGAAGTCCGACAGACAGCGGCTGGGCCGCATCACCCCGTCGATCTCGTGCTTCTCGGCCTGCTGGCGCAGGCCGTGCCAGGTCAGCGCGACCTGGCTGCGGCTCTCGTCGGTGTAGAGCTCGATGTCGTCGTCGCGCACGCTGTTGGCCGGGTACAGCCCCACCACCGCGCTCGCGCTGAGCCAGCGGCCCTCGATCAGGCGCTGCAGCATGCGCTTGCCGTCGCTGAACACGCGGCGCGCCTCTTCGCCCACCACCTCGTCCTTCAGGATTTCCGGGAAGGGGCCGGCCAGGTCCCAGGTCTGGAAGAACGGGCCCCAGTCGATGTACTTCGCGATCTCGTGCAGGTCGAAGTTCTTGAACACACGCTTGCCGATGAACTTCGGTTTCTGCGGCGTGTATGCGCTCCAGTCGATCGGCGTCTTGTTGGCGCGGGCTTTTTCCAGCGGCCACAGCGGCACCTGCTTCTTGTTGGCGTGCTGGGTGCGCACGCGCTCGTAGTCGGCGCGCAGCTCGGCGATGTAGGCCGAGGCCTGGTCGCTCAGCAACCCCTGCGCCACGCTCACGCTGCGCGAGGCATCGGGCACATAGACCACCGGACCTTCGTAGTGCGGTGCGATCTTCACCGCCGTGTGCACGCGGCTGGTGGTGGCGCCGCCGATCAGCAGCGGAATGCCGCGCTCGCGGAAATGCGCATCCTTCTGCATCTCGCCGGCGACGTACTGCATCTCTTCCAGGCTGGGCGTGATCAGGCCCGACAGGCCCACGATGTCGGCGCCCTCGGCCTTGGCCATGGCCAGGATCTCGTGGCAGGGCACCATCACGCCCATGTTCACCACCTCGTAGTTGTTGCACTGGAGCACGACGGTGACGATGTTCTTGCCGATGTCGTGCACGTCGCCCTTGACGGTGGCGATCACGATCTTGCCCTTGGGCTTCACGTCGCCGCCCGCGGCCTGCATCGCCAGCTTTTCTGCCTCGATGTAGGGCAGCAGGTGGGCCACGGCCTGCTTCATCACGCGCGCGCTCTTGACCACCTGCGGAAGGAACATCTTGCCCTGGCCGAACAGGTCGCCGACCACGTTCATGCCGTCCATCAGCGGGCCTTCGATCACGTTGAGCGGGCGACCGCCGCCGGCCTCGATCTCGCGCCACATCTCTTCCGTGTCTTCGGTGATGTGGTCGTTGATGCCGCGCACCAGCGCGTGGCTCAGGCGTTCGCGGATGGGCAGCGCGCGCCAGGCGTTCTTCTGCGTATCGTCCCTGGCCGAGCCTTTGGCGCTTTCGGCCACGTCCACCAGGCGCTCGCCGGCATCGGGCCGGCGGTTGAGCACCACGTCCTCCACGCGCTCGCGCAGCCCGGGTTCGAGCTCGTCGTACACGCCGACCATGCCGGCGTTGACGATGCCCATGTCCATGCCGGCCTGGATCGCGTGGTACAGGAACACGGTGTGGATGGCTTCGCGCACCGGGTCGTTGCCGCGGAAGCTGAACGACACGTTGGACACACCGCCGCTCACCTTCGCGCCGGGCAGGTTCTGCTTGATCCAGCGCGTGGCGTTGATGAAGTCGACCGCGTAGTTGTTGTGTTCCTCGATGCCGGTGGCGATCGCGAAGATGTTGGGGTCGAAGATGATGTCCTCGGGCGGGAAGCCGACTTCGTCGACCAGCACGCGGTAGGCGCGCTCGCAGATCTCGACCTTGCGCTCGTAGGTGTCGGCCTGGCCCTTTTCGTCGAAGGCCATCACCACGGCGGCCGCGCCGTAGCGCTTGACCAACCCGGCCTGGCGCTTGAATTCGTCCAGGCCTTCCTTCATCGAAATGGAGTTGACGACTCCCTTGCCCTGCACGCAGCGCAGGCCGGCCTCGATCACCTCCCACTTGGAGGAATCCACCATCACCGGCACGCGCGCGATGTCGGGCTCGCCGGCGATCAGGTTGAGGAAGCGCACCATGGCGGCCTTGCTGTCCAGCATGGCCTCGTCCATGTTGACGTCGATGATCTGGGCACCGTTCTCCACCTGCTGGCGCGCCACGGCCAGCGCGTCTTCGAAGCGCCCTTCCAGGATCATGCGCGCGAAGGCCTTGGAGCCGGTGACGTTGGTGCGTTCGCCCACGTTCACGAACAGGCTGCCCTCACCAATGCGCAGCGGCTCCAGGCCGGAGAGCAGCATGGGCGGGACGTGGTGGGACGGGGACGGAGCGGATTCGGAGGACATGAGACTCACCAAGGCAGGTTGCGGACAACAGACTGTGGTGAGCGCCGTTTGGGCCTGTTCGCGCCCACTCAAGCCTGACGCACGGTGCGGGCTGTGATGAGCCCCCGGCGCTGCAACGCTCCTTGAGAAGCGGGGATTTTAGCGCGCTGGGCGGTGGCCTCAATCCTTGCGCGCCGCATGCACCTGCGCAAACGCCAGAATCACTTCGCGCACCAGCTTGCGCTGCGGGGCCGGCAGGTTCAGAAAGGCGTCGAACACCTCGCGCTCCTGGTAACCCAGGTCGGTGTCCCAGCGCTTGCGATGCTCCTGAACGCGGTGGCGCACTGCCTGGCCAAAGCGCAGCACCTCGGGCTCGACTTTCAATATCTCGGCCAGCACCAGCAGTTTGTCCTGCGCGGGGATGGCCTCGCCGCGCAACCAGCGCGAGACCGCCTGGAAGGACACCGAGCGACCCCAGTAATTCGCGTTGAACAGGTTCAGCAGCACACCGGGCCGAGGCGCCAACCCTTCTGCGACCATGGCCTCGCGCAGGCGCTGGGCAAATTCGAGCTTGTGTTCCATGCCCGGAACGCTAGTTTTCGGGTGCATCGGCGTTAAACGTTTTGTTGTATATTTCATTCACTTATTGATTGAATTTCCCAACCTGTTGCCGCCAGATCACCCATGGAGCCTCTGCACGCAACCGATGTCCCGACGCTGGAGGGTGTCACACCCACCACGTCGGCGCTGCTCGCCTGGTGGTTTGGCCCGCACCGGGCCCATGCCCGGGCACAGGTGAATCTCGACGGAGTGCAGCGGCAGGCCATCCTGGCCACGATCGCGGCGCACGAGACGGGGGGCGCGCCACACCGCCGCCACTGCCTGGAACTGGCCACTGGCAGCGGCAGGACCCCGGTCCTGCTGGCCCTGCTGATCTGGCAGTTGGTCAACCGGATGCACGCGCAGGCGAGCGGGTGCGACGATCTGCGGTTTGCCCGCCATTTCCTGGTCGTGGCCCCCGGGCTGATCGCCTACGAACGGCTGCTCGATGCCTTCTGCGGCCACCCGATACCGGGAGGCCTGGGCGCGCGCGATTTCGGCGCCGCCGACCTGGTGCGGTTTTCCGACTTCTACCTCCCGCCGGCCTGGCGCGACCGGGTGATCGCCTTCGTGTGCGGCAGCGTCTGTGGTCACAACGACATCGGCCTCAAGGCCACGGGGGACGGTCTGCTCGCTCTGGCCCACCGGCGCCTGCTGGTGGAAGGCCGGGCCCGCAGTCCGTTACTGCAGCATCTCGGGCAGCTGTCCGAGTTGATGGTGTTCGACGACGAGGCCCACCCCATTCCGGGTCTGGTGCGTGCGGGCTGCACCACCGACGTGGCCTGGCAGGCCTGCCTGCACCGCATTGCGTCGGGCAAAGGGTCGCGCTACGCCCAGGTGAACTTCCTGGACGCCCCGCCGCAGCCCTGACGGCTCAGGCCCCGCCCGCCAGCGCGCGCAGCGGCACCACCCGCCGCAGGGCCGGTGGCGTGGCCCGCGCGCGCAACTGGCCGCAACCGCCATCCACGTCCTGCCCCGCCGACTGCCGCAGCTTGGTGAGGATGCCGCGCCGGTGCAGGCGGCGCGCGATGGCCGCCGCCTGTTCAGCGGCGGGTCGCCGGTACGGCAGCGCGTCCACGGTGTTGTAGGGAATCAGGTTGAGGATGGCGTACCTGCCGTGCAGCAGGCGCACGATGCCCTCGATCTCGTCGTCGCCGTCGTTGATGCCTTCGAGCAGCGTCCACTGGTACTGGATCGGGTAGCCGGTGGCGCGCGCATAGCGCTCGCCGGCCTCCACCAGTTCGTCGGGCGTCATGCGCGGCGCGCGCGGCAGCAGTTGTTCGCGCAACGCGGCCTTGGTGGTGTGCAGCGAGAGCGCGAGCGCGGGTTTGACCCGGCCCTGCGGCAGGGCTTCGAACACGCGCGGATCGCCCACGGTGGAGAACACCAGGTCCTTGTGGCCGATGTTGCCGATGGTGCCGAGCAGGTCGATCGCTTCGAGCACGTTGTCCAGGTTGTGCGCGGGCTCGCCCATGCCCATGAACACCACCCGCTTCACCGGCCGCGTCGAGCGCGCCAGCGCCACCTGGGCCACGATCTCGGCGCTGCCCACCTGGCGCACCAGGCCACCCTGCCCCGTCATGCAGAACACGCAGCCCACCGCGCAACCGACCTGGGTGGACACGCACAGGCCACCGCGTGGCAGCAGCACGCTCTCCACCATCTGGCCATCCGCCAGCGCCACCAGCAGGCGCTCCGAACCGTCTTGCCCCGGGTGTTCGGACACCAGGCGCGCCAGACCGGCGAGTTCGTCGGCCAGCGCGGGCAGCGCCGCCACCAGCGTGGCGGGCAGGAAACTGGCAGGCTCGCGGCGCCCGCCGAGCTGTGGCAGGGCCTGCGCCCACAGGCGCAGCACGCGCTGCGCGTGGCGGGGGTTGGCGCCGAGCGCGCGCAGGCGCTGGTGGAGGTGTTCGATGCGCATGGAGGGAGAAGCTTAGCGCCGCACCGCGTTCAGCGGTCGAACAGCGCCGAAAGGGCCGGCCCCGCCTCATCGATGAAGTGGCGCAGCTTGGGCGGTACGAAGCGCTGCGCCGGGTACACGAGGTGAATGGGATCGGTGCGCGCGTACCAGCCCGGCAGCAGGGCAACGAGCTGCCCGTGGTTCACCTCGCGGCGGCAGACGTAGTCGGGCAGCAGGGCCACACCCAGGGCATCGAGCGCGAGCTGGCGGATGAGGCGCATGTCGTTGGCGGCAAAAGCGCTGCGCAAGGGCACGCTCACCCGCGCCTTGCCGCGCGTGAGCGTCCAGCTGTCGCGCCCGAGCGGACTGAAGCACAGGGCGTCGTGCTGCACGAGGTCTTTCGGCTGGCGCAGTGCGGGGGCACGTTTGAGGTAGTCGGGGTGGGCGAACGGCGCCCAGCGTGCCTGGCCGATCTGGCGCGCGATCAGGCTGGAGTCCGCCAGCTCGCCCGCGCGCAACGCCAGATCCAGGCCATGCTCCACCAGGTCCAGGCGCGCGTCCGAGAACACCAGTTCGATCGACACCCCGGGATGGCGCGCGCGGTAGGCACTGAGGATGGCGAGCAACTGGTCGTCGCCCATGTCGATCGGCAGCGTCACGCGCAGCAAGCCCTGTGCCTCGTGCCGCCCGGCGTCGATCTGCGCCTCGGCCTGCAGGATGTCTTCCAGCCCGCGCGCGGCCTGGCGCAGGTAGGTCTGCCCCGCCTCGGTCAGGCGCAGGCGGCGCGTCGTGCGCTGCAGCAGCGTGACACCCAGGCGCTGCTCCAGCCGCGCCACGCGCACGCTCAGGGTGGAGACCGGTGTGCCCGTCAGGCGCGCAGCCGCACTGAAGCCACCGGCCTGGGCCACGCGCACGAACACCAGGGTGTCGTTCAGATCCGGGGACTTATTGTTCATCTGTTTGAAAAATGATTTGCGATCTTACCGACTTATCACACGCACGGCGGACCGGTACAGTGGACCCCAACAAGGAGTACGCCCCATGAAAACCGTGTCTTTCATCCAGCGCAATGCCGGCGGCCACTGGGTCGGTGACGGCTTCCCGGTGCGCAACATGTTTTCGTACAACGACCGGCCCGAGCGCTTCTCGCCGTTCCTGATGCTCGACTACGGCGGCCCCACGCGCTTCGAGCCCACCACGAAGCAGCGCGGCGTCGGCCAGCACCCGCACCGCGGCTTCGAGACCGTGACCATCGTCTACGACGGCGAGGTCTCGCACCGCGACTCCAGCGGCGGCGGCGGCACCATCGGCCCCGGCGAGGTGCAATGGATGACCGCCGCGGCCGGTATCGTGCACGAGGAGTACCACGGCGAGCGCTATGCGAAAGAAGGTGGCCCGTTCGAGATGGTGCAGTTGTGGGTGAACCTGCCGGCGCGCGACAAGATGGCCGCGCCGGGCTACCAGGGCATCACGCGCGATCAGATCCCTGAAGTGGCGCTGCCGGACGGCGCCGGTACGGCCCGCATCATCGCGGGCGAGCTGCAGGGCACCCAGGGTCCGGCCCACACCTTCACACCCATGCAGGTCTGGGACCTGCGCCTGAAGGCCGGCCACACCGTGACGCTGCCGGCCGCGGACGGCCACACCACGGCGCCACTGGTGCTGCGCGGCCGCCTGCGCCTGGAAGACGGCCAGGAGGTGGGCGCAGCGCAGATGCCGGTGTTCACCCGCGACGGGCAGGACGTGCGCTTCGAGGTGCTGGAGGACGCCACCGTGCTGTGGCTGACCGGTGAGCCGATCGACGAACCGGTGGTGGGCTATGGTCCGTTCGTGATGAACACCGAGGCCGAGATCCACCAGGCCTTCGCCGACTTCCAGAGCGGCAAGATGGGCAGGATTGCAGCAGCGACCGCCTGACAAGGAGAACACGATGCTTGAAATGGTGATCACCGCCCGCGAGGCCGACCTGGGCCATGGCCTGAAGGTGCGGCGCGTGCTGCCCTACGCGAAGCGCCGCATGGTCGGCCCGTGGATCTTCGTGGACCACGCCGGCCCGGTGACGCTGGCGCCCGAGGACACGCGCGCCGCCGACGTGCGTCCGCACCCGCACATCGGCCTGTCCACCGTAAGTTACCTGCTCAGTGGCCAGGTGTCGCACCAGGACAGCCTGGGCGTGCACCAGCTCATCAACCCCGGCGACGTGAACTGGATGACCGCAGGGCGTGGCATCTCGCACTCCGAGCGCTTCAGCCACCCGGACTCCTTCGCCGGCGGTGGCCTGGAGCTGATGCAGCTGTGGGTGGCCCTGCCCGAGGCCGATGAAGAAACCGAACCCGCCTTCACCCACTACCCTGCGGCCGACCTGCCGGTGCGCGACGAAGGCGGTGTGTGGATGCGCCTGATCGCGGGCGAGGCCTACGGCATGAAAAGCCCGGTGCGCACCCACTCGCCGCTGTTCTACCTGCACACCGAATGGCAGGCGGGTGCGCGCCTGGCGCTGCCCGGCGGCTACAGCGAACAGGCGGCCTACGTGGCGCGCGGCGAAGTCGAATACGCGGGCGATACCTATGTGCCCGGGCAGTTGCTGGTGTTCGGCGACGATGCGGACGCGGTCATCTCCGCGCGCCAGAAGAGCACCCTGATGGTCTTCGGCGGCGAGCCGCTGGGCGAGCGCCACATCTTCTGGAACTTCGTCTCCTCGCGCAAGGAGCGCATCGAGCAGGCCAAGGCCGACTGGCAGGCAGGACGCATCCCGCTGCCGCCGGAGGACAACCAGGAGTGGATTCCGCTGCCGGGTTGAACGGCATTCAGACCCGCGCCAGCAGGCGCCCGACGCTGGCCAGCGCCGCGTCGCGCGTCGCACCATCGGTGGCGCTCTCGGCCAGGTAGGCCGTCACGATCAGCGGCGCGCGCTGCGGCGGGAATGCGATGCCGATGTCGTTGGCATCGTCACCGGCCGTACCGGTCTTCTCGCCCATGCGCCAGCCGCCCGGGACGCCGGCCCGCAAGCGCTTGCCGCCGGTGGTGTTGGCCAGCAGCCATTGCAGCAGTTGCTCGCGTGAGGCCGGTGCCAGCGCATTGCCCAGCAGCAACTTGCGCACGGTGTGGGCCATCGCACGCGGCGTGGTGGTGTCCAGCGGCTCGCCGCTGCTGGCACGGCGGTTCAGCCCGGGCTCGGTGCGGTCGTGCCGTGTCAGCATGTCACCGAGGCGGCGCGCAAAGGCGGTAAGAGCCGCCGGTCCACCGTAGCTCGCGAGAATGAGGTTGGCAGCCGTGTTGTCGCTGGTGGTGATGGTGGCCTCGCACAACTGCGCCAGGCTCAGGCCCTCGCCACCCACGTGCTTCTCGGTCACGGGTGACCACGGCACCAGATCTTGCTGACGGTAGCGGATGCGCCGCTCCAGCGACTCCTCGCCCCGGTCCGCGCGGGCCAGCACCAGCGCGCTGGCCAGCAGCTTGAACGAGCTCAGCATGAGGAAGCGCTCGTCCGCGCGCCAGCCGTGTTCGCGCCCGGTGGCCGTGTCGATGATGTGCACGCCCAGGCGGCCCTTCGCCCCGGCTTCAATGTCGCGCAGCGCGTCCTGCAGCGCGGCCGTACCTGCCCAAGCATTTCTGATGGGCAATCCCGCCAGGCTGCAGGCCAGTCCCGCGCCCGGGGTGAAAAAAAAAGTCCGTCGATCGATCATGGGTTCTCCTTGAAGCAGGCGCGTATCGTAGGCAGGCCCGCCGGTTCTTTCAAACGGGAATAATCGCGCCTTCACCACGGAAAAACTTGGGGCTCCATGGACCTTCCACTCAACGCCCTGCGCGCCTTCGAGGTGTCGGCACGGCACCTGAGCTTCACGCGCGCCGCGCAGGAGCTCCACCTCACACAGACCGCCGTGAGCCAGCACGTCAGGAACCTGGAGCAGCGCCTGGGCAAACCGCTGTTCCGGCGGGTGCCGCGCGGGCTGGCCCTGACCGACGAGGGCATGGCCCTCTTGCCGACGCTGGTGGACGCGTTCGCGCGCGTCTCGGCCACGCTGGAGGGCTTCAAGGGCACGCACAAGCGCGAGGTGTTGTCGGTCGGGGCGGTGGGCACCTTCGCGGTGGGCTGGCTGCTGCCGCGCCTGCGCGACTTCCAGGCGCGCCACCCCTTCGTCGAACTGCGGCTGTTCACGCACAACAACCGCATCGACCTGGCGGCCGAAGGGCTGGACTGCGCGATCCGCTTTGGCGACGGCCAGTGGCCCGGCATGCAGACGCGCCACCTGCTGGCCGCGCCGCTGGCGCCGGTGTGCGCGCCGTCGCTGGCCAACCGCATCCGCGCGGTGGCCGATCTCGGCCGCGAGACACTGCTGCGCTCCTACCGGTCGGACGAGTGGTTGCAGTGGTTCGACGCGGCGGGCGGGCGGGCGCCGTTGCTCACCGGGCCGATGTTCGACTCCTCGCTGGTGCTGGCCGACGCTGCGGCCCAGGGCGCGGGCGTGGCGCTGCTGCCGCTGGCGCTGTTCGGTCGCGACCTGCAGAGCGGGCGGCTCGCGCGCCTGTTCGATACCGAGGTGGACGTGGGCAGCTACTGGCTCACGCGCGTGAAGACGCGGCGCAGGAGCACGGCCATGAAGGCGTTCCAGGACTGGCTGGAGCAGCAGACCCCTGAGGCCCCGGCGACCTGAGCCCGGCGTACAAGGAGCGGGCGCGCCATGCACACGTACACGGACCCGGATAGCACGACAATGACACGGTTTGTCCATCCTGCCCCTCTCGGTACTTCGCCATGGCCTTGTTCCACACCCTGTTCGGCGCTCGCGACGACACCGCAGCGGCCCGCAAGGCGCGCGATGCGCGCGTGAGTGCCTCCGACACCGCGCTGCGCGCGGCGGCGTTGCTGCGCTCGGCCACGGCGCTGATCCAGCTCAGCGAGGCCGAGGCGCGCACCGTCGTGGGCTTCATGCAGCTGCGACGCTGCGCCGAGGGTGAGGCCATCATCCGCCAGGGCGACAGCGGCGGCAGTGGCGACGACGGCTTCATGGCGCTGGTGATCGAGGGCGAGGTCACGGTCGAGGCGGTGGTGGTGAGCCGCACCTCGCCGCTCACGGTCAACGTGCTCGGACCGGGCCACCTCATGGGCGAGATGTCGCTGATGGACGGTGCCGCCCGCTCGGCGACCTGCACCGCCAGCACCGAGGTGCGCTGCGCCGTGCTCACACGCAGCGCGCTCGAGGCCCTGATCGCCGAGGAGCCAGCCACCGCCGCCAAGCTGCTCAGCGCGGTCGCGCTGCGCCTGAGCCGGCGCCTGCGCGAGGCGGATGGCAAGCTGCAGCTCTACGCCCAGCTGGTGTTCTCGATGCAGCAGGAGATCGACCGGCTGGTGCCGGACTGATCAGGCGGCTTCCTTGTAGAAGTAGTCGCGCTGCAGGCCACGCGGCGCCAGCGGGTTCACGCTCTGGTGGATGGCGGCGATGTGCTCGGGCGTGGTGCCGCAGCAGCCGCCCACGATGTTCACCAGGCCTTCGGCGGCGAACTCGCGCAGCAGGCGGCTGGTGTCGGCGGGCGTTTCGTCGAAGCCGGTGTCGCTCATCGGATTGGGCAGGCCGGCATTCGGGTAGCAGCTGATGAAGGTGTCGCCCGCCACCTTGGCCAGCTCCTGGATGTAGGGGCGCATCAGCGCGGCGCCCAGTGCGCAGTTCAGGCCCACGGCCAGTGGCTGCAGGTGCCGCACGCTGGCCCAGAAGGCGCTGACGGTCTGGCCGCTGAGAATGCGGCCCGAGGCGTCGGTCACGGTGCCGCTGATGATGAGCGGCAGGCGTTCACCGCTCTTTTCGAAGAACTCGTCGATCGCGAACAGCGCGGCCTTGGCGTTGAGCGTGTCGAAGATGGTCTCCACCAGCAGCACGTCGGCACCGCCCTCGACCAGCGCTTCGACCTGTTCCAGGTAGGCGGCGCGCAGCTGCTCGAAGGTGACGTTGCGCGCGCCGGCATCGTTCACGTCGGGGCTGATGCTCGCGGTTTTGGGTGTGGGGCCCAGGGCGCCGGCGACAAAGCGCGGCTTGTCGGGCGTGCTGAACTGGTCACAGGCGGCGCGCGCGATGCGCGCCGAGGCCAGGTTCATCTCGCGCGCGAGATGGCCCATTTCGTAGTCGTCCTGCGCGATCGTGGTCGCGCCGAAGGTATTGGTCTCGATCAGGTCGGCGCCAGCGGCCAGGTAGCCCTCGTGGATGTCGCGGATCACGTCGGGCCGCGTGAGGCTGAGCAGTTCGTTGTTGCCCTTGACGTCCTTGTGGAAGTCCTTGAAGCGTTCGCCCCGGTACTCGGCCTCGCCGAGCTTGAAGCGCTGGATCATGGTGCCCATGGCGCCATCCAGGATGGCGATGCGTTGCTTCAGGATCTCGGGCAGCGCCTGGGCGCGGGTGTAGGCTGGGGCGTTCATGCCCCGGATTGTAAGAAGCCGCCCCGGCCCCGGGCCCCCGTCTGGCCGGGTGGCCTTCCAAATTCCCCGACAATACCCGGCATGAAACACCTCACGCCCCAGCAGGCCTGGGCCTGGCTGCAGGCCGAACGCGAGCAGCGCGCGGCCCGTGGCGAGGAACCCCCGCTGTTCGTCGACGTGCGCATGGAGATCGAGTCGCTCTACGTGGGCCGCCCGCCTGGCGTGGAGAACATCCCCTGGTACGAGTACCCCGACCTCACGCCCGACCCGGCGCGCTTTGCCTCCGCCGTAGAGCAGGAAGCGGGCGACAAGAGCCGGCCGGTGCTGCTGATCTGCCGCAGCGGCAAGCGCACGCTGGACGCGGGCAAGGCGCTGGAAGCCGCCGGTTTCAGCGAGGTGGCGCACGTGGTGCATGGCTTCGAGGGCGAGCTCAACGAAGACTTCAAACGCTCCAGCCTCAACGGCTGGCGGTTCGACGGCCTCCCCTGGGAACAAATGTAGTGAGCGAAACGGCCATCGACATCGCCCCCGGCAGCGAGGTCCTGGAGACCAGCCTCGGCGTGTTGCACGAGGTGTTTGGCTACGACGACTTCCGTGGCCCCCAGGCCGAGATCGTGGCGCACGTGGGCGCCGGTGGCGACGCGCTGGTGCTCATGCCCACCGGCGGCGGCAAGTCGCTGTGTTACCAGGTGCCGGCCATCGTGCGCGAGCGCGCCGGCCAGGGCCTGACGGTGGTGGTCTCGCCGCTGATCGCGCTGATGCACGACCAGGTCGGCGCACTCATCGAGGCCGGCGTGGCCGCGGCCTTCCTCAACTCCAGCCTCTCCAGCGAAGATGCGCAGAAGGTCGAGAAGCAGATGCTGCGCGGCGAACTCACGCTGCTGTACGCCGCGCCCGAGCGCCTGACGACGCCGCGATTCCTGGCGCTGCTGGACTCGCTGCACGAGCGCGGCAAGCTCGGCCTGTTCGCGATCGACGAGGCCCATTGCGTGAGCCAGTGGGGCCACGACTTCCGCCCCGAGTACCGCGCGCTGGTCGTGCTGCACGAACGCTTTGCCGGCGTGCCGCGCGTGGCCCTCACGGCCACGGCGGACGATCTCACGCGCGCCGACATCGTCGAGCGCCTGCAGTTGCAGGGCGCGCGCACCTTCATCAGCAGCTTTGACCGGCCCAACATCCGCTACCAGCTGGTGGAGAAGAAGGATGCCACCACCCAGCTGCTGCGCTTCATCCGCGACGAACATGGCAGCGCCGCCGGGCACGACGCGGGCATCGTCTACTGCCAGTCGCGCCGGCGCGTCGAGGAAGTGGCGGCGATGCTGTGCGATGCCGGCCTGACCGCGTTGCCCTACCACGCGGGACTCGACGCCGCCGTGCGACAGCGCCACCAGGACCGCTTCCTGCGCGAGGAAGGCCTGATCATGGTCGCCACGATCGCCTTCGGCATGGGCATCGACAAACCCGACGTGCGTTTTGTCGCCCACCTGGACATGCCCAAGAACATCGAGGGCTACTACCAGGAGACCGGTCGCGCGGGCCGCGACGGCGAGCCCGCCAACGCCTGGATGGCCTACGGCCTGCAGGACGTGGTGAACCAGCGCCGCATGATCGACGAAAGCCCTGCGGCCGACGAGTTCAAGCAGGTGCTGCGCGGCAAGCTCGACGCCCTGCTCACGCTGGCCGAGGCCAGCGACTGCCGGCGCGTGCGCCTGTTGTCGTACTTCGGTGAGGCCAGCCAGCCCTGCGGCAACTGCGACAACTGCCTCACACCGCCGGAGTTGCACGACGCCACCGAGTCGGCGCGCAAGCTGCTCTCGTGCATCTACCGCGTGCAGCAGGCCAGCGGCACCGCTTTTGGTGCCGGCCACATCATGGACATCCTGCGCGGCAAGCTCACCGAGAAGGTGACGCAGTACGGCCACGAGAAGCTCTCGACCTTCGGCATCGGCGCCGACCTGTCGGAGACACAATGGCGCGCGCTGCTGCGCCAGCTCATCGCGCGCGAGGCGGTGGCGGTGCACGACGCACCCTACAACACCCTGCACCTGGCCGACGCGGCGCGCGATATCCTCAAGGGCCAGAGCCCGGTCTGGCTCAAGACCTTGAGCGACAAGGCCGCCGGTTCGTCACGCGGCAGCCGCCAGCGCGCCGCGCGCGCCACCGCGCGGGACGACGGTCAGCCACTGAGCCTGTCCGAACGCGAATGCCTGGAGGCCCTCAAGACCTGGCGAGCCGGCGTCGCGCGCGAGCACAACCTGCCAGCCTTCGTGATCTTTCACGACGCCACGCTGCGCGCCATCGCCAGCCGCAAGCCCGAAACGCTGGCCGATCTGGACGGCATAGCCGGCATCGGCCAGAAAAAGCGCGAGGCCTACGGCGCGGACGTGGTCAGGGTGGTGAGTGCTTTCGTCTGAGGCGCGTCGCCGCAGCGAATCCAGGTTGACAACCAAGGTGTGACAGGGTCAACCGCCCGTCGGCGCAACCGCCTGTCGGGCCCTTCTGCCGCTCAAGCTGCGGCGCCTCAAGCCGATGTTGGTGATGTAGCCGGGGAGTTTTCACCCCGTCCCGGACATCATCGAACGGAGCGCGTCATGTTTCTCAGGTTGCTGCCATGGTTTGGCAAGACCACCCCCAAAGCCCAGTACCACGACACCCAGGTACTGGAGATGGATTTTCTTGTTGACGAGTTCCACGAAGCCATGGCCGACATCAAGGATCCGGTGCGCACGCGCATGCACGCCGCACTGATGTCCTGCCAGAGCCCCAAGGACCTGTGGTTCATGCGCAGCAAACTGTTCGGCCTGATCTCCAAGCACCACTGCGAGAGCGTGGCCAGCACCCGCGTGGCCCGACTCGACCAGAAGCTGCGCTTCTTCGTGGACAACCACCCCGACTATTCATCCGACGAGTTGCCCACCGGACCGATGGCGCTGCTGCATTGAACCCTCGCGCTGCCCTGGATGAGAAAAGGCCACCTTCGGGTGGCCTTTTCTTTGGGCGTCGAATCGGCTCAGTGCATGAAGCCGATACCGCGCGCCTCGCGCACCTCGGGCTTGATGCGGTGCTCGGCTTCGAGCTGGGCCATGAACTCCTCGGGCGCCAGCGTTTCAGCCAGGATCTCCACCTGCCGCTTCACGGCGGCAAAGTCGCCCGGACACAGCTGGTCGAGTCTGGCCAGACGTGCGGCAAGTTCCGGCACCAGTCGCGTGGCATCGCCCTCGAGCGCCTCGACCACGAACATGGTTTCGCGCTGGGTGGCTGTGAGCGGCTTGAAGTGGATCTTGAACGTGAACCGGCGCAACGCCGCCTGGTCGATGCTGTCCATCAGGTTGGTGGTGCAGATGAAGATGCCGGCAAAGCGCTCCATGCCCTGCAGCATCTCGTTGACCTCGGTGACCTCGTAGGTGCGCTGCGCGCCCCGGCGGTCCTGCAGGAAACTGTCGGCCTCGTCGAGCAGCAGCACGGCCTTCTCGGCTTCGGCTTCGCGAAACATCGCCGCCATCTGTTGCTCGGTCTCGCCCACGAACTTGCTCACCAGATCGCTGGCGCGGCGGATCATCAGCGGCCGTTCGAGCTGCTGGGCCAGGTGTTCGGCCAGCGCGGTCTTGCCGGTGCCCGGGGCACCGTGGAAGCACAGGCAGCCATGGCCACGCGCCTTGAGTGCGGCAATGACGCGCGGCAGCTCGTGGCGGGTTTCGACGTTGAGCATGTCCAGGCTGTACTGGGTCACGCTGGGTCGTTGCAGCAGATCGGGCTTGCGGCCCAGGGCGAGGTCGGCGTTCTTGAGCTGTCGTTCAATCAGTTCATCAAGCACCAGTGAAGGTGCGCTGCGTGCCTTCGCGCCGCGCCGCGCCGCCGGCCTGGCAGGGCTCGCGGCAAGCTGCGCAAAACGCAGGGCCGTGCGGATCTGCGCCGGCGTGAGGCCCTTGCGTTCGGTCAGCCGCGCCACCAGCGCATCGGACACCGGCGCATCCTCCAGCGTCTTGCGCACCAGCTGCTCGCGCGCACCAGGCGGCGGGCTCTTGAGTTCGAGGTGGTAGGCGAAGCGGCGGCGGAACGCCGGGTCGATCTGCTCGATGCGGTTGGTCACCCACAGCGTGGGCACGGCATTGGTTTCCAGGATCTGGTTCACCCAGGCCTTGCCGCTGACGCTGCCGGTGTGGGACGCGGCGACGTGCTCGGCGCGCGCCATGATCTGCGCGGCCTCGCTGGAGATCGGCGGGAACACGTCTTCCACCTCGTCGAACAGCAGCGCCGAGTGCGCCGTGCCCTTGAGGAACACTTGCGCGATCTGCAGCGAACGGTAGCGGTCCCGCCCCGAGAGCGCATTGCCGTCTCGGTCGGCGTATTCCACCTCGAACAGCTCCAGACCAGCGGCCGCGGCCACCACGCGCGCCAGTTCGGTCTTGCCTGTGCCGGGTGGGCCGTACATCAACACGTTCACGCCGGGCTCCTTGCGCGCCACGGCCTCCCGGAGCAGGCCGCAGAGAAGGCGCACATCCTCACCCACGTAATCGAAGTCCTTCGTGCTCAGCGCCGAGCGCGTCGCAGGGCGGGTGAACACCGCCATCAGCTCGCTTTGCGTGCGGTACTCGCGCATCAGCACCGGTGGCAGCTTTTCGCTCACTTTCATCAGGTCGGCCAGGTCGGTGATGTTGTGCTCTGAAATCAGGTTCTCCACCATGCCGATGCGCTCCAGCCGCGAGCCGGCGCGCAGTGCCTCACCCACCTCGCTGGCCTTCACACCGGCCACGTCGGCGATCGCCGCATAGGCCTCGGGCGCGTTGTTGACCTTGAACTCGACCAGGATGGAACGCAGGTCGCGCTGGTAGCGCGCAAGCGTGCCGTAGAGCAACAGCGCGCGCTCGGCGCGGTTGAGCTGCAACAGGCCGGCCAGCGCATCAATGTTCTTCTCCACCAGGGTGGACTGCTTCTTCAGCGAGTGGCTGAGCCATTCACCGGTCACGGCCAGCACCGAGAGCAGGTCCTTGGGGGACTCCTTGGCGTATTCGTCAAGATAGAAGAACAGTGTGCCTTCCTCATAGGGACCGCGCCACACCCCGTAACGCTCCATGAATGCGTTGGTGGTCAGGCCGTCATGGCCGCTCCAGAGCTCGTTGTCCTTGCAGCGGCGCTGCAGGAACTCGCGCAGGCGCAGCAATACGGTCTGGGGCCACACGAGGTGGCGGCCGGCCAGCGAGAGCAGGGTATTGAGGTCGCGCCGCACGTTGAAACGTGGGCCCTGGCGCGCGGCCAGGATGAGCACGAAGTGCGAGCACATCAGATCAAGCACCGGCGCCTGGCGCAGACCGGGCGGCACGAACACGCGCCCCTCGCCCGCGAGCGGGCCACGGCCCTCGCGTGCATCGAGAACGGTGCGAGCCGCTGGCGCAGCAGACTGCAGCAAGCGCTTGGTCATCCAGACACCTCCAGAACGGTCTTCCAGTGTCGCCATGCCGGGGGAGCCGACATTTCAGCGGACCATAACCCAGCTTGATGAATCATGGAAGAGAGTGAGGCGGCGTGTCTGAGCAATTTGTCGGGCTTTGCCGGCAGGGCAGGAAGCGGGGCTTGGTTCACAATCTCCTCATGCTGCAACTCCACGACATCGAAGCCGCCGCCGCCCGTCTGAACGGTCATGTGCTGGACACGCCTTTCGTCGAATCACGCACCATTTCCCAGCTGACCGGCTGTCAGGTGTATCTGAAGTTCGAGAACCTGCAGTACACCGCCTCCTTCAAGGAACGTGGCGCCTGCAACAAGCTCTCTCAGCTCAGCGCCGAAGAGCAGGCACGCGGTGTGATCGCCATGAGCGCGGGCAACCACGCCCAGGGTGTGGCCTACCACGCGCAGCGCCTGGGCATCCGTGCGGTGATCGTCATGCCGCGCTTCACGCCGGGTGTGAAGGTGGAGCGCACGCGCGGATTCGGTGCGGAGGTGGTGCTTCACGGCGACACGCTGGACGCCTCCCGGGCGCACGCGCGTGAACTGGCCGAGCGGGACGGGCTGGTGTTCGTGCACCCCTACGACGACGAGGCCATCGTGGCCGGCCAGGGCACGCTGGCGCTGGAAATGCTGCGAGAGCAGCCCGACCTGGACACCCTGGTCATTGCCATCGGTGGCGGCGGCCTGATCGCGGGCATCGCCACGGCAGCCAAGGCGATTCGCCCGGGCATCCGCATCGTCGGGGTGCAGACCGAGCGCTTTCCCGCTATGGTCAACGCCATCCAGGGCACGCAGCTTCCCCAGGGCAGCAGCACGATCGCCGAAGGCATTGCCGTGGGCACCCCCGGTGTGATCACCGAGGCCATCGTGCGCCAGAAGGTGGACGAGCTGTTGCTGGTCGACGAGGGCGATATCGAACAGGCGATCGTGATGCTGCTGGAGATCGAGAAGACGCTGGTCGAAGGCGCGGGCGCCGCCGGTCTGGCCGCGCTCATCAAGCACCCGCAACGCTTCGCGGGCCAGCGCGTCGGCCTGGTGCTGTGCGGTGGCAACATCGACCCGATGCTGCTGGCCTCCATCATCGAGCGTGGCATGGTGCGCGCAGGGCGCCTGGCGCGCATCCAGGTGAACGCGCGCGACGTGCCGGGCAACCTCGCGCGCATCACAGCCACGGTGGCCGAGGCAGGTGCCAACATCGACGAAGTGCACCACCAGCGCGCCTTCACCTTGCTGGCGGCGCAGAACGTCGCCATCGAACTGGTGCTGCAGACGCGCGGTCGCGAACACATCGCGCAGGTGATCGAGCGCCTGCGTCAATCCGGCTTCGAGACGACGCTGCTCTGAGCCGTCTGGTCCCTCCGGTGGCCTCTCTCGGTTGACGTGGCCACGCAGCGTCCGGCATCATGGCCCGATCTACCAACGCCAACCGGAGGACGAGATGGACACCAACACGCTGTGGAACTCGCTGCAGAACACGCTGGGCACGCACATCCCGCAACTGCTGGGCGCGCTCGCCATCTTCATACTGGGCTGGTTCATCGCGGTGCTGGTGCGGGCGGCCACCCGCAAGAGCCTTGGGTTCATCGGTGTCAACCACCGCTTTGGCAAGCTCACCAGCACGCGGGTGGACATCGAGGGCGCAGTCGCGCTGGCCCTGTTCTGGGTGGTGATCCTGCTCACGCTGGTCGCGGTCTTCAACTCGCTCAATCTCGCGATCGTCTCCGGCCCCTTCTCCGCCTTCACGACCCAGCTGTTCGAGTATGCGCCGCGCCTCCTGGGCGGCCTGGTGCTGGCCCTCGTGGCCTGGCTGGTGGCCAGCATGATCCGGGCGCTGTCGCAGAAGCTGCTCGACAAGACCACGCTGGACGAAAAGCTCTCCGAGCATGCCGACATGGCGCCGATCAGCGACAGCCTCTCGGGCGCTCTGTTCTGGCTCGTGATCCTGCTGTTCGTGCCCGCCATCCTGGGCGCCCTTCAAATGGAGGGGCTGCTCGACCCGCTGCGCGACATGGTGAGCAAGACGCTGGACATGCTGCCCAACGCGGTTGCGGCGATCGTGATCGGTGGCGTGGGCTGGATCGTGGCCACCGTGCTGCGCAACCTCACCACCCACCTGAGCCGCACGGCCGGTGTCGACAAACTGGGTCACCAGGCGGGTCTGGCCGACACGGTGAACCTCTCGCGCGTGATCGGCATGCTGGTCTTCGTGGCGGTGTTTCTGCCGTCGCTGATCGCTGCACTTGACGCTCTGAAGATCGAAGCCATCTCCCGGCCGGCCACCGACATGCTGAACTCCCTGATGCAGGCGGTGCCCAATCTGATCGCAGCTGCCCTGATCCTGGTGGTCACCTGGCTCGTGGCCTCGTTTGCGAGCAAACTGCTGGCCAGCCTGCTGGCCACACTGGGCTTCGACACCCTCCCCGCGCGCGTGCAGATGGCGCACGCCTTCGAGAAGACCAGCGCATCCGCCGCCGTCGGCCGCATCGTGCTGTTCTTCGCCATGCTGTTCGCCACCGTCGAGGCGGCCGCTCAACTGGGCTTCGGGCAGGTCAGCGACATCGTGGCCAGTTTCATCCGTTTCGGTGGCGACATCCTGCTGGGCTCGGCGATCCTCGTCATCGGTTTCTGGCTGGCCAACGTGGCCTACGACGCTATCGACCGCGCCAGTGGCGCCAGCACCCGGGGTTTGGCGCGCATCGGCCGCTACGCCATCCTCGCGCTGGTGATCGCCATGGGCCTGCGCGCCATGGGCATCGCCGACGACATCGTCAACCTGGCCTTCGGGCTCACGCTGGGCGCTGTCGCCGTCGCGGTGGCCCTGTCGTTTGGCCTGGGCGGTCGGGAAGCCGCGGGCAAGCTGATGGAACACTGGCTCTCTCGCCTGCGCCGTGGAGAATGAACGGATGACGCAGAATCCCACCGCTTCCGGTCCCCTTACCGTCACCTCGCTCCAGGGCTTGCTCTCCGAGTGGTTTGCACCCTGGATCCAGGCCATGGGCCTGCAGGTCGAGTCCTTCGGCGACGGTGAGGTCACGCTGCGCCTGCCGCAAAGCGACCAGCTCTCGCGGGTGGGCGGCATGCTGTGCGGCCAGGCCATGATGTCGGCCGCCGACACCGCCATGGTGCTGGCCATCGTCACCCGGTTGGGCAACCAGCGCCCCATGACCACCGTTCAGCTCAACACCAGCTTCCTCAAGCCGCTCTCCGGGCAGGATGCCCGCATCACGGCGCGCGTGATCCGCGCGGGCAAGAGCCTGGTGTTCGGCGAAATCGACATCTGCGGTGCCGATGACGGCCGCAGCGTGTGCCGCGCCAGCACGACCTATGCCCTGCTGTGATGCGCTGCATCCCTTAAAATAGCCCACGTACTGAACCTTCTGACGGAGCAACCATGTCCCACCACGGCCACGACACCCCCAGCGAGCACCCCCAGGATCTGGTGGAGTCCATCGTTCCCTACATGCCCGTCGTGCTGCCGGTCGCAGGCGGCGTGCTGATGTTCCTGCTCGCCTTCATCGCCGTGTTCATGGCCTGAAGCCTCCCGTTTCCCCGAACAGCCGAACGCCCGCCCGGGCCTTCGGCTTTCTTTTTGGGCCAAAGCCATCGTCATCTGGTGAACCCAGCGTCGAATGCATCACGTTATGCGGGTTTTGCATGTAACGGGTTCGTAACCGGGCGGGCACTTTCATAAAATTGCCCCCATAGGCCGACCCGCCGATCACGCCCGGACCACAGACCCGGAACCGATTCCTGCTGCCCCGCCACCCGCACCGCAGCCCGCGCCGACCATCTTTTTTTCCAAAGGGACCCCTGGACAGCCGCCGCGTCATGCCCCCGACGCTTGCGGCTGTCGGTGTCTCTGAGGTGCGCCGCTTTACAAACTTCTGGAGCCACTTCCATGAACTCACCCGTGATGCAGGGCCTGACCCTCGACACCCCCCCGTATGTGAAGAACGCCCGGCTCATCGCCTGGGTGGCCGACATGGCGGCCTTGTGCAAGCCTGACCGGGTCGTCTGGTGCGACGGCAGCGAGGAAGAGTACGCGCGTCTGTGCCAGCAGTTGGTCGACGCCGGCACGCTGAAGAAGCTCCACCCGGTCAAGCGCCCCAACAGCTTCCTGGCCTGCTCCGATCCATCGGACGTGGCGCGTGTGGAAGACCGCACTTTCATCTGCTCGGAAAAGCAGGAAGACGCCGGCCCGACCAACAACTGGAAGGCGCCGGCCGAGATGCGCGCCACCCTGCAGCCGCTGTTTGACGGCTGCATGCGCGGGCGCACCATGTACGTGGTGCCGTTCAGCATGGGCCCGCTGGGCAGCCCCATCGCCCACATCGGCATCGAACTCTCCGACAGCGCCTACGTGGCCGTCAACATGAAGCTCATGACCCGCATGGGCAAGGCCGTGTACGACGTGCTCGGCACCGACGGTGACTTCGTGCCCTGCGTGCACACCGTGGGCGCACCCCTGGCCGCGGGCGAGACCGACAAGACCGGCTGGCCGTGCAACCCGAGCACCAAGTACATCGTGCACTACCCCGAGACGCGCGAGATCTGGAGCTACGGCTCGGGCTATGGCGGCAACGCGTTGCTGGGCAAGAAGTGCTTTGCGCTGCGCATTGCCTCCACCATGGGCCGGCAGCAGGGCTGGCTGGCCGAGCACATGCTGATCCTGGGCGTGACCAACCCCCAGGGCAGGAAATACCACGTGGCCGCAGCCTTCCCGAGTGCATGCGGCAAGACCAACTTCGCCATGCTGATCCCACCCAAGGGATTCGAGGGCTGGAAGGTCACCACCATCGGCGACGACATTGCCTGGATCAAGCCCGGCAAGGATGGCCGCCTGTACGCGATCAACCCGGAAGCGGGCTACTTTGGCGTGGCGCCCGGCACCAACACCGCCACCAACCCCAACTGCATGGCCAGTCTGAATCGCGACGTGATCTTCACCAACGTGGCGCTCACCGACGACGGCGACGTGTGGTGGGAAGGCATGGGTGAAGCACCCGCGCACGCCATCGACTGGCAAGGCAAGGACTGGACGCCACAGATCGCAAAGGAGACCGGCGCCAAGGCCGCACACCCCAATGCCCGCTTCACGGTGGCGGCGATCAACAACCCCGCGCTTGACCCGGCCTGGGACGACCCCGCCGGCGTGGCCATCGATGCCTTCATCTTCGGTGGCCGCCGCTCGACCACCGTGCCGCTGGTGACCGAGGCGCGCAACTGGACCGAAGGCGTCTACATGGCCGCCACCATGGGCTCGGAAACCACCGCCGCCGCCTTCGGTGCGCAGGGCGTGGTGCGCCGCGACCCGTTTGCGATGCTGCCGTTCACCGGCTACAACATGAGCGACTACTTCCAGCACTGGCTCGACGTGGGCAGCAAGCTCGCTGGCCAGGGCGCGAAGCTGCCCGGCATCTTCTGCGTGAACTGGTTCCGCAAGGACGAGGCCGGCAAGTTTGTCTGGCCCGGTTTCGGCGAGAACATGCGCGTGCTCAAGTGGATGATCGACCGCCTCGAAGGCCAGGGCCAGGGCACCGAGCATGCCTTCGGCGTGAGCCCGCGCTTCGAAGACATTCACTGGGACGGACTGGACTTCTCGGCCGACCAGTACCGCACCGTGACCCATATCGACAAGGCGGCATGGGCCAAGGAACTCGAGTTGCATGCCGAGCTGTTCAACCAGCTCGCCTACCACCTGCCCCGGGAGCTGGAGGAGACCAAGGCGCAGATCGAGAAGCGACTCGCCGCCTGAGGACCACGGCGGCCCGCACGATCTGCAGGCCGCCTCCGCGCCCCGGGACCACCCGCCGGGACGAAAAAAAAGCCACCGGACCCGGTGGCTTTTTTGTGTGCGCCTTGTCGGCGCTTGCGGCGCGTCAGATGTAGTACATCAGGCGGTTGCGGGCGCGGGCCGTGCCCAGACGTTCCCAGTAGCCCGCCTGCGAGGCCACGGCCTTGGGCGCTTCCGGCAAACCCAGCGGAGCCAGCGCTTCGGTGAACGACTGTGCAGCCGGTGCTTCGTCGGCTTCCTCGGCAGCGCGCGCGCGTGCCTGCACCAGTTCGGTCATGAGGCGGTGGTCCATGCGGGCCATTTCCCACAGGCGCGTTTCGGCGCGCGCCTCGGCCAAGGCCTCGGACCAGCCGTCCAGCGCGACCACGGCGCGGCGGGCCAGGCTGCGCGCGGTGTCGGCGAACAGGGCGATGCCGGCGAACACCACGACCCACAGGAACACCCAGGCCAGAAACAGATGGCCGTCGGCCCAGGTGCTGATCAGGCGATCGGCGACCACCACCAGGGCGGCGACCACGGCCGCCAGCAGCATGGCGGTCAGGCCGCGCGCATTTTCGGCGCGGCGGTGCACGCCGTCGACCCCCTTGTGCGCAGGGGCGGATGCCGGGCGCAGGCCCAGCGGGGCAGAGGGAAGGGATGCGTATGTGCTCATGGCGGACTCCTGAAGGGATGAATGTCTTTTGGACACCGCAATACTAGGGTAAGTACTGATATCCCGCCAATTTATCTTTATGATGAATTACATTCTCAATGGTGATGAATGATCTCAACTTCCGCACCCTGGATCTGAACCTCCTGCGCGTCTTCGACGAGGTGATGACCGAACGCAATCTCACACGTGCGGCGCACAACCTGTCCATGACGCAACCGGCCGTGAGCAACGCGCTGCGCCGCCTGCGCGAGGTGCTCGGCGACGAACTGGTGCGCCGCTCTGGCTACGGCGTGGAGCCCACGCCGGCGGCACTGGCACTGTGGCCCACGGTACGCGACGCCCTGCACATGCTGCGCGAGTCGCTGGCACCCGGCACCTTCGACCCTGCGAGCGCGCACAACGCCTTCGTGCTGGCGATGGCCGACGCCACGGCCGCCAAGCTCATCCCCGGATTGATCGACATTTTCGAGAGCGAGGCACCGGGCGCGAACCTGCGTGTACTGCCATTGACCACGCGCGACCCACGCGAACTGCTCGAGTCCGGCACCGTCGACCTCGCCATCGGGCACTTCCCTGGCGTGCTGGCCGAACTGGGCGCCCTGCACCTGCAGGAGCAGAGTCCGCACTTCCACCACCAGCGCTTGTACGACGGCGAATACGTGGTCGTCATGCGCCGCAGCCATCCACTGGCAGGCCAGCCTCTGGATCTGGACACCTACTGCGAGGCACGCCACCTGCTGGTGAGTTTCTCCGGCCGCCCGTTCGGTTTCGTGGACGAGGCGCTCGCTGCGCTCTCGCGCCAGCGCCGCGTTGTGCTGACCGTCAACCAGTTCTTCACTGCCGGCCGCGTGGTCGCCACCACCGACCTGCTCACGGTGCTGCCGCGCCATTTCGTGGGCGCCACCGGCATGGAGCACGAACTCGCTCTTTGCGAGCTGCCCCTGCAGGTACCCGCCGTGCATGTGGACTCGCTGTGGCACCGCCAGGCCACCCACAACACCGCGCACCGCTGGCTGCGCGAGGCCGTGGAACGCGCCTCGGCGATCGGCTTTCGTCCGGGCGCACCCGCCATCCCGCCCCCTCTGGTCCGCCCCCGCCAGGCCCGGGCCTGACGTCCCTGGCCGACAATGCACGCATGAAACTTCAACTGCTCAGCGACCTGCATCTCGAAGCCAATCCGGACTTTGTACCGACCCCAGCCCCCGGCGCAGATCTGCTGGTGCTGGCGGGTGACGTAGGCTCGTACCAGTTGCGGCGCGAAGGCAGCGTGATGGACGAAGCCGACTGGGGCTTGCAGCGTTTCGCCAACTGGCCGGTGCCGGTGCTGTTCGTGCCTGGAAACCACGAATACGACGCACTCGATGTGGACGTGGCCCACGAGCGGCTGCGCGCGACATGCGAGCGTCTGGGTCTGCTCTGGCTGGAGCGCGAGACGCGCGTGCTGCAGGGCGTGCGCTTTGTGGGCACGACATTGTGGAGCGATTACGACGTGCTCGGCCACCGCGAGAAGGCCTACCGTGCCGCCAACCACTACCTGGTGAAGATGGCCAGCGAGCGCGACGGGCAGCTGTTCGACGCCCAGGCCATGCGCGCGCTCGCGCTGGAATGCCAGCGCTGGCTGCATGCCGCCCTGAGCGAACCGTTCGATGGCACCACCGTGGTCGTGACGCACTTCGCGCCCACCTTGCACAGCATGGATCCCCGCTATGGCCCCAGCCCTGGCACCGCGGGGTTCTGCAACGCGCTGGACGACTGGCTGCCCTTGGCAGACCTCTGGCTGCACGGACACCTGCACTGCCCCACGGATGTGCAGGTGGGCCGCTGCCGCATCGTGGCCAACCCGTTGGGCTACGCGGACAAGAATGAACAGGGCGCCTTCCTGCCGCAGCAACTGATCAGCGTGCCGATACGTGGCGCGACCATGGCATCCCTTGATCCAGCGCAAGCGGCACACCGCGCGAGGACATACACTGACCACCGGACCCACCCAGAAGGAGAGCGCTCATGAAGATTTTGCTGGCTGTCGATGGCAGCAAGTACACCAAGAAGATGCTGGCTTACGTGGCCACGCACGGCGAGATGTTCGCGCCCAACAACAACTTCACTCTCATCACGGTGCAGGACCCACTGCCGCCCCGTGCCCGCGCCGCGTTGGGGGCCGATACCGCCAACGAGTACTACGCCGAGGAATCCGACAAGGTGACGGCACCGGTGGTCAAGTTCCTCCAGCGCCACGGCATTGACCCCAAGGTCGTCCACAAGGTGGGATCGGCGGGCGAGTTGATCGCCAAAGCTGCCGACAGTGGCCGGTTCGATCTGGTGATGATGGGCTCGCACGGACACGGTGCGCTGGCGAATCTGGTCATGGGCTCGGTCGCCACCCAGGTGCTTGCGCACTGTGGCGTGCCGGTCATCCTGGTGCGCTGAATCCACTCAGACCACCAAGGAAAGAGGGCCGCTGGATGCGGCCCTCTTTCGTTTCCGGGACGACGCGTTCAGCGTGCGCGCAGACCGTCGAAGCAGGTCCCGAGCACCATGTCGACAATCTGTGCATCGTCGTACTGACCACTGCCCTTGAGAAACCCGAGCACGGGATCGCAGGCACGCGCGTACAACGTGTACAGCACGGCAATGGGAGGCAGCGCCGGATTGAGGCTGCCATCGGCCTGAGCCGCCGTGATCCAGGTGCCCAGGCGTTCGCTCACGTCCATCAGGCCGTCCACGTAGGCCTTGTTGGTGGTCAGCGCCGCACGCAGGCTGGAGTTTTCGCTGGGCAGCGACGGCATCTCGCCCGCCAGTTGCACTTCCATGGTCCAGCGCGCCACGGCCTTGAGCTGATCCAGCGGTCGCGTGCCCGCGGGCGCCTCGCCCGCGAGCTTGTCCAGGAAGGCGCGCGCACGGTCCATCACACGCACCATGGCCGCTGCTGCCAAGTCTTCCTTACTGGGAAAGTGCTTGTAAAGACTGGCCTTGGCAATGCCGACCTCGGCCGCCACCTCATCCACCGTCATGGCCTCGAAGCCCTTTTCGGCCAGCAGCCGGTTGACTGCCGTGACGATCGCGTCCTCGCGTGCGAGGTGCATCTGCGCGCGAAAACTCCGCTTCGGAGGGGGTTCGGAGGACGGCTTGAGAACGGCGTTGACCATGGAGAGACCTTTTGACAGCGCTCGCATTCTGCCCGATATCGACGGAGTCGTCGATATCCCCACTGATAAGTATTGTTACAGACTAATCAGTCTACACAATTACCAATTGGTCTAGCATCCATTCCGAGGCTGCTCTTCGCGGACCCGCCTCACGACCCCTCCCCACCCCCTGACCGAAGGAACCTCCATGAAAAAGACCCTGATCGCCTCGCTCTTCGCCTTGAGCGCCCTGAGCTCCGCCCACGCCGCCGACATCGTGGACACGGCCGTCGCCGCCGGCTCGTTCAAGACCCTCGTGACCGCCGTGCAGGCAGCGGGGCTGGTCGATACGCTCAAGGGCCCGGGCCCGTTCACCGTGTTCGCGCCGACCGACGAAGCCTTCGCCAAGGTGCCCAAGGCCACACTGGACGCGCTCCTCAAGGACAAGGCCGCCCTGACCAAGGTACTGACCTACCACGTGGTCCCGGGCAAGGTGATGGCCAAGGACGTGAAGCCCGGCATGGTCAAAACCGTGCAGGGCAGCATGGTCACCCTTTCCACCGCTGGTGGCGTGAAGGTTGACGCTGCCAACGTGGTCAAGACCGACATCGCTGCGGACAACGGCGTGATCCACGTGATCGACACGGTGATCATGCCCAAGTAAGTCCCAGCCCCTCTTGCGCAAGCCCCGCCCTGGCGGGGCTTTTTTCGTTGTCACGCGGTGGCTTTTCCCACGGGCAGCAGGTTGTGCGCCGCAGCCGTGCGAAGGGCGCTGCTCAGGGCGTCCAGCACTTCGGAGTTGAGGTTCCAGCAGTGCCAGTGCAAGGCCACGCCCAGGCGGTGGCGCGGCGCCAGATTGACCAGATCACCGCTGGCCAGCAGATCGCGCACACGCAGTTCGGGCACCACGCTCACGCCCCATCCCGCGAGCACCGCGCGCACCTGGCCTTCGCTGGACGGCACGAACAGCTGCTTGAGCAGCACACGCTGCAAGCCAAACGCCTGGGCCACGAAGCCGTGCTGCAGGTTGTCCTTGCGGTTGAAAGCCACGAATGGAACCTTGTGGAAGTTGTGCGCGTTCAAGCCCTTCGGGAGATGCTCGGCGGCGTACGCCGCCTGCGCCACCACCACGTAGTCCATGGTGCCCAGCGCCTCCATCTTGCAGCCGCGCAAGGCCTGGCCCAGCGAAGTCACGCAGCCCAGCACCTGCCCCTCGCGCAACCACTCGTGGGTGAATTCCTGGTCGTCGGTGATGATCTCGATCGGCAGGCCGCCCTGCGCCAGCACGTCCAGCGCGGGCAGCGCCCAGGTGGCAATGCTGTCGGCGTTGATCGCCACCGAGATGCGCTCTTCGTCCCGGCCATGGCCGGTGGAGCTGGGCGCGAGCTCCTTGAGGTCCTTTTCCAGGTCGGCGCGCAGCAGCCGCATCATCTTCGCGTGCTTGAGCATGAGCTGGCCGGCAGCGGTGGGCTTGAGCGGGCGGCTGCGCACGATCAGCACCGTGCCCACCTGCGCCTCCAGCGCGCGCAGGCGCTGCGACACCGCCGACTGCGTGATGGACAGGCGCTGCGCGGCGCGCTCGAACCCACCCTCCTCGATGATGGCGGCCAGGCATTCCAGGGCGTCGGGATCAAAGGTGCTCACGGGAAACCTCCGGCAAGGCGCGCTGCGATGGCAGCCGGCCTCTACATTAGTCGTTCTGATAAAGCGAATTTTAGTTTAATTTCACTTCACTTGAACCCCGATCTTTCCCATACTGCGGCGCATCCACACACCCATTTTTTCTGGAGCGGGTCATGCAAGTCACGGTATTGGGCGCGGGCATCATCGGGGTCAGCACGGCGTGGCACTTGCTGCAACGCGGGCACGAGGTCACGCTGGTCGACCGCCAGCCCGACGCCGCGCTGGAAACCAGCTTCGCCAACGCCGCGCAGATTTCGGTGAGCTACTGCGAACCCTGGGCCAACAGGGACGCGCCACTGAAGACCCTGAAGTGGATGTTCTCCGACGAATCCCCACTGCTGTTCCGCCCGCAGCTCGACTGGGCCCAGTGGCGCTGGGGCCTGCAGTTCCTGGGGCAGTGCAACGACGCGGCCTTCGTGCGCAACGTGGCCCAACTCGTCGCGCTCGGCGCGTACAGCCACGCGGCGTTGAAGGACGTGGTGGCCGAGACCGGCATGGACTACCACCGCCTCGAACGCGGCATCGCGCACTACTACACCGACCAGAAGGCCTTCGACGGCGCAGCCGACGCCGCGGCCGTCATGCAGCGCTTCGGCGTGCAGCGCAGCGTGGTCTCGCGCGAGGAGCTGCTGAAGATCGAGCCAGCCCTGGGCGGCTTTGCCGAGCGCATCGTGGGAGGCACCTACACGCGCAGCGACGAATCGGGTGACGCGCGCGTGTTCACCCAGAAGCTGGCGGCCCTGTGCGCGCAGCGCGGCGCGCAACTGCTGTTCGGCCACGACATCGAACGGCTGGTGCGCGATGGCAACGAGGTGCGCGAGGTGCGCGTGCGCCACCGCGACACCGGCCTCACCCGCACACTCAAGGCCGACGCCTTTGTCGTGGCCTGCGGGTCCTACACCACGCCGCTGCTGAAATCGGTGGGCGTGCAAGTGCCGATCTACCCCGGCAAGGGCTACAGCGCCACGCTGCCGCTGTTGCAGCCTGACCGCGCACCGTCGGTGAGCATGATCGACGACCAGATGAAGTGCGCCATCTCGCGCCTGGGCAACCAGTTGCGCGTGGCAGGCACCATCGAACTCGGCGGCTTCGACCTGTCCCTGGACACACCGCTGGCGCGCAAGCGCTGCGAGATACTGGTGCGCCGCATCGAGCAGGTCTTCCCCGGCGTGGCCGACACGCGCACGCCCGAAGAAGGCGGTGACCCGCGCTTCTGGTGCGGCCTGCGTCCCGCGACCCCGACCAACATCCCGCTGATCGGCCGCACGAAGCTGCGCAGGCTCTGGATCAACGCCGGCCACGGCACGCTGGGCTGGACCCATGGCGCGGGCTCGGGCAAGGCGCTGGCCGAACTCATCCACGGCGAGCAGCCGGCCCTGGCCTTCGGCTTCCAGGGAGGACCGAGCCGCTATCCGACCACTACCGTCCGGACGGCGCCGCCATTGCGCACCACCACGCGCGCGACCAGCCAGGGCTGAAGCAGCGGCTTAGCCCCGCGCCTGCGCGAGCACTTCCTCGAACATCGCCTGGGCCGCGATCGAAAGCGCCCGGCCCTTGCGCCGGGCCAGCACGATCGGCCGGCGCAATGCCGTGTCGCGGATCGCCACGGCGCGCAATCGCTCGCGGCGGAAATGGAACAGCGTGAGTTCGGGCACGACGCTCACGCCCAGGCCCTGCGCGACCAGGGCCGAGAGCGTGGCGAGGTGCTCGACCTCGAGTCCCTCCGGATGGGTGCCCAGCAGCGCGGGCTGGGCTTGCAGGTGCTGGCGCACGCTGCTGCTGCGCGCCAGGTGCATCATGTCCGGCCCTGCAGCCTGTGCCAGGCTCACGGACTGTCGGCTCGCCAGCGGGTGATCGTCGCGACACACCAGGAAGTACCGTTCCCGGCGCAGCACCCGGCAATCGAACTCCTGCAGGTCTTCACCCGCGATGATGGCCATGTCCACCCGGCCATCGCGCAGCATGGACATGCCGGCGCTGGCCAGTGCATCGAACAGTTCCACCTTGATGCGCGGGTTGGCCGCGCGGTAGCGCGCGATGACCTGGGGCATCCACTCGGCCGCTACCGACGGCAGTGCGGCCACCGCCACCCGCCCCACACGCCGCTGGGCCAGATCCCGCAGGCCGGCGAAGGCCTGGTGCATGTCCGCCTGGATGCGCCGCATCTCTTCGGCGAACACCTCGCCCTCGGGGGTCAGTGTCACGTGGCGAGTGGAGCGCTCGAACAGCTTCACGCCCGCGCTGACCTCGATGCGGCCGATCTTCTGGCTGAACGCGCTTTGCGAGAGGTGGCAGCGTTCGGCCGCGCGTGTGAAGTGCTGGGTGTGCGCGAGCGCGAGGAAGGCTTCGACATCGCGCGTGGAGATATTCATTGATGACATCGATGAATCTAGCGTTATTTTCCATTTTACTTGTGAGTTTGGGACTTCGATCATGCGCCCCATGGTCAACCCACACACCACCACCTCCTCCTCCTCCGACGTGCTGCGCATTGGCTGCGGCGCCGGCTTCTCCGGGGACCGCTGGGACGCTGCGATCCCGGTGGTCGGTACGCTGGTCGCGCAAGGCGGTCCCAGCGCACTCATCTTCGAGACGCTCGCCGAGCGCACGCTCGCGCTAGCACAGCTGCAGCGGCGCAACGACCCGGCCACCGGCTTCGAACCCATGCTGGAACGCTTTGTAGCCCCCATCCTCGGCGACTGCGTGCGACACGGCATCCCGGTCATTGGCAACTTCGGCGCGGCCAACCCGCGCGGGGCGGCGGAGTGCCTGCAGCGGCTTGCATCGCGCCTGGGCCTGCCCGCCCCGCGCATCGCGGTGGTCGAGGGAGACGACCTGTTGAGCGGGCTGGACAACGCGCGACTGCGCGGCCTGCTGCCCACCCACCTGGCAGGCAAGGCACTTGTCAGCGCCAATGCCTACCTCGGAGCGGTCGAGATCGCTCAGGCCCTCAAGGCCGGCGCGCAGATCGTCGTCACCGGTCGGGTGGCCGACCCGTCGCTGGCGCTCGGGCCCATGCTGGCCCACTTCGGCTGGGCCGAAGACGACTGGGACCGACTGGCCTGCGGGACCATCGCAGGGCATCTTCTTGAGTGCGGCGCGCAGGTGTGCGGTGGCTATTTCGCAGACCCAGGCGTCAAGGACGTTCCGCAGCTGGAGCGCGTTGGCTTTCCCATCGTCGAGATGCGAGCAGACGGGCGGTTCACCGTCACCAAGGCGCGGGGCACGGGCGGTTGTGTGGACACCCGTACCGTGAAGGAGCAACTGCTCTACGAGATTCACGACCCTGCGCAATACGTCACCCCCGACGTGATCGCCGACATCTCCGAGGTTGAGGTGCGCAGGCTGCGCGCGGATCGTGTGGAAGTCGTCGGTGTGCGCGGCCATCCCCTGCCGCAGACGCTCAAGGCCACGGTCTGCTTCGACGCCGGATGGCTGGCGGAGGGCGAGATTTCGTATGCCGGCGCCAATGCGGCTGGCCGGGGCCGCCTGGCCGGCGGCATCGTGCGCGACCGCCTGCGACAGGTGGGCCTGCGTCATCTGCCAGTGCGGATCGACCTGATTGGGCAATCCAGCGTCTTCGCCGACGACGCCGGTCTCTGGCCGGCTCCATTCACGGACGATGTCCTGGCGGTTCACGACATCCGTTTGCGCGTGGCCGCCAGCACCAGCAGCCGCACCGACGCCGAGGCTGTCACCCGCGAGGTGATGGCGCTGTACACCTGCGGCCCGGCAGGCGGCGGTGGTGTGCGTACCCAGGTCACCAGTCGCCTGTCCAGCGACTCCTGCCATGTGCCCCGTGACTGGATCAGGACGGGCTGGAGTTTCGTGCCATGACCCCCTCTTCACTCATCACCATTTCGCTGCGCGCTCTGGCGCATTGCCGCAGCGGCGACAAGGGCAACCGCTCCAACATCAGCGTGATCGCCTATGACGAGAAGGCATGGGACATGCTGCTCGAACAAGTGACCGAGGAGCGGGTACGCACCTTGTTCGCGGCGCGACGGCCATCGCGGGTCACGCGCCACGTCCTGCCCAGGCTGCACGCCATGAACTTCGTCCTCGACGACATCCTGGATGGCGGCGTCAACGGTTCGCTCAACCTCGACGCCCACGGCAAGACGCTGTCGTCGCTGATGCTCACCCTCCCCCTGCAGATCGACGTCGCGAGAGCGCGCGAATTGCAGATTCACCTCTGACCTAACCACAGAAGGACTGCCATGAAACCGAACCGTCGCGCTGCGCTCACGCGCCTTTCCCTCCTTGCATGCGCCAGCGCAGCACTGCTTTCGCCAACCGTGGCGATGGCACAGGACTATCCCAAACGACCGATCACCGCAGTGGTTCCCGTGGCCGCGGGCGGGGCATTCGACGCACTGGCACGCACCTGGGCGGACTATCTCAGCAAATCGATGGGCTCACCCGTCGTGGTCGACAACAAGACCGGCGCCAATGGCAGCGTGGCGGCAGCCTACGTCGCCAAGCAGCCCGCCGACGGCTACACGCTGCTATTCGGCAGCACGTCCAACATGTCACTCAATCCGTTCTCGTACAAGTCGCTGCCCTACAACCCGACGCGCGACTTCGACCCGGTGCTGATGCTCGCGAACTCCAGCCAGGTCCTGGTGGCCAACCCCGACTCCGGCATCAAGTCGCTGGACGACCTCGTGCGCCTGGCCAAGGCCAAGCCGGGTACCATCAACTTCGGATCGGCAGGCAAGGGCAATTCCACGCATCTTTATGTCGAATACGTTGCGCAGCACTTCGGTCTGGACCTTGTCCACGTGCCCTACCGCGGCGCGGCACCTTCGCTGCAGGGGGTGATGGCCGGTGACACGCAGTTCATGTCGGACGCCATCGTCACTGCGGCGGCCCAGTCCAAGGCGGGCAAGGTGGTACCGATCGCGGTCTTCGGTGCCAAGCGCTCGCCGGCACTGCCCCAGGTGCCCACCATCCTGGAGCTCGGCGTGAAGGACTTTCCCATCGGTGGCTGGTACGGCGTGATGGCGCCCAAGGGAACGCCCAGGGCGGTGATCGATCGCCTCAACGCCGAGACCCGCAAGTTCTGGGCAGACCCCGCCGTCAAGGCGCGCATGGATTCGCTGTACATGGAGCCGCTGGAGGATTCCGGGCCTGAGGCCGTCGCGCGCATGATGAAGCGCGAAGGCGAAGTGTGGGGCCCCATCATCACCAGACTGGGCATCCAGAACGAGTGACCCCGGACATGGACGCACCATCCAAGCTCCCGCTCGCCGCCGGCACCGCACTGCCCCGGCAGCACCTGCCCGACGGCGACGACTTCCTGATGTGGCCGCCTTGCCTTCAGGCGTACGGATACCGCATCGTGGACCGCCTGTTTGCCACGCGCACCATCGCCCATGGCGCTCCCCGGGCCTTGCCGCGGGGCCCGGAGATCGACGTCCGGGTGCCCGCCAACGGCCGCGCGCTGACGCTGGCACAGTTCATGGACAGCAACAACGTGGCGGGCCTGCTCGTCATGCGTGACGACACCGTGGTGCTGGAGCGCTATGGCCTGGGGCTGCAGGAAGGCGAGCGCTGGAGCACGATGTCGACCGTGAAGTCCATGACGTCGATGCTGGTGGGCGCAGCGGTCGGCGAAGGCGCGATCACCAGCATCGATGATCCTGTGGCGCGCTACCTGCCCGCGTTGAAGGGCTCGGCCTACGAACAGGTGACCGTGCGGCACCTCATGACCATGTCGTCCGGTCTGAACTGGTCCGAGGACTATGGGGACCGGGATTCGCACGTGAACCGGTACAGCCGCTCTCTCGTGGCAAGGACCCGGGGCGGCGTGCTCCAGCTCATGCACGGGCTGGAGCGCGCGGAGCCCCCCGGCACCACGTGGCGCTACAACACCGGGGACACCTACCTGCTCGGTGCCCTCGTCTGCGCGGCCACCGGGCAGACACTCGCGAACTACATGTCGGAGCGCATCTGGCAGCCCTGCGGCATGGAATTCGACGGCTACTACACGCTGGAATGCGAGGACGGCACCGAGATCGGTGGCAGCCGTGCCGGCATGGCATTGCGCGACATCGGGCGCTTCGCGCGTCTGGTCATGAACGATGGCATCACCGAGCAGGGCCGGGCGGTTCTGCCGCCCGGCTGGGTCGAGGCGGCCGCCTCGCGCGCCTTTGCCCTGCCCGACGACCCCAGCCTCAGCCGGCACCGGGGGGCGCTGGGCCTCGTGGCTTATGGCTACAGCTGGTGGCTCGACGCCGATGGTGGCATGTGGGCACTGGGCCATTGTGGACAGCGCATCTACGTTCACCGCCGGGATCGGCTGGCCGTCGTGCAGCTGGCGGTCTATCCCGAGCCGCAGCACGCCAGTCCGCGCGAACCCGACCGCGACGCCCAGCTCGCCAGCCTGGTCCGCGCCTTGCGCCGCGGCGGCTGAGGAAGCAGGCGCGTTGCTCACAGCTTGCCGGGCTGTTTGCCGGGCAGGGTCACCACCTTGCCCTGACCCGTCTTCTGCGGCGAGAGCGGCAGCGGCTTGAAGCCCCAGTCGCCATAGATCGACAGCTGGTTCTGGTAATGCGGGCTGCGCGGATCGGCCGATTCGCCCGGCGGATTCGCGTCCATGCTCTGCACCTGTTTGCCGTCGCTCACGGCCAGACGCTGCATGGCGCCCCGGTTGGCCGAGAGCTTGAGCGCGGGCGGCGCGGTCTGGGCCGCCGTGGGAACCGCCTCGAAATTCTCCGGGAAGAAGGTCTGCCTCACCATCGGTAGACGCCAGGTGTCCACCGCACCAGGCGTTGCCTTCTTGAGCCTGGCCACCGCCGTCTGCAGGGCCTGGAGCATCAGCTTGCGTGGCTCCTCGCCATGCAGCACGTCGAACGGGGGCACATCGTCAGGACGCAGACCGAGGCGGGCCTGCAGCCCACGCAAGGCAATCTTGGTGCCCATCGACAGGTTCACACTGTTCTTCATGTAGTTGAACTGCAGGGTGCCGGTGTACATCGGCATGCCACCGAACTCCTCGCGGCTCAGCAAGGTACCCACGGTCATGCCGACAAAGGCGTCCAGCCAGTTCTGGAAGATCGGCAACGCTGCCCCCGCATAAAAATCGCCGCTGGCATCCGGCACTCGGGAGCCGTCCCACTGGCGCAGCAAGGCCAGCGCGCGTTGCGTGTCCGCGTCCACGGTGTTTACCAGGCTGGCGTCGATGCGGCGCAACAGTGGGCCGAAGTGATGGAAGTTGACGTCGACCTGGGTGGCATGCCGGTAGATGCGCTGGACGTCGTCCGGCGTGATCGGCTCTGGCTGCTGCGCGCGCTGCTGCATCAGCTCGGCGAGGATGTTGGCCCGGTCGCCCTGAGACCAGCGCGGCGTATGCAGATCGCGGTTGGCGTAGGTCTTGACCGGCTTGTTGTTCCAGTTCACCAGATAGCCTGAGGGCGGGTTGTACAGAAAGATCTCGTTGGCGTAGCTGCGTCCGGTCATGTCGCCCTTGTCGCCCGGCAGGGGCAGGCGTGGATCGCCGCTGTGCCCCGCCAGATCGGTCGGGAAAAACCCGCCGAACAGCCAGCCGATGTTGCCCGCCTTGTCGGAGTAGTACCAGTTGTAGCCCATGGCCATGTGCTGGCCTTCGGCGTGGAATGTGTCCCAGTCCCTGGCCTGGGTCGCCCGCTGCCAGGCCATGACGGAGGTGAGTTCGTGTCCCTTCCAGAGGTTCTGCTTGCTGTAGACCACGGGCGCGTCCAGCGGCGTGGTGAAGGGTCCCCGGTGCGTTCGCAGGATCGTCGTCTTCACCGGTTCGGCGCCCTTGACCTGGATCACTACAGGCTCGGCGCGCACGTCCAGAAACTTGTCCTGGAACGCGTACTGGCGTTTGTCGCTGCTCAGCCGCTCCGCGTAGATCACGGTGTGGTCGCCTCCTGCGGACGTGCTGCCCCATGCGATGTGTCCGTTGTCGCCGGTGGTGATCGCCAGCAGGCCGCCGGGTGCATGGCCCACCACGTCGTAGCCCGGCGCGTGCAGGCCGACGGTGTAGAAGTACGAGGGCAGCGACCAGCCGGGCTGGGGGCCATTGAGCTGTATGGACGGACCACCGGTCTTGCCCCGCCCCACCAGCAGCGCCATGCTGGTGGTGGCGGCCTCGGGCAACCCGGCCCGATCACCCAAAGGCGGCACCACATTGACCGGCGTCTCGGCGGGGAGCGAGGCGATGCGGATGCCGGCGTCGAGCGGCTGCGACCGTGCCGCCTGGATCACCGGGTTGTCCTGCGCCGTCGTGGGTGCGTAGGGGTCGTTGGTCCAGAGCATCGTGTCAAACCGCTTCTGGAAATCGGTCGGGTACTTCTTCTTCAGAGCCGCCAGCAGCGCCGCGTTCTGCTGGGCGGTGGTGAAGGAGGAAAATGATGTGAGGGCATTGGTCGCCGTGGCCAGCATGTCGTCCAGCGTCCAGGGACGCAGCGCCTTGAGCGCCACGCCATTACCCCATACCTCACCGAACTGCGGCGGCAACAGCTTGCCGTTGTCGGCCAGCACCTCGTTGATGCGCCGGTTCACGCCCGCCAGGTAACCATCGATCAGCGCTCTCTCGACCTCGGCCAGGCCCTCGTACTGCCGTCGAAGACTGGCCGGGTCGTACTCCGCGCGCGCCTGGCGATCCAGATCGACCAGCTTCACCGCACCCCCGGTGGCCGTGGATTTGCCAGTGGCCCCCAGCACGGCCGCGAGCTGGCCAGTGGCCTGGCGGCGGCGCATTTCCAGTTGAAACAGGCGGTCCTCGGCCACGGCGTAGCCGTATCCGAAGAACGCATCGGGCACGTCGACACCGTACACGTGGGGAACGCCGTACTTGTCGCGCACGATCTCGGCGGCATCGGTGGGTTGGGCCAGGGCAATGGCCAGCACAAGGCCTGTCAGGCCAGCGGATTTCAGGAACATGGAGGACTCCTTTCAACAGGACGTCCAGTTTTGCGGCGAACCCGATCGTGAGGAATACGCCCGTCACACGATGCCGCGATGGCGCGGTGCGCCGAAGGTTCAGCCCCGTCCAGGCCGCAACCGCTCGCCCATCCAGCGCTGCAGGTCGAGCCACATCTGGCGCATTTCGGCGTCCAGCGGTGTGCGAAAGGCGTTGGGCAGCTCGATCGTCACCACCGGCATGCCCTGGTGCACGCCACCGTAGTGGCCCAAGCTGCCCGGAAAGATGCCGACCTGGTCCAGGTAGAGGCGCCCGAGTTGCGGTGGCGGCACGCCCGGGCCGTCGAAATCCAGCACGCCGTAGGGTGCGTGGATGCTCACGATCAGGTGCGGCTGGAAGCGCGCCATCTCCTCGTGCAGGTAACGCGACTCGGGCTCCGACAGCGGCGTCGGGCCGGGCCAGCGGCGCGGGTCCTTGCGCGTGCGCTGCTCCCAGTACACCCTGGCGTCGCGCTCCCAGTTGGGCGTGGGGAAGTTGCGGTTGAGGTCCACGCCGCGGGCGTTGGTGCGCCGCGCCGGGCGGGTCAGCAATCCATCGGGGTTGAGGACAGGGATGAAGCGCCAGTGCGCGTTGGCCGGCGTCTGCACCGCGTGCTGGATCCAGTGCAGCGCGACCGACGCCGACGACAGCTCGTCGCCGTGCATGGCGCCGACCACGAGCACGCGCAGCTTCGCGTCGGGCGCAATGACGTCGCGCGCATACAGCATGCGCCCCTGCACCGAGCGGCCCTCCGTGATGCGCAGCGCCGCCGCGTCGCACAGTGGCCGCTTCAGGTTCGGCAGCCGCGCCACCCACGCCACGCACGGGTTGAACGGCGCCACCGTGCGATGGTGCGCCGGGCCACGCAAAGGCTGCACCGCCATCGCGTTCGTGGCCAACAGCGTCAGAAACAGGACAAAGAGCGGGACCAGGCGAAACAGAGGGGCGCAGTGCATCGGCGCATTCTAGGCAAGCCCCTCTCCAGAGACACCGAGGGTCCGGCTCCGCCGGCCCAAGGCGTCGCCCCCTCCCAGCGCCGAAGGCGCACCAGAGAGGAGGGAGCCACGCAGCGGCGCGGGGGGTGCTCCCCTACTCCTCGCGCTCACCCGCTTCGTACAGCGTCTCGCGGCCCATGCGGTCAAGGATCAGCTCGGCCGTCCAGGGCAGCATGAGCGCGCCGCAGCGGCTGTCGCGGTACAGGCGCTCCAGCGGCAGGTGTTTCATCATGCTCTGGCCACCGCAGGTGCGGAGGCCTAAGCGCGCGATGTCGTTGGCGCCTTCCATCACGCTGTAGTGCGCCGCATAGAGGCGCAGCTTCTCGTCCTTGGTCGGGTTCGGCTTCGCCTCCGTGATCGCGCGCGCGAAGATGCTCTTCATGTTTTCGAGCTGGATGCGCATCTGCGCCACCGCGATCTGCTTGGTCGGGTACTGGCGGCGCTTGACCGGTGGCTCCCCGGGCACTTCGCCGCGCAGGTACTGCACGGTGAAGTCGTAGGCCGCGTTCGCCAGCCCGAGGTAGGTGGGCGAGAGCGTGAAGAACATGGCCGGCCAGGTCTGCGCGCCCTTGAAGTAGATGCCGCGCGGCATGAGCTGCTCGGCGTCGCTCACGAACACGTCCTTGAACGCGAGGTTGCGGCTGACGGTACCGCGCATGCCCAGCGGGTCCCAGTCGCCGCTGATGGTGAAGCCCGCGCTGGTGGCGGGCACGCTGATGTAGAGCGTGTCGCGCGCGTCCGGGTGCTCGTCGCCCTTGTCCTCGGTGCACAGGATGCCGTAGTAGTCGGCCGCGCCTGAGAGGCTGGCGAAGATCTTGCGGCCGTTGACCAGCCAGCCGCCGTCGACCTTCTTCGCCGTGGTGCCGAAGGGTGCGCGGCCGGCGGCGGCGGCGCTGCCTTCGCTGAAGGGCTGCGCATAGACCGCGCCGTCGTTGACGATGCGCCGGAAGTGCAGCTCGCGCCGCGCCAGGTGCTCGGCGCGCTGCGCATCGGTCATGGCGATGCCGTCGGCCAGCACACCCGTCCACATGGTGCTGCAGATGTGCATGTTCCAGGTGAGCGCGGTGGCGCCGCAGAAGCGGCCGATCTCGGCCGCCACCATCATGTAGGTGGTGTAGTCCGCGCCCAGGCCGCCGTGGGCGGTGGGCACGCAGAGCCTGAGGAAACCGGCCTCGCGCAGGTCCTCGTAGTTGGCGAACGGGAAGCTGGCCTCGCGGTCCCACTGCGCGGCGCGCGCGGCGAAACGGTCGCGGCCCAGCGCGTGCGCCCGGGCCAGCAGTTCGCGCTGCAGTGGCGTGAAGGGCATGTCGCCCACGGCAGGGGTGAAGTCCAGCGCCTGGGTGGCGGGCATCGGCATGTTCATCGGTGTCTCCTCGCGGTTCAGTGCGTCTCGCGCGCGCGGTCCGGCGCGGGCTGGTTCAGGAAGTCGAGCAGCAGCCCGTCGAACGCCTCGGGCGCCTCCAGATTCATCAGGTGGCCGATGCCGGGCAGCTCGGCGTAGCGCGCCTGAGGGATGGTCGCGGCCATCTGCTTCATCACGGCGGGCGCGGCCACGCGGTCGAACTCGCCGCCGATGAGCAGCGTGGGCACGCCGATGCCGGCGAGGTCGGCCTGGCGGTCGAATGTCACCAGGCAATCGAGCGCGCGCCGGTAGGTGGCGGCGGGCACGCTGGCCATGCAGTGCTCGGCCAGCTTCAGGCCTTCGGGCAGCGAGCCGGGGCCGATCATCTGCGGCACCAGCCGGCTGGCCACGTCGGCCATGCTCTGGCCCGCGTCCAGCGGCGCGGTGCGCTGGCTCACGAACTGCTTCGCCCAGGCCTCGGCGTCGCGCCCGTCGGAGCGCTTGCCGAACGCGGCCGAGGTGCCGCACAGCACCAGCCGGCTCACGCGCTCGGGCCGGCGCGCCACCACTTCCTGTGCCACCATGCCGCCCATGCTGTGGCCGACCAGCACCACGTGCTCGCACTGAAGTGCGTCGATGAGGTCGATGCAGCTCTGCGCCAGGCCCTTGAAGGTGTAGGGCTCGATGGGGGGACTGTGGCCATAACCCGGCATGTCCCAGGCCACGGCGCGGTAGCCCGCGGCCGCCAGCGTTTCCACCTGCGGCGCGAACGCCAGGTGGCCGCCACCAATGCCGTGCAACATCAGCACCGTGGTCGATCCGCCGCCCAGTGTGGTGAAGGTGGGGATCATGCGGCCACCACCCGGCCGGCGTCGATCACGGTCGCGCCATCGAGCTGCACCGTGCAACCGCGCAGGGGAAAGTCGAAATGGCCGCGCGTGTGGCGCCCCGCGACCTCGTTGGCGCCGGTGCTGTAGAGAAAGTTGCCAGCAAAGGCGCGCAGCTCTGTGCCGTTGAAGTCGCGCTTGTCGTACAGCGCCATGCTGTCCCAGCGCGCCTGCGCATTCAGGCCGTAGCCCACGTGGCTCACCGCATAGGCTGGAGCCCCCACGCTCCGCCGCTGCGCGGGTCGCTGCCCCCCAGGGGGGCTTGTTTCGCCTTGGGGCGGCCCGGCGGCGAAACCCTCCTGCTCGGCCCACGCCGCGTAGTGGCTGCGCAGCAGGTCCGCGTCCACGCCCGCACCGTCGATGCGTGTGACGTGGTCGTTCTCGATGGTGAGCGTGATCGCGCGCTCGATATAGCGCTTGAAGGTCAGGTTCACGTCGCCCTCGGCCAGCACCAGCGTGCCGTTGACGCTGCCGGCCGCGGGAAAGGCCAGCACCAGGCCTCCGGGCCAGTGCGTGAGCGTGCCCGGTCGCGTGGTGCTGCCCCAGTTGCCCCCCACCACGGCGCCCTGCAGCGAGATGGCGAGATCGGTGCCGGCGGGCGAGGTCACGCGCAGGGCCTTCGCGCCGCGCACGCGCTTCACATGCTCCTTCACGCGCGCCTCGGTCGCATCGTCTGGCAGCAGGCGCGCCAGCGCCTCGGGGTGTTCGTTGCTCACGTAGACGATGCGCGGCTGTGTGGTGCCGTTGCCCTTGAGGATGGCGGGCAGCTCGGGCGCGTGCATCAGGCCTTCGACCGTGCAGTCCACCACCAGCGTGCAACCGGCCAGCGCCGCGACCACGGGCGCGAGCTGCTGGATCGCGGGAGAAGCGCCGGTGGAGCGCGACACGGGCTCGCCCGCGCTGAACACCGAAGGCAGGGTGAGCATGAACGCACGCGCACCCAACCGCGCCGCCGCCAGGCGGGCCAGTTCGACCAGAACGGGGCGGCTTTGCGTTTCACCGAGAATGGCCACGGTATCTCCGGGTTGCAAGGCGCAACGGCGCAGCACGGTCTCGAAGGTGTCGATCCAGGCGGGTTCGATCCGCTCCTGCAGCATGTGTGGGTCTCCTTGTGTTGTCGCACGCCATCAGGTTTCAGGCGTCGGCCTTGCCATTATTCATGAATTTTCATATAAATTCCAACCATGTCCCCCGTCCGCTCCACCGGCCACCAGGCCCGCCCCCCCGATTTTTCGGCGCATGATTTCCGCGCCTCGCTGGGCATGTTCGCCACGGGTGTGACCATCGTGACCGCGCGCACCGACAGCGGCGAACTGGTGGGCCTGACGGCCAATTCGTTCAACTCGGTCTCGCTGTCGCCACCGCTGGTGCTCTGGAGCCTGGCCCGCCTGGCCGGCTCCATGGCGGTGTTTTCCAACGGCCTGCACTACGCGATCAACGTGCTGGCAGCCGACCAGCAGGCGCTGGCCGAGCGCTTTGCCACGCGAGACACCGACCGCTGGGCCGGCGTGGGCTTCATTGAAGGTGCGAGCGGTGCGCCGCTGCTCGACGGCGCGGCGGCGCACTTCGAGTGCTTCAACCGCAGCCAGTACGCCGAGGGCGACCATGTGATCTTCGTCGGCGAGGTCGAGCGCTGCCGCCACCGCGCCGACGCATCGCCGCTGCTGTTCCACGGCGGGCGGTTCTATGCCGAGCATCCCCTGTGAGCGGCCGCGCCCCCTCTATGGAGAAACCGCCCTCCCGCGTCGCGGTGCCGCCGGCAAGCCAGCGGTTCGTGGACGACTACCTGGGCTACCTGCTCGGCCAGGCCAATCACGCGCTGTTCAAGAACTTCGACGAAGCGGTGCGCGCGGCCGGCCTGGGCTCGCTGGAGTGGCGCGTGCTCGCCGTTCTGAACCAGCAGCCCCCGATGTCCATGGGCCAGCTCGCGCACGAGGTGCTGAGCCAGCAGCCCACGGTGACCAAGCTGGTGCAGCGCCTGGCGGCGCAGGACTGGGTGGCGCTGCGCGACGACCCCACGGACCAGCGCCGTACCCTGGTGGCCATCACACCGATGGGGCAGAAAAAGGTGACACCGCTCATCCGCCAGGCGCGCGCGCACGAAGCCCGGGCCCTGGCGGGCATGAGCGAGGCGGAGGTCCAACGCCTGAAGCACCAGCTGCGGCAACTGGCGGCGGACAGCCCGGCACGGCGTCGCTGATCCCCCGCGACAGCCGGGCCATTGCCAAGCCAGCACAATCGCGCGCATGACCTCACTGGCCGAACGCAAGACGCACCTCGATTCCCTCGCCATCACCCTGCTCGTGGTGTGCTGTGCTTTCTGGGGCTTTCAGCAGATCCTGATCAAGGACACGGTGGACGAAGTGCCCCCGCTGTGGCAGGCCTCGCTGCGCTTCTGGGGTGCGGCGGCGCTGATCTGGCTGTGGTGCATGGCACGCGGTGTGCCACTGTTCGCGCGCGACGGCACCTTCAAGGCCGGGCTGCTCGCGGGCACGCTGTTCGCCGGCGAGTTCGCCTTCATCTACCTTGGTCTGCTGCACACCAGCGCCTCGCGCCTCACGGTGTTCCTGTACACCAGCCCTTTCGTGGTGGCGCTGCTGCTGCCGCGCGTGGTACCTGGTGAACGTTTGCGACGCATACAGTGGACCGGCCTGGTGATCGCGTTCGCCGCCGTCGCGCTGGCCTTCAGCGAGGGCTTCATGCACAGCTCGCCCGTGGCCGGGCAATGGCTGGGCGATGCGATGGCGCTGGCAGCCGGCACGCTCTGGGGCCTGACCACGCTGACGATCCGCTCCACCGTGTTGTCCACCGCCAGCGCCGAGAAGACGCTGTTCTACCAGGTAGCGGTCACTGCGGCGGTCGCGCCACTGGTTTCGCTCGCGCTGGGCGAGGCCTGGTCGCTCGACTACTCGGCGCGCGCCTGGACCTCCATCGGCCTGCAGACGGTGGTGGGCGCGTTCGCGAGTTACCTCACCTGGATGTGGATGCTGCGCCACTACCCGGCCACGCAGATGTCCACCTTCACCTTCCTCACCCCCGTGTTCGCGCTGGTCTTCGGCGTGGTGCTGCTGGGCGAGCCGCTCACGCCGCAGCTGGTGGTGGCCCTGGCCGGCGTGGCAGTGGGCATCGTGCTGGTGAGCCGTCGCTGACCTGCAGCGGCGGAGCGTGGGGGCTCAACGATCCGGCGCCGGGCCGCCCCAAGCCGGATCAACCCGCTCGGGGGGGCAGCGACCCGTGCAGCGGTGGAGCGTGGGAGCTCAACTCTTCTTGCTCAGTCCCAGCCGCTCGATCGTCTTTTTCTCCGCCGCAAAGGTGCGCGCTGCATACGCCGTGTAGTCGGCGGTGCTCATGTAGATCGTTGGCTGGTAGAACTTGTCCAGCGCGGCCTTGAGTTCCGGGTCGTCCAGCGTGGACTTGAAGGCATCGTGCAGGACCTTCACCACGGCCGGGTCCATGTTCTTCGGGCCACCAATGCCGAACGGCGATTCGCTGATCGTGTCCCAACCGCTTTCCTTCACCGTGGGCACGTCGGCAAACGCCTTGTTGCGCTGGCTGCCGAGCGTGGCGAGCAGGCGCAGCTTGCCGCTCTGCACGTGCGGCGCGAACTCGGTGGTGCCGCTCATCATGCGGATGTGGCCCCCGAGGATGGCCTGCATGATCTCGGCCGAGCCCTTGTAGGGAATCGGGTTGAGCTGGATGCCCGCCTTCTCGCTGAACTCCTCGACGGCCAGGTGCGGCGTGGTGCCGGTGCCGGTGTGGCCGTACTCCAGCTTGCCGGGGTTGGCCTTGGCATAAGCCACCATGTCCTTGAGGGTCTTGAACGGCGCGTCGGCGGTGCAGGCGATGCCGAAGGTGTAGCCGGTCAGGCAGACGATGTGCGTGAGGTCCTTCACCGGGTCGAACGGCATGGTCTGCATGTGCGGCAGGCGGTAGATGCCCAGCGGCAACTGCGTAAGGGTGTAGCCGTCGGGCTTGGCCTGCACCATCGCGCTGGCACCCAGCGTGCCGCCCACGCCGGGCTTGTTCTCCACGATCACCGGCACGCCCAGCGCCGTGCTGGCGCTCTTGGCGATGGCGCGCATCACGCCGTCGCTGCTGCCACCGGCGGGCCAGGGCGCGATCAGCGTGATCGGACGCGACGGGAACTTGTCCTGCGCCCAGGCGCCCGCGGGCAGCAGCACCGGTGCCGCAACTGTGGCGGCGGCGGCGCTCAGCAGTTGGCGGCGTTTCGTGGAGGTCGGGGTGGCGCGCATGGTCTGTCTCCTGATGGGATGAAGCTGCGCAACTTAGCGCAAGCGCATGCCGCATGAAAGCGGGTTGGCCCCGGTGCGGGCCCCGTTCCAGTCCCCTGCGAGACTGCACGTGACGTGTCAGCCCGAGCCTGCCGCGAAATGGTCCTGCAGTGCCTGCAGCGCGTGCCGCACCTTGGCGGGCTGGTCGTCGCGCCGGGGCGTGACGGCGAACACCGCCGCCGGCTCCAGCCGCCAGTCCGGCAGCACCGGCACCAGGTGGCCCGCCGCCATGGGCGCGCGCACGTCATCGGCCATGCCCGCGTACAGGCCCCAGCCCGCCACCGCCATGGCCTGCAGCGCCGTCACCTGCGTGGCCAGCACGCGCGCCTGCACCCGCACCTCTTCGCGCTCGCCCTGCGGCCCCTGCAGCAGCAGGCTGTCGGTCAGGCCGCCGCGTGGTGGCAGCCCCAGCCACTCGTGCCCCTCCAGCTCGTCCGGCCGGCGCGGCCAGCCGCGTTCGGCCAGGTAGCGCGGCGCGGCGCACAGCTGGCGTTGCAACTCACCGAGCCGGCGCGCCACCAGTGACGAGTCGGTGAAGCGGCCCACGCGCAGGGCCAGGTCGACGCGCTCGGCGATCAGGTCGATCGGCGTGTCGTCCAGCAACAGGTGCAGGTGCAGGCGCGGGTGGCGACGCAGCGGCTCCAGCGCCGTCGCCAGCAGCTCGCCGAAGCCGATCGGCGCGGCCAGACGCAGCTCGCCCTCGGGCTCGTCGCGCAGGCGCTCCAGCGCCTGGTCGGCGCTGCGGGCCTGGGCCACCATCGCGGCGCAGGCCGGGTAGTAGCGCGCGCCCGCCTCGGTGAGCGTGATGCGGCGCGTGGATCGGTGCAGCAGCACCAGGCCCAGCGCCTCTTCCAGCAGGCGCAGTTGCTGGCTCACGGCCGAAGGCGTGCTGCCCACGCGCCGCGCCGCGGCGCTGATCGAGCCGCTGTCGACGATCTCGGCGAACAGGGCCATGCGCTTGAGCTTGTCCGTCCAGGCGGCGGTCTCGTTCATTTGTTAGTTTTTCTACAAAAAGAAAGCTGAATTCGCGGTCTACCGCCGATCTTATGTAGGTATGACACTCAATGTCATCTGCAAACCCTTTCTTTTCACAGGAGTCATGTCATGAAGATCGCCCTCATTGGTGCCACCGGTTTCGTCGGCAGCGCCGTGCTCACCGAACTGCTCTCGCGCGGCCACGCCGTGACCGCGCTGGCGCGCGACCCCGGGAAACTGCCGCCGCAAACCGGTCTGCAGGTGGTGAAGGCGGACGTGCAGGACGCCGCCCAGGTGGCCGCCGCGCTCGCGGGCCAGGACGCGCTGGTGAGCGCTTTCAACCCCGGCTGGGGCGAGGCCGAGATCCACCGCCTGTTCGGCCAGGGCTACGACGCCATCCTCGCTGGTGCGAAACGGGCCGGCTTGCAACGCGTGCTGGCCGTGGGCGGCGCGGGCAGCCTGGAGGTGGCGCCCGGCCTGCAGCTGGTGGACACGCCCGAGTTCCCCGCCGAGTGGAAACAGGGCGCCCTGGCCGCGCGCGACCTGCTCACGCGGCTGCGCGGCGAATCCGGCCTGGCATGGAGCTTCATCTCGCCCCCGATCGCGCTGGCGCCGGGCGCGCGCACCGGTACGTACCGCGTGGGCGGCGACCAGTTGCTGCCGGGTAAGGGCGATGCACCGGCCGGCATCTCGGTGGCCGACCTGGCGGTGGCGATCGTCGACGAAATGGAACGGCCAAAGCACATCCGCCGGCGCTTCACCGTCGCGCACTGAGGGGGCCGCGCCCCGCCGCCCCGCGGCTCGCTGCGGGGCCCTGCGCGGCCCTGGCCGCCGCCACGGGCTCCCGCATGCGGGACACGAGCACATGGACGTTGGGTGGCTCCATGATGTCCATGTGTTTGCCGGGCACCCGCTCCACCGTCAACCCAGGCACCAGCGACCGCCAGCCATAGGCGGGTGCGGTGGAAGCGTCGTCACCCGCCTGCAGGAACAAAACCGGCATGTCGCTGGGCACGGCTTGGTAGTCGCGAATGGCCTTCGCATAGGCGCCGTTTCGCCGCATTCCGGGCTCCTGGCGGGCCACGAACTGGCCCCGATACACGCGGCAGATATGCAGCAGGTGGCGCAGGCCCTGGAGCCGGAAAAGGCGCAGGCGCCGGCGCACGCCCGCCCACAGGTGCTTGAGGCCGCGCCCTGGCAGCATGGTGTCGAGCAGGACGATCAAACCGATGTCCTCGCCGGCCTGCCGCAGCCGCCGGGCGACTTCATAGGCCAGCGCGCCACCGATGGAGAAGCCCCCGAGGAAGTACGGGCCGTGGGGCTGAACGCCGCGGATCAGGTCGAGGTACTCGAGTGCCAGCGTCTCGATCGACACCCTGGGCGGCGCGGCGTCCACCGGCCAATGCAACAGGTCGATCTCGGTTTTCGAGAACACGCCATACACCGGCATCTGCGGGCCCAGCTGCTGCGCCAGGTGGCGGTACTGTTCCGCGCCAGCCAGCAGGAACAGGCCGGGGCCGTCGCCATGGGGCTGAAGCACGGCAACCGGCGCGCCTTCCGTGTCTGCCGGCCGGTTCTGCGCCAGCGCGGTGGCCAGGTCCGCCACCGTCGGGTGCTCGAACAGAAGGCCCAGCGGGCAGGGGCGTTCCAGTGCCGCCTCGATGCGACTCACCACGCCTACAACCTGCATCGAATGCCCCCCCAGATCGAAGAAGTTGTCGTGGATGCCGAGGTTGTCGACCCGCAAAGCCTCCTGCCAGATCGTGAAGATGGTCGCTTCGGTGGCGTTGCGAGGAGCCTCCGCTGCAGCTCCTGCGCCCGTCTGGTTGCGCGATGGAGCGGGCAAGGCCCGGCGGTTCGTTTTGCCGTTGGGCAGCGTGGGCAAGGAGGCCAGTTCGACGAAAAAACCGGGCACCATGTGATCTGGCAAAAACTGGCGCAGGTGCTGGCGCAAGCGTTCGCGCGAGGGCATGGGCCCATCGGGCACCACGTAGGCAACCAGCATGGGCTGGCCCGGCAGGTCTTCCCGAAGCACCACGACCGCACGCGACACCCCCGCGTGACCCAGCAGATTCGTTTCGATCTCGCCGAGCTCCACCCGAAACCCGCGCACCTTGACCTGGTCGTCCAGCCGGCCGGCATGCTCCAGCGATCCATCGTGTCGCCAGCGTCCGCGGTCGCCCGTGCGGTAGATGCGCCTGTTTTCAGGGGTCTGGGCATCGGGTTGATCAATGAAGCTCTCTGCGGTCAACGCCTGGCGCTTGTAGTAACCCAGCGCCACGCCGGTACCGCCGATGCAGATCTCGCCAGGAACGCCGATCGGGCACAGCTGACCGCGCTCGTCGAGGACCTGGATCGAGGTGTTTGCCACCGGACGCCCCAGCGCAATGGCCTGCGTGGCGTCTGAGGACACCCTCCAGCAGCTCGACCACACCGTGGTTTCGGTAGGTCCGTACATGTTCCAGACCTCGGCACAGCGGTCCCGCAATTGCGAGGCCAGGCTGGGGGGCAGGGGCTCGCCCCCCACAAGGGCCTTGAGGTGCGGGCTTCCATTCCATCCGGAGTCGATCAGCAGGTGCCACCGCGAAGGCGTGGCCTGCAGAACCGTGATGTTCTCGCGGACCATCAACTGTGCCAGTGCCCGACCGTCGGTGGCCTGCGCTTCGCTGGCGACAACCACCGTCCCGCCCACGCCCAGCGGCAGCAGCAGTTCGAGCACCGCAATGTCGAAGCTGGGGGTGGTCACCGCCAGCAGGCGGTCTTGCGGGGTGAAGCCGGGCGTGCGCGCCATGCTGGCGAGGAGGTTGACCACGGCCCGGTGCGGCACCACGACGCCCTTGGGTTGGCCTGTGGATCCCGAGGTGTAGATCAGGTAGGCAGGGTCTTCCGGCCCCGGGTCGAGACCGGGGTCGGCATCCAGTGGATCGGCTGGCGTGGCCGCGACCAGCGAGCGGTCCACGTCCAGCAGCAGGCTCGGCGGGTGCTCGAGCGCTGGCGCCACCGATCTCTGCGTGACCAGCAGCGCCAGATCGGCATCGTCAATCTGGGCATGCAGCCGCTGACTCGGGTAAGCGGGGTCCAGAGGAACAAAAGCCGCCCCGGCTTTCAGGATGGCCAGCATCGTGATGACGAGATCGGGGCCACGGGGCAGGCAGAGTCCGACGCGGGAGCCGCGAGCGATCCCGCGCTGGCGCATCCATCGGGCCAGGCGGTTCGAGGCCTCGTCAAGTTCGTGGTGCGTCAGTTGCACGGCGCCGAAGACCAGCGCGACCTGCTGCGCGGAATGCCGGATGCCGTGTGCAACCCACTCGACCACCGATCGGGCCGCTGGCGGCTCGGCCGGTCCAAGCGACCAGTTGTGCAGCGTGGCACGTTCGTCCTCGCCCAGCAACGGGATTGTGGACACGCAGGTTTCGGATGCGCGGACGGCAGCGCGCAGGATGTTCTGAAGATGCTCACCCATGCGCTGGACCGTCTCGCGCGCGAACAAGTCGGTGGCGTACTCCAGCACGATGGAGTGGTCGTACAGCATGTCGGCGATGACGGTCAGGTCGAACTGTGTCGATGTCCGGTCGAAATCGAGCCGGGACCATGTCAACCCCTCGAAACGGCAATCGCGAACCTGCGAATTCACCTGGTTGAACATCACGTTGAACAGGGGCTGGCGGCTGGCGTCAGGCCGCCCGCCCAGTTCGCGGACCAACAGTTCGAACGGCATGTCCTGGTGCGCAAAGGCCTCCAGGGAAACATCGCGCACGCGCGACAACACCGTTCGAAAATCCGGGTCACCGCTCAAATCCGTGCGAAACACCAGCGTGTTCACCAGGGTGCCGATGAGGTTCTCGGCGGCAAGCTGGTGGCGGTTGGCAATAGGCACACCGACTGCGATGTCCGTCCTGCCCGTGTGCCGGCACAGCATCACGTTGAGCGCGGAGATCAGCACCATGGACAAGCTGGCGCCGTGGGCGGTGCCGAGGCGGCGCAGCGCGGCAATGTCGTCCAGAGCCAGGGGAAAGCGCAGGGCAGCGCCCCGGAAGCTCTGTTGCCGAGGCCGCGGAAAGTCCTCGTTCAGTGGCAGGGGCTCCAGACCGTTCAGGCGACGGGACCAGAAGGCCAGTTCGTGTGCCCGCCGCTCGCCTTCAAACCAGCCGCGGTGCCAGTTCGCGTAGTCGGCGTACTGCAACGGAAAGATCGGCAAGGATGCTTCCATGCCGGTCAGCGTGGCACTGTAGTGCGCAGCCAGTTCCCCGCCCAACTGGGCGAACGACCATTGGTCGCTGATGATGTGGTGCATCACGATCAGCAGCACGGCCTCCCGCTCGGCGATGTGGACCACCTGGACGCGAATCAGCGGGCACTCGTCCAGCTGGAAGGGCACGGAAGCGACCTTTGCGAGGTGGCGGTGCAACACCTCTTCGGATGCGGTCCATCCGTTGGAGGCAAGCCGCACTTCCTCAACAGGCACTAGCGGTGCCGACACGACTTCACCATGCACGCCGTCCGCCGCCTTGACGAAGCGGGTTCGCAGGATTTCATGCCGCTCGATCACACGCGCCAGCGCGGTCCGCATGGCGGCGACATCGAGCACGCCATGCAGGCGAAGCGCCAGTGGCACGTTGTAGGCACTGCTCGCAGGTGCGAGTTCGTGCATGAACCACATGCGCTCCTGGGAGAACGACAGCGCGACATGCGTTCCCGGTGCGCGCGAGCTCGGAGGGCTCGCCATCTTCCCCATCCGGAGGTAGGGCGATTCGACCGGTGCCGCCTGTGCATCGGCCAGCGCGCGTGCGAGCCCCCGCACCGTAGGACTCTCGAACAGCGCCCGGATCGACAGCTCGACCCCCAGCCGGGTTCGCAGACGCGATACCAGCTGCGTGGCGAGCAGGGAGTCACCGCCGAGGTCGAAGAAGTTCGCATCGGGCTCGATCACCTCGTGCCCCAGGACATCGGACCACATCTGGCACAGCGTCTCGATGAGCGCCGCGTCAGGCTCGTCTGTCGGCGACAACGCAGGATGCGATGGTGCCTGCGCTGCCAGTCGCAGCGGCTCCAGCGCCCCTTGCAGATAAAGGCGCTGCGCGACGCCGCGCTGGGGCTTGCCGCTGGACGTGCGAGGCAGGGTGCCCGCGCGCAACGGCACGATGTCGTACAGATCAAGCTGGTGCTCGATGGCCACCTGCCTCTGAATCCCGTTGATCAGTTCACGCACGACGCCAGGAGAGGGGCGCCGGCTGCATTCCACCAGCACGACCACGGCTTCCTTGAGCCCTGTGTCCACCGAGAAAGCGATGCAGCCGCCGACACGGATGTTTGCGTTGGCCATCTCGGCGGTTCGCTCCAGGTCTTGCGGATACAGGTTGCGCCCGTTCACCACGATCAGGTCCTTGCGGCGACCCGACACGAACAGTTCGCCACCGTGCATGAAGCCCAGATCGCCGGTTCGCAGGTAGCGCACCGCGTCGGCACCCTCATCCGCCAGCGTCGCTCCAAAACACGCGGCCGACACCTCGGGCTGCCCCCAGTATCCCTGCCCGACGCTCGGTCCGGTCACCCAGATTTCGCCGATGCGACCGGGGGCGCACGCCACAGCGGTATCGGGGTCCACGATGCGCAGCTGAAAGCCCGGCAACGCCGGACCACACCCCACCAGGGTTCGGGTCCGGGGCGTTTCCGCCAGTGCGGTCTGCACCTCGTGGCGTTCGATGGCCTGCGCATCGAAGGCGATCTGCAGCAAAGGCATGCGGGTGTCTCGCACAGTGACCGCCAGAACCGCTTCGGCCAGGCCATAGGACGGCGCCAGCGCAGCGTGGTTGAACCCGAAAGGTGCGAAGGCAGAGGCGAAAGCGTCCAGCGTGGCAGCGCGGACAGGCTCCGCGCCGCAGGTGGCCAGCTGCCAGCAGTCCAGCCGGGCACTCCACCCGGGCTTGCGGGCCAGGGCCTGCACGCAGGCGGCGTAAGCAAAGTTGGGGGCGCCACTGTGCGTCACACGATGCTTCTCGATGGCTTCGAGCCACCTCAAGGGCCGCAGCATGAACTGCGCGGTGGACATCAGAAACGCGGTACCGCCCGAGTAGAGGGGCTGGACCACGCCATGCACCAGCCCGTAGTCGTGGAACCAGGGCAGCCAGATCAGCCCCCTGCCGCGGCAGGTATCCAGACCGATCATCAGTGCATGGCATTGCGCCAGCAGGTTGGCGTGGGTGATCTGGACCCCTCGCGGGGCACTGGTGGATCCCGACGTGTACTGCAGGTAAACAACGTCCGTCAGACCATCGATGGCGGGTGCGGCCGCAGGAGCCGACACTTGAGGCGCAACCATCAAAGTCTGCAGCGAGTGCCACGGCAACTCAGGGATCTGTGTGCGACCTGCTTCCAGGTGGCTTTCATGGGTCACGGCCAGCGCCACGGCCGCATCGGTGGTGATGCCACGCAATCGCGAATCATTGCCCTGCGCATGCTTGATATCGGGTGCAGGCGCCGGGATGGGAATCACACCGGCCAGAACACAGCCCCAGAACAGCTGTACCGCTTCAAGGTCATTGTTGAACGCGAGCAGCACCCGGTCACCCGGATGGGTGTTCACGCGCAGCCTCAGGGCTATGGCTTCGGCGGCACGCCCGAGCGCTTCGTAGCTCAGGACATCGACGGCCTCCAGATCGTCGCCCAGAAACATGTAGGCCGGGTGGTCGCCACACTCCGCAATCCGCGCGAGCAGCAGTTCTCGAAGGTCGGTGCTTTCAGGCATCGGTGTCTGATCGGTGACCCGCTTCATTGAAGGCATGCCTTCAATGCCCGACGCATGAGCTTGTGAGGGTCTTGGGACCGGGCTCTCCCGCACCGTGAGGCGCCTGCCGGTATCGATTGCTCACATCCATTCTCTCGTTTGCCGTGTCGGCGCGCTTGTGCGCTTGTGATCTCTCGCCTGCTGCCCCCCATGGCGCAGGGCCCCCTTCGCCAGGGCGTCTATCGCGGCCGCCTTCTGAGCGACACGATTTTATGACGAGACAAGCGGGCCACTTCATCGGCTGCCCGCTGCGACTGCGCCAATGTTCACGGGAATGGCTGCTCCAGGCCTGAACCCCGGGGTCCGGCCAGGATTCAGGGACGCCTAGACCCGGGGCCTCGTTGCAGCGAACTTCACGTACCAGTCCAGGCAACCCGGATTGGCCATGGCCTCGCGGTTGATGACCTTCTCCAGCGGCTGGCCGAGCAGCAGCTTCTTGATTGGCAGTTCCTGCTTCTTGCCCGAGAGCGTGCGCGGAATCTCGGGCACCTGGAACACGTCGTTGGGCACGAAGCGGGGTGAGAGCGCGGTCTTGATGCTGTCGGTGATGCGTCGGCGCAGCGCCTCGTCCAACGGCACACCCTCGCGCAGCACGACGAACAGCGGCATGTAGCTCTCGCGGCCCAGGTACTCGAGGTCCACCACCATCGAGTCCATCACCTCGGGCAGGGCTTCTACCGCGCTGTAGAGCTCGCTCGTGCCCATGCGCAGGCCGTGGCGGTTGATGGTGGCGTCGGAGCGGCCGTAGATCACGCAGGAGCCGTCGGGGTGCACACGCAACCAGTCGCCGTGGCGCCAGACCGCGCCTGCGCCGGCATCCAGGTCACCACCGCCGGGCTTGCGGCCCTGGCCGGGCGGGTAGCTGTCGAAGTAGCTGCCGAGCAGGCGCTGGTTGTCCACGTCGCCGACGAAGTACAGCGGCATCGACGGAATGGGCTGCGCGCACACCAGCTCGCCCACCTCGTCCATCACCGGCTGGCCCTGCTCGTTCCACGCCTCGACCGCGCAGCCGAGCAGGCGGCACTGCATGCGGCCGGGGGTCTGCGGCAGCTCGCGGTTGCCGCCAATGAACGCACCCGCGAAATCCGTACCACCGCTGATGTTGCACCACCAGATGTCCTCTCCTGCTCCCTCTCCCTTTGGGAGAGGGAGCAAAGCACGCCGCACGCGCCGGAACTGCTCGGTGCCCCAGTTCTGCGCGTCTTCCGACAGCGGCGAACCCGTGGTGCCGAGCGCGCGCACGGCTGAGAGATCGCCGCAGGTGGTCAGGTCCACGCCGGCCTTGAGGCAATTGGCAAAGAAGGCCGCGCCGGCGCCGAAGAAGGTCACGCCCTCCCTGGCCGCGAAGCGCCAGAGCGTGGTCCAGTCGGGCTTGTCCTTGCTGCCACCGGGGTTGCCGTCGTAGATCACGCAGGTGGTGCCGTTGAGCAGGCCGCTGGTCTGTGCGTTCCACATCACCCAGCCGGTGGAGCTGTACCAGTGGTAGCGCTCGCCCCAGCTGTTGGATTCGTAGCTGCAGCCGATGTCGTTGTGCAGGATCTTCAGCGCCAGCCCGACGATGAGCGTGCCCCCGTGGCCGTGCACGATGGGCTTGGGCAGGCCGGTGGTGCCACTGGAGTAGACGATCCACAGCGGGTGGTCGAACGGCAGCCACACGGGTTCGAAGGCGGTGGTGGCGGCGTCGTCGCGCGCGGTGGCTGCGGCGAAGGCGGTGCATGGCGCCGCCGCCTGCAGGGCGGCGGTCTGCGCGGCCTCGCCTTCGGCCAGGTTGGTGTGCAGCACCACGTGGCGCACCGTCGGCAGCGCCGCGCGCAGCTCGGCCACCACGCCCAGGCGGTCGTGGTCGCGCCCGCCGTAGCTCACGCCGTCGCAGGCGATCAGCACCACGGGTTCGATCTGGCGGAAGCGGTCGAGCACCGCGTTCGTACCCATGTCGGGCGCGCAGATGCTCCACACACCGCCAATGGACACCGTGGCCAGGAAGGCCACCATGGCCTCGGGAATGTTGGGCAGGTAGGCGGCCACGCGGTCACCCGGCTGCACGCCCTGTTCGCGCAGGTGCAGCGCGAGCGCGGCGACCTGGCGGCGCAGCTCGGGCCAGTCCAGCTCCACACGCCGGCCCTTTTCGTTGCAGGCAATCACCGCCGGAAACCCCGCCGCGTGGGCCGCCTGCACGTGGCGGAACACCTGCTGCGTGTAATTCACGCGCGCCCCCGGGAACCACGGCGCGCCGGGCATCACGTTCTTCGCCAGCACCGCGGTGTGTGGCGTGGGCGACTGCAGGTCGAAGTAGTCCCAGATGCTCTGCCAGAACGCGTCGAGCTCGGTAATGGACCAGCGCCAGAGCGCGTCGTAGTCGTCGAACCGCAGGCCGCGGTGTTCCGCGAGCCATTGCTGGTACAGGCGAATCTGCGGGATGTAGGGCGGGGTGTCTTGTGATGTCTCCATGGGCGCCAAGCGTAATGCGCGAAACCCCGATTGCAAGTCGCGTGTGCTCAGGGTTTGTACGAGTGTGCAATTTTTTGTACGCCCGTACAGTCCCGCCCATGCCCAGTCGCGCCAGAACCCCCGCCCAGGCCGCCCGCAGCCACGCGCGGGGCGGGGCTGCCGCGCCGCGGCCCGACCGCAAGCAGGCGATCCTGCTCGCGGCCGAACGCCTGTTCGCGCAGTTCGGCTACCACGGCGTGACCATCCGCCAGATCGCCGAGGAGGCGGGCGTTCCGCTGGCACTGGTGGGCTACTACTACGGCCCCAAGCACGAGCTGTTTCACGCCATCTTCGTGCACTGGCAGGCCACGGCCGAGCAGCGCCTGGCGTTGCTGGACGAAGTCACCCATGCGCCGCCGCGCAAGGGCGATCAGCTGCGCCCGGTGGTGGAGGCCTTCGTGCGCCCGGTGCTGGCCCAGCGGGCGAGCCCGGAAGGCGAGTACTACGCGCAGCTGGTGGCGCGCGAGCTGGCGCGCCAGACACCCGAAACCCAGCGCGTGCTGGTCGAGTTCTTCGATCCGCTGGCGCACCGCTTCATCGACGCGCTGCACGCCACGCGCCCCGGCTTTGACCGTACCCTGGTTGCCTGGGCCTACCAGTTCGCCCTGGGCGCGCTGCTGCACCACATCAGCGACCACCGCATGCCCACGCTCTCGCACGGCCATGCCCAGGCCCACGACCCGGCCGCCGGCGAGCTGCTGGTCGACTTCATCACGGCAGGCATTGCTGCGCTGCTGCCCGTTTCCCCCACCACGCGCCGCAGAGCGCCCTCTTCATCCACCACCAGGAGACAAGCATGAACCGTCGAATCTTCCAGACCACGCTGCTGGCAGCAGCCCTGACACTGGGCGGCCTGTCCGGCGCGCAGGCCCAGCAGGTGATCAAGCTCACGGCAGCCGGCGGCCACCCGCCGGTGTTCCTGTGGGTCAAGCTGCTCGACGAGTTCTACATCCCGGAGGTGGACAAGCGCCTGGCCGCCGCGGGCAACACGCACAAGGTGGAGTGGACCAAAGCCTGGGGCGGCACGCTGATCAAGATCGGCAGCGAGTCCAGGGGCATTGCCGATGGCGTGGCCGACTTCGGTTTCGTCGGCACGATCTTCGAGGCCGCCCGCTTCCCGATGCAGAACGTGAGCTACGTGACGCCCTTCGGCACCGAGAACCTGGGCGCTGTGGGCGCCATCGTGTCCGACATGCAGAAGAGCATCCCGGCCATGGGCGACGCCTGGACGAAGAACGGCCTGGTGTACCTGGGCGGCACCGCGCTGGACACATACCACCTGTGGACCAATTTCCCGGTGAAGTCGATCGACGACCTCAAGGGCAAGAAGATCAGCGCGCCCGGCCCCTCGGCCAACTGGATCCGCAACACCGGCGCGGTGGCGGTGGCCGGCTCGCTGCCCACGTACTACGAGGACATCAAGTCCGGCGTGTCCAACGGTGCCATCACCTTCAGCACCGGCGCCTGGGGCGCCAAGCTGCACGAGGTCGCGCCCTACATCACCAAGGTCAACTTTGGCTCCATGTACGCCGGTGCCGTCGTGATGAACAAGCGCCGCTTCGACGGCCTTCCGCCCGCCGTGCAGCAGGTGTTCCGCGAGGTCGGCATGGAGTACGACAAGCGCTTCGCGGATGCGCAGAACGCCACCGCCACCGCGCTGCTGCAGAAGATGGGCGAGGCCGGCGCCACCATCAGCGAACTGCCCGCTGCCGAGCGCACGCGCTGGGCCGAGACCATTCCCAACGTCGCGCAGACCTGGGCCGCCGACCTGCAAGGCAAGGGCGCGCCCGGCCAGGAAGTGCTCAAGGCCTACATGGACGGCCTGAAGAAGAGCGGCGCCAGCCTGCCGCGCGACTGGTCGGTCAAGTAAGCAAGAAGCCGGAGCCCGCATGACCCTGCCCACGCCGATGCCCGGCGAGGCCGCGCCCACCCCGGACGCGGCCTCGCCGGACGCCTACAACCAGCCGCTGCCCTTCGGGCTGCACCGCCTGACCCAGGGGCTCAATGCCCTGGGCACGCTGATCATCATCGGGCTGATGCTGCTCATCAACACCGACATCGTGGGCCGCACCGGGTTCGACGCGCCGGTGCGTGGCGTGACCGAGCTGGTGTCGCTGTCCATCGTGGGCATCGTGTTCCTGCAACTCGCCGACACCTTGCGCAGCGGGCGCTTCACCCGCGCCGACATGCTGCTGGACCGGCTCAAGCGCACCCGCCCGCCGCTGGCCGCGGCCCTGCAGGCGCTCTACCACCTGCTGGGTGCGGCGCTGATGCTGGTCATCCTCTGGGCCGCCTGGCCTTCGCTGATGGAGTCCATCCGCATGCGCGAGTACGTGGGCGCGCTCGGCGACTTCACCGCGCCGGTGTGGCCGGTGCGCCTGATGATGCTGGTGGGCCTGAGCGTGACCGCCCTGACCTTCCTGCTGCTGGCCGCGATGGACATGAAGCGCGCCGCCCGGCTCGCGGCACAAACCAGGGGAATCCGTTCATGAGCGCGACCACCGTGGCCGTGCTCTCGCTGGGCCTGATGCTGCTGCTGATCTGGGGTGGTCTGCACGTGGCCGTGGTGCTGGGCCTGGTGTCCTTCGTCGGCATCTGGATCATCCGCGAGGACGTGGGCGTGGCCGCCAACCTGCTGGCCCAGGCCTCCAGCGACGCCATCGCAAGCCACATCTTCGGCGTGGTGCCGCTGTTCGTGCTGACCGGTTTCCTGGTCGCCAAGGCCGACATCGGCAAGGACGCCTTCGAGGTCGCCAACCAGCTGCTGCGCCGCCTGCGCGGCGGCCTGGGCGTGGCCACCGTGGCGTCCAACGCGGTGTTCGCCGCCATCACCGGCATCTCGATCGCATCGGCCGCGGTGTTTACCCGCGTGGCCGTGCCGCAGATGATGCGCTTCGGCTACCAGCCGCGCTTCGCGGTGGGCGTGGTGGCGGGCTCCTCGGTGCTGGGCATGCTGATCCCGCCCAGCCTGCTGATGATCCTCTACGGCTTCCTCGCCAACCAGTCGGTGGGCGACCTGTTCACCGCCGGCATCGTGCCCGGCCTGCTGCTGGCGTTTGCGTTCGCGGCCGGCATCGTGCTCGCGGCGATCTTCAAACCGTCCCTGGTGTACGCCGGTGGCGACATGCCGGTGCCCGACGGCGCCGACATGGGGCCCGGCACGATGCTGCTCAAGCTGGTGCCCATCGTGGTGATGATCGGCGGCGTGCTCGGCGGCCTCTACGGCGGGCTGTTCACCGCCACCGAAGCCGGGGCCGTGGGTGCCGCGCTGGCCTTGCTGATCGCCGTGCTGCGGCGCAAGCTGACCGCGCGCACCTTCTGGGAAGTGCTGACCGAAACCGGGCACGTCACCGTGGCGGTGAGCTTCCTCATCATCTGCGCCAGCATCTACACCCGCATGCTGGCCATGTCGGGCATGCCGCAGTTCCTCATGGAGATGATCGGCCAGGCCGGGTTCGGGCCGCTGGCCTTCCTGCTGGTCTACGTGGCCATCGTCATCCTGCTGGGTACCGTCATCGATTCCTCGTCCATCCTGCTGATCGTGTTGCCGCTGATGCTGCCCATCGCGGAGCAGTTCGGCATGAACCTGATCTGGTTCGGCGTGGTCACTGTGGTGGCGGTGGAGATCGGCCTGCTCACGCCGCCCTTCGGCCTCTCGGCCTATGTGGTCAAGAGTTCGCTCAACGACCCGCGCATTTCGCTCGGCGACATCTTCCGCGGCACCGCGCCGTTCACGCTGATCATGGTGGGCGTGCTGCTGCTGCTCATGGTCTTCCCGCAACTCAGCCTGGTGTTGCTGAAATGAGCCTGCCCAATCCCCTCGACGGCTTCACGGTCGACCGCGCCGCCATCCGCTACGTGGGCCAGGACCTGCAGCGCCCCGAGTGCATCCTGGCCGAACGCGACGGCACGCTGTGGGCGGCCGATGCGCGCGGTGGCGTCACGCGCATCGCGCCCGACGGCTCGCAGCAGTTCGTGGGCCAGCGCGCGGACGAGCGCTTTGCCAGCGCGGCCACCACCACCGCCGACGCCTTCGAAGCCAAGTTCACCCAGGGCACGCTGCCCAACGGCATGGCCTTCGATGCCGGGGGCAACTTCCTGATTGCCAATTTCGGCACCGACTGCCTGGAGCTGATGGCGCGCGACGGCCGCACGCGCACGCTGCACGACCGCATCGACGGCCTGCCCATCGGCAAGGTCAACTTCGTGCTGCGCGACAGCAGGAACCGCATCTGGCTCACCATCTCCACGCGCGTGAACCCCTGGACGGCCGCCGCCGCGCGGCGCGTGAAGGACGGCTACATCGCGGTGCTCGACGAGCACGGCCTGCGCGTGGTGGCCGACGGTTTTCATTTCACCAACGAGGTGCGGATGGACGCGCGCGAGGAGTGGCTCTACATCGTGGAGACCACCGGCCCGCACATCACGCGCATGCGGCTGGACGAAACCGGCACGGCCGGCGTGCGACTGACCGGGCGCGAGGTGTTCGGCCCCACGCACCTGGGCGGCCCACCCGACGGCATCGCCTTCGACAGCTTCGGCAACCTCTGGTGCACGCTGGTGATGGTCGACCAGCTGATCGCGCTCACGCCGCAAGGTGACAAGCGCATGCTGCTCGACGACAGCAACGGCGAGCCGGCGCGCGCGCTCGTGCAACGCATGACAGATGGCACCGCCACCGCCGAAGACATGCAGCGCGCGCGCGGCGGCATCGCGCCCTGGATGGCCAGCCTCACCTTCGGTGGGCCCGACCTGCGCACGGTGTACCTCGGCAGCCTGCTGGGCACGCGCATCCCGTACTTCCAGTCCCCGGTGGCGGGGCTGCCCATGGTGCACTGGTAGCACCCCACGCACCGATCATTTCCGTTACTGAAGGAGGCCCCCATGCCACGCCAATTCGTCGACCTGTCCATCTACCTTGAGAACGACGTGCTGAGCGATCCACCGGCCTTCGCGCCCAAGATCCAGTACTTCACGCACGAGCACACCTTCGAGCAGATCGAGCCCTTCTTCCCCGGTTTGAAAAAGGAAGACCTGCCCGACGGCGAAGGCTGGGCGGTGGAGCTGGTGCAGCTCTCCACGCACAACGGCACGCACCTGGACGCGCCCTACCACTTCCACTCCACCATGGACAAGGCGCTGGGCGAGAAGAAGCCTGCCATCGCCATCCACGACGTGCCGCTGGAGTGGTGCTTCCAGCCCGGCGTGAAGTTGGACTTTCGCCACTTTGCCGACGGCTACGTGGTGACCGCCGCCGACGTCGAGGCCGAGCTCAAGCGCATCCAGCACACCATCAAGCCGCTGGAGATCGTGGTGGTGAACACGCGCGCCGGTTCGCGCTACGGCCACAACGACTACGTGTCGGCCGGCTGCGGCATGGGCTACGAGGCCACCATGTATTTGCTGGAGCGCGGCGTGCGCCTGACCGGCACCGACGCCTGGAGCTGGGACGCGCCCTTCGTGCACACCGCGCAGAAATACGGCGAGACCAAGGACGCCAGCCTGATCTGGGAAGGCCACAAGGCCGGGCGCGACATCGGCTACTGCCACATCGAGAAGCTGCACAACCTGGAGGCCCTGCCGGCCGACGGCTTCTTCATCAGCTGCTTCCCGCACAAGATCCGTGGCGCGTCCGCCGGCTGGACGCGCGCGGTCGCCATCTTCGACGACGCATTGCAGGCCACGGCCGCTTGAACACCATGGAACTGAACCACACCCACGACGCGAACACACGCAGCTGGCTCGAATCGGCCAACGCGCCGGGCACCGACTTCCCGATCCAGAACCTGCCGTTCGGCGTGTTCCGCCGCAAGGGCTCCAGCGAGGCCTTCCGCGGTGGCGTGGCCATCGGCGACCAGGTGATCGACCTCGCGGCCATCGCCAAGGCCGGCGCCGTGTCGGGCGCGGCGGCGGTGAAGGCCGTCAACGCCTGCGCGGGCGACGCGCTCAACGACTTCCTGGCCATGGGCCCGACGGCCTGGCGCGCGCTGCGCCACGCCCTGTTCGACCTGCTCAAGACCGGCGCCAGCGGCCCGGGCGTGAACGCGCTGCGCGCCAGCCTGGTGCCGCTGACCGAGGTGGAACACCGCGTGCCCACGCGCATCGGCGACTACACCGACTTCTACACATCCATCCACCACGCGCGCAACGTCGGCCGCGTGATCCGGCCCGACGACCCGCTCACGCCCAACTTCCAGTGGCTGCCGATCGCGTACCACGGCCGCGCTTCCAGCGTCGTCGTCAGCGGCACCGCCTTCCGCCGCCCCATGGGCCAGGCCATGGCGCCGGGCGCGAGCGCGCCGGTGTACGGCGCCTGCAAGCGGCTGGACTACGAACTGGAGATGGGCTTCTACATCGGCCCCGGCAACGCCATGGGCGAGCCGATTCCGCTGGCCGAGGCCGAACAGCACATCTTCGGCATGTGCCTGCTCAACGACTGGTCGGCGCGCGACCACCAGTTCTGGGAAATGAACCCGCTCGGCCCCTTCCTGGGCAAGAACTTCTGCACCACCGTCTCGCCCTGGATCGTGACGATGGAAGCGCTCGCGCCCTACCGCGTGCCCTTCTCACACCCGGCCGACGAACCGCAGCCACTGGCCTACCTGGACAGCCCCGCCAACAACGCCGAAGGCAGCGTCGACGTGCAGCTGGAGGTGCGCCTGGAAGCACGCGAACACCGCGAACGCGGCATCGCGCCCGACCGCCTTTCGGCCACGAGCTTCCGCCACCAGTACTGGACCATCGCGCAGATGGTGGCGCAGCACAGCGTGGGCGGCTGCAACCTGCAGCCCGGCGACCTGCTGGGCACCGGCACCATCTCTGGCCCCACGCCGGATCAGGCCGGCGCCATCGTCGAACTCAGCGTGGGCGGCACCAAGGACGTACCCCTGCCCGGCATCGGCGCGCAGCGCCGCTTCCTGGAAGACGGCGACACCGTGATCCTGCGCGGCTGGTGTGAGAAGCCGGGCGCGGCGCGGATCGGGTTCGGGGAGAGTCGGGGTGAGGTGTTGCCGGCGGTGGGGTGAGGTGCTGAGCCTCTGGCTGCGCTTGAGGCGACGACGCGCGTGAGGAAGCCATGAGCGCTGGAGAGAGGTGGTCAACCTGCTCCTTCATCTCGGGTGAGTTTGCATGTCCGCACCTTCATGAGTTGAGCGCGCATCCGGGGCAGGGTCAGACAAGCTTGCAGCTGCTCGTTCTTGCCCGGCACGGCATTGATGTGAAGTTGCTGGGCTGCCCCAGATGGCCTGGGCATCACGGGCATTGGTCTTGTCACGCAGGACAAAGGGGCGGACATGCTTGGCGGGCAGCAGCTTCACTTCATGCCCCAACGCCTGCAGCGTTCTGGCCCAGTGCTGGGTGCCGCCACAGGCCTCCCGCGCTACGAGCGACCTCTGACGATTGACAAAGAAGGTAGTGACCCGATCGCGCCTGAGCTTGTATCGTTGGAGCTCGCCCGTCTTGGCATCCACAACGTGGAGCTGAAACACATTCTTGGCAACATCCATTCCGATGACTGGCAGCGTTGCGTCAGATTGCATGGTAGGGCCTCCAGCTCTCAAGTGGTTGCGACGAACTTCCACTTTGGCACTTGATGCCGTTACCGCGAGGCCCCACCCCGCATCGGGTCATGGGCCTGCGCCATCAACGGCGGTGTAGGTGGGGACGTCCTCGCAAGACCTTCCCTAGAGCAAGCGCGACATCCATCTGGAACGTGTCGATCCTGATCCAGGATTCATTCAGCCACGCCTCGAGCACGGGACGCAGCACCGACGAGAGCTCCACATCTCGCAGACCTCGAAAAATGTCGGCGTGAACGGTGTACAGCCGGAGGCGTGCCGAAATACTGCAGCATTTGAGCAGCTCTTGGTCAGCAGGTCGAATTTTTCCAAAGCGGCCGGCACCACGCCCATTGCGTACGCGGTGCCGCGTCCAAGTACCCACCGACTTCAAGCCGCAACGAGCGAAGGTGGTCATGACACGCCACGACACGCTCGCTTTCGCCTGCAAGCAGCTGTGTGAGCTGTGCGGCCTTGATGCGCGTCGACGTCGGAAGACATGCGGCCAGCGGGCCGAAGCCGCCGTAGACCGCATGGCACGTGGACCCGCTCGGAGCAGTGATGCTGCCTATTCGAACTCCTTGTGCAACAACCTGCCTCCTTGTATTCCTTATGCGGAAAGGTCGATGGCCGACCTTTCCGCGATGCCCGCGATTAGAAGCTGTGCGTGATGCCCACTTCGCTCATGGTTTGGCGGTGCGGCATGCCATTGATGCCTTCGGACGCGACGTTGAGATAGAGGTTGGTCCGCCTGCTCAGGTAGTGCTTGGCCCCGACGGTGAACTTGCTCGAGTCGGCGTTCGCCGGTCCCTTGTCGTCGTACTTGCCGTAGCCGACCATCAGCACGTTGGACGCGGTCACGGGGATGTTGGACGCAGCCAGCCAAGACGACCCGGAGGAGCCCGCGAGCTTGGACGCGGAGTAGTGGAGGCGAACGTCGAAAGCGCCGAAGTCATACGAGCCGTTCACCAGCCAGAAGCGGTTGTCGGCGTCGGCACGATCGAACGCGGTCGTGATGGTGATCGGACCGCTGCTGTACTTGAGCGACCCCGAGGTGCGACTCGAATTGACACCGGTCGTGGCGCCGCCCTCGCTCGGAGCGGCGGCCAGCCACAGCGTGAAGCCGCCCATCGTGGGCGACACGTACTGCACACTGTTAGACATGCGAACGCCGCCGAGATTGCCGTTTGCGAACGCGTTGGCATTGGTGTATTTGAAGTTGCCCGCGGGGCCTTCCACCCCCCAGGGATCGACCATCGCCGCTGCGACGTGTGCCGGCGAGTAGAACCGTCCGAGGAAGAACTCGCCGAAGCTGCCCGAAAGCCCCACCCGCGAATAGCGGTCGAACGCCAGGTTGCCGTTCAAGGTGCCGGTATCAGCACTGAAGCCCATCTCGAGCCCGAAAAAAGCCTTGAGCCCGCCACCCAAGTCCTCCGTTCCGGTGAACCCCAGGCGGTTGTCCCAGTTCTTCGATACTTCGGTCAGCGATCCGCCGGACGCGAGCGACGTGTGACGCACTCCCTGATCAACGACACCGTTGATCGAGAGGTTCGATTGCGCCATGGTGGGCGCCGACACTCCCGCCAGAAGAAGTAGAACCCATGCGTGCTTTGCGTGTTGCTTTGTCATCCTTGTCTCCATATGGTTTGCTTGGCTGCAAAAGTAAGAAAGTAAAAAAGGCGGCACACGAAAGCCCCTGCCCGGGGAGCAGGCAACATGGACCGCCGTCCAGCTGTCGAAATGGCTGGAATGTGTGCCTTCCGTCCACGCCTTTCGGCACCTCGGAGGCGAGCTGCACCTCAAACGCCCGCTGAACGGGGCATCTGATTCGCTGTCAGGTTGGGAAAGTTGAACTTTCCACGTGCGAGGCGCGCTACAGCGAGCGGGCCCCAGTCGACGCGAGGGTCATGAAGGGCCGTCGCGTATGGGTGGTTGTATGAAGGTGTTCAGCCTGCTGTCTCCACGTATATAGCTTGACCCATGCACGGTTGCACTCGTGACTGCGCAACGTTGCCGCGATGAATGCCATCCTTTTCTTATCGCCAAACGCCGCTGCCACCGCGTGGCAGATCGATCCGATACCAGCGTTGGCAATGGAACCGGGCTCTTTGCGCTTGCGGACATCCGCGAGAAATTCTTCAATGGTTCACCAAAGTGCGTTCGCACGAACTGTGATTGCCGCCGGATCGGCGTTCAATTGAGCTAGCGACTGGAGGTCCAACGCGGTACTTTGTGATGCCAATTTCAGTATGTGGCTCTTCCGCCGGACAAGTCAAAGACGGCACCCGTGGTGAAGGAGTTCTCTGGGGACACCAGCCAAGCCACCATCGATGCGACCTCATCGACTTCCAGGAATCGATTCCGGGGAATCTTGGACAGCATGTAGTCGATGTGCTGCTGCGACATCTGGTCGAAGATTTTGGTCCGCGCCGCCGCCGGCGTGATCGCGTTCACCGCTACGTCGCGGGCAGCCAGTTCCTTACCGAGACTCTTGGTGAGTGCAATCACTCCGGCCTTCGACGCGCTGTAGGCGCACGCGTTCGGGTTTCCCTCTTTTCCGGCGATTGACGCGACATTGACGATGCGGCCGTAGTTGCGTTCCGCCATGCCCGCGGCGATGCTGCGATTGACGTTGAAAGTACCGTCCAGATTCACGGACAACACCTTCTTCCATTCGTTCGGGTCGTACTCGATAAGCGGCGCATTGGCTCCGGCAATGCCCGCGCTGTGCACCAGGATTGCGATAGGCCCGACCTCGCTTTCAGTTTCCCGCGTGGCCGCCTGCACCTGCTCGAGTGAGGTGACGTCCACCGCTACCGTGGATACCGCATCCGACTGAAGCGCTTCCCTCGCCTCGTGAAGCGCCTGTTGGTTGGCGTCCCAGAGCGCGACCTTGGCGTCCCCGGCCAAGAGTCGCTTCGCGACCGCCAAGCCGATACCTTGCGCGCCGCCGGTGACAACGGCGACTTGACCCTTGATGCTGTTCATGATCATCCTCAATGAGCGAATACTGTTATCTGACATTGGTCGCCCAGACCCTGGATACCAAGACCGATCGTCTGGCCAGGACACAGGGAAACCGGGTTTAGTTGCCACGCGGCCTATATCTGATCAACTTCGTTCTGTGTCCTTTGTTTTGTCTCCCCTTTTGTGAAGGATTGTGTTTAGCGCCACTGCCGCTGCATAGTGAGATGTGCGCATCAGGTAATAGCCACAAGGAATCACGGAGATGCCGATGGCAATCACTTGACCGCTCGAGTCGCCAACGCTCGAGCCCGCATCGCACTCGCGCGTGTGCAGCGTAGTCACCGCTGGACGGTACAGCCGGCACGCGACACATCGCGGTCAGGGTCAAGCGGCCTGCAGCTTGCTCGCTTCTTCTTTCAATGCGACATGGTTTCTGCGAAAGAGGGGGTGGATTCAAGTCTGAAGTGCTCAAGGGGTACGAAGAGCAGCTCGTGGCAGCGATAGAGAGACTGGCGAAGCGTCCGCCTGCCAAACCCTACACAGTCGCGATGCAGTGGAACCTGTTCGCCAGGGATGGCCCGCTAACCTTCACGCAGGTCGCTGGCCATACGTTCGGATTCATGCTCTGGCCGCTCGGCGCCTACTACTTCGGCATACCGGCGGTCGCGGCGGGTCTTGTCGGCTGCGCCCTCGGGATCGGAGCGCGCCAGGCGTGGGCATATGCGCTGCAGATCGTCGGTGCGCCGTTGCAGGGCGTTTATCGCGAACTGCGCCAATGCTGTCGAAATGCGAAGGAGGAAGGCACAAAGGCGGGCAACAAGAAAGAAGACCAGGTTGTCCATGTTCTGCCTGCTTGGGGCATCGAATCACAGCTAGGGCCTGTTCACACTATTTTTCCAAGATGCGTTGCGGATCAAAAAGGCCATGCGCAAGGCGCGAAACGCAGCCGGGGTCGTCCCCCGGCAAGGCCTCGCAACGCCGCGCATGGCCTTTTTGGCCGCAACCCGAAGGGAATGGGGTGGAAACAGCGCCACTCGTCGTTGCACTCCTAGGCCAGACACCCAGTCCGGCCGTCGTCGCGCGCCTCGATTGGCGCTGTTTCCACCCCATTCGCACTTGGAAAAATAGTGTGAACAGGCCCTAGCGCGTTACCACGCTCCGGCACGTTGCGCCGAAGCGCCGGCGTGCATCTGCAGACGCCCGACGAGAAGGCCTCAAGGCACTGACCGGCGTGTTGGCACGCGCGCTGAAGGCGTACCGCCGCGAGGAGGTGCGCGACCTCATGGACGAGACGCACCAGGACGTCGATCGCCTCATCGACCGGCTGCAGCGTCTGGCGGCATGCGCTGACGCTCGATCGATCTGCGGTGGCGCCCGCGCTGCGCGAGATCGCGGACATCGCCAAGTCGCTCGCGGCGGCGCACGCGGCCCTCCGCTAGATCTGAGGGAATTCCATGCCCACGATCTACTACACGTCCGACTTCCAGAAGCTGGCCCGAGCATCCGGACTCGCAGCGCGGAGCCAGCCCAGACCTGGCAGGCGTCACCGCGAGGGCCTCCTCGTGCGCGTCGAAGATTTAGTTGCAGCCATAAATCCAGGGGATAACCGCGCATGCGCCTTGCCGGCGATCGACGCCACGTTCACGATGCGTCCATAGTCCAGGTGACGTCATTGCGGCCCGTGATGCCAGCGTTATCGACGAGGATGTCGATCGATCGGTGCGCCTCCAGCGTGGCCCGGATTGCCGCGTCGACCTGCGCCTCATCGGCCAAGTCGATTACAGCGGTCGTCACCCGGCCGCTGGCTTCCAGTCCGGTCTGAGCTGACTCATGCCACCGCCTCCGCGTCGGCAGCCACGAGTCGCTGACGCTGGCTGCCGAGACCGGCAATCCCGAGCGTCATCGTCTGACCGGCGTTGAGGTAGATCGGTTGCGGTTTGCAGCCCAGGCCGACGCCCGGCGGTGTGCCTGTCGAGATCACGTCGCCCGCTTGCAAGCTCATGAATTGGCTGATGTAGGAGACAAGTGTGGGCACGTCGAAGATCATCGTGCGCGTATTGCCGTTCTGGCGGCGCTGCCCGTCCACGTCGAGCCAAAGATCGAGTGTTTGCGCGTCAGGTACTTCGTCGCGGGTGACGAGCCACGGTCCGAGAGGGCCGAAAGTGTCGCAGCCCTTGCCCTTGTCCCATTGACCACCGCGCTCGGTTTGGTAGGCGCGCTCGGAGATGTCGTTGACGATGCAATAGCCTGCCACGTGCTCGAGTGCCCGCTGCTTGGGGATGTAGCGTCCAGGTCGACCGATCACGACGCCGAGTTCCACCTCCCAGTCCACCTTCCTGGCCCCCGGTGGAATTTCGACATCGTCGTTCGGACCACAGATCGCGCTCGTCGCCTTCATAAAGAGCACCGGCTCGGAAGGCACCGGCAGGTTCGATTCGGCCGCGTGGTCTGCGTAGTTGAGCCCGACACAGATCAGCTTACCGACCGCGCCGACACAAGGCCCGATACGCGGGTCGCCGCCGACCTCCGGCAAACTGGCCAGATCGAGCGCGCGCAGGCGGTCGAGCTCGGTCGGTGCGAGAGAGGTGCCGGCGATGTCGGGCACGTGGGCCGAGAGATCGCGCAAGCGTCCTTGAGGATCGAGCAGGCCCGGCCGCTCGCTGCCACGGGGGCCATAGCGAAGAAGTTTCATGGCAATCTTTCGAGGAACGGAAAAACCTGATGCGGTGTCGGTCAGGCGCGACCTTGCCGCTTTGTCATGTAGGCATCGAAGGCGAGGGCGAAGAGCAGAACCAGCCCTTTGATGACGAGTTGCAGGAAGGAACTGATGTTGAGGAGGCTCATACCGTTGTCGATTGTCGTCAGCAGGATGGCGCCGACGATGGCACCCGGGATCGTCCCGATGCCACCTTTCAGCGCGGTACCTCCGATCACTGCCCCGGCAATCGCGTCGAGCTCCATGTACATCCCCGTCGTTGGTGTCGAGGCACCGAGGCGTGCAGTGACCAGCGTGCCGGCTATGCCGTACAGCGCTCCCATCAGCAGGAAGCCGAGGTAGAGCTGTCGGGAGAGGGGAATGCCCGCCAGCACCGAGGCCTCGCGGTTCGATCCGGTCAGATACGCATTGCGCCCGAAGACCGTCTTCGTCATCAAGACCCAGAGCAATACGCCGATCACGGCGACCCACAGCAGGGCTGCGGGAAGACCGCGGAAGCCGCTAAAGATCCAAGCCAGGAAGGCGGCTGTCGCGAGGAGCGCGAACAGCTGTATCCCGAGTTGCAAGCGGCGCCCGCTACCGAGGCGCTGCTCGAGCAAGCGATGCCGGCGCAGGATGTAGGCCCCTGCGGCGACAAGGCCGACGAGCAGTAGCACCAGGGTCGCCGGAATCGGCAGGAAGGCTTCGCTCAGCGCTGAATAGTCCTCACTGACAGGAGCAATCGTTGCTGCGTCGGTCGCGTAGAAGCCGATCCCTCGGAATGCGAGCAGGCCGGCCAGCGTGACAATGAAAGAAGGGACGCCGATCGTTACGACCCAGAATCCCTGCCACAAACCCAGCACGATGCCCAGCACGATCGTCGCGACCACCGTCGGCAGGATGTCCCAGCCAAGACTGTGCTGCAGTGCTGCGGCCAGGACGCCGCAGAGGTATACGGCGCTGCCAATCGAGAGATCGATTTCGCCCATGATCATCAGGATCGACACGCCGGCAGCGACCAGGGCGACGATCGATGCCTGGCGCAACAGAAGCGAGAGATTGCGCGGCGTGAGGAAGAGGTCGCCGGAAGCGATGTTGAATACGATCGCCAGGACGACGAAAACAATCACCATCGTCAGCGTGCGCGGATCGACGAGCGGGCCGCGTGCCCCCGCCGGCGCTGCGCGGTTCGGCGCAGAAAAGCCTACCGAGGACGAGATCATGGATCTTGGTTTCATTGGAAGGTTTCTCCGGTTGCCGCAGCCATCAGCTGCTGGCGGCTGGCGCGCCGATCGAACTCGCCGGTGATGCGCCCCTTGTACATGACGAGGATGCGGTCGCTCTCCTCGAGGATCTCATTCATGTCGCTGGAGATCATCAGCACGCCGCTGCCTTCGGCCGCGATCTCGCGCAGCAGCCGATAGATCTCGTAGCGTGCGCCGATGTCCACACCATAGGTGGGCTCGTCGACAATCAGCACGCGCGGCTTCGTCGCGATCCAGCGCGCGAGCAAGACCTTCTGCTGATTGCCGCCGCTGAAGGCCTCAACCTTCGCATCCAGCCGCGGCGGGCGCAGGTCGAGTCGTTCGATCAGCGCCTGATTGCGGCTCGTCTCCTGCCTCTCGTTGATCAGCAGCGGCCCTGATACGTCACGGATGCTCGCAGCGCTGATGTTGTGGGATACGCTGTGGCCTTCGACGAGACCAGTCTGCTTGCGATCCTCTGTGAGCATTCCCAGGCCGAGCGAAATCGCCTCGCGAGGCGATCGGACGCGCCCTGCCCGGCCTCCGATGTGGATCTCGCCGTCGATATTGCCCCGCCATGCTCCGAAGACCGCCTTGGCGAGTTCGGTGCGGCCAGCGCCCACCAACCCAAAGAGTCCCAGGATTTCGCCTTGGCGCAACTCCAGGCTGACCTCGTTGACGCGGCAGCGCTGTGCTCCGAACGATTCGCGAACGCTGAGCTTGCGCACCGACAAAACTGGCACAGACGGCGGTACTGGCGGGCGCTCTTCCGGGGGCTCTGGATCGCGGCCAATCATGGCGCGCACCATCTCGGAGATCGGGCCCTGAGCACTGTCGAAATTCGCGACGACGCGACCGTTACGCATCACGACAACGCGATCGGCCACCAGCGCGATCTCATCCAGCCGGTGGGTGATGTAAATGCAGCCCACTTTTTGCGCGCGGATTTGGCGCATGCGCTCGAAGAGATGCACCGCCTCGCCATGCGTCAGCGAGGCCGTCGGCTCGTCGAGAATCAGGATCCGGGCCGCGGCCTTGGAAAGGGCCGCGGCGATCGTCACCAGTCGCTGCGCAGAGGGGCTTAGCTCGCGCACCGGCGCGAGGGGATCCGCCTCGACACCGAAGAACGCAAGCCGCTCCATCGCAGCAGCGTGCAGCTTCGCTTGGTCGACGAAGCCGAAGCGCGCCGGGAGCATGCCCATGAACATGTTCTCGGCAATGCTGAGGTTCGGCGCGATATGAAGCTCCTGCGGTACCAGCACGATGCCGGCCGCCTCGGCCTCGCGTATGCCGCGAAAGCGTGTGGCTCGTCCGTCGAGCAACAACTCGCCCTCGTCAGCAGCGTGCACTCCCGAGATGATCTTCATCAGCGTGGATTTGCCGGCGCCGTTCTCGCCGATCACCGCCACCACCTCGCCGGCGCGCACCTGCAGGTCAACGCCGCTGACCGCCGCCGTGCCGCCGAAGGACTTGCCTACGCCGCGAAGCTCCAGCGCTGCGGTGCTCACGAAGGGATCGGCGTGACCCACTGTCGATCCTCTCCGCTCAGCGGCAGGGCGACTTGCCGGCGCCAAACACATCGGCCTCGGTCACCCAGCCTTTCGGCGCATCCTTCGAGATGAAGCTGCAGAGCGAGTCCTTGGTGACCGGGATGACCTTTACCAGATGCGTCGGCACCTTGCCGGCGCCGAGGTCCACCTCCGTCATATGGCTCGGCTTCTGCTTGCGCGCAAAGGCGACGGCCGCTTTCACCGCGGAACTACCGGCGTCGTCGAGATCGGTCCAAACCGACATGGTCTGCACACCCTGGGCGATCAACTGCAGGTTGGCGGCATCCGCGTCGAGACCCGAGAGGTACACCTTGCCAGCCAGGCCGCGGGCCTTCAGCGCCTGCGAGATGCCAAGCGCCATGCCGTCGTTGGCAGTGACGAAGCCGTCCACTTTGTCGGCCTGCGCGCTCAACACGTTCTCCGCATTGGAGAGTGCGGCCTTCGGATCCCAACCGCGGATGAATTGATTGAACACCACCTTGACGTTGTTGTTGTTCAAGATGCGCGCGTCGTACTCCTTGGCGATTGCCTGCGCCACGTCGTTGCCCGGATCACCCTTGACGAGTGCGAAGGTACCCTTGGGCGCCATCTTCAGCGCGCCCTCCGCCTGCAACTCTCCCACACGCTTGTTATTGCGCATCAGGAAGTAGTCGAGCCTTGCGGTTGTGATGCCAACGTCGTAGCCGATGACCGGTACGCCTTGGTCGTGCGCCGAGCGCACGATGCGGCCAGCCGCCTGGCTGTCCACCGGCACGATGATCAGCGCGTCGGGCTTCTGGCTCAACAGGTTCTCTACCTGTGACGCCTGCAGCGCCGGATCGTCGTTGGCCCATTGCACGATCAGCTTGGCACCGTGTTTCTTCGCCTCGCGTTCCATCGCCGCGACATCAAAAGCCCAGCGACGTTGCACCTGCGTCTTCATCGCGACTGCGATCGTAGGGTTCTTCTCGTCGGCGCGCGCGATGTCAGTCGTCAGTGCTGCCGCGGCGGCGATCATCGAAGCGGCCGTGCAGAAGGCCATTGATCGAATTGCTTGCATCATCTGTCTCCTAGTTGAATGCCCATGTCAGGGCTTGTAGAACACGTTTTCGAGCCGAGCCCACCATTCACCGGGCCGGCGCGTCTCCAGTGGCAACTGCATCGGTTCGCAGATCTGCCACCAGTCCTTCATGCGCGGCTCTGTCGCAAGCCGCGCTTGATCCGCCGCGAAATCGCTGCCCACGTACTCCCAGTACGCGAACAACAGGTTTTCGGGCTCCTTCAGGAAGATCGAGTAGTTGCGAATGTTGGCCCGCGAGATGATCTCCAGGATCTCGGGCCACGTTTCGCGGTGCAGCCGCTTGTACTCCGGGATGGCTTCCGCCTTGATGCCGAGCACGAAGCCCATGCGTTCCATCGCGACCTCCAATCAATAGCGGTCGACGACGACCGCTTCGGCGGCTTTCCAGACGCGTGCGTCGTCGGGTATCGCCAGCGGATCGTCCACTGTCGGTGTAGCGCCTTCGATGTCGAGCAGGAAGCGTTCGGCGGGTCCGGCACGATCATGGAGCGCTTGCGTCAGGTGCTCCCGTTCGTTGAACTGCTGTGGAATGTCGCGCCGGCCGATCGCCAGATGCAGCACGCGTCTCGAAGCGCCGCTTTCGTTGCGCGTGCCGCCATGCCAGATACGGCCGTTGATCACCGCGATCGAGCCTGCTTTGCCGGTAACGAGGATCTCGCGCGGATGCCGAGCCAGGGGATCTTTCGGCACGATCGCTTCTTCTTCCGGGGTCAGCTGGACACGGTCGATCTCGGCCATGTTGACGTCGGGCACGTTGATTGGCACGAGCTTGTGCGAACCTGGAACGAGGCGTGTCGGACCGTTGTGCTCGGTCATGTCGTCGAGCATCACCATCGTGTTCACGACACGCCAGTCCTCTGGGTAGGCACGCGGCGCATCGCTGTGCAGCGGCTGCTGCCCCTGCCCCTTGGCGGGATTGCGGGCGTTGAGCGAATAGACACGGATCTCGCCCAACAGACGATGCGCGGCGGCCAGCGTCGGTGCGCAGCGCAGGCAGCGATCGAACGCCGGCGACTTGTTGAAGAGATTCGACAGGCGCAGCGCTCCCGGCTCGATATGCACTTCGTGGCCACCGTACTGTCCCTCGATCTTCTGCAGCCGGTCGATTTCCGCACACATGTCGGTGACCTCCTCCGCGCTGAAGACATCGGGAATGATCACGTAGCCTTGTTCGTCGAAATGGCGCAGCTGTTCGGGCGTCAACGCATCAGTCGAGACGCCCAGTTGCTGAAGGGCTTGGGTGGTGTTCATCGTCACTCTCCTTGAATCTGATAGAAGGCCAGCGCATTGGCGCCGAACACGCGCGCTCTGGCGTCCGGGTCGAGCGGAGCCATCCAGGTCTCGCAAGCCAGCAGCCATTCGCTATAGCCGATCGCCGTCGTGCAGACGGGCCAATCGGATCCCCACATCAGCCGGGAAGGGCCGAAGGTCTCGAGCAGAACGTCTGCATACCGCTGTAGGGATACGACCGGTGCCCCGTAAGCAGCTTCAGAGGCGAGACCGGAAAGCTTGCAGAACGCGCCGCTATTCCGCGCGAGATCGCGCATGTCGGCCGCCCACGGTTCGAACTCACCCCGCGCGATGGCGGGCTTCAAGCCATGGTCGATCACCACGCGCAGGTCGGGATGGGTTTCGCAGAGCTTCAGGAAGCGTCGGGCGTGGCGCGAATAGCCGAGAGCGTCGAAAGCCAGTCCACGCTCCTGCAGTGCGTCGAATGCCCAGGCGATGCCCGGGCCTGTTATCCAGTCGTCGTCGGCGATGTCCTGCACCATCGGCCGCACGCCAACCAGCTTCGGATGAGCCGCGAGCCGGTCGAGTGTTCCTCGCTCGTCGGGTCGCTCGAAATCGATCCAGCCCACCACGCCGGCCGTCCACGGTATGGCGTCGGCGATGCCAAGCAGATAGTCGGTTTCGGCAACGGTCGGAGCCGCCTGCACCAAGATCGTCGCCGTGATGCCGGCCTCGGCCAGCAACGGCGCGAGTTCGTCCGGCCCGTACCGCCGCTTGAGCACCGGCGGAGCGTCGAGCATCCATGGATAGTCGCCCCTTTCTGGGCGCCAGAAGTGCAGGTGCGAATCAACGCGCATCGATCGCACCTGACGCGGTCACTGGTGCCGTCACTGGAGCGTCAGCGCGAAGCAGCCCCTCCGCGGCGAGATTGCTCCACAGCGAACCGGGGATGCGGCGCGCCATTGATGCGGCGTTGCCGCGCACTTCATCGATGCTGACCGCGCCGGGGATCACGCTCACGACGGCCGGATGCAGCAGCGGGAACTGTAGCGCCGCATCTCGCAATCGAGTGTCGTGGGCCTCGCAAACCTTCTGGATCGCGGTGACGCGATCGAGGATTTGCTGCGATGCCGGTGCGTACTGGAACCAGGCGCCGGGCCGCGGACCGGTGGCCAGAATTCCCGAATTGAACGGGCCGCCGATGATGACACCCATACCCTTGTCGGTGCACAAAGGCAGAAACGAATCGAGAGCCTCCTGCTCCAACAGCGTATAGCGGCCGGCGAGCAGAAAAAGGTCGACATCGCTGTTGCGGGCCACCGTCTCGCAGACTTGCCACTCGTTGACGCCGATGCCGATCGCGGAGACGACGCCTTGGCTGCGAAGGTCGGATAGCGCGTGCATCCCACCGTCGAGGAACTCCCGCGTGCGCTGGACCGACGCCTCCGCACTGCCGTGCGTGAACGCATCGATATCGTGGCACAGCACGATATCGATGCGATCGTGGCCGAGCCGCTCGAAAGAAGCCTCGAAGGAGCGCATCACGCCGTCGTAGGAGTAGTCGTACACGACGCGGCGCGAGGGAACGTCGAAGAACTTTCCGATGCCGTCGCGCTCGCCGGCGGGGCAGCGTTCCAGCAGGCGGCCGACCTTGGTCGACAAGAGGTAGGAGTCGCGGGGCTTCTCGCGCAGAAAGGAGCCGACCCGCACTTCGGCGAGTCCGTATCCGTACAGCGGCGCCGTGTCGTAGTAGCGAATCCCTTGGGTCCAGGCTTCTTGCAAGGTTTGCAGCGCCTGAGCGTTGTCGATCGCTCGATAAAGATTGCCGATTGGGGCGCTGCCGAATCCGAGTGCGCTGAAGTCGAGTGGACGACCGGAGCGACCCACGAAACGTCGGGCGGGAGTGGTAGTCATGCGTCTTCCTTGCGGCCTTCAGGTCACAACGCTGATCTGCCACGGCACGAACTCGCTCTGCCCATAGCCGTGTGTTTCGCTGCGGGAACGCTCGCCCGAGGCGGTCCGCAGCATCATGTCGAAGAAGATTGCGCCGAGTTCGGGGATCGACTTCGTGCCGGCGAGGACCTCGCCGCAGTCGATGTCCATGTCGTCGGATTGGCGCTGCATCAGCGCGCTGTTGGTTGCAAGCTTGAGCGACGGCGAAGGTGCGCAGCCGTAGGCCGAGCCTCGCCCGGTGGTGAAGCAGATCAGGTTGGCGCCGCCGGCGACCTGGCCAGTGGCCGACACCGGGTCGTACCCCGGCGTGTCCATGAAGACGAGTCCGCTGGCGCGCACTGGCTCCGCGTACTCATAGACCTCGTTGAGATTGGTCGACCCGGCTTTGGCAATGCCACCCAGCGATTTTTCGAGGATGGTCGTCAGGCCACCTGCCTTGTTGCCGGCGGAAGGATTGTTGTTCATCTGCGCGCCGCCCCGTGCGCAGTGTTCCTCCCACCACTGAATTCTGCTCACCAGTTTGCGGCCGATTTCCGGCGTCCGCGCGCGGCGCGTCAACAGATGCTCGGCACCATAGATCTCAGGCGTCTCGGAGAGGATCGCGGTGCCACCGTTTGCCACCAACAGATCCACCGCCGCGCCGAGCACCGGGTTGGCTGAAATGCCCGAGTAGCCGTCGGATCCGCCACATTGCAATCCGACGACGAGGTGGCTCGCCGCCACCTCTTGCCGGCGCACATCGTTGGCCAGCGGCAGCATCTCTTCGATCATTTCGATGCCGCGAGCGATGGTCTTGGTGGTTCCACCGCTGTCTTGAATCGTGAAGGTCTTCAGCCGGGATGTTTCACTGAGTCCCTGTGCCTCGAGAAGTGTCGAGATCTGGTTGGCCTCGCATCCGAGGCCAACCATCAGCACCCCCCAAAAATTCGGATGGGTGGCGTAGCCGGCAAGCGTGCGTCGCAGGATGCGCATGCCTTCGCCCTGCGTGTCGACTCCGCAGCCGCTGCCGTGCGTCAGCGCGATCACCCCATCGACGTTCGGGAAGCGGTCGAGCGCTTCGGGATGGATGTCGCGCCGGAAATGGTCGGCAATCGCGCGGGCGACTGTGGCCGAGCAATTCACCGAAGTCAGGATGCCGATGTAGTTCCGCGTCGCGACACGGCCATCTTCACGCACGATGCCGCCGAATGTAGCCTGGCGCTCGACCAAGGACGTCGGCCGCACCTGTGCCGAGTGGGCATAGTCGCGCGCGAAATCGCCCATGGCCATGTTGTGCAGATGCACGTGCTGGCCAGGGCAAATCGGCTGGCTCGCGAACCCGATGATCTGGCCGTAGCGGTGGACCGGCGAGCCTTGAGCGATGGCCCGCGTTGCCATCTTGTGGCCCGGGGGAATCAGGCCGAGCGCGGTGACGCCTTCGGAGGCGATGTACGTCCCGGAGACCAGCTGATCGAGCGTGATGACCACGTCATCGTCAGGATGCAGGCGTAGCACTCGCGCCGTGCGTGCGGCCAGGGGTTGTTCGAGGGACATGTCGGCTGAAGGGTCTAAGCGATGCGTTGAGGGCAGTATATGATTGCTGCCGACAGTAGTCAATTTGCTAGGACGACGTTTGCAGACAATAGTCGTTATGGTTTTCCCTAACAGCCGATCGGCCTATGCTTGGTGATACAGCGCTCAATGCTCGAGAGGCGCAGAATGCAGATTTGCCATGATGCTTGATCGTTCTCAAGAAGGTCGCCGCCCCCGGGCCGCGGAAGCGGCAGAAGGCGCGCGGGCCGCCTCGCCGCCGCTGTACTCGATGATCGCCCAGGTGCTGAGGCGCGCCATCCTCGATGGTTCCATCGAAGAGGGGGCGGTCATCCTCGAAGGTCCGATTGCCGAGATCCTGCGATCGACGCGCACCCCCGTGCGCCAGGCGCTGCAAGAGCTGGAAGAGGACGGCGTCGTCAGCCGCTTCGATGGGCGCGGCTATGTCGCGGGCCCGCCGGGCACTCCTCCCAGACGGGTCAAGCTTGAGGCCGCGATGCTCGACGATGGCGCCGGACCCGTCCGCAAGACCCTCGGGTGGGAAGCAATCTATGACGAGGTCGAGCGCGATCTGGTGCATCTATCGGTGTTCGATGCCTACCGGGTAAACGAACTGGAGTTGGCGAGACACTACGGCGTCAGCCGGGCGGTGGCCCGTGACGTGCTTTTGCGCCTGGAGCGCCTCGGGTTGCTGGAAAAGGACGAGCGCCTGCGCTGGGTCGTTCAGCCCCTGGATGCGAATCGCATCAACCATCTCTACGAGCTTCGGTGGCTGCTCGAACCTGTGGCGCTCCGGGGTGCGATCGGTGCGACGCCGGCCGGTGACGTGGAACGAATGACCACCGATCTGCGCAGGGCCATCGACGCTTACCCGCAGATCTCGCGCACGCAGATGGACGATCTCGAGCACGACCTGCACGTGACCTTGCTTTCTCGCTGCCCGAACCGCGATTTACTCCAGAGCCTCGAACGCACGCATTGTCTGCTCACATTGAGCAAGCACGTGCTCGGCGTATCGGCACCGATGCCCAAGCATGATCCCTTTATGTCCGAGCACCGGTCTATCCTCGATTCGGTCGCACGTGGAGACGTCGGCGCGGCCGAGAACAAGCTGCGCAAGCATCTCGAAGATTCGTGCCTGAAGTTGATCCGTCGCATGGACTCCGTACGCACCAACTATGCGGCGCCGAAGCCGCCTTACATCAACGAACGCTCGGGATCGGATTAGGGCCCGTTTCGAAGCGGAAGAAACTCCGGCGGTAGCCCTCCAGTCGCGGAATCACCGGCTGACATGTTGGGCGGCGAAGGTTGCCGTGCAGATCGTTCACCGCGCCCGCGATCGGACCGGCCCAAAGGAATCTGGCCGAGTCGCGCAGAGTGAAGCCTGACCCTGCGAACTCGAACATCATCCGAACTAAGCCCACGGTACTTTTGCACTATGAATCGTGCGCATCAGGTACAAGCGCCAAGGAGTCCGTCGTGATCCCCACCCTCCCATCACTGCTGGCGCGGCTCCGGTTTCGCCAGCTGTCTGTACTGATCGCCCTTGAAGAGTGCGGAGGCCTCCACAAGGCAGCCGAGCGCCTGTCGATGACTCAGCCTGGGTTGTCCAGGGCGCTTCACGAGATCGAGTCGACGTTCGGAGTCCAACTTTTCGTGCGGTCGAAAAGCGGCGTGCAACCCACCGAGCTGGGTCGATGCCTCGTCCAGTATGCCCGCGTGTTCGAGGCCGATCTGGGCCACCTGAGAGAGCACATGAACGGCGTGCTGCAAGGCTGCGGCGGACGGGTGGCCGTTGGAGCCATCACGGGCGCACTGCATGGTCTGCTTGTCGATTCCATTTCGCAGTTGAGACGGAGTCAGCCCTCCGTGTCGGTCGAAGTACGCGAGGGGATCAGCTTGGACCTGCTCGGTTGGATTGCCGAAGGGCGACTGGACCTGGCCGTGTGTCGCACCTCGGTTTTGAGCAATACCGACCAGTTCGACTACGAGCCACTCATGGAAGAGATCCCTGCGGCGGCGGTGGGGCCCGGTCATCCGCTTGCGAAGGCCAAGCGAGTGACGCTTGCGGAGCTGGCGAAGTACCGGTGGATTGTCTATCCCGGGAACATGCCTCTTCGAAAACTTCTCGAGCAGGAGTTTCGTAACGCGGGACTGGACCTGCCGTCCTATCCGCTGGAGACAGGCTCGTCCCTGACAACGATGCTGATGCTCAAGGAGGATGACCAGCTGGTTGCTCTGATGGCGTCTCCGACCATGGACTTCTGTGTGGAGCACGGCATTGCGCGGCGCTTGCCCATCCGCTTCAAGACACGCCATGAAGCATTCGGGATCGCAACCCGCCGTGGCGCGAGGTTGTCCCCTGCCGCGAAATTATTGGTCGACTGCTTGCGAGAGGCTGCCGAGCGCCGCAGGCACGCGCAACCTTGACCGACAACAGGGCAGGATGGCCCCGCGGCTGAATCAGGCCGAGACGCGGATTTGCTCGAAAGCCTTCCTGTCGGAACCGGGACGCCGCCGAACATTTGGTTCGAAGGAAAGGGGTTCGAAAAAGAAACCGAATTGCCGGCCAACCGGCACCCAGTCACCCTCATCGGGTTTCTGTGGGGTCCGTCCGTCGGCGTGACCATCGACTGGCCGATGCATTTCGGCCGGTTCCGATATTTTTGCTGCCCGTGCGGAATGGATACGGCGACGTCCGTATGGATGCGGCGACGTCCCGTACGTAGATTGTGCGAATGCTCGACAGCGCCAATCTCACGAGATCGGAAGGGAGCCTTGCGCAACCCTACACCGAAGCCCTTTTCCGCGGGCTCATCGCCGACCACGGCCTTGCGCCGCGTTACTTCATCCTGAAGAAGGTGGGCAACGAAGCAGATGCGACCGAACCCGCGCAACAGACCTTCGCGGATGCACTGTCAAACCTGCATGGCTATCGAGGCGGGGCATCGTTCTCCACGCGGGTCTTCGGGATCGCGTCGAACATCGCGCGCGATCACGTCAACCTGACCGCGCGCTGGCGCTGGCGGCTGGAGACCTTCGACGCGCACGAGACGACGCTGCGGTGCCGGCACCCGAGCGGGGCCGAGGCGGCCCACGGGCGGCACTGGCGCTGGCGGCGGTGAACACGCCATGACGCGCGCACGCCGCAGGGCCTGCCAACGCCGGCCGCATCCGCTGGGATACGCCGCCATTCCCCTTGCCGTCACCCACGGCCAGCTCATCGTCCTGCGCCCTCTGCTGCAGCGAGATGCCCGCGCGTTGCACCGCCTGTACGCAGACCGCCGCGTCGCCGAGCCTTGCCGCATCCAGGCGCCCGCGACCCCGCAGGAGGCCGGTCGGCTGCTTGACACCTGGAGCGAGCGGGAGCGTGCGATGGACATGCGTCGCTGGGCCCTCGCGCTGCACCGCGGGCCGCTGGTCGGCATGTGCGGGCTGAAGGACATCTCGCGCGATAGCGACCCGAGCGCCTACCTCACCTATGCGCTCTCGCCGGCGCACTGGGGGCGGGGCCTCATGCGCCGCGCGCTCACACACGTCTTGCGGACAGCCTTCGAATCGATGCAGCTCCACCGGATCTGCGCGGAAGTAGAGACGACCAACGAGCGCTCGTCGGGACTGCTGGCCGGGCTCGGCTTCTCTTTCGTGGGCGAGTACGCTGCCGACTCAAAACGGGCTTTCGAACTCCGCCGCGCGCCGACCAGCCCGATGGACGCGGTGCCGACACCGGCGCATGCGCCGGGGAATTCTGGTCTCGAGGATCGGAATTTCGCACCTCCTACCGAAGCACACCATCCGCCCAGCCTGCTGATCAGCGGGGCCGGGTGCTCCGGCCTCACGCCATCCCTGACGCGCCCCGCGACGGGCGTCCTATGACCACCTAAACGACGAGGCGGTCGCGCGCCTCATTCAAGGATTCAATCATGGAAACCCAAGTCTCCCAGCCCACCATCGACATCTCGAAAGTCAGCTACCACAAAGACGTCAACACCATCCTCAAGGGCGTGCCTAGCGTCCTTTTCGTTGGCTTCTGTTCCACCGGCGGCGGGCACACGGATCGCGAATTCAATGTCGTGCGCTCCGTCATTGACCGCTCATTCAACAAGAAGGGTACTGACGAACAGCAAAAGAATGCCAGGAAGTGCCTCGACAAGGGAAGCGCCGTCATCGTCGTTCTGCCGCCGGAATGGCCCGTGTCAGAAGGCATGTATTTCGCAAATGCGCACGCATTTATCCAGGAGTTGCGGAAACCCGAATTGGGACTGCACGTCGTCGTGTACCGCGGAACAAAAAGCGCCACCTCACTCTATGAAAAGCAGGGGGGCCGGCCGGCGATCCTTCGGCGGCACGCGCGCTTCCCGTTCGACGACATGCCACCCCAGTGGATCGCCTTCGACACGGACGAGAAAACCCAGCGCACTTCGAATGAAAAACTGATCCAGAGTCTGGCGGGGAAGCAGGGAGACGATTTCAAAAAGGTGTTCAGGGAGTTTCTCAACACCTGCCAGAAGATTTCCATGATGGATCTCGTGCCCCAGGTCGCCGCTGCCTGCGGAGACGTGAAGAAGATCTGGTGTTCCACCGACATGGACTTCGCCTTGACGCGCGCCATGCACAAAATAGGAGCCTTGGCGAACCAAGTCGTGGATCACGAAAGCATTCTGAACCTGTTCGTCGAAAACCCCTACGCCGGTCAGTCGTTGCTGGAATACTGCTACATGGGAAAGGTTCTCCCAAGCGACGTCGCCTACAAAGACGGCCAACCCGTGAAGGACCCCAGCGATCCCAGCGGCAAGAAGCTCATATACCTGAGCAAAACGGCGCACATTTCGTTGTCGACCCCGGACATCGAAGGTCTTAAACAACCCAACACCTTGCTTCAGTTGCGTTCGATGGTGACGGCACTGGTCAACAAGCCGGGTGGAGACGTCTACACAAGGGCAAGGACGGTGGGAGGGAAGGGGCTAAAGGACGGGGGGGAAGAACTTCGTGATTTTGCTTGGAGCGTGATCCAGCAGGCGGGTGTACAACTGCCCGCGGAAACCCTCTTGAAACCAAACATAAGCACCATCGGCGGTTTTGTGTACGGCAAGGGAGGGCCCACGGATCCCAAGCTCAGCGGGCTCCATCTCGACCAAGTCAAGGGCTTCGTCTACCTGTACCTCAGCGACGCCACGTCTGTCGTCGCAAAGCACATTTACGACCAATTGCACAAAGGGAACACCGGCTACGAGAATATCGTGTTTGCAATTTGCGCCGGCGGGGCATTCAACGCAGCTCAGTTACCGGCGGCCGCAAGTGACATCCCACAAAAGACCAATACGATGATGTATTGCAATCTCATGGGCGCCGATGCCGTGATGCAGGCCGGGATGGGAACGTCGAGCGAATTCGCGTATTCGGTCGTCAACGGCTGCCGGGATGCGAAGCTCCTCGTTTGGCCCATGGAGGGACAAGACGAGCACGCGTCGAATGCGCGATTCGTGAACGGACTGTTTCCGGGCAACGTCACGCAGATCGGCGCATTGAATTTCGTCAAAGCGCTCGACGATCTGGTCAACTACCGCAACAAGCAGCCATTGCAGTCGTACGGCGTGGAATACGTCAGGGGGATCCTGAGCGACTACACCATCGCCGAGACGGCTGCCGACGTGCTGTTGGACGACAAGCCACTCATGGAGCAAGTCGAAGCGGCGCTGCTCAACGTGTCCGAGCCGCGTCTCAGGGTGACGTACCGACTCATGAAGATTTGCGTTCAGATGCTCGACCAGCTGGAGGGCCCAGACAAGGTCTTGAAAACCAACATCCCCGGCGCAAAGTCCGAAGATGGCGAATGGCCGTACACCACAGTTCTGGACAACGGCAAGAATGGCAAATTCGTCATCGCACTGAAGCGCGGCGACAAGGCGCGGCATTTCTTCAAAACTGCAGAAGAGGCGCACACTTTTTTCAGCACGCCCGCTCTCATCGCCTCTTTCCTGGAGGTCGATGAAGAAGTTCTTGCGCGCGTATATGCAGAAACGAAGGTCGCCGATCGGGTTCTTGAGGCGCTGCAGCCGGGAGACAAGCTCGTATCGGGGTTCGCAAGGTATGCCTTGAAGGACATCTCCGACATCGTCAAGAGCGGCGTCTGAATCCAGGAGCGACCTGACGGACGACGGGGACGGCGAAGGAACGCGGCAATGACGAACATTGCGGGGCTTGTGATGGCCGTCTCCCTCGCTGTCTCGGTCTGCACGCTTGCGCGATTCGGAGTCAGGCTGCGGGATTGGGTGCACTAACGAGGCCGCTACCCGCCGAAAGCGTGCTGAGCGGGAAGGTGTTCGTCTACCGGGCCGAGGTTTTGTTTGGGGGGCGGGCGGTCCGCGTTGCAGCGTCAGCCGACAGGCGCACACCGCCTTTGCCGTGCACAATCCCACCCGGCGCGAAGAGGCGCGCCCGCCCCCCTCAACAACACGGAGACAACCATGGGCCTGCTCAACTGGACGGAGAAACCGGCTTCCACACTCGACAACGGCGGCGTGATCGCGCCCGACGAGCGCCTGCCCTGGCCGCAGACGGGGGTGATGGGCGTGCAGCACGTCATCGCCATGTTCGGCGCCACGGTGCTGGCGCCGCTGCTGATGGGTTTCGACCCCAACGTCGCCATCCTCATGAGCGGCATCGGCACGCTGATCTTCTTCGTCATCACCGGCGGCAAGGTGCCGAGCTATCTGGGCTCGAGCTTTGCCTTCATCGGGGTGGTGATCGCCGCCAGCGGCTACGCGGGCCCGGGGCTGAATGCCAACCTGGGTGTGGCGCTGGGCGGCATCATTGCCTGCGGCGCACTCTACACCGTCATCGGCGTGATCGTGCACCTGACCAATGAGCGCCACACGCGCTCCAGCCCCATGAAGGGCATGGAGGTGGAGGAGGTGGAGAACGACGTGGCCGTGCACTGGATCGAGCGCCTGATGCCGCCGGTGGTGACGGGCGCGGTGGTGGCGGTGATCGGCCTGAATCTGGCGGCCATTCCGATCAAGAACATGGCGCCCACCGGCTTCGACGCCTGGATGCAGGCCGTCACCTTCGTCAGCGTGGGCCTGGTGGCGGTGTACACGCGTGGCATGACGCAGCGGCTGCTGATCCTGGTGGGCCTGATCGTGGCCAGCCTGATCTACGCGGTGCTCACCAACGGCCTGGGCCTGGGCAAGCCGATCGACCTCTCGGCGCTGTCGAGCGCGCCGCTGTTCGGCCTGCCGAAGTTCGCCGCGCCGGTGTTCGAGGCGCAGGCCATGCTGCTGATCGCGCCGGTGGCGCTGATCCTGGTGGCCGAGAACCTGGGCCACATCAAGGCCGTGAGCGCCATGACCGGGCGCGACCTGAACCCCTACCTGGGCAAGGCCTTCATCGGCGATGGCGTGGCCACCATGGTCAGTGGCGCCTCGGGCGGCACCGGCGTGACCACCTACGCGGAAAACATCGGCGTGATGGCCGCGACCAAGATCTACTCCACCGCCATGTTCGTGGTGGCCGCGTGCATCGCGATCCTGCTGGGTTTCAGCCCCAAGTTCGGCGCGCTGATCCAGGCGATTCCGCTGGCCGTGATGGGCGGCGTGTCCATCGTCGTCTTCGGCCTGATCGCCATCGCGGGCGCGCGCATCTGGGTCGAGAACAAGGTCGACTTCTCGGACAACAAGAACCTGCTGGTGGCCGCGATCACGCTGATCCTGGGCACGGGCGACTACACGCTGAAGTTCGGCGGCTTCGCGCTCGGCGGCATCGGTACCGCCACCTTCGGCGCGATCATCCTGTACGCCCTGCTCAACCGATCCAAAGCTTCTGCCTGAACACCATGACCGTCTGGACCCGCCCCATCTCCGTCGAGGAACTCACCGCCATCCACAAAGACACGGCCGTGCAGCACCTGGGCATCGAATTCCTCGAAGTCGGACCCGACTTCATCCGTGCGCGCGTGCCCGTGGACACCCGCACCAAGCAACCCTATGGCCTGCTGCACGGCGGCGTGAGCGTGGTGCTGGCCGAGACGCTGGGTTCCTGCGGCGCGGCCTACAGCTGCGCGCCAGGCCACCGCGCGGTCGGGCTGGACATCAACGCCAACCACCTCAAGGGCGCCACCAGCGGCTGGGTCACCGGCGTCACGCGGCCGGTGCACATCGGCCGCACCACGCAGGTGTGGCAGATCGACCTGAGCAACGACGCGGGCGAACTCACCTGCGTTTCGCGCATCACGATGGCGGTGCTGGCGCCGAGGTAAGTCCTCGGGCCGTTGCGGGCGCGTCACTGCATCGAATGCAGGCCGACCTTGTTGCCCTCGGTGTCGATGAAGTGCGCGAAGAAGCCGAAGCCATTGCCGATTTCGGTCTTGGGCACGGCCACGGAACCACCGGCGCCCTCGACCCGGGCCAGCATCACCGCCAGGTCGTCGCCGCCGTTGAGATAGACCAGGGTGCCCTGCCGCGCGGGCTCCGCGCCGTCGCCGTGCACGATGGCGCCACCCACGGCGCCCGGATCTGAAGACAGCATGCCCATGGTGCTGGGGCCCATGGACATTGGCTCGATGGTGCGGCCCAGCACGGTCTCATAGAAGACTTTGGCCCGGGCAAAGTCGGCCACGGGGATCTCGAACCAGTTCAGGGCATGGGGGCTGGCGGGCATGGCGTTCTCCTGGGAGAGGATGAGAGGGCGTCATGTTAGTCGCCCTTGCCCGCCAGAAGAAGAACCTCGCATCACACGCGCAGCAGCGCGCGAAAGCCCCGGGCCGCGTAGTACGACTGCACCCCGTTGTGGTACGTGAACACCTGGCCGTAGCGGCGGTCGCAGAACAGTGCCCCGCCCAGTGAGCGGATGGACTTGGGCGTGGCGACCCAGCTCGAGGTCTTGACGTCGAATTCGCCCAGCTCTTGCAGCGCGCGGTACTGCTCTTCGGACAGCAGCTCCACGCCCATGTCGGCGGCCATCTGGACCGCGCTGCCCTGGGGCTTGTTTTCCTTGCGGGCTTTCAGGGCCGCGTCGTCGTAGCAGAGGCTTCTGCGCCCCGTCGGGCTCTCGGCGGCGCAGTCGCAAAAGATGAACTGCCCCGTGTCGCTGGCCTGCCCGATCACGTCGGGTTCGCCCCCCGTGCTTTCCATGCGCGCCAGGGCTTCCAGTGCCGTGGCGGAGGCCTTGAGCCTGGCGAGCACGTCCGCCCAGGCGATGCCGGGGTGGCGCCGCGCGTGTTGCTCGAATCGGCGCTGGAGCTGCTCCAGCAGGGTGTCACGTTCCTGTGCCTTCATCGGGTGTGCCCTGTTCCGGGTCAGCGAGCGATCTTGCGTTCGATCGTGGAAACCACGCCGGCGCGCAGCGTCAGGATGGTCAGCGTCTGCCGGTCTTGCGGGTGCGGGAAGTACGTCCAGGTCTTCTCTTCGGCCTGTCCCTTGACGATCCGGACGAAGGCCTCGTGGTCCGGCTTGCCGATCCTGAAGAGGACCTCGCCCTCACCCATGCCCGCACGGATGAAGCGCCGCTCTGCGGCGTCGGCGGCCAGCGCGGATGCGCCTGCTGCCGCCAGTGAAAGGGCGATCACCGCCTTGATCAGATGCATGTGCTGCTCCCGCGAATGCCAAGCCGCACCATCATACAAAGCAGCCGTCCGCCGCGCGTTAACCCCGCTCGCAGCGCCCCATCGCCGTCGCCTGGCCGCGGAAATCGCTGGTCCAGGTCTGGGCCGCGGTGTCGATCTGGATGCGCTCGTTATCGATGGCGGTAAGGATGACCGTCTCGCGGATCGAGAAGGTGTAGACCGGCACGTCGTCGATCCGCACCGAGCGCACGCGCTGCTGGTCGTAGCCGATGCGCACGGTGCGCGTCCAGGTGGTGCGCGCGGGCAGGTAGACGGCCTCGCACACCAGCGTCACGTCGCCAGCAGCCTGTGGCGCGGCCGGCGAGGACTGTGCGCCCGCGCCGCCAGCCAGCGGCAACCACAACACACCCAGCGCCAGGGCACGGTGCGGTTTCATGCGCCCGCGCCCTGCTGCATGCGCTCGCTCTTCCAGTACACGTCGTCGCCGCCGTTCATGCGGTTGAGCACGCGCGCCAGCACGAACATCAGGTCGGAGAGGCGGTTGAGGTACTGGCGCGGCGTGTCCTTCAGGGTCTCGGCCTTGTCCAGCGCGACCACCGCGCGCTCGGCGCGGCGCGCCACGGTGCGGCAGACATGGGCCTGGCTGGCCGCGCGATTGCCCGCGGGCAGGATGAATTCCTGCAGGCGCGGCAAGGCCGCGTTGTGCGTGGCCAGGGCTTCGTCCAGCGCCAGCACGGCCTCGGGCTTGAGCAGTTCGAAACCCGGGATCGACAGCTCGCCGCCGAGGTTGAAGAGCTGGTGCTGGATCTCGACCAGCAGCGTGCGCACGTCGTCGCCCATGTCCTCGCAGAGCAGCAGGCCGATCTGCGAGTTGAGTTCGTCCACGTCGCCCATGGCGTGCACGCGCAAACTGTCCTTGGAGACGCGGGTGTTGTCGCCCAGGCCGGTGGTGCCGGCGTCGCCGGTGCGGGTGGCGATCTGGGTGAGTCGGTTGCCCATGAGGATCCTTCAAACGGGTTGGCTGCGGGCGCGGGCCCGGCAGGAAGAAGCACATTGTGCGGGATGCGCCGCAGTACACGGCCGAGTAACCGCATGCTGGGAAATGTGTCTCAGGCAAGGGCGCATGCATGCTGGCAACGAGCGGAAAAACCGCTGGCGCGCGTCGCCGGTTCAGTCCGTAATGGGCGCTCGTTTCCACTTCTGCCTTTCCAAGGAGTCACCGATGCCACGTTCCCGCCAGCGACTTGCCGATTTCGAAGCCCGCAGCGTCCAACTGATCGCCGCGTGCACCCTGGGACTGGCCGGCGTGGCGGCCGTGCACGGCACGCCGTCGGCGCGCGTCACAGGACAGGCCGGCACGGCCACCTCCCAGAGCAGTGGCAGCGACGTGCCGAACGCGCACCGCGGCACCTCCGCGCTGCGGAACTCTGGGCGTAAACTGGCCGGCTGATCACAGCCGACACCGGAGACAAGCCCATGAACGCGCCCGCCACCCTCAGCCACCTGGCCCCCGAAGTCCACCAGCGCGCCATCGCGCCCGAGTTTCTCGCCGCGCTGCAGTCGCGTTTCGGCGCGCAGTGCTCCACCGCCATGGTGGTGCGCGAGCAGCACGGGCGCGACGAGTCGGTGTACCAGGTGCCCCCACCGGCGGCGGTGGTGTTCGCACAGAGCACGCAGGACGTGGCCGACGCCGTGAAGCTGGCGGCACAGTTCCGCGTGCCGGTGATTCCGTTCGGCGTGGGCTCCTCGCTCGAAGGCCACCTGCTCGCGGTGCAGGGCGGCATCAGCATCGACGTGAGCCGCATGAACAACGTGCTCTCGATCAACGCCGAGGACCTCACGGTGACGGTGCAGCCCGGCGTGACGCGCAAGGCCGTCAACGAGGCGGTCAGGAGCGAGGGCCTGTTCTTCCCGATCGACCCGGGCGCCGACGCCTCCATCGGCGGCATGTGCGCCACGCGCGCGTCGGGCACGAACGCGGTGCGCTACGGCACCATGCGCGAGAACGTGCTCGCGCTCGAGGTCGTCACCGCCAGCGGCGAGGTCATCCGCACCGGCACGCGCGCGAAGAAGAGCAGCGCCGGCTACGACCTCACGCGCCTGATGGTGGGCAGCGAAGGCACGCTGGGCGTGATCACGGAAGTGACGCTCAAGCTCTACCCGCTGCCCGAGGCCATCTCGGCCGCCACCTGCTCCTTCCCGAGCATCGAGGCCGCGGTGCGCACCGTCATCCAGGTGATCCAGCTCGGCGTGCCGATCGCGCGCTGCGAACTGATCGACCACAACACCGTGCGCATGGTCAACACCCACAGCAAGCTCGGCCTGCGCGAGGAAAACATGCTGCTGATGGAGTTCCATGGCTCGCCCGCGAGCGTGAAGGAACAGGCCGAGACGGTGCAGGAAATCGCCAGCGAGTTCGGCGGCAATGCCTTCGAATGGGCCGTCACGCCCGAGGAGCGCACGCGCCTGTGGACAGCGCGGCACAACGCGTACTTCGCCGCCATCCAGAGCAAGCCCGGATGCCGCGCGATCAGCACCGACACCTGCGTGCCCATCAGCCGTCTGGCCGACTGCCTGCTCGACTCGGTGGCCGAGGCGGACGCCGCCGGGCTGCCCTACTTCCTGGTCGGCCACGTGGGCGACGGCAACTTCCACTTCGGCTACCTGATCGATCCCAACAAGCCCGAGGAGCACACGCTGGCCGAGGAGCTGAACCACAAGCTGGTGGCGCGCGCGCTCAGCCTGGAAGGCACCTGCACCGGCGAGCACGGCGTGGGTCTGCACAAGATGGAGTTCCTGCTCACCGAGGCCGGTGCCGGCGCGGTCGACATGATGCGCACCATCAAGCGCGCGCTCGACCCGGACAACATCCTGAACCCGGGCAAGATCTTCTCGCTCTGACCACCGGGTGGGTGGCCGCCTGGGGCGTCGAGCCCACGGGAAGACCCGCTTTCGCGCCGCGCGGGTGTGCATAAGATGAAGGTCCTGTCCACTCACCCCTTCATGGAGGTCACATGTCCGGCTGGTACGAATTGCATCAGAACGAAAAAGGCAAGTTTTCCTTTGTCCTGAAAGCCGCCAATGGCGAGGTCATCCTGCGCAGCGAAGGCTACGAGACGCGGGCCTCGGCGGAGAACGGCATCGCCTCGGTACAGAAGAACAGCCCGAACGCCGCGAGCTACGAACGCAGCGACGCCACGGACGGGCGCTTCTACTTCAACCTCAAGGCGGCCAACCACCAGGTCATCGGCACCAGCCAGATGTACAAGTCGGCGGCCAGCCGCGACGCCGGCATCGAGTCGGTGCGCAGCAACGGCCACAGCCAGGTGGTCAAGGGCGGCGGCTCCTGAACTGAGCCGCATTCAGGCGGCGGGCAACACCCCGCTGCCTGCGCTCAGTGCCCGCCGCGCAGGCGGTCGATCAGGCCATTGAGCGCGTCCAGCGAGCCGAACTGGATCGCGACCTCGCCCATGTCCTCGAAGCGGCCGTGCCGCTTCACGCGCTTCTTCACGCGCACCTCGACCTCGGCGGTCAGCAGGTCGGCCAGTTCCTCTTCGACGCGGCGGATGTCGCGCGACTTCTCTTTCTTGAGCTTCTGCGGCGACAACGCGAACTCGGCGCCCAGCCGCTTGACCAGACTCTCGGCCTCGCGCACCGACATCTTCTTCGCCGCGATCTGGTTGCCCGCCGTGATCTGGCTGGCCTTGTCCAGCGCGAGCAGGGCACGCGCGTGACCCATGTCGAGGTCGCCGGCCATGAGCATGGTCTGCACCGGTTCGGCCAGTTGCAGCAGGCGCAGCAGGTTGCTGGCGGCGCTGCGCGAACGCCCCACGGCCTGCGCCGCCTGTTCGTGAGTGAGTCCAAACTCCTTCACCAGCCTTTGCAGCCCGTGGGCCTCTTCCAGCGGGTTGAGGTCTTCGCGCTGGATGTTCTCGATCAGGGCCATCGCCGCCGCGGCCTCGTCGGGTACGTCGCGCACCAGCACCGGCACGCTGTCCAGACCGGCCAGCTTCGAGGCGCGAAAGCGCCGTTCGCCGGCAATGATTTCGTACTTGCCGGCGTTCGGGCCGCCCGCGAGCTGCCGCACCAGGATCGGCTGCATGACGCCCTGGGCCTTGATGCTCTCGGCCAGCTCGTACAAGGCGCCTTCGTCCATGCGGGTGCGCGGCTGGTAGATGCCGGCCACCAGCTGGTCCAGCGCCAGGGTGGATGGCAGCCCGTCGCGCTCGGTCGTGGTGGCGACAACGCCCTCCACCACCTTGGGGCCCAGAAGGGCCTCGAGTCCGCGGCCGAGGCCCTTGGGTTTTTTGGTGACCATGGATCGTCTTGCTTTCGAAAAGTCAGAGATTGAGGAGTTCGGCGAGCACTGCGTGGCCGGCGGGCCAGTCCCCCAGGCCGGACTCGGCGTTGATATGCCCCGCCTGACCCAGGTCGACGAAGCGTGCGCCCCAGGCCATGGCAAACGCCTGCGCGCGCTCGAAGCTGCAATACGGATCGTTGCGGCTGCCTACCAGCACGCTCGGGAAGGGCAGGCGCTGCAGCGGAATGGGCGACCAGCTCGGCAGCACCGGGCGCATCTCCTCGCGCTCGGCATCGCCCGGGGCCACCAGCAGCGCGGCCTTCACCCGGTCGGTATTCTGCGAGTGCGAGGCCCAGGCCGCCACGTGCAGGCAGCCCAGGCTGTGCGCCACCAGCACGGCGGGCTCGTCGCAGCCGAGCAGCACCTCTTCGAGCCGGGCGATCCAGTCGCCGCGCTTCGGGCGCAGCCAGTCGTGCTGGTCCACGCGGCGGTAGCCATGGGTGGCTTCCCAACGGCTCTGCCAGTGGTCCGGGCCGCTGCTCTGCCAGCCCGGAAGGACGAGAACGTTGTGTGGTTTCACGTGAAACAGTCGGATCGGGTTCAGAGTTTGTGGATGCGCTCGACCATCTCTTGCGCGAATGCCACGAAGGCCTGGCTGCCGCGCGCCGCCGGGTCGAACACCACGCCGGGCAGGCCATAGCTGGGGGCTTCGGCCAGGCGCACATTGCGCGGGATCACGGTGTCGAACACCTTGTCGGCGAAATGCGCCTTGAGCTGGTCGCTGACCTGCTGCTGCAGGGTGATGCGCGGGTCGAACATGACGCGCAGCAGCCCAATGATGGCGAGGTCGGGGTTGAGATTGGCGTGCACCTGCTTGATGGTGTTGACCAGATCGGTCAGGCCCTCAAGCGCAAAGTACTCGCACTGCATGGGCACGATCACGCCATGCGCCGCGCACAGGCCGTTGAGGGTGAGCATGCTCAGGGACGGCGGGCAGTCGATCAGCACGAAGTCGTAGTCGTCGGCCACCTCGGCCAGCGCGGTCTTCAGGCGCTTCTCGCGCCGCTCCACCTCGACCAGCTCGACCTCGGCGCCCGCCAGTTCGCGGTTGGCGCCCAGCACGTGGTAGCCGCACTTGTCCGAAAACACCGCCGCCTCCGCCACCGAGGCGGATTCGAGCAGCACGTCGTAGATCGACAGCGCCATCTGGCGCTTGTCCACGCCCGAGCCCATGGTGGCGTTGCCCTGCGGGTCCAGGTCCACCATCAGCACCCGCTGGCCCACCTTGGCCAGGCCGGCGGCCAGGTTGACGGTGGTGGTGGTCTTGCCGACGCCGCCCTTCTGGTTGGCCACGCAGAAAATTTTCGCCATGGTGCCGCTTCTTATTTGGAGATGGCCAGCTTGATGCCGAAGCCGATGAGGAACACGCCCGCGACCTTTTCCAGCGCGCGCCCGATGACCGGGTTGGCGCGCATGCGCTCGGCCAGGAAGTGGGTCAGCAGCGTGACGCCCAGCCCATAGGCGAAGGTCAGCACCGCGATGGTGGCGGCCATGGCGCCGAAAGTGACCAGACCCTGGTGGCGGGCCGGGTCCACGAACAGCGGAAAGAAGGCCATGTAGAAAACGATGGCCTTTGGGTTGAGCAGCGTGATGGTGAACGCCTGCTGGAAGTACTGGCGCGGGCGGATGTTGAGCACCGGTGCGTCGCCGGGTCGGGCGGTCAGCATCTTCCAGCCCAGCCAGGCCAGGTAGGCGGCGCCCAGCCACTGCACCGCGCTGAAGGCTGCGGGGTAGGCCGCGAGCAGGGCCGCGACACCGGCCACCGCCAGCCACATCAGCACCTGGTCGCCCGCGATCAGGCCCATGGTGGCGGCCAGTCCGCCGCGCAGGCCGCCCTTGCCGGTGGAGGTGATCAGCGCCAGGTTGCCCGGCCCCGGGATGAGCAAAAAGACGACGATGGCGGCCGCAAAAGCGCCGTAATCTGCGATGCCGAACATGGAGGATCCCCGGAAGTGGAGGGTCGAGTTTACGTGAAGGGTTTCAGCGCCCTGCCCTCATCGCGCCGAGGAGGCGCCGGCTGTGATGCTCAGGCAACAGCGGTGGGTGCCGGCCGCATCCAGACGATGCAGCGCTCGGCATCCAGCCCGGGCACCTGGAGTTGTTCCACGTGAAACACATCCACGGAAGGTGCGGCCGCTTTCAGGGCCTCGAGTTCGTCGGCAGGGTGCTTGCCTTTCATGGCCATCCACATACCACCAGGACTGAGCGCGGCGCCCGACCAGGTGGTGAAGTCCCCCAGCGAGGCAAAGGCGCGCGAGCAGACCAGGTCGTAACCCGGGCCCGACAAGGCATTGAGGGTTTCGACCCGGGCGTGCAGACCATGCAGGTTCGGCAGCACCAGCGACGCCGCCGCCTGCTGGATGAAGGCCGCCTTCTTGGCCACCGTGTCCACGCAGGTCACGTCGATCTGCGGGCAGGCGATCGCCACCACCACACCGGGAAGGCCACCCCCCGAGCCCACATCGAGCAGGCGCACAGGCCGCCCCTGCGTCTGCCGCAGCAGCGGGCCAACCGCCGCCAGGCTGTCCAGCAGGTGGTGGGTCATCATTTCTTCGGGCTGGCGCACGGCCGTCAGGTTATAGACCTTGTTCCACTTCTGGAGCAGGCCCAGGTAGTCGAGCAGCAGGTTGGCCTGGCGCGCATCCAGGTCCAGCGACAGCGCCCGCAGCCCGGACTGCAGCGTGGTGCGCAGGTCGCTCATGCCTCGGCGGCGTCCGCAGCGGCCGGCACCGTGGCAAAGCCCTTGAAGCCACCCTTCTTCAGATGGATCAGCAGCAGCGAAATGCTCGCGGGCGTGATGCCCGAGATGCGCGAGGCCTGCCCCAGGGTTTCGGGGCGGTGCTGGGCCAGCTTCTGCCGTGCCTCGAAAGACAGCGCCGCAACCTGCAGGTAGTCCAGGTCGGCCGGCAACTTCAGGCCCTCGTAGTGGGCGGCGCGCTCCACTTCGTTCTTCTGCCGGTCGATGTAGCCCGAGTACTTGGCCGCGATCTCCAGCTGCTCCACCACCGGCTCCAGCAGGTCGGCCAATGTTTCACGTGAAACCTCGGCCGCCGCGTACTTGCCGCCGTCCATGCCGACCAGATCCGCGTAGGCCACGCCCGGGCGGCGCAGCAGGTCGAACAGGTTGTGCTCGTGCTCGATGGCCTTGCCCAGCACGCGCTCGCCCTCTTGCGCCGGCAGGTTGCGCGGGTTCACCCAGGTCGCCTTCAGGCGTTCGGTTTCGCGGGCCACCGCGTCGCGCTTGCGGCAGAACGCGTCCCAGCGCGCGTCGTCGACCAGGCCCAGGTGGCGGCCGGCCTCGGTCAGGCGCATGTCGGCGTTGTCCTCGCGCAGCTGCAGCCTGAACTCGGCGCGGCTGGTGAACATGCGGTAGGGCTCGGTCACGCCCTGGGTCACGAGGTCGTCGACCAGCACGCCCAGGTAGGCCTCGTCGCGGCGCGGCAGCCAGGCTGCTTCGCCACGGCACTGCAGCGCGGCGTTGATGCCGGCGAACAGGCCCTGGGCCGCCGCCTCTTCGTAGCCGGTGGTGCCGTTGATCTGCCCCGCGAAGAACAGGCCCTGGATCTGCTTCGTCTCGAAGCTGCTCTTGAGCGAGCGCGGGTCGAAGTAGTCGTACTCGATGGCGTAGCCCGGGCGCAGGATATGCGCGTTCTCCAGCCCGGCCATGCTGCGCACCAGCTGGTACTGGATGTCGAACGGCAGGCTGGTCGAGATGCCGTTGGGGTAGACCTCGTGCGTCGTCAGACCCTCGGGCTCCAGGAAGATCTGGTGGCTGTCCTTGTCGGCGAAGCGGTTGATCTTGTCCTCCACGCTCGGGCAGTAGCGCGGGCCCACGCCCTCGATCTTGCCGGTGAACATGGGGCTGCGGTCGAAGCCGGAGCGGATGATCTCGTGCGTGCGTTCATTGGTGTGGGTGATCCAGCACGGCACCTGGCGCGGGTGCATGGCCGTTTGCCCCAAGAAGCTGAACACCGGCACCGGCTTGTCCGGGTTCATGCCGCCGGGCACGCCGTCGCCGGGCTGCTCGGTGCACTTCGAATAGTCGATGCTGCGGCCGTCCAGGCGCGGCGGCGTGCCGGTCTTCAGGCGGCCCTGGGGCAGTTTCAGTTCCTTCAGGCGCGCCGAGAGCGACACCGCCGGCGGATCCCCCGCGCGGCCGGCGGCGTAGTTGTTCAGGCCGACGTGGATCTTGCCGTCCAGGAAGGTGCCGGCGGTCAGCACCACCGTGCGACCGCGAAAGCGAATGCCCACTTGCGTCACAGCGCCCACCACACGGTCACCTTCGATCATCAGATCGTCCACCGCCTGCTGGAACAGCCAGAGGTTCGGCTGGTTTTCCAGCGTGCGGCGGACCGCGGCCTTGTAGAGCACGCGGTCGGCCTGGGCGCGGGTGGCGCGCACGGCCGGGCCCTTGGAACTGTTGAGGATGCGGAACTGGATGCCGCCTTCGTCGGTGGCCAGCGCCATCGCGCCGCCGAGTGCGTCCACCTCTTTCACCAGGTGGCCCTTGCCGATGCCGCCGATCGACGGGTTGCAGCTCATCTGGCCCAGGGTCTCGATGTTGTGCGTGAGCAGCAGCGTGGCGCAGCCCATGCGCGCGGCGGCCAGCGCGGCTTCGGTGCCGGCGTGCCCGCCGCCGACGACGATGACATCGAATTCCTGTGGGTACAACATGGTGGTGATCGCTTCAAGGGTGCGGCGGGCCCGCCTGGCCCCGCGCAACCCGCAATTGTCCCACCGATGCGTGTTTTCTGCCTCGTGCGCCATCCGCCCGCCACCCTGGCGCGCCGCGCCTCGCGCCCCGCGCGGATGGGCACGGCATGCCTGCCTTCCTAAGCTGAACCGGCCCAACCTTCGGGCGGTTTCCCCGGGAAGGACTCCCCATGAAAACACCCTGGCTCGTGGCCGGTTCCACCGCACTGGCCTGCCTCAACGCCCACGCGGGCGCGGCCTTCATGTTCGGCATCAGCCACAACTTCGGCGGCGACACCGGCGTCACCTTCAAGATCCTGTCCTCGGACAAACGCGACAAGCCCGTGCTGGCGGCCGGTGTGAGCTTCTTCCCCAAGGGGGTCGGGTTCGACGTCGGCGTGGGCTACAACTTCACACGCACCACGGTGACCTTCGGTCGCGACCTGCTGCGCGAGCGCTACCAGGTGGCCTGGGGTGTCTCCAGCACCCGCTGCCCGCCGGCTCCGCCTGCGCCCGCCCCGATGGCCGCACCGCCCCCGGACTTCGAGGATTCCGGCTTCTTCGACAGCTCGTTCTGAAGCCTGCCGCGACAATGGAGGGCATGAGCAACATCCCCCTTCCCCTGCTGATCTTCGCGGGCAGCACACGCACCCAGTCCCACAACCGTAAGCTCGCGCGCGTCGCCGCCGACATGGCGCGCGCCCAGGGCGCCGCCGTCACGCACATCGAACTGGCCGACTACGAACTGCCGCTGTACAACGCCGACCTGGAAGCGCGCGGCACGCCCGATGCCGCCATCCGCCTCAAGGAACTCTTCCACGCCCACCCGGCCTGGGTGATCTGCTCGCCCGAGTACAACGGCAGCTACACCGGCCTGCTCAAGAACACCATCGACTGGGTCTCCAGCCCCGTCCGGTCCGATCCGGCGTGGGGCGATGGCCTCAAGCCCTTCGAGGGCAAGGTCGTGGGCCTGCTCAGCGCCTCGCCCGGCGCCCTGGGCGGCCTGCGCAGCCTCTCCCATCTGTCCCCGATGCTCCTGAACCTGCAATGCTGGCTGACACCGAAGCAGTTCGCGCTGTCCCGCGCGGCCGACGCCTTCGATGCCGACGGCCAGTTGATCGCCGAGCCCGCCCGCCAGGCCGTGCGGGGCGTGGTCGAACAAACCCTGTGGGCCGCCCGCAGGCTCACGAACCCATAGAGACAACCCCTTGGAATGCCGTCCAGGCTGTGGTGCCTGCTGCACCGCGCCGTCCATCAGCAGCCCCCTGCCCGGCCTGCCCCATGGCAAGCCGGCGGGCATGCCCTGCCCGCACCTGGACGCCGCCTTGCGCTGCCAGCTCTTCGGCCGGCCCGAGCGCCCGGCGGTGTGCGCCAGCCTCCAGCCCCATGCCGACATGTGCGGCGGCGATCGCGCCCACGCCCTGCGGTGGCTGGCCCGGCTGGAACACGCCACCGCGCCGACCTGATCTGGATCAAACCGGCGCCCGCGTGCCGGGCGTCCAATGGTGGTGAGCAAGATCGCTCGCGAACGGAGACCCACCATGACACGCAACGTTGGCGGCATTGACCGCACCCTTCGCATCGCCATCGGCCTGGCCCTCATCGCCGCCGCCGCCACCGGCACCGTCGGCCTGTGGGGCTACCTCGGCGTGGTGCCCCTGCTCACCGGCCTGGCAGGCTGGTGCCCACCGTATGCCATGCTGGGCTTCAACACCTGCTCGATGAAGAAGCCGTAGCGCTTCCCACGCTGTCCTCGCAGCGACAAGACAGGCGCGCCGCTTGCGCCTACAGTGGCGGCACGCGCGTGCCATCCTGGCCCCGAGCGCGGTACAGGAGACATTCACCATGCACATCCCCTCCCTGCGGGAAGTCGTCAGCGCCGAAGAATGGGCGCTGCGCTGCGACCTCGCCGCCTGCTACCGCCTGGTGGCGGCCTATGGCTGGAGCGATCTGGTCTTCACCCACATCAGCGCCAAGCTGCCCGACAGCGTCACCGGCGGCGAGCACCAGTTCCTCATCAACCCTTATGGCCTGATGTTCGACGAGATCACGGCCAGCAGCCTGGTCAAGGTCGACATGGCCTGCAACAAGCTGCACGAGTCGCCCTTCCCGGTGAACCCGGCCGGCTTCGTGATCCACAGCGCCGTGCACGAGGCGCGGCCCGAAGCGGGCTGCGTGCTGCACACCCACACCCGTGCCGGCGTGGGCGTGAGCGCGCAGAAGGCCGGCATCCTGCCGATCAGCCAGCAGAGCACCTTCGTGCTGTCTTCGCTCGCGTACCACGACTACGAAGGCGTGGCCCTGCGGGACGAGGAAAAGTCGCGCCTGCAGGCCGACCTGGGCAAGGCCAACTACCTGGTGCTGCGCAACCACGGCCTGCTCACCGTGGGCCGCACCATCGCCGACGCCTTCCTCTCGATGTACACCTTCGAGAACACCTGCCGCATCCAGATCGACGCCCTGGCCGGCGGCAGCGAACTCACCCAGGTCGACCCGAAGATCCTCGCCGGCATGGCCGACGTGATGCGCATCGCCACCGCGGGCCAGGGCGCGCAGCTGGCGTGGCCGGCGTTGTTGCGCAAGGTGGAGAAGCTGGATGCGGGGTACAGGACCTGAGCCATCAGACGCGCGAGGCTTGTGCGACAAACGCCGCCATCCCCTCCAGCACGGTGCGCAGGCGCATCAGCTCGCGCGACGTGTCCAGCCGCTTCGACCACGCCGCGATGCGTGAGACGCGCTGCAGGCGCGGCAGCAGGTGTTCGATGAAGCTGCGCAGGGCGGGCCCGCCGGGGCCAGCGGCGTCGTAGGCCTGCAGCACGGCCAGCACCGCACCCGGCCCGAGTGGCTGCAGGAAGCGCGCGAGCGACAGCAGCATCTGCAGCACGTCGTACACCTGCACCGTGCCCAGCGCCATGCCGGGCTGCAGCTGTTCCTCGAAATCCAGCCGGGCGAAGCGCTCACCGTCCCAGGTGGTATTGCGCAGTTGCGCGCCGCCGTGCCAGTGGCCGCGCGCATGGAAAGCGGCCAGATCGGCGCTGGCCGCGCACATCAGCGGCAGGCGTTCGCCTTCGGGCATGCGGTGCAGCTGGTGGTCCACCGTGTCGCCGACGTCGCCGGTGGTGAGCGAGAAGCCGTCGAAGGACAGCACCGGTGGCACCTGCTCCCCCGCCGCGGCCAGGGCCTGCAGGCGCTCGTGTTCGTAGGCCAGCAGGGCACGGCCATCGGTCTGGCGCACCGCGCGCCAGGGCACGGGCACACCGACGAAATGCGCGAACACCCAGATGCCCACCGACTTGCCGAGGCTGCGCAAGGGCCGGTCGGCGGTCTTGGTCCAGGTCTTGAAGGACGACGGGGGTGGGGCGGGTGTGCTCACAAGGGCGCGATTATCCCGAAAAGCCCCCGGGGCAGATCTGCCAGACTCACGGCGCGGCGGCGTAACGCTGCAGCTCCCAGTCGCTCACCTGCTGGCTCCAGGCCGCCCACTCCTCGTGCTTGAGCGCGAGGAACTGCGTGCAGAAGGCCGGTCCCACGGCCTCGCGCAGGGTCGTGTCTTCGGCCAGCGCGTCGAGCGCGGCCAGCAGGTCGCGCGGCAGGCGCGCGGGCAGGCTTTCGCCGCGCGCGTGGCGTTCGTAGAGATCGTCCGCACACGGCTCGGCGGCGGGCAGGGCCAGGTCGATGCCGTCCAGGCCGGCCGCGAGCGTGGCGGCCAGGGCGGCGTAGACGTTGCACGACGGGTCGGGCAGGCGCCATTCGATGCGCCCGGCCACGCCGCGCACGAGGCAGGTGCGGTTGTTGTCGCCGATGGCCTTCCACACGGGTGACCAGGTGGTGCCCGAGGCGCTGCGGCTGGCGGCCAGGCGCTTGTAGCTGTTGACCGTGGGCGCGCACAGCGCGGCCAGTGCGTCGGCGTGGTGCAGCAGGCCGGCGGCGAAACGGTGGCCGGTCTCGCTCAGGCCCAGCGCACCGGCGGGTTCGGCCATCAGGGCGCGGCCCTGCCCGTCTGTCAGGCTCAGGTGAAAGTGCAGGCCGCTGCCCGGGGCCTGCGACAGCGGCTTGGGCATGGTGGAGAACACCATGCCGTGCTGCTGTGCCAGCGCCTGCGCGGCGAGCTTGAACAGCTGGTAGCGGTCGGCCGCGGCCAGCGCTTCGTCGTGCCGGTAGTTGATCTCGTACTGGCCGCTCGCGTCCTCGTGGTCGATCTGCTCGAGCTGGAAACCGAGCGCGTCCAGCGTCTGGCGCATGCCGTCGAGAAAGCCGAAGTTGCGGCCCATGGCCTGCAGGTCGTAAGACGGCTTGGCGAGGCGGTCGTCGCCATCGGCCACCGCCCAGCGGCCCTGCGCGTCGCGCCGCAGCAGGAAGAACTCGGGCTCGATGCCGACCCACAGCGTCCAGCCGCGCTCGCGCAGGCGTGCCAGCTGGCGCTGCAGCAGCTGGCGCGAACAGGTGTCCAGCGGCTCGCCGCCGGCAAAGCCGTCGCACACCGCGTGCGCCACGCCGGGCATGAAGGGCAGCGCGCGCAGGCTCTCGGGGCGCACGCGGCCCATGTACTCGCTGCGCGCGCCCATGCGCGGCAGGCCGGTGCCGGCGATGCTCGGGCCCGAGAACCCGGCGCCCACCTCGACCGCGTTCGCCAGCCGATCGAGCGGCACCAGCTTGCCCTTGGGCGCGCCCAGCAGGTCGGTGAAGGTGGCCAGCACCGAGTGGATGCCCTGGGCGCGCAGGGCCGCGATGCGGCCTTCCAGCGCCAGGTCCATCGGTGTGTTCAAACCAGCACCTCGGCCAGCGCCGCGTCGAACGCCGCCAGGCCTTCGGCGAACACGCTGTCCTCAATGGTGAGCGGGAACAGGAAGCGGATCACGTTGCCATAGATGCCACAGGTCAGCAGCAGCAAGCCGCGCTGGAGGGCCGCCATCTGCACCCGCTTCGTGGTCTCGGCGTCGGGCGCGCCGGTGGCCGGGTGAACGAACTCGCAGGCCACCATGGCGCCCAGGCCGCGCACCTCGCCCATGCGTTTCGTGTAGACCGCGCGCTGCGCCACCAGGTGGCCGATGAGCTGGTCGCCCAGCTTCTGCGCGCGCTCGGGCAGCTTCTCCTCGGCCATCACGTCCAGCACCGCGTGCGAGGCCGCGATGGCCAGCGGGTTGCCCGCGTAGGTGCCGCCCAGGCCTCCCGGCGCGGGGCCGTCCATCACCGCCGCCTTGCCGCACACGGCCGACAGCGTGGTGCCGCCGGCCATGCTCTTGGCCAGCGTCATGAGGTCGGGGCTCACGCCGTAGTGCTCCATGGCAAACATGCGGCCGGTGCGCGCGAAGCCGGTCTGCACCTCGTCGGCAATCAGCAGGATGCCGTGCGCGTCGCACAGCTCGCGCAGCCACTTCACCGCCGCGGGCAGGATGGGGTTGAAACCACCCTCGCCCTGCACCGGCTCGAACACGATGGCCGCCACGCGGGCGGGCTCGATGTCGGCCTTGAACAGGTGCTCCATCGCCTTCTTCGCGTCCTCGAAGCTCGCGCCCGTCATCGGGAAGGGCACGTGGTAGATCTCGGGCGGGAACGGGCCGAAGCCGGCCTTGTACGGCTGCACCTTGCCGGTGAGCGCCACCGAGAACAGGCTGCGGCCGTGGAACGCGCCGCCGAAGGCGATGATGCCGCTGCGCCCGGTGGCCGCGCGCGCGATCTTCATCGCGTTCTCGATCGCCTCGGCGCCGGTGGAGAAAAAGGCCGTCTTCACCGGGCCGTCGATGGGCACCATGGCATTGATGCGCTCGGCCAGCGCCACGTACTCGGTGTAGGGCACGACCTGGTAGCAGCTGTGCGTGAAGCGTTCGAGCTGCGCCGCAATGGCCGCCTGCACCCTGGGATGCACGTGGCCGGTGTTGAGCACCGCGATGCCGCCCGCGAAGTCGATGAAGCGCCGGCCCTCGATGTCCCAGAACTCCGCGTTCTTCGCGCGCTGGATGAAGAAGTCGCCATGCACCCCAACGCCACGCGGCGTGGCCGCCAGCCGGCGTTCATGCCAGGCGGCGTTGGTGTGCGGCGCGTTCAGGTTCTCCGGTTTCTGCGGTGCGTTCATGCTGGTCTCCTGAAAATGCGCTCACAGTGGCGCGAAGTGTCTGATCCAGGGGCACCGCGGAACCGGCTTTGCCGGGCCGCCAGTGCCGTCCCCCTCAGGGGGAAACCGCGTCAGCGGTGCAGGGGGGAGTCAATTCTTATCCAGGTCGTCTTCGTCTCGGTGTACTTGTCGAACGCGTGCAGCGACTTGTCGCGGCCCACACCGCTTTGTTTGAAGCCACCGAACGGCACGGTGATGTCGTCCTCGTCGTACTGGTTCACATGCACGGTGCCGGCGCGCAGCGCGCGCGCCACGCCGTGCGCCTTGTTGATGTCGCGCGTCCACACCGCGGCCTGCAGGCCGTAGACGCTGCTGTTGGCCTGCTTCACCACGTCGGCCGCGTCGGTGAAGGACAGCACCGACAGCACGGGGCCGAAGATCTCCTCGCGCGCGATCGTCATCTGCGGCGTCACGCCGTCGAAGATGGTCGGCAGCACGTAGTGGCCGCCCTTGACCGGCTCGGCCGCCGCGCCGCCGGCCAGCAGCTTTGCGCCCTCGCTCTGGCCCAGGCCGATGTAGCGCATCACGTTGTCCATCTGCACCTGGTCGACGATGGCGCCCATCACGGTGGCCTTCTCCAGCGGGTTGCCCGGCTGGTACTGCGGCACCAGCTTGAGTGCCTTTTCCAGAAACGCGTCCTTGATGGACGCCTCGACAAACAGGCGCGAGGGCGCGTTGCAGCTCTCGCCCTGGTTGAAGAAGATGCTGCCCACCGCCGCCTCCACCGCCTTGTCCAGGTCCGGGCAGTCGGCGAACACAATGTTGGGCGACTTGCCGCCCAGCTCCGTCCAGGCGCGCTTCAGGTTGCTCTGCCCGGCCATCACGTGGATCTGCTTGCCCACGCGCGTGCTGCCGGTGAAGGCAATGCAATCCACGTCCATGTGAAGCGCCAGCGGTGAGCCGGCCTCGGGGCCGTAGCCCGGCACCACGTTGAACACGCCGGGCGGAATGCCGGCGGCCAGCGCCAGTTCGGCCAGTCGGAGGGCGGTGAGCGGGCTTTTCTCCGAAGGCTTCAACACCACCGAGTTGCCCGCCGCGAGCGCCGGCGCGATCTTCCAGGCCGCCATGATCATGGGGTAGTTCCAGGGCACGATCACGCCCACCACGCCCACCGGCTCGCGCGTGATCAGGGCCAGCGCAGTGCTGGCCGTGGGCGCGATCTCGTCGTAGACCTTGTCCACCGCCTCGCCGTACCAGCGGATGCAGTTGGCCGCGCTGTTCACGTCCACGCTTTTGGCGTACCGGATGGGTTTGCCCATGTCCAGCGTCTCGGTCAGCGCCAGTTCGTCGGCGTGCGCGATCAGCTGCTCGGCAAACTTGATCATCACGCGCTTGCGCTGCGCCGGCGCCATGCCGCTCCAGCGCCGGTCCTCGAACGCCGCGCGGCCGGCGGCCACGGCGGCGTCGATGTCGGCCTCGCCGCAGCGCGCCACGGCCGTCAGCAGGCGGCCGTCCACCGGCGAGATGCAGTCAAAGGTCTGGCCGTCGCGCGCGGCGATGCGTTCGCCGTTGATGAAGGCGCGGCCGTCGAAAGAAAGAGAGGCGGCCTGGGGCGAGGTGGTGGTCATGTTGGACAGCGGAAAAGTCCCGTTCGCCCTGAGCCTGTCGAAGGGCTCACCACCATGCTGGCCAGGGCTTCGACCGGCTCAGCCCGAACGGAGTGGGATGAACAAGTGGCCCCATGCTACGCCCGAAACGCAGCAGACTGCGTATCCACTTTCCCGGACAGGCATCGATCCAGTCCGGGGGGGCTTCCCCATGCATGCGCGGGTGCAATGCAGGGCGACAAACGGCGATACTCCGAAGCCAGCATGTTCATGACAGCACCGCAATGACCCGCCGCCACCCAACCATCGGGGCCACGAAAGGAGCCCAGCCGGTTTTGTACCGTCGGCGTCAGCGGGCCAGCCTGATATGCGGAAAGCGCACCACGGGGCGCCGCAATTGCCGCTCCAGATCGGCCACCCGGCGACCCGTTTCGATGGCCGTGGAACTGGCCACCGCACGCAGCACGGCTTTGCGACTGGGCTTCTTGCGCCTGGGTGCGGTCTCTTGGATCGTGGGCATTCAGAGCTGCCCGACAGCCTGACGCCGGAGCAGATCCGTACCGGCGTTTCCAACCGCCGCAATCGGGTGCTGGCCGAACACGCGGCGCACATCCTGCCGTACCGGGGGCTGGGCACCGGGGTACCTCGGGCGCTGGGCGCCTGGCCGAAGATCGATCTGGTGGACGAGCGCGAGGCCAACCAGCTCCGGACGGTGTGGCGGGTGGCGGCGCCGCAAGTCACCCCCGAAGTTCTGAGTCTGCTGGTCGTCATGCAGGGCGAGATGCAGCGCGCCGACATCCAGTCGGCGCTGGGACTGAAAGACAGAGAGCACTTCCGCGCGGCCTATCTGGTTCCGGCCATCACAGGCGGATTCGTCGAGATGACGGTACCCGACAAACCCCAGAGCAGCCTTCAGCGGTACCGCCTGACCGCCGCCGGGCAAGCCTGCCTGCATTCTCACGCGTCCAGGGAATAAGCCACGCTATCAGCACAGGCGCCGCGGAACTCAGCTCTTCAACGCCGCCGCAATCTCCCGCTCGCGCCGGCGCGTGGAGCGCGCCACCCAGACCGCGTAGCTCACGATGACGATGGTCACGGTCACGATCAGCAGCGTGGCCGCGGCGTAGATGGTCGGGTTGATGCCGCGCCGCGCGTAGCCGAAGATCACCTGCGGCAGCGTGTTCACGCCCGGGCCGGAGAGGAATTCGGCGATCACCACGTCGTCGAACGAGAGCGTGAACGCCAGCAGGAAGGCCGCCAGCAAGGCCTGGAAGATGTTGGGCAGCGTGATCAGGAAGAACACCTGGTGCGGCCGCGCGCCCAGGTCCATGGCGGCTTCCTCGATCGAGCGGTCCATCTCCAGCAGGCGCGACTGGATCACCACCATGCCATAGGCCATGCCCAGCAGCGTGTGGCCCACGATGATGGTGAGCATGCCGCGCTGCGGCCAGCCGAACAGGTTCTGCACGCCCACCGCGAGCAGCAGCAGCGACAGGCCGATGATCACCTCGGGCATGACCAGCGGCGCGTTGACCATGCCCGAGAAGATGGTGCGGCCCAGGAAGCGCCGGTAGCGCACCAGCACGAAGGCCGCGAAGGTGGCGAGCACGGCAGAGAGCAGGCCCGTGATGGTCGCCACCTTGAGCGAGAGCCAGAAGCCCTCGACGATTCTGTTGTCGCGCGTGAGCGCCTCGTACCACCGCAGCGAGAAGCCGGTGAAGCGCGCGTCCTGCCGGGTGCTGTTGAACGAGAACACGATCATGAACACCAGCGGCATGTAGAGGAAGGCGAACACCAGCGCCAGCCAGGCCTTGCCGAAGTGTTTTTCAAGCAGTTGTTTCATGGTCTGGCCTTGTTCACTTGCGGGGCTCGGCCGCGTCCGCCGTGTAGTGGTAGTACAGCGCCAGCGGGATCACGATCAACGCGATCATGATCACGGCCAGCGCGGTCGCGCGCGGCCAGTCGTTGGCGGTGAACATCTCGTCCCACACCACGCGCCCGATCATCAGGTTCTCCGGCCCACCCAGCAACGAGGGGATCACGAACTCGCCCACGCAGGGGATGAAAACCAGCATGAAGCCGGCCACGATGCCGGCCTTGGACAGTGGCACGGTCACCAGCCAGAAGGCCTTGAACGGCGTCGTGCCCAGGTCGTAGGCGGCCTCGAGCAGGCGGAAGTCCATCTTCACCAGGTTGGCGTACAGCGGCAGCACCATGAAGGGCAGGTACACATAGGTCATGCCGATCAGCATCGACACGTTCGTGTAGAGCATCTGGATCGGCTGGTCGATGATGCCCAGCGTCATCATCAGCCGGTTGAGCACGCCCTGGTCGGTGAGGATGCCCTTCCAGGCGTACACGCGCAGCAGGAACGAGGTCCAGAACGGCAGCATCACCATCAGCAGCAGCGCCGGGCGGATGCTCGCAGGCGAGCGCGCGATGAAATAGGCGAAGGGGTAGCCAATCACCAGGCACAGCACAGCGGTGCACAGGGCATACCAGATCGAGCGCAGGTAGGCGTCGATGTAAAGCGTCTTGAACAGCGGCGCGCCCTCCTCCGCCCGGAAGATGGAGAGGTAGTTCTCGTACTTCAGGCTCAGGATGCCGGTGACGGGGTCCCAGATCGGCTTGAACGGGCTGATGTCGCCGCCCATGTCCACGAAGCTGATGTACAGCAGGATCAGGAACGGCAGGAAGAAGAACAGGATCAGCCATGCATAGGGCACGCCGATGACGAAGCGCTTGCCGGGGATGGGTAGTGAGGCCATGTTCAGTCCCTCAGCACGATGCCGGCGACGTCATCCCACCAGAAGAACACCTCGTCCTCCCAGGTGATGTCCGAGAGGTCGTGGCGCGAGGTGTTGGCCTCGGTGATCTTGACCTTCGAGCCGTCCGACGCCACCACGATGTAGGTGTTGTACGAGCCGAAGTAGGCGATCTCCTTGACCCGACCGCTGAACACGTTGGGCCCGGCCTCGGCGCCCGGGCGCTGCTTGCCGATCTCCATCTTCTCCGGCCGCACCGCGATCGCCACCGGCATGTTGAGCGTGCCGCTCACGCCATGGCCGACGTGGATCTCGCCGATGCCGGTGGTGGCCGCGCAGCGGTCGGCCTCGTCCACGCTGAGCTTGCCCTCGAACAGGTTGACGTTGCCGATGAAGTCGGCCACGAAGCGGTTGGTGGGGTGCTCGTAGATTTCCTCGGGCGTGCCCACCTGCAGCACCCGCCCCTTGCTCATGATGGCGATGCGGCTGGCCATGGTCATGGCTTCTTCCTGGTCGTGCGTGACCATCACCACCGTCACGCCCACCTTCTCGATGATGTTCACCAGCTCGAACTGGGTCTGCTCGCGCAGCTTCTTGTCCAGCGCGCCCAGGGGTTCGTCCAGCAGCAGCATCTTGGGCCGTTTGGCCAGGCTGCGCGCCAGCGCCACGCGCTGCTGCTGCCCGCCCGAGAGCTGGTGTGGCTTGCGCCTGGCGAACGGCGTGAGCTGCACAAGGCCCAGCATTTCGTCGGTGCGCTGCTGGATTTCCGCCTTGGGCAGGCCTTCGCGCTTGAGGCCGAAGGCGACGTTCTCCCAGATGTTGAGGTGCGGGAACAGCGCGTAGGACTGGAACATCATGTTCACCGGCCGGTCGTAGGGCGGCATGGCCGCCACGTCCTGCCCGCCGAGCAGGATGCGCCCCGAGGTCGGCTTCTCGAAGCCCGCGAGCATGCGCAGCAGGGTGGACTTGCCACAGCCCGAGCTGCCGAGCAGGGCAAAGATCTCGCCCTTGCCGATGGAGAGCGAGACCTCGTCCACCGCCACCGCCTCGTCGAACCGTTTGACCAGCTTCTCGGTCACCAGATAACCGGGTTCATACGTCATGTCACATTCGGGCGCGGCCATGGTCTCTCCTGTCTTTGCGTTGGCGGAAATGAAAAGGGCTGTTCAACCCGGCAGGATGAACAGCCCTTTGAGCCCGTGAGGCGGTGTGTTACTTGCCGCGCTTGAAGGCGTTGTAGGTGTCGTTGAGGACGCCCGAAATGTCGTTGGAGAAGCCGCCGGTGGGGATCAGGCGGGCGGTGTCTTCGGGGCTCAGGAAGATGGTCTTGTTGTTCTTGACCTCGTCCTTGATGTCGGCCAGCGCGGCCTTGTTGCCGGTCGGGTAGTTCATTTCATTGGCCATGGCCGCGCCGTTGGCCGCGCGCAGGTAGAAGTCCATGAACAGGTGGGCGTTGAGCACGTGCTTGGCGTCCTTCGGGATCGCCATGGTGTCGATGAACACCAGGCCGCCACCGGTGGGCAGCAGCGGGACGATCTCGTCCTTGCCACCGGTTTCCTTCACGCGATCGGCCGCGATGTTGATGTCACCCGACCAGCCGATGAAGGCACAGGCCTTGCCGCCGGCGATGTCGTCGATCATGGTGCTGGAGAACAGGCGCACGTCCTTGCGCACCTTCATCAGCATCTCGCCCGCGGCCTTGAAGTCCTCGGGGTTCTCGCTGTAAGGCGGCTTGCCGACGTAGTGCAGGGCCACCGGCAGGATCTCGCTGGGCGAATCCAGGTAGGCGATGCCGCAGGACTTGAGCTTGCTGGAGTACTTGGGGTCAAACACCAGGTCCCAGGCGTTCTCGGGCATGGCCATGCCGCCCAGCGCCTTCTCGACCTTCTGCTTGTTGATGCCCACGGTGGTGAAGCCCCAGGCCCACGGCACCAGGTGCTTGTTCTCCGGGTCCACGCCAGCGATCTTGGACATGAAGTCGGCGTCGAGGTTGGCGTAGTTCGGGATCTTGCTCTTGTCGATCGGCTGGTACAGGCCACCGTCGATCTGCTTCTTGGCGAAGCCGGCGGTGGGGATCACGATGTCGTAGCCCGAGTTGCCGGCCACCAGCTTGGCGTGCAGCGCCTCGTTGTTCTCGAAGGTGTCGTAGTTCACCTTGATGCCGTACTCCTTCTCGAAGTCGGCCACCAGGGTCTCGGTGATGTAGTCGGGCCAGTTGTAGACATTGAGGATCTTCTCTTCGTCCATCGCGGGGCCGGCGGGCGCCGCAGGCGCGGCCGCCACCGTTGCGGGCTCGGCGGGCGCGGCCACCGGCTCCTCTTTTTTGCCGCAGGCGGCCAGCAGGATCGCTGACATTGCGAGAACCAGAACGTGCTTTTTCATGGTGTTGCTCTCTCCAAGGAGGTTGTTGACCGAAAGAACCCAACCGGCTGACGAGGCTGAAGGCGTGCAAAAGCCGCTAGCAATTTCCAGACCCGGCGCCGGTACGCGTGACCCGCACCCCGCAGGCGGGATGTCCGGAAAACATTCTAGTCACCCCAGCTGGCCCACAGCCCGCAACTCGTCCACCGTCGCGTCCAGGCAGCGCCGGATCAGCGCCACCATCTCGTCGATCTGGGCGCGCGTCATCACCAGCGGCGGCGCGATGATCATGCGGTCGCCCACCGCGCGCATGATCAGCCCGTTGCGGAAGCAATGGGCGCGGCACATCATGCCCACGCCCAGGTCCGGGTCGAACAGCTCGCGCGTGGCCTTGTTCTTCACCAGCAACAGACCGGCCACGAAGCCGCAGGCTTCGGCCGTACCCACCAGCGGGTGGTGGCGCAGTTCCTCGAAGCGCTCGGCCAGGTAGGGGCCGGTGTCGTCGCGCACCTGGACCACCAGGTTCTCGCGCTCCATCAGCTCGATGTTGGCCAGCGCCACCGCGCAGGCCACCGGGTGGCCGCTGTACGTGTAGCCATGGTTGAATTCGCCGCCCTTGTCGACCAGCACCTGCGCCACGCGGTCACCCACCATCACGCCGCCCAGCGGGATGTAGCCGCTGGTCACGCCCTTGGCGAAGGTCACCAGGTCGGGGCGCATGCCGAATTTCTCGTAGGCGAACCAGTGGCCCAGGCGCCCGAACGCGCAGATCACCTCGTCGGAGATCAGCAGGATGCCGTGCTTGTCGACAATGCGCTGGATCTCGGGCCAGTAGGTGGAAGGCGGGATGATCACGCCGCCGGCGCCCTGCACCGGCTCGGCGATGAAGGCCGCGACCTTGTCGGCGCCGATGGAGAGGATCTTCTCGTCCAGCCAGCGCGCCGCGCGCAGACCGAAGTCGGCCTCGCTTTCTCCGGGCAGCGCGTTCTCGAAGAAATAGGGCTGCTCGATATGGGTGATGTTGGGAATCGGCAGGTCGCCCTGGGCGTGCATGCCGCTCATGCCGCCCAGCGAGGCGCCTGCCATGGTGCTGCCGTGGTAGGCGTTGTTGCGGCTGATGATGACCTTGCGCTGCGGCTGGCCCAGCAGGTCCCAGTAGCGTCGCACCATGCGCACGTTGGTGTCGTTGCTCTCGGAGCCGCTGCTGGAAAAGAACACGTGCTCGAAACGCCTGCCGCCGACCTTGGGCGCGAGCGCCGCCAGCTTGGTGGCCAGCTGCACCGCCGGCACGTTGGTGGTCTGGAAGAACGTGTTGTAGAACGGCAGCGTCATCATCTGCTGGTACGCCGCGTCGGCCAGCTCCTTGCGGCCGTAGCCGGCGTTGACGCACCACAGACCGCTCATGGCGTCGAGGATCTTGTGGTCCTCGGAATCCCACACATAGATGTTGTCGGCGTGCGTGATCACGCGCGAGCCGCGAGTGGCCAGGTCGCCGTGGTCGGTGAACGGGTGGATGAAGTGCGCGCTGTCCAGCGCCTGGATGGCCTGGGTGTCCTGTTGCTCGGCGCGGCGGACCAGGGCGGGCGGGGCGATGAGGATGGAGGTGTTCATGGTCGGTCCTTGGTTCGCGTGATCAGACGTGAAGAAGAAGATGCTCGCGTTCCCAGGGCGAGATCACCTTCATGAACTCGTCGAACTCCAGCTCCTTGATCTCGGTGTAGATGGTGATGAACTCCTTGCCCAGCACCTCGTGCAGGTCGGGTTCACGGCGCAGCCAGTCCAGCGCTTCGCCCAGGCTGCGCGGCAGCGAGTACGGCGCCAGGTAGGCGTCGCCCTTCATTTCCGGCTTGGGCTTGATCTTGTTCTTCAGGCCCAGGTAGCCGCAGGCCAGCGTCATCGCCATGGCCACATAGGGGTTGGCGTCGGCGCCGATCACGCGGTTTTCCACCCGGCGCGCCTGTGGCGAGGAAATCGGCGAGCGGATGCCCACCGTGCGGTTGTCGTGGCCCCATTCGATGTTGATGGGGGCTGCCGTGTGGCGCGAGAGCCGGCGGTAGCTGTTCACGTAGGGCGCCACCAGCACCATGGCCGCGGGAATGTAGCGCTGCATGCCGCCGATGTAGTGGTAGAAGGCCTCGGACGCGGAGCCATCCTCGTTGCTGAAGATGTTCTTGCCGGTCGCCTTGTCCAGGATGCTCTGGTGCACGTGCATGGCCGAGCCGGGCTCGCCGGCAATGGGCTTGGCCATGAAGGTGGCGTACATGTCGTGGCGCAGCGCGGCCTCTCGCACCGTGCGCTTGAAGAAGAACACCTCGTCGGCCAGGCCCAGCGGGTGGGCGTGGAAGAAGTTGATCTCCATCTGGCCGGCACCGATCTCGTGGATCAGCGTGTCCACGTTGAGCTCCATCTTGTCGCAGTAGTCGTAGATCTCCTCGAACAGCGGGTCGAACTCGTTGACCGCGTCGATGCTGTAGGCCTGGCGCGAGGTCTCGGCGCGTCCGCTGCGCCCGATCGGGGGCTTGAGCAGCGTGTTCGGGTCGGTGTTGCGCGCCGTCAGGTAGAACTCCAGCTCGGGCGCCACCACGGGCTCCAGGCCCTCGGCGTCGAACAGCTCGCACACATGGCGCAGCACGCTGCGCGGCGCAAAGGGAACGAGCTTGCCGGCGTGGTCGAAGCAGTCGTGGATCACCTGCGCCGTGGGGTCGGTGGCCCAGGGCACGATGCGCACCGTGGTCGGGTCCGGGCGCAGCTGCATGTCGCGGTCGGTCGGCTCGATCACGTCGAAATACGGGCCGCTCTGCGGAAACTCCCCCGTCACCCCCATGGCCACGATGCCCTGCGGCAGCCGCATGCCGCGGTCCTCGGTGAACTTCTCACGCGGCAGGATCTTGCCGCGGGCCACGCCGGTCAGGTCGGGCACAAGGCACTCGACCTCGGTCACGCGGTGCTGGTTGAGCCAGTTCTCCAGGTCATTGAAGTTCATCTTCTTGGGGGGGGCTGTCATGTGCCGTCTCCGTTATGGATATGGGTATGGGGGTGTCAGGCGCTGGTGCTGGCCGCGCTGCGAGCGAGATCCATGGCCTGCAGGCGCTGGCTGGTGCGCTGGCGGCAGGCACGGCCGAAGGCCTCGAAGATGGCGGCATAGAAGGGCGTTTCCCAGCAACGCCATTCCGGGTGGAACTGCACCGCATAGGCAAAGGTGCGCGCGCCGCGCACGCCAAAGGCCTCGACCACGCCATCGGGCGCGTGTGCCAGCGGCTCCAGCTCGGCGGCCAGGCGGTTGATGCCCTGGCCGTGCAGGGAATTCACCTGTGCGACCGGGCCCCCGGCCCAGGTCTCGAACACACTGCCCGGAGCAAGGCGCACCTCGTGGCGCGACGCGTACTGCTCGTCGGGTGGCGCGGTCTTGGGCTCGCGGTGGTCCATCAGGCCCGGCACCTCGTGCACGCGCTGGTGCAGCGTGCCACCCAGGGCGACGTTGATCTCCTGGAAGCCGCGGCAGATGCCCAGCAGCGGCACACCCTCGCGCACGCAGGCCCTGACCAGCGCCAGCGTGAGCAGGTCGCGCTCGGCGTCCAGCGGCAGGCTCGGGTCGGCCACGTCCTCGTCGAAATGCGAAGGGTGCACGTTGGACGGCGAGCCGGTCAGCATCACGCCGTCCACCAGCGCGAGCAGCTCGCTGATCTGGCCGGTGTCGGCCAGCGGAAACATCACCGGCTGGGCCTGCGCCCCGACCTTGACGGCCCGCGCGTACTTGTCGCCCAGCAGCAGAAAGGGCATCTGGTGCCCGTGATCGCCCATCAGGCGGTGGTCGGCAGGCAGCCAGACCATGCACGGCGGCGGCTTGTTCATGATGACTCCAGACAGTGGATGCCATTGTGGGGGGCCAATTGGATCACAATGAGGGCCAGTTGCACCCATTGTGTGGTGCCACTTGCCCCATCCCTACCCATGCTGTCCGAATACCTGCTGGCCGAAATGAGCCGCCTGGGCGCGCGCGACGCCCTGCCCCTGCACCGCCAGCTCTACGAGGCGCTGCGCCGCGCCATGCTCGACGGCAAGCTCGGCGCGGGCGAGCGCCTGCCCTCCAGCCGGGACCTGGCGCAGGACCTCAAGCTCTCGCGCAACACCGTCGTGGCCGCGATCAACCAGCTCAGCGTCGAAGGCTACCTGGCCAGCCGGGTGGGCAGCGGCACCTATGTGAACGACAGCGTGCCACGCACCACGCCCGGCCGCGGCGCGCGCCAGGCTGGTGGCCAGCCCGCCACCGTGCAGGCTGGCCGGCTCTCGGCCCGCGGCAAGGCGCTCTCGGCCAGCTTCTGCGCCACCGAACTGGAGGTGCAGCCCTTCACCCCCGGCATCGCCGACTTCAGCGCCTTCCCGCTCACGCTCTGGCAGCGCCTGCAGAACAAGCACTGGCGCCTGACCTACCCGGACATGCTGGACTACAACGACTCGGGCGGCTACGCACCGCTGCGCCGCGCGGTGGCCGACTACCTGCGGGTCTTCCGCAGCGTGCAGCTCGACGCCGACCAGGTCGTCATCACCACCGGCACGCAGCAGTCGCTCGAACTCTGCGCGCGCCTGCTGGCCGACCACGGCGACACCGTGTGGGTGGAAGACCCGGCCTACTGGGGCGCGGTCAAGGCCTTCATGGCCACCGGCCTGTCGCTGCACCCGGTACCGGTGGACGAGGAAGGCATCAACCCGCGCAGCGCGGACAACGCGAAGCCGCCGCGCCTGGTCTACGTCACGCCCTCGCACCAGTACCCCACCGGCGCGGTGATGTCCCTGCCGCGGCGCCACCAGCTGCTGGCCACCGCGCGCGCCCACGACGCATGGGTGCTGGAGGACGACTACGACAGCGAATACCGCTTCAGCGGCCCGCCGATCTCCTGTCTGGAGGGGCTGGACACCGATGGCCGCGTGCTCTACATGGGCACCTTCTCCAAGGTGCTCTACCCCGGCCTGAAGATCGGCTACCTGGTGGTGCCCAGGCCGCTGGTGGCGGCCTTCAAGCAGGCCCACTACGACCTCAACCGCCCGGGCCAGATGCCGGTGCAGGCCGCGCTGGCCGAGTTCATCGAGATGGGCCACTTCGCCAGCGCCCTGCGGCGCGCGCGGCTGAACTACGGCGAGCGCCGCCAGTGCCTGCTGGAGGCCCTCAGGCCGGTGCTGCGCGACACCCAGGAAGGCCCCTACATCAGCGGTGCCGAACAGGGCCTGCACCTGTGCCTGCGCCTGCCCCAGTCGGTGGACGACCGCGCGCTGGCGCAACGCATCGCCACGCAGCACGGACTCACGGTGCGGCCACTCTCGGCCTACTGCCTGGCGCGCAAGGACCTGCGCGGTCTGGTGATCGGCTACGGCTACGCGCCACTGGCCGAAATCAAGCGCTGCGGGCCGCTGGTGGCGGCGGCGGTGCGGCAGGCCTTGGGAGGCGCAGCGGCATGATCGGCCTCGCACGCGCCGCTGGCGGCGAGCGGCCTCAGTCAATGCCCGCGAATTCACGCCAGCCCAGCACTTCGCAGCCCTGCCGCTCGTAGCGGCCCTTGCCACCGAACACAAGGCCCGGCGTGCGCAAGGGCGTCCCATCGCGTCGGGCAAATTCCTGCCACTGTCGCGGGCCATTTGTCCAGTCCGAAGCCAGCGTGCTGCCCGACTTCACCTCGATCGCCTGCAGCCCCTCGGGCGTCTCGAACACGATATCCATCTCGTGACCCAGGCTGTCGCGCCAGAAGTGGAGGCCGGCACTCCGGCCCGCGTTGTACCGTTGCTTGATCAGCTCGGTCACGACCCAGGTCTCGAACAGGGCCCCGCGCGCGGCGTGCGTGCTCAGGGTTCGCGCGTCGCGGATCCCGAGCAGCCAGGCCATCAGCCCCACGTCAAGAAAATACAGCTTGGGTGTCTTCACCAGCCGCTTGCCAAAGTTGCGGTGGTGCGGCAGCAGGCGTGTGACCAGGTAGCTGGTCTCCAGCACCGAAATCCAGTCACGCGCCGTGTTCGACGAAATGCCGCAATCCGCGCCCAGCGCCGAGAGGTTGAGCAGTTGCCCCGAACGTGCCGCGCACATGCGGATGAATCGCTGGAACTGACCAAGGTCGCGAACCGCAATGAGCTGGCGCACATCGCGTTCCACGTAGGTGGCAACGTAGTTGGCAAACCAGTCGGCGGGCACGAGCTCACGGTCGTACAAGGCCGGGTAACTGCCCTTCAGCAGCATGTCGTCCAGACTGGGTGGCGCGTGCGCCGGACCGAGTTCAGCCCCGGACAAAGGCAACAACTCGACCCGCCCCACCCGGCCAGCAAGCGATTGCGATATGCCGGCCATGAGGTCGAACTGCGCCGATCCCGTGAGCACGAAATCGCCCATGCGCCGACGCTCGTCCACCAGGCCCTGCAGCCAGGAGAACAGACCGGGGCATCGTTGAACCTCGTCCAGAACGGCGCCGTCCTCGAACCTGGAGAGAAAACGGCGCGGATCCTGTTCGGCGAACTCGCGCTCGTCCGGATTTTCCAGCGACACATAGGGCTTGTGCGCGAACAGCTGGCGCGCGAGCGTTGTCTTTCCAGACTGGCGCGGCCCCGTCACGGCAATGATGGGAAAGCCTTTCTCGAGCCTTTGCAGTGTGTCGGCGGCAAAGCGCGGGATCATGTGTTTACAAATTAGAAATTGAATTTCAGATTTGTAATTCTAACCTTTAGCCACGTCAAATCACATCCCGCATCCGGTGCCACAGCATCCCCAGCGCCAGGCTGGGCGTGCGCAGCAGCGGGCCGCCGGGGAAGCGGCGGTGTTTCAGGCGCGCGTACACGTCGAAGCGGCTGGCCTGGCCTTCGATGGCTTCGGCCACGAGCTGGCCGGCCAGGCCGGTGAGGGCCACGCCGTGGCCGCTGAAGCCCTGCAGGTAGTACAGGTTGTCGCCCAGGCGGCCGAAATCGGGCGCGCGGTTCATGCTGATGTCGACGAAGCCGCCCCACACGTGTTCGATGGGCGCCTCGCGCAGCGCGGGGAACACCTCGCCCATGCGCTGGCGCATCACGCCCTCCAGGTTGATCGGCGTGCGGGTGGTGTAGCTCACGCGGCCGCCGAACAGCAGCCGCGAGTCGGCACTGAAGCGGAAGTAGTCGAGCACGAAGTTGTTGTCGCACACCGCGGCGTTGCCGGGAATCAGGCGCGCGCAGAGTGCGGGATCGAGCGGCGCGGTGGCCACGATGTAGGTGCCCACCGGCATGATGCGCGGCGCCACCTCGGGCGCCACGCGCGGGCCGTATTCGGGCAGCATGCAGTTGCCCGCGAGCACGCCGAAACGCGACGTCACCTGGCCCTGCGCGGTGCGGGCCACCAGGTTGGTGCCGCGCTGCAGCGTCGTCACCGGTGAGTGTTCGAAGATGCGCACGCCCGCGGCCTGCGCGGCGCGCGCCAGGCCCAGCGCGTACTTCAGCGGGTGCAGGTGGCCCGAGCGCTGCTCGCGCGCGGCGGCCACGTAGCGCGGGCTGTCGATCAGGCGTGGCAGGTCGGCGCCCTCGGCCCAGTCCACCTGCAGGCCGCGCCGCTTCAGGCCTTCCATCTCTTCGTGCAGCTCCAGCGCCTTGCGCGCGGAGTCCGCCACGTACACATAACCGTTGACGCGGTCGCAGGCGATGCCGTGCGCGGCGATGCGCGCGTCCATCAGGTCGATGGCTTCGAGCGACATGTCCCAGGCGCGCTGCGCGTCGGCCGCGCCGAGCTGGCGCTCGAACGGGCCCAGGCCGCTGGCGTAGCCGACGATGGCCTGGCCGCCATTGCGACCGCTGGCGCCGCTGCCGATGCGATCGGCCTCCAGCACCACCACCGAGAGGCCGCGCTGCGCGAGTTCGAGCGCTGCGCTCAAGCCGGCAAATCCGGCGCCCACCACGACCGCGTCGGCTTCCAGCGCCTCCTGCAAGGGCGGCAGCGGTTCGGGCCGCTGCACGCTGGCTTCGTAGTAGCTCTTCTGGTTGAGCTGGGTATCCGAACCGATCAACGCGCGCGCCACGCGGGTCACCCGTTCAGGCGCTTCGCGACCTGCCCGCTCAGGTAGGTCCAGACGAAGGTGGCGGCGGCGTTGCTGGTCAGCTCGGCGTGGTCGTAGGCCGGGGCCACCTCGACACAGTCCATGGCTATCCAGTTCAGGTCGGCGAGCTCTTCGAGGAAGGTGAGCACCTGCGAGCTCGTCATGCCGCCGGGTTCGGGCGTGCCGGTGCCGGGCGCAAACGCCGGGTCCAGGCAGTCGATGTCGAGCGTGAGGTAACACGGGCGCTGGCCGATGCGCGCGCGGATCGCGTCGATGGCGGGCTGCAGGCCCGCGCCGTCGAGCCCGCGCAGCGCGCGCGCGGTGAAGATCTGCCCGCCCTGGTCGGCCACGTACTCGCGCGCGGCGCGCTCGCCGCTGGAGCGGATGCCGATCTGCACCGTGTGCGCCGCGCTCACCAGGCCCTCCTGCAGCGCCTCATACGTCCAGGTGCCGTGGCCCGAGGGCTCGCCGAAGTGGTCGCGCCAGGTATCGCAATGCGCGTCGAAATGCACCAACGCCAGCGGCTCGCCACCGTGCCTCGCTTTCGCCGCGCGCAGCAAAGACAGCGTCACCGAATGGTCGCCGCCGAGGAACACGCAGTGGTGTTTCGCCATCAGCGCGGCGGCCTGCGCCTCGATGTGGCGGCGCACCTCGGGCAGGGGCGAGGCGTTGGGCAGGCGCATGTCGAGCGCGTCGCCCAGCTGCGCCAGCGGCGAGACGTCGAACACCGGGTGGATGGCGTCGCACAGCATCAGGCTGGCCGCACGGATCGCCTGCGGGCCGAAGCGTGCGCCCGGCCGGTTGGTCACCACGCCGTCGCAGGGCACGCCCGCAATCGCGAATGGCTGCGCGTCCAGCGGCGCGCAAGCCATGAAACGGTTGCTGTTGTTGGCGTAGGCAAACTGACCCAGGGCCATGGGGACATCCTCAGGGAATGGTGCACAGGGAACACAAAGTGGTGCCAGAAGATACCGCCGCCATGCCCACCCCATGGGTCCAATCGCCCGGTGACACCGGCGTCCACCCCCGCGTCCGGCCGCCTATTTGCCGAACAGGTCCTTGAGGCCTTCGCCGAGGCGGTCGCCCAGGTTGGCACCTGCACCGGTGCCCACGCCCGGGGCAATCACCGTGCCGATGGCCGCGCCCAGCAGGGCCGCGCGGGTGAGCGTGACGCTGGGTTCGTCCAGCGTGCCGCCCACCGCCAGCGGCACACCCACCACCTGACCGCCGGCGCCGCGCGTCATGTCCACGCGCACGCGGCCCGAGAGGCTGCGTTCGGGGTTCACGGTCACCTCGCCCGTGGCGGCCAGCACGCCCGAGCTGGCCACCAGGTTCGTGAGCACGATGGTCTGGCCGCGCGTGGCCACCTGCCCGGCGAGCGTATCCAGCTCGGTGATGCCGCCGCGCTGCAAGCCCACGCTGAGCACCGCAGCCGCCAGGTCCAGCCCCTGCAGCACCGCGCCGTTGACCGTGAAGCGCGTCTGTGTGCGCAGCGCCTCGGTGATGGCACTTGCGCCGGCCTTCGGGTCGATGCGCGCCGACAGCGTGGTCTGCGCATCCAGCTCGCCGGTGAGCGGTCGGCTCGGCGCGGTCAGCGCGGCCACCTCCACACCGCGCGTCTGCAGCTCGCCCTCGAACACGATGTGCCGTGCCTTCGGGTCGCCGGCCGCAGGCAGTGCCACCTTCAGCGGCCCCTGCACCGTGCCACCGCCCACGTCCACCCGCAGGGTCCAGGCGGTCTGGCCGTCCGCGTCACGCTGCAGCCGCGCCGTGGCACCACTCAGCGCGCCGCCGGTGATCTGCACCTGCGCCGACGCGGGCCAGCCGTCTTCGTCCAGGTCCGATTGCGCGCTCACCGTCGTGCGGCGGCCCTGCTCACCCACCCAGGTCACATCGTCAAGCACCATGCGGCGCGGCAGCCAGCCCAGGTCCAGGCCCTCGTCGCCAGCGTTCGCCGGCGCGCGGGCCGCCGCTGTCTTGTCCGGCGCCTGCAGGCGCGCGGCCAGCAGCACCAGGGTGGCCTGCGGCAGCACCGCCTCGCGCACCACCAGGGTGGCCACCTGCAGCCGACCCGCCAGCAACGCCGCCCAGGCCGGGCGTGCCTCCACGCGTGCCAGGGTGAGTGCCGGCTTCGCCTGAATGTCCAGGCCTTCGAGCACCACGGCCGGCAGCGGCCACACGTCCACGTCGACCCGCGACAGCTTCACCGGCACGCCCAGCGCCGCGCTGGCCTCGCGTTCGACACGCTGGCGAAAGCCGTCGCTGCCGGTCCACTGGTGCAGGGCGAACACCACCGCCGCACCCAGCAGCAGGGCCAGGGCTGCGGCGACCGCCAGAAATCGGAGCAAACGATGCATGCCCGCATTGTGCCGGCCAGGGCCGCGGCATGCCCCTGGCCCGGCAGAAAACCACCGCCGCCGCTAGCATCCGTTTCCTGCGCCCCGCCCCGGGGCGCGATCCCGAGGAAGACCCGTCCCATGAAGCTCTATTACTCCCCCGGCGCCTGCTCGCTGTCCCCGCACATCGCCCTGCACGAAGCCGGCCTGGCCTTCGAGGCCGTGCCCGCGCCCACCAAAACGCACCAGCTGCCCGACGGCACCGACTACTACACCATCAACCCGCTGGGCTACGTGCCGCTGCTCGAACTCGACAGCGGCGAGCGTCTGCGCGAAGGCCCGGCCATCGTGCAGTACGTCGCCGACCAGGTGCCGCAGAAGAAGCTGGCGCCGGCCAATGGCACGCTGGAGCGCTACCGCCTGCAGGAATGGCTGACCTTCATCGGCACCGAACTGCACAAGACCTTCTCGCCGCTGTTCAACCCCGCGACACCCGAAGAATTCAAGACCACCACCAAGGAGAAGCTCGCGGGGCGCCTGAAGTGGGTGGACAGCCAGCTCGCCGGCAAGCAGTACCTCATGGGCGACACCTTCAGCGTGGCCGACGGCTACCTCTTCACCGTGACCAACTGGGCGCCGCGCGTGGGCGTGGACATCACCGGCCTGGCGAACCTGAACGCCTACCGCGCCCGCGTGGGTGCGCGGCCGGCCGTGCAGGCCGCGATGAAGGCCGAAGGCTTGATCTGACGCCCCGCGCCGCCTGCGGCGTCACCCGCATCGCATGAAACGGCCCGGCCCAGGGACACCGAGGGTCCGGCTTCGCCGGCCCCAGGTGTCGCCTCCCTTCCAGGGGAGAGCGCCGCAGGCGCGCAGGGGGTGTTTCATGCCAGCGCTTTCTGTCGGGTTGCAAGCGCCGCGCCCACCCAGAGCGCGATAGCGGAGAACACCAGGCCGCGCGCCAGGCCGCCCGGGCCGTCGGCGATGAAGCCCACCACCGTGGGGCCGACGATCTGGCCGGCGGCGAACACGATGGTGAAGGCGCTGATGCCCGCGGCCCACTGGGCCGGCGGCAGGTTGTGCCGCACCAGCGCCGTGGTCGACGCCACCACCGACAGGAACACACCGCCGAACACCAGGCCCGAGGCCAGCACCAGCGGCCAGCTCGCGGTGAGCGCGGGCACGATGGCGGCCACACCCAGCAAAGCGTTGAGCCGCGCCAGCGCCTGGCCATCGCGGTGTCGGTCCAGCAGGCCGGCCCAGATGCGCGAGGACGCGATCACCGCCAGCCCGAGCAGGGCGTAGAACGTGGTGATGGCCGCCGCCGGGCTGCCCTGCTCGCGCAGCAGCGCGATCACGAACGTCATGTAGCCGATGTAGCCCACCCCGAAGCCCGCGTAACCGGCGAGCGCCGGCAGGAAGTCGCGCACGCGGAACACGGGCCCGCGGGCGCCTTGCGCAGCCGACGACGGTCCCTCCATGCGCGACAGCACCCGCGCCGGCCAGGCCATGAGCGCGGTGGCCAGCAGGCACACCAGCGCCAGCGCCCACCAGGCCCAGGCCCAGGCGTGCGCTTGCTGAGCGGCGGCCGCCAGCACCGGCGGCACCCCCAGCGCCGAGACCACGATGCCCAGCCCCGTGCCGCCGTAGTACAGACCCAGCAGGAACCCGCTGCGCCGGGGCTGGCGCGCACCCAGCCGCGCCGCCAGCAAGCCACCGGCGATGAACACCAGCGCGCTGGCCACGCCAGCCAGCAGGCGCTGCGCGAGCAGTGGGGCGGCGGCGGTGAAGAAGCCGCTCAGGCCCATGAACAGCGAGGCCAGCAGCGAGCCCGCGAGCAGCAGGCCGGTGGGCGAAAAACGCCGCATCAGCCAGGGCGTGGCCAGCGCGCCGACCAGGTAGCCCAGCGCGTTGAAGGTGTTCATTGCCCCGGCCAGCGTGTAGCTCCAGCCCAGGTCCTCGCGCATCGGCGGCAGCAGCAGGCCGTAGGCAAAGCGCGTGATGCCCAGCGACACCGCCGCACCGAGAGAAAGCGCCAGCGCCAGGCGCACGTAGGGGGTGGTATCGGGCGTGTCACCCGGTGGCGTCGGCAGGCTGTGGCGCGGGGCCGTCGGGCGTTGGTCGTGCATGGCCGGGCCATTGTGGTGGATTCGGGGCCTTGCCGCGCCGGTGCCATTTCGTTGCAGGCCGAAATGTCCACCGGCGTGGGCCACGCCCACGAAGCCCACGCGCCTTTAAGCTGGCGCCATGCCAACGCCTTTCATCGCCCCCGAGCGCATCGCTGCGCTGCAGCGCGCCGAGCGCGAACGCTTCCTCGCCACGCACCCGGCCTCCCTGGCTCTCGGCGAGGCCGCGCACCGGCACTACCTGTTCGGCGTGCCGCTGCACTGGATGCGCGACTGGCCCGGCCCGGCCAGCCTGTTCGTGCGGCAGGCCCGGGGCGCCACGCTCACCTGCGCCGACGGCCTCGATTACGCCGACTTCTGCCTGGGCGACACGGGCGCCATGTTCGGCCACAGCCCGGATGCCGTCGCGCAGGCCATCGCGCGCCAGGCCACCCAGGGCCTTACCTGCATGCTGCCCACCGACCGCGCACCCGCCGTGGGCGCTGGCCTGCAGCGTGTGTTCGGCCTGCCCATGTGGCAGCTGGCCCTGAGCGCGAGCGACGCCAACCGCTTCGTGCTGCGCTGGGCGCGCGCCGTCACCGCGCGGCCGACCCTGCTGGTGTTCGACGGCTGCTACCACGGCGCGGTGGACGACACGCTGGTCGACCTCGATACCGCCTCGGTCCGCACGCTGCCGCGTCCCTCGGTGCTGGGCCAGGTGCACAACCACGCCGACTTCACCCGCGTCGTGCCCTTCAACGACCTGCCCGCGCTCGAAGCCGCACTGGGCCAGGGCGACGTGGCCTGCCTGCTCGCCGAGCCCGCGCTCACCAACTTCGGTCTGGTGCCGCCCGCACCCGGCTTCTGGGACGCGGCGCGCGCGCTGTGCCGTGAACACGGCGCCGTGTTCGTCTGCGACGAAACCCACACGGTCTCCACCGCGCTGGGTGGCTATGCGAAGGCGCATGCGCTCGACCCCGACGTCCTCGTGATCGGCAAGGCGGTGGCCGGCGGCCTGCCCTGCGCGGTCTATGGCTTCACGCGCGAGATGGCCGAACGCATGACCGCGGCCAAGAACGCCGCGCCCGAGGGCCACAGCGGCATCGGCACCACACTGTCGGGCAATGCGCTCACGCTGGCCGCGCTCGACGCGGCGCTGCAACACCTGCACACGCAGGCGAGCTACGACCACATGCTCGCGCTGGCCGGGCAGCTCGAACGGGGTCTGGTGGAGCGCATCGCCCGCACCGGCCTGCCCTGGACGGTCACGCGTCTGGGCGCGCGCATGGAACTGCAGTTCATGCCCCACACACCGCGCCATGCGCAGGACGTGCGCGAGCAGGCGCGGAGCGACCTGGAGGCACTGCTGCACCTCTTCATGCTCAACCGGGGTGTCGTTCTCACGCCGTTCCACAGCATGGTGCTGGTGTCGCCCGCGACGCAGGCGGCGGACGTGGAACGTCTGCTCGCGGTGTTCGACGAATGGCTGGCTGCGCTCGCAGCGGCTTGAGCCCGCGCCTCAGGATTCGCCCAGCCCCACGGGCTCGGGTGCGAGCATCACGATGCGGGTGAACAGGCGGTCGAACTGCGGTTCGCGCGGTTGCTCCGGATTCAGGGGATCGCGATTGGCCGCGAAGGCCGCATCGAGCACACGCCAGTCATCGTCCGTCAGGCAGCGTTCGGCCTCGGGAAGCAGCACACTTTCCTCCAGCCGCATGTGCTCCAGGTAGAAGTCCACATAGCGCCTGGTCTCGCTCTCGAAAGCGGGTCGGTGTTGCTCCCCCAGGTATTCCCAGGCCAGCAGCAGGTGCAGGAGTTCGCGCACCCGCGTCTCGCCACCCATGTGGTCGCGCTCGAGCCGGTCGATTGTGTGCATCACCTGCGGTGCGGCCCTTGCCAGGCGCGGGAACAGCAGGTTGGATTCCTTGGGGTGGTGGTGCTTCTCGGGAAACTCGCCGATGTAGAACAGCATCGCGCGCAGCACGTCGAAGAAGCGCTCGTGCTCATCACGGCCCTGCGGCTCGGGGCCTCGCCGGAGCATCTGCAGCAGCGACTGCAGCATCGCGCTCAGGCTGGCGTGTTCGTTGCGGATGACGCGCAGGGTGTCGTGCTTCATGTCGGTCTCCTCGGCAGGCATGAAGCATCGCGCAGGCGCGTGGCGCGCGCCTTGACCTGCATCAATCCGGACGCACGGGCGGCTTCCAGCGCTTGAGCAGCAGCGCGTTGCTGACCACGCTCACCGAACTCAGCGCCATGGCCGCACCAGCCACCACCGGGCTCAGATAACCGAGCGCCGCCAGCGGTATGCCGGCCACGTTGTAGGCAAAGGCCCAGAACAGGTTCTGCCGGATCTTGCGCACCGTGCGGCGCGAGATGTCGAGCGCGGCGGCCACCAGCATCGGGTCGCCGCGCATGAGCGTGATGGCCGCGGCGTGCATCGCCACGTCGGCACTCGCGCCTTCGCTGTGGCTCATGGCCATGCCCACGTCGGCAGCGGCCAGCGCCGGCGCGTCGTTCACGCCGTCGCCCACCATGGCCACTGTGTGCAGGCCACCACGCTCGCCGCCCGCGTCGTGCGTGCGCGACTTCAGGCGGCGCACCACCGCCGCCTTGTCACCCGGCAACACCTCGGCAATCACCTCGTCACCAGGGGCATTCATGCCCAGGCGCGCGGCCATCGCCTGGGCCGCGCCCCGGTTGTCGCCCGAGACCATGACCAGCCGCAGGCCCTGAGCGCGCAGGCCGGCAATGGCCTCGGCCGCGCCGGCCTTGGGTTCGTCACCGAACGCCAGCAGCGCCAGCGGCGACCACTGGGCCGCAGCGGCCGCATCGCCCGGCGTCTGGCTGGCCAGCACCGACACCGTGGCGCCTGCGGCCTGCAAGGCCCTGGCCCGCGCGTCCAGCGGGCCCAGCGATGTGCCCAGTTCCTGCATCCAGCGCAGGCTGCCCAGTGCCAGCAGGGCACCGTTCACCCGGCCCTGGGTGCCCCGGCCCGACACCGCCTGCACGTCCTGTGCGGCATCGGTCGCCACCCCGATGGCGCGCGAAGCCGCGGCTTCCAGCACAGCGCGCGCCAGCGGGTGCGCGCTCTGCGCCTGCAGGGCCGCAGCCGCCTGCAGCACCGCCATTTCGTCCACGCCTTCGGCGGCCTCGACCACCTGCAGGCGCGGGTGGCCTTCGGTCAAGGTACCGGTCTTGTCGAAGGCCACGGTGTCGACCTTGTGCGCGATCTCCAGCGCCTGCGCATCCTTGATCAGGATGCCGTGGCGCGCGGCCACACCGGTGCCCGCCATGATGGCCGCGGGTGTGGCCAGCCCCAGCGCGCAGGGGCATGCGATCACCAGCACCGCCACCGCGTGCAGCAGGGCCTCTTCAAGCGAAGCCCCCACCCACCACCAGCCGAGCAAGGTGAACAGCGCAATCACCAGCACCACCGGCACGAACACCGCGGCCACCTGGTCCACCAGGCGCTGCACCGGTGCCTTGGCCGCCTGGGCGTCCTGTACCAGACCGATGATCCGCGCCAGCACGCTCTGCGCGCCGATCGCGCGAACCCGCACGTCCACCGCACCTTCGCCGTTGAGCGATCCGCCCGTCACGCCATCGCCCACGTCCTTCGGCACCGGCATCGCCTCGCCCGTGAGCATCGATTCGTCGGCCTGTGTGTGACCCTGCACCACCGTGCCATCGGCGGCGAAGCGCTCGCCCGGCAGCACCCGCACCACATCGCCGGGCAGCAATTCATCCACCGCCACGTCGATGGCTTCGGTGCGCCGCACGCCATCGGGCAGCAGGTGCGCGTTTTCGGGCCGCAACGCGTGCAGCGCGCGGATCGCTGTGGTGGTCTGGCGCTTGGCGCGCGCCTCCAGCCATTTGCCCAGCAGCACCAGCGTGATCACCACCGCCGAGGCTTCGTAGTACAGGTGCACCATCTCACCCGCTTCGGCGCGCCACCAGAGCCAGGTGGACAGGGTCCAGGCCGCCGTGGTGCCGATGGCGACCAGCAGTTCCATGTTGCCGGTGAAGGCCTTGAGCGCATGCCATCCCGCCCTGTAGAAGCGCGCGCCAAGCACGAACTGCACCGGCGTGGCCAGCATGAACTGGATCCAAGCCGGCAACATCCAGTGCCGGCCGAACAGGTCGCCCACCATGGGCAGCACCAGGGGGGCCGAGAGCAGTACACCCGCCAGCACCGGCAGCAGATCGCGTGGCAGGCCCATCCAGCGTGCCTCCGCATCGGCATCCATCGAGTCCAGGGCACGGGGTTCGTAGCCGGCATCGCGCACCGCCCGTTTGATGCGCGCCAGCGACTCGGCAGTGTCCCCGCCGCCCAGCACCACCTGCGCCGATTCCGTGGCCAGGTTGACCGTGGCATCGCTCACACCCGGCTGCTTCTTCAGCGCTTTCTCCACCCGCGTCACGCAGGACGCGCAGGTCATTCCACCAATGCCCAGATCGATGCGAATGGGTGGAACGGACGAAAACAGGCCGCCGGATTCGGAGGGAACGGTGGTGAGTGTGTTCATGCCGGCAGCATAAGGTTTGTCACCATGGGAAGGTCAAGCGGTTGTTGCCAACTGTGACCGTCCACCCATCTGCCCTTGACCTTGACACCATGTCAGGGATCAGAATGGCCGCACATTCTCGATCTACAAGGAGTTTTTCATGAACCAGATGCTCAACGTCACCGGCATGACCTGTGGCCACTGCGAAAAGGCCGTGACCGGCGCCATCAAACAGGTCGATCCCCAGGCGCAGGTGCGCATCGACCGCAGCCAGAACCGGGTCGAGGTCGACACCACCCAGCCACGCGAGGCGCTGATCGCGGCGATTCGCGAAGAAGGCTACGACGTGGCCGCCTGAACATGGACGACGACGACAACAACACGGCCAGCGACGCGCTCATCCGCTGGCCGGTGAACATCGGCAGGGCGGCGCAACTCAGCGGCATTTCGCCCAAGATGCTGCGCCACTACGAGTCGCTGGGCCTGCTCGCCGAGGTACCGCGCACCGACAGCAACTACCGCCAGTACGGTCTGGCCGACGTGCACACGCTGCGCTTCATCCGGCGCGCGCGCGACATGGGCTTCGGCCTGGACGCCATCACCGAGCTCGTGAGCCTGTGGCACAACCGCAAGCGCAGCAGCGCGAGTGTCAAGCGCATCACCCAGAAACACCTGGACGACCTGGCCCAGCGCATCGAAGCCCTGCAGGCCATGCAGCGCACCCTGGGTCACCTGCTGCACCTGTGCCCCGGTGATGGTCGGCCCGATTGCCCGATCCTGGACGACCTGAGCCACCCCGCGTCCACATTTGCTGCACGAAGTGGGACAAAAATTTACAAGCCCGCCACACCGGCGGCACGGAGCGGAAACACCCGCACCCGACACTGAAACCACTCCGCAGCCAACACCAGGTCCTGTGGAGATTCTTCTTCAACAACCACAGGAGTCCTCCATGACAACGCTTCCGAAACGCGCCCTTCTCGCCACGGCACTGGCCACCGCACTGGCCGGACTCAGCGCCACTGCAATCGTGCAGGCCACGACCCTGCACCCGGCCCAGGTCACCGCCGGCTCCAGCCTGCTGGCCCAGGCCACCACCCCTGCCCAGACGGCCCAGCCCGCGGCACCCGACGCCGCACAGCGCGACGCCAAGCGCGAGCAGCGCCGTGCCGAACGCGTGGCCCGCATGCAGCAGAAGCTGGCCGAGCGCCAGGCCGCCTTCAAGGCCGAACTGAAGATCACCCCGGCACAGGAACCGGCCTGGAACGCCTTCGTGGCACGTACCCAGCCGCAAGCCCGTACCGCCATGCGCCAGGACAAGCGCGAAGACTGGTCCGGACTGACCACGCCCGAGCGCCTGGACCGGATGAAGGCCCGCGAGACGGCGCGCAGCGCCGCCATGGACCAGCGCGCCGACGCCATTCGCAGCTTCTACGCCGCGCTCGACGCCGAACAGCAGAAGGTCTTCGATTCGAAACGTCTGCCGGGCTTCCAGCGTGCCGGCATGCAGCGACAGCATGGCGGAAAACACCACCACTTCCATCGGCATGGTGCTCACGAGGGCGCGAAGCAGCCGGCGTGACCGGGGTCGTTTCCGCTTTCCTCTCTCCTATATGAATACTGTTAATTAAAGATAGCAGTAGTAGTAGAGGGCGCTGTCCGGTGTGGACAAGCGCCCTTTTTCCTTTCATGACAAGCACTTGGGGAACACGAAACGCTGTGTGAAGTGCCCTGTCGACGGTGGTCGCGAACGGGGACAACTCTGGCTTTGGAACGAGGTCTGTGGACAACCTGTCACTTGTTCAAAAGTTACACACAGCTTTGTGCGCGCGACGCTTCGGGTGGCCCTGAAACATGCCCTGACACCTGCGCACAGACGCTTGCGAAACCGCTATGGAACGGCTGTTAAGATGCGCCGCTGTCACAGACAGACCTGCACCACCGGCGTTCCTGCCGCCGGCCCGTTATTGGATCCGTTTCGCCCATGTCCGTTGCCCTCGCAGGAACCGCGCCCGCCACCTTCGAAATCAAGAGCGCCCAACTGCCCCTGGTGGCGCTCATGCTCAAGTCGTCCGATCTGAACCGCCTGGCCGAAGAGTTCGCCCAACGCTTCGGCGACATGCCCGACTTCTTCGACCACGACCCGCTGGTCATCGACCTGCACCCGCTCAATGTGGCCGAGGCCAACGCCCTGCCCGACTTCGGCGCCCTGCAGACACTGCTGCGCCAGTACCGCCTGACACCGCTGGCCGTGCGCGGCGGGACCGTCGAGCAGACCGCGCTGGCCATGGCGGCCGGTCTCACTCCCACGCCGGACGCGAGCGTGCAGCGTACCGCGCCTGTGCTTGCACCCACCGAGATCGCCACTTCACCCGAGCCCGTGCCGATGCCGGCGCAGCCCGAACCCATCCCGGGCGCGCTGGTGATCGACAAGCCCCTGCGTTCGGGCCAGCAGGTGTATGCGCGTGGTCGCGACCTGGTGGTGATGGCCATGGTCAACCCGGGCGCCGAGGTTATCGCCGACGGCCACATCCATGTGTACGCGCCGCTTCGCGGCAAGGCCATCGCGGGTGCACGCGGCAATGCCGACGCGCGCATCTTCGCGCTCTCCATGGCACCCGAACTCATTTCCATCGCGGGCATCTACCGCACCAGCGAAGTCGCCCTGCCCGAGTCGGTGCAGGGCAAGACCGCCCAGGTGCGGCTGGTGCCCGGCACCGACGGCGGTGACGACAAGCTCGTGATCGACGCCATCGGTCACTGAACCGCAGCTCCCATTTTTCGCACAGAAGGACCGTCACCATGACCAAGATCGTCGTCGTCACCTCCGGCAAGGGCGGTGTGGGCAAGACCACCACCAGCGCCAGCTTTGCTTCCGGCCTGGCCCTGCGTGGCCACAAGACCGCCGTGATCGACTTCGACGTGGGACTGCGCAACCTCGACCTCATCATGGGCTGCGAGCGCCGCGTGGTCTACGACCTGATCAACGTGATCCAGGGCGAAGCCAACCTGAACCAGGCGCTGATCAAGGACAAGCAGTGCGACAACCTGTTCGTGCTGGCCGCCAGCCAGACACGCGACAAGGACGCGCTGAGCCAGGAGGGCGTGCACAAGGTGCTGACCGACCTCTCCGCCATGGGCTTCGAGTACATCGTCTGCGACTCGCCCGCGGGTATCGAGACCGGTGCGCTCATGGCCATGCACTACGCCGACGAGGCCCTCATCGTCACCAACCCCGAAGTCTCCAGCGTGCGCGATTCCGACCGCATTCTGGGCATGCTGGGCAGCAAGACGCAGCGTGCGATCGACGGCAAGGACCCGGTCAAGGAACACCTGCTGATCACGCGCTACAACCCCGGGCGCGTGGCCGACGGGCAGATGCTGTCGCTGGAAGACATCCAGGACATCCTGCGCATCAAGCTGATCGGCGTGATCCCGGAAAGTGAAAACGTGCTCACCGCGTCCAACCAGGGCACGCCGGCCATCCACCTCAAGGGGACCGATGTGGCCGAGGCCTACAGCGATGTGATCGACCGTTTCCTTGGCGCCGACAAGCCGCTGCGCTTCATCGAAGCCGAAAAAGCCGGCTTCTTCAAGCGCCTGTTCGGGGGGAAGTAAGGCATGTCTCTTCTGTCCTTCCTGCTCGGCGAGAAGAAAAAAACCGCCAGCGTCGCCAAGGAGCGGCTGCAGATCATCCTGGCGCACGAGCGCAGCGGCCGCAGCGCCTCCGAGCCCGACTACCTGCCCGCGCTGCAGCGCGAACTGGTCGCGGTGATCGGCAAGTACATCAAGATCAACCCGGACGACATCAAGGTCCAGCTCGACCGCCAGGACAACCTGGACGTGCTCGAGGTGAAGATCGAACTGCCCGACCGCAAATGAGCCGGCGGCCCCGGACTGGCGCTTTCGAGTCAGCCGGGCTATAATGCGCGGTCGCCTTGAGCGACCAGCCGCGTCAAAGCCTCACCGCCACGATGCAGGTGCCCCTGGCAGAGGGGCTGTGCTGGTCCAGCCCCTGCAAGGCGCCGCGCCACACCGCCTTCTCACGGCAACGTGGCTCACCCTTTCCTCCCTGCTGTTGCCGATGCCTCTGCCGTGGCTCGTGCGCTGGCCCTGGCCTGATGCGTGTTGCACCGGGCAGATGCCGGATGACGTGGCGGGGAACCCCGGCGCTGGGGCTGCCAGCTGTTTTTTGACACGTTCCGGGCCTGACAGGCGCGCTCATCGTGAGTGCGCACGGGTCCACCGATGATTTTGATGATTCACACAACAAGCACAACACATACGAGACCGACACCTCTCACCCTGGGCAAGTACCGCATTGCGGCCTTCCCGCGCCCCTTGCCGGGTGGCCTGTTTGCCGCGCAGGTGTCCATCGCCAGTGGCCAGGGCAGCGCCTCGACCGCGCGCGTGATGCGATTCGACAGCGCGTTTCCCACGCACGACGAAGCGGCGGACTACGCCCTCGCGCAGGGTATTCACTGGGTGCACGACACCGCCCGCCAGGCCGCCCGTCCCAACTGACCGATACACTTCACGCAAAGGAAACACCATGGCCAAGGAAGAACTGATCGACATGATGGGCATCGTCAACGAGGTGCTGCCCGACACGCGCTTTCGCGTGACGCTGGACAACGGACACCAGTTGATTGCCTATTCGGCGGGCAAGATGAAGAAGAACCACATCCGCATCCTCGCGGGCGACCGCGTGTCGCTGGAACTCTCGCCCTACGACCTGACCAAGGGCCGCATCAACTTCCGCCACATCGAAGGCCGCGGCCCGATGGTGCCGCGCAAGCCGCGCTGATCCTTCCGGTTCCGCCCTAGTAGAACAGGGCTCCCAGGTCGGCGCTGCTGCGCCGTCCCACGTCGGCGTGGTGCGCCGACAGCCACGCGCTGCCGTGCTCACGGCCCAGCGCAAACAGCATCTCGAAGAAGCGCATGTTGGCCGCGACCTTGCTCTCGGTACTCAACGCGCCCATGACCTCTCCGGCCTCGATCACGTGGAAGTGCGTGCCCGCCAGGCGCCGGTCGAGCTCACCGCGCCGCCACCAGGTGCTGCGCGCCGCGCGTTCGCGCAGGTGGGCGAACATGCGCATCTCTCGCAGGAACGTGGCGTTGAACGCCAGTTCCATCATCCGGCTCTTGATGTCCGCCGCTGACTGCGGTGTGGCGCTGTGCTTGAGCGGCGCGAGCATCACCAGCAGGATGTCGCGCGCGCTGCACTCGTGGAACAGCGGGAACACCGCCGGATTCGCCGCGTAACCCCCATCCCAGTACGGTTCGCCCTCGATCACCACGCTGCGGTGCATGGTGGGCAGGCAGGCGGAGGCCAGAACCGCGTCGGGCGTGAGCTCGGGTGCGCGGAACAGTCGCAGCTTGCCGGTGTTGACGTTGGTGGCCGCCACGAACAGCTTGATGGGGCAGTGCGCGCGCAAGCGCTCGAAGTCCACCTGCGCCGACAGGATCTTGCGCAGCGGATTGAGGTCGAACGGGTTGAGCTGCTCGGGTGAAAAGTAGTGCGTCCACTGCAGCATCAGCTGCATCGCCGGTGCCAGCCGCATGTTCTTGCCGTCGGCCGTGGGCACCGCGACCTCGAAAGGCAGGCTGCCGGCCACCGCGCTCCAGAAGCCGCGCAATGCGTCGCGCGCACCCTGCGTTCCACCCGCCATCAGGCCCTGCGCCAGCAGCACGGCGTTCATCGCGCCCGCGCTGGTGCCGCTCACGCCGTCGTAGCGCAGGCGCCCGTCTTCCAGCAAGGCGTCGAGCACGCCCCAGGTGAAGGCGCCGTGCGCACCACCGCCCTGCAGGGCGAGGTTGATGGCCGGCGGGCCGCGCCACGTCAGGGCCATGGCGCCTCAGCCCTGCGCGCGCCGCGCACGCACGGCTGCGGCCAGGCCCTGCAGCACGGGCACGGTCTGTTCGAACGAGATGCAGGCGTCCGTCACGCTCACGCCCGGCTGCAGCGGCTGGCCGGGCACGATGTCCTGCCGGCCTTCATGCAGGTGGCTCTCGATCATCACGCCGACGATGCGCGTGTCGCCCGCGGCCACCTGCGCGGCCACGTCGGCCGCCACCTCGATCTGCCTGCGGTGCTGCTTGCTGCTGTTGGCGTGCGACACGTCCACCATGACCTGCTCGCGCAACCCGGCTTTCTTCAACAGCGCGCAGGTGGCATCGACATCGGCCGCGCTGTAGTTGGGCCGCGCGCCGCCGCGCAGGATCACGTGGCAGTCCTCGTTGCCGCGGGTCTCGAAGATTGCGGCCTGGCCCATCTTGGTCATGCCCATGAAGGCGTGCGCCGCACGCGCAGCCTGGATCGCGTCGGCGGCCACCTTCACGCCGCCGTCGGTGCCGTTCTTGAAGCCCACCGGGCAGGAAAGGCCGCTGGCGAGCTGGCGGTGGCTCTGGCTCTCGGTGGTGCGCGCGCCGATCGCGCCCCAGCTCACCAGGTCGCTGATGAACTGCGGGCTGAGCAGATCCAGGAACTCGGTGCCCACGGGCAGGCCCAGCGCGAGCACCTCCAGCAGCAGCGCACGCGCCATCTCCAGGCCCTCGTTGATCGCGAAGCTGCCATCGAGGTGGGGATCGTTGATATAGCCCTTCCAGCCTACGGTGGTGCGCGGCTTCTCGAAATACACGCGCATGACCACCATGAGGTCCTCCTGCAACGCGTCGGCCTGGGCCTTGAGCTGGCGGGCGTAGTCGATGGCCTGGGCGTGGTCGTGGATGGAACACGGGCCGACGACCACCACGAGGCGGTCGTCCTGCCCCTGCAGCACGCGCGATATGGCCGCGCGGCTGCTTTCCACCAGTGCCTGCGCGGCATCGCCAGCGGGCTGCCATTCCTGCAGCAATGCGGGGGTGATGAGCGGGCGCACGGCGCCGATGCGCAGGTCGTCGATGCGGGTGGTGTCGTGGGTGGAGAGCACGGCCTGGGGGGTGTGGGTTTTCATGTTGGGGCGTTGGCGGGGTATCCCCGCGCACGGTCAAAAGTCGCACTGCGGCCGATTCTGGGGCATGGCCGGCGTCAAGTTCGGGACATGGCGGCCGAAACATGAGGTTACGTATCCACAGCGGTGGATGGCAAACGAGGCACGCATGAATACTTTCCGCATCACTCTGGCCGCACTGTGCATGAGCGCAGTTCCCGCGTTCGCACAGTCGGTGCCGGCGCCATCCCCCTCCCCCTCATTCGAAGACCGCTCTTCCGAGGTCTGGCTCAACGTCGGCGGCTTCTCGCGCCACTTCTCGCGCAACAAGGGCTACAACGAAAGCAACCTGGGCCTGGGCGTCGAATACCGCACCAGCCCGGAGATCTCGTACATGGCCGGGGCGTACTACAACAGCGTGCGAAAGACCACTTCGTACGCGGCAGTGAACTGGCAGCCGCTTTCGATCGGCCTGCTGAAGCTGGGCGCTGCCATCGGCGTCATGGACGGCTATCCCTCGATGGCCAGCGGCGGCACCTTCTTCGCGGCCATGCCCCTGGCGACCTGGGAAGGCAAACGTTATGGCATCAACTTCGGCGTCATTCCTTCCATCGGCAAGGTCGATGGTGCGGTGATCGTGCAGTTCAAGCTGCGCGTGTACTGAGCGCCAGCGGTAGCGGGCGCCGCGTGTGCGCCTCGATGAAGCGCGGCAGCGCGGTGCGCGCGCAGCGTTGCAGCGCCATCAGGAAGCCGTGGTCGGGCGTGGCCACGCCATGCTGCGTGCGCAGGTCGTGCTGGATGCGCCCCAGCAGCTCGGCGGCCATCTCGGCGTCGGCCAGCGCCCGGTGCGCCTGGCCGGTGCGCGGCAGCCGGAAAAAATCCACCAGCGTCCCCAGCTTGTGGCTCGGCGCCTGCGGGTACAACCGGCGCGAGAGCAGCACCGTGCACGCGAACGGCTGCGGCGCCTCCACGCCAACGCGCGCGAGTTCGGCCGTCCAGTAGCGGCGGTCGAAGGCGGCGTTGTGCGCCACCATGGGCACATCACCCACGAACTGCGCGGCCTCGCGCATCACCCGCTCGGCCGGCGGAGCCGCCTCGACCATGGCGTTGGTGATGCCCGTGAGCTGCGTGATGAAGGCCGGGATGCGCACGCCCGCGTTCATCAGGCTCTGGTAGCGGTCCACCACCCGGCCTGCTTCGGTGATCACGATCGCCACTTCGGTGGCACGGTCGCCCAGGCCGGGCGATGTGCCAGTGGTCTCGAAGTCAATGACGGCGATGCGGTTCATGGACACGCACTGTAGCGCGATGTCTGCCGCGCTTCGCGCGAAGAAGCCCCCGGTGCCGCGGGGGCACGGGGGGCTGGTCGGGCTGGGACGGATCAGCGGACGGTGGTGGTCATGTGGCCCTGGCCCACCTGCATCGGGCGGGCGCTGCCGGTCTGCATCTCGAAGCGGTGCGGCGCCAGATCACGGAAGGTGGCGCCGGTCTGGCCATCGGCCACCAGCTCACCACGCACCCAGGCGTCGCGCAACTCGGCCCGCACCTCGGCGCGGGACTTCGTCGAGGTCATCGCCATCGCGCCGTAGCGGCCCGGGTTCAGATCGCGGTAGGTGGCGCCGGTCTGGCCATCGGCGATCAGCGTGCCGTTGCGCTGGGCTTCGGCCAGTTCGGCGCGTACCTGGTCGCGCGTCTTGGGCGCCGATGCGTCGGCAGCGAATGTGGTGCCGACAGACGCGGCGGTGAGGGCCAGGGCGATGAGGGAGAGGCGTGCGGATTTCATGAGGGTTTCCTTTCGGTTGTGCCGGCTGTGCCAGCGTTGGGTTGCCCACTGAATACGTGCTCACGCCGTCACTGGATTCAATTCTTTTCGCACCGCATCCAGCGGCCGCGCAATCCCTCAACCCCCGGCCTTGGAATACAACACCATCTGCGTGCAGCGGAACAGCGCGATCGTCCTGCCCGTCTCGCGGTGGGTGACGGTCGCGTCCCACACCTGCGTCGTGCGGCCCAGGTGCACGGGCCGGGCCACGCACTCGATCGTGCCTTCGCGCGCCGTGCCCAGGTGGTTGCTCTTGAGCTCGATGGTGGTGAATCCGCTGGCCTCCTTCGGCAGGTTGGCCACACAGCCATAGCCGCAGGAGGTGTCGGCCAGCGTGACCACGCTGCCCGCGTGCAGGAAGCCGTTGGGCGCCATGGTGTGGGGCTTCACGGTGAGTTCGGCACGCACTTCATCGGGACTCGCGTGCGTGACGATCAGGCCCAGGTGGCCCGGCAGCGCGCCGGCGCCGCGCTGGTTGAACTGTTCGGCAAGGGTGTTCATCGGGGTCTCCTTGGTTCGGTTGGGGTGAAGGTCTTCAGCGCGTCCAGCTGCCCAGCCGGATCGCGATGGCAAGCGTGGAACCATAGACGACGAGGCTCATCGCCACGATCGCGAAAAAGACAGCGGGCGGCGCCTGGAACACGCGCACGCACAGCCAGCCACCGACCAGCAGGATCGCCAGCCGGCCCACGCTGCCAGCCAGTGGCCAGAACATGCGGCCCGCGCCCTGCGAGGCGAAGAACAGCGCCAGGCCCAGGCCGAAGAAGGCGTAGCAGCCGCCGACGATGCGCAGGTAGGTGGCGCCGAAGCCCCGCACGGTGGCGTCGGTGGTGAAGAGATCCATCCACAGCGAGGGCGCGATCGCGGTGGTGACGCCGATGGCGCCGGTGATGGCCGCCACCAGCGCGCTGCCCACCCAGGTCGCGCGCAACGCACGCGCCGACTGGCCCGCGCCCATGTTGGTCGCCACCATCGCGGTCAGCGCGGTGCCGAAGCCGAAAGCGATCGGCACCAGGATGTACTCGAGCCGCGCGGCCACGCCATAGCCCGCGAGCGCGGCCGTGCCGTAGCTGCCCACGAAGGCCGTGGCCACGGCGATGGAGGCGTTGCTGATCACCGGGCTCATCGAGGCCGGCAGGCCCACGCGCAGGATGTCGCGCAGCAGCGGCAGGTGCAGGCGCCAGCGCGTGCGCTGCAGCTGCACCGCGCCGTCGCGGCGCAGCAGGTAGACCACCATCACCAGCGCCGACAGCGCGTTGACGCCGAGCGTGCTCAGTGCTGCGCCGGCCACGCCCAGGCCCGGCACGGGCCCCCAGCCGAATACGAGCAGCGGGCACAGCACCAGGTGCAGCAGCGCCGTGGCCAGCAGCAGCACCGAAGGCAGCAGCATGTTGCCCGCGCCGCGCACGATGCCGGCCAGCACGTTGGTGAACCAGATCACCGCCGCGCCACCGAACAGCACGTTCGAATAGCTCAGCGCCGCGTCCAGCGCGGCGCCCTGCCCGCCCATGCCGCCGTAGATGCCCCGCCCGAAGCCGAGCAGCGCCACCATGAACAGCAGCGCCAGCAGCGCCGAGATGAACAGCGCCTGCTGCGCCAGCCGGCTGGCGTCCTCGCCGCGGCCGCCACCCAGCGCGCGCGCCACGGCGGCGGTGGTCGCGCCGCCGATGCCGCCGGCCGACATCTGCAGCATCAGCATCGAGAGCGGCAACACCAGCGCGATGCCGGCCAGCGCGTCGGCCCCCACGCGCCCGAGGATGTAGCCGTCGTAGCCGATCACGATGGTCATCGCGAACAGGCCCAGCACATTGGGCGTGGCCAGGCGCAGCAGCGTGGGCAGCAGGGGCGCGTGCAGCATCTGCTGCAGGCGTGTCTGGGCCGGGCTGGTCGCGGGTGTGTGGATGGGCAAGACGGCGCTCATGGTCAGGTTCCGATCAGGCGCGCGGATCGCGCAGGTAGATGCCCGGCTCGGCGGAGAGCCCGCCTTTGACCTGGCGCGTCAGTTCGTCGGCCAGCACCTCTTCGGCACCCGCCTCCAGCGCGTCCAGGGCGCGGCGCACCACGTCCTCGGGTGTCGACTTCGGCATCTCGATGCCCTGCGTGAGGTCGGTGTCGACAAAACCCATGTGCATGCCCAGCACCTGCGTGCCCTGCGCGCGCAACTCGTTGCGCAGCCCGTTCGTGAGCGCCCAGGCGGCCGACTTGCTCGCGCCGTAGACCGCCAGCATCGGCGAGCTGATCCAGCTCGCGACCGACAGCACGTTCAGGACCGCGCCGCCGCCGTTGGCCGCGAGCACCGGCGCAAAGGCCTGGCTCACGCGCAGCGGGCCGAAGAAGTTGGTCTCCATCTGCGTGCGCGCCGACCCGACGCCGCCCTCGGCCAGAAAGCCGCCGAAGTGCGCGATGCCGGCGTTGTTGATCACCAGCGTCACGTCGCTGGCGCGCCGCGCGGCGGCGGCCACCTGCTCGTCGACAGTGACGTCCAGAGCAAGGGGTTCGACGCCGGGCAGCGTCAAGCTGGCGGGGTCGCGCGCGCCGGCGTAGACCTTGCGCGCGCCGCGTGCCAGCACCTCGCGCGCAAAAACCAGCCCGATGCCGCGGTTGGCGCCGGTGACGAGAACGGTGGCGTTGTGGAGTTTCATGGTTCGTTTCCTGGACAGGTGATGGAAAGGCTGGGGAAAGTAATATGACGATCGTCATATTCAAGGGCGATCGAAACAACGGGCAGGGCGCAAGGGCACATGGCTCAGCCCTGGGTGGAAACGTCGTGCTGCGCCAGCAGGGCGGCGCGGTTGTCGGCCAGCAGGGCCCTGCCTTCGGCGTTGTCGCCCAGCGTGCGCGCGAGCTGCAGCGCGCCCACCATCTGGCTGGCGATGGCGGCCGCGGCCTGGGGCGGCGCGCCGGCCGGCAGCGCACGCGCCACCACGGCCACCAGGGCGCGCACGCGCTGCGCGGCGGCTTCGCGCACGTCGGCCGACTGGCGCGGCATCTCCGAGGCCAGCGCCGCGACCGCGCAACCGTTCTCGGTGCCGCTGAGGTGGCGCTCCGACAGATAGCCCTCGATCAGCGCGCGCAACGGGCTCGCGCCGCGCGCCTGGCGTGTGGCGTTGCCCCGGGCGATGCGTTCGGCGCTCTGTTGCCCGGCGTGCTGCAGGGCCTCGGCCAGCAGCGCGTCGCGCGAGGCGAAGTGCGCATAGAAGCCGCCATGGGTCAGGCCCGCTTCCTTCATGATGTCGGCCACGCCCACGCCCTGGAAACCCGCGCGGCGGATCGCGCGCGCCGCCGTGTCGAGGATGCGTTCGTGGGTGAGGGCCTTGCGGCCAGGGGCGGTGTCCATGGGGCCGGATTGTAGCCGTCAATATGACGTTCGTCATATTTCCCGCCCGGCGGCATGGGCATCGCAAGCCCGTGCGATCATCCCTGGCATCACGACGTGTGATGGGAAACGCCGGAGGCCATTCGATGGAACTGCGACAGCTGCGCTACTTCGTGCGCGTGGTGGAGCTGGGCTCCATGGGCCGCGCCGCGCTCGACCTGGACCTGGTGCAGTCGGCCCTGAGCCAGCAGATCAGCCGGCTGGAGGGCGAACTCAGCACCCGCCTGCTGCAGCGCACGCCGCGCGGCGTGGTGCCCACCGACGCGGGGGCCGCCTTCTTCCGCGAGGCCCAGCTCACCCTGCGCCATGCCGCGCAGGCGGTGCGGGCCGCCCAGCACGCCCGCCTGTCGGGCACGGTGAGCGTGGGGTTGGCGCCCACTACCGCCGCCATGCTCGGCCTGCCTTTGATGCAGGCCATGAAGGCCCGCTACCCGGACGTGCGTCTGCACATGGTCGAGAGCATGTCCGGCCACCTCGCGACCCTGCTCAATGCGCGCGAACTCGACCTCGCCGTGCTGTTCGACGCGCGCCTGCAGACCCAGCCGGAGAGCCCCGCCAGCCGGCTCTGGCAGGTGCAGCCCCTGCTCTCGGAAGACCTGTTCCTGATCGCCGCGCGCCGGGACGCCCGGCCCCGACCTGCCACCATGACCCTGGCCGAACTCGGCGACGAACCGCTGATCCTGCCCACCGGGCCGCACGGCCTGCGCAGCGCGCTGGACGCCGCCTTCGCCCGCGCCGGCGTGGTGCCGCAGGTGGTGCTGGAGGTGGATTCGCTGCCCATGCTGATGGCCGCGGTGGACGCCGGGTTGGGCACCACGGTGCAGCCGCACGCCGCCGTGGGCCGGTTTCCGGACGCGCAGACGCGCTTCAGCATGGTGCCCATCGACGACGCGCAGGCGCGCCGCGTCAACCTGCTGTGCAGCCTGTCGGAAGACGAACTCTCGCCTGCCGCGCTGGCCACACGGGTGGTGATCCGCGACACGGTCCGGGGCATGGTGGAAGGCGGTCACTGGCCCGGCACACGGCTCTGGCATCACGAATCGTGATGCCCCCATGACCGGACCGGGCTGCACCGCCGGGGTCTGAGTCCCTACAGTCGTGGCCATGCCGGGGCGGTCCCGGCCGCTGTGAGGAGCGACTTTGGAACCCGATGTGCTGGTGATCGGTGGCGGCAACGCCGCCCTGTGCGCCGCCCTGATGGCGCGCGAAGCCGGCGCCAGCGTGCTGCTGCTGGAAGCCGCGCCGCGCGCCTGGCGTGGCGGCAATTCCGGCCACACGCGCAACCTGCGCTGCATGCACGACGCGCCGCAGGACGTGCTGGTCGAGGCCTACCCCGAAGAGGAGTACTGGCAGGACCTGCTCAAGGTCACCGGTGGCCAGACCAACGAAGACCTGGCGCGCCTGACCATCCGCGCCTCCGCCACCTGCCGCGACTGGATGCGCCGCCACGGCGTGCACTTCCAGCCGCCGCTCTCGGGCGCGCTGCACGTGGCGCGCACCAACGCCTTCTTCATGGGCGGCGGCAAGGCGCTGGTGAACGCCTACTACCGCAGCGCCGAAAAACTCGGCGTGCGCGTGCGCTACGAAACCCCGGTGGACCGCATCGAGCTGGAGGACGACCGCTTCGTCGCCGCCCACACGCGCGGTGGTGAGCGCATCACCGCCAGGGCCTGCGTGCTTGCCGCCGGCGGTTTCGAATCCGACCGCGAATGGCTGCGCGAAGCCTGGGGCCAGAACGAGCGCGGCGAATGGCCGGCCGACAACTTCCTGATCCGCGGCACCGCGTACAACAAGGGCGTGCTGCTCAGGCACATGCTGGAAGACCACGGCGCCGACCGCATCGGCGACCCGACGCAGGCGCACATGGTGGCCATCGACGCGCGCGCGCCGCTCTACGACGGCGGCATCTGCACCCGCATCGACTGCGTCTCGCTCGGCGTGGTGGTGAACCAGGAGGCGCGCCGCTTCTACGACGAAGGCGAAGACTTCTGGCCCAAGCGCTACGCCATCTGGGGCCGCCTGGTCGCCCAGCAGCCGCAGCAGATCGGCTATTCGATCATCGACAGCAAGGCCATCGGCCGCTTCATGCCGCCGGTGTTCCCCGGCGTGAAAGCACACACCCTGCCCGAGCTCGCGCGCCAGCTCGGCCTGGACGAACACACCTTCATGCAGACCCTGAACGACTACAACGCCGCCTGCCGCGTCGGCAGCTTCGACCACACCGCGCTCGACGATTGCCACACCGAAGGCCTCACACCCGCCAAGACGCACTGGGCGCGCCCCATCGACACCGCGCCCTTCTACGGCTACGCGGTGCGCCCCGGCATCACCTTCACCTACCTCGGCCTGCGCACCGATCACACCGCCGCCGTGCGCTTCAACGACCAGCCCAGCCCCAACCTCTTCGTGGCCGGCGAGATGATGGCCGGCAACGTGCTCGGCAAGGGTTACACCGCCGGCGTGGGCATGTCCATCGGCACCGCCTTCGGCCGCATCGCGGGCACGCAGGCCGCCAAAGCCGCGAAGCAACAGGGGGTGCAGCATGCAGGCGCTTGAAGCCCTCACGCGCGACGCGCGCGCCCTCGCTCAAGGCGAACCCGTGCAACTCTCCGCGCCCGAAACCGAAGTGGCGCGGCAGCTGCAGATCTGCAACGCCTGCCGCTACTGCGAAGGCTTCTGCGCCGTCTTCCCGGCCATGACGCGCCGGCTCGAATTCGGCAAGGCGGACATCCACTTCCTCGCCAACCTGTGCCACAACTGCGGCGCCTGCCTGCACGCCTGCCAGTACGCGCCGCCGCACGAATTCGCCATCAACGTGCCGCAGGCCATGGCCACCGTGCGCGGGCAGACCTATGCCGACTACGCCTGGCCGCCCGCGCTGGGCAAGCTCTACCAGCGCAACGGTCTCACGCTGTCGGTAGCGCTGGCCGCCGGCCTCGCGCTGTTCCTGCTGATGGCCGTCGCGCTCAAAGGCAGCCTGTGGCCCAGCGACCTCGGCGGCAACTTCTACAAACTGTTCCCGCACAACCTGCTGGTGAGCCTGTTCGCGCCCGTGTTCCTGTTCGTGGTGTTCGCGCTCGGCATGGGCGTCGCGCGCTTCTGGCGCGACGTGACGCCCGCCACCAGCGGCGCACCGCTGAACCTGCCTGCCACCACCGAGGCCACCGGCAACGCATTGCGCCTGAAGTACCTGGACGGCGGCCACGGCGACGGCTGCCACAACGAAGACGACGCCTACACGCTCTCGCGCCGCCGCTTCCACCACTTCACCTTCTACGGCTTTCTGCTGTGCTTCGCCGCCACCAGCGTGGCCACCGTGTATCACTACGTGTTTGGCTGGGTCGCGCCCTACGAACTGCCCAGCCTGCCCAAGCTGCTCGGCGTGGTCGGCGGTGTGAGCCTGCTCATCGGCACCGCCGGCCTGTGGCACCTGAACCGCCGCCGCCACCCGCTGCACGGCGACGCCGCGCAAAAACCCATGGACCTCGGCTTCATCGCCCTGCTCTTCCTCACCAGCGCCACCGGCCTGGCGCTGTGGCTGCTGCGCGGCACACCCGCACTGGCCATCACGCTGTGCCTGCACCTGGGCGCGGTCATGGCGCTGTTCGCCACCCTGCCCTACGGCAAGTTCGCGCACGGCGTGTTCCGCACGGCGTCGCTGCTGCGGTTTGCGGTGGAGAAGCGGCAGCCGAACCCGGTGGGGCTGGGGGCGGATTGAGCGCGATAAATTGCCAAGAGTGGTAGTTGCTGCCGCGGGATCAAGCTAACGACGACCTGTTTCAGCTCTTTTAGCTCTTTGGCGATTTCCTTCATCTGATCCACTGCGGGCTCGGGTACTGCCGTTGCCTGGACCATCGGGTGAAGGTCTGTGCTGGATGTTGTCCGGCGAATGAAAGCTCTTCACACGGCCAGCGCGAGCGGCTTGATCTCCCTGGTGATCGCCTTGCCTGCCGCGATCTCGGCGGTGCGCAGGTCGTACGCGCTTTGCAGGTTCAACCAACCCTGGGCCTCGCTGCCAAAGTAGCGCTCCAGACGCAGCGCGGTATCGGCACTCACGCCGCGCTCGCCTTTGGTGATTTCACTGAGGCGCGAGTAGGGCACATGCAGGGCGATGGCCACTGCGCGCACGCTGACGCCCATGGGTTTGATGTAGTCCTCCAGCAGGACTTCGCCTGGATGGACTGGACGCATGCCGTTCTTGAACATGATGCACTCCGTTGCTGTTCAGGGTTTCATTGCGGAAAGGACCAGGTGCATTCTCGCCCCGGTGGGCGTCAACCGGGCAACGGTCAATGATGTGAAGTGCAGGTTTGGTCAAATCAAGTTCACACACTTCAAAACGCCGCCGGCCGCGCCCGTCGCCATGGTATTTTTGGCCCCCTCCCCAAATCAGAAAGTGCCCCGATGCAACCGGAAGAACATTGCGACGTGCTGGTGGTGGGTGGCGGCCCCGCTGGCTCCACCATTTCCGCCCTGCTCGCGCGCCAGGGTCGCAAGGTGGTGCTGCTGGAGAAGGCGCACCACCCGCGCTTTCACATCGGCGAATCCCTGCTGCCGGGCAACGTGGCCTTGTTCGACCAGCTCGGCGTGCGGGACCAGATCGAGAAGATCGGCATGCCGAAGTACGGCATCGAATTCGTCCCTCCGGACCTCGACTACTGCAGCTATGTGGATTTCGCCGAGGGCTGGGACCCTTCGATGGCGTCGGCGTGGCAGGTGCGGCGCTCCGAGATGGACGAGCTGCTGTTTCGCCACGCCGCGCGCACGGGCGCCCAGGCGCTCGAAGGTGTGAGGGTCACGGACGTCGCGTTCGACGACGAGGGCGCCCGGGTCGAGGCGGTGCACGACAGCGGTGAAACGCGCCGCTGGCGCGCGCGCTTCGTGGTGGACGCATCGGGCCGCGACACCCTGCTGGCGAACAAGTTCAGGTGCAAGCAGAAGAACAAGGACCACAACAGCACGGCCCTGTTCGGCCACTTCCGCGGCGCGCGGCGCCTGGAAGGCAAGCGCGAAGGCAACATCAGCATCTGCTGGTTCGAGCACGGCTGGTTCTGGTTCATCCCGCTGGCCGACGGCACCACGAGCGTGGGTGCGGTGTGCTGGGCCTACTACCTGAAGGCGCGCGACAAGCCGCTCAAGGACTACTTCTTCGACACCATCGCCCTGTGCCCGGAACTGCACGACCGGCTCAAGGACGCCACGCTGGTGGACGACCAGGTGCACGCCACGGGCAACTTCGCTTACGCCAGCACACATGCCACGGGTGACCGCTACCTGATGGTGGGCGATGCCTTCACCTTCATCGATCCCATGTTCTCCTCCGGCGTGTTCCTGGCGATGCAGAGCGCCTTTGACGGCGCAGCGTTCGTGGCCACGGCGCTGGACGAACCCCGGCGCCTGCCCGCTGCTCGCGCTGCGTTCGAGAAACGCGTGCGCGTTGGCCCGCGCGACTATTCATGGTTCATCTACCGCGTCACCAACCCCACCATCCGCGACATGTTCATGCACCCGAACAACCGGTTCAAGGTCAAGCAGGGGCTCATGTCGCTGCTGGCGGCCGACATCCACCACGGCCCCGCCTACCGGCTGTCGCTGGTGATGTTCAAGCTGATCTACTACGTCGTCTCGGTGGCGAACTGGCGCCGCACCTATGCCGGCTGGAAGCGCCACCGCCTCAACATCCGCGACGTGGGCCCCTTGAGCGGCGAGACGGTCATGAAGGCCGACTGACGGGACACCCGCTCACGGCCGCACAGCCGTGTACTCCGAGAAGATGCCCAGCTCGGTGTGGCGCCTGACCTGCAGGAAGCCGGCACGCTCCATCGCCTCAAGGATCTGCGCGGGCGGGATGCAGCTCTCGATGGTGTCCCAGTAGTAGCGCCACAGCTCCGCACTGCCGCGCTCGCGCGCCACCAGGCGCGCGAGGGTCGGCACGACGCGGCGCATGTAGAACTTCACGAAGGCGCGCGAGAGGCGGCTCGCCGGCTGGCTGATTTCCAGGATCAGCAGGCGGCCCCCAGGCCGCAGCACCCGATGGAACTCGCGCAGCGCGGCGTCCACGTCCGACACATGCCGGAACGCGTAGCCGAAGCTGAGGAAGTCGGCCTCGCCGGTGGCGCACGGCAGTTCCTCCGCCCGGCCGGCGCGCAGTTCAACGCCGGGGATGTCCACCTGCGCCAGCATGCCGGGGCTGGGGTCGACGCCGATCAGGCGGCCCCGCTCGCCGATCACGCCGCAGGCCTGGCGCGCCAGCAGCCCCGTGCCGATGCCCACGTCGACGACCTTGTCGCCGGCCGCCAGGCCCGCCCGGACCAGCGCTTCCCGCCGGTACCAGCCACCCGACCCGAGCGCCATCGCGCGCTCGATGCGGTCGTAGTCGACGGCGGTCTCGTCGAAGATGCGGCGCACGTACCGCGCATGGTCCGCCTCGTCACGGTAGTAGGCCGGCAGGGGCGCATGCGGCAGGTGGGGGGTGGGTTCTGTCAATGTCTGCTCCTGGGGGTCTTGGGCCGGGATGGGGGCCGGATGTTGTGCATCGGATGGCGGGGCTTCGGCCGCCGCGCCCAGGTCGCAGCGTAACGCAGCGCCGCGCTCGCCCCCGATGATCTTGTCGAGGTTCGTCCTGCCGAGGCCCGGTCAGATCAGGTTCACCCCGCGCCACTCCCCGCCCACCACCAGGTCCTTCACCGTCTCCCGCAGCTCCGCCCGCACCGCGGCCGCCGCCGGCGTGAGGCGGTCGGCCACGACCGAGAACAGGTAGTTCGGCCGCTTCATGTCGGCGTCGGAGAACGCCAGCGTGCGCCAGTGTTCGCGCATCTTGCCTTCGAGCAGCGCGGCGGCCATGGGCTTGATGGTGGCGCCCATGCCGTCGCGCACGCAGGTCATCAGCAGCGAGAGCGAGTCGATCTCGGCCACCACGCGCGTGGTCAGGTTGCGCTGTTCGAACTCGGCCGAGATGCGGCGGCGCAGGCCGTGGATGCCGGTGGGCAGGATGAGCGGCAGCTCGGCCGTCTCGGCGCAGCTGAGCTTGATGCGCCGCGGCGCGACGAGCTCGCTGCTGTCGGGAAGCATCACGAAAAGTTCTTCCTCTACCAGCGGCTCGGCCGGCAGGTCGGGCACGGCGTCGCGGCTGAACAGGATGGCCAGGTCCAGCTGGCCAAGCCGCATCATCTGCGCCAGGTGGCCGCTCATGCCTTCGACGACGTTGAGCACGACGCCCGGGTACTTCTCGCGCACGCGGCGCATGAAGGGCACACCCACCGCGCACACCGTGGTGGCGGCCAGGCCCACCGACACCATGCCGTGCACCGTGCCCGGCTCCTGCCGCGCGATGGACAAGGCCTGGTCCAGCTGGCGCAGCATGAAGCGCGCGTGGTGGTGCAGGGCGGCGCCGTTCTCGGTCGGCGTCACGCCCTTGGCGGTGCGGATCAGCAGCGGCTTGCCCACCTCCGCTTCGAGCTTGGCCACGTGCTGGCTGAGCGCGGGTTGTGCGACGTAGAGCTGGCGCGAGGCTTTGGCCAGGCTGCCGCTTTCGACGATCTGCACGAAGTACTTGAGCTGCCGCAGGTCCATGCCGTGTCTCCGTTGTGGTGGCCCGAGCATAGTGGAACAGCCCATAAGCAAAAGCGATAGCCCATCTCGGAAAACAGTATTTTCCCTCTGAGAGGCTCCTTCCTATGATCGCGCTGCATCCCGGCAGACCCAACAAACAGGAGACAAGAGCATGGAATCGAAATCGCAATTGCAGGTGGCTTCGGCGCATCGCCGCACGATGCTCAAGACCGGCGCCCTGGTGGCCGGCAGCGCGGCGCTGGGCTTGCCCACGCTGGCCGTCGCACAGGCGGAAAAAATCAGGATCGGCCACCTCACGCCGCTCACCGGTTTCCTCGGCGCTCTGGGCGACTACGCCGTGCAGGGCATCAAGATGGCGGTGGAAGAGGTCAATGCCGCCGGTGGCGTGCTGGGCCGCCAGATCGACCTGGTCAGCGAGGACTCGGTCAACCCGCAGACGGCCTCGAGCAAGGCGCAGCGCATGATCGAGCGCGACAAGGTCGCCTTCCTGATGGGCGAGATCAACTCGGCCTCGGCGCTCACCATCGCCCAGGTGGCCGAGCGCAACAAGACCCTGTTCATGAGCATCGGCGCGCGCTCCGACGCGCTGCGCGGCAAGAACTGCAACCGCTACACCTTCCACGTCGACATCCCGGTGACGGTGATGGTCAACGCCGCGGGCGAGGCCCTGCTGCGCCAGGGTCTGGTCAAGGACAAGAAGGTCTATGCCCTGACCTCCGACTACCTGTTCGGCCACGACCTGTCCAAGGCGGCGAAGAACTTCTTCACCCGCAACGGCGGCACCGTGATCGGCGACGAGCTCGTGCCGACCGACCTGACCGACTTCAGCTCGCAGATGATCAAGATCCGCCAGGCCCGGCCCGATCTCATCGCCACCAACCTCGGCGGCAACCAGGTCACCAACTTCGTCAAGCAGTATTCGGAGTTCGGCCTGCAGATTCCCGTGGCGGGCTTCAACCTCAACACCGCCGACGCCTGGGCAGCGGGCGAAGGCAACCTGGGCGGCATCTGGCCCACGGTGTGGCACCACGAGCTCAAGACACCGGGCACGCAGGCCTTCGTCGAGAAGTTCACGAAGAAGTACGGCCGCATCCCCGAGAACCACGCCTGGATCGAATACGTCTCGCTCATGATGCTGGTGCAGGCGATCCGCGAAACCAAGTCGACCGACACCGACAAGGTCATCGCCTACTTCGAGAGCGAGGCGCAGTTCGACGTGCTCAAGGCGCGCAAGGCCTACTTCCGCAGCTGGGACCACCAGCTCATGCAGGAGGCCTACCCCTTCACCGTCAAGCCCAAGGGACAGGCGAAGCACAAGCAGGACTTCCTGCTGTTCGGCGAGGCCGTGCCCGGCCCGAACGAGCCGCTGGAAAAGCTCGCACCCACCAAGGCGGAGAGCGCCTGCAAGATGTGACCGCGCCCTGAGCGGCCCCGGCCGGCACCGCGTGGCGGTGCCGGTGTTTTCCCTTTCCCCGGATCCCCATGGAAATCGTCTTTCTGCTCGAGCAGGTCGTCAACGGCCTGGTGCTCGGGGGTTACTACCTGCTGCTGGCCCTGGGCCTGTCGCTGATCTTCAGCGTGGGTGGCATCGTCAACCTCGCGCACGGCGCCTTCTACGCGCTGGGCGCCTACCTGTCGCTGGAAGTCATCCAGGTCACCGGCTTCGGCCCCAGCATCGTCATCACGCCGCTGCTGGTGGGCCTGCTGGGCATCCTGTTCGAGCGCTTCCTGCTGCGCCGCTTCTACAGCGCCGATCCCATCCTCAGCCTGCTGGTCACCTTCGGGCTGGCGCTGGTGGCCGAACAGGCGCTGCGCATGATCTGGGGCTCCGCGCCACTGGCCTCCAACATGCCGCCCGAATTCAAGGGCAGCGTGGTGCTGGGTGACTTCCTGTTCTCGAAATACCGCCTCTTCATCCTGGGCGTGGTGATCGTGGTGATGACGGGCATCTGGCTGCTGATGCACAAGACCGCCTTCGGCCGCGTGGTGCGCGCGGGCGTGCAGAAGCCCGACATGGTGGCGGTGCTGGGCATCAAGCTGCAGCCCTACATGACGGCGATCGTGGTGCTCGGCGTGGCCACGGCCGCGCTGGGCGGCGTGCTGTTCGGGCCGATTGCCATCGTGCACCCGGCCATGGGCATGGAGATCATGACGGTCGCCTTCGTGGTGGTGGTCATCGGCGGGCTGGGCAGCTTCTGGGGCGTGGTGGCGGCGGCGCTGCTGGTGGGCGTGGTGCGCGGCATCACCACGCACTTCATGCCCGCAGCCAGCGAGGCATCGATGTACGTGCTGATGTTCCTGGTGCTGATGTTCCGCCCGCGCGGCCTGCTGGGGGAGCGCATCGAGCGCTTCGAATGACGAGACAAGAACAATGAACGCCTTCCTGACATCCCGACACCGACCCCTGTGGATCGGCGCACTGGCCCTGGTGGCGCTGCCGCTGGTGTTCCAGGCCGTCGGCCTGACGCTGGACTCCGCCACCGTGGTGGTCATCCTGGCCATGGCGGCCATGGGTCTGAACCTGCTTGTGGGCTACACCGGCCTGGTGTCCTTCGGCCACGCGGCCTGGTTCGGCATCGGCGGTTACGCGGCCGGCCTGGCGCAGCTGCACTGGTTCAAGGGCCAGATGCTGCTGCCGCTGCTGTTCGCGGTGGTGTTCGTCGCCGCGCTGTCGCTGGTCGTCGGCTACCTGATCCTGCGGCGGCGCGGCGTCTACTTCTCGCTGCTCACGCTTGCCCTGTGCGCACTGACGTTCGCGATCTCGTTCCGCTGGACCAGCCTGACCGGCGGCGAAGGCGGCCTGGGCGGCATCGAGCGCGCCAGCTTCGGCCCGATCGACCTCAACAGCCACCTGAGCTACTACGTCTTTGCGGCGCTGGTCGGCTTTGCCGTGCTGTACCTGCTGCACCGCGTGGTGCGTTCGCCGTTCGGCCATGTGCTCGTGGCCATCCGCGAGAACCAGCAGCGCGCCACCTTCCAGGGCTACGACGTCGAGCGCTACAAGCTGATGGTGTTCGTGCTCTCGGCCACGGTCACCGGACTGGCGGGCGCGCTGCTGGTGTTCCTGCACCGGCTGGTGGCGGCCGAATCCACTGCCGTGCATTTTTCGGGCGAACTGCTGGCCATGGTGGTCATCGGCGGCATGCACAGCTTTCTGGGCCCGGCCCTGGGCGCGGTGTTCTTCCTGCTGTTTCGCGAGCTGTTCTCGATGTGGACCGACAACTGGCTGCTGTACTTCGGCCTGATCTTCGTCGGCTTCATCATCTTCTCGCCCTCGGGCCTCACCGGCATCTGGGGGCAGATCCAGCGCCGCCTGCGCCCGCCGCCCGAGGACGGCGCGGCCATGAGCAAGCGCAAGATCTACGAGGGCCTGCCGCTGCCCGAATTCCTGCGGCCCGCGCGGCGCGAAGGCGCGGTGCTGGAGGCGACAGACGTCGGCATGCGCTTTGGCGGCATCCAGGCGGTGAAAGGCGCGCACCTGAGCGTGGAAGCCGGGCAGATCCACGCGCTGATCGGGCCCAACGGCGCGGGCAAGACGACCACCTTCAACCTGATCTCGGGCATGTTCCCGCCCAGCACCGGCACCGTGCACCTGCACGGGCAGGCCATTCACCACCTGGCGCCGGACCGCATCTGCCAGCAGGGCCTGGCGCGCTCGTTCCAGATCACCAACCTGTTCAAGGGCCTGACGATCCAGGAAAACCTGCGGCTGTCGCTGCAGGCGCGGCACCCGGCGCGCTTCAACTTCTGGCGCGACATCGACAGCTACCCCGAGATCCACGCCGAGACCGCCGAACTCATGAAATTCCTCGGCCTGCAGGGCATGGAGGCCGTGGGCGGCGGCGACCTGTCCTACGGCGGCCAGCGCCTGGTGGACCTCGGCATCGCGTTGGGCTCCAAACCACAGGTGCTGTTGATGGACGAGCCGCTGGCCGGCCTGGCGGCGGCCGAGCGCGAGCGCGTGTCGCGCCTGGTGACCACCATCGCCAGCAACATCCCGGTGCTGATCGTGGAGCACGACATCGACCGCGTGCTGGCGCTGTCGCACCGCGTGACGGTGATGAACCAGGGCGAGGTGCTCATGAGCGGCACGCCCGACCAGGTGCGCGACGACGCGCGCGTGCAGGAGATCTACACCGGCACCGGCACACCGCCCGTCACCGGGCGCACGGGCGTGGCCACGGGTGACCGCGCCCTGGTGCTGGACTTCGACCAGGTCAACGCCTTCTACGGCAAGAGCCACATCCTCAACGGCGCCAGCCTGCAGGTGCGCGCGGGCGAGATCGTGGCCCTGCTGGGGCGCAACGGCGCGGGCAAGTCCACGCTGCTCAAGAGCCTGGTGGGCCTGGTGCCGCCCGCCAGCGGCAGCGTCCGGTTCGACGGGCGCGAGATCGCCGGTCTGAGCGCGCCCGACATCGCGCGGCTGGGCATCGGCTATGTGCCCCAGGGGCGTGGCCTGTTCGCCGGCATGACGGTGGCGGAAAACCTCTCGCTCGGCCGCCTGGCACGCGCCACCGACGGCAAGACCGGCGTGGTCTGGGACGAAGCGAAGATCTTCGAGTACTTCCCGCGCCTGAAGGAGCGCATGCACATCGCGGCCGACTACCTCTCGGGCGGCGAGCAGCAGATGGTGGCCGTGGCGCGCGCGCTCTCGGGCAACGTGAAGCTGCTGCTGCTCGACGAACCCTTCGAGGGGCTGGCGCCGACGGTGGTGCAGGAACTGTTCACCGTCTTCGACCGCTTGCGCCAGCACATCGCCATCGTCATCGTCGAACACAACCTCGACCTGGTGCTGGCCCTGGCCGACCGCGCCTACGCGCTGGAGCGCGGCGCCGTGTTCCACGAAGGGCCGGCCGAACCGCTGCTCACGAATCTCGACTACCGCAAGCAGATCCTCTGGCTCTGACACATGAACAAGGAAGAACACACCATGACCCGCAAACCGGCACCCCGACTGCTGCTGGAGAAGATGGCCAACATGCCCTGGAAGGAGTACCCGGGACACTTCGGTGGCGCCCTGTCCAAGGAGCTGGCCGGCCCCGAGACCACAGGCAGCGCGCGCGTGGACTTCCGCATCTCGCGCTACGCGCCCGCGGCCTACGTGCAGGAGCACGTGCACCAGGTGCAGGAGCAGGTCTACTACGTGCTTGAAGGCGAAGGCGTGCTCACGCTGGACGACACGAAGAACCTGATGCGAGCGCACGACTACGTCTACGTGCCACCGGGCGTGCGCCACAGCTTCACCAACACCGGCACCCAGGGCCTGGTGTTCCTGGTGATCACCACACCCGCGAGCGACGACGAGGAGGCGCGCTGATGGACCGCAAGGCTGCCGCCGTGACCGACACGGCACCGACCACCCTGCACCACCTGCTGATCGACGGCCAGTGGGTCGAAGGCGCCGGGCCGCGTGTGACCGTGCACGACAAGTTCCGCCTGGAACCCTTCGCCACCATCACCACCGCCGACGCCGCGCAGGTGCGCCAGGCGGTGGACGTGGCGCACGCCGCGTTCCGCCAGGGCGCCCCGGTGGCGTACGAGCGCGGCGTGGCGCTGGACCGGGCCGCCGCGCTCATGGAGGCGCGCCTGCCGGACTTCGTGCGCACCATGCAGATCGAGGCCGGTTTCACGCAGTCCGACGCCACGGGCGAGGTGCGCCGCTGCATCCAGACGCTGAAGCTCTCGTCCGAGGAAGCGCGCCGCCTGGCCGGCGACGTGATCCCGCTGGCCGGCGCGCCCGGCCAGGCCGGCCGCCTGGGCTTCACGCTGCGCGTGCCGCTGGGCGTGGTCGCGGCGATCACGCCATTCAACTCGCCGCTGAACACCGTCACGCACAAGGTGGCGCCGGCGCTGGCGGCGGGCAACGCGGTCATCCTCAAGCCGTCCACGCACACGCCGTTGACGGCGCTGCTGCTGGCCCGGGTGCTGCTGGATGCGGGCGTGCCCCCGGGCTTTCTCACGGTGCTGCATGGCAGCGCCGAGGTGGTGAAGCACCTGCAGGACGACGCGCGCGTGCGCTTCTTCGCCTTCACCGGCAGCACCGAGGTGGGCCGCCAGATCCAGCAGGCCGCCGGCCTGCGGCGCACGCAGATGGAGCTGGGATCGATCGCCTGCACCATCGTCTGCGAGGACGCCAACCTCGACATGGCGCTGCCCAAGATCGTCAACGCGGGCTACCGCAAGGCCGGCCAGGTCTGCACCTCGGTGCAGCTGCTGCTGGTGCACGAGTCGCTGCAGCAGGTGGTGGAGACGCGGCTGGCGAAGCTGGTGCAGGCCCTGCCCTGTGGCGACCCGATGGACGCCCGGACCTTCGTCGGCCCGGTCATCAGCGTCGAGGCGGCGCGCCGCATCGAACAGTGGATTGCCGAGGCGGTGGCCGCTGGCGCCCAGTGCCTGGCCGGTGGCACGCGCGAAGGCGCGGTGGTTGCGCCCACGCTGCTCACCCGCGTCAGCGACAGCATGCGCGTGGGCTGCAGCGAGATCTTCGGCCCGGTGGTCTGCATCGTGCCCTTCGGCACGCTCCAGCAGGCGATCGACCGCGTCAACGCCACGCCCTTCGGCCTGGCCACCGGCCTGTTCACCAACCGCCTGGGCGACGCGCTGGCCGCCGCGCAGAAACTCGAAGTGGGCGGCGTGCACGTCAACGAGACCTCCAGCTCGCGCGTGGACCTCATGCCCTACGGCGGCTCCAAGGACAGCGGCTTCGGCCGCGAAGGCCCGCGCTACGCGGTGCACGAAATGACCGAGGAACGGGTCGTGACCTTCACGACCGCATGAGACATTGCGGCCTACCTATTGAACCGATGGAAGACAAGACATGCCCATGATGAAAGGCGGCGAACTGATCGCCGAATACCTCGTCCAGGAGAAAGTGCCGTACATCTTCGGCATCTGCGGCCACGGCAACGTGGGCATCCTCGACGCCCTGTACGACCGCAAGGACAAGATCCAGCTGGTCTCGCCGCGCCACGAGCAGTGCGCCGGCCACATGGCCGACGCCTACTTCCGCGTGAAGCACAAGCCGGTGGCCACGCTCACCTCCACCGGCCCGGGATCGGCCAACATGGTGATGTCCTGCGCCACCGCGCTGTCGGACTCGTCGGCCTTCCTGTGCATCACCTCCAACGTGCCGACCTCGCAGCACAACCGCGCGCCGTTCCAGGAGCTCTACAAGCACAACCAGGCCGACTTCGCGCAGGTGATGCGCCCGGTGGTCAAGCGCGCCTTCCAGCCCAGCCGCGTGGACATGCTGCCGCTGGCGCTGCGCCAGGCCATGGACACCATGGTCACCGGCCGGCCCGGCCCGGTGAACCTGGACATCCCGTACAACGTGTACCAGGAAGAGGCGGACGTGGAACTGCCACCGCCTTCGCACATCCACCGCGCGCACCGCCCCGGCGCCAGCGACCTGGATGTGGCCGCCGCGCTGGACCTGCTGGCCGCCGCGCACAAGCCGGTGCTGTTCATCGGCCATGGCGCCACGCTGTCCGAGGCCGGCGTGGAGATCACCACGCTGGCCGAACAGCTCGGCATCCCGGTCATCACCTCGCCCAACGGCATGGGCTGCATCGCGGGCGACCACCCGCTGGCGCTGGGCTTCATCGGTCGCAACGGTGCCTACCCGGCCAACGAGGCCGGCCGCCGCGCCGACCTGGTCATCACCCTGGGCACGCGCTTCGACGACCGCAGCTCGTCGAGCTGGCACGAGGGCTACTCGTGGAACTTCCCTGCCACGAAGCTGGTGCACGTGGACATCGACCCGCAGGAGCTGGGTCGCAACTACGCGCCGACGCTGGGTGTCATCGCCGATGTGCAGGTGTTCACGCGCCAGTTGCTCAACGCACTGCCCGCGCGCACCGGCATCACCGCGCAGCGCTACGCGCCCTGGCTGGCCGAGGTGCAGGGCTGGCAGGCCGAGTGGGAAGCTTTCGTGCGCCCGCACTTCGGTGACAGCACCAGCCCGCTGCGGCCCGAGTTCGTGGTCGGCACGCTGCAGAAGGTGCTGCCTGACGACGTGATCCTGGCGCTGGACTCCGGCGTGCACCACAACTGGTTCATGCAGTTCTGGCAAGCGAAGCGCCCGCAGAGCATGTTGAACAGCTGGGGCTACTCCAGCATGGGCTTCGGCGTCTGCGGCGTGATGGGCGCGGCGCTGGCCGCGCCCGACCGCCCCTGCGTGGCCGTGGTCGGCGACGGCGGCTTCACCATGGCGCCATACGTGCTGTGCACGGCGGTGGAGCTGAACCTGCCCGTGGTCTGGATCATCTGGAACAACTTCGCCTGGGGCGCGATCCGCGACCTGCAGTACGGCCTGTTCAACGGCCGCGAGATCGGCACCGCCTTCTACAAGGGGGAGACCGGCGAACGCTACAACCCCGACTTCGCTGCCTGGGCCCGCGCCGCCGGCGCCGACGGCTACACCGTGACGCGCCCGCAGGACCTCGGCGCCACCGTGCAACAGGCCTTGAAGAACAGGCGACCCTGCGTGATCGATGTGCACGTGGACGCCGAGGTGCGCCCGCCCTCCACCGGAACCTGGCAACTGCCACCCATCCCTTTCAAAGAACCGATCTACGGCAAGCCTTTCAAGGCCTGACCGATTTCACCGACCAAGGATTTCCCATGAGCAAGAAGACAGCACTGGTGTTTGGCGGCACGCGCGGCATCGGCGCGGCCTGTGTGCGCAAACTCGCCGAGAGTGGCTACGACGTGGCCTACACCTATGTCAGCAGCGCACCCGACCTGCCCGAGCGGATCGGCGGCGCGCGCACGCGCGGCTATGCGGTGGACATCTGCGACGCGGCGCAGGTTGAACAGGTGTTCGCCGACGCGGCGCGCGACTTTGGCGGTGCCGTGCACTGCGTGCTGGCCAACGCCGGCATCAACGTGCCACCGGGCCCGCTCGCCCAGTTCGATCCCGCCAGCTTCCGCAAGCTGGTCGAGGTCAACATCGTCGGTGCCTTCCATGTGCTGAGCGCGGCCGCGCGCCATGTGGCCGACGGCGGCAACATCATCGGCCTGACCACATCCATGGTGCGCGTGGCGGTGCCGGGCGGTGGCCCCTACACGGCGAGCAAGGCGGCGGTGGAAAGCCTGTTGCGCTCGCTGTCGAAGGAGCTGGCGGGTCGCAAGGTGCGCGTCAATGGCGTCGCGCCCGGCCCGGTGGACACGGACCTGTTCCGCGCGGGCAAGGACGAGGCGGCGATCGCGCGCTCGGCGGGCATGAGCCCGTTCAACCGCGTGGGCCAGCCCGAGGAGGTGGCCGAGGTGGTGGCCTTCCTGGCCTCCGACAAGGCGTCCTGGGTGCACGGCCAGATCGTGCAACCCAACGGCGGCATGGTCTGAACATGAAGCCCCCACGTTCGCTCGGCGAATCATGATGCGCCTGGCCGTCTTCACCAAGAACCTCACCAACCCGGCCTACGGCGCGGCGCGCCTGGGCGCCGAGCGCGCGGCCGCCGCACTCGGGGGCGCCGAGGTGCTGCACTTCGTGCCGCAGACGCCCGACGACCCCGCGCAGCAGAGCGTGCTGATCGACGAGGCGCTGGCGCTCAGCCCACGGCCCGACGCCTTCGTGCTCTCTCCGGTGCACGCGAGCAAGGTGAACCCCGCCATCCGCCGTGTGGCCGACGCCGGCATTCCCATGATCGGATTCGTCAACCCGATCGAGGCCGCACCCAGCGTGGCCTACGTGAGCTCGGACGACCACGCGCTGGCGCTGGCCATCGCGCGCCACCTGTTCAAGCACCTGCAAGGCCAGGGGCGCGTGCTCATCGTCACGGGCCCGGCCGAGTCCTTCACCAGCAATGAACGCCTGCGCGGCTTCCGTGAGGCGGTCGGCGCATTCCCCGGCATCGAGGTGGTGGACGTGATCGCGGGTGACTACGCGCGCGACACGGCCCGCGAACGCACGGCGCACTGGCTGCGCCACCACGCCCTGCTCGACGCCTGCCTGGTGGCCAACGACATCATGGCCGTGGGCGTGCTCGACGCGCTCGACGCCGCCGGGCGCGGTGCCACCGTGGTGGGAGTGAACGCCATTCCCCAGGCCATCGAGGCCATTGCCGCTGACCGCATGCTGGCCACGGCCGACTTCAACGCCATGCAGATGGCCTACCTCGCCACCGAATGCGCGGTGCGCCACCTGCGCGGCCAGGCCGTGCCCGCGCGCATCGAGCTGCCGGTGCAGATCGTCGACGCGGGCAACTGCCACCAATGGGACCTGCCCTACGCGCGGCGGCCCGTGATCACCCTGGAACAACTGAAGGAGACAACACCATGAAACGGCGCTTTCTGAAACAGCTGGGCACGTTCGCGCTCGGCCCTCTGCTGGTGCTGGGCGGCGGGACCGCGCTGGCCCAGCCGGCCGACTACCCGAACAAGCCGATCCGGCTGGTCGCGCCTTTCGCCCCCGGGGGCGCGGTCGACATCCTGGCGCGCATCCTCTCCGAGCGGCTCGCGCCGCAGTACGGGCAGAGCGTCATCGTCGACAACAAGCCCGGCGCCAGCGGCCACCTGGGCGCGCAGCTCGTGGCAAATTCACCGGGCGACGGCTACACCCTGCTGGTGGGCACCATCGGCATCCACGCCGCCCATGCCAGCTACCGCAAGCTGGCCTACCAACCCGCCACCGAGCTGCAGCCCGTCATGGTCCTGGGCGAGGCGCCCAACCTGGTGCTGGTGCCCGCGAACTCGCCCTACAAGACCTTTGGCGACTTCCTGGCCGACGTGAAGGCCCACCCCGGCAAGATCAACTACGCCTCGGCCGGTGCGGGCTCCTCGGTGCACATGGTCACCGCGCTGTTCGAGCTGGCCAGCGGCGCGCGCATGGCCCACGTGCCCTACAAGGGCAGCGGCCCGGCGCTCGTCGATCTCATGGCCGGCCAGGTGCAGGTGATGTTCGACAACATGTCCTCGGGCATGCCGCACGTGCACAGCGGCAAGCTGCGCGCGCTGGCCGTGACCGGCCCGAAGCGCGACGCGCGCTTCCCCGACGTGCCCACCATCGCCGAGGCCGGCGTGCCGGGCTACAGCGGCACCTCATGGTTCACGCTGGCGGCACCGGCCAGCATGCCCGCGGCGCTGGTCAACAAGCTCAACAAGGACGTGGAGCGCGCGCTGGCCTCGCCTGAGGTGGTGGCGCGCTTCGACAAGCTGGGCGTGAACCACACGCCCAACACATCGGCCGAAGCCGCCGCGTTCTTCAAGACCGAGACGGTCAAGTGGAACCGGGTGATCGAGGCAGCCAACCTGCAGCTCGACTGAAGACACAACCGACAGGAGACAAGACATGCTCAAGAGAACCTTCCACCGATCGCTGCTGGCCCTGGGCCTGTGTGCTGTTTCGATCCCCGCGTTCGCGCAGGATGCCTACCCGGCGCGGCCGGTCAAGATCGTCGTGCCGTATGCCGCCGGCGGCCCGGCCGACCTGCTCGCGCGCATGGTCGGCGAGCGCCTGGCGCCGCGCCTGGGCCAGCCGGTGGTGATCGAGAACAAGCCCGGCACCGGCGGCCACACCGGCGCCGAGCAGGTCGCGCGCGGCGCTGCCGACGGCTACACCCTGGTGCTCGCGACCATCGCGCACAACGGCGCCGCCAGGCTCTACAACAACCTGCGCTACGACCCGGGCAAGGACCTGCAACCGGTGGTGTTGCTGGCCGAGGCACCCAGCGTGCTGCTGGTGAACGACAAGGTGCCCGCGAAGTCGGTGCAGGAGCTGCTGGCACTCGCGAAGAGCCAGCCCGGCCAGCTCAGCTATGGCTCGGCGGGCAATGGCTCGGCCATGCACATGGCGGCCGAGCTGTTCCGCTACATGACGAAGATCGACTACGTGCATGTGCCCTACCGCGGCGGCGCGCCGGCCATGGCCGATCTGCTGGGCGGCCAGATCCAGCTGCTGTTCGAGAGCCTGGGCACGGCGCACGCGCACCTCAAGTCCGGCAAGGTGCGCGCGCTCGCCGTGACCGGCACGCAGCGCGACCCGAGCCTGCCCGACGTGCCCACCGTGGCCGAGGCGGGAGTCGCCGGCTACGCCTCGGTGCCCTGGTACACGATTTCCGCGCCCGCCGGTGTGCCGGCCGACATCGTCAACAAGCTCAACGCCGAGATCAACGTCGTGCTCAAGGCGCCCGACCTGCGCGAACGCTGGGCCACGCTGGGGGTGTCCGCGCTCGGTGGTTCGCCGGCCGACGCGGTCAAACGCAACCAAGCCGAAACCACCAAGTGGAACGCCGTGATCCAGGCGGCCAACATCAAAGTGGATTGATATGAAGCACCCCCCGCGCGCCTTCGGCGCTCCCCCCTCTCTCGCCTGCGGCGGGAGGGGGGCGACACCTGGGGCCGGCGGAGCCGGACCCTCGGTGTCCCTGGACGGGGTCATCTCATGCGCTGCGGGTCCAGCGCCAGCGTGGAAGGTTTGGTGTGGCGAAATCTGAGGAATGCTTCGACGTGGTGGTGGTCGGCGCGGGCGGCGCCGGACTGGCCGCGGCCATCGAGGCGCGCGGGGCCGGGCGCAGCGTGGTGCTGCTGGAGAAGAACCCGCAGCCCGGCGGCTCCACAGCGTGGTCGATCGGCTCGGTCACGTCCAGCGGCACGCCGCACCAGCGCCGGCGCGGCATCGCCGATTCGCCCGCGGACCACTGGGCCGACATGCCCGGCTTCGCGGGCGATCTCGACGGGCGCGACAACGCCGCGCTGCGCCGCGTGCTGTGCGACGAGATGCCCGCCACCTTCCAGTGGCTGCTGGATTCGGGCGTGCGCTTCATGGGCCCCATGCCCGAACCGCCGCACCGCCAGCCGCGCATGCACAACGTGCTGCCGAACTCGCGTTCCTTCATCTACCACCTCACGCGGCGCGCGAAACGCGCGGGCGTGGACATTCGCACCGGCGTGCGGGTGAACGCGATCGTGCAGGAGAGCGGCCGCGTCACCGGCGTCGATGCCGAAGGCGAAGGCGGCCCGGTGCGCTACCGCGCGCGCGGCGGCGTGGTGCTGGCCGCAGGCGACTTCACCAACGGAGCCGCGTTCAAGGCGCGCTTCATGGGGCCGCAGGAGGCCAAGGTCGAAGGCGTGAACGTGACCGCCACCGGCGACGGCCAGCGCATGGCCGAGGCGCTGGGTGCGCGCATCGTCAACGGCGACCTCGCGCTGGGTCCCGAGATCCGTTTCATCGCGCCCGCCACCGAAACCCTGGTGCGCCGCCTGCCGCCCTGGCGCTGGCTGGCCGTCTTCATGGAGTGGGCGATCGACCACGTGCCGCCGATGATCCTGCGGCCGCTGATGATGCGCTTCCTCACCACCGCGCTGGCGCCATCCACCGCGTTGTTCGACGCGGGCGCGGTGCTGGTGAACCGGCACGGCGAGCGCTTCGGTGACGAGCGCGACCGCCCGGCCTGGCGCCTGCCCGACCAGCCCGACAAGCTCGGCTACATCGTGATCGACGCCGCGCTGGCACAGCGCTTTTCCGCATGGCCGGACTACGTGTCCACCGCACCGGGCGTGGCCTACGCCTACGTGCCCGACTACCGCCGCAACCGCCCGGACGTGTTCGCCGAAGCGCCGACGCTGGACGCCCTGGCCGCGCGCCTGGGCATGGACACCGCGGCGCTGGCGCGCAGCGCCCGCGAAGGCGGCGTGCGCCCGCTCGGCGAGGGCCCTTTCGTGGCGCTCGGCCCGGTGCGTTCGGTGTTCGTGCACAGCGAGGGCGGCCTGATGGTCGATGGCGAGCACCGCGTGCTCGGTGCCGACGAGCAGCCCCTGCCCGGTCTCTATGCCGCCGGCTCCACCGGCCAGGGCGGCCTGCTGCTCAAGGGCCACGGCCACCACCTGGCCTGGGCCTTCGTCTCCGGGCGGCGCGCGGGGCGCTTCGCCGCGCGGGACGCGGCCCGGGGCTGACACGCGCCGCGGTTGGTGCTACAAGGGGCCGTGCCCCTTCGGAAACCCGACTTCGGAGACAGCCATGGACGAGATCAGCAGACTGGTGGAGCAGCACTTCCTCATTTCGGCCTCGCACCTCAAACACATCGACGAGATGATGGACAAGGCCCGGCAGGCGCACGCGCTCAAGCCCGCAGGGCCCGACCTGCAGGCCCAACTGGCCGAGATCGAGCGCGAGCGCTTCCGTCTCGGCAGCGAGCTCGCGCAGTTGCAGGGCCAGCCGAAACACATGGCTTCGGAGACCGTTCACAAGAGCGCGGGCGTCAAAGGCGTGCTCGAATCCATCGGCCTGCAGCTGGAGCGGCTGCTGCAGACGCTGGTGGATCGGCACTGAGGCTCGCGCCGGCCGTGTGCCGGCCGCTGCCGACGGGCGGAGCAGCCCCGCAGTGAGGGCACGCGGGTTCAGTGAGGAAGCGCACACCGTCGGGCGGAACCTTGCGCCTCGTGGTCCGCGGGCGCTTCATCCCCATCGGCCCCTGCCGATATGCCAGTCACATGAAGCTGCAACACAAAGCCTGGGCCTTGATACTGACCGCACTGGCTTTGAGTGCGTGCACGGCCATGCTGGGCGCTCGTTACATCGTCGGCGATTCGTTTGCCCAGCTGGAGACGGCGGCCGCGTTGCGCGAGGGCGAGCGCGCCAGGCGCGTCTTCAACCAGCAGGTGCAGGCCCTGAGCGCCACCGCGCAGGACTACGCGTTCTGGAACGATGCCGTGGAATTCGTCACGGGCCATCAGCCCGATTTCATGTCCTCGAATTTCGAGGCCGAGAACATGGGCTACCTGCGCATCTCGGAAATCCTTGTGTTCGACGGTGGCGGCCGTGCGCTCGCGACGCTGGAGAAAACGCGTGACGGCTCGCTGGCGTCGCTGAACGCCGAGCGCACGGCGTCCTTCCAGGCGCTGGCAGCGCAGGTGCTGGCTGCCGGGGGACCGAAGCGCGCGCTGCAGACGCTGCGCGCGGAGGATGGCGAGCTCAGGATCGTGATCGCGGCCGCCATCCACCGGCAGGACCTGTCCGATCAGAAGACCTACGGCGTCATGGTCATGACGCGCCGCTTCGACGACACCGAGATCGCGCTCCTGGCAGAGGTGCTGATGACGCCCGCGCGGCTGTCGTTCGACGTCGCCGCGCACCCCGGACCTCCCATCCATGTGCACCGGGACGAGGAGGAGGATGTCCTGCACGTCGTCCTGGAGGACCACACCGGCCAGCCCGTGGCGGATCTGGTCCTGGGTCTGGACCGCCGCCTGCAGGCGCGCGGGCGCGCACTGAGCGGGCTGAGCATGGTGGTGGTCGCCGTGACCTCGCTGATGGCCAGCCTGCTGCTTGTGTGGCTGCTGGACCGTTTCCTGCTCAAGCGCCTGCAGCGCCTCTACGGCGACATCGAGGTCATCACCCGCGACGGCCCCACCGCGGCCCCGCCGGTGCGGGTGCAAGGCCGCGACGAGATCAGCGCGCTGGCCACCGGCATCAACCACCTGCTCGCGCGCGTGCGTTCGGACGCGCAGCAGCAGCAGCAGGCACACGAACGGCAGGAGGCCACGCGGGCGCAGATGATGCAGGGCCAGAAGGCTGAAGCCCTGGGCCGGCTGGCCGGAGGCATTGCCCACGACATCAACAACTCGCTGGCGGCGGTGTCGGGCTGGGTGCGGCTCACGATGGAGGACCTGGAGAAGGGACACCCGGGGCACGAGTCGCTGGAGCAGGCCCTGAAGGCGACGCGCTACGCCGATGGCCTCATCCGCCAGCTGCTCGCGTTCGGCCGCAAGACCCAGCCGAAGCTGCAGCCGCTGCACCTGAAGATCCTGCTCGAGGACACCCGCCGTCTGGTCAGCGCCGGGCTGACGCGCGAATGCGAAATCGTCTGCGTCGGACGCGTGGAGGCCGATGTGGTCGAAGCAGATCCCACCCAACTGCAGCAGGTCGTGGTCAACCTGCTGATCAACGCCGCCGACGCCATGAACGGCAAGGGCCGCATCGAGGTCACTCTCGACGAGATCACGGTGCCGTTCGCGGACGCGGATGCGCACGCGCGCTGGCCAGGCGCCTGCGCGCTGGCACCCGGGCGCTACCTCGTTGTGGGCGTGCGCGACTTCGGGCCGGGCGTGCCGGCGGAGATCGTGGACCAGGTCTTCGAGCCCTTCTTCACCACCAAGGGGGCAGGCCGTGGCACGGGGCTGGGCCTGTCGGTCGCGCAGGGCATCACGGTGCGCCACGGCGGTCACATCGGGCTGCGCAGCGTGCCCGGCGAGGGCGCGCACTTCCACATCTACCTGCCCGCGTGCGGGGGCGAGGCCGCCGCGGCGCTGCCGGCCACCACGACGAGGACCGGCAGCGCGGGCCGGGAGCTGCTGTTCGTCGACGACGACCAGCTGGTGCGCCAGTCGTGGAGCGCCCTGCTGGAGCGCCGCGGCTGGCAGGTCACGCGCGCGCGCGACGGCGAGGAGGCCTGGAGCTACCTGGTGCAGTCGCCACGGCGCTGGGATGTGGTGCTCACCGACTACGCGATGCCGCGGCTCAACGGCGCGGGCCTGGCCGAGCGCATCCGCGCCATGGACCAGCCGCCACCGGTGGTGCTGCTCAGCGGCAACCTGGACGAGGCCGGCAGCCACCTGCCCCGCGAGCTGTTCGCCGCCGTGCTGCGCAAGCCGATCGAGGCCGCTGAACTGGATGCGGTGCTCATGGGCGTGGTCCGCCGCACGGTCGACGACGAAGCTTGATCCGCCGCGGCCCGCCCTCAGCGGATGCCCGCGCGCAGAAAGCTCTGCACGAAGTGCCGCTGGAACAGCAGGAAAGCCAGCAGCAGCGGCGCGCTGGAGATCAGCGTGGCCGCGTTGATGATGGCCCAGTCGATGCCCTGGTCGGTGCCCGCAAACACCGACAGCCCCACCGTCAGGGGCCTTGTCTCCACCGAATGGGACACCACCAGCGGCCAGAGAAAGTTGTTCCAGTGGTAGCTCACCGACACCAGCGCGTACGCCAGGTAGACCGGCGTCGCCAGCGGGATGTACACCCGCCACAGCACGCCCAGCGCGCCACAGCCTTCGACGCGCGCGGCCTCCTCCAGCTCCCTCGGCACGGTCTTGAAGGTCTGGCGCAGCAGGAAGATGCCGAAGGCCGAGGCCATGTAGGGCAAGGCCATGGCGCTGAGCGTGTCGGTCAGGCCGAGCTGGTGCAGGGTGCGGTAGTTTTCCACCAGCACCACGTCGGGCATCACCAGCAGCTGCACCAGCACCAGGGCGAAGGCGATGTCGCGGCCCGGGAAAGTGAAGCGGGCGAAGGCGTAGGCCGCCAGCGTGCACAGCACCAGCTGTCCGACGAGGATGCTGCTGACCAGCGCGAAGGTGTTGAGGAAGTAGCGCGGAAAGGGCGCGGCGGCCCAGGCGGCGCGGAAGTTCTCCAGCGTCAGGGGCGCCAGCAGATCGAAGCGGGTCGAGAACTCGGTGGCGTGCACCGCCGACCAGATGGCGTAGAGCAGGGGCAGCAGCCACAGCAGGGCGAGCAGCCAGGCGCCCGCGGTGTTGAGCCAGGTGTCGGCGCGTGAAGGGTTCAGCATGGGGTGCCGGTCACTGTCACTGGTAGTGGGTGCGGCGCTCGAGCAGACCGAACTGCAGCAGGGCCAGCAGCGCGAGCAAGGCCAGCAGTACCGCGGTGAGCGCGGCGGCATAGCCGGCGTCCCAGAACTTGAAGCCGGTCTCGTAGATGTGGAACAGCAGCAGCGAGCTGGCGTTGTCGGGCCCGCCGCGCGTCATCACGACCACATGGTCGATCAGGCGGAAGGCGTTGATGACGGCGTTGACCAGCACGAACAGTGTGGTCGGCATGAGCAGGGGAAAGGTCACGCGCCAGAAGAACTGCCAGCGCCCGCAACCCTCCAGCGCAGCGGCCTCGCGCAGCTCCGGAGACATCTGCTGCAGCGCGGCCAGGTAGAAGATCATGAAGAAGCCCGCTTCCTTCCACACCGCCACCACCATCAGCGCGCCCAGCGCGGTCTCGCGCGAGCCCAGCCAGTTGTGCGCCGCGCCGCCGAACAGGCCGCGGATCTGGTCGAGCAGGCCGTAGTCGGGCGTGTAGAAGAACAGCCAGATGTTGGCCACCGCGATCATGGGCAGCACGGTGGGCGTGAAGTAGGCCAGCCGCAGCAGGCCGCGGCCGGCGAGCTTGCGGTCCACCCAGAGCGCCATCGCGATGGCCAGCGCGATCGCCGGCACGATGGTGCCCAGCGCGTACCAGGCGTTGTTGGTGAGCGAGGTCCAGAACACCGGGTCTTCGGCCAGCGCCTGGTAGTGCTCCAGCCCGATCCAGCGCGCCGGGCGGTTGGGCCGGGCGGTGCTGAACAGGCTGTGCCACAGCGTGGCCACCGCCGGGTAGTGGGTGAAGGCCGCCAGCAGCACCGCCGCCGGCAGCAACAGCAGCCAGCCCATGATGGCGCCGCGGCGATCGGACATCAGGACGTACCCGGCACCCGGCTCAGCGGTACGGCCGCAGGATGCGGTCGGCCTCGCGCTGCGCGTCCTGCAGGGCCTGCTGCGCCGGCTTGGCGCCGGTGAGCGCGGCCTGCAGGCCGTCGTTGAGCGCCTTGGTCACGCGCTGGTTCTCATGCGTGGAGAGTTCGGCCACGGCGTGCTGCAGCTGGTCGCGCGCGACGATGGGCGCGGGAAACTCGCCCAGGTACTTCTTCATCTCCGGCGTGTCCCAGGCCGCCGGGCTGACGGCGATGTAGCCGGTGGCAATGGCCCACTCGGCCGCGCGCCTGGGCGAGGTCATCCACTGGATGAATTTCATCGAGGCCTCGCGCTCGGCCGCGGTGGCCTTCTTGAACACGTAGAAGTTGCCGCCGCCCGTCGGCGTGCCGCGCTCCTTGCCGGCGGGCAGCATGGCCACGCCGAAATCGAACTTCGCGTTGTTGCGGATGTTGGTCAGGTTGCCGGTGGTGGTCCAGATCATGGCCGCCTTGCGTTCGAAGAAGTCCTTCGGCGTCGTGCCCCACTCCACCACGCCGGGCGGGTGGATCTTGTGCTTCTGCGACAGGTCCATCCAGAACTGCAGCGCCTGCACGACCTCGGGCTTGTCGTAGTAGGTCTGGGTACCGGCCGGGTTCATGAGCCGCGCCCCATTCTGCGTGGTGAAGCCCTGGAACAGCCAGTACGGGAAGCCCGAGGACGGCACCTGGATGCCCCAGGTGCTGACGTTGCCGGCGGCGTCGCGCTTCGTCAGCTTCTGTCCGTAGTCGACCAGCTCGTTCCAGTTCTGCGGTGGCTTGTTCGGGTCCAGGCCGGCTTGCTTGAACAGGTCCTTGTTCCAGTACATCACCACGGTGGAGCGCTGGAACGGAATGCCCCAGGTCTTGCCACCGGTCTGGCTGTTCTGCATGAAGCCAGGGTAGAAGCTGTTCATCCAGGCCTTGTCGGCGGCGGTCCTGGCCATGTCGTCGAAGGGCACGACCACGTCCTCGTCGATCAGCGTGTACATGTCGGTCGACAGCATCACCGCGACGTGCGGCGCGTCGCCGCCCTTGGCCGCGGTCAGCACCTTGGTGATGGTGTCCTGGTAGCTGCCGGCGTAGACCGGCTTGATCTTGATGCCGGGGTTCTCCTTCTCGAAGTCGGCGGCCATGCCGTCGATGATCTTGGTGACCGGGCCGCCGACGGCGACCGGGTAGTAGAAGCTCAGCTCCTGCGCGATGGCAGGCAGGCTCAGGGTCGCGCTCAGCGCGACGGCGGCAAGGCTCGGGGTCCAGGGTTTCATGGGTTCTCCTTACGGTTGGGAAAGTCGCAGGCCGCTTGCGCGGTCGAATCGGTGCAGGGCAGAGGCCGGCCAGTCCAGGCCGACCGCGTCGCCGCGACGGGGCAGCGCGTGTCCACCGGCGCGCAGCACCACGCGCGCCGAAGAGGCGGTCTCGCAGATCAGCAGGCTCTCGGCACCCAGGTACTCCACGGCCTGGACGGTGGCGGCCAGGCCTTCGTGCACGGGTCGCAGCTGCATCTGTTCGGGACGCACGCCCCACACGGCGGCGCTGCCGTCGGGCGCGGGAAACAGGTTCATGGCGGGCGCGCCGATGAAGCCGGCCACGAAGGCACTGGCCGGGCGCTCGTACAGGTCCTGTGGCGTGCCCTGCTGCTCGATGTGGCCCGCGCGCATGAGCACCACGCGGTCGGCCATGGTCATGGCCTCGGTCTGGTCGTGCGTGACGTAGACCATGGTGATGCCCAGGCGCTGCTGCAGCTCGCGGATCTCGCCGCGCATCTGCTGGCGCAACTGCGCGTCCAGGTTGGACAGGGGCTCGTCCATCAGGCACACCGGCGCCTGCGCCACGATGGCGCGGCCCAGCGCCACGCGCTGGCGCTGTCCGCCGGAGAGCTGCGCCGGCTTGCGCCCGAGCAGAGCCTGCAGGCCCAGCAGCTCGGCGGCCTGCGCCAGCCGGCGCGCGCGCTCGGCCTTGTCCACGCGGCGCACGGTGAGCCCGAAGACGATGTTCTCGCCCACGGTGAGGTGCGGAAACAGCGCGTAGTTCTGGAACACCATGGCAATGCCGCGCTCGGCCGCCGGTGCGTGGGTGACGTCCACACCGCCGATGACGATGCGCCCCGCGTCGGGCTGCTCCAGCGCCGCGATCAGGCGCAGCGTGGTGCTCTTGCCGCAGCCCGAGGGGCCAAGCAGCGCCACGAACTGGCCGGGCTCGGCCACCAGATGCACGTCCTGCACCGCGGCGTGGCCGCCGAAGTGCTTGCCGATGCCGTGCAGTTCGACCCGGCTCATGACAGATGCACCTGTGGCCGCGCGAGCTTGAGCAGCGCGCGAAACGGCGTGGCGGGCCGCTCGTCGATGAAGAGGTGGTCCATGTCGGCCAGCTGCCCGCCGCGTGCCATGGCCGTGCGGCCAAACTTGCTCGCGTCGGCCACCAGCAGTGACTGGCGGCAGTTCAGGCGCATGGCCTCGCGCGCCGCCACCTCGGCGGGGTCGAAGTCCAGCAGCGTGCCGTCCTCGTCGATGCCGCCAACGCCGAACACCGCGTAGTCGGTCTTGAAGCCCGCGAAGCAGCGCACGGCGGCTTCACCCACCACGTCGAGATCGGCGGTGCGCAGAAACCCCCCGGCCACCGCGATCTCCAGGCCTTCGCTGCCCGAGAGCGCGAACACCACGCGCAGGCTGTTGGTGACCACGCGCAGCTTCTTGTGCGCGCGCAGCGCCAGCGCCACCTGGTGCGGCGTGGTGCCCAGCCCGATCGACACCGAGGCGCCGTGCGGGATCAGCGCCGCCACCGCGGCGGCTATGCGGCGCTTGCCGTCGAGCCGCTGCACCTGGCGCGCCTCGTAGGGCAGGTTGGCGCTGTGGGCCGGCAGCGTGACGCCACCGTGCACGCGGCGCAGCAGGCCGAGTTCGCTGAGCTGGTTCACGCCACGGCGGATGGTCTGCGGTGTGACGCCGAACTGGCCCGCAAGCTCGCTGATGTCCACCAGCCCACGACCGCGCACGAGGTCCAGGATCTGTTGCGCGCGCGAATCGGGCTTCAGTGCCGGCATGTTCGAATGAATGCATCAAGCGGGTTCATACGAACAGCGTAGAAGCCGAATGTGACCCGTCGATGTCATCGCGGGGCCACGCTTTCGGTTTCCAATCGGGGTTCAACACAGGAGACAGGCCCCGTGCTCGTGCAACTCTCAGACCCCCACATCGTCGCGCCCGGCCGCCTGCTGATGGACCGCATCGACACACCCGCGCTGCTGGCGCAAGCCGTGGCCAGCGTGTGCGGCCTGGCGCCGGCGGCTTCGGCCGTGGTGGTCACGGGCGACCTGGTCGACCGGGGCAGCGCCGACGAATACGCGCACCTGCAACTACTGCTGGCGCCGCTGTCCTGCCCGGTCTGGCTGATGCCCGGCAACCACGACGCCGCCGGCGCGCTGCGCCGCGCCTTCCCTGACCACGCCGAACTGGCGCCTCTGCCGGACCCGGCGCTCGCGCCCTTCGTGCTGTGGGTGCGCGAGGTGGCTGGCCTGCGCCTGGTGGCGCTGGACACGGTGGTCGAAGGCGCGTCCCACGGCGCGCTGTGCGAACACCGCCTGGCCTGGCTGGACCGCACCCTGGCCGAGGCGCCGCACCAGCCCACGGTGGTGGCCATGCACCACCCGCCGTTCGCCACCGGCATCGCGCACATGGACCGCATCGGTCTGCGCCAGGGCAGCGCGGCACTGGCGGAGCTGCTGCGCCGCCACCCGCAGGTCGAGCGCGTGCTCTGCGGGCACCTGCACCGCCCCATCGTGCGCCGCTTCGGCGGCACGGTGGCCATGACGGTGCCGTCCACCGCGCACCAGATCGTGCTCGACCTGCGTGAGGACGCGCCCGCCACCTACCGGCGCGAACCGCCCGGGTACGCGCTGCACCTGCTGCGCGACGGGGCGCTCGTGTCGCACACGGTGGCCGTGGGGGATCACGGGCCGGTGGAGATCTACGACTGAGGACGAGTGGCGCGCTTCAGTCGGTCTGCACTGTCCGGTGTCGGCATCGCGCGCAGTGTCACTGTTGCGTGGGCGCTCATTCGAATTGATCGAAGCATGCGAATTCCCTCACCCCGCGACGCGGCATGGCCATGCGGTTGACGGGCTCGTCGTGCTCTGGGTAGCCCAGCGACATGCCGCACACCGTCAGCTCGTGTTCGGTGAAGGCCAGGTGCTGCGCGATGACCGGATGGAAACGCGCGAAAGAGACCTGCGGGCAGGTGCCCAGGCCGCGTGCGCTGGCGGCGATCATCACGTTCTGCACCAGCAGGCCGAGGTCGAGCCAGCTGTGCGGCGCCAGGCGGCGGTCGATGGTGAAGATCAGACCGACCGGCGCGCCAAAGAAGCCGAAGTTCTTCTCGGTCTGGCGCAGGCGGGCGGGCATGTCGGCGACGTCGATGCCCAGCGTGCGGTAGTAGACCGCGCCAAAGTCCCGCTGCCGCTGGGCGTATTCCTCGGGCAACGGGTGGGGGAAGTGCGGCGACGGGGGCAGGGTGTTCTCTCGGAAGGCGGCCAGCAACGCGGCGCCCAGCGCCTGCTTGGGTGCGCCCGCAAGGGCGTGCACGCGCCAGGGCTGGGTGTTCGAGTTGCTGGGCGCGCTCGAGGCCACGTCCAGGATGTCCTCCAGCACGGCGCGCGGCACGGCGTCTGGCCGGTAGGCGCGCAGGCTGCGGCGCGAGCGCAGCACGCCGTCGACCACCCGCGTCACGTCCTCGATGCTGTGTTCCGACATGCTCATCCTTCCATTTGTGCTTCCACCGGTGGTGGGTGGTAGGCGATGCGCCCCGCGGGCAGATAGAACAGCGCGATGACCGCGCCGCCCCGGGCCTCGGGGTAGTGGTGGCTGCCCGGGCCGGGTGCCGTCCAGCCGGCTTCGCACCAGCCGTTGGGTCCGGCCAGCGCGGCGCCGGGGTTGAGCGGGATCACCATGTTCAGCTCGCCATAGGGGTGTGCATGGTACTGCCCGCGAAAGCTGTTGCCCGGGTTGCCCTGGGTGTTGCCGCTGCTGTCCATGTACACCGCGGTGATGCTGAACCAGTGCGTGCCTTCCGAAGGCTCCATGATGCGGCTGCGGCGGTAGTGCGTGCCGGTGATCTCGATGTTGGCGGCCCAGCCGTCGCGCACGCCGGCCTTCACCAGCCGCGCCAGGTCTTCGTACACCGCGCTGCCCGGGCCGTGCGTCCGGTTGAGCCAGCGTTCGACCTCCGTGCCGGCGGTCATGTCCTTGACCTCGTCGAGAAAGGCGATGCTGCGCTGGATCAGGGCCTCGCGGTCGGGGTGCTGCTGCTCGTCCCGCATGCTCATTCCTCCGACTTGAAGCCCGAGGCACGCACCACCGGGCCCCACTTGTCGCGCTCAGACTGGATGTAGCGTTCATACGCCTTCGGGCTGAGCGTGAACAGCTCCAGGCCCACCTCCTCGAAGCCTGCGACCAGGGCGGGGTTGCGGGTGGATGCGATCACGTCCTCGTGCAGCGTCCTTACCACCGCCTCGGGCGTGCCGGGCGGCGCGAAGATGCCGTAGGACTCGATGCCGGTGATCGCGCCGAAGCCCTGTTCTGGAAAGCTCGGTACACCCGGCATGAATCGCGAGCGCTTCTCGCCGCTCACGGCCAGGATGCGCAGCTTGCCGGTCTGCATGTAGGGCAGGAAGTCGGCGACAAAACCCAGGTAGGCGGGGATCTGGCCGCCCAGCATGTCGTTCATCGCCGGCGCCGAACCGCGGTAGCCCACGTGCTGCAGCTTGAGGCCGGCCGCTTCCGAAAACTGGAAGCCCAGGAAGTGCGCCATGGAGCCCGCGGCCGGTGAGGCGTACATGGCGTGGTCGGGCGATTGCCGCACCCACTTCACGTAGTCGGCCAGCGTCTTGACGGACGCCGGCACGGCGTTGCTGATGGCCAGCGCGCAGGTGGCCGAGACCACGGGCGAGATGGGCACGAAGTCCGCGACCGCGTCGTACATGAGCTTGCTGTAGACGTGCGGGTAGATGCTCAGCGCCGAGGTGTGGGTGCACAGCAGCGTGGCGCCATCGCCGCGCTCGCGCCTGAGCTGGGAATTGGCCAGGCGGCCGGCTGCGCCGGAGCGGTTGTCGACCATGGTGGTGATGCCCTGCTGGCGCCATGCCTCGGCCACGCGGCGCGCTGTCTGGTCCAGCGTGCCGCCAGCGGGGTAGCCGACGATGATCTTGCGGGTTGATCCGGGTGCTTGTGCCCAGGTCGTCAGAGGCCAGGCCGACGCGGCCAGTGTGGCGAGGCTGGCGGCGCCAAAGCGCCTGCGCGAGAGTGTGTTCATGTGGGGCTCCGTGGGTTCAGGGGATGGGTGTCACGGATGATCGCCACCGGGCGACTTGAACGGAAGCGGTGCTTTTGCAAGAGCAAAATGCACGCCATGCAACACGCGAAAGGCTGGCCATGAGCATCGGGCGCATCGACCTCAACCTGATCAAGGTGTTCGACGCGGTTCACGAAGACCGCAACCTGCTGCGCGCCGGCAAGCGCCTGAACCTCAGCCAGTCGGCGGTGAGCCACGCGCTCGCGCGCCTGCGCGAGGTGGTGGGCGACGAGCTGTTCGTGCGCACGGCCCGAGGCATGGTGCCGACCGCGCGGGCCGTGGCCATGGCCGATGAACTGCGCGACGCGCTGCGCCGCATCGAGGCGACGCTGGGCGTGGAGCCGTTCGATCCGGGCCGTTCGACGCGCCGCTTCGTGATCGCCGCCAACGACCACCTGACGGCGGTGATGGTGGCCGAACTGAGCCGCCTGATGAAGGTGGAGGCGCCCGGTATCGACCTGGTGATCCGCCCCTCCACGCGCATCGACCTGGCCGAGCAGATCGACGTGGGGCGGATCGATCTCGCGGTGGGCATCTTCGCGCAGGTGCCGCAGCGGCTGAGCTCGCGCACGCTGATGACGCAGGGCGAACGGATCGTGATGCGCAAGGCCCACCCGGCCTCGCGCCGCCGCCTGGCGCTGCAGGACCTGGCGCGCTACCCGCTGGTCACGGTGTCGGTGGGCGGGCAGGAGGAAGGCGCGGTGGGGGGCTTCATCCTGGAGCGCGGGCTGGCCCGCCAGGCGGAGATGTTCGACCGCCACGCACTGGAGGAGGCCCTGCAGGCCGTGGGCAAGGCGCCGCGCTACCGCGTGACCGTGCCCCATTCGCTCGCGATCCCCGCGCTGCTGCGCGACTCGGACATGCTGTCCATCATGCCGTCGTCGCTGGCGCGCAATCTGGCCGCGGGCGGCGAACTGCTGATGCGCGAGCCGCCCTACCCGTCCGCGCCATCCACCTTCCGCGCCGTCTGGCACAGCCGCAACGACCACGACCCCGCGCACGTGTGGCTGCAGGACAGCGTGGCGCGGGCGGCGGATCGGGTGGCCTGAGGGGCTGCCACCGGGAGGCGGGCAGTTCGACGATGAGGCCGTCCAGTTCGGGGCGAGCCGTGCGCGCGATGGCGTATGGCCGACTACGCCGCCTCGCGAACCGCTGCCTCGATCGCGGCGATATCGATTTTTCGCTGTTTCATCATTGCGGCCATCGCCGAGGCGGACACCTTCTTGTCGGCACTCGTCGTCAGCTCCGTCAGCCGCCGGGGGAAAATCTGCCAGGACACCCCGTAGCGATCCTTCAGCCAGCCGCAAACACTCTCCTCGCCGCCATTCGCGGTCAGCGCCGCCCACAGCCGGTCGGTCTCGGCCTGGTCATCCGTCGCGACCGAAATCGACACCGCCTCGGTCAGCGTGAAGACGGGACCGGCATCGAGAATCTGGTACGGCACGCCGCCCAGCGAGAAATCGATCACCGAGAAGGTGCCGTGCCCGGCATCGCCGGAAAACGTCGTCTCGACCCGGCTTCCCGGGATCAGTGAACAGTAGAAGTCAGCGGCCTCACGGCCCCGACCGTCGCGGAACCAGAGGCAGGTACGGATGGAACTGCTCATTGGGTTGCTCCTTGCTTGAGTGAATGGATGGACAGATAGACAGGTCTTCGAGTCTCGGGAGGAAGGCTGACAAGTCCTGATTCGCCCGCCTTCCACCTCACGACGATCGGCTGCCACCCGAATCGACAAAACGGGGTGCACCGGAGTGCGCCATCCCGCTGCGCAACGCCACGGCGTCCGCTGACGGCGCCAGGCGTTGTGGTCCATGCCATCGCGCACATTGCAGGAAAGGATCGCGAGCGGTGGCGGCTTGCGCTCAGTCGGTGCGTTTGAGCGCGCGTCCCAGCGAGAGCGTGGCGTCGCGCCGCGCACCCATCGCAAACGCGTTTGACACCGTTCAGGCGGGTGCCTGACGTGCCATCCGGCGCCAAGCCCGCGAAACGGGGTGTGATGGCCGGGGTCCAGCCATCCGCAAAACTCAGACGTCGATATTGCCCGCGCGCAAGGCGTTGCTCTCGATGAAATCACGACGCGGTTCCACCTCGTCGCCCATCAGCATCGTGAACACGCGGTCGGCCTCGATGGCGTCGTCGATCTGTACGCGCAGCAGGCGGCGCACTTCCGGGTCCATGGTGGTTTCCCAGAGCTGCGCGGGGTTCATTTCACCCAGGCCTTTGTAGCGCTGGCGGCTGGTGGTGCGTTCGGCTTCGCTGATGAGCCAGCGCATGGCCTGGCGGAAGTCGCCGACCTTTTCTTCCTTCTGCTTGTCACCCTCGCCGCGCATGACTTTCGCGCCTTCGCCCAGCAGGCCGCGGAAGGTGTCTGCGGCGGTCGCCAGCGCGGCATAGTCGGCGCCGTGCACGAAGTCCTGCGTGAGCACGCTGCTCTTGATGTTGCCGTGGTGGCGGCGGCTGATGCGCAGGATGGGCTTGTCGGTGCGCACGTCGAACTCGGCAGCCACTTCGGCGGGCACGCCGGTGGTGGTGAGTTCGCGCAGCTTCTCCTGCAGCGCGACCGCGCTGACTTCGGCCTGTTCGACGCTGTCGAGGTTGAGCGAGACGCCGTCGGCGATCGCGCGCAGGGCTTCGGCGTCCATGAAGTTGGACAGGCGGGCGATCACGCTCTCGGCGATCTGGTGCTTGCGCGCGAGTTCGCCCAGCGTGTCGCCGCTCAGGGTGGTCTGGGTGGCGCCGCCGGTGAACACGGACGCGTCCTTGAGCGCGATGCGCAGCAGGAAGCCGTCGAGCGCGGGGCCGTCCTTCAGGTACAGCTCTTCCTTGCCGGCCTTGACCTTGTACAGCGGCGGCTGCGCGATGTAGATGTGGCCGCGTTCGACCAGCTCGGGCATCTGGCGGTAGAAGAAGGTCAGCAGCAGGGTGCGGATGTGGGCGCCGTCGACGTCGGCGTCGGTCATGATGATGATGCGGTGGTAGCGCAGCTTGGCGACGTTGAAGTCGTCGGCGCCGGCGTTGCCGTTGCTGCCCTCGGCGCCGGCCTTGCCGATGCCGGTGCCCAGCGCGGTGATGAGCGTGAGGATTTCGTTGCTGGTCAGCAGCTTTTCGTAGCGCGCCTTCTCCACGTTCAGGATCTTGCCGCGCAGCGGCAGGATCGCCTGGAACTTGCGGTCACGCCCTTGTTTGGCCGAGCCGCCGGCGGAGTCGCCCTCGACGATGTAGATCTCGCACAGGGCCGGGTCTTTCTCCTGGCAGTCGGCGAGCTTGCCGGGCAGGCCCATGCCGTCGAGCACGCCCTTGCGGCGCGTCATCTCGCGCGCCTTGCGCGCGGCCTCACGGGCCCGCGCGGCCTCGACGATCTTGCCGCAGATGATCTTGGCGTCGTTCGGGCGTTCCTGCAGGTAGTCGGCCAGCAGGCGGGACACGATGTCTTCCACCGGGCCACGCACCTCGCTGGAGACCAGCTTGTCCTTGGTCTGGCTGGAGAACTTGGGCTCGGGCACCTTGACGCTGAGCACGCAGCACAGGCCTTCGCGCATGTCGTCGCCGGTGACTTCCACCTTGGCCTTCTTGGCGAGTTCGTTCTCTTCGATGTACTTGTTGATCACCCGCGTCATGGCCGCGCGCAGGCCGGTAAGGTGGGTGCCACCGTCGCGCTGCGGGATGTTGTTGGTGAAGCAGAGCACCTGTTCGTTGTAGCCGCTGTTCCACTGCATCGCGACTTCGACCCCGATGTTGGTGCCCTGGTCGCTCTGGCGGTCGCCCAGGGCGTGGAAAACGTTCGGGTGCAGAACCGTCTTGCCCTTGTTGATGAAGTCGACGAAGCCTTTGACGCCACCGGCGCCGGAGAAATCGTCTTCCTTGCCGCTGCGCTCGTCCTTGAGGCGGATGCGCACGCCGTTGTTCAGGAACGAGAGTTCGCGCAGGCGTTTGGACAGGATCTCGTAGTGGAAGTCGGCGTTCTCGCGGAAGATCTCGTAGTCGGGCAGGAAGTGCACCTCGGTGCCGCGCTTCTCGGTCGCGCCGGTCACGCGCATGGGTGAGAGCTCCACGCCGGTGGGCGTGGCTTCAATGATGCGGTTCTGCACGAAGCCGCGCGCAAACTCCAGCTGGTGCACATGGCCTTCGCGGCGCACCGTCAGGCGCAGCCATTGCGAGAGCGCGTTCACGCAGCTCACGCCCACGCCGTGCAGGCCACCGGATACCTTGTAGCTGTTCTGGTTGAACTTGCCGCCGGCGTGCAGTTCGGTCAGTGCGATCTCGGCTGCGCTGCGCTTGGGCTCGTGCTTGTCGTCCATCTTCACCCCCGTGGGGATGCCGCGGCCGTTGTCGACCACGCTGATGGAGTTGTCGGTGTGGATGGTCACGACGATGTCGTCGCAGTGGCCGGCCAGGGCTTCGTCGATGGAGTTGTCGACCACCTCGAACACCAGGTGGTGCAGGCCGGTGCCGTCCGAGGTATCGCCGATGTACATGCCCGGGCGCTTGCGCACCGCCTCCAGGCCTTCCAGGATCTGGATCGAACCCTCGCCATAGCCTTCGCTGGCGCCGGCCTGGTGGGCGTCGATGACGGGCTGGAAATTGGAACTTTCGGCTTGAACCGCGCCGGTGTGAACGGATTCGGCGGGCTTGTTGGCGTCGGACATGGTGAAGTTTCTCGATCTCAGTAAACGCCAAACCCGCGGTGTGCGCGGGTTTGGAATGCGGGAGCAGCCGGGGCGGCGGGCACCCTCAAATGCGCATCGGCATGACGACGTACTTGAAGGCGTTGTCGTCGGGGTTGGTGACCAGCGCGGAGCTGTTGCCGTCGGAGAGCTCGATGCGCACCATCTCCTGCGACATGTTCTGCAGCGCGTCGATCAGGTAGGTGACGTTGAAGCCGATCTCGATCGCGTCGCCGCCGTAGTCGATGTCGAGCTCGTCCACCGCTTCTTCCTGCTCGGCGTTGCTCGAGGCCACGCGCAGCGCGCCGGGCTCGACGTTCAGGCGCACGCCCTTGAACTTCTCGCTGGTCATGATGGCCGTGCGCTGCAGCGATGCCAGCAGCGGCTGGCGGCCCAGCGTGACGATGTTCTTGTGGTTCTTCGGGATCACGCGGTTGTAGTCGGGGAACTTGCCCTCGACCAGCTTGGTGACGAACTCCATGCCGTCGAAGCTGAACTTGGCCTGGTTGGCGGCGAACTGCATCTCGATGGCGCCCTCCTTGTCCGAGAGCAGGCGCTGCAGTTCCAGCACGGTCTTGCGCGGCAGGATCACCTCCTGCTTGGGCACTTCCACGTCCAGCGTGCTGGAGGCAAAGGCCAGGCGGTGGCCGTCTGTGGCCACCAGGCTGAGCTGCTTGCCTTCGGCCACGAACAGGATGCCGTTGAGGTAGTAGCGGATGTCGTGCACCGCCATGGCGAAGGAGACCTGACCGAGCAGGCTCTTGAGTGTTTTCTGCGGCACCGAGAACACCGGGCCGAAGCTGGCCGACTCCTGCACCAGGGGAAAGTCTTCCGCCGGCAGGCTCTGCAGCGTGAAGCGGCTCTTGCCGCCCTTGAGGATCAGCTTGCCGGCGCTGGATTCGAGGCTCACGGTCTGATCGCCCGGCATGGTGCGCAGGATGTCGATCAGCTTGCGCGCGCCCAGCGTGGTGGCGAAGTTGCCGGCGTCGCCTTCGAGTTCGGCGGTGGTGCGGATCTGAATCTCCAGGTCGCTGGTGGTCAGTTGCACCTGCGAGCCGGTCTTGCGCAGCAGCACGTTGGCCAGGATCGGCAGGGTGTGGCGGCGCTCCACGATGCCTGCGACGGACTGCAGTGCGGCCAATACCTTGTCCTGGGTCGATTTCAAAACGATCATGTCAGACTCTTTCGTCTCTGGTTGTTTGCAAGCCGGTTCCTGCCACCCGGATGACCTGCCCCGTTGTTCGGGGCAAATCCACGCTATTTTCGCCCTTTTTGCGGCCTCATCCCTTGAGTGTCTGTTCGAGCACGTGCAGCTGCTGGTTCAGTTCGGTGTTCTGCTGCCGCTCAGCACCGATCTTGCGCACCGCATGCAGCACCGTGGTGTGGTCGCGTCCGCCAAACAGCTCGCCAATCTCGGGCAGACTCTTCTGGGTCAGTTCCTTGGCAATGAACATCGCGATCTGGCGCGGCCGGGCAATGCTGGCCGGACGCTTCTTGCTGTACATGTCCGCGACCTTGATCTTGTAGAAGTCGGCCACGGTCTTCTGGATGTTCTCCACGCTGATCTGCCGGTTCTGGATCGACAGCAGGTCCCTGAGCGCATCGCGCGCGAGCTGGATCGAGATGTCTTTCTGGTTGAAGCGGGAATAGGCCAGGATCTTGCGCAGCGCGCCTTCGAGCTCGCGCACGTTGGAGCGCACGTTCTTGGCCACGAAGAAGGCCACTTCCTCGGGCATCACGGCGTTCTCCACGGCCGCCTTGTTGATCAGGATCGCCACGCGCATCTCCAGCTCGGGCGGCTCGATCGCCACCGTCAGGCCCGAATCGAAGCGCGAGACCAGCCGCTCGTGGATGTCGGCCAGGCCTTTGGGATAGGTGTCGCTGGTCAGCACGATGTGGCTTTTCTTGGCCAGCAGGGCCTCGAAGGCGTTGAAGAACTCCTCCTGGGTACGCTCCTTGTTGGCGAAGAACTGCACGTCGTCGATCAGCAGCAAGTCGAGCGAGTGGTAGCGCTCCTTGAACTCGTCGAAGGTCTTGCGCTGGTAGGCCTTGACCACATCCGAGACGAACTGCTCGGCGTGAATGTAGAGAACCCGTGCCTGTGGACGGTCGGCCAGCAGATGGTTGCCGATGGCGTGCACCAGGTGCGTCTTGCCCAGGCCGACGCCGCCGTAAATGAACAGCGGGTTGTACAACTGGCCCAGGCTGCCAGCCACGTGCATGGCCGCGGCACGGGCCATGCGGTTGGCCGAGCCTTCCACCAGGGTGGAGAAGGCCAGCGCGGGATTGAGCCGGGTCTTGGGTCCGCTGGGCGTGGCCACTTCCACCGGCGCCAGGTCGGGCAGCTCAGCCAGCACGGGGTCTTGCGCCATACGTGGGGCAGGCGACGTCCGGCTGGGCCCTTCGCGCGGAGCAAGCACCAACTCCAACACCACTGGCGTACCGTTTACGGCTTCCAGCAAGGCAGAGATGCGTGCTGCGTACTGGGCGCGGATCCAGTCCAGCTTGAAGCGATTGGCCACGGCAACGACCACCCGCGAGCCGTCCTCGGCCACGGTCGCGGACAGCGGCCGAATCCAGGTGTTGAACTGTTGTTCGGGGATTTCCTGCGACAGCCGGTCCATGCAGCTCGGCCACAGCGAGGGGGTGTCGGGCCGGGTGGCGGCCACGATGGCTTCAGGGGGTGTGCCCTCGATCATGCGGGAAGCGTCGGATGCGTTGGAGTTGTGGACAATTGTCTCGGGCAGACCCGGCATTGTAGTTCGGCGGAAAACTTATCCACAAGGCCCGCAAACCCTTGAATGGCTGAATTTTCCGGCGCTTGCCGCAGACCGGCGGCTTCAAGTGCCGTGCCCGCAGCCGCGGCCAAGTGCTTGCCGGGTATGGGTTTTATTTGCGATAATTGCGGGTTTCCCCGATTTCTACAGACCACCATGAAACGCACCTACCAGCCCTCCAAGATCCGCCGCGCCCGCACCCACGGCTTTCTCGTCCGCATGAAAACCCGCGGGGGCCGCGCCGTGATCAATGCGCGCCGCGCCAAGGGCCGCAAGCGTCTGGCCGTCTGAGGCCATTGCGCGTGTTCTGCCGGCGCCAGCCTGACCGGCTTCCTCGCCGCGTGACCCCATCGATTCTGCGGTGATCCAGCGGCTGCGGTCACGGCAACAGTTCCAGGCCGTCATGGCGGGAGCCCCCGTGGCCAAGACCCCTCACTTTGCCTTGCACCGTGCCGCGCTCACCAGCGCGCACGATGGCAGGGTGTTGTTTCCCGTGGCCGATGCCTGGCTGGGGGTTTTGCTGCCCAAGCGCTGGGCGAAACGCGCGGTCACGCGCAACACGATCCGCCGCCAGATCTATGAAACCGCGCGCCTGCGGGCCGGGAGCCTGCCCCAGGCGGCCCTGGTGGTGCGGCTGCGCAGCGAGTTCAGCCGCCAGCAATTCATCAGCGCCACCTCGGAGGTGCTCAAGCGAGCGGTGCGTGCCGAGCTGGAGCAGTTGCTGTCGCCCCGGTCCGCGCCGCGAGCCGCGAGCCGCTCCGTGGAGACCCGCGATGCTGTCTGACTGGCCTCGCCAGGGCCTGCTGGGGCTGGTCAAAGGGTACCGTTTGCTGCTCAGTCCCTGGCTGGGCAGCGCCTGCCGCTTCGAGCCGTCCTGTTCGGTCTATGCGATCGGGGCGCTGGAGCGCCACGGGGCCCTGGTCGGGAGTCGCCTGACGCTGGGCCGCCTGGTGCGCTGCCATCCCTGGTGCGAGGGTGGCCATGACCCGGTCCCCATGGAGCGCCCGGCGCTGTTTTCCCGCCTGATTTCTTCACCTTCCTGCGAAAAGAAGAACCCGTCATGAATGACATCCGTCGGTCCATCCTGTGGGTGGTTTTTGGTCTGTCGATGGTCCTGATCTGGGACAAGTGGCAGATTCACAATGGCCACCAACCCACCTTCTTCCCGGGCTCCGCGCCGGTGACCGCGCCTGCCGCCACCTCCTCCAGTGCCCCCGCGGCGCCCGCGGCCGACGCCAGCCTGCCGACGGCGAGCCAGGCGGCCGTGGCCGCTGGTGGGCAAGCGCCAACGACCGCCCCGAGTGCGGTCGCCCAGCGCTACGAGGTGAGCACCGATGTGTTCAAGCTCGCCTTCAACAGCGAAGGTGGTTCCCTGATCGGCGCCCAGTTGCTCAGGCACGCCGAAGCCACGCGCCAGAGCAAGGACCAGAGCGCGCAGCCCTTCACCCTGCTCACCCAGGGCGGCGAGCACATCTACGTGGCCCAGACCGGCCTGATCGGTGGCAGCTTTCCGACCCACAGGACGCCGATGACGCTGGTGGGTGCGCCCGTCAACATGGCCGACGGCCAGAACCAGCTGCAGGTGCGCTTCGAGTCCGCCGAAGTCGGTGGCGTGAAGCTGGTCAAGACCTACACGCTCACACGCGGCAGTTACGACATCGCGGTCGAGCACGAGGTGCAGAACCTGGGTGGCCAGCCGGTGAGCCCGCAACTCTATTTTCAGCTCGTGCGCGACGGCAGCACGCTCAGCAGCGAGACGCCGTTCTACTCCACCTTCACCGGCCCGGCGGTCTACACCGCCGAGAAGAAGTACCAGAAGGTCGAATTCGCCGACATCGAGAAGAACCAGGCCGAATTCGTGAAGTCCACCAGCGATGGCTATGTCGCCATGGTGCAGCACTACTTCGCTTCGGCCTGGCTGCTGGGCGACGGCGTGGCGCGGGACAACTTCGCGCGCAAGATCGACAACAACCTGTATGCCGTCGGCAGCATCACGGCGCTCAAGGCCATCGAGCCCGGGCAGAGCGAGCGCGTGCAGACGCGCCTGTTCGTGGGGCCGCAGGAAGAAAAGGTGCTGGAGACCATCGCTCCGGGCCTTGAACTGGTCAAGGACTATGGATGGCTCACCATCCTGGCCAAGCCGCTGTACTGGCTGCTCGAGAAGATCCATGGTTACGTGGACAACTGGGGCTGGGCCATCGTACTGCTCGTGGTGCTGATCAAGGCGGCGTTCTACTGGCTCAATGCCAGCGCTTACCGCAGCATGGCCAAGATGAAGAAGATCAACCCGCGCATCATGGAAATGCGCGAGCGCCTCAAGGGCAACCCGCAGGCGATGCAACAGGAAATGATGAAGATGTACCGGGAGGAGAAGGTCAACCCGCTGGGCGGCTGCTTCCCCATCCTGATCCAGATTCCGGTGTTCATCGCGCTCTACTGGGTGCTGCTGTCCAGCGTGGAGATGCGCAACGCGCCCTGGATGGCCTGGATCACCGACCTGTCCTCGCCGGACCCTTACTTCATCCTGCCGCTGGTGATGGCCGTCACGACCATGATCCAGACCGCGCTCAACCCGCTGCCGCCGGACCCGCTGCAGGCCAAGCTGATGTGGCTGATGCCGCTGATGTTCTCGGTCATGTTCTTCTTCTTCCCGTCCGGCCTGGTGCTGTACTGGATCACGAACAACGTGCTGACCATCGCTCAGCAGGCGGTGATCAACAAGAGCATGGGCGTGCCGCTGAAGTTCAGCATGCCGAAGTTCTCCTGACCCCCCTGCGCCGCTGACGCGGCTTCCCCCCTCGAAGGGGGGACGACACCTCGGGCCGGCGGGGCCGGACCCTTGGTGTCTCTGATGAGGGGCATGGCTTCTCTCGGTAAGGGCCTGCTTGCGCAGGCCCTTTGTCTTTTATGCTCGCTCGTTATGCTCGCCGCCTCGCGTGATCCCATCGTTGCCATTGCCACCGCGCCCGGACGCGGGGGCGTGGGCATCGTGCGGGTCTCGGGGCGGGGGCTGGCGCTGTTCGTGCAGGCTTTGCTGGGGCGAGCCTTGAAGCCGCGCGAGGCAACCTACCTTCCGTTCGCGGATGCCGTCGACCAGCCGATCGATCACGGCCTGGCGCTGTGGTTTCCCGGGCCACATTCCTACACCGGGGAGGATGTGCTTGAACTCCAGGGACACGGCGGGCCGGTGGTCCTGCAGTTGCTGATGGCGCGTTGCCTGGAGGTGGGACGCGACGTGCTGCCTGCCTTGCGGCCGGCGCGCGCGGGCGAGTTCACCGAGCGCGCGTTTCTCAACGACAAGCTTGACCTCGCGCAGGCCGAGGCGGTCGCTGACCTGATCGACGCCAGCACCGAGGCGGCCGCACGCAGTGCCTCGCGCTCGCTCGCGGGCGCGTTCTCCGCCCTTGTCCACGATCTGCGCGATGCACTGGTGAACCTGCGCATGCTGGTCGAAGCGACGCTGGATTTCCCCGAGGAAGAGATCGATTTCCTGCAGAAGGCCGACGCCACTGGCCAGTTGCAGCGCCTGCAGCAGGCGCTGGCGGACGTGCAGGCGCAGGCGCGCCAGGGCGCCCTGCTGCGCGACGGCCTGCAGGTGGTCATCGCCGGCCAGCCCAATGCAGGCAAAAGCTCGCTGCTCAATGCACTGGCGGGCGCGGAGCTGGCCATCGTCACGCCCGTTGCGGGCACCACGCGCGATGTGGTGCAGCAAACGATACAGATCGAGGGCGTACCCCTGCACGTGACCGACACCGCGGGCCTGCGCGACAGCCCCGACGTGGGCGAGGTCGAGAAGATCGGCATCGAGCGCGCCTGGGGCCGCATCCGCCAGGCCGATGCCGTGCTGTTCCTGCACGACCTGGGCCGGGGTGAAAACCAGGAGTACCGGGATGCCGATGCCTCGATCGCCGCCAGCCTCGCCGCAGCACTGCCACCGGGTGTGCCGGTACTGCACGTCTGGAACAAGCTGGACCAGGTGGACGGTCGCGTGCCCGATGGTGTGCGCGGACAGGGCGATGCGCTGGCCATATCGGCACGGAACGGCACCGGCCTGGAGGACCTGCGCCAGCGGCTGCTCGCGCTTGCCGGCTGGCAGCATGCGGGCGATGGTCTGTTCATGGCGCGAGAGCGGCATGTGCAGGCCCTGCATCGCGTGGGCGAACACCTGGATGCCGCCGCTGGCCTGCTGCGCTCGCGCGCCGAACACCTCGATCTGTTGGCCGAGGAGCTGAGGCTGGCTCAGCAGACCCTGAGCGGGATCACGGGTGAGTTCACCGCTGACGACCTGCTGGGCGAAATCTTTTCGCGTTTTTGCATCGGCAAATGAAGCCGAAAGTACCGCTCGGAGCCGCGCGGATACCGTCGAGAGTGCAACTGTAAGCGCGGGTAAGAACCGGCTTGCGCGCGGTGGCAGGGCGCGGTTATCTTGATCGCATGAACGCCCAGTTGCCCACGCCCGTGCGCTTTGACATCCAAGGTCTGGCCCAGTCCATGCGCCTGAGCAGCGCGCTGGACGCCGTGCCCCTGAATCTCAATGACAACCAGTGGCCTTTGCTGGCCAACTACCTGCAGCCGGTGGCCTTGCAGCAGGGGCAGGTGCTGATCGAGCAGGGCGTGAAGGACCGTACTGTCTATTTCGTGGAAAGCGGCACCCTGACCGTGCATTACGAGGATTCGCGCGAACGCGTGCGCATTGCCGTGGTGGGTTCAGGTTCTTTGCTGGGCGAGGGCGCATTCTTCAGTCACCTGCCACGCAGCGCCACGGTGCACGCGGGTAGCGACTGCCGACTCTGGTGCCTGACGCCGCTGCGTTTTCGCGAGTTGTCGACGCGCCACCCCGAGATCGCGCTGGACGTGACGGTGGCCATGTCGGCGGTGCTGGCGCGGCGCATGTACAACCGACCCAAACGGGTGGCCGTGACCTGAACCCGTTGGGGTTGCGTGCATTGATCAAGGTCCATTTGTGCCGTCTTTTCAATCCTATGCGCGCGCGCCTCTGGCGCACACTCTGCCCATGTCCTTGTTGAGCTGGCTACAGGCCAAGAAGTCCACCACATCCAGCAAGGGCGGACCGTTCACGCGCGCCCGCAACAAGTTCAGCCAGACCACGCTGCCGCTGATCTCGCCACGCCGCGGGCGCCGCATCCTGCGGCGTGAACAACTGTTCTCCGTGGTTCGCGAATCGCTCATCCGCGCCGGCGTGCTGTCCACCAGCTACGAATTCAAGGTGCTCACACTCGACGCCAATGGTGACAGCTTCCTGGTGCTGATCGACCTGGCCCTGCCCGCCCAGTCCATGCCAGACGAATACCTGCTCGAGATCGAGCGCTGGATCCAGCAGAGCGCCCGGACCCGGCACGAGATGGATGTGCGATCCGTCTACTGGCGTCGCAAGGCGGTGCACGATCAGGTCGGCATGGCACTGAAGGCCGCGGTTGCGGCTCAGACGCGGCGCGAGACTGTGCTGATGGCGCCCGGCATGGTGCCGCCGACCTCGCAGCCGGTGCCTCGCCCGACTGCCATTCCACGTCCCGTGCTCGCACCGGACAACGCACCCACGCAGCAGGTGGGTGACGACGAGGTGCAGGCCTTCAGGCAAGCGCTCGAAAGCGTGGCCACGCCGCCCTACCGTACGCCGGCAGAAGCACAGATGGAGATGCCGGTACCCGAGTCGCACAGTGACTTCGCGGCATTGAGCGAGACACAACACGGCAAGCTCTGACGCGCCGTGCCGTGCGAAGTGCCGCTGTTCAGTGGCCCGCGAAATCCAGCAGCGTGAACAGCGGCAGGCCCGACGCGCGAAGCTTCTCCGAGCCACCGAGCTCGGGAAGGTCGACGATGGCCGCGCCCTCCATCACGTGGGCGCCCAGCTTCTCCAGCAGCCGCCGTCCGGCCATCATGGTGCCGCCGGTGGCGATCAGGTCGTCGATCAGGACCACCCGGTCACCGGCCTTCACCGCGTCGGTGTGCAACTCCACCGTCGCGCTACCGTACTCCAGTTCGTAGGTCTCTTCCACCGTGGTGAATGGCAGCTTGCCCTTCTTGCGAATCGGCACGAAACCCACACCCAGTTCGTAGGCCAGCACCGAGCCGATGATGAAGCCGCGCGCGTCCAGTCCGGCCACCACGGACGGTCGCAGCGCCGGGTCCATGTAGCGGTGCACGAAGGTGTCGATCAGCACACGAAAGACCTTGGGGTCCTGCAGCAGTGGCGTGATGTCGCGGAATTGCACGCCGGGCGCGGGCCAGTCCGGCACGGTGCGGATATGGGACTTCAGAAAAGCGGAGGTGTCCATGGGCTCGGTCCGGAAGGGGACGCCCATTATCAATGGCGACAAAAAAACCCCGGCACGAAGGCCGGGGCGAGAGACCATGGCGACCCTGTACTTAGGCCATGGGCAGGAAGCAAGGCCGTGAAAAGGGCCCGTGGATTCATTGTGGTGGCCGCTGCCAGGCGGTGGTCCCGGTTCCCGGTGTGCGGCGCGCTGTGGCCGACGAAGTGCGTGGAGAGGGTGCGCCAACCGGATCTCAGCCCATCAGCAGCTTCTGTTCGGCCAGCGCCAGCGCAGGCGCCTTGCCGCTGATCACCACCGTGTCGCCGCCTTCGAAGACCGTCTCGTCCTCGAGTGGTTGTGGCCGTCCGCTGGCCCGGCGCAGGCTCACCACCCGCACGCCGACCGCGTGCAGGGCCAGGCTGCCCAGCGTCTTGCCGACGTTGCGCCCACCGGCGGGCAAGGTCACCGTGTTGAGCCGCTCGTGATCGATCTCGTCCACGCCGTCGTCGTCGGCGCCGTGGAAGTAGCCGCGCAGCAGGTTGTAGCGCGCGTCGCGCTGGTCCTGCACCAGGCGGATCACGCGCCGCATGGGCACGCCCACCAGCGCCAGGGCATGGCTGGCCAACATCAGGCTGGCCTCGATGGCTTCGGGCACCACCTCGGTGGCGCCCGCGGCGCGCAGCTTCTCCAGGTCGCCGTCGTCCACCGTGCGCACCACCACGGGGACATGGGAGGCCTGCGCGTGCGCATGGTGCAACACCTTGAGCGCGCTCGCGGTGTCCAGGTAGGTCACCACCACCGCGCTGGCGCGGTGCAGGCCGGCGGCCATCAGCGCCTGCAGGCGTGCGGCGTCACCGAACACGACCGAATGCCCGGCGGCGGCGGCCTGGCGCACGCGGTCCGGGTCGAGGTCGAGCGCCATGTAGGGAATGCCTTCGGTTTCCAGCAGCCGCGCCAGGTTCTGCCCGCAGCGTCCATAACCGCAGATGATCACGTGCTTGTCGGCGTTGATGGCCTTGCGCGCGATGGTGGTCATCTGCACCGACTGCATCAGCCAGTCGCTGCCGACCAGGCGCGTGACGATGCTGTTGGCGTAGAGGATGGCGAATGGCGTCGCCAGCATGGAGATCACCATGCTGGCGAGAATCGGGTTGAACAGCTGCGGCGGCACCAGGTTGTTCTGCCCCGCCAGCGTCAGCAGCACCAGGCCGAATTCCCCCGCCTGCGCCAGGTACAGGCCGGTGCGCAGCGCCACGCCCGTGGGCGCACCGAAGGCGCGCGTCAGCCCGGTGATGAGTGCCAGCTTGAACAGCACCGAGACCGACAGCAGCAACAGCACCAGGGGCCAGCGGTCCAGAACCAGACGCCAGTCCAGCATCATGCCGATGGTGATGAAGAACAGGCCCAGCAGCACGTCGTGGAAGGGCCGGATGTCGGTCTCCACCTGGTGCTTGAACTCGGTCTCCGAGATCAGCATGCCGGCCACGAAGGCCCCCAGCGCGAGCGAGAGCCCGGCGTGTTCAGTCATCCAGGCAAGCCCCAGCGTGATGAGCAGCAGATTGAGCATGAAGAGCTCGTCACTCTTGCGCCGAGCTACCAGCGTGAGCCACCAGCGCATGAGCTTCTGCCCTCCCGTGAGCAGGAGGCCCAGCAGCAGCACGGCCTTCATGCCGGCCCACGCCAGCGCGGGCAGCAACTCCTCGGGCTCGGCGGACAGCGCGGGAATGAGCACCAGCAGGGGCACCACCGCGAGATCCTGGAACAGCAGGATGCCCAACACGCGTTTGCCGTGCTCGGACTCCAGCTCCAGCCGCTCGGCCACCATCTTCATCACGATTGCGGTGCTGCTCATCGCCATCACGCCGCCAAGCGCCAGTGCGGTCTGCCAGGAGACGTTCCACCACGCTGGAAGCCACAACGCCAGGCCCAGCGAGGCCAGCGTGGTCAGCAGCAGGGTGAGCACCACCTGCGACAGCCCCAGACCGAACACGTGGCGTTTCATGGCACGCAACTTGGGCAGGCTGAACTCCAGTCCGATGACGAACATGAGGAAGACCACGCCGAATTCGGCCAGGTAGCGGATGCCGCCCGAGTCCTGCGCCAGGGCCAGCGCGTTCGGCCCGATCAGCACGCCCACCACCAGGTAGCCGAGCATCGGCGGCAGGCGCAGCATGCGGCAACCCACAACGCCCAGCACGGCGGCCAGCAGGTACAGCAGGGCGATGTCGAGCGAATTCATGCGGCGATGGTACTGGCTGCCCGCGCGGCGCAAACGGAGGGGGTGGCGGCGATAATGCCCCGCATGAGCCTGCCTTCCACCTTCGACCCTGCCCGGGCCCTGGCCATGGCGCAGGAGACCCTGAGCATCGAGGCGCAGGCGGTGACCGCCGTGGCCCGGCGCATGGACGACACTTTCGTGCGCGCAGTGGCGCTGGTGTTGGGCGTTTCCGGGCGCGTCGTGGTCATGGGCATGGGCAAGAGCGGTCATATTGGCCGCAAGATCGCCGCCACGCTGGCGTCCACCGGCACGCCGGCCATGTTCGTGCACCCGGCCGAAGCCAGCCACGGCGACCTCGGCATGATCACCCGCTTCGATCTGGTGCTGGGCATCAGCAACAGCGGCGAGAGCGAGGAGCTCACCGCCATCCTGCCCCTGATCAAGCGCATGGGGGTGCCGCTGCTGGCGATCACCGGCCGCCGCGACTCCACCCTGGGCCGCCACGCCAGCGTAGTGCTGGATGCCTCGGTGGACAAGGAGGCCTGCCCGCACAACCTCGCGCCCACGGCCAGTACCACCGCGCAGCTCGCGCTGGGCGACGCGCTGGCGGTGGCGCTGCTCGACGCGCGCGGCTTCAAGGCCGACGACTTCGCGCGTTCGCACCCGGGTGGCGCGCTCGGTCGCAAGCTGCTCACCCATGTCGGCGACGTCATGCGCAGCGGCGATGCGGTGCCCCGGGTAGGACCGGGTGCCGGCTTGATGGACCTGATGCGCGAGATCAGCGCCAAGGGCCTGGGCATGAGCGCCATTGTCGACACCGAACAGCGGGTGCTGGGCATCTTCACCGATGGCGACCTGCGCCGTCTGATCGAGAAGACCGGCAGCAGCGCCGACCTGCGATCGATGGTGGCGCGCGACGTGATGCATCCCGACCCTCGCACCGTGCGTTCGGACGCGCTGGCGGTGGAGGCGGCCGGCCTCATGGAAGCCAGCCGCATCACCAGCGTGCTGGTGGTGGGCGAAGATGGCCGACTGCAGGGCGCGATCAACAGCAACGACCTGATGCGCGCGAAGGTGATCTGAGCGTGAACCCCTTGCGCCCCGTGCTGAACTTCCCGCCTGCCCTGCTTCTGCGCGCCCAGCCGGTGCGCGTGCTGTTCCTCGATGTCGACGGCGTGCTTACCGACGGCAGCCTGTACTTCAGTGAAGCCGGTGAAACCCTCAAGCGCTTCCACACCCTGGACGGCCACGGCATCAAGCTGCTGCAGCGCGCCGGCATTGCCCCTGCGGTGGTCAGCGGGCGCGACTCGGCGGCGTTGCGCGCGCGCCTGTCCGCACTGGGCGTCGTGCACCTGCGCCTGGGCACCGAGGACAAGGCGCCCGCGGCCGAGGCCATCCTGGCCGAACTGGGCCTGGACTGGAGTGCTGCCGCGGCCATGGGCGATGACTGGCCCGACCTGCCGCTGCTGCGCCGCGCCGCGCTGGCCATCGCGCCGCCCACGGCGCATGCCGAGGTGCTGGCCGTGGCGCACCATGTCACTGCGGGCGCGCCGGGAGCTGGCGCGGTGCGCGAGGCCTGCGATCTGTTGCTGATCGCCAGTGGCAGCTACGCGCAGGCACTGGAGGCGGCCTCGCGGTGAGCACCTCCGACCCGCTCGACTTCTTCGACGACGTCGACCAGACGGCCGTCGTGCCCCGCGCGCCGCGGCGCAAACGCCAGCTCATGGACCGCCTGTCCATCTACCTGCCGGTGCTGCTCATGGGCCTGCTGGCCCTGGCGTCCTACTGGTTGCTGCGGGCAACGCCTGCGCCCGCGTTGCCAGCGCCACCGCAGCCGGTGAGCAGCGAGCCCGACTACTTCATGCGGCAGTTCTCGGTCAAGGCCTTCGACGCCCAGGGCGAACTCCGGACGCAGGTCTCCGGGGTGGAGGCGCGCCATTTCCCGGCCAGCGACACGGTGGAGATCGACATGGCGCGCATCCGCCACATCGGGGAACAGGGCCTGCCCACGCTGGCCCGTGCGCGCCTGGTCACGACCAACAGCGACAACACCGAATTCGTGCTGGAAGGCGATGCCGTGGTCGTGCGCGAGGCAGGCAACGACGCCCAGGGAAATCCCCAGCCGCGGCTGGAGTTCCAGGGCGAGTTCCTGCATGTCTATCTGGAGCCTGATCGCATCGTCTCCGACCGGCCGGTCACCTTGTTGCGCGGCAGCGACCGCCTCGTCGCGGACACCCTTGACTACAACGCAGAGAATCAGGTGGCGCTGTTCAAGGGCCGCGTGAAAGTGCAGCTGGTGCCGCGCTGAACGGACACATTCCTCCAATGCCCGTCATGCCAAGCACCCACACCCCGCGATCCCGCAGCGACGCTCCACTGGTATTCATCACCGGCGCTTCCAGTGGCATTGGTCAGGCGCTGGCGCTGCGTTTTGCGCAAGCCGGCTACCGGCTCGCGCTGGTGGCACGCCGTGCGCGGGAGATGCAGGCCTGGGCCGATGCCCGGGCGTTCGACGCGACCGAATGCCGCGTCTATGGCGCGGATGTGGCTGACACCGACAGCATCGCAGCTGCCGGGCAGGCCTGCCTGGCCGAGCAGGGCGTGCCCGACGTGGTGATCGCCAATGCCGGCATCAGCGTCGGCATGGACACCTGCGAGCGTGCCGACATCGACGTGATGGCACGCACCTTCGCCACCAACAACACCGGCCTGGCCGCCACCTTCCATCCCTTCTTGACCGCGATGGCCACGCGCGGCAGCGGCGTGCTGGTGGGTATTGCCAGCGTGGCTGCCATCCGCGGCCTGCCCGGCCACGGCGCCTACTGCGCCAGCAAGGCGGCCGTGGTGGCCTATTGCGAGAGCCTGCGCGGCGAGTTGCGCAGCAGTGGCGTCGCGGTGGTCACCCTGCTGCCCGGCTATGTGGATACGCCACTGACGCGCCAGAACCGCTACAGCATGCCGTTCCTGCTGAGCGCCGAGACCTTTGCCGATCGCGCCTTCAACGCCATCCGGGCGCGTTCCAGTTACCGTGTCATTCCCTGGCAGATGGGTGTGGTGGCCAAGTTGCTGCGCCTGTTGCCCAATGCCCTGTTCGATCGCCTGCTCTCGGGCCGACCGCGCAAGCACCGCCAGGGCGAAGGTCGCACGTGACACTCGACGTCGTCGTCCTGTTCTTCCTGCTGGGCGTGTTTGCCCGCCTGGTCGGGAGCGACTTGCGACTGCCCGAGCCGCTGTACGAGACGCTGTCCATCTATCTGTTGCTGGCCATCGGACTCAAGGGCGGCATCGAACTCTCAAGGCAGCCCTGGCTTGAGTTGCTGCCGCAGATGCTGGCCTGCATGGGCCTTGGACTCGCCATTCCCTTTGTGCTCATGCCCGTGCTGCGTTTGCTGGGGCTGTCTCGAGCGGACGCGGCCGCCATGGCGGCGCACTATGGCTCAGTCAGTGTGGTCACCTTTGCCGTGGCCAGCGCCTACCTTGCCGCGCACGGCGTGCCGGCTGAGTCCCACGCGGCGCTGTGGGTGGCCATCATGGAAGCTCCGGGCATTGTTGCCGGCATTTTGCTGGCTCGACTGGGTGCCGTGGATGCGGCCGGCCGGCCCCAGCGGGTGGCCTGGGGTGCGCTGGCGCACGACGTATTTTTTGGCAAGTCGGTGCTTTTGCTGGCGGGCGGCCTGTTGATTGGCGCCGTCATGGGAGAGGCGGGCACCGCACCGATCGCGTCCGTGTTCAGTCTGCCTTTCAAGGGCCTGCTGGCCTTGTTCCTGCTGGAACTCGGGCTGGTGGCTGGCGGACGCCTGGGCGAGCTGCGGCGCCACGGCCTTCGCCTGCTTGCATTCGCCCTCATCGCCCCCCCGCTGCTGGCCGTGGCGGGCGCGCTCACGGGGTTGGCACTGGGCCTGAGCGTGGGCGGTACCGCGCTGCTGGCCACCCTGGCCGCCAGCGCCAGCTATATCGCCGCGCCCACGGCCATGCGCCTGGCCGTCCCCGAGGCGAACGCGGCGCTGTCGATCACCGCCGCGCTGGGCGTGACCTTTCCCTTCAACATCGTCATTGGCGTGCCGCTGTACCTGCAGCTTGCGCGCATGCTGCACGATTGAGGAGTCGCACCATGGACAGACATTCCCGCCAGCTGCTGGTCATCATCACTGAGGCGGTGCTGGAAAAGAGGCTGGTGGCCGACGCCTTGCGCATCGGTGCCCAGGGCTACACCGTGCACGACGTTCGCGGGGGCAGCCGACTGGGCGCGCGCGAAGCACTGTGGGAGGCAGATCGCAGCATCGAGGTCAAGATCGTCTGCTCCGCCGATGTGGCAGACCAGGTGGCCCAGCATGTTCTGGCCACGTATGCGCCGGATCACGCGCTGTCGCTGTATTTCGCAGATGTGACCGTGGTACGCGGCGAAAAATACTGATCTCCTGCACCCGGGGCGGTGTGCCCATGAAAAAAGCCCTGAGGCATCGCCGCAGGGCTTTGTTTGCGCATCGACCGCTCAGGTCGACGGGTGCGGGCGATCAGTAACCGCCGCGGCCACCACCGCCACCACCTTCACGACGGCCACCGCCGCCGTAGGGGCTGCGGAAACCGCCTTCGCCACCACCACCACCACCAAAGCCGCCGCCGCCACTGCGGCCGCCGCCAAAGCCGCCGGTGCGCGGGGGACGCGCTTCCATCGGGCGGGCTTCGTTGACCACCAGGCTGCGACCGCCCAGGGACTGGCCGTTCATGCCTTCGATCGCGGATTGCGCTTCTGCATCACTGCCCATTTCCACGAAGCCGAAGCCCTTGGAACGGCCGGTTTCGCGCTCCATCATGACCTTGGCGCTGTTGACAGAGCCAAAGGCGCTGAAAGCCTGCTGCAGATCTTCGTCGCGCACGGTGTAAGGCAGGTTGCCCACGTACAGTTTGTTGCCCATGGATGGGACTCCTAATAACACTGAGAAAAATAGCGATGGAGCCCCGTTAGCACACAAAAACCTGTAGCACGCGAAACCAACCGATCACTTGTCAAAACGAGCGCTTTCCACGCTCGCCGGAGGATTATGCGCTGAATGTCCCGCAAACACTAACTATTTTTCAGGATGTGCAAAGCCGGCCGGGGGTCGATGCGCGGCTACAACAGGGCTGTCCAGGCACAGGGGAAACCCGTGTCGGGACCCTTCGGGCCCGGCTGCACATGCCTTGTGCTTCAACTTATACTTGTGCCCAGCGCCGATTTGATCCAGATTGCGGGCGCTTTAAAAATGCCGCTAAAGGGGAGATTCCCGGTCTCGCTTTTGGCGGCGCCGGGTTTTTTTATTGGGCGGGTGCCGCCCGCAGGACAAGGCCTTGATCGTCACGCCCCAAACCTTTCACTTCGCCGAACCGCTCGCATTGCGCTCCGGTGCCGTGCTTCCTGCCTACGAACTGGTGGTGGAAACCTATGGCACCCTCAATGCCGAACGCTCCAACGCGGTGCTGATCTGCCACGCGCTCAATGCGTCGCACCACGTGGCGGGCTGGCATGCCGACGCGCACGGCCAGCCGCTGGCGCGCAGCGAGGGCTGGTGGAACAACATGATCGGTCCTGGCAAACCGGTCGACACCGACCGCTGGTTCGTCATTGGCGTCAACAACCTGGGCTCGTGCTTCGGCTCCACCGGCCCGACGCATGTCAACCCCGCCACCGGCACGCCCTGGGGGGCTGACTTTCCAGTGGTCACGGTCGAGGACTGGGTCGATGCCCAGGCCCGGCTGCTGGACCTGATGGGCATCGAGACCCTGGCTGCCGTCATGGGTGGCAGCCTGGGCGGCATGCAGACGCTCAGTTGGACCCTGCAGTACCCCGAGCGCGTGCGCCACGCGGTGGTGGTCGCCAGCGCACCCAATCTCACGGCGGAAAACATCGCCTTCAACGAGGTGGCGCGCCGCGCCATCGTGACCGATCCCGACTTCCATGGCGGCCACTACCTGCGCGAGGGCACGCTGCCCCGGCGCGGCCTGCGCATCGCCCGCATGATCGGCCACATCACCTACCTCAGCGACGACGTGATGAACGAGAAGTTCGGGCGCTCGCTGCGCTCGGCCGATGGCGAAGACCCCGCCGCCGTGGCCGAACAGGCCTACCGCTACACGACGCAGGATGTCGAGTTCCAGATCGAAAGCTACCTGCGCTACCAGGGCGACAAGTTCAGCGAGTACTTCGACGCCAACACCTACCTGCTGATCACCCGGGCGCTCGACTATTTCGATCCCGCGCGCTCGTTCGACGGCAACCTGACGGCGGCACTGGCGCGCGCCCGGGCTCGGTTCTTGCTGGTGAGCTTCACAACGGACTGGCGCTTCTCGCCCGCGCGCAGCCGCGAGATCGTCCGGGCCCTGCTCGACAACAGGCGCGAGGTCAGCTACGCCGAGATCGACGCGCCGCACGGCCACGATGCCTTCCTGCTCGACGACCCGCGTTACCTGCATGCGGTGCAGGCCTATTTCGAACAGACCGTCGGGGGGACGCGGCCATGAGCGAGAAACCCGTGATGGAGTCCATCGCCCGCCTGGTGCCGCCTGGTTCGCGCGTGCTGGACCTGGGCTGCGGCGACGGTGCGCTGCTGGCGCATCTGCAGGCCACTCGCGCGTGCAGTGGCTACGGTGTGGAGATCGACGACGCCAAGGTGCTGGCCTGCATGCGGCGCGGCGTCAGCGTGCTGCAGCTCAACCTGGAAGACGGGCTGACCATGTTCGAAGATGACGCCTTCGATGTTGTCTTGCAGATCGATACCCTGCAACACCTGCGCAACGCGGAGACCATGCTGCGCGAAACCGCGCGCGTGGGTCGCGCGGGCGTGGTGGCCTTTCCGAACTTCGCGCACTGGCCGAACCGCCTGCACGTGCTGCAGGGGCGCATGCCAGTGACCAAGCGCCTGCCCTACCAGTGGTATGACACGCCCAACATCCGTGTCGGCACGCATGCCGACTTCGAGGTGCTGGCGCGGCGCAATGGACTGACCATCGAAGACAGCTTCGGCCTGCACGAAGGCCGCGAAATCCGCACCTGGCCCAATCTGCTGGCCAGCACGGCGGTGTTCCGCTTCTCGAGCTGAGCGCTTAGCCCCGAGCCGCTTCACGCGCGGCATCGGCCGCAAAATCGCCCTCGGCCACGTCGCTGGCCGTGGGCATGTCGGGATAGATCTCACGGAACGCGGCGCGCAGTTGCGCCAGCGGCAGGTCGTCGAAGGCGCCGCGCTCGTTCACGTACTCCATGTGCTGGCGGCCTTCCCGGTCGAACGGGTGATAGAGCGAATCGCGCTCACCGTCAAACTCCAGCGGCAGCAGGCCGAACTTTTCGCACAGTTCGATGTTGAACGCGGGCGTGGCCTTGCGCCAGGCGCCATCGAGCCACAGCGAGGTGTAGCCGTGCCAGGCGAACACGTCGGTCTTCATGGTGTTGCGCAGGCGCTCCGTGGACAGGTGGTTGCGCACGTCGGCAAACCCCAGCCGGGCCGCAATGCCTTGCGCGCGGCACACCGCGGCCAGCAGCACCGCCTTGGGCACGCACCAGCCATGCCCTTGTTCCAGCACGCGGCTGGCACTCATGCCGGTATCCGACAGGTCAATGCGGTAAGGGTCGTAGCGCACGCGGTCGCGCACCGCCAGGTAGAGCGCCACGGCCCGGTCGCGCGGGTTGCCGCCACGGGCATGCTCGGCCGCGAAGGCCTGCACCGCGGGGTGGTCGGACTGGATCCAGGGCGTGGCGGCCAGGTGCTGCGGGCCGGGCGCGGTATCGATGGGCATGGGACACAAGGTAGCAGATGAGTGGCAGCCCTGGCGACGCCGCAGGGACAGCTCGGGTTGGTCAATATGAGAACTTTTGAATTCGTTTCCGGTGCCGCGCGCCGGAATGCGGCGGGTTTGTCCGCTTTTTTCCGACTTCAGCCGCGCCGCTGCCGGCCGATAGTCCTTGGACCAACCTGTCAACCGAGGACCGATCCCATGGACATGCGCAACGACGCCTCCCCAATTGCCCGCCCGGACAGCGCGCGGGCCGCCGCGGCCCAGCAGGCCAGCGCCGAATTCCTGACCTTCCGCCTGGGCGGCGAGGAATACGGCATCGACATCCTGCGCGTGCAGGAAATCCGCTCCTACGAGGAACCGACCCGCATTGCCAATGCGCCCTCGTTCATCAAGGGCGTGGTCAACCTGCGCGGCGTGATCGTGCCGGTGGTGGACCTGCGCATCAAGCTCGGCTGCGACAAGGTCGAATACAACGGTTTCACCGTGGTGATCGTGCTCAACGTGCACGGCCGTGTGGTGGGCGCGGTGGTGGACTCGGTCTCGGATGTGCTCGAACTCGCGGGTGACCTGATCAAGCCCGCGCCCGAAATGAACACCAACGTGGACACCACGTTCATCACCGGTATCGCCAGCGTGGGTGAACGCATGCTGATCCTGATGGACATCGAGGCCCTCATGTCCGGCAGCGACATGGGTCTGATGGACACCACCACCCAAGCCCTTCAATAAGCCGGCTGGCATCCCCACGAGGAGAACCGATCATGAAAGACAAGACCCTTCGAGAAAGTTCGGTCGCGCGCCGCGTGGCGCTGCTGGCTGTTGTCCTGCTGGCGTCGGTGCTCGCGCTGATCAGCGGCGTGCTGTCCGTGGTCGCCGAAAGCTCCTCGCGCGAGCGCACGGTGGAATGGGCGGGCGACAAGGCGGTGTCCGTCGCCAACTCGGTCGACGCATTCGACGCCACGGCCCGCCTGATGACCGAACGCGCGTTCAAGCCGTTCCGCCAGAAGTTCGCCGACAAGTTCGAACTCGACACACAGGCCAACATGCTCAAGAGCTGGGGCATGTTGCTCAACAACGACTTCTCCGAAGTCGACACCTTCAACCGCACCAACGGTGGCGTGGCCACCATCTTCATGCGCAAGGGCGACGACTTCGAGCGCGTCAGCACCTCGCTGAAGAAGGAAAACGGCGAGCGCGCCATGGGCACGTTGCTCGCGCGTGGGCATCCGGCCTATCCGCTGATGCTCGAAGGCAAGAGCTACACCGGGCGCGCCGTGTTGTTCGGCAAGCCGTACATGACGCATTACGAAACCATGAAGGACGAGGCCGGCAAGGTGGTCGGCATCCTCTTCATCGGCTTTGACATCGCCGACTTCCAGGCCTCGCTGGACAAACTGGTCGACGAAGCGCGCTTCTTCGAAAGCGGCGGTACCTACGTGATCGATCCACGCCAGTCCAACGCCGAAGCGGTGTTTGTCTCGCACCCCACCGCCGCAGGCAAGAAGGTGCTGGAGGTCAACCCCGGCGCGGACGCGATGCTGAGCGAGCTGCGCGCATCGCCCAGTGCTTTCGTGCGCAATGCCGTGCCGCTGCTCGGCGCATCCATCCAGGACCCCTGGGTGGCCAAGCGCGAAGCCAAGGCGGGCGGCTGGTGGGTGGTGGCCGAGGTGTCCGACACCGAAGCCATGGCCAGCCACTGGCGCACCATCTATGCGTTCTGGGCGCTGCTGGCCGGCGCCACCTTGGCGCTGGGCGTGGGCCTGTTCCTGCTGGTGCGCCGCAACGTGAGCCAGCCCCTGGCCCAGCTGACGTCGGCCGTCACCACGGTGGCCCAGGGCGACTTGAGCCAGGCCTTTGAGTCCTCGCGCAGCGACGAAATCGGTCGCCTGGTGCGCGAGGTGGAAACCATGCGCCAGCGCTTCTTGGGCATGATGCGCGAGCTGCGCAGCGCGACGGACAGCATCAACACGGCGTCGGTGGAGATTGCCTCGGGCAA
>NZ_JAILWB010000029.1 GCF_025699295.1 Hydrogenophaga sp. | reverse complement strand
CGGGTTAACCCTCAGCTGCTAAACCGGCTTTCTGCACCGGAAACGAGGTCACCCCAACTTGGCGGGCGTCTAAGCTCATCTCTGCACTCGCCTAATCCCGGTCACTTTCTTGAGTGCACCGGCTAGTTCGGCACGCTCCGCCACCAACTGTTGAAGTTGAATGTTCAGCTCGCCAATTTCCTCCTTCGCCTTAGCTACTGCGCTGTTCAACGCAGCGCGCAGCCGCTCAATCTCCTTGTGCCCAAGCCACAGCTGGCTCCTTGATCGCGCGAGCTCAACCTCAGCGATATGTCGTAGATTCTTCTCTATCGACAGTCGCCTTTGCAGACTGATCAACGATTGCGTTTTCTTGCTCGGCTTCGCTTCATCGAGTTTTTTTAGAATATCAAGGTATTCACGCAACCTATCGAAAAGATCTTTGTTCTTTAGCAGAGTGGCATTCCCATTCTTTGTGAATGACCTGCCCTTCTGTTGCACTACGTCAGAGAGCTCACTAGATTGCCAAGAGTTGAAGGCTCGTTGACTTCTCGGCAAAGCGCCTAACCCAATGTCCCATTCATTGTGTTCGGCGGCATCGCCTTCGTTGAAAGCAGTGATGCAAGCGTCCAGAAGGTGGATCTTTATCTCAATGTTTTCGCGCGCCTGCCTTGCATTCTCAAGGCCTACAGGCGGAGCCTGCCCAGGCCCTAGACGAGACTCGCGCCTGGACCCTACTTTGCTTGAGCTAGTCGTCGTTCGTGAAGCCATATGACCTTCCGCAGATTGTCTCTTGTCAACATACGACGTTCCCACAAGAGTGTGTGGGGTGGCGAGTCAGCCACATCGATATTCAACACCTCAAGGTCCGCCTTAAGGCCTGCGATATGTCCCTGTGATGTCCAGCTATATGCACAACCGCTGCAAACAAGCGCAGTGGCATTCTCGTGCGATGGACCCTTGCCTTTTACCGGCGAACATTTCGCCCCGCGAGCAGAAGACGAACCCGCCGCGCAGTCAGCATGCGGAAGGGGTCGAAATGCGTGCCCGCGAGCTTCAACCATTCGATGAAGCTTTTCAGTCTTCCGCTCAATGTCCATTGCAGAGTAGTCGACATTTCTCACCAAATGCCGATGTACGCGCTCCACAAGCCTCGGAAAGCCACCCGAGAAACTCTGGCCGTTCAAAAGTTGAGCGATAGCATGGCAAAGTTTCTCACTGCCAACTCTCTTTAACTCCTCGTCCAATGCACTCCACTCGCTGCTGATTGCGGCCCTTACGGCCTCAGGTGCCCTCCTCAGCTCCGCCGGGATGCGAGCCTCTGCTGCTTGGATCATCGAATCGGTTACATATTGACGGGTAGTCTCGCAATTCCAGTGTGCCAACTGATAACGAATTGCAAGCAATCCTCCATGCTCGAATCGGTAGAAATAGATAATTGCATAAAATCGACGAAAAATATGGGCTCCCCCACCGATAAGCTTCGCGCTATCCTCCAAAGCCTCTAGCGCGAATGCCCGGCCAGCCCCATTGCGATCAAAGGAAAAATCAAACCAAACTCTCGGTGCAATTCTCATTGCGATTGGAGCAAATGTTCTACTCCAAAACATCGAGTGCCGCAAGGACTCCTCGCTTCGAACCTCGCGCGTGATAGCACACTCCATAGCGAGTTGCGCCTCTTCAATTTTTTGAAGAGCAGTATAGGCATCGAAAGTAGTTTGATTTATGAAATATGGCGCGTAAGACTTCAACGTCTTCTCTATGTAGAAGGTGCCTTGATAGATTTGCAGACTTCTGTTGACAATCTGGAAAGAGTCACGACGAAGTCCAACTGTTCTGTGAATAATTTCGTCTTTGCGCCGCGCATTCAGTCCTGCGATTAGAATCACTGCGGAGCTCAAAAGCATGTCAACCAATTTCGGGACGTTCGTCTCTGAGCCGGCACCTTTCGACATCATGGAGATTTCAACGCCGAGTACAACTTCTGCCCGCTCTCGGATCTTTGACTCGCGCCAGAGTTGCGCAACGAGTAAGTTGTGCCGCTTTTGCCTGAGACCAGTCGAAGTGAGTTTTAAACCGATCTCCCCCACTTCGCGTACAAGCTGACAAATAACATCGGCGTAGACATAAACGTACTTGCGCGCATGAAGTAACAGTCCCACCGCTTGCTCTACTGAAAGATTTGGTGTCCGCGCATGCGGTTTGGCTAACCTTTTTGCACGTGATATGGGGTCGGGAAAAGGGGTAACGCTGAACGCGAAAGGCTTAGGCACACGAACAACCAGATTCGCGGCCCAAAGAGCTTGCAAAAGCCAAGTCACAGTGGGTTGCGAAGGTTCAGAGCTAGTTGCCCACCCTTGGGGAGGGCGTTCAGGTTGCACATATTGGTGCACGCTTCGCCTTGCGCACCCCAGTTCCAACGTGCTCAGGTTGGTACCCATGAGCCCACGTATCTCCCCTCGAATTGAGATCCGAGGGTCGGTTCGCCCGATGTAGCAGGGGTTAGGGCGAGTATCGAGAAGAGCCTTGACTCGCGCCCTTGCGCGAAGAGCGAGCGACCATCTACCCTTTCCAAGGTCTCTCTCTAAAAGGCGAAAATGCGCCGAAGTCCAGTCCTCTGGACAGTAAAGCCCGTTCAATCGCCCCCACTCCCAATATTTGGCGATGGAGCTGGCAATCGTTGCTATCGTTCGGTGCGTCCCCTTTGTGCTCGCAGCACCACAGAGATAGGCATCAACTGCCAATATTGTTGCAACGGCAAGTTTGGCGTCATCTGATAGTAGACATTTGGGCATTAAATCGGTTGCTGGTAGCCAATACTCAGCTAGGTCAAGGACCCACCACTCCTTGTCGCCTGGCGCCGTAAAAGCCATTCGAAGTCGACAGGACGTGGATGAAAGATATTCGAGCCTACCGGACTCGCACAAAGAAAGTGCAAACCTCACACAGTCAATCTTTGATGTGCTTTCCTCGCTTTGCCTGCGATATTTACTAGATGGTTGACTCATTTCATTTGAGCCTTGATTTTTCTAACCCGTGCTCCGTAAGCACCGCGCTGCAGGGTAAGCAACAACGCAGCGTTGAACGCGAGGTTTGGGAGTACGTGCTTGACGAATCGCTCTGGGTTGTCCTGCCAGAGTCTCTGCCAGTGGTCCCGATAGTAGATGTCGAGCCGCAGTACTTCTTCCACGCGTGCGTCATCGATAAAAATGCGGCGATTTGGACATCCGCCGTCGGTGTGACAGGCCTCTGCGTCGCAGCCCCCCGTAGCGTTTGCTCGCTCAGGCGGTGGCCTACTTGGATTGATGCAGGAAGCGCCATCTCCGAGAGGGCGAAGCAAAGAAATCCGTGCAGAATCTCGCGCACCGCCATCAAAGAGATAGCAAATTTCCCTCTCAAGCCGCTTTGAGAACTCAAGATTTAGCGCTGAAGAAATTCTCTCTTGGACTATGTTGCCGACGTAGCGCTCCGTCGTCCCGTAGTGGCGGTGGCCACCATGCAGTCGCGCGGATTCGATACCACCTTTCGTCAAGCTGATGTTGAAGAGAACCTGAGTCCTGACCTGATCGAAAGAGTAGTTGGGAAGGCCGTGTCGTGCCTTGAAGTCCTGGAGTCGCGAAGTAGGATGGAAAAAGCCTGGTTCCTGCGCCGTACTACTTGGGCGTGTTGACCAAAGCACCATGCTTGTAGGGTCAAGGAAACCGCATTCCACGAGCTTCCTCCGATTCCACAGAAGGAGGTCGACAGCCATTTTCACGCCTGGCTCGGCGAGGTCTATTGATACAGCGGGTGTGTCATCGTCTGTTTTGGACTTGAAGCTCTGAATCACGACTGCGCCAGGAGCGCTTAAGTCAATCTGGTCCGCTTGCAACGACATGATCGATGACCAATTCCATCCGACATGTGTATGTATCAAATGAAAGGCAGCAAACAGTTCCTCAACACATGCTCGATACTCGATTTCAAAAATTTTTCTAGACCTGAACTGCGCTGAAGTGTCGCGAAAGAAGTGCTCCTTCAAAGCGGCAGCGAACGGAACGCTATAACTTTCACACAGTGACCCTATTGTTGCCACCTTGCCTTCGTGAATCACCTTGAGGACACCTATCAACAATTCTTCAGTGGAAACATCTTTTTTTTTCAATGAATAGGTTGCGTTTTTTTGGTTGGCGAGAATGCTCTCTTGCATGAGAACCTTCACATCGCTGCGTAACGGCCGTCGGCGTAGCAAAATTGCTCGTTCTCTGAGCGATGCTGCAGTAGTCATCTCTGCAATACACGCCTCTCGTACTCTAAGCAGGTCGTACTGTGTGCGCGCCTTCACTGCGTCGACAAGTTCACGAGCAGAACTTGCAGAGAGGGCGCCGATTGGCGCGCTTGCATCGGGATTTGAAATGTCACTAAGGTCACTAATGAGTGCCCGTGGAGTTCCACGAGGGAACGGGATCTTCGGCTTGAATCGAACTCGGTGAGGGTCGATTTCCTCCGAAAATGGAAGCGTGTGCGATCGGGAAAAAATAAAGGACCGAAGAGCAGACCTACCGCGGCCACGCGTTGCCGTGTCCTTCGCTTTTGCTAGCTCCTCGGCACGCCCGAATAGGCGTCGGATGTCCCCGGCGTCCGTCTGCTGCGGTGTCTGAGCCAGTATCTTGTGGGCGACCGGATCCTGCGCTAGCGATTCAAGCACTGTTCGCATCGGCAGCAGCGACTCACCATGCACCCGCACCAGCGCAGCCTCAGCGGTCAAATCCTCAAGCAATAGCCACACCCAAGAAGATCGACCGACGCCCAAGGCACTCGCGTCAAAAACGACGTCGTAGTAGTACAGCGATTGGTAGCGCTTTGTGACCGCGGCGATCGCAAGCTTCCCCGTCGCCCCTACTGGAGACGTATCAGGTTGCACACTCGTTCGGTTTTTGGCCATAGCGTAGACAGCAAGTAGCGCTTTCATACCTTACTCTTCACGCTAGTCAAGAGTACATCGCGCATCGATTGGAAGGTGTCCGTGAACACACGACTGATCGACCAGGCCTACAAGGACCTGTCCCAGCGCGCCGAAGTGAACGGCGTCGTTGTGATGACGGGTGTGCGCCAGGACGAATCGATTGCGCGCGATCAGCGCATCAAGAAGCGAGGTGAGGTCGCCGAAGGCGTGTGGGAGAACGATGCGGGCAAGCTGCGCGCATCGCCCATCCTCGACTTCAGCGTCGATGACGTTTGGGAGTACCTCGGCTACTGCGCAGCAGGCGTCGAGGAGAGCTACTCGGACTTTTCCGACGTGATGCGCATCTACGCGGCAGCGGGGGGAAATTCCTGTGTCGTAGTCGCCGACATGCAGTCGGCCAACAGCAAGTCGGCGTGCGGCGCGCGCTTTGGCTGCTGGGCGTGTTCGCGCGTGGCCACCGATCACTCGATGGACAACCTGATCCAATCAGACCAGGAACGCTACAGCTACCTCAAGCCGTTGGCCGCACTGCGCAACTTCATCAGCAACACGCAGTACGACTGGGGCAGACGCCAGTTTGTGGGGCGCACGGTGGACGCCGAAGGCTTCATTGCCATTGGTGCGGACACTTACTCGCCGCAGATGTTGATCGAGTTGCTGCGCTACACGCTCACCGCCCAGATCGAATCTGGCGTTGAGATCGTCAACTACCAGCACCTTGTCGGCATCGACGCGCGCTGGTCCCTCTACGGCATGCATCCGCCGTTTACGGCCTTGAAGATCTTCTTCGAGATCGAGGACGGCGCGCGCTACTACCCTCCTGAGCAAGGGCGATTTCCGAAGACACCCACCCCCAAGATCGGCAAGCTCTTTGTCGGCAAGCAGTGGGAGGAGGTCACCGGGCCCAACAGCTTGAGCGGATTGCGCGATGTGAGTCGAGAACTCCACGGTGAGGCCTGCGGCCTGAACCTCAAGACGCTGGCCAACGGCAACCTCGTCATCGATGACGAGGGGGAAGAAGGCATGGAAGTCGACGAGGAGGGGGCTATGGACTTCATCGAGTTCTTCGGCCGCGAGAAGGTCGAGGAGGAATGTCGCGAGAACCACCCGGACTGGGCGGCGGGGTATCTGACCTACCTCTGCTACGGCACCTTGCAGATTGCAAAGGGACGCTCCAACCAAACCGATGGCATCTTGCGTCGCACGCGCTGGAGGCAGGCCAACAACCTGCATGGCCAGCGCGATGTCAACGAGTTGCGCCAGCGCTGCGCCACTCTCAACACAGAGCAACTGGAATTGCTCGCAGCCTGAGGCTGCAATCCTTTGATAGCCCCGCCGGTCAACGGTGGGGCTTCTTTTTTGGGCCCCGGACAGTGGGTTCGCAGTGCATAGCGACACACCTGAAAACCTAGTTTCACCCCCCCGGATCGTCCGGCCCGAAACGAAGTTCTCGCGGCGGCCTGCGGCACAGCGGAGGCTACCGTCCTGGCGCACGGCAGTAGTTCGAACGTATGCAGGAAAGTGGTGCTGTGGCACTCAACAAGCACAAATGCCACCGTAGCCTTCGGCCCGTACCAGCGGTTTCGCCCCAAAAATTCACGCATGCCGCCAGAAGCTAAGGCTTCGGCCCCAAGGGGACCAGCGGTTTTGCCTCGGAATCTCAAATGTCGGCACTCAATCCAACCCCGCAGATATCGCCTCTCGACCACGCACAGGCGCTCGCCAAGAGCCCTGACCTCGTCTTGGTCAGCGGGTCGGTCAAAGGTGCCATGAAGGTGGCAGGCGCAACTGCACGCGACCTCTGGTACGTGCCAGTGGAGCAGATCCGAGTCATCCCTGGCTTCAACGTTCGTTTCGACGGCGAGGCCCTGCAGGCTCACGTGCGCTGGCTGGCCGACAGCATGAAGCTCGACGGCTTCAAGCCTGAGCATCCGCTCTCAGGCTATGTGGCTCGCTCGGGCGCCGACAGCGTCATCTACCTCACCGATGGACACTGCCGCCTGAACGCGTTGAAGATCGCAATCAGCGAGGGCGCCGAGATCGCACAGGTGCCGATGGTGGTCAGCGACCGCTCCATGTCCGTCGAGGACATCACGGTCGGTCTGGTGAGCTCAGCAACCGGCAAACCCCTGGAGCCGCTGGAAAAGGCAGTGGTCTGCAAGCGTCTCGCTTCGTTTGGGTGGGATGACAACGAGATTGCCCGCCGCCTGGGCATGAGCGCGCTCTACGTGCGTGAGCTGCGCACGCTGCTAAGCGCCCCACCCATGGTGCGCAACCTGATCACGCAAGGAAAGCTCTCGGCGACCGCAGCCAGGGATGCGATAGCGCAGCATGGTGACGCCGTGGTGCAAAAGCTCACCGAAGGCATGGCCAAAGCCAGTGCGACAGGTCGAAGCCGCCTGACCGCCCGCTTTCTCGAAGACAAGGCCCCGAAGGTGACCACCAAGCAGGGCGTGCGCCTGTACGACTTGGTCAAGCAGATTCACTCAAACCCAATGTTCGCAAGGCTCTCCAGCGACTTGAGGGGCCAGATCGAAGCGGTCCTCAACGGCATCGAAAAGAAGCGCGCGCCGGCGGCAGAGCCGGCGCCTGAGCAGGACCAGGGCGTCGAGCAGCAGCGCAAGGAAAGCGCGCCTGCGGAGAGCGCCGCTGCGCAAGGCAGCAAGAAGCCGCGGGCACCCGCTCAAGTGACCAAGGACAAGGCGCCGAGAACGGCCAAGGCGGAAGTCGCCCCTACCGCCCCTTCTACCCCGAAGGACCCGAAAGCGCCGACATCCAACAGGCGTTCGGACAAGCCGGCGCAGGCGGACAAGACCACTGCGAAGGCTGCCTCAAAAGCGTCCCCCAAGGCATCCCCGCAACCCCCGCTCAGCGCGGCATCGTCAGATGGGAAACTAAGTTTCGAAGACACCAACGCCGCGTCAACTCCCGCAGACCCAGCCCTGGACCTGGACGGCATGGACCTCGACGACTTTCTCCACCACCCCCACTGGGAGGCCCTCGAGCCCAAACTGCACGAAATGGTGGAGCAGTTGCCTGAAACCGCGGAGCGCTGCGAGCGCACCACGTTGCTGTCGTGGATCTACCTGAACCAGGGCGTGAGTACCTTCATTGACCTGGCCAACCGCATCAGCGGCCCCGAGAGCCTCACCAGCCGCAAGCGCACATTGCGTCGCATGCTGCGCGGCATGGAGCAATACAAGCTGCTGAGCATCGTGAACTTCCCCGACGAAGAGGGCGAGGTCGTCGAGGACGGCGAAGACCTGATCGGGCGCAACAGCATGATCAGCATCACATGGACCGGTATGGTGTGGATGCGCCGCGCCTGGACAGCCCGCGCCAAGCTTGCCGGATCTAGCAGCGTTCTCATTGCGCACCGCACCCTCAGCGAAGAAGAGGACGAAGGCAAAGCGCACGGCCCAGTCTGGGTCGAAGGGCTTGCCAGCGCGGAACCCGACGTCGTCAAGAAGAGCATCCGCGCCATCACCAGCACTCGCGGGCACGTGACCTCGGTTTTCGATCTGGGCCTTTCCCGGCAATAGTTGCGCAAAAACCTGGGTACGCCCGGTCTACGGCGTGGTTTAGGGCCGTAGACCCAGCCTGAGAACTGAACTCAAGGCCGAACAATTTGGGTTCTGACAAAGACCGCCGTGGCCGGAGCCACACACTATGTCCAAGAACCCCAGTTCCATCCCCCAGGCCATCCGGCTCATGATCGGTGGGCGGGTGTTCGCCCAAGGCGAATTGAACAGCCCGGCCAGCGCCGCTGAAGTGCAGCAAGCCCTGGATGCAGCCCGTCAGAAGTTCGGCCACGCACTGTGCCTTTGCCGCCGGCAGCCACTAAAGCTTCAGGTGCGCTTGCGCGAAGCGACGTACCACCTGGCGGTCTGGCCCAACGAAGGGCCGATGCACGACAGCGAGTGCGCATTCTTCCGCGATGAGCTGCTGGGCACGAGCAACGACGTTACCCAAGCGCGCCGGCCGGCCGACCAGAACGCGAATACTCCGCACGCCCTGGTCACTCAGCCCGAGCACCGCCCATACCGTGCGCTGATGGGCCAGCCGAAAGCCCAGGCTGCTCCTATATCGCCCGCACGCCAGCCGACGACACAAGATGCGCCAAGCACCGAGACGGCTCAGGCAGCGCGGCGCAGTATCAGCCTGAGCGTGCCCGGCCAGCGCGCCTTTGAAGACACCAAGCATCGCCCCCTGAACCTGCAAAAGCTCGCAATGGGCCTGTGGGAAGAGGCCGAGCTCTGCCGCTGGCACCCCGCATGGCGTCGTGACTGGGGTCGTGCTCGCTACCAACTGCAGCAAGTGGCCAAGACGCTGCTGGTCAATGACGCGCCACTCGACGAATTCATGTTCGTCCCTCGCCCGTACCGCGAAAGCGCACAAGAGCAGATCAACGCCGAGTGGGCAGGCTTCACAGGTAGCCTTCAGCGCCGCGGCGCGGGGGCCCCGGGCCTGCGCATGTTGATCGCTCCTGTCAGGAGCCTGAGCGTTCCGCCAAACCGGCCCCCGGTCATGCACCTGCGCCACTTGCGCAACCCGATCGGCGTCTCAGATGCCGCTATGGAGTTTCTGCATATCGCCTGTCGTGCGCCGCTGCGCCAGCTGCAAGCCAACGACAACCTTGATCGCGCACAACGCGCCAGCGCGACGAAGCTCAATGTCGAGGGCTACAACAAGAACAACCCCGAGGTAATGGGCTTCTTCCTAGTTGAGGGCGGCACCCGCGGCGCCGTCTACGCGCGCGCGGCGTGGCTCATGAACGTCCACCCGCGCAGCTTCATTCCAGCCAACAGCCCGAACACGGTCATGCTCGTTGATGCGTTGCTCGACAGAGGACACGCGTTCGATCGATTGCTGGCCGATGTGCCACCGATGAAGAAGACGGCGCCGGATTGGCTGGTGCGCCACGTGATCGGTCCCGATGGCAAACCCGTGGCGCGCGCCGCGCTGGATGTGCTCGACCGTGGCGCGACGCCAGAGTACCTGCAGGCGCGCCAGGCAATGGCAAAGGCCTTGGCCGACAAAGGCGTGCCCACGTGGTACTGGGTGCCCCAGGGTTCATGGAGGGAGCGCCGTGTGCCGCCCCTGCCGCCCACTGATGAGCAACCAAGCGCCGAAGCGGCGCAGATCCTCAAGGACATCGGCGAGGCTGCCGATTGTGATTTCCAGTTTGGGCACAGCCCGCGTTTTGCAACTTAACAGGAGAGTCCCATGGACATGACCATCGATCCCGCCCTCACTTCGGCCGCTGACGAACACGATGCCTTGGCCGCGGTCCCGAGCTTCCTGCAGAAGACCGCCGCCATGGATGTCACCGAGATCTTCGGTGGCATCGGCGCTTCCGTCGCGCAGGAACCCGCCCCAGTGAGCACGCTCACGATGCCCGCTGGACACGCCAGCGACGCCGCGCAGGTCGTACCGGCGTGCACCTTCCCCGCAGGCCTGGAGTTCTCCGGCAATGCCACCTTCCCATGTGACTTCGCGGTGCAGGGCGTCATTGACGGAAAGATCGAACTGACCGGCCAGTCCAAGCTCGTCATCGCACGCGGCGGCAAGGTCAACGGAGAGATCGTGTCCAAGTGCATCCGAATCGACGGCGAAGCACACGGCACCATCAACGCCGCCGGCGGTGTGGTCAGCTTCGGCGAGCACGCACGCGGCAGCGGCACCATCCAGTACGCCCGTATGGCGATGGCTGAGGGTGCAGAAGTCGAAGCCACCATGAAGAAGGTCGCCTAAGGCGCGAGCAGCAACGGAGAGAACAGATGACCACCAACCCCACCATCACCGCCAACGCCGCAACCGTGATCGCCAACATGCGCACCATAGAGGCGAGCGCCTTCGCCGGCGCAACCAACGTCGTGCCCCTTGGAGCGACCCTCGACGGCGCGATGTCCTCGGCCGAAGACCTCGCCCTGCGCATTGACGGCGAATTCAAAGGAACACTGGTCCTCGCCAAGGGCGGCGCGATTCACATCGGCCCCGACGCCGTCCTGGATTGCAAGCTGCTCCAGGCAGACATCATCTTCGTGCAGGGCCGCGTCAAAGGCGAGATCCAGGCGCGCAAGGCACTTGAGCTCGCCCCCACCGCACGCGTGAGCGGCAAGCTGTGCTACGAAGGGCGCTTGGATGTGCACAGCGGTGCGCGCATCAACGGCAGCATCGACGGCCCCGAGCAGGAATAAGCAGTCCTCGCGCAGAAGCAGAAACACACTGTTGCACATGCGCGCGGCAAAACTGGACACGCACGCCTGACAGAACCAGGCGGGCCTGTTCAAATCCTCTCACCTTTGGAGTTAGCTCCAATTCGTCGGCCCAGCGCCGGCATTCACCCACCCGGACGGGAACCACGGTTCCCATCTGGGACGTATGTGGAACCTGTCTTCTTTCCCTTTAATGGAGATTGAGACATGATGAACGCCGCATACGACACGGACTACGCTTCCGCCCTTGACCACATGGACTTCATCGTGAAGTCCCTGGCCGAAAAACCGGGTCGCGCCATCGACCTCGCCATCCAACACGGTGGTGAGGACGCAGTGCAAGCCCTGTTCGACGCCGTGATGGACAAAGGCCACCGCATGGTGCTGGTCCAAGCGCTCGATGCTCCCTCCCTGCCGGGCTGGGTGCGTGAGAAGCTCGAAGTCTTCCTGTACGGTCAGCGCCGCCAAGTTGCCGCGCTGTTCAGCAAGAAGGTCGTCCACTGAGACGCACGAATGCAAAAGGCCACCCTCGGGTGGCCTTTTGCTTTTGTGGGAGGCAGTTTGGCATGGCGCGGCGATACCATGAGCTGATGGTCAAGCGCTACCGCCCCCCAAACTACGACATATTCATGCTCCTGATGTTGCTGCTGATCCCCCTGACCTGGCCCATTTTCGCGGTGCCATGGCTGATGGGTAGACCGGGCATCAGGACCTGGACGGATCAGCTGCCAGAGTGGGTAGAGATCGTCGTAGTACTGGGCGTCCTCTACCTGAACTACCAGCTCGTTGAGCACTTGCGCCACCTTTGGTGAAAGCACGTCACCACAAAGCAGCGCCTTGAATGTAGCCAAAGCCGCTATAGGATGACCGCAGGGTCGGGAGGAAGCCTCCCTGCCATCCCGAGCAACAGGAGATTGACATGATCGTGTCCGAAGGGGCGCTCAGCATGAGCCAGGTCGAATGGCTGCAGTTTCAGCGCATCACCCGAGCGCCATGGCAGCCGCGCACGCCGCGTGAGTTCGACGCCATGTGCGAGTTGGGCGCTGCTCACCACCAGGCTGAGAACACTGATGGTGTGGGCTGGATGCACGCTATGGCCTGCGAAGACATCAAGTTCGGCCCCGATGGGCAACTCAACTTCCCAGCCGACCAACGCCGGCTGGCCTATGTCAAGGTGCACGGCGAGTGGCCCACCGATGAACAACTGCAGGATTTCGAAGGCAAGCCACCCCAGAACGCGCCGGGCCTGAAGCTTGTACGCTGAACGTGGCAGCGAACATCGACCCGAAAAAGAAGCTCGACCGCGCTGCCCTAGCCACAAGCCAGCACCGAAGGCGTCCCGCGCCCGCAAAGCCACCAACTGAGCAATCTAGCGGAGCGCACTGCGCCCGCGGCTCGCAAGTCGACAAGCAAAGCGGATCTAGGCCATTGCCAAAGCCGCCGCCTCCGGGCCGCGGCTTTTTTTCTTGCTAGACCGATTCGTTGGACGAAGCCGCACACGCTCCAGACAATCGCGTCACCACTGCACACCGCAGTCGCATGGGTCCACCATGCCTTCCTCTTCCCACAACTGGGCCACCTTCCGGTTGGGGAGGCATGGCCCGATCTTTTGGAACGTACCATGACCGAAATCAACAACGCTCCCGCGCACACGCTCTACAAGCTGGCCAACGGGGCTCTCTTCACCGTCATCGAACGCACCGCCGAACACGTCCGCTTCACCGCACAGGGTGGAGGCATCGTGCGCATGCTCAGTGTCTCCGAGTTCGACGACCAATTCACCCAGACTGAGCTGCCCCCGTACGCACCAGGCATCGCGACCGGTGACTGGCTGCCTGATGGCACGATCTTCCCGTGCTTCTACAACGGTACTCACTGGAACAGCTGGCGGATGCCGCAGTTCGAGCTCGATGTCGGCCTGCAGCTTTGCGAACACATGCCCGATCTGCGCTACGACGAGCACCTGGATGCCTTCTTCATTGGTGATGAGGACGGTGAATGCGAGTTCCGATCCGAGCAAATCTCGGTCGACGGACGAACCATCACTGTCTACCCAATCGGGGCAGGCTTCTGGTGCTGGTTCTGACTGCGCCGAGTCGTTGGGCGTCACATCGCCGAACCAAGTCAATTCCATCCGTAGTCTTCGACTGACTGCAAGTCCATGATCTTCAGGCCGCGTCCTCCGGGAAGCGGCCTTTTTCTTGCCCAACTGGACCGCATCGATTGCCGACAGACCCTCTCCTGGCTATCTTCAAGAGGTCTTGGCACATGCCAGTACGTCGGTCCAGTACCGACCCTCATCTACCCCTCCGGGATGCATCCATCCCGCTTGGGATGCTTGCATCACGGGGCCATTCAACAGAAGACCTCATGACCAAAGTTTTCAAGAAGGCAGCGTGCGACATCATGGTCGGCGAGCTCGTCGACCTACAGAGTTGCCCATACCTAGTGGGCAGCCCTATTGCAAGAAGCGAGTACGCCGTTGTTGCGCACATCGAGCGCGAGACGCCCACGACGGTAGTCATCGGCTACGAAGGCATCGACCATGTCGGCTACCCAGCGGACAGGGTGCTCACCGTAAAGCCCGCGCGGATCTACCTGATACCCAAGACGCTGACCGTCTGCGACACCCCGGATGGCGAGCCCGTGATCGGCTTTGTCGATCCGGCCTCAGGCGTTGCAATCGTCGATGCGAACCTGAGCTCCTGTAGTCACTTCCAGGTGGAGCCGCAGAGCTACGGGATCAGCCTCGAAGACGTCCTCGCACTGAAGGAACTGAACGAGGCGGCGCAAGCCGCTGCTGAGGCAGCGTTGGACGCCATGTGCGCACCGCTGCAGGAGCACCTGCAGGTCGCCACCGGCGACTTTGCGGGCTTGTACTTCTCGGCATCGCAACGCCGCAGAGATGTACTTCGCACAGCCATGGAATACGCTGTCGACCAGATCGAGCGCTCCAAGACCGATCTCGTGGACAGCGAAGAGGGCGAGGGCCGAGCATGATCAAGGCAGGCCTGCCCCTTCGCACCAGCTGGCGCTATGCGTCGGGCTGGACCCATCTGGATGCCAATCGCTACCTGGGCCTGATGAAGCTGACCAAGCCTCGCGTGATCGAGCCTGGCAACGGGTATGACCGCGGTCCGGTGTTCATTCAGCGCGCGCGCGTCGCGCCCGGCCTGAGCCGCGCGATGGTCAAGCAAGCACTGGTGGACACGCTTGGTGGCTCGCGCTGCCGCCATGAGCACGACTGCTGCGGCTGCGCCTATCGCAACGTGCAGGTGCGCGCTCTTGGCAATCGCGACTTTGCGGTGCGAACCAGCATGACCTTCAACTACTGAGCACGGCAGCCGCCGTCTCGGAGCGCTCAGAAGCGCCAACCATCAACGGGCCGGCTCCTCACAGGCCCGCCCTTTCCAACTGAGGCGCTGCCTTTCCAACCAGCCTCTCCCAGAGACCGGAAACCAACGATGAACCCCAAACACGAAGACGATGTGCCAGCCAGTGGCGCGCTCATCTCCTTGGTGCAAGTGCTGCGCAATGCTGCCGTGCTGTACCGATCCGAGTCGATCATGGCCCGAGAGATGGCCATGCCGGCGCCACTCGACTACTTCGCTCGCTGCGAGGATCTGTTCTACACGACCTACGCGCACGTGGCTCAGCGGGCTGGCATCGCGCTCAACCGAGTCACCTTTGAGGCGATGCTGAGCGCAGAAATGCCCGACGCGGTCCTGCACGTGGCCTACAAGGATCTTCCCAAGCAGTGGGTCTTCAACCCCTATCGCGGCTGGCGCCACGCCTGAGCAGCCCGACCTGTCGCACAACACTCAATGCCCGCACGCTGACTTTGGTCAGCGGCGGGCCTTTTTCTTGGTGCCTCGCACGAAAGAATGGCGCAGAAACAGGTTGATTTACGCAAAAGCACTCACTCCGCGCCGCCTCAAAACGTGCATCCACATCCAACACGGAGAAACCACCTCATAGATCACCCCGCCACTTAGTGCGCCAGGGAAAACAATCCCATGTGCACATGGTCAGCGGCGTTGGCGCAGGTGAGCGCAAGCCGGGCAGACAGATCAGGAATTGAGAGCCGAAATGAGTGAAAGACCGAACAACATCGCACTGCAAGTTGAAGCCCAGGGCGCCTATATCCATGTCGAAGACGCGCTTGGTAAAGCGTCCGAACATCGCAAGGCCACGAGTGCAGACGTCTGCGACGGATTTCTGGTGCTGAAGACTTGCGGCAAGCCCATCGAGGTGTATGGCGCGGGCCGTTGGAATCGTGTCTGGATCGCGCCCAGTCCCGCCGATGCTTCCGGCCAGCCCAGCGAGGGCACGAAGTGACCAAGCCGGCAAAGTTTGATGTCGCCATTGTCGGCGGCGGACCCGCGGGCGTGTCATGTGCCATTTGGCTCAAACAGCTCGGCTTCAACCCGGTTCTGATAGAGAAGAACGAGATTTGCGGGGGGTTGCAGCTGCTCAACGCATATACCAACACTTGGATCGCGACATCGGCCAACGCCCACGGCAAAGACGTTGCTGCAGCGCTGCAGGCGAACATTGAACGCCACGAAGTGCAGACCCGGATGTCGACCACGGCCGCAGAAGCCACACTCAACCATGACGGCATCACCATCAGGACAGATGCCGACGAGGTGATCAAGGCATCATTCCTCGTTCTGGCGGGCGGTGTGAAACCCAAAGGCGCGGGCTTTGCCGCCCGCATCGGACTCTTGGTGGGGCCTGGCCCTGCCGTCGCCAGTTCGGACTTCACGGGGCAAAGGGTTGCCATTCTCGGCGGTGGAGACAGTGCGCTTGAGAACTACCGCTTCATCAAGAATCGCGGGGCGTCGCTGGTGCATGTCTACGCAAGAAGCCTCCGCGCGCGCGCCGAGATGCTGGAAGGTGCAAGCCCTGACGACATCCACGTTGGTTCGTACACCACCGATGCGGACCGCAATCTGGTCAATGGCGAGCACTACGATGTGGTCGTGGTGCTCTACGGCTATGAGGCGCACAAGTCTGCGCTGATGGGTCTGGAGCCACTCATGCGTTCTGACGGCTTCGTGTTCACCGATAAGGATTGCATGACCAGCATCGATCGTGTGTACGCCATTGGCGAGATTGCCCAGCGCGCTCACCCTTGCTGCGTCACCTCGATGGCTGACGGCGTGGTGGCGGCCAAGGCCATCCAGCGGCGCATGGAAGCCAGCAAAGCCTCCCAGTTTCTTGGTGCAGTCAAACGCCTGGGGCGAGTTGCCGCAATGGCTGCGACCTGAAACCCAGGTATGGCTCGAATGCGGGAAACCCAGTGAAACCGAGAGTGCTTGTGACCGGAGGTGCCCATCGCTTGGGTGCTCAGTTGGTGAGGTGTTTCGCAGAGGCTGGCTGGCAGGTGTGGTGTCACCACGGCAAGTCGGGCGCAGCTGCGAATGCGCTGGCCGAAGAACTCAATGGCAAGGAGTTCGACGTAGAAACTGTCCAGGCCGACCTCAGCAACCAGGCACAGGTCGTTGCCATGGTCTCTCGGATCGAAGCGCAGGCAGGGCCACTACGTGCCATCGTCAACAACGCTTCGAGCTTTGAGCCCGATAGTGGCGTTGACTTCGATCCCGACTTGGCGCGCGCCCAGCTAGAGGTCAACCTCATCGCTCCCCTGTTGCTGGGGCGCGAACTCGCGCGGCACCGGCGGGAAAACCCGCTCCCAGACTCCTGCGTTCTGCACGTGCTGGACCAGAAGGTGCACAACCTCAATCCGGACTACTTCTCCTACACGGTGTCCAAGCTGGCTCTGGAGCGCTCGGTTGCCCTGCAGGCTCAGGCGCTGGCGCCCGCGGTGCGCGTCTGCGGCGTGTCGCCAGGGTTGATGTACCTCAGCGGCCCTCAGGAGCCTGGGAATTTTGAGCGCGCCGGGCGCGTGAACCTGCTGCGCCGCGTGACCGATCCACAAGACGTTGCGCGCACATGCCGATTCCTGGCGGAAACGACAGGAATCACCGGGACCGTCGTCAACGTCGACAACGGCCAGCATCTGGTGCCCCTGCCTCGCGATGTCATGTTCGTCGTCGATGAGTTGTTGCAAAGCAGATTGCCTGCATGAGCTACGTGTTACCCAACCCTCAGCTGAGCGATTGCCGCCGCCTCTTTCTACGCCGCCATGAGGTGCTGGTCGATATTGGAATTCACGATTTCGAGAAAGCAGCACCTCAGCGCATCTGGATCGATGTCGACCTGTACGTCCCCCTGGTGGCCTCCACTCCGAAGCATGACCAGATCACCGAAGTGGTGGACTACGACTTCGTGCGCGACGTGGTTGCTGCTCGGATCGCGCGCGGGCACATCGGCCTGCAGGAAACCCTGTGCGATGACATCGCCAGCAAGCTGCTCGCGAACGACGGCGTGCGTGCGGTGCGAGTGCAGACGAGCAAGCCAGACGTGTACCCTGACTGCGCCGAGGTGGGCGTGGAGGTGTTCCGTGTGAGGGAACACGTACTAGGGCCCACATAGGTCAAAAGGCACGCAAGCTCACCCGTAGCTGTCGCGGCCGGGCGGCATGCAGATTGCCGCGAAGGCCCGACCGAAACTGGACCGATTCACTCGCGGGCGGCGTCCACACCCGGCAGAATCCCCTCAATACCGCCAACTGGCGCTATGTGCTGGGCCAACTTCGGCCTGCAGCACCTTCAACCACCCGGACGGGCCCCAACAGCCCGCGCGGGCCATGGGTTCGTCCACACCGGAGACACCCATGAACGAAACCGAACGCGCCAAGCGCGAGCCCCTGGTTTCAGCCAAGGACTCGGGCTTCACGCGCCACCCCTACATCCACACGGATCTGCACAGGGCGCCCATCACGTTCCTGTGGTGGGCGAGCACCCCAACGGGGCGCGAGTCGAAGTTCTTCCACACGAAGACCTTCTACCGCTTGCGCTCTTCGGGCAAGCTCGGGCGAGACGACCAGGGCAACCTGGTGCCGGTCTTCGTGCCCACCGAGTACTACGGCCGATCGGACCTGGAGTTGCGCGACCTGCTTGTGGAGCGCGGCCCCTTCAACCGTCGAAAGTTGCCCTCGGGCTACAACTGGCACGGCCCGTATCTTTGGAGCGTGCTGCGCCCGCCCCAGAGCCCCCAAGCGGGATTCGCCTTCAAGGCGCCCGAGCAATCCGAAGGCATCGCCATCGGCTACCTCAGCCCGGCCCTGGACGCCGCCACGCGTCTGGCAAGAGCCGTCCTGGCCAACAGGGCAGTGACAGCATGAGCCAGGAACCTCGAGAGACCACTTCCGAAGAGGACTGGCTGGCAGAGCAGGGCTTTGACCTGAGCATCCTGAACGAGTCTGCAGCCAGCGCGCCGGCGGATTCAACGCAAGAAGGCATCACGGTCGATCCGAACGCATATGACAGAGTGTGCATCGCAATGTCTGGGGGCAAGGACTCACTGGCGCTTTTGCTGCATGTTCTCGAGCTCGGCGTGCCGCGCGAGAAGATCGAGTTGCATCACCACCTGGTCGACGGCCGCGAGGGCTCCACCCTCATGGACTGGCCGATCACGGAGAGCTACTGCGAGGCGATCGCTCGGGCTTTCGGCGTGCAGCTGACCTACAGCTGGCGCGAAGGAGGCATCGAACGCGAAATGCTGCGCGACGAGAGAGCCACGGCGCCGGTGTACATCCCTGATGGGGAAGGGTACCGGCGTCTGGGCGGAGAGGGGCCTGCAGGCACCAGGCGGAAGTTTCCCCAGGTGTCAGCCGACCTGAGTGTGCGTTGGTGCTCTGGCGTTGCCAAGATCGACTGCTTTTCCCGCTACCTCAACAACCATCCCAAGTTCACAGAGGGTAAGACACTGGTTCTCACCGGCGAGCGAGCCCAAGAGAGCAGCGCACGGTCCAAATACAAGGTGTTTGAACCGCATCGCTGCGATCTGCGCAACGGCCGCAAAGTCAAACGGCACATCGACGTCTGGCGCGCGGTCCACGCATGGAGCGAACAAGAGGTCTGGAACATCATCGAGCGCTGGCGCGTCGTCGCCCATCCCTGCTACTGGCTAGGGTGGAGCAGGGCATCGTGCAGGGCCTGCATATTCGGAGGCAAGGACGAGTGGGCGACCATTCGCAAGATTGCACCGCAGCAGTTCACCCAGATCGTCAACTACGAGCGCGAGTTCAAGGTGACGATCCACCGCAAAGACTCTGTCGAGGTGCGAGCCGAGCAGGGGACGCCATTCAACACCGACCCGTACTGGGTCGAGCTGGCCAACAGCCAGCACTTCAACCGCTCTGTGTTCATGGAGCCTTGGACGCTGCCACCGGGTGCCTACGGCAACGGCTGCGGTCCGAGCTAACCCACATCAACCTGCCCCGGACCGTCACTGCGACGGCCCGGGGGCCTTCCCATCGAAACGGAAAACACAATGGCGAAAATCGTCAACATTCAACTGCTGGTCAACGCGAACAACGAGGCTCAGATCGTCGATGGCCTGAACGACGCATTGCGCAGCATCGTGCACCCCATGGGCAGCGGCTACGCGCAAGACTCGTTCATCCTGGACTACAACCTGAGTGCCTCCCTGCCGGCAACCACCGAAGTCGAGCAGGACATCGCGAATGGCTCCTACGAGGAGTGCGCAGCGTTTCAGGAAGTCGGAAACAACAAAGCGGCCGTTGAACACTTCCTGCTGCACATCGAGGAAGACGTTGAACCGAAACTGATCGGACCGTTTGAAAACGAAGCCGCACTTCTGGCCAAGGCCATCGAAGTCAACAGGCACTCTCCGGACGATGGCCTATTTCGTGTTACCGCCGACAGGGCCGGCAAGATCGAGGTCGACTCCTTCACGGGCGACGATCTCATCGGTCACCCTGCAGCCGTTGAGATCTGCGCGGCATTCTTTCGGGGCGAGACGCCACTGGAGCGGATGGCAACGTCCCGGCACTTCAGCTGCGCGCACGAAGGAGATGAAGTGCTGGTCGACGTGAACCTCATCGATGCGCTTGAGAAGTACACCGGAGATGATCTGGTCATCGACCATGGCGAAGTCAACGAGATCATGATCCCCGCGATGACCGCACGTGCGCGTGTGAGAAAGGAGCAGTGGGAGCAAAGCGTGGCCGACGGAAGCACTGAACTGGGCTTCACGGAGTGGCGCGAAATGATCGTGCAGGACTTGCCGCGGGCACGAACCGCGCTCAACAAGAACGGCACCCAGCGCTAAGCTGGACTGGCCACGGACCAAGCCCCTCAGCGAACAGCTGGGGGGCTTTTTCATTTGGAGATCACCCCTTTTGGCGCATGCAAGCGAATGAGAAAAACCAGTCTGCCTCAGAGCGCTTGGTGAACAGTCGCAGTACCCGCAAGCACACTTGATTTCAAGAGCCTGTCAGAGCAACTACTTTAGCTCTACGACTGTGGAGATGACCACCTTCAGGGCTGAAACGGCTACCTGGCGGTCTCCCAAGTCCCCTTGCGGCTCTGAGGGTCCGAGAGGATCTTTCGAGCGATCTTCGCGCTCGACTTGAGGCCAGTAGGAAATGCAACGACGAAGTCGTCACGAGGATAGATCGACATGAAGTTGAGGACCCACGCCCTGAATAACTCCTCTGTACGGAATTCGGGATCCTCGCGGAAAAGGATTGAAGAAGCGTACTGCTCAGCTAGCAGGTACGAAGTCCCTGGACCCAAGTCGAAATCGATCACATCTGAAAAGACAACGCCCAAAGTGCCCCAGTATTCTGCAAACCGCAGGATGCTCGTCGTGCGGTCCTTGTCCCAGGAGAAGCTTTCGAGCGCCTGGCCGACCTCTGGCTGATACGGGATGTTGACCCGCCACCACTGTGCAATCCTCTTGTGAAAGTTGGCCATGAAATCTTGAGAACCCATGGTCCATGGGAGTGGTTCGACAGTTTGTGGGCTTAGCCGCGCATCGTCGGTGGGCTCTTGTTCGACGATGAGCATGGCGACAAGGTGCTTTGTTAGTCGATTGCGCGCTTGGCTCATGCGAAGCATGGCATGTTGAGGTGAGGTGCCCGGAGCTAGCGGGTTGACCTCCTCATCTGGCGGGGGCTCGTAGGGGTCGTTTGGGTCGAGCCCTGTGATCTCAATGTTGAGGATTGCTCCCTGGGCAATCTGGCGATCCACGATCTCGTCTACGCTGAGCTCGCAATCGGGTTTGCGGCCCGGGCCTCCCAAATCGACAGCACGATGTAGCTGGTGCCAATCCTGGTGACCAAACACATGAGCTGTTGCCTCTTGGCAGAGAGAAAGCGAGCAGTTGGGAAAGAGCTTCTGCAGCTCTTTGGCGAAGCGCTTGGGGCGCTCCATGGACAGCGGGGTTGCGCAGCCAACAGCTGCGATTAGGCGCGCGAGTTCAGGGGACATGGGACATCCTTGTGGTGAAGTGCACGGCTATCCCGCTTCACCGTGCAAACCATAGGATGGAAGGCACTAAGTGCTGAATCTATTCGCGACCGATGCTTGGGGCTTCACCACGCGGGAGGTACGGCGTCGGTGCGCCGTGACCTCATTCTTTCGTAAGACGGCTACCGCTGCAACAGGGGGGCTGGATGGGGTCGTTTTTAGGCATCGGGTCGGGAGCCTGGTGGTCGGCACGTTCAACCAGAAGGCTGGAACAGCTGCATGATCTGACGCGCATCCACACGTCGGATATGTTTGCAATTCTTGCCGGCTCGCTGCATACTACCAGAACGCAACTCATTGATTTACATATTGAAATCAGCAGCAGGCGTACTGACTTGGGTTGCCCATGAAAACCCTTGAAAAACTCCAGCACTCGATCCGCAGCCGGGACGGTGCTGTCGTCTTGCGCAGGGATCTTTCCCATCTTGGCGGAGCATCGCAGCTCACCGCTGCGCTTGCGATGCTCGTGGACCGAGGCGATCTTGTGCGTGTCTCGCCAGGTGTTTACGCCAAGACGAAGGCTGGCGCCGCAGGCCGCCGGGAGCTTGCGGCCGAGCCTGCGAATGTCGTGGCAGAGGCGCTGAAAAAGTTGGGAAAAGTCAAGGGAGTGAACGTCGTGCCGAGATCAGACAAAGAGGTGCAGGTGATCGTCAATCCATCTGGCAGCAGGATCTTCAGGCAATGGAGTCTCGGCGGAACTCAGGTGGGCCTGCGCAGAGCTGAGCCTTCGAGTTCCGAGAAGCTGAGGGACCTCGCCAAGCAAAGCCTGGTTCTACCCAAGGTGCTGCCCACGACCAACGTTGCTGCCTTCGTCGCCGATCTTGCAAACAAGGCGGGAGTGAAGGCCGCTCGAACGAAGCTCGATGAGTTCGCTGAGGCAGTGACCAGGATGGCCGGCGATGATGTAAGGCTTGATGACGTGGAGCAAACGCTGGTGGCCTTGAAGGAGCGCAACGTCGTCAATGGCAGGCAGATGGGCACCCTGATGCTCAACCACATGCGAGAAATGCGCAGTGTTCGACCCGTTCGGTGACTTCGATGAACGTGGGTACCTGCGCAATCACCACGCAAGCAAAAACCTCAACGAAGTCAAGCGACTGGAGCACGGGATCTTCAGGGCGAACCTTCCCACGGCTCTTGGTCATCTGCGGTCGATCAAGGGCCCCATCGGCTACGGTCATTTCCTGAAGGTTCATGAAGTCCTGTTCGAAGATCTGTACCCCTGGGCGGGGAAGGATCGCAAGCACCTGGGACTGAAGACCTTCATCAACAAGGGTCCAGTCCAGTTTGAGTCGACCGATCAGATTGAGCGCGCGGTGCAGGAAGCCTTGCGTACGGGTAACGACGCGGGTGCCATGCGCAAGAAGCCCGGCTACGTCATGGGAATGCTCGCCTGGGCGCACCCAATGCTGGACGGCAACGGCCGCACGATGCTGCTGGTGCACATGGAGTTGTGCCATCGAGCGGGCTTCGCGATCGACTGGACTCGCTCGAGCAAGGATGAGTACCTGGCAGCGCTCACCATGGAACTCCAGGACCCGCATCAGGGGGTGCTTGATGCCTTCATGTTGGCTCGAAAGCGCGATCGGATCGATACCCAGGAGTGGCACCAGCAGCTCATCGACTTGCCAGGCCTTGATGGCCTGGACAGCATGGGTGAGTCGGAGATGTACTCCAACGAGGATCAGGACGCTGCGGCGCGATACAAGGAAGTCCTGGCGCGCCGCACTGCGCCTCGTCCAGGTGGGTAGTCGGCTGCACGGAAACAAGCTGCCACGCGCCACACCGATTGAGGGGCTGTCTTCGGCGTCGAAAAGCCCTTGTGCAGGCGCGCCGGCCTGGAGCGGCGCGCGCAAACGAAAAAAGGGGGTGCCCATTTGACTGAGCACCCCCTTCTGGGATGTGAAGACTGCACCTTATGCAACGGCCAGCTCCGCATTGGCGATCTGGACCTGACGCTGCAGGAAGGCCGAAACCTTCTTGCGGATCGCGACCAGGCGCGCATCGTCGACAGAAGCCGCCGAACCACCGGTTGCACGCTGAGCGTACAGCCACTGGGCTTCGGAAAAGGTGACGCCAGCTTTCGCCAAGAGGGCAGGGCCCTTCAGCGCATTCACACAGTTGGCACTCATGGGACTCTCCATTCTGAAATCCGGGCACGTCGCCCCTTCTGCGTTCTCGTAGGAAAACACACAAGGAACGACGCGCACCGGCTCGCCTGGAGAGGCCATGGTGCACGGGCCAGAAAGCGCGGCAGGAGAGTCCCAGCCGAAGCCAAGAAGTTGAAGCGCTTTCTGACCACTGATCGCCAGCGCAGTGCGCATGCGATCTTTTGAAGGCTGTCAGCAGCACGCGAAGTTGCTACTGGCAGCTCACGACAGTGGATGCCGTGAAGTGGAGGGCAGTCACAAGAACTGCGAATGGTGCGAGCACCAAGGTAGGGCCAAGGATACCACGCCAGCATCGCAGACCGGACCGATTCGGTGGCGCCGGGGCGAGGCGTTCTTCACAATCGGGACGTTTTCGCGCTTTGCGATCTCGCGAGTGCCCGATCCCGGGCGACTCGCATGACCAGCGGACGGCCAGCCCGTCCTGAACATCCACCCTTGCGGGCTCACAACCCGCTCAGGGAGTGGGCTCGCTCATTGCATCCAATCCATGAGCAAGTCCAAAGAACTCACCCTTGGGGGCGTCTACTGCGGTCGCAGGATCGCCCCGGGCGTCTACGCCGAGAAGATCGAGAGCGGACGCTACCTGATCCGTCGCGCAATCGGCTCCAGCCACGCTGAACGGCGCGGCGAGGTCGTCGGCTCCAGTGGCACCTACCAGGCGCTGACCATGACCGGGGAGTGCGTCGCGCGCGAGCAGTCTCTGTGCGCAGCTGCCCTGGCCTTGAAGCCGGCATACAGCGACCGCGACTACGTCGTGAGCGCCTGGTTCGAACGGGATCGCAAGAGCCTGAGACTGAGCACACCAGCAGGATTCGAGGTCCTGGATCTGTGGGACGAAGACATCGATGACCTCATCACGAGCGGCTTCCTCACACACCCACGGCGTCCGCGCCCCACCGACGAAGACTGGCGACCGCACCTGATCGCCTACGCGCGCGAGAACGGGCTCATCAGCTGACGCTGCGTGCCCGCCCAAGCGATCTCAATCATCAACGAGCTGCCGGCCCACGCCGGCAAGCAAGACAAGGAATCACCATGACTGAAGAACAGTCGGTGCCTCAGGACACCGCGTCCGAGAGCGCCAACCAACCAGCCCTCGATATCGTCGCCGTCCACCACTGGGATTCGCCCATCTACAACGGCGAGGACACCGCAGGAACCGACCCCACGAACTTCCTCATGGAGGTCACCGACCAGCGCCATGGCAACGGCCAACTTTTCGTTGACGTGGCCTCGGAAGACGGCGACGACGTGATGAGCGCAGCCTTCGAGATCGGCAACCTGCCGCAGAGCCGCACCCAGTGCCAGGTGGTCCACCTGCACTTTGGCAACGAAGAACTGGCCATCAGCCTCTACAAGCAAGGCGATGCCTACATCCTGCGCCCCGAGCACGGCGTGAGCGTTCTGCCCACGACCCTTCCCAACGGGGAGCGCGCCTTCATCGTGAGGCAATGACATGAACATCGCAACGACAAAGGTCACCGTGACCCGCACGGTCTGCCGCATGAGCTACAGCTTCGCGGATGTCAGTGTGCAGGTCGATTCCGGCGCCGATGAAGCAGCCATTGAAGCGGCCCTGCTCGATGTGGCTGGCGACCACAGCTACAGCGAGAAAGACGCCGAGTACTTGATTGAGGGAAAGGAGCCGGCAAACGATGCCGCGCACCTGGCCAAGACATTGGGGACCTTGCTCGGATCCATTGCGCAAGCTGGCTTCGACGCTGACGCACCCATCAACGGTGGCGACGCCGTCGAGGCCGTTGCCGCGGCCTACAACCTCGCAATCGAGCAGATCAAGGGCACCGACAGCGAGCCGTACGTGATTTATTCGGAGAGCGAGGAGGGCGGCTGGAGCAACGGGGACGGATGGGGCGACTCACCGACCCATTTCTTCCACAAGCCACAGCGACTGCCGACGAGTGGCGCAAACGACGCCAAGGTGATTCGCCTGAGTGAATGGCAAGCCATCGAAGCGGCCTGTGCAAGCGAAACCTGAGTGCCCACGCCCGCCCAAGCGGACTGGGCGACACACCATGCAGAAGAAGCCACCTGCTCACGCGGGTGGCTTTTTCGTTTTGCACGCTACCCAGGCGATTGGCGGCGCGGTGGCCAAAAACGCGGGAAAAGAGGACCTCAAGGTGTGTGAGATGCCAGCGATTCGCTGGCTTCAATCGCAAGCGATTCTGGCCGCGATCTTCATCTGCGCTGGCGTTGCGCGACGCCATCCCTGCGCAGTCGGCTGCCAGACCTCACCCGACTCCATATCGATCGCCAGCCATTTTTGTGGGCATCGCGTGTGCAAACTCAGCTGCTGAAGCTCGTTGAGCTCGGGCACAAGCGATCCGTCGCGCAAGGTGCGGCCGCGCGCCGAGGCGACCCAGTGCTGATGCCCATCGCGGCGAATGCGCCCTTGGGCGGCTGCCTCCTTGATCAGCACCGTCGCAAGTGCGTCCGCTCGCGCTCGACTCCGAGGCGAGGTCAGCGCTAGCAAACGTTCCGAGAGATCGGATCGCCGAAACCGCATGTTGCCGACGTGATCAAGCAACTGGGACAGCGCGCCGCGTTGCTGCGATGAAGGGACCAGTTTCTGATTGGGCATGTGCTGGGCTCGTAGGGTGAAGGCACGATGGGCGATCGGCGACCGCAACGGTATCGTGCCAGATTCAGGACTTGGGATACGCGCGCGCGACCACCTCATCCAGGCGCTCAGCAGGAAACTCCAAGTAGGCGCGACGTTCAAGCCACGCCCTGATAGAGGCGGTGATCCGGTCATAGTCCACCGCGCCCAACCCCTCGTAGTCCCGTACGAAGCGCACGTCATCGTCTTCCACAAAGTCCTTGTACAGGCTGGACGAGGTCAAGTTCACCGTGTGGCGGCTCGTCTTCTCGTCGCGGTACACGGCAAGCCAGTACGCGACGCCCTCAATCGAGGCTACCGTACCTGGCGGGTGGTTCATGAGGACTCGCCGGACGTCCTCCATCGCATCGACGAACAGTGCGTGCGAAGCAACCTCCTCGTCGTGCGCCTTCTCCGCAAGCACTGGCGCGAGGTCTTCATGGCTCCAGCCCTTCGCCTTTGCCAGTTGAAACATGGTGGCGATGTGAGGGCGGGTTGCGTACTTGTTGGGCATCGGAGGGATTCCTTTCTGTGCTCTCAAGCTACAGGAGGAACCCCCTCAGTCAAGGCGATGAAAACTAACTTTTCATGCGTGCACATCAGCGTGACATACCCGTTCCGATCCACATTGCGACACCTCGTCCAACAGGGGCCACGCCACGGGAAAACCGCACACAAATCCAGCACGCCCCGGGTCTCACCCAAGGGTGAAAACACCGCGTATGCGGGACAATCTGCAAACTGATCCAATGAGCCCACAAAGTCGAGATGTCAGCCGTTCACACACAGCCCCATCAAAAGCAGCAACTGAGCCTCGCATTGGACTTTGACGACACGTTGCCCCCACAGGCGTATAACGAGCCGATCGATCAAGGACCTGTCCTCTGCGAGATCGAAGCCGCAGAAGCCCATGCAGAGAAACGGCGCCGGCAAAGCCTTGGTGACGTGCTCACGAAGGTTGCGGTCATCGAGGTCATCCTGCAGGGAGGCTTTGCGGGCAAGGGCAGGGGCATCAACAGCAAGCTCGACTCCAGCCGATACAAGATCCCGAGCGACCTCGACAAGCGTCTGCGCTACATCGACGCGGTGCGCAACATGGCCATCTACGAGCCAGCCTACGAGATCCCCAATCGCGAGCAGTTCCTGATCATGTGCGAGCAGGCAGCAACAGAACTTGTCCTGCTGGCCAGGAAGGGTCGGATGCAAATGCCGGCCGTTGGCTCCGTCTGGACACGCCTGGCAGGCTCCTTCGAATGTCTCTGGCAAGGTGCTCGCCTCGGCCGTCCCAATGCGCTGGCCCGCTGAGGCACAAACCGGCAAGCCAACTGGCAGAGCCTGGTCAATTCGATTTGGACAGACCCAAGAGGGGTTAGAGCTGGTCTGCGGCCGCCGGCAACTGGGTTAACTAGGTCTGGGTGCGCTACGCCTAGCGCTGGTCAATTTGGTTCGGGCGGCCCAAGCAGGCGTCAAAACGGGTTGGAGCTTGCCGGCGACAGGGTCAACTGGCGCTGGGAACTGCCGGGAGCTTGAAAACCAGGTGTCCGAGCCGTTCCGGGTCCGCCCGCTCGCAAGTTGAGGGGTCTGCCAGTTGACTCGAAGGTGGCCTTGAGCTACGATGATCTTGTGTAATACTAAAGTTTACATAAGACAGATCGTAGACTATCGAGCGTCTAGCGCCGATAGCTCTCAGGCACCAAGGCTTTGGCTGGATGCTGTGCAAAAACGTTCTGGCTCTGGGAGGAAAAATGACGCGCATACGTCGGCTGGAGATCTGCAACTTTCGCTCGATAAAGGCGATGGATTGGATGCCCTCGGCGGGTATCAATTGCCTGGTCGGTCCCGGAGACAGTGGCAAGTCAACCATCGTGGACGCCATCGATCTATGCCTCGGCGCACGACGCAGCGTCGGCTTTGCCGACACGGACTTCCATGGGCTTGATGTCACACAGCCCATCGTTATCGCAGTCACCTTGGGTGAGTTGCCAGATGAGTTGTTGAGCCTGGAGGCTTACGGCGATTTTTTGCGGGGGCACGATGCGGCCGCTGCACAGATTGAACCTGAGCCCAGGGCCGATATCGAGACCGCGATAACAGTGCTCCTCGAGGTTGGCGCAGACCTGGAGCCATCTTGGCTGCTCTACTCGGATAGAGCGCAAGAGCAAGGCCTGGAACGTGGTCTTGCTTGGAAGCATCGCACCGCCCTCGCCCCTGCACGCATTGGCAACTATGCGAGCGCCCATCTGTCCTGGAGCCGGAATTCCGTGCTCAACAGGCTGACTGGCGAACGCCCCGATCTCGGCGCAGAGTTGGCTCGTGCTGCACGAGACGCGAGGACTGGATTCGGCAACCAAGCTGGCGCTCAACTGGCTGAGACGCTTCAGGTGGTGACGCGTACCGCCACGGCACTGGGTGTACCTGTGGGCCAGGCTCAGGCCATGCTCGACGCGCATGCTGTGTCCATTGGCGATGGTGCGATTGCTCTGCACAGTCAGACAGGCATTCCGCTGAGCTCGCTGGGGACGGGATCGGCGCGCCTCCTCATGGCCGGCCTGCAGCGCGAGGCCGCTCAAGCGGCCACCATCGCACTTGTGGACGAAGTCGAGTTCGGCCTGGAGCCCCACCGGCTCAAGCGCCTCCTGGATTCCTTGGGGGCAAAGGACGTGAACTCGCCCCTTCAGGTATTCATGACCACACACTCGCCCGTTGCGCTACGCGAGCTGTCTGGGAATCAGCTGTGCATCGTCAGGAGCGAAGGCGCTCGCCACGTTGTTCGGCCCGCGGGCGCGACCGATCAGGTGCAAAGCATCCTGCGCGCGGACCCCGAAGCCTTCCTGGCGAAGTCCATCCTGGTCTGCGAGGGGAACAGTGAAATCGGATTGGCACGGGGCATCGACCAGTATGGCGTGGAAGATCTCAACCAGACCTCGTTTTTCGCGCTCGGAGGCGCGTACGTCAACGCCGGCGGCAGCACGCCGGACCTGTGCCTGGAGAAGGCGCTCGTCTTGCGCAGGCTGGGTTACAACGTAGCTGCGTTCATCGATGCAGACAAGGCGCCCACGCCTGAACTCCTTGCGATGCTTGCCGCCGAGGGTGTTGACTTGCTCACGTGGCGAGCGGGGCGTGCCTTGGAAGACGAGTTGTTCATCAGCATGTCGGACGCTGCGATCGATTCTCTGCTGCAATACGCCGTCGAACGCATCGGCCGCAACGACGTGGCCGAGCACATTCGGTCCAAGTCCGAGGGACAGCGGACCCTCGAAGCCATTGAGGCCGAAAGAGCGGCGCAGGGCGTCTACACGGCAGCAACGCGTGAGCTTCTGGGCCGCGCTGCCCGCGTCAGCAAGAACGGCTGGTTCAAGACCGTGACCGCTTATCAACATGTCGGCCGCCGGATCGTCGGACCACAACTGCAGAACGCGGAACCTGGATTCGTCGCGGTGATGAATCGGCTGTGGACATGGACCCATGCCGCCTGAACTCGATCTGTTCGAGGTCGCCCGCGGGTCGGTCACTGCGCCGGCGGGTTGCGGCAAGACGCAGCTGATCGCCGACACGCTGGCGGTGCATACGGGCAGCAAGCCCATTCTGGTCTTGACCCACACCAATGCCGGTGTCGCGGCATTGCGGGCGCGTATGGCCAAGCGGGCAATCCCCAGCTCGGCCTACCGCATCTCAACGATCGACGGGTTTGCGATGCGTCTTGCGGGCAAGTTTCCGCTGCGCAGTGGCCTTCCTGCTCAGACGCTGGAACTCGCCAATCCAGGCCAGGACTATCCGGCGATTCGAGAGGCGGCGGCCAACCTGCTGCAGACCGGACACATCAACGCACCCCTGCGAGCCACATATGCAAGGCTTTTGGTTGATGAATACCAGGACTGCAATGCCGCGCAGCACCGCCTGGTGGCCTGGGCTGCGCAGACCCTGCCGACCTGCGTGCTCGGCGACCCTATGCAGGCGATTTTCGGGTTCGGCGGCAACCGCCTGGTCAGCTGGCAAGCCGACGTAGAGACGCAGTTTCCTCCGGTTGGCATGCTGCAGACGCCGTGGCGGTGGCGGCTGGCCGGCACCGAGGATCTGGGGCAATGGCTATTGAACGCTCGCGCGCAGCTTCAAGCCGGACAGGCTGTGGACCTGCAGGGAGCGCCACCTGAGGTGCAATGGGTGCAGTTGAACGCTGCGACGGCCGAAGAGCAGCGCCGGGCCGCAGCGAGGACGCGTGGCCGAAACGCGCAGGACAGCGTGGTGATCGTTGGCGACGCGACCAACCCTCGAGGCCGCTACCAGTTGAGCAGCCAAACACCAGGGGCGACCGTTGTCGAGCGCGTCGACCTCGTCGAGCTCATCCAGTTCGCACGGACGTTCGACCCCGCTCGCGATGATCCGTTGGGGCAACTGGTCGAGTTCGCCGCGAGCCTTATGACCGGCGTCGGTGCGGCCGCGCTGCTGCAACGTGTGCAGGTTCTGCTGCATGGCAGGCCGCGCAATCCCCCGACACCGATCGAAGCCGCAGCCGTGGTGTTTGCGCGAAGCCCCAGTCTTGCCGAGGCCTCGCGTCTGTTGCAGGCCTTTGCGCGGCAACCTGGAACCCATGTCTACCGCCCCGAAGTCCTGCGCTGCTGCCAGGCGGCGATGCAGGCAGCCAGTCGAGGCGCATGCACCTTTTACGCTGCCGCCCTTCAGGCGCGCGAGCGGCAGCGTCATATGTGCCGGCCGGTGGGGCGACGGGCTGTTGGCAGCACGTTGTTGCTCAAAGGTTTGGAGGCTGATGTAGCGGTAGTTCTTGAGCCCCAGGCCATGACCGCCCAACACCTCTATGTTGCGTTGACGAGAGGCGCACGCAAGGTCGTGGTGTGTTCGCCCACCAGCATCCTGACGCCTCGCGCAGGTGGTTGAGCCCCGACCCGAGCCGCGCGCACCAGCTTCATTTCGGACACACCTCTAGATTGGCAAGTGCACACGGAGAAATGCATGGGAAGGCGAAATCAAAAGGAAGTCGGCGAATTGGTTCAACTGATCTCGCGCATCCCCTGGTGGGTGTCGCTGCTCTGTTCCGTGATCGCCTATCTGGTGCTGCACTCGTTCGCCACCTCCCCTATCCCGCCAGTCACACAGCCGGGCAAGGTGGGGCCAGCAATCACAGGCTCGATCTGGCGCGGGCTCGCAATGGCTGGCCAGTACCTCGTCCCCCTACTCTTTGTCGCCGGCGCGCTGCTCTCCGTATTGAGGCGCCGCGAAGGCAACGCGCTGGTCCAGCACGTCGCCAAATCGCCTGACGCCTCAGGCCTGAACACGATGACCTGGCTGCAGTTTGAGCGCATGGTGGGTGAGACCCTACGCCGCATGGGCTACCAGGTTGTCGAGAACGGCGGAGGTGGAGCCGATGGCGGCATCGATCTGCACGCGACCAAGGGTGGCCAGCGCTTCGTCGTGCAGTGCAAGCAGTGGCGAACCTATCGGGTCGGCGTGAACGTGGTGCGCGAGCACTTCGGCGTGATCACAGCTGAGGGGGTGGCGGGCGGCTTCATCATGACGTCGGGAAAGTTCACCCAGGAGGCGATCGACTTCGCAGCTGGAAAACCCATCACGCTCGTCGATGGCGAGCAACTGAGCAGGGCCGTGATCGCGGTCAGCAAGTCAGCGCAGCCCCAACCGAATCGCTCGTTTGAAGCGGCGCCTCGCGCGCAGGCGAAAGTGCCATCACCCGACTGCCCGGTCTGCAAGGGTGAGATGGTGATGCGCCAAGCCAAACAAGGCAGCAAGATCGGGGAATCCTTTTGGGGCTGCAGGCAATTCCCGAAATGCCGGGGCACTAGGCCAGCCTGAACCAGGCACGAAGGCATCTGCCATGCAGCGGACAGTCCTCCTGTGGGTGTTCATTGGGGTCACCATCGCGATCCTGGCGGCCATCAAAGCAGCTGGCGCGGCGTACCCCGTCGCGGCTTCCTACGCTCAAGACTCGATGGGTCTGCTTCTCGGCAGCGCGACGGCAATCATGCTGGTCTGGGGCGTGCTTCGGCGCCGCGCATTGAAAGAGCACTTTCCAGAGGTGCTGCGCGCTACGGGATGGCTCCTCCTGGCATGGAGCGCCATCGGGTGGTGGAACGTCGCGGCCGAGGCGGGTGCGCTTGGCGCATCGCTTTTCTTCTTCCCCGTGGCGATGCTGGCGGGCCTCGTTATCGCGATGAACCAGGAGGAGCGCAAGCCCCCCTCTTCCCTGCCCTAGCCTAGCTTGGAGCCTTCCCCATGGCGCGCCGCCCGCGAGCCTCATCTGCCAGTGTGTCCAGCGGATCGAAGCCTTCGAACCTGTCCACCGCGGCTTCGGTGAGGATAAAGGCCCACCACGTTTGGGCCGTATAGCGCACGCGCGACTTCTGCTGCCCGCGCGAATGGGGCTCGACGCCACGAATGACCATCCCGTGCTCGGTCACCGATCGGACCTCGGCGCGCAGCAACGCCGGCAAAACTTCGTGCGCGGGGCCACCCATGAGGCGCGCCACCAGCATGTCCACATCGCCGCGCTGCTCACGGCACAGGAGCAGGTTGCCCTGCACGGGCTCAGACGGCCGTGGCAACGGCGCGCCAGCGGCGCGTAAACGGTAGACGGAGGCGTGCATAGACTGTATAAATATACAGCCATAATCCTCAAAGCGGCAGGCGAACGTCGGAGCTGGGGTCGGCCGGGCCATGACGAAAAAGCTCGACCTCCGGCACGCGGATCAGCGCAGCAGCCTCACTCGAAGACCCCGCCAGCCAGGTCAGCCAGTCAGCGCGCTCAATAGGCACCACGCTGCGCTTGTCCTGCTGCTCTGCTGGCAACACCGCGCCAGCTCGATCAACCTCTGGCTTGTGCATCAGTGCAAGCAGTGGATGACCATCGCAGTTCTGCGTGACCATGGTGTAGTTGGGAACGATCTCGCCAGTCACAGGGTCGGTCCAGGTGTCGTAGAGCCCGGCCAACATCCACGGCTCGCCGTCGGCACGCGAGAAGCGCCATGCAACGTGCACCCCTCCTCCCCAATACGGCTCCTGGTACCACCTGGCAGGGATGAGGCATCGGCGACCGCTCAACCAGGCACGCCGGAACGTGAATGCGGTTGCCATGCGCTCGCGCCGCGCGTTGTTGGTGCTGAGGCGCGCGCCCTTGGTCTGCTTGCCCTTGGGCTTGGCGCGCGGGATGCGCTCGGGCGAGTTGGGGGGAATCATCCCCCATTGACCGAGCACCGGCAGCATGTCGGCGCCCACATACGCGCCCATGGCAAACGGCCCCATCACCGGCTGCGGCTCCCAAGGAAGACGGTCATCCAACTCCAGAAGAGCTTCAAGCTCTTCGTTGCTGAGGGAGCCGTAGACGTTGCACATGGAGACCGCTAGAACCCGTACGGGTGCTCAGACCATGCCTTGAGAACGCGGTAGTCGTGCTCAGGCAGCACGATCAAGCCAGCCTCGGCATCCGCCAGGACACGCTGGCCAGAACCATCGTGCACCCGGTTGCCGTGCAGCATGTAGAAGTACCAAGCGAAGGGCACCTTCACGCGACGGTCAAGCGTCTGCAGCTTGCTGAAATGGCCGTAGCAGTCGCCCTTGCGGCTCTCAATCTCGGCCAGCTTTTTGTCGAAGGTCCACAGCGGGACGTAGCTCAAATGCCGCACCCCGGTGTTCGGGTCGGTCCAATCTGAGAACGTCAACGCCCAGTGATCGCAGAAGCGCTCGCCGCTTCTGCCCGCGCTTGAAGCCTGCCAGTCCAAGAAGATGCGCCGCAACTTTGCCGGCACCTTGTCCCAGCCAGGGAACATCTCGTCGTGCGTGCGCACGTCAGACTCGTCGCTCCTGCCATCCCGATAGCTCCCTGTAAGGTTGTAGCGTCGCGCGCGCAGTCGCTCGCGCAAGTGCGCATCCTGCCGCTCGGCCAGCACGACAAACGCCTCCACATCGACAACCTCATCCAGCCGGTATCGAGGCGAGCCCACGGGCCGCTTCATGGTTTCATCCACCGGGTCGCCCTGGATCTCCAGCAAATCTGCGAGCGTGCGCGGCTTGTCCCAGACGTAGCCAGAAAGGGCAACTCGGTCGATGCGCTCGTCTTCCAGGTAAACGGTGGCCTGCGCGAAATCAGCAGGGTTCGCCCCGCCTCGGTCGCTAACCAGGTAGAGCTTCGTGAGGGAACACCGAGAGAACAGATAGCCCTCCGCGCGCACGCGCTCAAGCGTGGCGTTTGCGTCGCCTCCATCGGCCTGCAGCTGCTCACGCAGCCAAACCTCATGGTCATCGTGAAGCACTACACCTGTGTGCGACAGAACTTTGCAGCGCGAAAGGTAGTAGCTGCCATCGCCGCCGCGGGTGGTGGCCACCCTCGCCTCGCTCATCTTGTCGAAGGCACGCATCGTTTTGACCAAGGCCGCGTGTTTGGCATCGGGAACACATGCAGCTACAGCCTCAGCCAAGCCGGGCAGATCTAGGTGGTAAGGATGCGGTGCAGTCATTGCACAGCATGCTACTTGAGCCGAGCCCAGAATCAAACACGCGCGCCACGTCGCCGGCCTTGCGCGAGACCGTTGAGAGAGCGCAATACACTTAGGATGACGCGCAAGCCGCGCGTCGAGTTCGCAACGACAAAATGGAGCGTTTCAAGAATGGCAACTGCAAAGAAGGCAGCCGCGAAGGCTGCACCCAAGAACTCTGCACCCAAGGCCGCCAAGAGCGCGGCGAAAGCAGCGCCAAAGGCAACGGCAACGGCAACGGCAACGGCAAAGCCTACCGCTAAACCGGTCGTTCAGGCGCCCACCGCGCTCAAGCCGATCAAGGAAACCTTCAACAAGACAAGCCTGGTCAACCACCTGGTGCAAACCTCCGGAGCCGATGCAAAGACCGTCAAGGCAGTGCTCGGCTCGCTGGAAGCGACCATCCTTGCCTCGATCGCCAAGAAGGGCGCTGGCACCTTCACCTGGCCAGGCGTGCTCAAGGTCACGGCTCTGCAGGTGCCGGCCAAGAAGGCTCGCAAAGGCATTGACCCGTTCACCAAGGTGGAGCGCATGTTCGCCGCCAAGCCAGCTTCCGTGAAGGTCAAGGCCCGCTTCTTCAAGAAGGTCAAGGACGCCGCGCTGTAAGCAACAAACGCGAAATGACATAGGGCTCCCTCACGGAGCCCTTTTTCATTTCCGATGACCTGAGGCGTTCTACTCGAAGCCCCGCAAGGTCGCGAGCATCACCTCCAACTCGTCGGCGGCCTCTGCGTGTAGCGCGGCAGTCCGCGCATCCACAACAACACCGCTGGGCATGCGGTTCGATTCAGCGCAGTCCCTCAGCGCATTGATTGCAAGGCGCAACGCGTCAGTCGTGGTCATTGCGAGCACCTTTCAGCAACTGCGAGGCGGCGAGTTTGGCAAGGGGCAGAGTGGCAATTGCCTACCCCCGCGCCAACACTGAGCGAAGGTGGGCATCGTCCTTGCGGATGGCAACGTAGTTCGGCCCAGAGCGGAAGTCGTTGTGCTTGTAGGTCCACTCATCGAAGGCTATGCCACCCTTCTGCACACGACCAACAATGTAGCCATGCTGCTCAAACAGCTTGTAGAAGTCGCGCATGAGGAATTTCGCGTCGCCATGCGTGTAGCCATACTCGAACTGCACCACACGAATCGCTTGCCGCCGCAGCATCGCGGCAAAGCCCTCCAGGACCAAGTGATCGGCGCCCTCAACATCAATCTTGAGGAAATCAATCTGCTCAATGCCTTTTTCGGCGCAGTAGCTATCGCCTGCGCGAATCGTGGCAGTCTTGATTAAAGACTCGAGTTTCCGATCGTGATAGGTGGCGTCCACCAGCAGGGTGTTGACCTTTGAGTCCTCACCGTAGTCCTTGTACTGCACTTGAGCGTCGCGATCCCCCATGCCCATGTTGTTGAGGACGAAGTTCGGCCCCTTCAGATTCGCACTCAGGGTCCGGAACGTGCTGGCGGACAGTTCAAAGCAATGAATGCGCGCTTGAGCAAAGTACTTGACTGCGGTCAGCGACCACTCGCCCACGTTGCACCCAACGTCGAAAACTTCCCTGAACCCCTCGCCGGATAGCTTCTCGAGCAGCTCCCGCTCCCCGTTCTTGTTGAAGTCATAGGAGTAACCACGCAAGGAGTCGATTGCACCTTGGAGGATCTTGACCAGCACTGTGCTGGGGTCGCGGTAAGCCTTGCGGAGGCGGGCTTTTAGGGATTTCGATTGGTTCGACATCGGCCTATTTTAAGGACGGGAGGGCCGCGTCTCACGTCAAGGCCAGGCAGGCGTAGCCCGGCCATGCATGCAGCTACGTCATCGTGGTGGTCATTTGAGAGGTACGGGCCTAGGTGGGCGCGGCCGTCAGGCTTGGCCTTGTCATCAATGCCTCACGCATCACGAGAATCGGCTCGCGCTATCGACGCGCGTCAACCCACTTCCCATCCACCTCCCTGGCGAGACCAATAGAGACAAGCGTGTCAAGCAGCGTTGGGAGCCGATCTCTCCACCTGCCGCGTCCGCTAAAGTGACCAGCGACCTCTTCCAGATCGAGGCTACGACCAGACGTAGAGAGGACCGCCGCAACGGATTTGATCTGCTCCGATATGCCCGACGCCCAGGGCCGCTGAGAGATCGGCTTGGAGACAACGATCTGCTCAGGCTCCACAGCCATTTCCTCCGAAGGCGTTGCACTCTCGATGGCCGCTTGGACACCCGCCCCGGCGTTCTGGAACTCCGGTCGGAGCCAACGGATGGTGCCTGTCGCCTCCTCGGCGGCTCGGCGAGCGTTCAACTCGACCAATCTACCAAGGAGTTCATCGGTATCGGCTGGCATGGTCAAGTCTTTCCAGTCGTAGGCTTCAAGCACTGCCGCGTCCAGTTCGTCATGCAGGCTCTTGAGAACGCCCACCAGGCCATGTTCGTAGATGACCTTCTCCTTGCTGGTCAGCGCCTCTCCGCTGCGTAGCTTCGCCAGCACGTTGTAGAGGCCGGTCAGTGTTACCTCGGCATGTGCGGCCTGGCGGGCCTTGCGGTGGGCATCGATCTGCTCAGCAAGCGCACAGATTCGGTCTACGAGTGCGGGAGTGAGGCCGGTATCGCCTGAGGGGAAAGGGAACGTCTCGAAGCAGACGGACTTGTTATAGACCGGTCGATCTTCCAGCGTGCCGCCTGTAGCAAGCGACCAGGCAATGTGTACCGAACTGGATAGCACGCCGAGTGACAACCCGTCGCCTAGAGCGATGGCTATGAGCTTGTGATCGGGCAGAACCTTCGCATCAAGGAACTGAAAAGTCCGGTGCTTTGCCGTCTCGACCGTGGCGATGTACCTATGCAGCCCCGTCAAGGCGCCCCTGAGTTCAGCTCTGGCCCGTCCATGAAGCCACCAGCGTTCTCGGAATGCCTTGTCTCGCTTGGCGTCGCGTTCAGGTTTCACGTGATCAAACAAGTGCTGGTAGACAGCTGGTGCCTCAGATCTGAGCTGGTCTATATCCCAGCCATAGGTGTCGATAACCGATACGCCTCGGGGCTTGTCCGTGAGGTCCCGTCCATTGCGATAGTCGCGAATAAGGCGACCTGCGAGGGGTGATGGCAAGGTCTGGATCAACTTGCCTGCTGCATGGGGGTCAATGATGAAACCGGCTCCTGCGAGCATCACACCCATGCTGGTTATGCCTCGTGCCGCCATCAGTGAGCGAACCGATGTGAGGGCTGCGCCAACTTTGAGGTTGGCATGGATCAAGCCGGCCTTCTCATGGAAGGTCACGGCCATCTCGCCGTCCTCTCCAACTTCCTCCGTCTTGATCGTCAGAAGGCGACCTGGTTGGGATGCTGCCGCGAGCACAGTCATGGCAATACGAACGGCTGCCCCGTCTGCACTATCGACCCACGGGTGGTCGGGTATAGCGAACGCGAGGTGAACCGCTGGCAGACCCTCCAGCACGGCCTCGACCACTCTACGATTGAAGATCATCGTCAAGCTATTCGTCGTGATCAGGCCCATTCGATGTGCCGCGCGACTACGGACAGCATTCCCTGCGTTATGCCACCAGTACATCACGAAGTCGGCACTCTCTGGCACGGCTGGCCACGCGCTGCGCAAAGCGTCAACGTAGCCGTCTCCCAATGCCTCGCGCATCTTCAGCTTGCCAATGAACGGAGGGTTGCCCACTATGAAGTCCGCCTGCGGCCACGCTGCTGGGCGCGGGTTGACGTAGCGCCATTGCGCCACTTGCGCGGTTTCGTCGGGCACCGGCTTGCCGGTTACGGGGTGAGGCCTGGTGCTGCTACCGTCCCAACGGGTGACAGGGCGCCCGAAGGCATCCGTCATCGGTTCCTTGCGGTCATAGGCGAGCACGGCGTCGCGATGCTCGATATTGCCGTAGTCATGAACCACGGGCTCAGCCACACTTGCGTGTCCATTGGTGCGGATGTGCCACTGCAGGAAGCCAATCCACAGCACCAACTCGGCGAGTGCTGCCGCGCGCTCGTTCAACTCTATGCCGCGCAATTGCTGGAGGGTCACGGTCTCTCGGCCCAAGTCCAGGGCTTCCTGGGTGTCGCCCAGGGCATCGAGTTGGTTCAACACCTCGCCCTCAAGGCGCTTGAGGTGCTCCAGCGTCACGTACAGGAAGTTTCCGCTACCGCAAGCTGGATCGAGGACGCCCAAGGTGCATAGGCGATGCAGAAAGTCTCGAACCTGTTTGCGCGCGTCAGCCCACTTGGCACGCACTGCCGCATGGTGTCGATCAAGTGCGCTGAAGTCCTTCTTCGATTTCACCTTTGGTGGGTTGGCCTCAAGTTCGGAGGCCTCTCGCGCCAACGCCAGCGCAGCAGCTTGCGCGTTCGTCCAATCTTCACGCAGAGGATCGATCACTGTTGGCAACACAAGGCGCTCGACGTACGCGCGAGGCGTGTAGTGCGCCCCCAACGCGTGGCGCTCATTTGGATCGAGGGCCCTCTCGAGCAACGTTCCGAAGATTGCAGGCTCCACATCACGCCAGTTCGCCCTCGCTGCCTTGGCGAGAAGATCAATCTGATCTGTAGAAAGCAGGAGGCTGTAGCCAGGTGCGTCGGCGCCCTTGAAAAGCTTTCCGTTGAATCGGAGAACAGGCTTGACCAGCGCGGTCGAGAAGCCGCCTCGGTCCATGTCAATCCAAAGGCTACGCAGCATTTGCTGCACCGCCTCCGGGTTCTCCCGGTGTTGCTGTAGGAGCTTGAGAAACGAGCCTTTTGGGAGTAGTTCAACGTCCTCCGCGAACATGCTGAACAGGCATCGGCACAGGTACGCGGCAACCACTTCAGGCGTGTGCCCCGCGCCCTCTAGGGAGCGGGCCAACTGTGCGAGCTGCGTTGACACTTCGCGCGTGACCTTGGCAGTGACCTTGGCTGGGTTGAGCTCGTCAGGCTGAGTCCAGATCAGTCGCAGGCGTTCGAGCACTCCGGGCTTGATGAGGTCGCTCAGCAGGATGCGATGGCTGCGCGGGTCGGGAAATGGGGTGTACGTGCCTCCGGTGCGGCTGAACTCCGCGTAGACCTCGATCACCGTTCCCACATCGACCACGAGCACGAAGGGGGGCCTGCCCTCCTCCGCCGGCAGGGCCCGCGCATAGTTCTCGCCCTGGCTTCGAGCGCGAAGGAGCCCGTCGTCAAAGCCCTTGGTGTGGGACCCAGCCTTGAGCTTCTTGGCCTCCAGGACGAAGTGACCCCTCTTGTAGCAGTCGATCCGCCCTGCACTGCTTGTGCCGTCGCCGTGGGTGAAGGTGACTGGGCGCTCGAACATGTAGTCTTGCGCCTGGCTGGCGTGTGGCTTTGGCACGCCAAGCAGGTCGCACAGCTCGATCACGAACGACTGCGCGGTTGCCAGCTCACTCGCTGTCACCCCCTGCCAACGCTCCACAAATGCCTGGATACGAGCCTCTGTACTCATCAGACAATCATACGGGTGGGCAATGCTGATCCGCGTACTCGTCCGGTGAACCAACCATTGAAGCGTTAATGCCGGTGCACGTAGACAGCGACCAGCCTGCGGTCGCCGCAACCAACGACCCGGTGCTTGCTGTTGGCCGGGTCGAGGCTGAGGGTGTCATGACCTGGGCGGGCAAGTCGCTGGAAGGGTGTGCCAACAACACGACGCCAGGATGGCGCCGCGGTGCCAGCGGCGCACGTAGCCACAGGGGAGATCACCTGGTAGCTTTCGGCGTCAGATCTTCGGGAAGTCGTGATCGGGGACTGCAGGGGTTGCCTTCTCGGCCGTGAATACGGCCTCCAAGACTGGAAGCAGCTTGAAGGCCTCGGTGCGCAGTAGCGTCTCCGGCTGGTCCTGCCTCTTCTTGCCGTCAACATCGAGCAGAACATCGAAGGACGAACCAAGAAGAACAGCGCTCTGCAGCTGTTCGAACTGAGCGGGCGCCATCATGACGGATGCGGTGGGGGCCTTGATGCAGATGAGGCGGCCGATCGCGCCCTCTGGGGGAGTTAGGTCCTCATCACCCTGGGCGTAGATCCAGACGTAGAAGGGGACCGTCCTCACGTCTAGCCCGCCGTCAGTAAAGACCTTGCGAGGCTCCACCACCCTGGCGCGCATCTTGACGATCGTCTGGGATCCGGTCACTCGGGTCGAGATCTCGACTGCGGCATCGGTTGATTCGAGGACCAGGCTTACCGGAAACATCTCTTGCGTGGGATCTGTGCCAGGGGTTGTGTCTTTGAAATCCATGTTGGCAGCTTACAGGTGAAGTGGCGACCAGACCAATCGGCAAAAAGCGCAGGACTGGCGCGGCACTATGGCAAGCGGGGGAAGGGGTGCTGCCTGCGCCCATTAAGATGCTCCTGCTCCAACTGATTGAGGGTGACTATGAAGCTACGAACGCTTGCGGTGTGGTCGGTGTCCGGTCTTCTCGCTCTGTCGGCCCAGGCCTTTGATCTCAAGGGAATCGCGCCGGGGATGAGTAAGGCAGACTTCGTGGCCAAGTTCGGTGAGTCGCCCGTGCGCGGACTCACGATCGCAGACATCCCGTCGCGACACAAGACCACCACCGTGATCTTCGACGACAACGATCGACTGTCATCGCTGTACTTCTTCTTCGAGGCCGATCACTTCGACGACATGAGGGACGCGGTCAAGGCGAAGTACCCCGCCTTGCGGTGCACGAACTCTACGGTCTCCAACCGGCTCGGCGCAAAGTTCACGCAGACGAACTGCACGCTAAACGACAGCACTGGAAGACTGTCGCTCACCAGGTACAACGACACCCTAGACGGCTCGGCGCTGACCATCTACTCGAGAGAGGAGCTGGAAGCGATCCGGCAGCACTACAAGAACCGCAAGAGCAAGGACATCTGATCGAGTCGCCGACCTGGTGCTGGGAGATCGCAGACCACGGCCAAGTCATAGCGGACGATCGCGCTTGTAGACGTGTTCAGTGGGCGCACTGGCAACAGTCGACGTTGTTCTATTAGAGTGCTCCCAAAGACTCCGCTCAATCCCGATGTCCATTTCTCCCAGGCTACTCAGTGCCGTGGCAAGCGAGCGGCCGCCCGCACCAGTGCACGTGTGGGATCTTGATCGACATGCAAGTTGGCACCAGGCCATCTGGCGCTTGATGTCGGACTTCATCGGACCTGACGTCAAGAAGACATTCCTCAGCAACCCACCCGAGTACCTGGTCTCCGATGACTTAGGGTGGCTGGATGACCTTGTGCTGCAGGTCCGCGGCATCCAAGTCGATTCGAAGGCCGAACTGGCAATTCGGCTGCTGGGGCGCTACCGCGCGATTCGCTCCTGCCACGGTACTTCCGCGCCATCACTCGATCCGTTCTACGAGCATGGAATTCGCCCCCTGGTGATTGCGCAGGTCTATGAACAGGCGCGCCAGATTTTTCTCGGGGGCAACTACCCGGAATTGTCGGAGGACAACCTGATACGTGCTTCGGATCACGTGGGCCCTCTCACAAGGGAGGGACGTGTCTACTTCGAGGCAAATGAGTGGTTCCTGAAGGAAATGTGCGGGCACTACATGCTCTATGGAAGCGAATACTTGGTCGCACTTGCCGCAAACCTCGGGGGTACGCGTGACTACCGGCGCGTCCTGAAAGGGCGCTTCGCTCCTACACTTTTTGTGTGCGACGTACCGCTGCTGCACATTCATCCCGGCACGATGGCGGAGTTCGCTGGCATTGCGCTTCAGTCGATTTTCCAGGAACTACTGGATGGTCCTGACTATGCGCCTGACAAGTGGAGTGGCTGTGGCTTCAGCATTCGGGTGCCGCTGGAGGCGTCCTGCATTGTTGGACACTACCACCCCGACATCACACGCGACCCGCTTCGGTAGGTTCAGGACCCTCACCTCGACCGATGCTTCTGCGAGGCAATGTGGCATGTTGAGATGTGAGTAGAAGGAAGCGCAGTCCCCTCATGACGCGCGCAGCAACTCGTTGAGCCGGCTCAGCAGTTTCGCGGGTACGTCCAGCCTCCTCGCGTTGGCGCGCACCGGCCGGCAAAACCGCTCGTGGATATAGAAAACCTCCCCCGTGCGGCGCACCGGCACGATGCGCCCGCCCAGTGAGCGCCACAGGCGATTGAACAGACGGGGGTTGGATGTGTGGATGGGGTGTGGCATGACGCGGCTCCTGTTCAGGTTCGGGGACGAATCGGCGTCAGGCCGTCCGTGAAGCGCTCAGCGTCGGCCAACATGTTCAACTCCGCTGCCCAGGCCTCGCGCAGCGCGCTCGCATCCGTTCCGGGTACATCCTCGTCCTCCAGGTAGAGACTCAGCCCAACCAGCTCAGGAGGAAGGTCCAGGGCGTGCAGGCCGCAGCCGTGCACCCGTTGGCACTCGACGCGCAGGTTGTAGAGCGGATCCGAGAGCACTTCCAGCAGGTTGGGCAGCGGGCCCACGTGCAGCGTGCTGCCGTAGTCACTGCTCCAGCGAACGGCGTCCGGCAAGTCCAGCGCCCGCAGCAGGCCGCGGCGCCCTCTCATGAGCACGATCAGCCTGTTGACCAGGGCATCGCGCACCAGGTTGTGCTCGTGCTCGATCTCTCGCAGTGCATCGGCCGTGCCCTTGCTGATCTTGAAGCTGCGCGGCTTGATGGCCAGCGTTCGGGCTCCTCCCAGGCGGCGCAGGGCCTGGGAGATGTAGGCCTTGGCCTGATCGCTGTTGCGCTTGCCGGCCAAATCTTCCCGCAGATGCTCCATCTCGCAGCACAGCACGTGCTCCAGGAAGGGGTCTCCTCGTTTTCAGTGCAATAAGTGACGGTACGCAAAGCTAGCACTGGCG
>NZ_JAILWB010000028.1 GCF_025699295.1 Hydrogenophaga sp. | reverse complement strand
TTTTGGCCGCAACCCGAAGGGAAGGGGTTGAAAACAGCGCCACTCTTCGTTGCACTCCTAGGCCAGACGCCCGGTCTGGCCGTCGCCGTGCGCCTCGATTGGCGCTGTTTTCAACCCCTTCGCACTTGGAAAAATAGTGTGAACAGGCCCTAGCTCACACCATGAACGCCGATCCCGCCGATCCGGTGCTGCACGTCAGAGGCCTGTGTTTCGCTTGGGACGGGCACGCGTTGTTCAACGCCCTGAGCTTCGACATCCTCCCCGGTGTGAGCCTGGTGCAGGGCGGCGATGGCAGCGGCAAGAGCACCCTGCTGAGCCTGCTCGCGGGAGCGCAGCAGGCGGGCGCCGGTACGCTGGCCATTCACGGCATCAGGCTTGACCAGCAACACGACGCGTACCGCCATCAGGTGTTCTGGATCGACCCGCAAACCGAGGCGCACGATGCGCTGGCCGCTGGCAGCTACCTCGAGAGCCTGAGCCGCCACTACCCCCGATTCAGCGGCGACACGCTGGGCGAACTGGTCCGCGGCTTCGGCCTAGGGCCGCACCTGTCCAAGCCCATGTACATGCTCTCGACCGGCAGCCGGCGCAAGGTCTGGCTCGCGGCCGCGTTCGCCGCCGGCACGCCGCTCACGCTCATTGATCAACCCTTTGCGGCACTCGACGGGCCATCCCGGCATTTTCTGCGCGAACTGCTGCAGGAGGCCGCCGAACACCCCGCCCGCGCCTGGCTGCTGGCCGACCACGAGACCCCTGGAGGGGTTGCATTGAAATTGACTATCGAACTTTAGACGTCATTTAGCCAGACTAAATTCCCTTCTCCGATTTCGAAATGGACGCTTCGCGGCACCGCTCCTAGAGTGACGCCATCGACAACGCGACATCCAGGAGAAGCACCATGCACACCAACAACAACCCCGGCAAGGCCCACGACGCGCCCAACCCGCCCGCCAAGGCTGTGCAGGCGCCAGTCCAGCGGATCTGCTTCACCGGCTGGCTGCAGAGGCTGCTGCGCACCGAGGGTGCAGCGCACCGCGAGGTGATGGAGGAGGGCCGGCTTGAGCAACTCAAGCGCCAGATGGTCAACGTGCTGGAGCCACACATGCTGCACATGTCCCGCCGCGACATGCAGCTCTACCTGCGTGTGCTGGCCGCGGAGCAGCGCGAAGCTTTGCGTGAACTGCGATTCGAGTATTTCGACCTGCTCTGCCGCATGGCCAGCGAGGTGGAAGCCATGGAGCACCTGGTCGACCTCGACGCCGGGCTGGAGCAATGAAGATGCGTCAAGCAGGCGGCCTGGGCGTGTGCCGCGTGAGGTACTCGCGCAGTTGCAGCCTCAACCAGCGATGCGGGCGGCTGTTGTGGGTACGCGGGTGCCACATCATGTTGACCGGAATGTCCGGCCAGGTCATGCCGGTGGGCAGCGCAATGCTGCGGATTCTCGGGTTGCTTTTCCGCAGCATCTCGGCCTGGGGGCGGCTGATGGTGACCAGGCGGTCCGTGCTGGCCAGCAGTTCGGCGCACAGTGCCCACGAGTTGACCACCGAGGCCCGACGGGCGCCGAACCCCAGCCGTTCGAGTTCCAGATCGATCGGGCTGCGCTGGCCGCTCTGGCTTTGTCTGCGGAGAAAGGCGATCAGCAGGTGCTGCTCGGCGCAGTACTGCTCCAGCGTGAGACTGTCACCGATGCGCGGGTGATCCACATTGAGGCAGCAGTCGGTCAATTCGAAGCACTTGACCGTCTCCACGTGCAGATCGCGCGCGTCCGCCGGTGGCTCGTAGTGGCTGCAGACCACGTCGACGCCGCCTTCGCGCAGGTCCTTCACATCGTGCGGCCCGTTGGCGGGCGAGAGGATGTCCAGGCTCAGAAGGGGCGCGGCGGACATCACGCTGCGGTACAGGTCCGTGAGCCCGCCTTCGCCAAAGGATTCGTAGCACGACAGGACGATGTGGGCCTTGCACAGCTTCGGGTCGAAATCGCGTTCGCTGGAACTCGCATCGTTCCACAGCGCCAGCATTTCTCGAAAGCTGGCCATGGTGTGTTCGGCATAGGGCGTGAGTTGGTAGCGCTGGTTCTCTCGCACATAGAGCGCGTCGTTGAGCACACCACGCAAACGCGTCAGCGCCTGGCTCGCCGCCGAGGGTGTGACGTTCATACGCGCGGCCGCTTCGGTCAGGCTCTGGCATTCGATGAGCTCGCAGAACAGCGCGAGTTGCTTGATGTCGACGTTCTTCACTGGAAACACCCGGTTTATAAAACCAAGATGTTACTCATTTAAAGAAATCTGTCAGATTATCAATTCAATATGGCTACACACCATTCATCGCAGCGCCATGCATCGCCTGCAGGTTCAGCGCACCGTCCCTGAATGCCTGGATGCACAAGCCTCACCGCCCCCCCAGCCCCATCCCGCGCGAAATCACCTCTTTCATGATCTCGTTGGTGCCGCCGTAGATGCGCTGCACGCGCGCGTCGGCGTAGGCGCGGGTGATCGGGTATTCCCACATGTAGCCGTAGCCGCCAAAGAGCTGCACGCATTCGTCCATCACCTTGCACTGCAGGTCCGAGCACCAGTACTTGGCCATGCTGGCGGTCGCGGTGTCGAGCTTGTCCAGGTTCACCAGCTCGCAGCATTTGTCGACGAACACGCGTGCCACCTGAACCTCGGTCTGCAGCTCGGCCAGCTTGTAGCGCGTGTTCTGGAAAGCAGCCACGGCCTGGCCGAACACCTTGCGGTCTTTCGTGTACGCCACCGTCCAGTCGATCGCGGCCTGGGCTGCGGCCACCGCGCCAATCGCGATCTGCAGACGCTCCCAGGGCAATTGCTCCATCAGGCAGATGAAGCCCTTGCCCTCGCCACCCAGCAGGTTCTCGGCTGGCACCTTCACGTTGTCGAAGAAGAGCTCGGACGTATCCTGCGCCTTCATGCCCAGCTTCTTCAACCGCTTGCCCGTCTCGAAACCGGGCATGCCGCGTTCCACCAGCAGCAGGCTGGTGCCCTTGGCGCCGGCAGCGGGGTCGGTCTTGGCGACCACGATCACCAGGTCGGCGTGCCAGCCGTTGGTGATGAATGTCTTGCTGCCGTTGAGCAGGTAACCGCCGTCGGCCTGCTTGATTGCCGTGCTCTTGACGCCCTGCAGGTCGCTGCCCGCTGCGGGTTCGCTCATCGCGATGGCACCGACCATCTCACCCCTGGCGAGCCGGGGCAGGTATTTTTTCTTCTGCTCCTCGGTGCCATAGTGCAGGATGTACGGCGCCACGATCTCGCTGTGCAGGCCAAAGCCGATGCCGGTGAACCCGCTGCGCGCGATCTCCTCCATCTGCACCACCGAGTACAGCTTGTCGGCCTCGGAGCCGCCATAAGCCTCCGGCAGCGTCATGCAGAGGAATCCGTTGTCACCCGCCTTGCTCCAGACCGCGCGGTCCACGTAGCCCTGCTCTTCCCAGGCTTCGTGGTGCGGTGCGATTTCCTTCTCGATGAACTTGCGGAAGCTGTCGCGGAACGCCTCGTGGTCGGCGTTGAAGATGGTGCGTTCGATCATGGTTGTCACCTATCAGACTGGGGGCCGGGAATTTGACAAAGCAGGTGCTTGGCAAAAGTCTATACTGATCCGCGGCACCCGCCTTCCCCCAGGAGACACCATGAGCGAAGCATTCGTATTCGATACCGTGCGCACGCCGCGCGGCAAGGGCAAGAAAGACGGCAGCCTGCACGAGGTCAAGCCGATCGACCTGCTGGCCGGCGTGCTCACCCAGCTCCAGCAGCGCAATGGTTTCGACACCGCTGCGGTGGACGACGTGGTGATGGGCGTGGTCTCGCCGATTGGCGAGCAGGGTTCGGTGATCGCCAAGGTGGCCGCGCTCAAGGCCGGCTGGGACTGGCGCTGCTCGGGCGTGCAGCTCAACCGCTTCTGCGCCTCGGGCCTGGAGGCGGTGAACATGGCGGCCATGAAGGTCAAGAGCGGCTGGGAAGACCTGGTGGTGGCCGGCGGCGTGGAAAGCATGAGCCGCGTGCCCATCGGCTCCGACGGCGGCGCCTGGGCGCAGGACCCGCAGACCAACAGCGACACCCTGTTCGTGCCACAAGGCATTGGCGCCGATCTGATTGCCACACTCGAAGGCTTCAGCCGCGAGGATGTGGACGCCTTCGCGCTCGAATCGCAGAAGCGCGCGGCGGCCGCTCGCGCGGCGGGTCATTTCAAGGGATCCATCGTGCCGGTCACCGACTTCCTCGGTCAGACCATCCTGGAAGAGGACGAGTTCATCAAACCGCATACGACGATGGAGGGCCTGGCCTCGCTCAAGCCGGCATTCGAGCAGTTGGGCGGCATGGGGTTTGACGCAGTGGCGCTGCAGCGCTACCCGCAGGTGGAGCGCATCCACCACGTGCACCACGCGGGAAATTCCTCGGGCATCGTCGACGGCGCCACCGCCGTCCTGATCGGCAGCGAGGCCGCCGGCAAGACACACGGCCTTGCGCCACGCGCGCGCATCGTCTCGGTGGCGCTCTCGGGCGCCGATCCCACCATCATGCTCACCGGCCCGATGCCGGCAGCGCGCAAGGCGCTGGCCAAGGCGGGGCTCACGATCGACCAGATCGACCTGTTCGAGGTGAACGAAGCCTTCGCCGCCGTGCCCATGAAATTCATGAAGGAGATGGGCGTGCCGCATGAGAAGGTGAACGTGAACGGCGGCGCGATCGCCATGGGCCACCCGCTGGGCGCCACCGGCGCCATGATCCTGGGCACGCTGGTGGACGAGCTGCACCGCCGCCAGTTGCGCTATGGACTGGCCACGCTGTGCGTGGGTGGCGGCATGGGCATCGCCACAGTGATCGAAAGGGTCTGACGACCCACCCCCGCGTTCAAATGCACCGTTCGCCCTGAGCCTGTCGAAGGGCTCTCGCGGTGCAACGCAAGAAGGCTTCGACAGGCTCAGCCCGAACGGGCATGAAAGTACCGCATCCGATGAAAACCATCCGCTACGAACTTGCCGACGGCATCGCGACGATCACCTTCGACGAGGAAGGCTCGCCAGTGAACACCATGTGCGCCGACTGGCAGGCGGACCTCACCGAAGTCACCGCCCGGGTCATGCACGACTGCGCCGACATCAAGGGCATCATCCTGGCCTCGGCCAAGAGCACCTTCTTCGCGGGGGCTGACCTCAAGGGCACGATGCGCCTCACGGCGGCCGACGCGCCGCGGGTGTTCGCCGAGATCGAACAGACCAAGAAGAACTTCCGCACGCTGGAGACGCTGGGTGTGCCGGTGGTGAGCTGCATCAACGGCGCCGCGCTCGGTGGCGGCTGGGAGGTGGCGCTGGTCGGCCACCACCGCATCGCGGTGAACGACCCGCGGATTCAGCTCGGCCTGCCCGAGATCACGCTGGGGCTCATCCCGGGTGCCAGCGGCATCACCAAGATGGTCCGCCTGCTCGGGCTGATGGGCGCGCAGCCCTACATCCTGGAGAGCAAGCTGTTCAACCCGCGCGAGGCGCTGGAGCTGGGCCTGGTGCACGAGCTGGTGTCGGCCGAAGGCGATGTCGCCGCCGCGCTGCGCACCGCAGCGCTGGCCTGGATCGCGGCCCACCCGCAATCGCGCCAGCCCTGGGACCTGAAGGACCACAAGATCCCCGGCGGCACGCCGGCCAACCCCAAGGTTGCCGGCATGCTGACCGTGGCCCCGGCCATGCTCAAGCAGAAGACGCGCGGCCTGTACCCCGCGCCCGAGGCCGCGCTGGCGGCAATGGCCGAGGGTGCGCTGGTGGACTTCGACACCGCGCTGCGCATCGAGAGCCGCTACCTCGCGCGGTTGATCGTGAGCCCAGTGGCGAAGAACATGATCAACACCTTCTTCTTCAACATGAACGCGATCAAGAGCGGGCAGTCGCGCCCGAAGGACATCTCGCGCTTCAAACCGAAGAAGGTCGGCATCCTGGGCGCGGGCATGATGGGCGCGGGCATTGCCTATGCGCAGGCCAGCCGGGGCATCCACACCGTGCTGGAGGACGTGAGCAGGGAGAACGCCGAGCGCGGCAAGTCCTACAGCTACCGGCTCACGCAGGCGCGGGTGGACAAAGGGCGCATGAGCCCTTACGACCAGCGCGCGCTGCTCGACCGCATCCTGCCCACCGACCATCCGGGCGACCTCAAGGGCTGCGAACTGATCATCGAGGCCGTGTTCGAGAATCGCGAGCTCAAGGCCGCGGTCACCAAGGAAGCCGAGCCCATGCTCGCCGCTGGCGGCTTCTTCGCCAGCAACACGTCCACCCTGCCCATCTCGGGTCTGGCGCAGGCCAGCAGCCGGCCGCAGCGCTTCGTGGGCATCCACTTCTTCAGCCCGGTGGACAAGATGAAGCTGGTGGAGATCATCCGCGGCAAGGACACCGACGACGAAACCATCGCGCGCGCCTACGACTACGTGCAGGCGCTGGGCAAGCTGCCGATCGTGGTGAACGACTCGCGCGGTTTCTACACCAGCCGCACCTTCGGCACCTTCGTGATGGAAGGCGCGGCCATGCTGGGCGAAGGCATTCCCGCGCCGGTGATCGAAAACGCGGCCATGCAGGCCGGCATGCCGGTGGGGCCGCTGGCCGTGCTCGACGAGACCGCGCTCTCGCTCTCGGTGCACGTGCTGGACCAGACCCGTGCCGACTACGAGAAGGAAGGCAGGCGCTACGAGGCCACACCGGGCGAGTTGCTGGTCGAACGCATGGTCAAGGAGCTCAAGCGCCCGGGTCGCGCGGGCGGCGGCGGCTTCTACGACTACCCCCCCGGGCAAAAGAAACAGCTCTGGTCCGAGCTCAAGCCGCTGTTCGAGAAAGCCGGCACCACCTGGGACCTGCAGGACATCAAGGACCGCCTGCTCTATCGCCAGTCGGTGGAAACCGCGCGATGCCTGGCCGAAGGCGTGCTCACCTCCGTGCACGACGGCAACATCGGTTCGATCTTCGGGATCGGCTTTCCGGCCTGGACCGGTGGCGCGCTGCAGTTCATCTACGGCACGGGCATCGAGGCTTTCGAGCAGCGCTGTGCCGAACTGGCCACCCGCCATGGCACGGGCTTTGCACTCGACAGCGCCGCGAAAGCCGTGATCCGCCAGCACCAACCGACCTTCTGAACCCATGAAACGACTCGACGGAAAGATCAGCCTCATCACCGGTGCTGCGCAGGGCATCGGCCTGGCCACCGCCCTCAAGTTCGCGCGCGAAGGCGCCAGCGTGGTCGTCTGCGACCTCCTGCCGGCCGCGGTGGACGATGCCGTACGCCAGTGCGAGGCACTGGGCGCAAAGGCCGCCGGCTTCGTGATGGACGTGGCGCAGCGGGAAATGGTGGACGCCGTGGTCGCGCAGGTGGTGGCGCGCTTCGGGCGCATCGACACGCTCGTGAACAACGCCGGCATCACGCAGGATGCGCGCCTGCAGAAGATGACGCTGGAGCAGTTCGACCGGGTGATCGACGTCAACCTGCGCGGCGTGTTCCATTGCGCGCAGGCCGTGGCCGACACCATGGTTGCCCAGGGCAGCGGCGTGATCCTCAACGCTTCCTCAGTCGTGGGCATCTACGGCAACTTCGGGCAAACCAACTACGCCGCGAGCAAGTTCGGCGTGATCGGCTTCACCAAGACCTGGAGCCGCGAACTCGGGCCCAAGGGGGTGCGGGTGAACGCGGTGGCACCGGGCTTCATTGCCACGCACATCCTCGACACGATTCCGGCCAAGGTCATCGCCGAGATGGAGCACCGCGTGCCACTGCACCGTCTGGGCCGGCCCGAAGAGATCGCCAACGTCTATGCCTTCCTGGCCAGCGACGAGGCCAGCTACATCAACGGCGCCGTGATCGAAGTCTCGGGCGGCATGTCGGTGTGACGCAGTTCGCCCTTGCGTGACGGAGTGGCGTGCGGTACTCCCCGGTACCAGCCGATCCCGGGGCCTGATTCCTGCTGCAGACGGGTCCTGTGTGCAATGATGAAAGACTTCGAATTGCCCCGCCTGCATGCAGACCGCCCCCCTACCCGCCAACGAGGAACAGCGCCTGGCCAGACTGCGTGGCCTGGGCATTCTCGACACCCTGCCCCAGAAGGCCTTTGACGACATTTCGTCTCTGGCCCAGTTGATCTGTGGCACACCGGTCGCACTGATCACGCTGGTGGACCGCGACCGGCAGTGGTTCAAGTCGCGCATTGGCATGGATGCGTCCGAGACGCCGCGCGAGGTGGCCTTCTGTTCCCACGCCATCCTGGACGCCGAGCATGTGATGGTGGTGGAAGACAGCCACCGCGACGCGCGCTTCCAGGACAACCCCCTGGTGATCGGAAGCACCCAGGTGCGTTTCTACGCGGGCGCCCCCATCGTCACCAACGACGGCTACGCGCTGGGCACCGTGTGCGTGATCGACCAGCAGGCCCGCCAGCTGCACCCCGTGCAGCTCGATGCCCTGAGCAAGCTCTCGGGCCTGGTGGCCAACCTGCTGGAGCACGAGAAAACGCGCCAGGCGGAGGCGGACCGCGCCCGTGCCACCGAACGCCAGCAGCACGAACAACTGACCGCCATGGCGCTGCTGGGCGTCGACCTGCAGTCATTCGTCGACGCATCGGGCGTGTACCGCCACGTCAACGACACCTACCTGGCCTACCACGGCTGCGCGCGCGAGGACGTCGTCGGGCGCCACGTCACCGAGCAGCTCGGGGACGATGTCTTTCGCGACAGGGTGGAATCCCGCCTGCAACGGGCTCTGGCCGGCGAGACGGTCACCTACCAGCGGGAGGCGCACTTCAGGGCCAAGGGCTCACGGCACATGGAGGTGACCCTGTTGCCCGTGCACGATGCCCAGGGCCGGGTGATAGGCGTGGTTACCCGCGGTCACGACATCCAGGCGCTCAAGGACCGGGAAGCAGAGCTCCACCGCACGGTAGCGCTGCTGGAGCAGAAGACACTGGAGCAGGAGCGCTTCATCCACATCATCTCGCACGACCTGCGCGAGCCGATCAACTCGATCAACAACTTCAGCGCCCTGCTGAGCACCGATCACGCGCAGGACCTGCCTCCGCTGGCCCAGCGCTACCTCGGTTTTGTGCAGGCGGGCGGCCTGCGCATGGGCGCATTGCTGGACGATCTCGCCGAATACGTGCGACTGGACCGGCGAGCAACCGCCAGCGGGCCGGTGGACGTGGCGCGCCTGCTGGACCAGGTGCGCGACGACCTGGCCTCCGCGCTCCTGGTGGCCAACGGCCGGCTTGAAAGCGACGCCTTGCCCATGGTGCAGGCCGACGCCTCGCTGCTGCGCATCGCGCTGCAGAACCTGGTGTCCAACGGCCTGAAGTTCGCGCGACCGGACACGCCGCCGCTGGTGCGCGTGAGCGCCACCCGCGAAGACGGCTTCGACCTGATCCACGTGGACGACAACGGCATCGGCATTGCTCCCGAGCACCAGCCGGCCATCTTCGACATGTTCAAGCGGCTGCATTCGCGCCAGCGCTACGACGGCTCGGGCCTGGGTCTGTCCATCTGTCGACGGATCGTGGAACAGCACGGTGGCCAGATCTCGGTGCGCTCGGTGCCGGGCGCCGGCAGCCGCTTCACGCTGCATCTGCCGGCGTCACCGGCCACAAGCTCCTGATATGCCACGAGGAAACACGCCATGACCATCCCGCAACGCTTCATCCTGGTCGACGACAACGAGGCCGACAACGTCTATCACGAGATCATGATCCGCCGCGCGGGCTTCACAGGCGACGTGCTGGTCTTCGAAGGCGGCGCCGATGCGCTGGCCTTCCTGCACGACGACCCGCTGCACCTGCCCACTTGTCTTTTTCTGGACATCAACATGCCGCTGATGGACGGGTTCGAGTTCGCGCAGCGAGCCACGCCCCTGCTGAGCGACAAACCCACGGTCGTGGTGATGATGCTGACCTCCTCCGACGCCGCCCACGATCGCGAACGGGCCAGCGAGATCCCCCTGATCCAGGGCTTCGTCACCAAACCGCTCACGGTGGAGCGCGTGCGGGAGATGCTGGAGACCGGCTGATACTTGCCTCTTTCCATCATCAAGTTGACATAGTCAAATTAATGATGGACAGTGGGCGCATGAACGACCACACCCTGACGCAAGTCGACCCCGCCCAGGTTCGCGCCCTGCGCGCCTTCAACCGCTTCTACACCCAGCGCACCGGCCTGCTCGACCCCTACCTGGGCAGCGCTTTCTCGCTCACCGAGGTGCGGGTGCTCTACGAACTGGCGCACCACGCGCCCTGCACGGCCACCGACCTCGGGCGCCGACTGCTGCTCGACGCCGGCTACCTCAGCCGCATCGTGCGCCGTTTCAGCGACGCAGGCTGGCTCACCCGCACCCCGTCGCCCGCGGATGCCCGTCAGCTGTCGCTGAGCCTCACGCCCGAGGGTCGAGCCGCCTTCGAGCCGCTGCAACAACGCTCACGCGAGGCCGCCGCACGCCTGCTGGCACCCCTGGCGCAGGCCCGACGCGACGCCCTGATCGCGGCACTGGACAAGGCCCAGGCCCTGCTCTCCCCCGAAGCCGCCAACCCCTCGCACACGGCGGTGCTGCGCGACGTGCGCGCTGGCGACATGGGCTGGGTGGTACAGCAGCACGGCGAGATTTACGCGCGCGAGTACGGCTGGAACAGCGAGTTCGAGGCGCTGGTGGCAGAGATCGTGGCCCGCATGATCCGCCAGCACGACCCGCACCGGGAACGTGGGTGGATCGCCGAACTCGACGGCGAGCGCGTCGGCTCGGTCTTCGTCGTGCGCAAGAGCGAGGCCGAGGCCCAGTTGCGCCTGCTCATCCTCAGCCCGACCGCGCGCGGCCTGGGCCTGGGCGCGCGCCTCACAGACGAATGCCTGGCCTTCGCGCGCGCCAGGGGCTATCGCAAGATGGTGCTGTGGACCAACAGCAACCTCAGCGCCGCACGCGCCATCTACGCGCAGCGCGGCTTCGCCCTGGTGCACAGCGAGCCGCACCACAGCTACGGCAAGGACCTCGTCGGAGAAACCTGGGAACTCGCCCTCTGAGCAAGGCCATGAGCGCGACACGATAATCGCGGCCATGCCAGACCACCCCCTTCCAGCACCCGACGACGCGCTCAACCATCCGACATCGAAGGCCGATCTTTTCCGCTCCTTCACCTGGCTGGCCCTGCAGGGCTTCGGTGGTGTGCTCGCCGTCGTGCAACGCGAACTGGTGGAAAAAAAGCGCTGGATGACGCGCGAGCAGTTCGTGGAAGACTGGGCCGTCGCGCAGATCATGCCCGGGCCGAACGTGGTCAACCTGTCCATGATGATCGGCGGGCGCTACTTCGGCCTGCCTGGCGCGCTGGCCGCGCTGGCCGGCATGCTGGCAGCGCCCATGGTCGTCGTGCTGCTGCTCGCCGTGCTGTACGGCAGCGTGGCCGACAGTGTGGTGGCACAGAACGCCTTGCGCGGCATGGGCGCCGTGGCCGCGGGCCTGATCACCGCCACCGGCATCAAGCTGATTGCCGCGCTCGATCGCAACGCGATGGGCATGGCCGTGTGCATCGGCCTGGCCACGCTGACCTTCATAGCCATCGCCCTGCTGCGCTGGCCCCTGTTGTGGGTGCTGCTGGGCATCGGCGGCGGCGCCTGCCTGTGGGCCTACCGCGTGCTGTCGGACGTGGATGCCGATCGCCAGAAGGCCGGCGAGGCCTGAGCACCATGCTGCCAACGGCCGCCAACTGGCTCGACCTGTTCACCCACTTTGCCTCGCTCTCGCTGCTCGGCGTGGGCGGTGCGATCACCACCGCGCCGGACATGCACCGCTACCTCGTCTACCAGAACGGCTGGTTGAACGACGCGCAGTTCACTTCGTCCATCGCGCTGTCGCAGGCCGCGCCGGGCCCCAACGTGCTGTTCGTCGCGCTGCTGGGCTGGAATGTGGGGCTCAATGCGGGCGGCGGGCCATCGGCCGGGTGGCTGGCCTGGGCACTGGCCTTCTTCGGCGTGCTGGTGACGATGGTCGCCATCCTGCTGCCCTCGTCGGTGCTGACCTACACCGCCACGCGCTGGGCGCACCAGAACCGCGAACTGCGCGCGGTGCGCGCCTTCAAGACCGGCATGGCCCCGATCGTGATCGCGCTGCTGATCGCCACCGGCTGGCTGCTCACCGGCTCGCACGACAACCCGGCACGCGACTGGCCGCTGTGGGCGGTGACCCTCTGCGCCACGCTGCTGGTGTGGCGCACGAAGATCCACCTGTTGTGGATGATCGGGGCCGGGGCGGTGCTGGGGGCGCTGGGGTTGGTCTGAGGCCCCTGCACCTGGGTCATGAAGCATGCGCTACCCTTGCGCCTTCCACCCGCCCGACAAAAAAAGGAGTTCCCGATGGCCCTCGCCACGCTTTCCGGCACCGCTTCGCATATCAAAGGCAGTGTCGTCATCCACGGCAGCAACGCCAACATTGCGCAGGAATCGAGCACGCACTTCCGCCTCGGCAACCGCCAGGTGTTGATGAAAAGTTCGATTCAGCTGGCCGAAGGCGACCAGGTCACCGTGGCGGGGGACGACAAGGCCGAGTTCCACGCGCTGGCGCTGCGCAACGAAACGACCAACCTCATCTATCAGCTGAACACCAACGTCGGCGTCATCGGTGCCTGGTTGATCATCATCGTCTCCGTGCCCATGATCCCGATCCTCGTGGGCTTCATCACGATGGCCGTCGGCATCTACTTCCTGCGCGCCAACAAGCGCATTGCCAGCGCCGTTCGCATGCTCGGCGGCAAAGCCTGAACGACCTCAACTGCGCTGGCGCAGCGCTTCGTAGAGGCACACGCCGCTGGCCACCGACACATTCAGGCTTTCCACGGCGCCGGCCATGGGAATGCTCACCAGCTCATCGCAGGTCTTGCGCGTGAGCTGGCGCATGCCCGCACCCTCGGCGCCGAGTACCAGCGCCACCGGGCCCTTGAGGTCGACCTGGTAGAGCGTTTTCGGCGCGTCGTCGCTGGTACCGATGACCCAGATGTTGCGTTCCTTGAGCTCACCCAGGGTGCGCGCCAGGTTGGTCACCATGAAGTACGGCATGGTCTCGGCCGCGCCGCTGGCCACCTTGGCGACGGTGGCGTTGATGCCGGCGGCGTGGTCCTTGGGCGCGATGACGGCGTGCGCGCCGGCGCCGTCGGCCACACGCAGGCAGGCACCCAGGTTGTGCGGGTCGGTGATGCCGTCGAGCACCAGCAGCAGTGGAGGGATACCGGTGGGCTCCAGCTGTTCCAGCAGGTCGTCGAGCGAGCGCGCCTGCGGGATGGCTTCCACGCGCGCCGCCACGCCCTGGTGACCATGGCTGCCCGCCAGCTTGGCGATGCGCAGGCTGTCGGCCTCGATCAGGCGCGCATTGGCCTCGCGCGCCCGGTCCAGGAACTGGCGCATGCGCGCATCGCGCCGCGTGGGCTCGTAGTAGATCTCGATGATGGATTGCGGCGCGGTTTTCATGCGCACACCCACGGCGTGAAAGCCGAACAGCACTTTGGGGGAAGACATGCGGGGATTATCGGCGTTGCAGGCCTTCAGGCCTGGTGCGCGAGCTCGCCCAGGCGCCGCAGTGCCGCGTCGATGCGGTCGTCACCGGGATGGCCCACATTCAGACGCAGGTGGTGGGTGAAGCGGCGGTCCGCGGAAAACAGAACACCCGGGGCGGTGCTGATGGATTCGGCCATGGCGCGGTGGTGCAAGGCCAGCGCATCCACCCTCGCAGGCAACTCCAGCCAGAGAAAGTAGCCGCCGAGCGGGCGCGTCACACGTGTGCCGGCCGGGAAGTGCCGCTCCACCAGACGCAGGGCGTGCTGCTGTTGCGCGGCCAGCGCCTCGCGCAGGCGACGCAGGTGCCGGTCGTAGCCGCCTTGCGCCAGGTAGTCCACCAGCGCCAGTTGCGAGGGAATCGCCGTTGCCAGCGAGTTCGACATCTTCAGCCGCTCCACCACGGGGGCGTAGCGCCCTGCCGCGGCCCAGCCCACTCGGTATCCCGGCGCCAGACATTTCGAGAACGACGCGCAGTGCAGCACGCCGCCTTCCCGGTCGAAGGCCTTGGCCGGCGGCGGGCGCCGCACACCCGCGTACAGCTCGCCATACACATCGTCCTCGATCAGCGGCACGCGGTGGCGCGCCAGCAGTTCCACCAGGGCCTGCTTGCGCGCGGGTGGCATCAGCGCGCCCAGCGGGTTCTGGAAACTGGGCATGAACCAGCAGGCGGCCACCGGCTGGCGCCCGAGCAGTTCCGCCAACGCGGCCAGGTCCACGCCTTCTGCCGGGTCGGTCGCCACCTCCACCGCCTTCAGGTGCAGGCGTTCGAGCGCCTGCAACGCGGCGTAGAAGGTGGGCGATTCGACCACCACCACGTCGCCCGGTTTCGTCACAGCTTGCAGGCACAGGTTGAGCGCCTCCATCGCGCCATTGGTGATGACCAGTTCGCCCTGGTCAAGCGCAATGCCGTGCAACGCATGGCGCCGCAGCAGCGCCTGGCGCAGGCCCTCGTCGCCGGTGGTCAGCGCGCCCGTGATGCGCGCCGCGGGCAGGCGGCGCAACGCCCGCGCTGTGCTGCGTGCAAGTGCTTCGAACGGGAACAGGTGCGGCGCTGGGAACGCCGAACCCAGCGGCACCACATCGGCGTCGCGCGTGGTGCCGAGCAAATCGAACACCAGTTCGCTGATCTCGACCGGGGTGGCCGCGCCGCGCGGGGCAGCCACCTGGGGCACGGCGCGCGGCACGCGTCGTGCCGCGCGCACGAAAAAGCCCGAGCGCGCACGCGCCTCCACCAGACCCCGGGACTCCAGTTGGCCATAGGCCTGGAACACGGTGGAGGCGCTGACACCACGCTCGGCGCAGGTCTGGCGCACCGAGGGCAGGCGATCCCCCGGCCGCAGCACGCCTGCGCGTATGCCGTCGGCCAGGTCTTCGGCCAGCTGCTGATAGCGCTTGAGACGGGAGTCGTCCATGAAGGTCCGGTCGGGAAAAATCTGATCTGATACGGTAAAAATCCAATATATCTGAACATTGCGCATCAGATGGGGCTTTGCGATGATCTGGGCAGCATGAAACCGATTCCCCGACTCCGCCGCTGGCAAACTTTTCTGATCGCCGCTGGCTGCGCTTTTCTGCAGGTTGCCGCAGCGGCCCCGTTTGAAGACACCATGGCCCAGCGCATGCTGGCCTGCACGGCCTGCCATGGCCCGCAGGGCCGAGCCGCCGCCGATGGCTACTACCCACGTCTGGCCGGCAAGCCGGCCGACTATCTCTACCACCAGTTGCTGAATTTCCGCGAAGGCCGGCGCGTCTATCCACTGATGGCGCAGATGGTCGACCCGTTGAGCGACGCGTATCTGCTGGAGATCGCAGAGCACTTTGCCGGCCTGGAAGTGCCCTACCCCGCCCCGGCACCGGTGAACGCCACACGCCAGGAAATGCAGCGCGGCGAGCAGCTCGTGCTGCGTGGCGATGCCGCGCGCGGTCTGCCGGCCTGTGCCGCCTGTCACGGCAGTGCACTCACCGGCGTGCTGCCGGCCACACCGGGCCTGCTGGGCCTGCCGCGCGACTACCTCAACGCCCAGCTGGGCGCCTGGCGCACCGGCCTGCGCAAAGCCCACATGCCGGACTGCATGGCCGACATCGCCCGGCGCCTCGCCCCGGAAGACATTGCCGCCGTCAGCGCCTGGCTCGCCACCCAGCGGATCCCCACGAACACGCACGCGGTGGCGCCATCGGGCATGCCGTTGCCGCAACGCTGTGGCAGTGCGCCACCGCCCACGGGGAATCGCCGATGAGCCCCCGCGCCATCACCCGGTTGCGCCGCACCGTCTGGCAGACGGTCCTGCTCCTGCTGGTCTGTGCCATTGCTGCCATGGTCTGGCTCGGCTGGCCGGCCAGCCCCATCGAGGTGCCACCCGCCGCCAGCGCCTCCAACCTTCGCGACCCGCACACCATCGAGCGCGGTCGCTACCTCGCCGTGGTGGGCAACTGCCAGGCCTGCCACACCACCCGGGGCGGCACGCCGTTCGCGGGTGGGCGGGGTGTCGTCACGCCATTCGGCACGGTGTACGGCAGCAACCTCACTCCCAGCGACAGCGGGCTGGGTGGCTGGAGCGCCGACGACTTCTGGCGCGCGCTGCACCATGGCCAGTCGCGCGACGGCCGCTGGCTCAACCCCGCCTTCCCCTACAACAACACGACGCAGATCACGCGCGAAGACAGCGACGCGCTCTTCGCCTACTTCCGCAGCCTGAAACCGGAGGACGCACCGGTGCCGCCGCACGACATGCGCTGGCCGTACAACACCCAGTTCGCACTGAAGGCATGGCGCACGCTGTACTTCAAGGCCGACGCCCACATCTCACCACCACAGGGCGCATCCCCTTCGCAGGAACTGCTGCGCGGCGCCTACCTCGTCAACGGCCTGGGCCACTGCAGCGCCTGCCACGTGCCGCGCGACGCGCTGGGGGGCCAGGGTGACCTGCTCGGCCTCTCAGGTGGCCTCATTCCCATGCAGCGCTGGTACGCGCCCTCGCTGCTGGACCCGACCGAGGCAGGTGTGCAGCACTGGTCGATCGCAGAGATCGTGGCGCTGTTCCGCGACGGCCGCGCGCGCGACGCGCTGGCAAGCGGCCCGATGGCCGAGGTGGTCCAGCACAGCACCCGACACTGGACACCGGAAGACCTGCGCGCCATGGCCACCTACCTGCGGCAGTTGCCGTCGCAGAGCGAAGCCCAACCCAGGAAACGTGCCGACCCGGACTCGCGCGCCCTGTCGACCGGCGCGCGGCTGTATGAACAGCACTGCGCCCAGTGCCATGGCACAGAGGGCGAAGGCGTGCGCCATGGCGGCGCGATCGCCTACCCGCCGCTGGCGGGCAACCGCACGGTGACCATGGCATCGCCCGCGAATCTGGTTCAGATCGTGCTCAACGGCGGCTTCGGCCCAACCACGGCAGGCCATCCGCGCCCCTTCGGCATGCCGCCGTTCGTGCTGGAGCTCAGCGACAGCGACCTGGCCAGCGTGCTCAGCCACGTGCGCACGCAATGGGGCAATGAGGCAGGCGCGGTCACTGCGCTGGATGTGCAGCAACTGAGGGGGCCGCTGGGTCGCTGAACGACGAAACCGCCCGCACAGCCGATGCGTGCGTTCAGGCGGCTTCGGCCGGCACCGCGACCTGGCCCGCCTCGATCGTGATACGGCGCTCGCAGCGCTCGGCGATGGCCCGGTCGTGCGTGACCAGGACCAGCGTGGTGCCCTGTTCGCGATTGAGCTCGAACATCAGTTCCATGATCCTGGCGCCGGTGGCGAAATCCAGGCTGCCTGTGGGTTCGTCAGCCAGCAGCACCGAGGGCTGAACCACGAAGGCACGCGCCAGCGCCACGCGCTGCTGCTCACCACCGGAGAGCACCTTGGGGTAGCTCGAAAGCCGCTCGCCCAGACCCACGCGCTGCAGCATCTGGGTGGCGGTGGCGCGCGCATCGCGCCGCCCGGCCAGTTCCAGGGGCAGCATCACGTTCTCCAGCGCGGTCAGATTGCCCAGCAACTGGAAGCTCTGGAACACGAAACCCACCTTCTGCGCGCGCAGCGCGGCCCGCTGGTCCTCGTCCATCGCGAACAGATCGACACCATCGATGTGAACTGTGCCACTGGTGGGCGTGTCCAACCCGGCGACGATCGACAACAGCGTGCTCTTGCCCGAGCCGGATGCGCCCACGATCGCGGCGGTTTCGCCCTTGCGCAGGGTGAAATCGATATCGCGCAGAATGGTCAGCGATCCGGTGGAGTCGGTCACCGTCTTGAACACATGCTGGACCGCAATCATCACATCGGACATGGAAGGATTTCTCAAGTTGAAACGACGTCACTTTAACGCCCTGGCGCTTTCGTCCTGCACATTCGCCTCGTGGAGCGCGGCGTGGGCGCAGGATGCCGCGGAACCCGTGGTTCTCGTGGTGGGCGATTCGCTGAGCGCCGAATACGGCCTCAAACGGGGCAGCGGCTGGGTCGCCCTGCTGGAAGAGCGTCTGGACCGGGAGAAAGTTCAGGCCCGTGTGGTCAATGCCAGCATCAGTGGCGACACCACCTCGGGGGGCCGCTCGCGCCTGCCGGCCTTGCTGCGCCAGCACCGCCCGGCACTGGTGGTGATCGAGCTCGGTGGCAACGACGCGCTGCGCGGCCTGCCGCTGAAGATGACGCGCGAGAACCTCGCCACCATGGCCCGCCTCGCTCGCGAAGCCGGCGCGAAGGTGCTGCTGCTGGGCATGGAGATGCCGCCCAACTACGGTGCCAGATACGGCCAGGAGTTCCGTGACGTGTTCACCACCGTGGCCAAAGCCGAGAAGACCGCGCTGATACCTTTCTTTCTCAAGGGCGTGGCCGACACGCCGAACCCCACGGCCCTGTTCCAGGCCGACCGTATTCACCCCAACGAAGCGGCCCAGCCCACCATGCGCGACAACGTCTGGCCCGCACTGCGCGAGCTGCTGGCGGCTCGATAATCGGGCATGCCCGTACACACACTGAGCGCCACGCACGCGCTGGCCCGCCTCGCGGAATTCGACACCGTCATCGACGCCCGCACCGAGGACGAGTACGCGCTCGATCACGTACCCGGTGCCATCAACTGGCCGACGCTGGACAACCAGCAGCGCATCGAGATCGGCACGATGTACAAGCAGGTCAATCCGTTCGAGGCCAAGAAGCGCGGCGCGGCGATCTCGGCGCGCAACATCGCGGCCCACATCGAACGCCACGTGATCGACAAGCCCCGCGACTGGAAGCCTCTTGTGTATTGCTGGCGCGGTGGCAACCGCAGTGGAGCGCTCGCCACCATCCTGGGCGCCATCGGCTTTCATGTGACGCTGATCGAGGGCGGTTACAAGGCCTGGCGCGCCGCGCTGGTGGACGCCCTCCCTGCCCTGGCCGGTGCCCTATCCTGCCGCGTGGTCTGTGGCCCCACGGGCAGCGGCAAGACACGGCTGCTGCAGGCCCTGGCGGCCCAGGGCGCGCAGGTGCTCGACCTGGAGGCCCTCGCAAGCCACCGCAGTTCGGTGCTGGGGCACATTCCGGGGCAGCCGCAGCCGAGCCAGAAGCGCTTCGATTCGCTGGTGTGGGACGCCCTGCGTGGTCTCGACCCCGCACGCGTGGTCTACGTGGAGAGTGAGAGCAAGAAGGTGGGCAATGTGCGCGTGCCCGACGCGCTCATCGACGCCATGCGAGCCAGCCCCTGCATCGATCTGCGACTCGATGATGAGGAGCGCGTGGCGCTGCTGCTGGAAGACTATGACTTCTTCGTCAAGGACCCGGCTTCCTTCTGCGTGCGCCTGGAGGCGTTGACAGAACTGCGAGGCAAGGAAGTGGTCTCCGGCTGGATCGACAAGGTGCGCCAGGGGCGCACGCCGGAGGTGGTTCTTGAGTTGCTGACCCGGCATTACGACCCAATGTACGCGCAGTCGATTGCGCGCAATTTCAGCCAGTTTCCGCAGGCGCTGCCTCTTGCGCTGCCGAACCGGTCGCCACAGGCCCTGGCCGCTGCCGCGCAGGCCTTGATGGCCAGCGAAGGGGCATCGCTGCACCCAGCCTGAGCAGCAGGCCAGCATGCAGCCGCCGTGGCCGGCGGCGTCAGTCCGCCGCGCTGTCGCTGCCGGGCGCGTCGCCTGGTGCTTCGGGCTTCCCGTCGTCCTGACCCTCTGGCGCATCGCCCTCGGGGTGCTGACGACCGGCGGCCTTGGCCCTGAGCTTTTCCTCTTTCTTCTTCTTTTTGGCGAGCTCGCGCTGGCGTTTTTCGTATCCGTAATTGGGAGTGGCCAAAACAGTCTTTCAGGTCTGTGGTGAAGGAAAAGGGTCAGGCTTGCAGCGCAGTCCAGGCCTGCGCAAGGTCGGCGCGCAGGTCGTCGACCGATTCCAGACCCACGGCAAAGCGTACCAGACCCCCGGCGTCTTGCCAGCCGTGGGTGCGAATCGAGTCGAGGTGGTACGGCGCACACAGGCTGGTCGGCCCAGCCCAGCTCCAGCCCAGGCGGAACAGCCGCAGGCGGTTGCAGAAGGCGTCGATGCGGGCCTGCGCAATGGCCGGGTCGAACACCGCGCTGAACAGGCAGGCGGCCGCGGAGGCATCACGCTTCCAGTTGTCATGGCCCGGCGAGCCCGGCAGCGCGGGATGCAACACCCGCGCCACGCCAGGCTGCTGCTGCATCCAGACGGCCAGCGCGCGCGTGCTGGCGTCCTGCGCGTGGTAGCGCAGCGCCATGCTGGGCAGGCCGCGCAGCACGAGTTCGGCATCGTTCGCACCCACGCCCAGGCCCAGGCGCATGCGGGTCAGTAGGATCTTGCGGTGCAGCGCGAGGTCGCGCGTGACGACGGAGCCCATGAGCACGTCGGCGCCGCCACTGGGGTACTTGGTGAGCGCCTGCACCGACACGTCCACGCCCTGCTCGAAGGCATTGAACGCAAGGCCTGCGCCCCAGGTGTTGTCGAGGGCGGTGACGATGGTCTGGTCGGCGCCGCGCTGTGCATTGGCCTGGCGCACGCGTTCGATCAACGCCGGGATGTCTGGGTACTCCAGCGTGATCGAGCCTGCTGCCTCCAGCCACACCAGGCGCGTGGCCGGACCGATCTGGCGCGCCAGGTCGTCCGGGTCCATGGCGTCGTAGAAACGGTGCGTGATGCCCCAGGCGGCCAGCTCGACCTGGGCAAACACCTTGCCCGGCCCGTAGGCGTTGTCGGGCAGCAGCACTTCGTCACCCTGGCGCAGCAGCGCCATGTCCACCAGCGAGATCACCGCCAGGCCGCTGGGCGCGAGCATGCAGTGCTCACCGCCTTCGAGGGTCGCGATGCGCTCTTCGAGCGTGAAGGTGGTCGGCGTGCCGTGCAGGCCGTAGGTGTAGCCGCTCTTGTCCTTCCAGTCGTAGGTGCGCAGCGCCTCGACGTCGGGAAACAGCACGGTCGACGCCTTGTGCACCCCCGGCGCCACGGCCTCGAAGCCCCCGGGGGGCTTGTAGGGATGGTGAATCAGCCGGGTGGACAGGTCGTCGTCGTGCTTGTTCATTCAGTTCAGAGTTTCCACTTTTCGAGAAGCTGAGCCGGGCGCATGCTGTCGTAGCCCTCGAAGGGCTGGTGAATCCAGGGGTTGGTCGGCAGGAACTCCACCGAGTAGTCGGGCGTGAATGCCGACAGCTGCTTGGTCCAGATCACCGCGCTGCGCATCTCGCTGATGGGTTTGTAGCTGTTGCGGAGCAGATCGATCACGGCCTTGAGCGTGTGACCGGAATCGGCCAGGTCGTCCACCAGCAGCACCTTGCCGGCGATCTCGCCCTTGGGCGTGGTGATGTAGCGCGCGATGTCCAGGATGCCCTGCTCGGTGCCCGCGTTGGCGCGGTAGGAACTGGTGGACATGATGGCCAGCGGCTTGTCGAAAATGCGCGAGAGGATGTCCCCCGGGCGCATGCCCCCGCGAGCGAGGCACAGGATGGTGTCGAATTCCCAGCCCGACTGGTAGACCTTGAGCGCAAGCTTCTCGATCAGGTTGTGGTACTCGTCGTAGGAGACGTAGAGGTGTTTGCCGTCTTCGGTGAGCATGCGGGCTCCGGGTGGGGATGTCGGAAAGAATTTTGCACCAGGGGCAGCACACCGCCCCCGGGGGTTTCACCCATGGTAGGGGTGGTGCAGCAGGATGGTGTGGTCACGGTCCGGGCTGGTCGAGACGATGTGGATCGGCACCCCGGTGGTCTCGGCAATGCGGCTCAGGTAGCGCTGGGCATTGACCGGCAGGTCCTCGTAGCGCGTTGCGCCCACCGAGGAGTCGCTCCAGCCCGGCAGGCTCTCGTAGATCGGCTTGCAGCGCGCGATGTCCTCCGCGCCCATGGGCAGGATGTCGATCACCTCGCCATCGAGCTCGTAGCCCGTGCACAGCTGCAGTTCCTTGAGGCCGTCGAGCACGTCGAGCTTGGTGATGCACAGGCCCGACAAACCATTGACCTGGGCCGAGCGCTTGAGCAGAGCGGCATCGAACCAGCCGCAGCGGCGGCTGCGGCCGGTGGTCACGCCCTTCTCGGCGCCCACGGTGGCCATGTGCCAGCCTGGCGAGCCCTCCTTCTCCCACTCCAGCTCGGTGGGGAACGGGCCGCCCCCCACGCGGGTGCAGTAAGCCTTGGTGATGCCCAGCACGTAGTGCAGCAGGCCCGGACCCACGCCAGAACCGGCCGCGGCGTTGCCGGCGACGCAGTTGCTGGAGGTGACGAACGGGTAGGTGCCGTGGTCGATGTCGAGCAGCGTGCCCTGGGCGCCTTCGAACAGCAGATTGGCGCCGGCCTTGTGGGCCTCGTTGAGCTCGCGCGAGACGTCAGCGATCATGGGCTTGAGCAGTTCGGCCTGCTGCAGGGCTTCCGCGTAGACCGGTTCGAACTGGATTTCACCGTTCTTCATGTACGCGGCGAGCTTTTCGTCCCAGACCATGTCGGCCGAATGCAGCCAGCTGGTCAACAGGTGGTTGTGCAGCGCCAGCAACTCGCGCAGCTTGGCGGCGAAACGATCGGGGTACTTCAGGTCCTGCACGCGCAGCGCGCGGCGCGCGATCTTGTCCTCGTAGGCCGGACCGATGCCACGGCCGGTGGTGCCGATCTTCTCGCTGCCCGCCTTCACCTTGGCGGCCTCGCGCGCGATGTCGATGGCCGCGTGGAACGGCAGGATCAGCGGGCAGCCTTCGCTCACGCGCAGGCGCGAGCGCACTTCCACACCGGCCTTCTCCAACCCGGCGATTTCCTCGAACAGCTTGCCCACGGAGAGCACCACGCCATTGCCGATGTAGCACTTCACGCCGGCGCGCATGATGCCGCTGGGAATGAGGTGCAGCGCCGTCTTCACGCCATTGATGACCAGCGTGTGTCCCGCATTGTGGCCACCCTGGAAACGCACCACGCCGGTCGCGGTTTCCGTCAGCCAGTCGACCAGTTTGCCCTTGCCTTCGTCACCCCACTGGGTGCCGACCACCACCACGTTGCGCCCAGGGGTCACGGCGCTGCTGCTGTTCGTCATTTGCGGATATCCGTTTGAAGGTTTTGTACAGTCCAGGCGCCGCTGCGGGCCGCATCGGGCACCAGTTCGCGGTCGCAGTGAAATTCGTCGACCTGGTGCTCGTGCCCTGGCAGGACGCAGACCACGGTGTGGCCCTGCGCGCGCAGGCTGGCCACGGCATCCCGCAACCCGGTGTCCATGCCCCAGGGTGCACGGATCGCAGCCACCAGAGGCCTGGGGGCCACGGCAGTCACCAGTTCCTTGAGGTCCAGGCTGAAACCCACGGCGGGCCGATTGCGGCCGAACACCGCGCCGACCTCGTCGTAGCGGCCACCACGCGCGAGTTCGAGCGACGCGGCGGCGCGGCCTTGCGGTGCGTTGGCGAACAGGGCAAAGCGCATGCCGGTGTAGTAGGCGTAGCCGCGCAGGTCGGCCAGGTCGATCGACACGTCGACCCCCTCCACCTGCGATGCGAGCCAGTGCAGGCTGTCGAGCGCGGCGTGCAACGCTGGCGAAGCCTGCAAATCACGCCGTGCCTCGGCGAGCACCGTCACGTCGCCGAACAGGCGCGGCAGAGCGAGCAGGTCGCGCCGCACTGTCACCGGAAGATCGCGGGCCAGCACGTCCAGTTCGGCCACGTCCTTGGCGTTGAGTGCGGCATGGATGCGTGCCTCCTGTGCGGGGGCGAGCGACACCGGCCCGAGCACCGCGTCGATCACGCGCACGTCGGCCATGTCAAGCTGCATGCCGCTGACGCCCGCGCTACGCAGGCAGGCCTGCGCCAGTTCGATCACTTCGAGGTCCGCCTCCTGCCCCGCATGACCGTAGATCTCCGCGCCGAACTGCAAGGGTTCGCGGCTGGCCAGCGGCCGGTCGATGCGCGTGTGCACCACAGGGCCACAGTAGCTCAGACGCGCCACGCCCAGGCGGTTGAGCAGGTGGGCGTCGATGCGGGCGACCTGGGGCGTGCTGTCGGCGCGCAAGCCGAGCGTGCGGCCGGAGAGCTGGTCAACCAGTTTGAAGGTCTGCAGGTCCAGGGCTTCACCGGTGCCGGTGAGCAGGGATTCCAGGTACTCCAGCAGCGGTGGCATCACCAGTTCGTACCCGTAACCCCGGGCCGTGTCCAGCAAGCTCCTGCGAAGTTCTTCGATGTGCCGGGCCTCGGAGGGCAGGACATCGGCAATGTGATCCGGGAGGACCCAGGCAGACATGTTGTTTTTTCAGGCGCTGTTAAAAACGTGATTTTACCGGCCCCCGTCAGGGCGCCGTGGCGCGTTCAGGCCAGCCACCACCAGAGCAGCAGACCACTGCCCAGGCTGATCAGGCCGAAGAAGCGCAACTGGCCATCGCGCAGGCGCATCAGGTCGGTGAAGACGCGGCGCCACAGGGTGGGCGCCAGCAGAGGCAGCAGGCCCTCGAAGACCAGCACCAGCGCCAGCGCGTACCAGAACAGCTCGGACGACATTCGTGTGCCCGCGCGCTCAGCGCCCGTGGCTCATCGAGCCGGTGCGACGTTGCTGCTGCGCAGGCCCTTGAAGAAATCGGACGACGGGTCGACCACCAGCACGTCGGACTTGCTGGAAAAGCTCGCCTTGTACGCATCCAGGCTGCGGTAGAACTGCGCGAAGGCAGGGTCGCGACCAAATGCGTCGGCGAACGAAGCCGCCGCCTTGGCGTCGCCCTCGCCCTTGATGCGCTGCGCGTCGCGGTAGGCCTCGGAGACGATCACCTCACGCTGGCGGTCGGCATCGGCGCGGATCTTCTCGCCCTCGGCAAAGCCGGTGGAGCGCAGCTCGTTGGCCACCCGCTTGCGCTCGGCTTCCATGCGCTGGTACACCGAGGCGGTAATGCTCTCCGCATAGTCCACGCGCGTGATGCGCACATCGACCACGTCCATGCCCCATGGCTTGTCCGCTCCACGCACGGCGGCGAGCACCTCGCGCTTGACGTCTTCCATGAGCTCTTCGCGGCGCGTCGACAGCAGCTCGTTCACGGTGCGCTTGTTGACTTCCTGCTGGAACGAGTTGCGCACCACGCGGTTGAGCTGCAGGGCGCCGGCACGCTCGTTGATGCCGACGTTGCGGATGTACTCCTGGGGCTCGGCGATGCGCCAGCGCACGTACCAGTCGATCACCACGCGCTGTTTCTCGGCTGTCAGCGTGGGTTCGGTGTCCGTGCTCTCCAGCGTGAGCAGGCGTTTGTCAATGTAGGACACGTTCTGGAACGGAGGCGGCAGCTTGAAGTTCAGTCCGGGCTCCGTGACGACCTGCTTGATCTGGCCGAGCTGGAAGACCACGCCGAACTGGCGCTGGTCCACCACGAACAGCATGGAACTGGCGATGGCCAGAACCACGATGAAGGATGTGATGATGAAACCGAGTTTGTTCATGACTTGTTCTCTGATCGCTGGCGCCGGGCTCAGCGGCTTTCCCGCTCGCGCGAGCGCGCGGCGCTGTCAAGGCTGCGGGTGGCGGGCGTGGAGCTCGTGCCGGAGGCCGGCACCGGGGTGCTCGACGCCGCAGAAGTGGTGGTACCGCCCTGCCCCGTCATCTGCATGATCTTGTCCAGCGGCAGGTACAGCAGGTTGGAGCCCGACTTCGAGTCCACCAGCACCTTGGTCACATTGCTGTAGATCTCCTGCATGGCATCGGTGTACATGCGTTCGCGGGTGACCTGGGGCGCCTTCTGGTACTCGGCAAGCACCGAACGGAAGCGCTGCGAATCACCCTCGGCCTGCGCCACGATGCGGGCGCGATAGCCTTCGGCCTCCTCGGTCAGGCGCGAGGCCGCGCCGCGGGCACGGGGCACCACGTCGTTGGCATAGGCCTGTGCCTCGTTCTTGGCGCGCTCGCGTTCCTGGCCGGCCTTGAGCACATCGTCGAACGCGGCCTGTACCTGCTCGGGCGGGCGCACACCGCCTTGCTGCATGTTGATGCCAACGATCTCGATTCCCACCTTGTAGCGATCCAGGATGTTCTGCATCAGCGTACGTACGCGCGGCGCGATCTGATCGCGCTCCTCGGCCAGCGCGGCATCCATCTTCATCTTGCCCACCACCTCACGCACGGCGGTTTCGGCCACCTTGACGACGGCGGCATCCGGGTCGCGGCTCTCGAACAGGAAGGCGCGCGCGTCATTCAGGCGGTACTGCACCGCGAACTTGATCTCGACGATGTTCTCGTCTTCCGTGAGCATGGCCGACTCCCGCAGACCCGTGGCGGGTACCACGTTGTCGCGCCCGACGTCGACCGAACGGATCTGCGTGACAAACACCGTCTCGTGGCGCTGGATCGGATACGGCAGTCGCCAGTTGAAGCCGGCACCCACCGAACTGTGGTACTTGCCGAACTGCGTGATCACGGCCTGCTGGCCTTCCTGCACGATGAAGAACCCGGTGCCCAGCCAGATCAGCAACGCCACCGCGCCGATCAGTCCGGCACCGATACCGGTGGCCTTGGGATTCGGGTTGAAGCCGGGCATGCCGCCACCACCCGAACCGTTGCCGCCGCCGCGCCCCTTGTTGCCCAGCAGGCCACCGAGCTTGCGGTTGAAGTCGCGCCAGAGTTCGTCCAGATCGGGCGGGCCCTGGTTCGGCCCTTGCCCGCGAGGCGGGCGCTGCGAGCCGCGCGAGTCGTCGTCGCGGCCGGGCTCCTGGCCGTTCGAGCCTTCGTTGCGGTTGCCGTCGTCGCCCCGGCCCCAGCGCGGGTCGTTCAGGTTGAACATGCCCCACATCCCACGCCAGCCACGCCGGCGCTCGGAGCGGGACGCCGGTTCAGCGTCTCGGGAAGGGGATTGCAGATTCACGTCCATGTGTTGCCAACTCGTTGTCGATTCAAAACAAAACCACCACATTGTGCCCAATCAGGACACCGGCTCCCCGATTTCCGGCAACGTCCCTGGCGACAAGGGTCCGAAGCCCGTCTTTTGCGCCATCACCTGTGCGGCCAGCAGGGCGCGCAACTCGGGCAGTCCGGCACCTGTGTGTGCGCTCACGAAGATTCGAGGGACGGACTGGCCTTCCAGTTCCATTGCATCGCGAAGCACGTGGGGCACGGTGGCCGGATCCATTGCGTCGAGCTTGTTGAACAGCAGGATTTGTGGCACCTGATCGGCACCAATATCCTTGAGCACCTCCAGCACCGAGCCAATCTGCTCGGGGTGCGAGGGATTGGAAGCATCGACCACATGCAGCAGGAGATCGGCGTCGGCAGCCTCCTGCAGCGTCGCGGTGAAGGCATCGACCAGGCCGTGCGGCAGATCGCGGATGAAGCCCACCGTATCGGACAGCGAGACCGACCGGCCGGCTTCGCCCAGATAGAGCTGGCGGGTGGTGGTGTCCAGCGTGGCGAACAGCTGGTCGGCCGCATAGGCCCGGGCCTTCACCAGGCCGTTGAACAGGGACGACTTGCCGGCGTTGGTATAGCCGACCAGGGAAATCGAGAAGGTGTCGCGCCGTTCGCGCTGACGGCGCTGGGTGGAACGCTGCTTCTTGACTTTCTCCAGGCGCTCCTTGGTGCGCTTGATGGCTTCGCCGATCATGCGACGGTCCAGTTCGATCTGGGTTTCACCCGGCCCCCCGCGCATGCCGATGCCGCCACTCTGGCGCTCCAGGTGCGACCAGCGCCGCACCAGGCGGGTGGAAAGGTATTGCAGCCGCGCCAGTTCAACCTGCAACTTGCCCTCGTGGCTGCGCGCACGCTGCGCGAAGATTTCCAGGATCAGCAAGGTGCGGTCGTTGACCGGCAGCCCAAGGTGTCGCTCCAGGTTGCGCTGCTGCGCCGGGCTGAGCGACTGGTCGAACAGCACCTCGGATGCGCCGGTGGACTGCGCCAGCAGCTTGATTTCGTCGGCCTTGCCCGAGCCCACGAACAGGGCCGGATCGGGTGCGCGGCGCTTGCAGCTGACGCGTTCGGCGACGGTGTAGCCTGCAGTCTGTGCCAGCAGGCCCAGTTCTTCGAGCCCGGCATCGAAATGGGGCGTGCCGAAATCCACGCCGACCAGAATGACCGATGGCGTGGAGGATGGGGCAGGAAAGGGAGAACTCAAATCGTTTTGACAGCAACGCTTGCGGCGCTGCTGGCCCGGCAGCGCGGCTGCACGGGCCGAACGCGGTTCAGAAGTGGCTTCAGGAGGCGGCCGGCTCGTCCGTGCCGACGGCCGAGAACTGTACCGGGCGTCCCGGCACGATGGTGGAAATCGCGTGCTTGTAAACCATCTGGGTGACGGTGTTGCGCAGCAGCACGACGTACTGATCGAAAGACTCGATCTGACCCTGCAGCTTGATGCCGTTGACCAGGTAAATCGACACGGGCACATGCTCCCGGCGAAGCTGGTTCAGGAAAGGGTCTTGCAAAAGCTGGCCTTTGTTATTGCTCACGATATGCTCCGTGTTCAACGTAAGTTAATGAAGAATGGACCATACCACAGCACCGGTACGGGACCGCTGACGGGTCGAAATTCCTATTCCTTGAAGGGATTGGACGAGGTCTTGAACTCGATGCGCAGGGGCGTGCCGACCAGATCGAAAGCCTTGCGAAAGCGCCCCTCGAGAAAGCGCTTGTATGCATCCGGCACGTTTTCCAGGGAATTGCCATGGATGACGATGACCGGCGGGTTCATGCCCCCCTGGTGGGCGTAACGCATCTTGGGGCGGAACATGCCGCTGCGCGTGGGCGCCTGAAAGGCCACGGCCTCCATCAGCAGGCGGGTCAGCACCGGCGTCGACATCTTGCGCATGGCAGAGGCATGCGCCAGGGTGATGGACTTCCACACCGGCCCCAGGCCCTGGCGCTTCTGTGCCGAAATCAGGTGCAGCGAGGCAAATTTCAGGAAAGCCAGCCGGGTCTCGACCTGGCGTTCGATCTGCTGGCGCTGATAGGCGTCGACCGCGTCCCACTTGTTGATGGCCAGCACCACAGCGCGGCCGCTCTCCAGGATGTAACCGGCAATATGGGCGTCCTGGTCGGTCACGCCCTGGGTGGCGTCGAGCAGCAGCAGCACCACGTGCGCGTTCTCGATCGCCTGCAGCGTCTTGACCACCGAGAACTTCTCGATGGCCTCGAATACCCTGCCCTTGCGTCGGATACCGGCGGTGTCGATCAGCTCGAACTTCTGTCCCGAGCGCTCGAACGGCACGGAGATCGCGTCGCGCGTGGTGCCGGGCAGATCGAAGGCCACGAGGCGCTCTTCGCCCAGCCAGGCGTTGATCAGCGTGGACTTGCCCACGTTGGGCCGCCCGGCCACGGCCAGGCGGATCACGCCCACCTCCGCCTCGGGCTCTTCCTCGTCCTCGGGTGGCAGGCCGGGAATGCGCTCCAGCGCGGCATCCAGCATGCTGCGCACGCCCTGACCATGCGCGCCAGACACCGGCAGCACCTCGCCCAGACCCAGTTCGAAGAACTCCACCAGTTGCAGGCCCTGGGTCATGCCCTCGGCCTTGTTGGCCACCAGCACGGTGGGTTTGCCCAGGCGGCGCAGGTAGCTGGCGATCTCGTGATCCTGCGCACTGATGCCGGCACGGGCATCGACCACGAAGATCACGACGTCGGACTCCGCGACGGCCTGGCGCGTCTGCCTGGCCATCTCCTTGTAGATGCCTTCGCTGGCCTCGGGCTCGAAGCCACCGGTGTCGATCACGATGTATTCGCGGTGGCCCTGGCGGCCGTTGCCGTAGTGGCGGTCCCGCGTGAGGCCCGCAAAGTCGGCCACGATGGCGTCGCGCGAACTCGTCAGGCGGTTGAACAGGGTGGACTTGCCCACATTGGGCCGGCCCACCAGGGCGATGACGGGTTTCACGGAAGCTGCTTTCGTTCAGGCGGTGGCGAACAGGGCGTTCGCGCCGGGCGTCATTGGGGGCGCCAGGCGTACACGCCGCCATTGCGCGTCTGCACCACCAGCGCATCGCCCGCGAGCACCGGCGCTACCTCGATGGCCGAACCGTCGGTGCTGAGGCGGGTCATTTCACTGCCGTCTTCGCGCGAGACCAGGTGCACCAGTCCACTGCTATCGCCCACCGCCACCACGCGACCCAGGGCCAGTGGCGCACTCAGGCCCCGGTATTTCAACCGGTCGCTGTGCCACGCTGGTTCTCCTGTGGCGCGCTGCCAGGCCTGAAAGCGGCCATCGCCCTCGCTGCCAAAGACCAGACGGTCGTCGCCGTGCACGCCGGTGGTTCCCTGGGCCGCGCGGGTCCAGACCACAGTGCCGCGACTGGCGTCGACGCAGCCAACGGCCGCCGAATAAGCGCGCACGCACACGCTGCCGCCAATGCGGCTGACCGGACCGACGATGTCCACCAGTCGCTCGACCTCGTTGGTACCGCGCGATGTCGCCACCGGCGCTTCCCAGCGCACCGCGCCGTTGTCCGGATTGAGGCCGGAGAGGCGGCCCGCCAGACCCGCCACCAGGGTGTCTCCCACGGCCAGAAGTGCCCCGGTCTGGCTCAGCACCAACGGCTCGGCCGGGCGGTTCTGGGTCCACAGCTTCGCGCCGTTCTTGCCGTCGAAGGCCGTGACCGTGCGATCCGCCGTCAGCACGAACACGCGCTGGCCTGCCACCAGGGGCGCCGTGAAGGAGCGAGCGGGCAGGCGCACGCGCCAGAGCTCGCGGCCATCGGCCAGGGCGACCAGCTGGTTGTTGGCCGTGATCACAGCCGCCGTCTGGCCGTCCGAGCCGACACCGGCCGCGATGGGGGTGCCCAGGTTCAGGCGCCAGGCGTCCTTGCCCGTAGCGGCGTCAAGCGCGGCCACCGTGCCGGCCGTGCCGGCGACAAAAACGCGGCCCGCGGCCACCACGGGGGCCAGAGAGGCACTGCCCGCGCCCACCTGGGTGGACCAGGCCAGTCGCGTGCCCATGAGCGCCGCCACCGGCGGCAGCTCGACCGGCTGCGGCTTCTTCGCGCCCGACGAGCAGGCGCTGAACAGGCCGAGGGCCAGCAGCCCGAGAACAGGCAGCGCACGGCGCCATGGGGTCGGGTAACGGCGGTATGTGCTGAGAGACATGGATTTCATCGCGCGGTGGGAGCGAGGCTGGAGACGTCCACGCCCAGCGCGGCCAGTTTCACTTCGACGAGACGGCGGTACTCGGTGCGCTCGCCCATGGCGCGCCAGGCATTCAGGTACTGGGTCTTGGCCTCGTCGGGCTTGCCCTGCGCCATGAACACGTCGCCACGGCGATCGGCCACCAGAGGCTCGAAGGACTCGGGTACCGGGGCCTCGAGCGTCTTGAGTGCCTGGTCGAAGGCCTGGGCCTCGACGTCCAGCGCGGCCAGGCGCAGGCGCGCCACGGCCTGATAGGACTCATCACCGGAATGATCCACCGCCCAGGCAAGCGCCGCACGAGCCTTGTCGACCTCGCCAGCGTCGAACAGCGTCTTGCCGGCCAGCAGCGCGGCCTGACTGGCAAAGATGGTGCCGCCAAAGTTGGCCTGCATGTCGGCCAGCGCCCGTTCCATGCGCTGGGCATCGCGCGCAAGCGCTGCACGATCCACCTCGTCGTACAGGGCGGCGGCCTTGGCGCCCTGCGTGCGCTGCCAGTAGTTCCAGCCGTTCCAGGCCGCAAACGAGCCGAACACGACGATGAGCACCCAGCTGATGAGGTTGCCGTACTGCGCCCAGAAATGTTTGATCTGGTCGAGCTGTTCCTGCTCTTCAAGGTCGAGGTGTTTGGCCATGGTGGGTATTCAACGGGGTACGTGCGCGGCGTGCGCAACGGGGGATTGTAGGCGGGCGGCCCCGGGGCCACCGCGCCGGGATGCAAGGCCGCTCAGGGAGCACGCAGGCGCGCGGCCCAGTCGGCCACGCCGGCCAGCGGCAACAGACTCTGGGCGGTCTCGGCAGGTACGTCGCTGCGCGGGCCACGCAATGCCTTGAGCGCCACGGCATCCTGCTGGACTTCCTGCTCGCCAAAAATCAGGGCGAAGCGAGCGCCACTTGCATCGGCCTTCTTGAACTGGGACTTCATGCTGCCCATGCCATCGGCGCCCGCGGCATGCATCTGCACGTTCACACCCTGCTGCCGCAACACGCGCAACACGGGCATGACCCGAGGCACATGCGCGACATCGGGCACCACGGCGTACGCATCGGGCGCCGGCTGCGCAGGCAACCGGTTCTGTTCCTTCAACAGCTCAAGGATGCGCTCCATGCCCAGCGCCCAGCCCACGGCGGGCGCGGCCTTGCCACCGATCTGCTCGAACAGGCCATCGTACCGGCCACCGGCGCACACTGTGCCCTGCGAACCCAGCTGCGTGGTGACGAACTCGAACACCGAAAGGTTGTAGTAGTCCATGCCGCGCACCAGGCGCGGATTGATGCGGTACGCAATGCCGTGCGCATCAAGCAGTCCGCGCAGGCGGTTGAAATGGTCCAGCGACTCGGCGCCCAGATGGTCCATCAGGCGCGGTGCGGCATTGACCAGTTCCTGCATCGCCGGGTTCTTGGTGTCGAGAATGCGCAGCGGGTTGCTGTGCAGGCGCCGTTTGGCGTCCTCGTCGAGTTGCCCGGCATGGGCTTCGAGGTAGGCAATCAGTGCCTGCCGGTGCGCCAGACGCTCCGCAGGCTGGCCCAGGCTGTTGATCTCGAGTTCGATACCGGTGAGGCCCAGCTCGGCCCAGAGGTCGCAGGCGAGCACGATGAGTTCGGCATCCACGTCGGGTCCGGCGAAACCCAGCGCCTCGGCGCCGAACTGATGGAACTGGCGGTAGCGCCCGCGCTGTGGCCGCTCGTGGCGAAACATCGGGCCCATGTAGTACAGGCGCCTGGGGCCTTCGTACAGCAGCGAATGTTCGAGCACGGCACGCACCACGCCGGCGGTGTTCTCCGGTCGCAGCGTGAGCTGCTCGCCATTGAGCCGGTCCTCGAAGGAATACATCTCCTTCTCGACGATGTCGGTCACCTCACCCAGGCCGCGCACGAACAGCGCCGTGGGCTCCACGATCGGCGTGCGCAGGTTGCGGTAGCCATAGCGCCTCATCAGGGCGCACAACTTGTCTTCGAGCCACTCCCAGTGCGCGGACGCAGGGGGGGCAATGTCGTTCATGCCTTTGACGGCGCTCAGCTTCTCGGTCATGGTGGTTGGGCGTTGTGCGTCGGGCGTTGAGCGTAATGACAGGCGCGGGGTCTCCTGCGCTCGACGCTCACCCCCCAACGCCGAACTTCTTTTCGATGTAGTTTTCAACGATCTGCTGGAATTCCTGCGCGATGGCCGGGCCTCGCAGCGTCATGGCCTTCTGCCCGTCGATGAAGATCGGAGCCGCTGGCGCCTCGCCGGTACCCGGGAGGCTGATGCCGATGTCCGCATGCTTGCTCTCGCCGGGACCATTGACGATGCAACCCATCACCGCCACCTTGAGGTTTTCGACCCCGGGGTAGCGCGCACGCCAGACCGGCATGGAACTGCGCAGGTAATCGTCGATCTGTTTGGCCAGCTCCTGGAAGGTGGTGCTGGTGGTGCGTCCGCAGCCCGGGCAGGCCGTGACCGAGGGCACGAAGGCGCGCATGCCCAGCGCCTGCAGGATCTCGGAGGCGATCACCACCTCCTGCGTGCGCGCCTCGCCAGGCTGCGGCGTGAGCGAGACGCGTATGGTGTCACCAATGCCTTGCTGCAGCAGCACCGACAGCGCCACCGCAGACGCCACTGCGCCCTTGGTGCCCATGCCGGCTTCCGTGAGACCCAGGTGCAGCGCGTAGTCACATCGCTGCGCCAGCGCCTGGTAGACGGCAATCAGGTCCTGCACGCTGCTGACCTTGCACGACAGCATGATGTTGTCGCCATTCAGGCCGATCTCCTCGGCCTTGCGGGCGGACTCCAGCGCGGATGTGATCAGCGCCTCGTACATCACCTGTTTGGCTTCCCAGGGTTCGCTGCGGGCCGCGTTCTGATCCATCAGGCGGGCGAGCAGGTCCTGGTCCAGGCTGCCCCAGTTGACCCCGATGCGGATCGCCTTGTCGTGGCGCGCGGCGATCTCCACCATCTGCGCGAACTGGCGGTCACCCTTGTCGCCGCGACCCACGTTGCCGGGATTGATGCGGTACTTGGAAAGCGCCTCGGCGCAGGCCGGGTGGTCGGTGAGCAGGCGGTGGCCGTTGTAATGGAAATCGCCGATCAGCGGCACGTTCACGCCCATGCGGTCGAGTTGCTCGCGGATGTAGGGCACCGCCTGTGCCGCTTCGTCGTTGTTGACCGTGATGCGCACCAGTTCAGAGCCTGCCAGCGCGAGTTCCTTGACCTGGATCGCGGTGCCCACGGCATCTGCGGTGTCGGTGTTGGTCATGGACTGCACGCGCACCGGCGCGTCGCCCCCAACAGTCACGCGGTGGTTGCCCCAGGCCACCACGCCCTGGCGCGAGCGGCGCGCCAGCGGGATCGACAGCGGGATCGGCCCGCAAGAAGTGGGGGCTGCTTCGGCTTGCGCTTTCGCATCCATGTTCATTTCACCTCGAAGCGTGCCACGTTGTTCCGGATATGGGGCGACACGTCAAAGGGCTTGCCTCGCACCGTGACCTGCGCCACCTCGGCCCGGCCCAGCACCACGGAATACGGCGGCGAACTGGAGAAGTCGACCGTGTCGCCGGTTTGCAGCACGCGCTGCATGACCACGGTGCCGGCGCCGTTGACCACCTCGATCCAGGTTTCCCCCGTGGTGGCAATGCTCAACAGACTGGTGGAGGCCGGGGCAGCGGGTGCAACCAATGCGGGCGCCGCCGTTCCCGGCGCAGCTGGCGCAACAGACGGGGATGAATCGGGTGCCGTGCCGGCGGCGACTGGCACCTGCGTCGCCATCCCGCTGGTGGCATCGGCGGGAGGGCTCTGGCCCTCCATGGGCTGCGCCGCGGGCGGCAGCGGCTCTTGCGCCGGCACCGGCTCGGTGGGCACCACGGGCTCAACCGGTGTGACCACCACGTTCGCGCCACCCACCTCTGTCTGCGCGGCTTCGTCCATGCGGGGCAGGAACACGATCACCAGCGCGCCGAGCAGCAGCACAATGGCCGCCAGCAGCGCGGGCCGCGAGAGCCAGCTCAGCGGGTTGATGGGCGCGGGATCCTGCGCGGACTGAAAGGGCGCGTTGATGCCTTGCCGCGACGCACCCAGCTCGGGCGCCGAGCCCTGCGGAATCTGTTCGAGCACGGGGCCGGGATCGACCTTGAGCTGGCGGCAGGCGCTGGAGGCCAGCGCGCGCGCGAAGGTCATGTCGGGCAACTCGCCGTAGCGCCCGGCCTCCAGCGCCTCGAGCTTGCGCACCGGCACCTTGAGTGCCGCGGCGAGGGCGGCGATGTGAAGACCGGCGGCCTCGCGGGCCGCGCGCAGCAGAACCGGGCGCGATGCGCCCTCGCCCGCCACACGGCGCTCGTCACCGGCAAACGCGTCACTCATCAAATGCTCTCCGTTGGTACGACGCCCATTCGCGGGATTCGGGGTAGCGCCGTTCCAGTTGCTGTGCGAGCTGCCCCATTGCTTCGGTGTTGCCCATGCGCTGCTCCACCTTGATGCCCAGCCACAGGGTTTCCGCGTTCGCCAGATCGGTGTTGTTCAGTCGCCGGATGACGAACTGCGCCTTGGCGTTCTCGCCGCGCCGGAACTGCAGGGCGGCCAGGTTGTACGCGGTGATGGGGTTGCCCGGGTCGAGTTCGTAGGAGCGCGCCAGGCTGCCTTCGGCCTCGGGGAACTGCGCCGCACGCACCTCGCAGATGCCCTTGGCCATCAGGGTCTTGGCCTGACTGCCGTAGACCGGGCTGGCGAGCGCCTGCTGGAACAGTTCGATCGCCTGCGGGTAGCGGCCGAGCTGGCAGGCGAACAAGCCGTAGTGGTGCAACACATCCGGATCGCGTGGGCTGAGCTGCTGCGCGCGCTTGAAGCTGTCTTCGGCCAGCGGGATCTCATTGAGCCGCGCGTACACCAGGCCGCGCAGCGTGTAGGCCGGCGCATAGGTCGGGTCCGCGCTCAGCGCCAGTTTGATCTCGTCGAGCGCCACGGTGGTCTGGCCCTGCTCGAAGTAACCCGATGCCAGTTCGATACGGATGCGGGCGCGCTTGCGGGTCTCTGGCTCGTCGGACGCGGTGATGGGCTCCCGGCCGGTGGCCACGGCCGCAGCCGTTGTGGCCGGGGCGGAGGCGGGCTGCGCGCAGCCTGCCAACACGGCCAGCAACACGAGGGCAAGCCCCGCCAGACAACCCCGGATGGCGGTGCGGTTTGCGTCTCTCATGCCTGCCTTTCCTTGTGAACAAAACGGATGGTGTGTTCGCTGGCCTGGCGCCGCCGTGCCAGCCGTTGCGCGGCGCTCGTACGGTCCAGCACGTCGCCGGCGAGTTGGCCGCATGCGGCGTCGATGTCGTCACCGCGCGTCTTGCGCACCGTGGTCACCAGACCCCCTTCGATGAGCACCTGTGCGAAGCGCTGCACCGCGGCACGCGGCGAACATGTCAGCCCTGAGTCGGGGAAGGGATTGAAGGGAATCAGGTTGATCTTGCATGGAACGCCGCGCGCTCCATGCGATCGCAGCAGGTCGAGCAATTGGAGCGCATGCGCTGGCTGGTCGTTCACCCCGTCGAGCATGCAGTACTCGAAGGTGATGAAGTCGCGCGGCGCGGCCGGCAGGTAGCGCAGGCAGGCGTCCAGCAGTTCGGCGATCGGGTACTTGCGGTTGAGCGGCACGAGGTCGTCGCGCAGCGCATCGCCGGGAGCATGCAGCGACACCGCGAGCGCCACCGGGCAGTCCTGCGCGAGCCGGTCGATCATCGGCACGACGCCCGAGGTGGACACCGTGACGCGACGGCGCGAGAGACCATAGCCGTGGTCGTCGAGCATGACGCGCAACGCTGGCACCAGCGCGTTGTAGTTCTGCAGGGGTTCGCCCATGCCCATCATGACCACGTTGGTGATCACGCGTTCCCCGCGCTTGAGATGGCGCCGCAGGAAATGCTCGGCATGCCAGAGTTGCGCGAGGATTTCACCCGTGGTGAGGTTGCGCGAAAAACCCTGGTGGCCGGTGGAGCAGAAGCGGCAACCCACGGCGCAGCCGGCCTGGGACGAAATGCAGAGCGTGCCGCGGTCCTCCTCGGGGATGAACACGGTTTCCACCGCATTGCCGTCGCCCACATCGAACAGCCACTTGATGGTGCCGTCGGCCGAGTCCTGGCGCGAGAGCACCGGCAGGTCGGTGATGGCGCAGACGGCGGGGAGCTTGTCGCGCAGGCCGCGCGCCAGGTCGGTCATCTGCGCGAAGTCAGACGCCCCCTTTTGATGGATCCAGCGAAACAGCTGGACGGCGCGAAAGCGCTTCTCGCCCAGCTGTTCGCAAAAGGCGGCCAAACCCTCGAGATCGAAGTCGAGCAGATTGGCCGTCATACCATGATCAACGCGAGTAGACGTTGAGGCCGGCAAAGAAGAAAGCGACTTCGGCGGCAGCCGTCTCGGGCGCGTCGGAGCCATGCACGGCGTTGGCGTCGATGCTGTCGGCGAAGTCGGCACGGATGGTGCCAGCGGCCGCCTTCTTGGGGTCGGTGGCGCCCATCAGGTCGCGGTTCTTGGCGATGGCGCCTTCACCTTCGAGGACCTGGATCATCACCGGGCCCGAGATCATGAACTTGACCAGGTCACCGAAGAAGGGGCGCGCCTTGTGCACGGCGTAGAACGCCTCGGCTTCGCCCTGGGACAGATGAGCCATGCGCGCGGCCACAACCTTCAGGCCAGCGGCTTCAAAGCGGGCATAAATCTGGCCGATGACGTTCTTGGCAACGGCGTCGGGCTTGATGATCGAGAGGGTGCGTTCGATGGCCATGGAAATCCTGAGGTTTTTGGGTCAATCTGCCGAGGCCTGCATGGCCTCACAAAGCCCACGATTCTACATTGCCCCGGTGGCAGCGTCGTGCCGTACCCCGGGGCTCACAGGTCCCTTCAGCGCCCACCCGGGCGGCCACCGCTGCGGCGGCGCGCGCCACCGGGCGCTCCGCCACGGCCGGCATCCTGTTTGCGCTGGCGCTGCAGCGCATCCTGGCCGATATAGCCGAACGAGGTCTTCATTGGATCGGGTTGCTGCGAGCCCGCTCCCGCCCCGCCCTTGCCCGCGCCGCCACGGCCGCCGCGCGACTTGGATCCGCCTGGTGCACCACCCATGCCGTAACCGCTGTTGGCACCCCGATCGCCGGCGCCTTCGGCCCGGCTGCCCGGTGGCCGGGCCTGCCCACGGCCGCCCTTGCCGCCTTGTTTGCCGCGCTGGGCCGGATGCCGCCCTCCGGGGCGTGAAACACCGCGCCCACCCTCATCGCCGTTCGGCAGGCCAGCGGCTGCGGTGAGCCGGCCGATGTCGCGCTCGTCGAGCTCCAGCCAGACGCCACGTTTGAGCCCTCGGGGCAACATCACCGCGCCGTAGCGGATGCGGATCAACCGGCTGACCGCATGACCCACCGCCTCGAACATGCGGCGCACCTCGCGGTTGCGTCCTTCACCAATGGTCACCCGGTACCAGCAATTGGCACCCTCGCCGCCCCCATCTTCAATGGAAGCAAACTGCGCCACGCCGTCATCGAGGCGCACGCCGTCGAGCAGGCGCTGCTTTTCTTCATTCGACAAGGCGCCAAGCACGCGCACGGCGTATTCGCGCTGCAGGCCGAAGCGCGGATGCATCAGCCGGTTGGCCAGCTCGCCCGAATTGGTCAGCAGCAAAAGGCCTTCGGTGTTCAGGTCGAGCCGCCCCACCGACTGCCATTTGCCCTGCATCAGGCGCGGCAGACGGCGAAACACCGTGGGGCGGTTCTGCGGATCGTCGTGTGACACCACCTCACCCGCCGGCTTGTGGTACGCCAGCACGCGCGGGGGCGGTGGCGTCATGCGAACCCGCACCGGCTTACCGTTGACCTTGATCACGTCGCCAAACTGGATGCGCTGACCTATGTGGGCCGGTTCGCCGTTCACCGAAATCCGGCCTTCGAGGATGAGTTGCTCCATCTCCAGCCGCGAGCCCATGCCGGCCTGGGCCAGCACCTTGTGCAGCTTGGGCGACTCGGCCTGCGGCGCCAGCACCCGCTTGGCCGGCAGCGGCAGGTCCTGTTCCTGCACTGCGTCGAAAGCGCCGCTGACCACGTCTGCGAAGCCCAGCGCCTCGGCGTCGGCGGCTGCTCCAGGCGCGGACGGGGCGTCGGGCGAGGCCGTGTCCTCGGACACGCGCGGCGCGGCGTCCGGACTGGACTCAGGCATCGATGGGGGGGTGTGCGCCGGGTTCATGGTTTTCCTGAGTTGAAGGGGTCAACCGATGCACTTCCTGTTCGTTGCGGGTCGCATCGGACCGATCATCGTCGCAAAGGGGTGGCAGGCCGGCCGCGCCAGCTGCATCCGAGGAGGACCCTGTCGCACCGGGCGCGTCCTGCGGATCGACTTCATCGGGCAAAACGCTCGACGAGAGGGCCTCGAAATCCAGCCGGTCCAGCGCCGACTCCTGGATTTCGCTGCCTTCGAGCGGCGGCAACTGGTCGAGCGAGGACAGGCCCAGATCGTCAAGAAACTGGCGTGTGGTGGCAAACAGTGCCGGGCGGCCGACGGTTTCGCGATGCCCGATCACCTCGATCCAGCCCCGGTCCTCCAGCTGCTTGATGATCAGCGAATTGATGGTCACGCCCCGGATGTCTTCCATGTCACCGCGCGTGACGGGCTGGCGGTAGGCAATGATGGCCAGCGTTTCCATGGTTGCGCGGCTGTAGCGGGGGGGCTTCTCTGGATGCAGCCGGTCCAGGTAGGGGCGGAGCTCGGGCCGGCTCTGGAAGCGCCAGCCGCTGGCCACCTGCACCAGCTCCACGCCGCGCCCGGTCCACTCCATCTGCAGGTCGGCCAGCAGGGTTTTGAGCGTGTCCGAGGAGACCTCGGCTTCGAACAGCGCGCCCAGCTCCCTCACGGACAGTGGCTGGGGTGCGCAGATCAATGCCGTCTCGAGGACGCGCTTGGCATCCGTGGTGTTCATGATGTCTGTCGGTCAAAGGCCGGCCAGGGCCGGGGCGGTAGAGGAGGCGGGCATGGGCCCGTTGGGCTCGGACCGGCGAGGACGGCGCAGGCCGTCAGCTCGGAACGCCGGGAAAGAACCTGTTGCCAGGTGGTGCAAAAACCAGGGGGCTGTGGGGTCAGGGCCCCGACACTGCCGCGCGGCGGTCGGTAGCGAGGTGGGGTTCATTCGAGGAAACCACTGTCCACACGCGCCTCATTGTAGCGGAGCCCGCATGCCGAGATGCTGTCGAGCATGTCCTGTGGCGGTGTCGAACGAAACAGCAGCGCCTCGCCGGATATGGGGTGGTCAAGCTTCAGGCGGGCCGCGTGCAGTGCCTGGCGATTCATGCCCCACATCACCCGACCACCGTACAAGGTATCGCCTATCAGGGGATGACCCAGCCAGGCCATGTGCACCCGGATCTGGTGCGTGCGCCCCGTGTGCAGCTTGCAGGCCACCAGGCAGGCCTGCGCCGAGCCCTCGAGCAACCGTACGGTGGTCTGGGCGGGCTTGCCCGCGCCGCCCTCGCCGCCGCGCACCACGGCCATGCGCAGACGGTTGTGCACGTCGCGTCCGATGGGCTGGTCCACCCCCTGCTCCACGAAGCCTTTCCACGGGCCGTGGGCGAGCGCGAGGTACTGGCGGTTGACTTCGCGCGCGGCGATGGCGCGCACCAGTGCGTCCACCGCCGCGCGCGATTTGCCTACCAGCATCAGACCCGACGTGTCCTTGTCCAGGCGGTGCACGATGCCCGCGCGCGGCAGCCCGGCCGCCCCCGCGTGATGGGCCAGCAGCCCGTTGAGCAGGGTGCCGGTCCAGTGGCCTGCGGCCGGATGCACCACCAGGCCGGCCGGCTTGTGGATCACCAGGAGATGGGCGTCCTCGAACACGATGTCCAGCGCCATGGCCTGCGGTACGAAGGCCTGTGCCTGCTGCGTCGGCCGCAGCTCCACCAGGAGGCGCTCGCCTGCGGCAACACGTGCGGCGGGTTTGAACCGCGCCGCACCGCGCAGTGTGACGGCACCATCGGCCATGAGTTGCTGAAGGTAGGAACGCGAAAACTCGGGAATCAACCGGGCCAGTGCCCTGTCGACGCGCCAGCCATGCATGGCCGCGGGCACCTCGCAATCGCGCGTTTCGATGTCCTGTGCGATCTCGTCGCCTGGCGCGACATCATCGGCCTCGCCACCCAGCGTGGAAGCTGACGCGGCAACCCCCGTCGATATAATTTGTGGAGCCAATCCCATTGATCCGTTGTAAAGGTGCGCCCGCGATGTTGACCTTCAGATTATCGGCTGCGCCATGGTGTGTGCTGGCATCGGTGCTTGCACTGGGTGCGTGCAGCACCAAACCAATCGACGAGACGGCGGGCTGGAGCCCCAACCGCCTCTACAGCGAGGCCACCGATGAACGCGCCGCGGGCAACTACGAGAAGGCAGTGACACTGCTGGAAAAGCTCGAAGGCCGCGCCGCTGGCACGCCGCTGGCGCAACAGGCCCAGCTTGACAAGGCCTACACCCACTACAAGGCCGACGAGCCGGCCCAGGCCCTGGCGGCCATCGACCGCTTCCAGAAGCTGCACCCCGCCAGCCCGGCCATGGACTATGCGCTGTACCTCAAGGGGCTGGTGAATTTCAACGACAGGCTCGGCCTCTTCGGCTCGCTGGCCCGCCAGGACCTGTCGGAACGCGATCAGAAGGCCGCGAAAGAGTCGTTCGAGGCATTTCGCGAACTTGTCACGCGCTTCCCCGACTCACGCTACAGCCCGGACGCCCGCAGCCGCATGACCTACATCGTCAACTCGCTGGCACAGTACGAGGTGCATGTGGCGCGCTACTACCACAGCCGTGGCGCCTATGTGGCGGCCATCAACCGCGCGCAGACTGCCCTTTCCGACTACACCGACGCACCGGCCCTCGAAGAAGCGCTGTTCATCATGCTGCGCTCCTACGACGCGCTGGGCCTGACGAAGTTGCGCGACGACACGCGGCGCGTCATGCAGGCCACCTATCCGCAGAGTGAGTACCTCAGCCAGGGCTTCAAGTCGGCGGATGAACCGTGGTGGAAGATCTGGTAAGTACCAGTTCGTCGAGCGTGGCCCCCATTTCGGCCTCGTCCTGCAACCTGCGCATGGCAGGCAAGGCCGCCAGCAGGCGGTTGCCGTAGGAACGCGTCAGCAGACGCCGGTCGCCGATCACCAGCACCCCTCGGTCGGTCTCCGAGCGAATCAACCGTCCCACCCCTTGCTTCAGTGCCATCGCGGCCTCGGGCAACCACACATCGTTGAACGCGCTCAGGCCCAACGCTTCGGCGCGTTCGCCACGCGCCCGCATCAGGGGGTCGTCGGGCGGCGGAAAGGGCAGCTTGTCGATCACCAGCAGCTGCAGCACATCGCCCGCGAGGTCCACCCCCTCCCAGAACGTGGCCGACGCGACCAGCACGGCGGCCCCGGACGCAGCTTCGCGAAATTGCGCCAGCAGCGAGCGCCTGGACGCGCGCCCCTGTTCCAGCACCTGCAGCGGCGCGCAGCGACCATGCTCCACCAGCTCACGCAGGCGCTCGGCCATTCGCGCGCGGGACCGCAGGGTCGTGGTCAACAACAAGGTTCGACCACCCAGGCGCGAAGCCCAGCGTGCCACGGCATCGGCCAGGGCTGCGGCATGTGCCTCCTCACCGGCCTCGGGCAAATGGTCCGGCACGTACAGCGCCGCCTGGGTCGCGTGGTCGAACGGGCTCGGTACGCGCAACCTGTGCAGGCGCGGCCAGTCTTCGATACCAAGGCCTCGCGTGAACCAGCTCAGCGCGTCGTCGCCACCAAGCGTGGCGGACGAGAAGATCCAGCTGCGCGGACGGGATCTGGCCTCGCTCATCCAGGCTCGGAACGCGGCTGAACTGTCGGGTGGCGCGCAGACCAGGCGCCATTGCCCGCGAAAGCCCCACTCGGCCCAGCGCGCGTCGCCTGACGGCGGGTCCGGCTGGGGGGCATGCGCGATGCCCCGCCACGACTCGCGCAGGGCATGTGCACGGGTCGCCAGTCCCCTCAGGTCAGCCGATGCCTCCGCCGTGGCCGACAGTGCAGCATGCGCCTGTGACAGCGCCTGATCAAGCATCGCCACCGCCCGCAACCAGACCACCACGTCCACCCCTTGCGGCGCCGCGCCGGACCATCGTCGGCGCATGCCGGCCAGGTTGTCGCGCCTGGGCAAGGATCCGACAACCCGTGTGGCCTGCTCCAGTGCCAGCGACAGGTGCGCCCAGGGTTGTTGTCCACGGGCCCACAGCGGCCCGTGCCGGGCCAGGTCGCGCGCCAGATCGCGCAGCTGCGCGTCTCCGAGCACGCGGCCCAGAAACTCGATGCCGGTGTCGTTCAACTGGTGCGCCTCGTCGAACACCAGCACCTCGGCCCTTGGCAACAACGCGGCCACATCTGATTCCTGCAGCAGCTGGTCCGCGAAGAACAGATGGTGGTTGATCACCACCCAGTCTGCCAAGAGCGCCTCGCGGCGCGCGCGGTTGACATGGCAATCGACATGGCGCGGGCAGGCAGCGCCCAGGCAGTTCTGGCGTGTGGAGGTGATCAGCGGGCGCAGCGGCGAGCCTTCGTCCAGTGTCGGCAGTTCGGCCAGATCGCCGGCGCGCGATGTCGTCGCCCAGCGCATCACCTGCGCCAGTGCCGCAGCGATCGCAGGGTCGCGCGGCCCGAGGGTGGCAGTGCCCTGCAGGGCCTGTTCGACACGCTGCAGGCACACGTAGTTCGACCGCCCCTTGAGCAGGGCCACGCGCACCGGCATGCCCAGGGCACGAACCACGGCCGGGATGTCGCGGGCGAACAGCTGGTCCTGCAGTGCCTGGGTGGACATGGACAGCAGGGCGCGTCTGCCACTGAGCAACACGGGCACCAGATAGGCAAAGGTCTTTCCCACGCCCGTGCCGGCCTCGACCGCCAGGTCATCACCCGCTTCGATGGCACGCGCCACCGCTGTCGCCATGTTCTGCTGCCCTGGTCGCTCGCGCAGGACGCCACCACGCGAGCGTGCCAGGGCTCCGCCAGAGGCAAACGCCGCAAGCACACGGTTCTCCAGAGCGCTCGACATCACCTCTTCCATGGTGATCTATCGCCCGCAGCCAATGCGAGCCTCCGGGCACGAGCGTGCTGTGGCGCGGCATGCACGGGTTCGCGGTTTTGCAAAGGGCGCAAGTGTGCGGCGTGGATAAATGGATACCATTGCAGGCACTTCCCCGTCAGCACCGAACGCGTACACCACCCATGTCCAAAGGCTACCGCATCCAGGCGTCCACCGGCATCCACCGGGGCGACCGCGACTACCAGCAAGACCAGGTCTGCCTGTTGCACCACCCGCGCCAGAGCAGTTGCATGCTGGCGGTGCTGGCCGACGGCATGGGCGGGCGCAGTGGTGGGCGCAAGGCGTCCGATCAGGTCATGCTCACGGCGCGCCAGCTGTTCGAGCGCTACGACCCCGACACCGACGATGCAGCGTCGCTGCTGCGCCAGATCGTCGAGGAGTCGCATCTGGTGATCAAGCTCACCGCGGTGTCGGCCGAGCAGGAACCCCACAGCACCATCGCCGCCTTTCTGATCAACCCCGGTGGCGACAGCCACTGGGTGCACGCGGGTGATTCGCGGATCTACCACTTTCGCAACGGCAGGATGGTCTTCCGCACCATGGATCACTCGTACGTGCAGACGCTGGTCAACCAGGGCGAGATCAGCGAAGAAGAGGCGCTCGATCATCCGCATGCGAACATCCTGATGGGCTGCCTGGGCACGGAGAACGATCCACCCGTGGACATCCACGTGGTGCCGCAGCTGCAGGCGGGGGATGCCATCATGGCCTGCAGCGACGGCATCTGGCACTACTTCACGCCGGAGGAGCTCTCCAGCACCATCGCCATGCTGTCGCCACGCGAGGCCTGCGAGTTCCTGATCCAGAAGGCGCGGTCGCGCGCCAAGGGCATGGGCGACAACCTGTCGCTGACGATCGTCAAGCTCGATCCGCTGGGCTGACGCAGCGCTCAAGTCAACCCGGTATCCACCAGCCGGTGTTCCAGCGACAGGAACTCCTGCGACTGCATTTCCGTGAGCCGGGACACCGTGCGCGGGAATTCGTGCGACATCGGTCCTTCGACGTAGAGTTCCTCCGGCGGCACTGCCGCTGACATCACCAGTTTGACGCGGCGGTCGTACAGCACGTCGATCAGCCAGGTAAAGCGCCTCGCCTCCGACGCCTGGCGGACCGACATCTGCGGCACGTCGGACAGCATCAGGGTGTGGAACTGCGTCGCGATCTCCAGGTAGTCGTTCTGCGAGCGCGGCCCGCCGCACAGCGTTCGGAAGTCGAACCAGATCACGCCGCCGGCGCGGCGCAGGGCGTGGATCTGCCGCGCCTCGATGTGCATCACCGGATCCTGGTCCCCCACCTCGGCCAGCTCGCCGAACGTGGTCGCCATCGATGCTTCGGTCTTCGGCCCCAGCGGGCAGTGGTACAGCTGAATGTGGTTGAGGGTGCGCTGGCGGTAGTCCGTGCCGTTGTCCACGCTCAACACCTCCAGCCTCTGTTTGATCAGCTCGATGGCGGGCAGGATGCGGTCGCGGTGCAGCCCGTCGGGGTACAGGTTGTCCGGGTGGAAGTTGGAGGTGGTGACGAATCCCACGCCTGCCTTGAACAGCGCGTCCAGCAGACGGTGCAGGATCATGGCGTCCGTCACATCGGCCACGTGGAATTCGTCGAAGCAGATCAGCTTGTAGCGCCGGGCAATGCGCGCGCCAAGTTCGTCCAGCGGGTTGACCGTGCCCTGCAGATCGCGCAGCTCGCGGTGCACTTCGCGCATGAACTCGTGAAAGTGCAACCGCGTCTTGCGGCGCAGCGGCACGGCGTTGAAGAAGCACTCCATCAGGAAGCTCTTGCCCCGCCCCACGCCGCCGTGCATGTAGACGCCACGCGGGATGTCCGGGTTGACGAAGAGCTTCTTGAGGGAATTGGAACGCTTCTGCTTGTACACCGCCCACTCGGAAGCACAGCGTTCCAGCGCGTCGACGGCGCGCTCCTGCGCCGGATCCGACGTGTAGCCGCGCTCCCTGAGAGCGGCTTCGTAGGTGCTGCGAACGCTCAAGACCCGCGCCGCGTCAGAAGTTCAGTGTGCGCTTGTCCACCGCCAGCGCGGCTTCCTTGGTCGCCTCTGACAGCGAGGGGTGCGCATGACAGATACGTGCAATGTCCTCGGCACTGGCCTTGAACTCCATCGCCACCACGGCCTCCGCAATCAGCTCGGACGCCATCGGGCCCACGATGTGCACACCCAGGATCTCGTCGGTGGCGGCATCGGCCAGAAACTTGACCATGCCGGTGGTGTCGCCCAGCGCGCGTGCGCGGCCGTTCGCCAGGAAGGGGAAGGTCCCGGCCTTGTACGCGGCGCCACGCGCCTTGAGCTGCTGCTCGGTCTCTCCCACCCAGGCAATTTCCGGGCTGGTGTAGATCACCCAGGGAATGGTGTTGAAGTTGACGTGTCCGTGCTGGCCCGCGATGCGCTCGGCCACCGCCACGCCCTCTTCTTCCGCCTTGTGCGCCAGCATGGGACCGCGCACCACGTCGCCCACCGCCCACACGCCCTTGAGGCTGGTGCGGCATTCGGCATCCACCACGATGGCGCCTCGCTCGTCGAGCTGCAGACCCACGGCCTCTGCGTTGAGGCCGATGGTGTTGGGCACGCGTCCGATGGAGACGATGAGCTTGTCGGCGTCGATGCTCTGCGCTTCGCCCTTGGCGTTGGTGTAGGCCACGCTCACGCCCTTCTTGCTGGTCTTGACGTCGCCGACCTTCACTCCCAGCTCGATCTTCATGCCTTGTTTGTCAAATGCCTTCTTCGCTTCCTTGGCGATCTGCTCGTCCACCGCGCCCAGGAAGGTGGGCAGGCCTTCGAGGATGGTGACGTCAGAGCCCAGACGGCGCCAGACCGAACCCATCTCCAGGCCGATCACGCCCGAACCGATCAGCACCAGCTTCTTCGGCACGGCACCGATGCGCAGCGCGCCGTCGTTGGACAGCACAGTCTCCTCGTCGAATGGCACGCCGGGCAGCGCGCGCGCATTGGAACCGGTGGCCAGGATGATCTGCTGGCCCGTGATCAGCTCTTCCTTCGCACCCGTCACCTGGATTTCGTAACCCGCCTCGACGGCCTTCACGAACGAGCCCCGGCCATGGAAGAAGGTGACCTTGTTCTTCTTGAACAGGTAGAGAATGCCGTCGTTGTTCTGCTTCACCACCGCGTCCTTGCGGCCGATCATCTTCGCGATGTCGATCTTCACGTTGGTCGCGCTGATGCCGTGGTCGGCGAAGTGGTGGTTGGCGTGGTCGAAGTGCTCGGACGATTGCAGCAGCGCCTTGCTGGGGATGCAGCCGACGTTGGTGCAGGTGCCACCTGGGGCCGGGCCGCCCGCGGCGTTCTTCCACTCGTCGATGCAGGCCACCTTGAAGCCGAGCTGGGCTGCGCGGATGGCGGCAATGTAGCCACCGGGGCCGCCGCCGATCACGACGACGTCAAATGCTTGGGACATGTTGTTTTCCTGGGTTCAAAGGGCCAACGCCCCTCACAGGGGCGCTGGCACAAGAGGTTGTCGATCAGATGTCGAACAGGATGCGGGCCGGGTCTTCCAGCGCTTCCTTCATCGCCACCAGCCCCAGAACGGCCTCGCGGCCGTCGATGATGCGGTGGTCGTAGGACATGGCGAGGTAGTTGATCGGGCGGATCACGATCTGGCCGTTTTCCACCACCGGACGGTCCTTGGTGGCGTGCACGCCCAGGATGGCCGACTGCGGTGGGTTGATGATGGGCGTGGACAGCATGGAGCCGAAAGTGCCGCCGTTGGAGATGGAGAACGTGCCGCCGGTGAGGTCGTCCAGCCCCAGCTTGCCGTCCCGGGCCTTCTGACCGAATTCGGCGATCTTCTTCTCGATATCGGCAAAGCTCATCTGGTCGGCGTTGCGCAGGATGGGCACCACCAGACCGCGCGGCGAGCCGACGGCGATGCCGATATCGAAGTAGCCGTGGTAGACGATGTCGTTGCCGTCCACCGACGCGTTGATGATCGGATACTTCTTGAGCGCGTGCACCGCGGCCTTCACGAAGAAGCTCATGAAGCCCAGCTTCACACCGTGCTCCTTCTCGAACTTCTCCTGGAACTTCTTGCGCATCTCCATCACGGGCGCCATGTTCACTTCGTTGAACGTGGTCAGGATGGCGTTGGTGGATTGCGACTGCAGCAGACGCTCGGCCACCCGCGCGCGCAGGCGGGTCATGGCGACACGCTCCTCGGGGCGATCGCCCAGGTCAGGCGCGACCACGGGCACCTGCGGCAGCACCCTGGACGGGGCTCCGGTCGGGATCGCCACGGGGGCGGCCACAGCGGCCTTCGGCGCCGCCACAGCCGACAGCACGTCGCCCTTGGTCACCCGGCCGTCCTTGCCGGTGCCGGCCACCGAGCCTGCGGCCAGGTTGTTGTCGGCCATCAGCTTGGCGGCGGCGGGCATGGCCACGCCTGCCTTGGACGAGGCTGAAGCGGCAGCGGCCGCCGGCGCGGCGGCAGGAGACGGGGCTGCGGCGGCCGGGGCCGCAGCACCAGCCACTGCAGCGGTATCGATGCGGGCGATCAGTTGCTCGGCAGCGACCGTGGCACCGTCGGCCTGTACCAGTTCAACCAGCACGCCTGCGGCGGGGGCCGGGACTTCGAGCACCACCTTGTCGGTTTCGATCTCGATCAGGATTTCATCGACGGCGACAGCCTCGCCGGCCTTCTTCTTCCACGTCAACAGGGTGGCTTCGGCCACTGACTCGGACAGTTGGGGAACTTTGACTTCTACGATTGCCATATCAATTTCCGGTTCAGGGTCGGGCGTTGTGCGCGCGTTGGCGTGAATCACGCTCAACGCCGGACGCACAACACACGACGGGTTTACTTGGTGAGGATGTAGCCCTTGAGCTTGCCGAAGGCGGCCTCGATGAGGGTCTTCTGCTGTTCCTGGTGCAGGTGGGCATACCCCACCGCAGGCGACGCCGAGGCCGCGCGACCGGCGTAGCCGAGCTTCTGGCCATCGAGCATGTTCTCGTGGATGTAGTGCTGCACGAAGAACCAGGCCCCCTGGTTCTGCGGCTCGTCCTGGCACCACACGATGTCCGTGGCGTTGGGGTACTTGCGGATCTCGGCACCGAACACCTTGTGCGGGAACGGATAGAGCTGCTCCACGCGCAGGATGGCCACGTCGTCCGAGCCACGCTCCTCGCGCTTCTTGACCAGGTCGTAGTACACCTTGCCCGAGCAGCAGATGATGCGCTTGACCTTTTCGGCCTTCTTCGCGACGTCGGCGTTCTGCTCCGGGATCACGGTCTGGAAACCACCCTTGGTGAACTCGGACAACGGCGAAGTCGCGTCCTTGTTGCGCAGCAGCGACTTGGGCGTGAAGATGATGAGTGGTTTGCGCAGCCCGCGAATCATCTGTCGACGCAGCACATGGAAGATCTGGCTGGCCGTGGTCGGCTGCACGATCTGCATGTTGGTGTCGGCCGCCATCTGCATGAAGCGCTCCAGGCGTGCCGAGCTGTGCTCGGGGCCCTGGCCCTCATAGCCGTGCGGCAGCATCAGCGTGATGCCGTTGACGCGACCCCACTTCACTTCGCCGGAGGCGATGAACTGGTCGAGCACCACCTGCGCGCCGTTGACGAAGTCGCCGAACTGCGCCTCCCAGATCACCAGCGTGTTCGGGTCGTTCGAGGCATAGCCGTATTCAAAGCCCAGCACCGCCTCCTCGGAGAGGATGGAGTCGATCACCACGAACGGTGCCTGGTTGTCGGCCACGTTCTGCAGCGGCACATAGAAGCCTTCGTCGTACTTCTCGCGGTTCTGGTCGTGGATCACCGCATGGCGGTGCGTGAAGGTGCCGCGGCCGCAGTCCTCACCCGACAGGCGCACCGGGAAACCGCTGGCCACCAGCGAGGCAAACGCCATGTGCTCACCCATGCCCCAGTCCACCGGGATGTCGCCACGGCCCATGGCTGCACGGTCGGCATACACCTTCTTCACCAGCTGGTGCGGTGTCACGCTCTCGGGGATGGTGGTCAGGCGCTCCGACAGGCGCTTCCATTCGGCCATCGGAATGGCCGAGTCGGCGCTGTCGGTCCACTTCTTGCCCAGGAACGGACTCCAGTCGACCGCGAACTTGCTCTTGAAGTTGGTCAGCACCGGATCCACCGTGTGGCGTCCGTCGTCGAGCGCCGCGCGATAGGCCTTGGCCATGTCGTCACCCAGGGTTTCACCCAGGCCTTGTGCGGCCAGCTTGTCCGCGTACAGCTTGCGCGTGCCGGGATGGGCCGCGATCTTCTTGTACATCAGAGGCTGGGTCAGGCTCGGCGTGTCCTGTTCGTTGTGACCGAGCTTGCGGAAACACACGATGTCGACCACCACGTCCTTCTGGAACGCCATGCGGAACTCCAGCGCCAGCTGGGTCGCGAACACCACCGCTTCGGGGTCATCGCCGTTCACGTGCAGCACGGGCGACTCGATCATCTTCACGACGTCGGAGCAGTACAGCGTGGAGCGGCTGTCGCGCGGGTCGGAGGTGGTGAAGCCGATCTGGTTGTTGATCACCAGATGCACCGTGCCGCCGGTGGAGTAACCACGCGTCTCGGCCAGTGCCAGGGTTTCCATCACCACGCCCTGGCCGGCAAAGGCCGCGTCGCCATGCACCAGCACCGGCAGCACCTGCTTGCCGAGCGGATCGCCGCGGCGGTCCATGCGGGCGCGCACCGAGCCTTCGACCACCGGGTTCACGATCTCCAGGTGGGACGGGTTGAAGGCGAGTGAGAGGTGCACAGGGCCGCCGGGCGTGGTCACGTCGGAGCTGAAGCCCTGGTGGTACTTCACGTCGCCAGCGGGCAGTTCCTCGGGGGCCGTGTGATCGAACTCGGCAAACAGGTCCTTGGGCATCTTGCCCAGGGTGTTGACCAGGACGTTGAGGCGGCCCCGATGGGCCATGCCGATCACGATCTCCTGGATGCCGACCTGGCCGGCCTGACGGATCAGTTCGTCCATCGAGGCGATGAAGCTCTCGCCGCCTTCGAGCGAAAAACGCTTCTGCCCGACGTATTTGGTGTGCAGAAAGCGCTCCAGGCCTTCCGCGGCCGTCAGGCGATCAAGGATGTGCTTCTTCTTCTCTGCGTTGAACACCGGTTTGGCGCGGCTGCCTTCCAGGCGCTCCTGCCACCAGCGCTTCTGGCTCTGGTCGGTGATGTACATGTACTCGGCACCGATGGAGCCACAGTAGGTTTCGCGCAGGGCATTGAGCAACTCGCGCAAGGACATGGTCTCCTTGCCGAAGAATGTGTTGCTCGTGTTGAAGATGGTTTCCAGGTCCGCGTCGGCGAAACCGTAGAAGGACAGCTCGAGTTCGGGAATGTGATCACGCTCGGCGCGCTTGAGCGGATCCAGATCGGCCCAGCGGGCGCCGACGTTGCGGTAAGCGGCAATGAGCTGTTGCACAGCCACGCGCTTGCGGCCCAGGTCGGAATCCGCACCGGCCGCGATGACCACCTTGGTGCCACCCTGCTTGGCACGCTCTGCAAACGCGTTGATGACAGGCTGATGGGGGACGTCGCGGGCATCGGTGCCATCACCGGCCGGGACGTTCTGCAGCGCGTCGAAGTAGCCGCGCCAGTTTTCGGGCACGCTGCCTGGGTTGTCCAGGTAGTTTTCGTACATCTCTTCCACGTACGGCGCGTTGCCGCCGAAGAGGTACGAGTTGCCCTTGTAGGCAACATAGACGTTGCCCCCGTTCGATTGGGAATCGCTCATAAATCCGCTGACCTCCGTTTCCCTGCAGGAAACATAAGCTGGTTAAGACAACCTTCCGCGGCACGGCTGAACCGTTAGGCGGATGCGACAGTGACTGTGGAAGGACCTGACTGCAGCCCGCGATTGTGCCACCTGAGGAGTGACCTTGGGCAAAAGAATGTCAGGCGAATGCCGCTCAGATCAGGAGACCACGCGCGGCGACAGCCGCTCGGACGTGGGAACGGCACTCGGCTCGTCCATTTCGATGGCGATCTGCGTGCACACGGTGCGGCACAGCGTGACGGCCTTTTCACTCTGCACACGGTAGATGACCTGCGTGCCTTCCTTGCGCTTGGCCAGCACGCCTGCGCGATAGAGCAGGTTCAGGTGCTGAGACAGGTTCGGCTGGGTCGTGTCAATTTCCTGCAACAGCTGCGACACCGACTTTTCCTTGTCACACAGTGCGCTGAGGATGCGCAGCCGCATGGGTGTCGCGAGCACACCGAAGAGTTCGGCAGCCAGCTCGAACACGCGGACTTTCTCCACCTGACCTTGGGACCCGATCATCTGTTCCATGGCAGTCATCGCTCGTGTGAATATAAGCATGGATCATACGCCGGTGCCCGCCCGGTGTCGGCTGCGCGGTGGCAGCGAAGGCCGCCCGTGCGGCGCTCAGCCCAGCATGTCCTTGATCTGTTGCAGCGCGGCCGGATCGTCCATCGTGGTGAGGTCTCCTGGGTCCCGCCCTTCACACACCGCCTGAATGGCGCGGCGCAGCAGCTTGCCACTGCGCGTCTTGGGCAGCAGGGCCACGAAGTGCACACGCGACGGCCGTGCCACCGCGCCGAGCTGCTCGCCCACCCGTTTCATGATCTCGCCTTCGAGCCGCAGCTTCGCCGCGTCGTCGCCCAGCGCCGACGTGTCCCTGGCGACCACGAAGGCCATGGCTACCTGCCCTTTGAGTGCATCGGCCACGCCGACCACGGCGACTTCGGCCACATTGGGGTGGCTGGAGATGCTCTCCTCGATCTCCCGCGTACCCAGACGGTGGCCCGCCACGTTGATCACGTCGTCGGTGCGGCCCAGGATGTAGAAGTAGCCCTCTTCATCGCGAATGCCCCAGTCGAAGGTGCTGTAGACCAGCTTGCCGGGAATGCTCTTCCAGTACGTGTTGACGAATCGTGCATCGTCCTTCCAGACCGTCTGCATGAAGCCGGGTGGCGTCGGCCCCTCGATCACCACCACGCCCTTTTCGTGGGCCCCGGTCAGTTCCTCGCCGGTCGACTCGTGCAGAAGCTTCACGCGGTAGCCATACATGGGCACACCGGGGCTGCCGAACTTGCTGGCCTTCTTTTCGACGCCGTTGGCGATGGTCAGGATGGGCCAGCCGCTCTCGGTCTGCCAGTAGTTGTCGATGATGGGCACGCCCAGGCCATCGCTGATCCAGCGCGCGGTGGGCTCGTCCAGCGGCTCGCCCGCCAGGAACAGTGCTTTGAGGCTGGAGAGGTCGTACTGCTTGAGGTAGGCCGGATCCTGCTTCTTGAGCACGCGCACGGCGGTGGGCGCGCTGAACATCACGGTGACCTTGTACTTCTCCACCAACCGCCACCAGATGCCACCATCGGGCCGGATCGGCAGCCCTTCGTACAGGATGGTGGCCATGCCGGCGATCAGCGGACCATAGACGATGTAGCTGTGTCCCACCACCCAGCCAATGTCGCTGGTGGAGAAATAGGTTTCCCCGGGCTCGCCCATGAAGATGTGCTTCATGCTTGCAGCCAGTGCCACCAGGTAACCGCCGGTATCGCGCTGCACGCCCTTGGGTTTGCCGGTGGTGCCGCTGGTGTAGATGGTGTAGCTGATGGCGGTCGAGTCCAGCCATTCGCAGGGCACCTGCGCCTCCAGGTGCTGCTCGCGCAGCGCAGCGTAGTCGTGGTCGCGCCCCGGCACGAGGTTCATGGCGGCGAGACCCCGGTTGACCATGATCACCGCGGCCGGCTTGTGGCTGGAGAGGCGGATGGCCTCGTCCAGCAGCGGTTTGTACTCGACCACCTTGCCGCCGCGCGAACCTGCGTCAGCGCTGACGACCGCCACCGGGGTGGCGTCGTCGATGCGGTTGGCCAGCGAGTGGCTGGCGAAACCGCCGAACACCACCGAATGGATGGCGCCGATGCGCGCGCAGGCCAGCATGGCAAAGGTGGCCTCGGGAATCATGGGCATGTAGATCAGCACCCGGTCGCCCTTCTTCACGCCCTGTCCCAGCAGCACCGCCGCCATGCGCTGCACCTCGGCATGCAGTTCACGGAAGCTGTAGGTGCGCTCGGTATCGGTTTCGGTGGACACGAAGATCAGTGCGTTCTGTTCGGCACGGTCCTTCAGGTGGCGGTCCACTGCGTTGTGGCACAGGTTGGTCGTGCCGCCCTCGAACCAGTGCACGAAAGGCGGGCGATCCGGGTTGCACACGCGGTCGAACGGCCGCTTCCAGTCCACCAGCGCGGCCTGCTCTGACCAGAAGGCCTCGGCGTCATCGACCGAGCGGCGGTAGAACGCGGCATAGCTCTGGGGGGTGCTCATGAATGGCTCCTGCGGGTGGTTGGCGGGTGGGGCGGTCAAACTGAATTCATAATTATGAGCATTCGGCTTGCACCACACTGACGCGGCGCTCGCCGTGCGCCGCGCAGCCGGACTTTCATTTGATCAAGGCCTGCACGTCGCGAAACGCCGGGTGCTCGGCCGTGCGCAGCCACTCGAACGCCACCATCTCCGTGGTGACCAGCTCGACGCCCGCGCCGGCCAGGCGGTCGAACGCCGCGTCGCGGTTGCGCTCGGTGCGTGAGCCACAGGCGTCCGTGACGACCCAGACGTCGAATTCCTGCTCGACCAGGCCCAGCGCCGTCTGCAGCAGGCAGACGTGGGCCTCGCAGCCAGCCACCACGATGGTCTGGCGCTCTGCAACGGCAGCGGCAGGGGGTTTCTGCAGGTGCTTGGGCAGGCTGCGTGCATTGCCGGGCACCGGCCGTGCGGCCGGCCGCAGCCACTCGCCCAGGCCATCGGTCGCTGCACCGAACTGCATCTTGGACATGGTCTTCTGACAGAGCTCGCGCAGCTCGGGCGGGTTGGGGCCGAGCTTGTCGGGGTTCTGCTCGGTGCCCCAGACAGGCACCTTCATCAACCGGGCCATGCGCGCCAGGCGCAGCGCATTGCCCAGCACCTGGGAGCCTTCGTGGATCACCGGCATCAGCCGGGCCTGGTAGTCCACCAGCAGGAGTTGGGAATCGGAGGCATCCAGCAGCATGGGGGTTCTTTCGCGGCAAAGGGTTCGGGTGCGGCATTTTCGCAGGCCGCGCCTTGCGCCGGCGGCCTGCTGCACGGCGGCAGCGACAATGCCGCGTCAAAGTTGTTGCAAATCAATAACTTGGGACCTATTTCTCGCTTGACTTCCCATCAGGGCGCCGATACCCTCCCCGGCATGACTCCCTGGCTCCCTGCCTTGATGCTGACCTGCTCGGTCGCGGCCCACGCCGCTCCCGGTGCGGTCGCCTATGAGGACATGGACTCACTGCTCAGCGACAAGGGCGTGGTCGCCCGTCTCGGGCAGCAGGTGCAGCACGCACGCAATACGGTGAGCGATCAGGCGTCCAGCCTGGTGATCAACGCCATGGCGTTTCTGGATGTGCCGTACCACTACGGCGGCAACAGCGCCGAAACCGGCTTCGACTGCAGCGGCTTTGTGCGTGCCGTGTACGAACAGTCGCTGGGCAAGATCCTGCCCCGCCGCTCCGACGAACAGGCCGCGGCCACGCAAACCATCGATCGCAGCGAACTCAAGCCGGGCGACCTGGTGTTCTTCAACACCATGCGCCGCGCCTTCAGCCACGTCGGGATCTACGTCGGCGAGGGCAAGTTCATCCACGCACCACGCACCGGCGCGCAGGTGCGCATGGAGGATATGCGCCTGGCCTACTGGAGCAAGCGCTTCAACGGCGCGCGGCGCGTGAACACGGCCGAACAAAAGCCCTGAGCCCTCAGGGTTTGATGCTCGCGCGGTCGAGCCTCCGGTTGCCTGCCCATTCCTGCTCGATCCGGCGCGAGAAGGCTGCGCGGTCGCCGGCCACGGGCAGGTTGTCCGAAGCCAGCAGCCGCTCACGGATCGCGGGCACCTCCAGGGCGCGATTGATCTCCGTATTCAGCCGGTCGAGCAGCGCCGGCGGTGTGCCTGCTGGCGCAAACAGACCGAAGAGCGACGCGACGTTGGCATGCGGCAGGCCCAGTTCCTCGAACGTGGGCACCTGGGGCAGCACGGCCAGGCGCTGGGGAGCGCCCACCGCCAGTGGCGTGAGGCGGCCGGCTTCGATGTACCGCAGCTGCGCTGGCGCCACATTCGTGGACAGCAGTTCGAACTGCCCTCCCAGCGCATCCGTGAGCTGCTGCCCCCCTCCCTTGTAGGGCACGTGGGTCACGGCAATGCCACTGCCGAGTTGCACCTGCTCCAGCACCAGATGGCCAGCCGTGGCAACGCCGGAGGTGGCCCAGCGCAAGGCCCGGGGGCGCGAGCGCGCCAGTTGCAACAGCGCGTCAAACGTGCGGCCTGCGAATGCCGGGGTACCCACCAGCAGCACCGGCGTGTACATCACGCTGGCCACGGGTTCGACGTCGCGCAACCAGTCATGCGCCGCCGCACCCAGATGGGGCCGCAGCGTGAGCGGGCTGACCGCCGAGAACGCCAGCGTGTGGCCATCCGGCCGCGCACGCGCCAGCGCCTGCAAACCCACGCTGCCGCCGCCACCGGCGCGGTTCTCCACCCGCACGGGCACACCCAGCTGCAACCCAAGCTGCTCGGCCAGGGTGCGCGCCACGCCATCGCTGAGTCCCCCTGGCGGATAGACCACGATGATGCGCACGGCGTCCGAAGGCCAGGGGCCGGTTTGCGCAGAACCGGTGTGCGGCCACACAAGAGCACCGGCCGTGGTCCAGGCAACGGGCAGGAAATGCCGACGGGTCAGCTCCATCACGCCACGCGCCTCCGTGGTGCGCGCGCGCGGGCCTTGCGTGCGGTTTCGCGCGCGATCTTGAGGAAGTGCGCGGCCGGCCCGACGGCGTCGGCCGAGCGGTAGACCAGGGTCAGCGGCGCGTCCAGTGGCGTGCCTTCGGCCAACGGCAGGTACGCCACTGCGTGCGGGTGAAGCCCCTGCATGGATGCGGGCACCACCGCAATGCCTGCGCCAGCCGCGACCAGATTCAGGCTCGTCACCATGCGCTCCACTTCGGCTGCGATGCGCGGACGGAAACCCTGCACCTCACACAGCGCCAGCAGATTGGCGTAGAGCCCCGGCGCGCCCGGCTGCCGCACGAGGATGAACCCCTCGTCATGCAGATCCTCCAGCTTCAGCGCCCGGCGGGCACCGGCCAGCCTGTGGTCCCCCGGCAAGGCCACCAGCACCGGCTCGCGCAGCAAGGTCTCGAACGTCAGGCTGTCAGGCTGGGACACCGGCACGCGGATCAGGCCACAGTGCAGGCGCCCGGCCTCCACAGCGTCCGTGATGCCTGCTGCGTGGTCCTCGCGGATCGACAGCGCGATGCCCGGCCAGGCTCGACGGCAGGCCCGCAGCGCTTCCGGCGTGAAGCTGTGCGCGGCAGCCGAGCTGGTGAACCCGACGTTGAGAACACCGAGTTCGCCCCGCGCCACGCGCGCCATGCGCTGCTGCATCGCCGCCATGTCCTCCACCAGGCGCCGCGCCTCCAGCTCGAACAGCCGGCCGGCGTCGGACAGCGACACACCTTTGGGGTGGCGGTGGAACAGGGTCACCCCCAACTCTTTCTCCAGCGACTTGATCTGCAGGCTCAGCGGCGGCTGCTGGATGCCAAGACGCTCGGCTGCGCGCGTCATGTGACCAGACTCGGCGACGGCGAGGAAATAACGCAGGTGACGAATCTCCATACTCAAAACATATCAAAAATGGCATTTCAGTATATTTGACGTTGGTCTGTCTCACACCTATCGTGCCGTGGACTTGCAAAAACACAAGGAGACACACCGTGCACATCCGCCACATCGCTCTGCCCGCGCTGACCGTCCTGGCGCTCCTCCCCCAGATCTCGTCTGCCCAGCTCCCACCCCCGCCAGCTGCCAGCACCTGCCCGGCCGAGGTGCCGGCTGGTGCGACCTGCTACACCGGCGAGGATGGCCTGGGCGGCTTCTACTGGATGGCCCTGCCGGCCCAGTGGAAGCCGCAAACCGGCGTGCTCGTGATGCACGCCCACGGCGGCCCGGCCGACACCGGTCCCGCCAAAAGGGAGCGCAGCGAGGCGGACCTCAAGCGATGGGCCGTGACGGTCAAGGCCGGCTACGCCTGGGCCGGTGCCAGCTACCGGCGGGGCGGTTTCGGCGTGAGCATGGCGGCCGAAGACACCGAGCGCGTGCGCAGGATCTTCGTGAGGCACTTCGGCCCGCCCCGTCGCACCCTGCTGCACGGGCAAAGCTACGGCGCTGCCGTCGCCTCCAGGGCGGCCGAGCTCCATGCCATGGTGGATGGCCCCAACGGCCAGGTGCGCGGACCCTACGACGGCGTGTTGCTCACCAGTGGTGTGCTGGGCGGCGGCACGCGCGCCTACGATTTCCGGCTCGACCTGCGGGTTGTCTACCAGTACGTCTGCAAGAACCACCCCAGGGCCGACGAACCGCAGTACCCGCTGTGGAAAGGCCTGCCCATGGATTCGAAGCTCACGCGCGCCGAACTCGCCACCCGCGTGGATGCCTGCACGGGCGTGCGCAAACCCGCGGCCCAGCGCACGGAACAGCAGAAGGCGAACCTGGCCACCCTCACCCAGGTCATGCGGATTCCCGAGCGTTCGCTGATCGGCCACCTCAACTGGGCGACCTGGCTGTTCCGCGATCTCACGCAGCTGCGCCTGGGCAACCGCAACCCGTTCGGCAACGCCAACGTGCGGTACAAAGGCTCCCCGGACGACGCGGCCCTGAACGCGGGCGTGCAGCGCTACACCGCCGACCCGGCGGCCGTGGCCGAACTGGCGATGGACAGTGACCCTCAGGGAAAAATCAATGTGCCCGTCCTCACGCTGCACGCGGTGAACGATCCCACCGCCTTCGTGGAGCTCGAATCCGCCTACCGTGAGATCGTGGAGGGCGCCGGCAACGGTGCCCTGCTGGTGCAGACCTTCAGCGACGAGTCCGAGCACAGCTACCTGAGCGAACCGCAGTACCCTGCCCTGTTCACCGCGTTGCTGAACTGGATCGACAACAAGAACAAGCCCACACCACAGAAGGTGGCAGCCCTGTGCAAGGGGTATGAGGCGGCCTACGGCGACACCTGCAGACTGCTGCCGGACTACCGCAGCGCGCCACTGGCCAGCCGCGTCGCGCCGCGCTGAGTCGAGCGCCCATGAAAAAGCCGCCAGTCCTTGCGGGCCGGCGGCTTGTTGCATCAGTGCGTTACTTGCGCTGCGGCGGCACGTCCGTGCAGGAACCGTGCGCGATCTCGGCCGCCATGCCGATGCTCTCGCCCAGCGTGGGGTGCGGGTGAATGGTCTTGCCGATGTCCACCGCGTCGGCGCCCATCTCGATGGCCAGCGCAATCTCGCCGATCATGTCGCCCGCGTGCGTGCCCACCATGCCGCCACCCAGGATCTTGCCGTGGCCGTGGGCCTCGGGTGAATCGTCGAACAGCAGCTTGGTCACGCCTTCGTCGCGCCCATTGGCAATGGCGCGGCCGGATGCCGTCCAGGGGAACAGCCCCT
>NZ_JAILWB010000027.1 GCF_025699295.1 Hydrogenophaga sp. | reverse complement strand
TTACCCAGCCCCCCAAACCCCCTCGTGCCTCCCGGTGCCTGGGGGTTTGGGCTTTTATCGACCGCTTGGTTGTTGCATGCGTGGAAACCCCCGGGTTTCCACGGTACCGACCTTCAGCCTCTGCTACCGGTTGGTGATGGTGTGGCCGTCTCTGGAAAGAGCCTGGCTGCGCTCAAGTTCGGACAGCAGTTCTTCGAGCCATGCCAGGCTCTGAGCCGCGCTTGCCAGGGCATCTACGGGCATGACCTGCGCAAAATAGTCGGTCCTCAAAACCCACTCGTGCATCACCTCAATGGATACCGACTGCCATTCCAGCAGCTTGAACTTGAGCAAGACCTTGAGGGCATGCCTGGCGTGCTTTTCGGGGTTTCGTACGAACTGATCAAGGCGGCTGCGCGCCCTTGACAATGCCGCAGAGGCATCCTGAAAGACCGCGCCATGGCCGGGAATGACGACGGCAGGTTCGAGTGTTTCGATCAGATCCAGTGTGTCCGCCACTTCGTCGAAGGCCGAGATACCCTCAAGCTCGGGGAAGACGACGCCAAAACCGTTCTCCCACAGCGCATCTGCCGACAGCAGGAGGCGGTGCGTCCGCTGAAACAGGACGACGGAGTGTGGGTCATGTCCCTTGGCGGCATGAATCTCCCAGTCCAGGGAGCCGAGCCGCACGGAGGTGCCAGGGTGCAGCAGACCGTCATGCACGAATCGAGGACAACACTGCCCTGTAGGTTCAAAGCTCAGCGCGACGGGGTCCCAATTGGCGACGGATGGGGCCTGTCCAGGCGGGATCAATGTCTTCAGTGTGGGATGACTCGCCTGAAGCGCAGCATTGCCACCGCAATGGTCGCTGTGCAGGTGGGTGTTGAGCAAGAGGTCCAGACAGCGCCCGTTGAGTGCTGCATCCACAAGTGCGACGGTCTGACCGGCGTGCGACGAGTAGCCCGAGTCCACCAGGGCAGTAGGCCCGTTGCCGCGGATCAAAACGTTGTTCGCAGACAGCCATCCTCGCTCCAGGCATGTGACGCCCGCTTGAGCCAGAACCAATGAGACCTCGGCGCTCGGTACCCCGGTGGAAGCGGGATTCATGTGGCGGGCGGAAAAGATTGAAGCAATGTGACTCAATGCGCTGCGGGTGTTCGCAGTGCTCGACGCAGGATCTTCCCGACATTGCTCTTGGGCAGCTCGTCACGGAACTCAATGAGCTTGGGCCGCTTGTAACCCGTCAGATTCTGTTCGCAATAGCGGGTCACGTCCTCTTCGCGCAATGCCGGGTCGGACCGGACCACGAACACCTTGACCGCTTCACCCTGTTTGTCGTCGGCAATGCCGATAGCGGCGCACTCGAGCACGCCCGGACATAGTGAGATGACATTCTCGAGCTCGCTGGGAAACACGTTGAAGCCAGATACCAGAATCATGTCCTTCTTGCGGTCGACGATGCGTGTGAAGCCCTGGGCATCCATCACGCCCACGTCGCCGGTGCGCATGAAGCCGTCGGAAGTGAAGGCCTGGGCGGTTTCTTCGGCCTGGTTGTAGTAGCCCGTCATGACGTTGGGTCCCTTGATGCAGATTTCGCCCGCCTCGCCTGGCGCCAGATTGCGACCTTCTTCGTCCTTGATGGCAATATCGATTCCAGGCAGAGGCAAACCGATGGTGCCGCTGAAATGCTCAGCTGTGACCGGGTTGTTGGTGCCGATGGCGCAGGTCTCGCTCATGCCCCAGCCTTCCACCATGGTGCAGCCTGTGACCGCCTTCCACTGGCGCGCAGTGCCTTCGGAGGCAGCCATGCCGCCCGCTTGGGAAAGTGCAAGAGACGAGAAATCCAGCTGCCGGAACTGCGGGTTCTGCAGCAAGGCATTGAACAGGGTGTTGACTGCTGGCAGCAAATGGAATGGTCGGCGCTTGAGCGTATCCACCAACCGCGGGACATCCCGGGGATTGGGTACCAGCGTCATGTGCGCGCCCCAGCGGATGGTGAGCAGACTCAGCGTGAGGGCAAAGATGTGATACAGCGGCAGCGCGGCAATGCCGTTGACGGCACGCAGGTCGCCGACGCGACGCAGTGCAGGCTGGAACCAGGCTTCAGCCTGCAGGATGGCGGCGATGATGTTGCGATGGGTGAGTACGGCGCCCTTGGACAGGCCTGTGGTACCGCCGGTGTACTGCAGGAATGCGACAGAGTCCAGGGTTTGGGCGCCGGGCTTGAGGTGCATGTCAGCGCCCCTCGCCAGGGCTTGGCGGAAGTCCACAATGGTGCGGGCACCTAGAGGCCCGTCGATGGGCAGCTTGTAGGCGGGCACCATCCGGGCCAGATGTCGAACGGCAAAGGTGATCCAGCGTCCGCGCCAGAATCCGAGCTGGTCACCCAGGCCGGACACCACCACGTGCTCGACCGAAGTCTGATCGATCACCTCTTGCAGCGTGTGGGCGAAGTTCTCCAGGATGACGATGGCCTGGGCGCCCGAGTCCTTGAGCTGGTGCTCGAGCTCCCGTGCGGTGTACAGCGGGTTGACGTTGACCACGGTATAGCCCGCGCGCACGATGGCGGCCATGGCAATCAGGAACTGCGGGACGTTGGGCAGCATGACCGCAACGCGCGCGCCCGGCACCAGGCCGCGCGCCTGCAGCCAGGCACCCAGCGCGGCACTGAGTTCGTCGAGCTCGCCATAGTTCATCCAGCTTTCCATGCAGACGCAGACGGGCTGACGCGCGTGCTGCTTGAAGGACTCTTCGAGCAGCGCGGTCAGCGAACGGTAGCGTTCCGGCGCCACGTCGTGAGGAACACCTTCGGGGTATTGGGCAAGCCAGGGACGGGTCATGGGCGGGTGGGTACATGGATGGAAGAAGCGGCCATTCTGGCAAGAGCGCGCGATCGTCGGTACCGGGGCTGCCCTAGGAGGCTGTCACGCAAAGCTCACGCTCGCTGAAAGCGGGCCCGCAGCTCAGTCCGGCATGGGGTCGAGCGCCAGTTCGGCGGCCAGGGCGGCGCAGCAGTCCGACTCGTGACCATCGAACAGGGTGTGGATCCAGCGCGACTCACGCGCGCTGATCGTGTCCAGGAAGTGGCGTGCGTCGCCCAGCGAGGCAAAGGCATCGAAACCGCTCTCCAGGAAGTGCTGCAAGGCGTCCAGTCCGGCAGCGCGAGCCGGGTTGCGCATCATGCGCAGGGCCATGCGCAGGGCCCGCATGCGCGTAAGACGTTGCAGTTCCAGCCCCATGTGCTGCACCACGGCAAGCTGGCGCGCGCGCGCTTCTCGCTGGCCGGTGTTGCGCCAGGCCAGGGTGTAGCGCAGTGCCGGCGGCTGCACAGATTCCAGTGCCAGCCAGTGCGTGGCGAGTTCGTGGTCCAGCACCTCCGTGAGCGCATGGGTTTCAGCCAGATCGACGGCAAGCTGGGCCACGGCCTGCGGAAACAGCCGCTCCAACGCGCCGGCAATGCGCGCGAACTGCGCGTCGCGCTGGGCAAAGTCGTGTACGCCGTACAGCTCCTCGAGGAAGAAGCGCGTCGCCGATGCATGGATGGGGTGTTGCAGAAAGTCCGCATAGGTGGCCCGGAAGCGTGCCGCCTGCAGCCGCTTGACCTCGTCCACCGCGCGGGCCAGCCCCGCGCTGCGGGCTTGTTCCCGCAGCCGGTTCACGCGGTCCAGATGTGCTCTGATGAGGTCGGCGGCGCTGGAGGGAGGGCTCATGGGATACGCAGACTTGGCTGAGCGCCCAGTCTACTGTCGTGTGTGCGCTCCGTGCGATAGTCAGCGCATGATCTCCGACCAACAAGCCCGCACTGCGCGTTCAGCCGTACCCCGTACCTCCAGCCTTGCGCGGCTGCAGCAAGTGTTGGTGCTGGGCACGCTGGGCCTCACGCTCACATGGCTGTGGTTCTGGTGGTCTCGCTCACCGAGTGTGGCGGTGGTGGGTGCGGCTCTGTCGCTTGGCGGCTATGCGCTGGTGCTCGGGCTGGAGGGCATGGCCGCCGCGTGGTTGAACCGCCAGGACCCCACTCAACCAGCGGGCTGGCGTGGCGTGCTCGGCGCCTGGTGGCAGGAGGTTCGGGTAGCGCCCGTGGTGTTCGCCTGGCGCCAGCCGTTCCGATGGACCAGCCTGCCCGACGACGCTGGCCCATCGGACGCGGACACACCTGCCGTGGTGCTCGTCCATGGCTTCGTGTGCAACCGGGGGTTCTGGCTGCCGTGGATGCGCCGTTTGCGCGCCCAGGGCATTCCCTATGCGTCGGTCAATCTGGAGCCCGTGTTCGGCGACATCGACGACTACATCCCGCTGATCGACGACGCAGTGCGCCGCGCGCACGCACTCACGGGGCGTCCACCGATGCTGGTGTGCCACAGCATGGGCGGTCTGGTGGCGCGGGCCTGGATGGCGAGCGCGCTTGGCACTCCAGTGCATGCCGTGGTGACCATTGGCAGTCCGCACCGCGGCACCTGGCTCGGGCGCTTCAGTCGCGTGGCCAATGGCCGTCAGATGCGACTGGACGGAGACTGGCTGCGTGGGCTGGTGGAGCGGGAGTCCCGGAACGCGCTCGCGAGCACCTACGCGCGCTTCGTGTGCTGGTACTCCAACGCCGACAATATCGTGTTTCCGGCGTCCACCGCCACGCTGCCCGGGGCCGACAACCGGCTTGTGCACGGCGCCGCCCATGTGGCGATGGCGTTTCACCCCAGGGTGATGGATGAGTCGCTGGCGATGCTGGCGTCGGCGGGCAGATCGCCGAGCGAGCGCACGGCCTCATAGAGCGGCGCGAAGTCGGGCGCCGTCATTTCGAACAGTTGCTCGAAGCTGTCGATCACGAAGTAGGTGGCCTGATAGTCGTCGATCTTGTAGCGCGTGCGCATGCAGCGCAGCAGGTCGAGCGCGATGCGCCGCGCTTGCGGGCTGGTGACGCTGTGGCGCAGCTCGCCCGATGAACTCAGGATGCCGGCCCCATAGGCGCGCAGCCCGTCGGGCTGGCGGATCAGTCCGAACTCGATCGTGTACCAGTACAGGCGCGAGAGCAACTCGCCAGCGCCCAGGTCGTGCGCCTTGAGGCCACCCGCACCGTAGCGCTGCACGTAGTCGGCGAACACCGGGTTGAACAGCAGTGGCACGTGGCCGAACAGGTCGTGGAACACGTCGGGTTCGACGATGTAGTCGAACTCCGCCGGTGTGCGGATCCAGTCCGTCACGGGAAATCGCCGGTGCGCCAGCAGGTCGAAGAACGGGCGCTCGGGGATCAGGCCCGGCACGGCCACGAGCTCCCAGCCGGTTGCCGGCCGTAGGCGCTCGTTGATTTCCTCGAAGCGCGGGATCCGGTTGCTCACGCCCAGTGAGGGCAATGCGTCGATGAAGGCCTGGGCGGCCAGCCCCGGCAGCAGCGCGCTCTGGCGTTCGTGGAGCCGGCGGTAGGTGTCATGGTCCGCGTCCGTATAGGCGGCCCAGTTCTGGGGGCAGGTGTAGTCGTCGCGGGCGCGCGAATAGTCGCCGCGCGGCGGACGCTCGCTGGCGCCGTAGACGACAGGTTCGACGGCCATGTTGCGCTCCTTCAGGCCTTCAGCACGCCACGTCGGACCTGGTCCAGTTCCATGGTCTCGAACAGCGCCTTGAAATTGCCCTCGCCAAAGCCCTGGTTGCCCTTGCGCTGGATGAACTCGAAGAAGATCGGGCCGAGCTGGTTCTCGCTGAAGATCTGCAGCAGCAGTTCGCCGGGCGTGCCGTCAACGAGGATGTTGCGTTGCTTCAGGGCCTCCAGGTCTTCGCCGTGGTTCGGGATGCGCCGGGGCAGCAGCTCGTAATAGGTTTCGCTGGTGTCGAGCAGCTTGACGCCGCTGAGCTCCAGCGCATCCACCGTGTCGTAAAGGTTGGTCGATCCCATGGCGATGTGCTGGATGCCTTCGCCGTGGTAGCGATCCAGGTACTCCTGGATCTGGCCGGCCTTCTCGTTGCCCTCTTCGTTGATCGGGATGCGGATCTTGCCGCAGGGGCTGGTCATGGCCTTGCTCTTCACGCCCGTGGCCTGGCCTTCGATGTCGAAGTAGCGCACCTCGCGGAAGTTGAACAGCCGCTCGTAGAAACCAGCCCACTCGTCCATGCGTCCGCGGTGCACGTTGTGGGTGAGGTGATCGATATAGGTCAGGCCGTGGCCCAACGGGTTGAGCTCGGCTCCGGGCAAGGGTTCGAAGTCCACGTCGAAAAAGCCGATGTTGCCGATGTCGCCGGTCCTTGCGCCGTTCTTGCCGCGCCACTTGTCGATGAAATAGATGATGGAGTCGCCAATGCCCTTGATCGCCGGGATGTTCAGTTCGCCGGGCCCCGCCGACTGCGCATAGCCCCAGGCGCCCAGCCCGATGGCGCGTTCGTACGCCGCCTTGGCGTCCTGCACGCGGAAGGCGATGGCGCACACGCTCGGGCCGTGCAGGCGTGCAAAGCGCTGCGCGAAGCTGTCGGGCTCGGCGTTGATGATGAAGTTGATCTCGCCCTGGCGGTACAGCGTGACGGCCTTGTGGCGGTGCTTCGCGATCACCTTGAAACCCATGCGCTCGAACAGCGCGCCCATGGCCACGGGATCGGGTGCGGCGTATTCGATGAACTCGAAGCCGTCCGTGCCCATGGGGTTCTCCCAGGCGGCGGTGGCGGTCTGGGCGGCGGCGGACAGGGGGGTGTTCATGGCAGTCTCCGTGGGCGTGAATTGGGATGCGCCACTGTATCGGCGCAGGGTGTCACGATTCCGGCGTTTGAGGGCGTTCCACTTGTCCGGATTGCAGGAAACCTGCAAAATTCAGGCGATGCAAGCACTGGACAAGCTGGATCGGCACATTCTGCGCAGCCTGCAGGCCGACGGGCGCGCCACCTATGACCAGATCGCGGAGGCGGTCGGGCTCTCGCCCAGCGCGGTGTTGCGCCGCGTGCGCCGGCTGGAGGACGCACATGTCATCGAGCGCTACGTTGCGTTGGTTCGCCCGGAGGCGGTGGGCCTGGGGCTGACGGCCTACGTCAATGTGCGGCTGGAGAAACACGCCGAGAGCGCCAAGCGCAACCCGATGGACCAGTTCCGGGCCAGCGTACTGGCCTGGCCCGAAGTGGTGGAGTGCGTGGCGCTTACCGGCGAGATGGACTTCCAGTTGCGACTACTGGTCTCGGACATGGCGGCCTATTCGCGCTTCATGATGGACACCTTGCTCAAGCACCCCAGCGTGCAGGACTGCAAGACCAGTTTCGTGATGGACAGGGTCAAAAGCACTACCGCACTGCCTCTGTGAGGGCCCATGGAGCCCGTCCGTCGGGCTGCGCCTTGTTTAGGGACAACAGTCCTTGTCGATATAGGGATAACCCGTACATTCCTTTCCATGGTTGATCCCACCCGCTGGTTCAAGTCGCTACCGCTGCAGGCGCAGGCCGTGGCGCGCGCGGCCTCGTCCGCACCCGGGGCCAGGCCGAATACGCCCAGCTCGGTGGTGGTGCCCATCCGTTCGATCGGCCCGGGCCAGCTCGACCGGATCGAAAACCACCTGCTGGAGCTGGACGCGCACGACCGCTACCTGCGCTTCGGCTATGCGGCCAATGACGAGCAGATCCGGCGCTATGTGGCGCAGCTGAACTTCGAGCGCGACGAACTCTTCGGCATCTTCAACCGGCGGCTGGAACTCATCGCCATGGCCCACCTGGCCTTTTCACTTGACCCGCAGTACACCAGCTGCGCCGAGTTCGGCGTGTCGGTGTCCAAGTCTGCCAGGGGGCGCGGTTACGGCAGCCGGCTGTTTGAGCGCGCCGTCATGCACGCGCGCAACGAAGGCGTGCAGATGCTGTTCATCCACGCGCTGTCCGAGAACACCGCCATGCTCCGGATTGCGCGCAAGGCGGGGGCGGACATCGAGCGCGATGGCTCCGAGTCCGAGGCACACCTGCGCCTGCCGCCGGCCGACTTCGACTCGCGCGTGACCGAGTTGGTCAACGAGAGGGTGGCCATCACCGACTACCACCTCAAGGCCCAGGCCCGTCAGTTCTGGGGCATTCTGGCAATGCTTCAGGAGATCCGGCAGGGAGTGCGCGAAGCGCGGGAACGCGTGCGCGGCTGAAAGCGGCCCCAGGCGCCCGGCCGGCCGCGGCTTTGCGTCCGGGCACGTGCTTGCGGTATCCTTTCGCACCGTTACAACCTCTCTCCATCCTCAGTGGCCGAATCCCCTCCCAGCGGTGGACCGCAGCGCAGCCTGCGTCAAGCTGACAAACGTGGTTTCCTGCAAAAGCTCGCGGAGTTCATCCATCCCGGCCCGGATTCCAAGGACGAACTGATCGAAACCCTCGCCGAGGCGGAGGACAACGACATCATCAACGCCGAGTCGCGCGTGATGCTCGAAGGTGTGATCCGCATCGCCGACATGAGCGCCGGCGACGTCATGGTGGCCGCGCCGCGCATGGACGTGCTCGACATCGATGCACCCTACGACGAACTGCTGCACCTGGTCATCGACACCGCCCACTCGCGCTTTCCGGTGTTCGAGGGCGAGCGCGAGAACATCATCGGCATCCTGCTGGCCAAGGACCTGCTCAAGCTGCAGCGCGCGCCCGAACTCAACATCCGCGCGCTGCTGCGCCCGGCCACCTTCGTGCCGGAGAGCAAGGGGCTCAACGACCTGCTGCGCGAGTTCCGCGGCAACCGCAACCACCTCGCCATCGTGATCGACGAGTTCGGGCGTGTGGCGGGGCTGATCACCATCGAGGACGTGCTGGAAGAAATCGTGGGCGAGATCGAGGACGAATTCGACGTGGTCGAAGACGACGGCGACATCTTCGCTCTGGCCGACAGCACCTGGCGGGTGAGTGGTGACACCCCCATAGAACGCATCAACGAGTCCTTCGGTCTGGCGCTGTCCGAGGACGACTTCGACACCATTGGCGGCATGATCGCCCACGCCATGGGCCACGTGCCCCGGCGCGGCGAGGTGCATGAACTCGATGGTCTGCGGTTTACCGTGCTGCACTCCAAGGGTGGCGCGGTGAAGTGGTTCAAGGTCCTGCCCGTGCCGGGCGAGGCCTGAGGCAGCGCCCGCCCATGCGCAGCCTGTTCGGGTCACTGCACACGCCGTCGAGCTTCAACCCGATGAGCCGCCGCCCACCCGGGCGTGCCGCGCGCGGTAGCGGCTTCGTCTGGTGGCTGGTGTGCCTGCTGGGGGGCGCGCTGCAGGCCGCATCCATCGCCTGGCCCTTGCCAGAATGGGTCTTGCCGGGCGCCGTGCCGGGTCAACCCAGTGGCGGCTGGCAGATCGTCTCGCTCGCCCTGCTGGTGCTGGCCCTGCAGTACGCCACGCGCGTCGGTCAGGCGGTCTGGCGGGGCTGGGTGTTTGCCACCGTCTGGCTGGCTGGCACCTTCTGGTGGCTGTTCATTTCGCTGCACACCTACGGTGGCCTGCCGGCCTGGCTGGCCGTGCTGGCGGTGTTCGCGCTGGCCGGCTTTCTCGCCATCTACTACGCGCTGGCCGTGGGCTTCCTGTGTGCCTGGGCGCCAGTCTCACGCACCGCCCAGGCCCTGATGTTTGCCTCGGTGTGGACACTGGCGGAGCTGGCGCGCGGCCACTGGTTCACCGGCTTCCCCTGGGGTGCCGGCGGTTATGCGCAGGTGGACCTGATGGCGCCCTGGGCGCCGCTGGTGGGGGTGTACGGCATGGGTTTCCTGGCGGCGGTGCTGGCCTACGCTCTGGCATCGCTCGTGTCCGGCGCGTGGAGGCGCTTCAGCGCCTGGATGCTGTCGCCGGTCAGCCGCCCCGCGAGTCGCACGGCGGCGGGATCGCGCATGGCCGCGCCCATGCCGCGCGTGCAGGCCCGGCTGGTGCCCGGTCTGGCCGATGGCTGGCCCGGCGCACTGCGCGCGCTGGCGCTGCTGCTGCTGGTGGGCGCGCTGCTGACCAGCCTGCTGGGCGGTGGCGCGGCGTGGCGCGGGCTGGGTCAGCGCGACACGGCAACCACCGGGGAACTGCGCGTCTGGCTCCTGCAGGGCAACATCGCGCAGGATCAGAAGTTCGAACCCGGCACCGGCGTGGCACAGGCGCTGGCCTGGTATCCGCAGCAGTTGGCCGCCGCCGTGCAGGCCGCACGCGGCAGCGCCACCGGGCCGCAGCTGGTGGTGGCACCCGAGACCGCCGTGCCCCTGCTGCCTGGGCAACTCGGTCCCGATTTCTGGCAACCCTTGCTGGGCGATCTGGCCCAGCAGCCGGCCGGCACCGGTGTGAGCGCACTGCTGGGTCTGCCACTGGGTAGCCTGGAGCAGGGCTACACCAACTCCGTCTGGGGGCTGACCTCTGGCGCCGCCATCCGTCTGCAGGGTCAGGCCCCCCTGGACACCCCGGACAACGGCCTTTTCCGTTACGACAAGCACCATCTGGTGCCGTTCGGCGAATTCATTCCGCCACTGTTCCGCTGGTTCACCGACCTCATGAAGATCCCGCTCGGCGACTTCAACCGCGGCGCGCTCGCGCAACCGGCCTGGGCCGTGGCGGGGCAGCGCATCGCGCCCAACATCTGCTACGAGGACCTGTTTGGCGAAGAGCTTGCGGCCTCGTTCCGCGACCCCACCGCGGCTCCCACGGTGCTGGTCAACCTGAGCAACATCGCATGGTTCGGCGACAGCATTGCGATCGACCAGCACCTGCACATCTCGCGCCTGCGCGCGATCGAGCTCGGGCGGCCCATGCTGCGCGCCACCAACACGGGCGCCACGGCCGTCATCGACCACCTGGGGCGGGTCACGCACGAACTGCCGCGCCTCACGCGCGGCCGGCTCGAGGCAGTGGTGCAGGGCCGCAGCGGCCTCACCCCTTATGCCCGCTGGACGGCGCGCTGGGGCCTCATGCCCTTGTGGGTGGGCTGCCTGGTGCTCGTGCTGCTGATCGCCTCGATGCGCAATTTCGGACGGCGCGGCGGTCGCACCCGGCGGCGCTGAAGGCGGCTGCCGTGCACGCGGCGGTGCACGGCTCCGGCGTCCGTCATGAAACGGTCATGAATACCTCATGAATGCCTCATGGCCGGGCGACCCGTCGAGGCTACAAAGGGTGCCGCACACAGCCTTTCGGGAACCCGCCGATGCCATCCACCATTCCTTTCGACCACCCGTCCCTGGTGCTGGGGCACGTGGTGGACACCGAACTGCTTGCGCTGCTCGAAAAGATGGGGGGATTGCAGGCCAGGAGCGATGCGGCATTCGACAAGATGAATTCGTTCATTGCCCTGCGGCGCGGCCTGAGCATGACGATCAACGAGATGGTGGGGCTGGGCGTCGACGTCACGGAGCTCAAGGCGCGCATCACCGACCTGAATCAGCAGGTGAGCGACGCGGCGCGTGACTACATGACCGCGCGGGTGACCAACGATGCCGCGACGCAGAAGATCCGCGAAGACATGGGGGCGATCGACAACGTGTCCGGGCTGGAGAGCCCGCTCGATTTCACAGGCGTGCAGGTTGCGCGCCTGCCGCTGGGCGCCGATTCGATCCGCATGGACGTGCAGTATTTTTCCTACGGCAGCAACGACGACGCCGCGGCGACCGCGCTGTCCGGAATCGAAAGCACCATCCGCGAATCTGTCTCTTCCATGGGGCCCCATGCGCGCGAGATCGCCCGCACCGCCGGTGCCCAGATCGACCAGCAGCGCAAGCACCACAACGTCAGTGGCACGCTGGTGATCACCGCCAGCTGCACCCACCGCGCGACGGCCATGCTCGACCCCCTGAACATCGACGTGGACCGGGCGATCGAAATCTGGAACCGCATGCACGGCGCGGGCGCTGCCGCGCTCGGCGCCGTGGGCGTCAAGGCCATGCAGGCTGCGGCAAAGGCCCCCGCTGGACCGGGCGACAAGAGCATGACGCTGCTGGTAGGCGCCCATTACGGCTCCAGCTTTGTCGGCATGGTGCACATGGTGAACCAGGAGATGACAGGGACCGGCCTGCAGGCCGGACAGGAGGAAGCCCTGCAGGAGCAGATGCGCCTGGGCGGCTGGCTGCAGGCTGCTGCTGGGGGCTTCGGCGTGGACGAGTCGGTGGTCGACAACGTGCGCAAGCTGCTGAGCACGCAGAGCGTGTCCACCCACGCCAACGTCATCGCGCTCGGCGTGGTGCCCACGTTCAGCTCCGCCCAGCTGCAGATGGGCGTGGCCAAGGTGCTGGACGACCAGTCGCGGCGCATGGGCTCGCAGGCCGAGGTGGTGCATGGCCTGGGTGGCGACGGTCTGCGCACCGTGCAGTCGAGCGCCGATGCGGCGCTCAAGGGGGGCCATCTGATGGCCATGCAGGGCGGCATGATGCAGAACCTGATCCAGGGGCTGGGCAAGATCGACCAGGGGGCCAACCGGGTCATGGACCTCAACAGCCTGATGAACGCATTCACGAATTACCTCGAACAGGTGCGCCAGCCGACGGCAGCGGGCATGCCGGTGAGCTTCCTGTTCCGCAAGATCACACGGGCACAGCTGGCGCGCCTGTGGCTGGAGAAGTACTACCCCGCGACACCGTCAACGGTGACCGGTACCGGCAACTGAGACCGGCACGCACTGCGCGTGCACCGTGCCGGGGTGGCGCGCCCGTAAAATCGAGGGCTCGCACGGGGGATGGGTCCATCCCCCGTGCCCCTTTGTTGCCACCCCCCGGCCGCGCCGGCCAGCCCCATGTTGACCTTCCAGCACATCATCCTGACCTTGCAGTCCTACTGGGACAAACAAGGCTGCGCACTGCTCCAGCCCTACGACATGGAGGTCGGCGCCGGCACCAGCCACACCGCCACCTTCCTGCGCGCGCTCGGCCCAGAGCCCTGGAAGGCTGCCTACGTGCAGCCCAGCCGCCGGCCCAAGGACGGCCGCTATGGCGAGAACCCCAACCGCCTGCAGCACTACTACCAGTACCAGGTGGTGCTCAAGCCCGCGCCCAGCAACATCCTGGAGCTGTACCTGGGCAGCCTGGAGGCGCTGGGCTTCGACCTGAAGAAGAACGACATCCGCTTCGTGGAAGACGACTGGGAAAACCCCACACTGGGCGCCTGGGGCCTGGGCTGGGAGGTCTGGCTCAATGGCATGGAGGTGACCCAGTTCACCTACTTCCAGCAGGTCGGCGGCATCGACTGCAAGCCCATCACGGGTGAGATCACCTACGGCCTGGAGCGCCTGGCCATGTACCTGCAGGGCGTGGACAACGTCTACAACCTGAAGTGGACCGACACCCTGAGTTATGGAGACGTTTACCTGCAGAACGAGAAGGAGCAGTCGGCCTACAACTTCGAGCACAGCGACGCCGACTTCCTCTTCACCGCCTTCAACGCGCACGAGAAACAGGCGAAGCACCTGATGGAGCAGCAGCTCGCGCTGCCGGCCTACGAGCAGGTGCTCAAGTGCGCGCACAGTTTCAACCTGCTGGACGCGCGCGGCGCCATCAGCGTGACCGAGCGTGCCGCCTACATCGGCCGCATCCGCAACCTCGCGCGCGCCGTGGCCCAGAGCTACTACGACAGCCGCGAGCGCCTGGGCTTCCCGATGGCGCCGCGCGAGTGGGTGGAACAGATGGTGAAGAAGGCCGCGTGAGCGCAGGCCAGGTGAAAGAACAAGAATGACTGCACAGAATCTGCTCGTCGAGCTGTTTGTTGAAGAACTGCCGCCCAAGGCGCTGAAGAAACTCGGCGATGCCTTTGCCGGCGTGCTGGCCGACCAGCTCAAGGCCCAGGGTCTTGCGCCGGCCGATGCGGCCGTGACGGCCTTCGCTTCGCCACGCCGCCTGGCCGCGCACGTCACGGGCGTGTTGCCCCGCGCGGCCGACAAGGCCGTCTCACAAAAGCTCATGCCGGTGAGCGTGGGCCTGGACGCGAATGGCCAGCCCACGCCCGCGCTGCTCAAGCGCCTGGTCGCACTCGGTGCCGATGCATCGGCCGTTGCGGGCCTCAAGCGCGCGCCCGACGGCAAGGCCGAGGCCTTGTTCTACGACAGCGTGGCGCCCGGTGCCGAGCTGGCCGCTGGTTTGCAGAAGGCACTCGACGAGGCGATTGCCAAGCTGCCCATCCCCAAGGTCATGAGCTACCAGTTGGAGACCGACTGCGAACTGCCGGGCTGGAGCAGCGTGAACTTCGTGCGCCCGGCGCACGGCCTGGTCGCACTGCACGGCGGCAGTGTCGTGCCGGTGAAGGCGTTGGGACTAACGGCAGGCCACACCACGCAGGGCCACCGCTTCGAAGCGGCGGTCTCGCCCGTGGTGCTGAAAGACGCCGACAGCTATGCCGCCACGCTGGCGAAGGACGGCGCCGTGATCGCCTCGTTCGCCGAGCGCCGCGCCGAGATCGTGCGCCAGCTCGCGGCGGCCGCTGCCAAGGTGGGCGGTGGCTGCAAGCCCATCGAGGATGATGCCCTGCTCGACGAGGTGACCGCACTCGTCGAGCGCCCCAACGTGCTCGTCTGCGAGTTCGAGCCACAGTTCCTCGGCGTGCCGCAGGAATGCCTCATCCTCACGATGAAGGCGAACCAGAAGTACTTCCCGCTGCTCGACGCGCAGGGCCGCCTGACGAACAGGTTCCTCGTGGTCAGCAACATCACGCCCGACGATGCGAGCGCGGTGATCGGCGGCAACGAGCGCGTGGTGCGCCCGCGCCTGGCCGACGCCAAGTTCTTCTTCGACCAGGACCGCAAGAAGACGCTGGCCTCGCGCGTCGAAGGCTTGGGCAAGGTGGTCTACCACAACAAGCTGGGCACGCAGGGCGAGCGCACCGAGCGCGTGCGCGCCATCGCCCGCGCCATTGCCCAGCAGTTGGGCGGCGACGTGCTGGCGAAAAGCGCCGACACCGCCGCGCAGCTGGCCAAGACCGACCTGCTGACCGACATGGTGGGCGAATTCCCGGAACTGCAGGGCATCATGGGTGGCTACTACGCGCGCCACGATGGCCTGGGCGAGGACATTGCCTTCGCGATCGAGGATCACTACAAACCGCGCTTCGCGGGCGACGAACTGCCACGCAACATGCCGGGCGTGGTAGTGGCGCTGGCCGACAAGCTGGAGACGCTGATGGGTTTGTTCGGCATTGGCCAAAGACCCACGGGAGACAAAGACCCCTTTGCATTGCGTCGTCATGCGCTGGGCGTCATTCGGATCGTGATCGAGAAGCAGATTCCGTTGTCGGCGGATGAATTGGTGAACGCGGCCATTGGTGGATTTCCCCAAGGCTTCAGCGACGCAGGCACTGACGTTCTGCAGTTCATGGCGGAGCGGCTTGAAAGCTACTGCCGCGAACAAGGTTTCTCGACCGCCGAGGTGGATGCCGTAGTGGGCGCTGGTCGCTGGCTTGGCCTGGCCGCGTTGCCGCGCATGTTGTCTGCAGTACGTGCCTTCGCAGCCCTCCCCGAAGCCCCTGCACTTGCCGCCGCCAACAAGCGCATCGGCAACATCCTCAAGAAGGCCGACGGCGAGGGTGCGGAAGTCGTCAATGAATCTCTGCTTGTCGAAGCCGCCGAGCAACAACTGTTCGCCGCCATGCAGGCCACCGTGCCCGCCGCCAACGCGCAATTCGACGCCGGCGACTACACCGCCTCGCTGCAAGCCCTCGCCGCGCTGCGCGCACCGGTCGACGCCTTCTTCGACGGCGTGATGGTCAACGCCGACGATGCTGCGCTCAAGGCCAACCGCCTCGGTCTGCTCAAACAATTGCACGATGCGATGAACCGGGTGGCCGACCTGTCCCGTCTCGCGTCATGATCACCGCATGAAACTCCTCATCCTCGACCGCGACGGCACGCTCAACCGCAGCCGCGACGACTACGTCGCCTCGCCCGAGGAGTGGGAGGCCCTGCCCGGCGCGCTCGAGGCGGTGGCGCGGCTCAACCAGGGTGGCTGGCGCGTGGTGCTCGCCACCAACCAGTCCGGCATCGGGCGCGGCCTGTTCGACATGGCCTCGCTCAATGCCATCCACGCCAAGATGCACCGCCAGCTCGCCGCGGTGGGTGCACGCGTCGAAGCGGTGTTCTTCTGTCCACATGCGCCGGAAGATGCCTGTGCCTGCCGCAAACCCGCGCCCGGCCTGTTCACGCAGATCGGTGCGCGTTTCGGTGCGCCGCTGGCCACCGTGCACGCTGCCGGCAACGCGATGCGCCACGTGCAGGCCGCTGCGACCGCCGGCTGCATGACCCATTTGCTGATGACCGGCAAGTCCGAACACCTGCGGGGTCGCCTGGGTCAGGGCTTGCCCGCCGACCTGGCCGCGCTCGCTCCCGACCTGCCGCCCGGCGCGCACCCGCACGACGACCTCAATGCCTTCGCCGACTGGCTGCTGGCGCAGCAACCATCGGCCTGAACCTTCTTCGCCCCATTCCATGATCCTCATCAACCTGTTGCGCTCGGTCCTGCACACCCTGTTCATGGCCGTGACCGTGGTGCCATGGGCGCTGGCGGTGCTGGTGGCCGCGCCCTTCCTCAACAGCACGCAGATCTACTGGATGTGCGCGGGCTGGCTCAAGCTGGCGGTGGGCAGCGGCCAACTGATCCTGGGCATCCGCAACCACGTCATCGGCTACGAGAACCTGCCGGTGGGCAGCACCGCGCCGGCCGTCCTGCTGCTCAAGCACCAGTCCACCTGGGAAACCTTCTGCATGCCCGCGCTGATGCCGCACCCGCTGGCCTATGTGTTCAAGAAGGAACTGCTCTACGTGCCCTTCTTCGGCTGGGCCATGGGCCGCATGGACATGATCCACATCGACCGCAGCAAACGCGCGCAGGCCTTCAACAAGGTGGTCGAACAAGGCCAGCGCCTGCTCAACCAGGGCACCTGGGTCATCATGTTCCCCGAGGGCACGCGCATCCCGCGCGGCCAGAAGGGCACCTACAAGAGTGGCGGTACGCGGCTGGCGGTGGAAACCGGTGCGCCGGTGATCCCGATTGCCGTGACCTCGGCCAAGTGCTGGCCGCGCAAGGCTTTCATCAAGAAGCCCGGCACGGTGGAGTTTTCCATCGGCAAGCCCATCCCGAGTCAGGGCCGCGAGCCCGACGAGCTGATGCGTGAGGTCGAGACCTGGATCGAGGCCGAAATGCGCCGACTCGACCCCGACGCCTACAAAACATGAATACCCCCGTTGCTTGCTCACTGCGTGTCGCCGCATCCCCCCTCAAGGGGGCAATGCCTGTGGCCCGGCAAAGCCGGTTCCACGGCATTTCTGGTTCAGGGGTGCGCGTGCCTGACACGAGGTAACAAGGCCATGCAGCGCTTCGTGCAACTGGCGCTCGATTTTCTCGGCGGTTCCGCGCCCGAATCTTTGCCGCTTGCGCCCGCGCCGCCGCCTGCCTCCCAGGTGGCCGCGCCCCCGGCCCTGCCCATGACGCAGGTGTTCCAGCCCGCAGCCTGGCACCACCCGCGTGCCAACCGCATGCTGCGCCTGGGCTCCTGCGACGTGGCCTATGAGTTCAAGCGCGGCAAGCGCCGCACCATCGGCCTGTCGGTCAGCACCGATGGCCTGAGTGTGAGCGCGCCGCGCTGGACGCCGGTGGGCGAGGTCGAGGCGCTGCTGCACGACAAGTCGGCCTGGGTGCTGGAGAAACTGCAGAGTGCGCGCCAGCGCGCTGGCGAGATGGCGCAGGCGCGCATCCGCTGGGCCGACGGTGTGGAGTTTGATTACCTGGGCGAGCGGCTGCGCCTGGTGCTCGATCCCACACATGCGTTCACGCAGGTGGGTGCCGTGTTCGAACCCGCCGCAGTGCCCGGTGGCGCGGCGACCTTGCGCATCGGGCTGGCGCGCAACGCGCAGGAGACCCAGATCCGCGATGCCGCGCAGGCCTGGCTGATGAAGCGGGCCAAGGCATTGTTCGCCGAGCGCCTCGACCACTTCGCGCCACAACTGGGCGTGCGCTACAGCAAGCTGCGCCTGTCCAGCGCGGGCACGCGATGGGGCAGCGCCAGCGCCGACGGCTCGATCCGCCTGAACTGGCGGCTCATCCACCTCAAGCTGGACATGATCGACTACGTGGTGGTGCACGAACTCAGCCATCTGCACCACATGGACCACAGCCCGCAGTTCTGGGACGTGGTGGCCAGCGTGCTGCCCGACCACGCGCAGCGGCGGCGCGCGCTGCGCGAGGCGGCGGTGCCACTGGACGAGTGAGTAGCGAGCGCGCGTGCCCGTGACCGAGACAGGGTGATTCCGTTAAGATCGCCGCCTGACGTTGACGTAAACGTCAATAACAGGGCACGAACCCATGGCGACGAACCCGACCTACACCATCAGCGACCTGGCGCGCGAGTTCGACCTGACCACCCGCGCCATCCGCTTCTACGAGGACATGGGGCTGCTGCAACCCCAGCGCGAAGGCCCGGGCGGTCGCAACCGGGTCTACACCGCCCGCGACCGCACGCGCCTCAAGCTCACGCTGCGCGCCAAGCGCCTGGGCCTGTCGCTGACCGAGGCCAAGGACATCATCGACACCTACGACAGTCCGCGGGACACCGGGCCGCAGCTGCGCAAGTTCCTCGCCGTGCTGGCCGACCATCGGCGTCAACTGGAAGAACAGATGGCTGATCTCGTGGCCAACCTCGACGAGGTGAAGACGCACGAGAAGGAAGCCCGGGCCTTGCTGGGCAAGATCGAAAAAGGCGCGCGGTCCGGGTCCGCCAGTTAAGCTCGCGGCGTTCTGCGGCTGCCGTGGCCGCATCGGAAAGGTCTCCCATGTCCCTGGTTGCCAGCATCGTCATCGCGCTCGTCGCGCTGCTCCACGTCTACTTCCTGGTTCTCGAGATGTTCCTCTGGGACAAGCCCGCGGGCATGCGCGCGTTTGGCCAGACGCCCGAATCCGCGGCGGCCACCAAGGTGCTGGCGGCCAACCAGGGGCTGTACAACGGTTTTCTGGCGGCCGGCCTGCTCTGGGGCCTGTGGCTTGGTCCCGAAGGCTTCGACGTGCAGGTGTTCTTCCTGCTTTGCGTGCTGGTCGCCGGCCTGTACGGTGCGGTCACGGCCAGCCGCAAGATCCTGTTCGTGCAGGCGCTGCCTGCCGCTGTGGCGCTGGCACTGCTGTACCTTGGTCGCGTGGTGGCCTGACGCCACCCGCCATGCGCTCGGGCTGCCGCCTGTGCGCCTTGATCCGGCGGAGGCGAATTGACGTTTACGTAAACGTCAACGTAGAATCGCGGGTCCTTTTCGTGCCGAGCACACACCGTGAACATTCCCGCCTTTGAACCCCGCAACCCCGGTTTTGATGCCCGCACCCGCGAGAGCTTCGCGCGCCAGGCGGCCATGCGCACGCTGGGCGCCACGCTCGCCGTGGTCGAGCCCGGCCGGGTCGAGGTCACCTTGCCCTGGGCCGAGCCGCTGACGCAGCAGCACGGTTTCCTGCATGCCGGCATGGTGGCCACCGCGCTGGATTCGGCCTGCGGCTACGCGGGCTTCACGCTGATGCCCCTGGAGGCGGCGGTGCTGACCATCGAATTCAAGATCAACCTGCTCGCGCCCGCCCAGGGCGAGCGCTTCCGCATGGTCGGCACGGTGGTCAAGCCCGGACGCACGGTGACCGTGTGCGAGGGACACGCCTACGCCATCGACGGCGGGCGCGAAAAGCTGATCGCGACCATGGGCTGCACGCTCATGGCGGTGATCGGCCGCGACAATATCCAGGGCTGAGCCCGATCGGCCCTTCACGACTTCCCACGGAGACATTCATGACCAACCTGCCCGGCCTCAACTTCCAGCTCGGCGAGGACATCGACGCCCTGCGCGACGCGGTGCGCGACTTTGCGCAAGCCGAGATCGCACCGCGCGCGGCCGAGATCGACCGCGCCGACCAGTTCCCCATGGACCTGTGGCGCAAGATGGGCGAACTCGGCGTGCTCGGCATCACCGTGGGCGAGGAATTCGGTGGCGCCAACATGGGCTATCTGGCGCACATGATCGCCATGGAAGAAATCTCGCGCGCCTCGGCCAGCGTGGGGCTCTCGTACGGCGCGCACAGCAACCTGTGCGTGAACCAGATCAAGCGCAACGGCAGCGACGCGCAGCGGCAGAAGTACCTGCCGAAGCTCATCAGCGGCGAACACGTGGGCGCGCTGGCCATGAGCGAGCCCGGCGCGGGTTCGGACGTCATCAGCATGAAGCTCAAGGCCGAGGACAAGGGCGGCTACTACCTGCTCAACGGCAGCAAGATGTGGATCACCAACGGCCCGGACGCCGACACCATGGTGGTCTACGCCAAGACCGAGCCCGAGATGGGCGCGCGCGGCGTCACCGCCTTCATCGTCGAGAAGGGCATGAAAGGCTTCAGCACGGCGCAGAAGCTCGACAAGCTGGGCATGCGCGGCAGCCACACCGGTGAGATGGTGTTCAACGACGTCGAGGTGCCCGAGTCCCACATCCTGGGTGGCCTGAACAACGGCGCCAAGGTGCTCATGAGCGGGCTGGATTACGAGCGCGCCGTGCTCACCGGCGGGCCGCTGGGCATCATGCAGGCCGTGATGGACAACGTGGTTCCCTACATCCACGACCGCAAGCAGTTCGGCCAGAGCATCGGCGAGTTCCAGCTGATCCAGGGCAAGGTGGCCGACATGTACACCGTACTGCAGGCCGGCCGGGCCTTTGCCTACACCGTGGCCAAGAACCTGGACCTGCTGGGCAGCGAACACGTGCGCCAGGTGCGCAAGGACTGCGCCTCGGTGATCCTGTGGACCGCCGAAAAGGCGACCTGGATGGCTGGCGAAGGCCTGCAGATCCACGGTGGCAATGGCTACATCAACGAATACCCGCTGGGGCGCCTGTGGCGCGATGCCAAGCTGTACGAAATCGGCGCCGGCACCAGTGAGATCCGCCGCATGCTGATCGGTCGGGAGCTGTTCGCGGAGACCTGCTGAGGCATTGGCCGGCATCCTAAGATCGACCCATGACCTCCGAACTCAAAGACCTCTTCGAGCGCAACCGCAGCTGGGCTGCCGACATGGTGGCCGCGCGCCCGACCTTCTTCACCGACCTGCTGGCCCAGCAGAGCCCGCAGTACATGTGGATCGGCTGCTCAGACAGCCGCGTGCCCGCCAACCAGATCACCGGCCTGGACCCGGGTGAGGTCTTCGTGCACCGCAACGTGGCCAATGTGGTGGTGCCCACCGACCTCAATTGCCTTTCGACGATCCAGTTCGCGGTGGACATGCTCAAGGTGCAGCACCTCATGGTGGTGGGGCACTACGGCTGTGGCGGCGTGCAGGCCGCGCTGCGCGATGTGCGCGTGGGCCTGGCCGACAACTGGCTGCGCCACATCAAGGACGTGCGCGACCGCCACGCGGCGTTGCTGGAAGCCACGCCCGAAAAGCACCGTGCCGACGTGCTGTGCGAGCTCAATGCGATCGAGCAGGTGATGAACGTGGCCCAGACGACGGTGGTGCAGGACGCCTGGGCACGCGGGCAGTCGCTCACGCTGCATGGCTGGGTCTATGGCCTGCGCGATGGCCTGCTGCACGACATGCACATGACGCTGGACGGCAACGAGCAGATTGACGCCGTGTACCGCGCGGCCGTGGCCGGCGTGGGCGCGGTGCGCCAGAGCTGATCCCCCTTTTTTTGTTCTCAGTCTTCAGGAGATTCCCGATGTCCCAAGATCCAATCGTCATCGTCGGCGCCGCACGCACCCCCATGGGCGCTTTCCAGGGCGACTTCGCCAGCCTCGCCGCGCACGACCTGGGCGGTGCCGCCATCCAGGCCGCGATGGAACGCAGTGGCGTGAAACCGGACCAGGTGGACGAAGTTCTGTTCGGCAACTGCCTGATGGCTGGCCAGGGCCAGGCGCCCGCGCGCCAGGCCGCATTCAAGGGCGGCCTGCCGAAGTCGGCCGGCGCGGTCACGCTGTCCAAGATGTGCGGTTCGGGCATGAAGGCCACCATGCTTGCGCACGACATGCTCGCCGCGGGCAGTGCCACCGTGATGGTGGCCGGCGGCATGGAGAGCATGACTGGCGCGCCCTACCTGCTGCAGAAGGGCCGCGGTGGCTACCGCATGGGCCACGACAAGGTGTACGACCACATGATGCTCGACGGCCTGGAAGACGCCTACGAGCCCGGCCGTTCCATGGGCACCTTCGGCGAGGACTGCGCGGCCAAGTACGGTTTCACGCGCGAGCAGCAGGACGCATTCGCGATCGCCTCGGTGACGCGCGCCAAGGCCGCCACCGACAGCGGCGCCTTCGCGAAGGAGATCACGCCCGTGACGGTGAAGGACCGCAGTGGCGAGCGGGTGGTGGCCACCGACGAAGGCCCGGGCAAGGTCAAGCTCGACAAGATCCCCGGTCTCAAGCCCGCGTTCAAGAAGGACGGCACCATCACCGCCGCGTCCAGCTCGTCCATCAACGACGGCGCTGCCGCGCTGGTGCTGATGCGCGAGTCCACCGCGAAGCAGCTGGGCGCGCAGCCGCTGGCGCGCATCGTCGGCCACGCCACGCACGCGCAGGAGCCGAACTGGTTCGCCACCGCGCCGGTGGGCGCGACGCAGAAGCTTCTGAACAAGACCGGATGGAAAGTCGCCGACGTGGATCTGTGGGAAATCAACGAGGCCTTCGCCGTGGTGCCCATGGCGCTCATGACCGAACTGGACATCCCGCACGAGAAGGTCAACGTCAACGGCGGCGCCTGCGCGCTCGGCCACCCCATCGGCGCCAGCGGCGCGCGCATTCTCGTCACGCTGCTGCACGCGCTGCAGGCACGCGGCGGCAAGAGGGGCGTGGCCACCCTGTGCATCGGCGGCGGTGAAGCCACGGCGATGGCGATCGAGTTGCTGTAACCCCCCGCGCCGCCTACGGCGTCACCCCTTCGAAGGGGTGCCACCAGCGGCCCGGCAACGCCGGTTCCGTGGCAGCCTTGGTGAAAACACCCTTCACTCCATGAACACCGTTCTCGTCATCGGCGCGTCTCGTGGAATCGGCCTCGAGCTCGTGCGCCAGTACCTGGAGGCGGGCGATCGTGTGATTGCCACCGCGCGCGACGAGGCCGGCCTGGCGCGCCTGCGCGGGCTCGGCGCCGAAGCGCTGCGTGTGAACGTGGCCGACCCGGCGAGTGTGAGCGGCCTGGCCTGGTCGCTCGATGGCGAAGAACTCGATATGGCCCTGTACGTGGCCGGCGTCTACGACACCGCCGACGCGCGCACGCCGCCGACGCGCGAGTCCTTCGACCGTGTGATGCACGCCAACGTGCTGGGCTTGATGCAGGCCATACCGCAGGTGATGCCCGCGGTCGAGGCGGGCGGCGGCGTGTTTGGCGCGTTTTCCAGCGGAATGAGCCAGGTCGGCCTGGTGGAGGGCGACGATGCCTGGCTCTACCGCGTGAGCAAGGCCGCAGTCAACATGGCCGTGGCCAGTGCCCGGCACCGCTACCCTGCCGCCACCTGCGTCGCGCTGGACCCGGGCTGGGTGCAGACCGAAATGGGTGGCGCATCCGCGCCGCTGACGGTCGAGCGCAGCGTGGCGGGTCTGCGCCACGTGCTGGCTTTGCTCACCCCCGACGACAATGGCCTCCTCATCCACCATGACGGCCGGCGCGCCAGCACCTGGTGATTCACCCGAAAGACACCCGCATGCCACTCAACCAAGACCAACTCATGATCCGCGATGCGGTGCGCGCCTTTGCCCAGGAGCAACTCTGGCCAAACGCCGCGACCTGGGACAAACAGCATCATTTCCCGAAGGACGTGCACAAGGGCCTGGCCGAGCTGGGGGCTTACGGCATCTGCGTGCCTGAATCACTGGGTGGCGCCGGGCTGGACTATGTGACGCTGGCCGTGGTGCTGGAAGAAATCGCCGCCGGCGACGGTGGTACCAGCACCGCCATCAGCGTCACCAACTGCCCCGTCAACGCCATCCTCATGCGCTACGGCAATGCGCAGCAGCAGGAACGCTGGTTGCGCCCGCTCGCGGCCGGCCAGATGCTCGGCGTCTTCTGTCTGACCGAGCCGCACGTGGGTTCGGACGCTTCGGCCCTGCGCACGACGGCGGTGAAGCAGGGCGGCGACTACGTCATCAACGGCGTCAAGCAGTTCATCACCAGCGGCAAGAACGGCCAGCTCGCCATCGTGATCGCCGTGACCGACAAGGGCGCGGGCAAGAAGGGCATGAGCGCCTTCGTGGTGCCCACTGACACCCCGGGCTACGTGGTCGCGCGGCTGGAGGACAAGCTCGGCCAGCACAGCAGCGACACCGCGCAGATCAACTTCGAGAACTGCCGCATTCCCGCCGAGAACCTGATCGGCGCCGAGGGCGAAGGCTACCGGATCGCGCTCTCGGCCCTGGAAGGCGGGCGCATCGGCATTGCCGCGCAAAGCATCGGCATGGCGCGCAGCGCGTTCGAGTGCGCGCTCGCGTACGCCAAGCAGCGCGAGAGTTTCGGCCAGCCCATCTTCAACCACCAGGCCGTGGGCTTCCGGCTGGCCGGGATGGCCACGCAGATCGAGGCCGCGCGCGCGCTCACCCACCATGCCGCTGCATTGCGCGACGCGGGCGAACCCTGCCTGAAGGAAGCCGCGATGGCCAAGCTGATGGCCAGCGAGATGGCCGAGAAGGTCTGCTCGGACGCGATCCAGGTGCTCGGGGGCTACGGCTACGTGAGCGACTTCCCGGTTGAACGCATCTACCGCGACGTGCGCGTATGCCAGATTTACGAGGGCACCTCGGACGTGCAGAAGATCATCATCCAGCGCGCACTGGCCTGAGTGGCAGCGGGGCGTGCGCAGGCCGGGCGTATGATCCCTCGACCATGAACATCATCATCCTGGGCGCCGGCCGAGTGGGCGAGAGCGTTGCGGAAAACCTGGTTTCCGAACAGAACGACATCACCGTGATCGACATGAACCCGTCCCGGCTGCGCTTGCTGGAGGACCGGTTGGACCTGCGCGGCGTGGTCGGCAACGGCATACAACCTTCAGTGCTGCGCAATGCCGGCGCGAAAGATGCGGACATGGTGATTGCCTGCGCCGCCAGCGACGAGACCAACCTGGTGGCCTGCAAGGTGGCGCACGACATCTTCAATGTGCCCAGCACCATTGCCCGCCTGCGATCGCCCGAGTTCGTCGAAGGCGACGAGCTGATGGGCAAGAACGGCTTCGCGGTGGACCACGTGATCTGCCCCGAGGAGTCGGTCACGCGCTACATCCACCAGCTCATCAGCTACCCCGAGGCCTTGCAGGTGCTGGAGTTCGCCGATGGCCGCGCGAGCCTGATCGCCATGCGTGCCACCCACGGCGGTGCCCTGGTGGGGCACACCATCGGCGAGTTTCGCGACCGCTTTCCGCACGCCGAAATGCGCGTGGTGGCGCTGTACCGGCTCGACACCGAGATGGAGGCCACCAAGCAGACGCGCATCCTCGCCGGTGACGAGGTGTTTGTGCTGGCCGACACGCGGAAGATCCGCTACGTGCTCGGCGCCATCCACAACATTGACGAGCCGGTGCGCCGCATCATGATCACCGGCGGCGGCAAGGTCGGGCTGAGGCTGGCGCGCTCGCTGGAGGGTCAGTGCCAGGTCAAGCTCATCGAGCGAGACCCGAAGCGCTGCGAATACCTGGCCAGCCAGTTGCCATCCAGCATGCTGATCCTGCAGGGAGACGGCGCGGATGAGGACCTGTTGCAGGAAGAAAATGTGGGCGAGATGGACATGTTCCTCGCGCTCACCAGCGACGACGAGGACAACATCATGTCGGCGATGCTGGCCAAGCGCATGGGCGCGGGCCGCGTGATGTCGCTGATCAACCGCCGGGCCTACGCCGACATGATGCAGGGCAGCACGATCGACATTGCGATCTCACCGTCGCAGACCGTGATCGGCGAACTGCTTGCCCACCTGCGGCGTGGCGACGTGGCCGCCGTGCACAGCCTGCGACACGGGGCCGCCGAGGCCCTGGAAGGCATTGCCCGCGGCGATGTGAAGACCAGCAAGCTGGTAGGCCGCAAGGTCGAGGAGGTCAAGCTGCCCAAGGGAACGCGCATTGGCGCCATCGTGCGCGGCGAGGGCCGCAAGTCCGAGGTGTTGATGCCGCACCACGACACGGTCATCGAGACAGACGACCACATCATCATCTTCATTCCCAACAAGCGCCTGGTGCGCGAGGTCGAGAAGCTGTTCCAGGTCAGCGCCACCTTTTTCGGCTAGAGCTTCGTGTACAGCCTGCTGCCCGTCCTGCTGGTCTTCTCGCGCATCCTGCTGGCGTTCGCGCCGGCCTTCCTCGTGCCACTGGCCTGGGCCTGGTTCCTGGACGCGCAGGGCCATGCGCTGGTGTGGGCCTACGGCTTTGCGCTGACGACAGCTTGCGGCATGGCCCTGTGGCGCCTGACCCGCGCGCATCGCCGCGAACTGCAGGCCAAGGACGGCTTTCTGCTGGTCAACCTGGTGTGGATGCTGCTGCCGGCCTTTGCTGCCGCGCCGCTCATGTTCACCGTGCCCGACATCACCTGGACCAAGGCCTACTTCGAATCCATGAGCGCGCTCACCGCCACGGGCGCGACCGCGCTGTCGGGGCTGGATGCGCTGCCGGTGTCGGTGAACGTCTGGCGCTGTTTCCTGCAGCTGCTCGGCGGGCTGGGCATCATGCTGCTGGTGGTGGCGGTATTGCCGATGCTGGGTCTGGGTGGTGTGCAGCTCTACCGGGCCGAGACGCCGGGGCCCATGAAGGACACCAAGTTCACGCCGCGCATTGCAGAGACCGCGCGCGGCCTGTGGGGTGTGTACGTGCTGTTTGCCGTGGCCTGCATGCTCGCCTACCGCTGGGCCGGCATGAGCTGGGCCGACGCGTTCATGCACATGTGCACCACCATGGGCCTGGGCGGATTCTCCTCGCACGACGCCAGCTTCGGGCACTGGGACTCGGCGCGCATCGAGGCCGTGGCCACCGTGTTCATGGCACTGGCGGGGGTGAGCTTCATGCGCTACTTCATCGTGCTGCGTCAGCGCTCTCTGCGCCCCATCACACGCGACCGCGAAATCCGCACCTATGTGGCGGTGCTCGTGGTGTCCATCATGGTGGTGGCGGTGCTGCTGGTGGCGCATGGCGACTACGATCATTTCCCCGACGCACTGCGCATCAGTGCCTTCCACGTGGTCTCGCTCGCCACCACCACCGGCTACGCCTCGGTGGACTATGCGCAGTGGCCGGTGTTCGCGCCGGTGCTGCTCATGTTCCTCGGCTGTTTTGTGTCGTGCGCGGGTTCCACGGGGGGCGGCATCAAGCTGGTTCGCATGGTGCTGCTGATCAAGCAGGCCCGGCGCGAGCTGGTGCGCATCGTCCACCCGCGGGTGGTCAATCCGGTCACGCTGGGTGGCGCCATCATGCCGACCTCGGTCATGACCGCGGTGCTGGGCTACATGCTGATCTATGGCGCGGCCACCATGGGGTTGACCATGGTGCTGCTGTTCACCGACATGGACATCGTCACCGCGTTCTCTGCCGTGGTGGCCACGGTCAACAACATCGGCCCCGGGTTGGGCGACGTGGGTCCAGCCAGCAACTATGGCGTGCTGGGCAGTTTCCAGATCTGGGTGCTGAGCTTCGCCATGCTGCTCGGGCGTCTCGAACTGCTGACCGTGCTGGTGCTCTTCACCGGGCAGTTCTGGAGGAAGTAGACCCACCCCCGCGCCGCGCTTTCAGCGCGTCACCCCCTCAAGGGGGGCGGCACTGGCAGACCGGCGGAGCCGGATCCGCGGTGCCCTGGGGTCCGGTCATCGCTGGCGCGCTGACCGGACTGCTCGAAAGTCAGCCTCGAGCGGGAATTGCCAGGCCGCGTTGCACGGCAGGGCGTTTTTCGAAGGCATCGAGCACGCGCGCGAGGTTCGGGAAGTCGGCAAAACCCACCAGGTCACCCGCGCCATAGAAGCCCACCAGGTTGCGCACCCAGGGCCAGGTGGCGATGTCGGCGATGCTGTAGTCCGTGCCCATGATCCAGTCGCGGCCTTGCATGCGCTGGTTCAGCACGCCGAGCAGGCGTTTCGTCTCGGCCACGTAGCGGTCGCGCGGGCGCTTGTCCTCGTAGTCCTTGCCGGCGAACTTGTGGAAGAAGCCGAGCTGGCCGAACATCGGGCCCACGCCGCCCATCTGGAACATCAGCCACTGCAGGGTTTCGTAGCGGGCCGCCGGGTCCGCCGGCAGGAACTGCCCGGTCTTCTCGGCCAGGTAGATCAGGATGGCGCCCGATTCCCACAGCGCCATGGGTTTGCCGCCGGGCCCTGCGGGGTCGAGGAGGGCGGGAATCTTGTTGTTCGGGTTGAGCGAGAGAAAGGCCGGCGACATCTGGTCGTTGGTGTCGAAGCGCACCAGATGCGCCTCATAGGGCAGGCCGGTTTCCTCCAGCATGATGGACGCCTTCACGCCATTGGGCGTGGGCAGCGAGTACAGCTGCAGCCGGTCGGGGTGGGCCGCAGGCCACTTCTGCGTGATCGGGAAGGCGGTCAGGTCGTTCATGTTGGGTCTCGTGATGGGTCGCGCAGTGTACCGAGGCACGCCATTTCTGCAGGGTGGGCAGGGAATTGTTTCGCGTGTATAAGCGACGGGATCGCATGAAAGGAGCGCGACCTTGAAGCCTTGCATTTACGGAGACCAGACGTACCCTGAAGGCGCGACCGTCTGCGTCAACGGTCGCGAGCTGCTGTGCGTGGCGGGCGAATGGACCGAGACCGGACATGCGTGCACGGACGCGACCAGCCAGCCCGCGGCCGAAGATCGACCCCCTGCACCGCCCGCGTCGGACACCGACCGCCCTGCCTGAATCCCTATACCCCATGAGCGTTTTTCCCCGCATCCTGGTCGCCGTCGGCGACGACGATCTTTCCAAGCCGGCCATCCAGATGGCCATCCGCCTGGCCCGTGACCAGGGCGCGAAGCTGCGGCTCGCTTACGTGAGCGAGGTGGTGCCGACCAAGGCATCGTCGGCGCAAGACCTTGCGGAATTGGAGTCGACCCTGCGCGAAGAGGGCAATGCCATCCTGCACCGCGTGACCGAGCAGGCCGAAGCGCAGGGTGTGGACGCCGAGTCCGCCCGGTTGTCCATCGGCACGGTCAAGGACAGCATCGCCGAGGCCCTGGCGCGCGATGCCGAGGAGTGGGGTGCCGACCTCGTGATCACGGGCAGCCACGGTCGCAAAGGCATCGTGCGCTGGCTGGCTGGCAGCGTGGCCGAGTCGCTCGCACGTGTCTCCCGGGTTCCCGTGCTGATCGTGCGTGACGCGAGGGAACAGGGCGCTGCGGCCGAAGCGCCCGAAGCCTGAGCCACCCATGCAGCCTTGTCAGGTCACAGCGGCCAGACGATGAGCAGCAGCGGCATGCTGACCCCGACCACCAGCACCTCCAGCGGCAGTCCCAACTTCCAGTAGTCGCCAAAGCGAAAACCACCCGGCCCCAGAATCATGGTGTTGTTCTGGTGACCGATCGGCGTCAGGAAGGCGCATGAGGCACCGATGGCCACCGCCATCAGGAAGGGATCGGGGTTGACACCGAGCGCCGCGGCGCTGCCGATGGCCACCGGGCACATGACCGCCGCAGTGGCCGCGTTGTTCATCAGGTCCGACAGGAACATGGTCACCAGCAGCACCAGCGCCAGCGCCACCACCGCGTTGCCCTGGGCGACCGAACCCATCAGACCCCGCGCAAGCAGATCGGCCGCACCCGTGGACTGCATCGCGCTGGCGAGCGGGAACAGGGCGCCCAGCAGGATGATGACGGGCCAGTCGATGGCGTCGTACAGCTGGCGCAGGGGCAGGGCACGCAGCAACAGCGTGAACAGGGCTCCCGTCAGGAAGGCGACGGCCGCCGGCATCACGCCCAGCGCGGCAGCGGCCACCGAGAGCAGCATGATCAGCGAGGCCTGGATGGCCTTGCGCTTGTTGGGAATCTGCAGGTCGCGCCCGGCCAGGGGCACGCAGCCGGTGTCGCTGGCGAACTCGGCGATGGCGCCTGGTGGGCCCTGCAGCAGCAGGATGTCGCCCGGGCGCAGTGCCAGCGAGCGCAGCCGTTCGATGGACCGGTTGCCCTGGCGGGAGACGGCCAGCAGGTTCAGTCCGTAGCGGCTGCGCAGCGAGATGTCGCTGGCCGAACGCCCGGTCAGCATGGGGCCCGGCAGCACGACCAGCTCGACCAGCACGATGTCCGCGGCGTCGCCGCGCGGCTTCTCTTCTTCCTTTTCCCTGTCTTTTGCCGGGGCCTCCTTCCCGGTTGCCGGCTCGACGGTTGCAGTCGCCTCGGTGGCCGCATCGTCTGCGTTCTTGTCCTCTTTCCGGTCGGCAGGGCGCCCCGATTCCTCCAGCTTGAGCCCGAGTGCCGACAGCACCGTGGACAAGGTGTCCACGTCCGCCTCGATGACCAGGATGTCCTGCGCGCGCAGCACGCGCATCGGGCTGGGCGCGGTGATGCGCATCTCGTGGCGCACCAGGCCCACCACCTGCGCGCCCGCGTCCTCCAGCACCTTCTCTACCTCGGCCAGTGTCTTGCCCACCGAAGCGCCGTCTTCAAGAATCCGGGCCTCGGTCAGGTAGGCCCCGGTGTCGAAGCCTTCCAGACCCTCTGCCTGGCGCCTGGGCACGAGTCGCCACCCCAGCAGGGCAATGAACACCACGCCCAGCACGGCCACCGGCACGCCGATGGCGGCGAAGTCGAACATCGCGAACGAACCCCTGCCATCGCCCATGCCGGCCCGGAAACCGGCCACGATCAGGTTGGGCGGCGTGCCGATCAGGGTCGTCATGCCGCCCAGGATGGTGCCGAAGGCCAGCGGCATGAGCATGCGCCCCGGCGGGATGGACAGGCGCTTGGCGACCTTGAGCGCGATCGGCATCAGCAGCGCCATGGCGCCCACGTTGTTCATGAAGCCGGAGAGCAGTGCGCCCACGCCCATCAGCGCTGCCAGGCTGAGCACCTGCCCCGCCTTGGCGGGGATGGCGAAGCGCGCCAGCACCTCGACCGCGCCCGAAACCTGCAGGGCCTTGCTCATGATCAGCATGCAGGCCACCGTGATCACCGCCGGGTGACCGAAGCCGCTGAACGCGTCACCGGGCTTGACCAGACCCGACCACACGCAGGCCACGAGCGCGCTCACGGCCACGAGGTCGTGTCGCCATTTTCCCCAGAGGAACAGGCCGACGACGAGGCCCAGGATGAGCAGCACGGTGATCTGGTCTGGCGTCATGCGAAAGCTTTGTGGTGAGGTGTGGATCGGGGGGGTGCTGGCATGGCTCGAATGTACCCATCATCGGGGCTGCGCCTGCAGGGTGACGCCCCGGCGCCGATAATCGACGCCTCAGGAGCCTTTCATGCCCATCACCAAAGGATTCCGCGCGCTCGTGGACGAGGCCAGCGCTCAGATCACCACCTACAGCGTGACCCAGGTGCAGGAACGTCTGCAGGCTGGCGACCCGAGGCTGCAGCTGGTGGATATCCGCGACCTGCGCGAACTCGAGCGCGAAGGCACGGTACCCGGCGCGCTGCACGCGCCGCGCGGCATGCTGGAATTCTGGGTCGACCCTGACTCGCCTTATTTCAAACCCGCCTTCGGCGACGAGAGCCGGGAGTTCGTGCTGTTCTGCGGCGCGGGCTGGCGCAGCGCGCTGGCTGCCAAGGCCTTGCAGGACATGGGCATGCGCAACGTGGCGCACATCGACGGCGGTTTCACCGACTGGTTGAGCGCTGGCGCACCGGTGGAGACGCTGGAGCAGCGCAGGGCGAAGAAGGCTCGATGAAGGAAGCCTGCCCCTGCGGACGCGGCGCGGCTTTCGCGGTCTGTTGCGGTCGCTACCTCGGCACCGGCGTGCCCGCACCCGACGCCGAAGCGCTCATGCGCTCGCGCTACAGCGCCTTCGCGCGCGGCGACGTGGCGCACCTGCTGGCCACCTGGCATCCGAGCCACCGGCCGGCCGCGCTGGAACTGGAAGCGGGCGTGAAGTGGTTGGGCCTTGATGTGAAGCGCCACCGGGTGCTCGACGAGACCCGCGCCGAGGTCGAGTTCGTTGCCCGCTCGCGGGTACAGGGCCGCGGGCAACGCCTGCACGAACGCAGCCGCTTCGTGCGCGAAGACGGAAACTGGTATTACGTAGACGGAGAACAGCTTGCATGACCGAAACGACGTGGCGCACACCGGAAATACCGCGGGACCGGTTTTGCCGGGCCGCAGGTGATGCTCCCCTGTGGGGGGTGACATCGCAGGCTGCGTGGGGGGCATCTCATGTTTGAGGCGGTGCTTTTTGATTGCGACGGCGTGCTCGTGGACAGCGAGCCCATCACCAACGGCGTGCTGCGCGAGGTGCTCAACGAAAGCGGCTGGGCCATCACCCAGGCCGAGTGCATGCAGATCTTCATCGGCAAGGCGGTGCGCGATGAACGCGCGCGCATCGAGGCCGAGACCGGCCAACCGCTCACCGAGGCCTGGATGCAGGCCTTCTACGCGCGGCGCAACGCCCGGCTGCGGGCCGAGCTGCAGGCGGTTCGGGGCGCGGTGGAGGCGGTGGCAGCCATCCACCGGCACGTCGGGGGCCGCATCGCCTGCGCCTCCGGCGCGGACCGACCCAAGGTGGTGATGCAGCTTGAGCATGTCGGCCTGCTGTCCTATTTCGGCGATGCGGTCTTCAGCGGCCACGATCAACCGCGCTCCAAGCCCGCGCCCGATGTGTACCTGGCCGCTGCCGCGCACCTGGGCGCCGACCCGGCGCGCTGCCTGGTGATCGAGGACACGGGTACAGGTGCCCAGGCCGGGCTGGCGGCGGGCGCGACGGTATGGGGCTATTGCCCCGATGGGCACGGCCGCGCGTTCGAGGGCTTGGCGCTGGCGCGCGTCTTCCACCACATGGACGAACTACGCGGCCTGTTCGCTGCGCCACTCGCCGGGTGAGCGGCCGGTCCAGCCGCGAAACGCGCGGATGAAGCTTTTTTCGTTGCGAAACCCGATGTCCTGCGCCACCTGCTTGATCGGGCGGCGCGTGCGCAGCAGCAGCTCGGTGGCGCGCTGGCGCCGCACCTCGTCCTTCAGGGCCTGCAGCGAGGCGCCTTCGTCCCGCAACTGGCGGTGCAGCGTGCGGGCGGAGACGTTGAGCAGCGCGGCCAGGTCTTCGGCGTTGTGCGCGTCCAGAGGCTGCGCGGCGAGCACCTGGCGCACGCGCTGCACCAGCAGGCGGTCGCGCCGGTAGGCGCGCACCGTCAGCGGCAGCGCCCGCTGCAGCATCTGGTTCATGGAGGTTTCGTCGCGCCGCATCGGCAGGGCCAGGTAGCTGGCGTCGAACGCAATGGCGGCGTGCTCCGCGCCGAAGGCGCAGGGGCCATCGAACAGTACGCGGTAGGCGTCGACATGCGGTGGTGGCGCATAGGGGAACTGCGCGCCCTGCAGTGGAATGCGCGAATCGACGTACCAGCTGGCCAGGCCATGGATGTTGCGCAGCACCGAGACGACGCAGAACTCGGTCGGCGGCGCCGGCCGGCGGTGCGGGCGCAGGGCGATGCGCGCGCTGTCGCCCGTGGCCTCCAGCGACAGCAGCACATCGTCGGTGAGCAGGCTGTGGTGGCGGCACCAGCGCCGCAGCGCCAGCCCCAGGGTGGGCGCCGAGAGCGAGGCGCGCGCCAGCATGCCGTAGCTGCCCCAGGGCAGGGCACGGCTGAAGCAGCCCAGGCCCTCGTCGTCGAGTTCGCGCATCGCCGCGTCGGACACCGCCTCCATCTGGGCGGCGGTGATGCGTGCGCCGGCGTTTCGCACATCCGCTGGCGCAATGTGTGCCGTCTTCAGCGCCCCGTCCGGGTCCAGGCCGCGGGCCTCGTAGGCCTCCGTCATGGCGCGCACGAAGGCCATGGGCGTGAGCGCGGGCCCGACCAGAAGGCGGGCAGGATCCAGGGGGGCGCGGGTGGTGCTTGCGGGCATTGCAGGAGTTTCTGCCGATCTGGCGGGATTTGCAACCTGTGTGACCGGCGGCCACCGGCCACCGTGTCTATCCTCCACAATGACCCGAAACACCACAACGGATGCCGCCATGCCGATCCTGGAGACACAACTCAACGCCCGTTCCGCCGACTTCCAGGCCAATGCCGAGGCCATGCGCGCGGTGGTGGAAGACCTGAAAGCGCAGGTCGAAAAAGCCACCCTGGGCGGTGGCGAGGCGGCCCGCGCCAAGCACACCGCGCGCGGCAAGCTGCTGCCGCGCGACCGCGTTCAGATGCTGCTGGACCCGGGCACGCCCTTCCTCGAACTCAGCCCGCTGGCCGCGCTCAACATGTACCCCGACCGCGACGGCACCGACAGCGCGCCCTGCGCCGGCGTGATCACCGGCATCGGCCGCGTCAGCGGGGTCGATTGCATGATCGTCTGCAACGACGCCACCGTGAAGGGCGGCACCTACTACCCGATGACGGTGAAGAAGCACCTGCGGGCGCAGGAAGTGGCGCTGCAGAACAACCTGATGTGCATCTACCTGGTGGACTCGGGCGGCGCCAACCTGCCGAACCAGGACGATGTGTTTCCCGACCGGGAGCACTTCGGGCGCATCTTCTACAACCAGGCCAACATGAGCGCCAACGGCATCGCGCAGATTGCCGTGGTGATGGGCTCGTGCACGGCGGGCGGCGCCTATGTGCCCGCCATGAGCGACGAGACCATCATCGTCAAGAACCAGGGCACCATCTTCCTGGGTGGCCCACCGCTGGTGAAGGCCGCGATCGGCGAGATCGTCAGCGCCGAGGACCTGGGGGGCGGCGACGTGCACACGCGCCTTTCGGGCGTGGCCGACCACCTGGCGCAGAACGACGCGCACGCGCTCGCGCTGGCGCGCCAGGCCGTGGCCACGCTCAACCGCCGCAAGATCGCCACGCAGGCGCTGCGCGAGCCGCGCGCGCCGCTGTACGACACGAAAGAGATCTACGGCGTGATCCCGGTCGACACGCGCAAGCCCTACGACGTGCGCGAAATCATCGCCCGCATCGTCGACGGCAGCGAGTTCCACGAATTCAAGGCGCGTTACGGCGCCACCCTGGTCTGCGGTTTCGCGCACATCGAGGGCATGCCCATCGGCATCGTCGCCAACAACGGCGTGCTGTTCTCGGAAAGCGCACAGAAGGGCGCGCACTTCATCGAGCTGTGCTGCCAGCGCAAGGTGCCCCTGTTGTTCCTGCAGAACATCACCGGCTTCATGGTCGGCCGCAAGTACGAGAGCGAGGGCATCGCGCGCCACGGCGCCAAGATGGTCACGGCCGTGGCCACCGCGCAGGTGCCCAAGTACACCGTCATCATCGGCGGCAGTTATGGCGCCGGCAACTACGGCATGTGCGGCCGGGCCTACAGCCCGCGTTTCCTCTGGATGTGGCCCAACGCGCGCATCAGCGTCATGGGCGGCGAGCAGGCCGCGAGCGTGCTGGCCACCGTGCGGCGCGACGGCATCGAGGCCAAGGGCGGCAGCTGGAGCGCCGAGGAAGAGGCGAAGTTCAAGCAGCCGCTGCTCGACCAGTTCGCCCACCAGTCGCACCCCTACTACGCCAGCGCCCGCCTGTGGGACGACGGCGTGATCGACCCCGCCGACACCCGCCGCGTGCTCGGCCTGGCCCTGTCGGCCGCGCTCAACACCCCGATCGGTGAACCGAAATTCGGCATCTTCCGGATGTGAAGACGACAGCCGCGCATCAGCGGCCGGAGACATGGGCATGATGACAAAAACGATCTACGACAACCCCGATCACGAGCTGCTGCGCGACCAGGTCGCGCGCTTCCTCGCGCGCGAGGTGGAGCCGCACGCCGCCGCCTGGGAAGACACCGGCATGGTGCCGCGCGACGTATTGCGCCGCATGGGCCAGGCGGGGCTGCTCGGCATTGCCTTCGAGGGGGCCTACGGCGGCGGCGACGCCGACGCGCTGACCAACCTGGTGTTCGCCGAGGCCCTGTCGCAGTCCACCTTTGCCGGCTTCATCATCACGGTGCTGGTGCACACCGACATGGCCGGCCCGCACCTGCACCACGCCGGCAATGCGGCGCAGAAGGCGAAGTACCTGGGCAAGGTGACGGCCGGCGAGATGATCACCGCGGTCGGCATCACCGAGCCTGGCGCGGGCTCCGACGTGGCGGGCATCCGCACCACGGCGCGCAAGGAAGGGAACGAATGGGTGCTCAACGGCACCAAGATGTTCATCACCAACGGCGTGCACGCCGACCTGTATTTCATCGCCGCCAAGACCGGCGCCGCGCGCCACGACATGACGATGTTCATCGTCGAGAAGGGCACGCCGGGTTTCTCGGTGGGCCGCGCGCTCAGGAAAACCGGCTGGATCTCCAGCGACACGGCCGAGCTGATCCTGGACAACGTGCGCATCCCTGAGGAGAACCTGCTCGGTGAGCAGGGCAAGGGCTTTTATTCGGTGATGAAGAACTTCCAGACCGAGCGCATCGCGCTGGGCGCCATGGCCATCGGCCACTGCACCCAGGCCCTGCAGCTCACGCTGGATTACGTGCGCCAGCGCCAGGCCTTCGGCGGCACGCTGTGGGACAAGCAGGCGATTCGCCAGCGCATCTCCATGCTCGACGCCAGGGTGCGCGCGGCGCGCCAGTTCATGTACCACTGCGCCTGGAGCGTGACCCAGGGCCACGACATCGTGCAGGAGGTCTCCATGCTCAAGGCGCTCACGGGCGAACTTGTCAACGAGGTGGTGCAGACCTGCCAGCAGTTCCACGGCGGCATGGGCTTCATCCGCGAGACCGCGATCGAGCGCCTGTGGCGCGACGCGCGCGTGCTCGCCATCGGCGGCGGCGCGACCGAGGTGATGCTCGAAGAAGTGGCGAAAAGGTATTGACATGAATGAAGTGCTTGATGTGACCCGGCCCAGCGCCCATGTGGCGCGCGTGTGGCTCAACCGCCCGGACGTGCGCAACGCATTCAACGACGACGTGATCGCCGCGTTGACCGCCACCTTCGAAACCCTGTCGAAGGACGAAGAGCTGCGTGTGGTGGTGCTCGGCGCGCACGGCAAGGCCTTCTGCGCCGGCGCCGACCTGAACTGGATGAAGACCATGGCCGGCTACGACTGGGACCAGAACCGCGCCGACGCCCAGAAGCTGGCCGACATGCTGTGGACGCTGGACCAGTGCCCGGTGCCCGTTGTGGGGCGCATCCAGGGCGACTGTTACGCCGGCGGCATGGGGCTGGCTGCGATCTGCGACGTGCTGGTGGCGGTGGAGGGTGCGACCTTCTGCCTGTCCGAGGCCCGCCTGGGCCTGCTGCCCGCCACCATCAGCCCCTATGTGGCACGCGCCCTGGGCGTGCAGGCCTCGCGCCGCTACATGGTCACGGCCGAACGCTTCAGCGCGGTGCGTGCGCACGCGCTGGGCATGGTGCACGAGCTGGCCACGCCCGATACGCTGGACGCGCGAGTGGACGAGATCGTCGCCACGCTGGTGGCCAACGGCCCCAAGGCCGCGCGCGAGTGCAAACGCCTGGTGCGCGACGTGAGCAGCATGCCGATCACCGCCGAGCTGCGCGCCGAGACCGCGCGCCGCATCGCCGACGTGCGCGCCAGCGACGAGGGCCGTGAAGGTCTGCAGTCCTTCCTGCAGAAGCGCGCGCCCGCCTGGCTGCCCGCGGCCTGACGACGACACGGCACCATGGCCGACTGGTTCACCACCCTGGGTACACCCGAGTTGCTGGCGCTCGCGGGTGCGCTCGGCTGGGCCAGCGGCTTTCGCCTCTATGCCGTGGTGTTCCTCGTCGGCATGGCAGGCGCCGCCGGCTGGATGGACCTGCCCGCCGGCTTGCAGGTGCTGCAACACCCTGTGCTGCTGGGTACCAGTGGCTTCATGCTGTTCGTGGAATTCTTCGCCGACAAGATCCCGGTGGTGGATTCGCTCTGGGACATGGTCAACAGCGTGGTGCGCATTCCGGCCGGCGCGGCGCTGGCGGCGGGCGTGTTCGGCGCCGACAGTGGCGCGCTGGCGCTGGCCGCCGCGCTGCTCGGCGGCACCCTGGCCGCCACCAGCCAGGCGGCCAAGACCACCACACGCGCGGCCATCAACAGCTCGCCCGAGCCGTTCTCCAACCTCGCCATGAGCCTGGTCGAGGACGGCCTGGTGGTCGGCGCCGTGTGGCTGGCCACCAACCACCCTGTCGCCTTCGGTGTGCTGCTGCTCATCACCGTTGTGCTGATGTGGGGCGTCACCTGGATGCTTTTCAAATTCCTGCGCGCGGTGTTTCATCGCGCGCAGCGTTTCTTCACCGGACCTGTCAAGGAAGCCTGATGTTCACCAAAATCCTGATTGCCAACCGAGGTGAGATCGCCTGCCGCGTGGCCGCCACCGCGCGCCGCCTCGGTGTTCGCTCCGTGGCCGTGTACTCCGACGCCGACGCCAGCGCCAAGCACGTGGCGGCCTGCGACGAGGCGGTGCACATCGGCGGCAGCGCGCCCAAGGACAGCTACCTGCGCTGGGAACGCATCATCGAGGCCGCCAAAGCCACCGGCGCGCAGGCCATCCACCCGGGCTACGGATTCCTGAGCGAGAACGACGCCTTCGCCAACGCCTGCGCCGAGGCCGGCATCGCCTTCATCGGCCCGCCGGCTTCCGCCATCCTGGCCATGGGCCTGAAGGCCGAGTCCAAGCAACTGATGGAAAAAGCCGGCGTGCCGCTGGTGCCCGGTTACCACGGCAGCGACCAGGACCCGTCCCTGCTGCAGCGCGAGGCCGACCGCATCGGCTACCCCGCGCTCATCAAGGCCAGCGCCGGCGGTGGCGGCAAGGGCATGCGCGTGGTGGAGAAGAGCGAGGACTTCGCCGCCGCGCTCGCGAGCTGCCAGCGCGAGGCCCGCAACAGCTTCGGCAGCGACGCGGTGCTGATCGAGAAGTATGTGCAGCGCCCGCGTCACATCGAGATCCAGGTGTTTGGCGACACGCAGGGCCACTGCGTCTACCTGTTCGAGCGCGACTGCTCGGTGCAGCGCCGCCACCAGAAGGTGCTGGAAGAAGCGCCCGCGCCGGGCATGACGCCCGAGTTGCGCGCGCAGATGGGCGCGGCGGCGGTGGCAGCCGCCAAGGCGGTGAACTACGTGGGTGCGGGTACGGTGGAGTTCATTGTCGAGCAGCCACCCGAAGGCGGCATGCGCTTTTACTTCATGGAGATGAACACGCGCCTGCAGGTGGAGCACCCGGTGACCGAAGCCATCACGGGCCTGGACCTCGTGGAGTGGCAGTTGCGCGTGGCCGGTGGCGAACCACTGCCGCTCCGGCAGGAAGACCTGCACATCCACGGCCACGCGATCGAGGCGCGCATCTGCGCCGAGACGCCGGACAACAACTTCCTGCCCGCGACCGGCACGCTCACGGTCTACCGCAAGCCGGCTTGCTCCGCCTTCGAGCGCGGTGTGGTGCGTGTGGACGACGGTGTGCGCGAGGGCGACACCATCAGCCCCTTCTACGACTCCATGGTGGCCAAGCTCATCGTGCACGGCGCCACGCGAGAGGAAGCGCTGGCGCGCATGGACGCGGCCCTGGCCGAGACACGCATCGTCGGCCTGTCCACCAACGTGCAGTTTCTGCGCCACGTGGTGAACAGCCGCTCGTTCGCGCAGGCCGATCTGGACACCGCGCTGATCCCGCGTGAAGCCGCGGCGCTGTTCCACCAGGACAAGGTCGGCAAACCGCTGGCTGTGGCCGCCGCCGTGGCGCAAACCCTGCTGACAGAACGCGCAGCGGAAAGCGCGGACCCGTTCTCGCGCCGCGACGGCTGGCGCCCGCACGGCATCACCGTGCGGCGTTTCGACTTCGAGTACCAGGGCGAGTCCATGCTGGCGCACCTGAGCTATCTCCACGACGGCGCACTGCACCTCGCCTTCGGCGACGTGAGCGGCCCGCTGGCCTTTGACGCCTTGCCCGCCGAGACCGGCACCCGCATGGACCTGCGCTTCAGCGGCCAGCGCCAGACCGTGCAGACCTGGCAGGTGATTGAGACCGTGCACGTGTTCTGCGCGCTCGGCGCGACGCAGATCGTCGAGATCGACGCGCTGGCCCACGCCGGCGAGGCCGCTGCCGAGGGCGGGCGCCTGACCGCGCCCATGCCCGGCAAGGTGGTGTCGTTCGCGGTCAAGGCGGGCGATGCGGTGAAGAAGGGCCAGGCGCTGGCCGTGATGGAGGCCATGAAGATGGAGCACACCATCGCCGCACCGGTGGATGGCACCGTGGCCGAACTGCTGTACGCGCCGGGCGACCAGGTCAACGAGGGCGCGGAACTGCTCAAGCTGGCGGTGGGCTGAACCCGCCGCCGGATAAGCTCAGCGCATGAACATCACCTTCTGCTGTACCGACACCAAGGCCGAACCCTGGCTCGCCGGCCTGCGCGCGGCACTGCCGCAGGCCACCGTGGCCGAATGGCAACCCGGCGCGCCACCGGCCGACCACGCCGTGGTCTGGGCGCCGCCGCAACAGTTTCTGGACGAACAACAGGGCCTCAAGGCCCTGTTCAACATCGGCGCGGGGGTCGACGCCCTGCTCAAGCTCAGGCTGCCGCCGGCCCTGAAAGTGGTGCGGCTGGACGACGCGGGCATGTCGGTGCAGATGGCCGAGTACGTGTGCCACGCGGTGATCCGGCACTTCCGGGAGTTCGACGGCTACGAGGCCGACGTGGCGCAGGGCCGCTGGTCCTACCGCAAGCCGCGCGCGCGGGCCGACTTCCCGGTGGGCGTCATGGGCCTGGGCGTGCTCGGCCAGCGCGTGGCCGGGGCGCTGCGCCAGTTCGACTTTCCCGTGCGCGGCTGGAGCCGCTCGGCCAAGGCCGTGGACGGCGTGGCCTGTTACGCCGGCCCGGCGACCTTTCACAACTTCCTCTCGTCGTGCCGGGTGCTGGTCAACCTGCTGCCGCTCACCCCCGACACGCAGGACATCCTGAACCGCGACACGCTCTCGCGCCTGCGCCCCGGTGCCTACCTGATCAACGTCGCTCGCGGCGCGCATCTGGTGGACGACGACCTGCTCGCCCTGCTGGACGAGGGCCACATGGCCGGTGCCACGCTCGACGTGTTCCGCGCCGAACCGCTGCCCGCCGGGCACGTTTTCTGGAAACACCCGAAAATCACGGTCACACCCCACACCTCGGCGCGCACGCTGCGCGACGAGAGCATCGCCCAGATCGCCGGCAAGATCCTCGCGCTCGAACGCGGTGAGCCGATCGCCGGTCTGGTCGATCCGGCCCGTGGGTATTGAACGCAACACCAGAGACACCCCATGAAACTTCCCTACCTCGTCCAGCTGGTCGAAGTCGGTCCGCGCGACGGCCTGCAGAACGAAAAGCAGCCCGTGCCGGCGGCCACCAAGATCGAACTGGTGCAGCGCCTTCAGGCGGCCGGCCTGAAAGAGATCGAGGTCACCAGCTACGTCAGCCCGAAGTGGGTGCCGCAGATGGCCGACAACCACGCCGTCATGAGCGGCATCGCGCGCGTGGACGACGTGCGCTACTCGGTGCTCACGCCCAACCTCAAGGGCTATGAAGCCGCGGTAGCCGACAAGCCCGACGAAATCGTGGTGTTCGGTGCGGCCAGTGAGGCCTTCAGCCAGAAGAACATCAACTGCTCGATCGCCGAGAGCATCGAACGCTTCGCGCCGGTCGTGCAGGCGGCGCTTGCGGCGGGCATTGCCGTGCGTGGCGCCATGAGCTGCACCGTGGGCTGCCCGTATGAAGGCGAGATCTCGCCCGAGCGCGTGGGCTATCTGGCGGGCCTCATGAAAGGCATCGGCGTGCAGCGCGTGGACGTGGCCGACACCATCGGTGTGGGCACACCGCGCAAGGTGCAGGCCGCGATGGAGGCCGCGCTGAAGCACTTCGACATCGACCATGTGTCGGGCCACTTCCACGACACCTACGGCCAGGCCCTGTCCAACACCCTGGCCGCGCTCGAGATGGGGGTCTGGAACTTCCAGTCGTCGGTGGCGGGCCTGGGTGGCTGCCCCTATGCGAAGGGCGCGACCGGCAACGTGGCGACCGAGGACGTGGTCTACCTGCTGCACGGCATGGGTATCGACACCGGCATCGACCTCGACGCGCTGGTGGACGCGGGCGCCTGGATCAGCGAACAGCTGGGCCGGCCCACCGGTTCGCGCGTGGCGCGTGCCCTGCTGGCCAAACGCGCCGGTTGAAGGAGGAGATCGCATGGAGCTGCATGTCTGGATGGCGTATTTCGTGGCCTCATGGGCCATCGCCCTGTCGCCGGGTTCGGGCGCCGTGCTCTCGATGACGCACGGCCTGGCCTACGGCGTGAGGAAGAGCAGCGCCACCATCGCCGGTCTTCAGCTGGGCCTGTCGGTGATCCTGCTGGTCGCCGGTGTCGGGGTGGGTGCCTTGCTGCTGGCCTCGGCCACCGCGTTCACGGTCGTCAAGTTCGCGGGCGCGGGCTACCTGATCTGGCTCGGCCTGCGGCAATGGCGCTCGCGTGACGGCGTGGTGCCCGAATCGGGCGAGGCCGCACCGGTGCGCAGCGGCGAGCCTTCGGCGCGCGAGCGCTTCACCATCGGCTTCTTCACCAACGTGACCAACCCCAAGGGCATCGTGTTCATGGTGGCCGTGCTGCCCCAGTTCATCGACCCGCAGCGCGTGCTGTGGCTGCAGTTGCTGATCCTGTTGCTGACCACCATCGCGGTCGATCTGGTCGTGATGCACGGCTACGCCTTCCTGGCTTCGCGTGCCCAGCGCTGGCTGGCCACGGCGCGCGCGCGCCGCGCGCAGAACCGCGTTTTCGGCGGTGTGCTGATGGCCATGGGAGCGAGCCTGCTGCTGGTCAAGCGCGCGGCCTGAACGTGCCCCCTAAGCGGGGGGCACGTGCAGCACCGCGCAGGGAACGCGGGTGTCGCGCCAGTCGCGGGTGTTCATCGGTGGGTAGGCGCCCACCTCCAGGCTGGGCAGACCGCCACCGCCGGGTTTGCGACACCACAGATGCACCGACACGTCGAACGCATACTGGCTCTGGCTGCTGCCGGTCACATACAGCGCGAGCGCCTGATCGGCCTGCAAAGGCACCAGCAACCCGTCCATCTCCAGCCGCTGCACGGGAAGCCAGCGCTGGTGGAAGGTCTGGTGCACCCAGCCCCAGTCGGCCTGCCGCATGGGGCAGGCGATGACCCCGCCGTGGCGTTTGCCGTACACCAGCGGCTCCTGGCGCAGCGCCTGGTTGAGTGCCCCTGTGAAGCGCTGGTGCACGCGCTCGGTCACTTCCGTGGCGAGCACGCCCCGGCGCAGGGACTCGATGGCCGATTCCGCCCGCTGCAGCAGGTCGCGCGCTTGCAGCTCGTCGGTGGAGGGGTGCCGGATCAACGCCTGCAGCGGCTCCACCAGGGCGGTGCAGGCGGTCAGCAGCTCGGGCGCGACCTTCACGTGTTTCGCGCGCACCACCATGTCGTGGATGTCGCCCAGCAGGAAATCGGCCATGCCGCTCAGGCCACTTTCCCACACCAGGTCCACGTCCTTTTCGGTCAGGTCTTCTTCGCCGTGCGGGTCTGGGGTGGCTTGCCCGGCGGCTTTGCGGGCGAGCAGGCGCGTCTGACTTTCTTCGGCGGCGATCTGCTGCCGGTTCAGCCGCTGCGGCGCGTCATTGGAGGTGGCCGGGCCTTCGATCCAGCGCACCAGCCATTCCACCGAGCGCGCATGGATCGGGTCGAGATCGGGCGCCTGCTCATCGGGCTTCTGCGCTGTGGTGGGTCGCGCCTGCGCGAGCACCTTGCGCACGCGTGGTGCCGTCATGCCGAGCTTCGCCAACGCCTGCGCCTTCGCGCTGGCGGCCAGTGCGGTGGTGTTCCTTGCCATGGACGCGGGATCGAACAGAACGCCTTGTTCCATGGCGGCCTTGGTGGCCAGCACGATCTCGGAGCATCTCGCCGAGCGCTCGGCGGCCAGGCGGTCCAGCGCGACGGCCACCAGGGTGTCGATGTCGTGGGCATCGAGGTTCTGCGCCGCCAGGGCCACGCCGGCCTGCAACACGGTGAACACCGCATCACCGATCTCGGCGCCCAGCAGGTCCTTTTCGCGTTTCGCCAGGCCGTCCAGCAGCTGGGGGAGCAGCTTGTCCAGGCTGGCGGCGCGGGCCTGCCTGATGAGCGTGAGGCAGGCCGGTCGATCATTGGGCAGGCGGCCAAAATAGCAGGCCTGCAAAGCCTGCTTGAACCTGGGATCTTCCCAGTGGGCGGCTGTGCAGATCTCGTCGAACAGGCGGAGGGGCTCCTGGAACAGCACCTGGCCGTAGGCCACGGCCGCAATGCTCCGGTTCGTGAGGATCACCTGCGAGCGCAGCACCACCTCCAGCGCCGCATCCGGGACCATCACCGCAACGGTCTTCACCCTGCGCAGCTGCTGCTGCACGGCGGCCGGGGTGTCGCCCGCGAAATAGGGCGCCATGATCGCCGCGATGCGCTGCTCGCGGCGGGTGCGCGTGGCGTCGTCCAGCCGGCAGTGGGCCAGGGCCATGTGCATTTCGAAGCTGATCGACGTCATGTAGTCCGGCAGGTGCCTGACCACGGCACAGACCTGCTCGACCAGCGCGGCCTTGGCGTCGCCGGACAGGCCGGACACCTTGAGCTTCACGAGGATGGTCGCGCCGTTCCTGCGTGCCTTTTCCAGATCGGGTTGCAGCTGTTCGGCCACGCCCGGCAGGGCGAAATAGCTGGCGGTCCAGGGAGTGACCGGGTTCTGGATGTCGAAGTCGAGGTAGCTGTACAAGGTGTTCTTTCCTTCAGTTCGGTGTCCTTGCAGACGGTTTCGATGGCCCGGTGGTCCATGCCCTTGCCAGAGCAAGACGGGTCCGGTGAGTCTGGGTGAATCGGGCCTGGACGGCCATCGCGTCGGAGCCGTAGGCGGTGTGTCGCGGGCCTTACCATTGGCGCCCATGAAACCGGACTTTTTTTCTTCCACCCCCGCTGTCCAGCGGGTGGCCGAGCACCTGCGCGCGCTGGACCATCCGCACGCGCCGCGTTTGCTCGACGACGCCGCGCGCACCGCGCAGCAGGCCGCCGACGCCCTGGGCGTGGCGCTCGGCCAGATCGCCAAGAGCATCGTGTTCCGCCGCAAGTCCGACGACGTGGCCGTGCTGGTTGTCACGTCCGGCGATCTGCGCGTGGATGAAAGAAAGGTGCAGGCTCTCGTCTGCGCCGACGGTGGCAAGCTCGGCCGCGCCGACGCCGAGTTCGTGAAGGCCGCCACCGGCTTTTCCATCGGGGGCGTTTCGCCACTGGCGCACGCCACGGCGGTGGTCACGCTGATCGATGCCCAGCTGTTCCGTTTCGAGGAAGTTTGGGCCGCGGCGGGCCACCCGCATGCGGTGTTCCGGCTCACGCCTGCGCAACTGCAGGCCCTCACTGGCGCGCCGGTGCACGACGTCACGGTGGATTGATCGCCGCGCCTGTCGGGGGCGATGGGGGCCGGGCCTGGTGGGTCATCTGCACGTGCAACACGCGGCAGGTGGTGCAGGGGTCAAACCAGCTCTTCGTGTTCCTGACCGGAAAGAGCCGCCCGGAAGGTCCTGGCTGTCGCCGTCCCGGCGCCACAGATGCACCGGCACGTCGAATGCGTGGCCGCTCTGGCCGCTGCCTGTGAGGCGGTGCCATGGCCTTGAACGTGTTCAGTGCGCGTAGCCGGGTGGAAGGAAGTTCAGCCGGTTGCCCTGTCGGGCCTGCGCAATGACTTTTTGTTTGTCCGCGGGCAGCAAGTCCAGCTGAGGGTGCTGGAGCAGTGCGGAGAGCAGTTCGAGGCAGCGGGGCCGGTCGTTGGTGCGGATGTAGATCAGCGCCGCTTCCCGGAAACCCGCGCTGCGCAGCTTGATCGCGCTCTGGTGGGTGGCCTTGCAGAGCAGCGCCATCATGGCGCCGCTGTAGGCGCGCTCGGCCGGGGTGGGCGCCACCTGCAGCGCCAGCCGCGTGCCCAGGTCCGGGGGCATTGCCACCTGCTGCAGGAAGGCCTCTGCCGCGCCGAGCACGAAGTCTGGCGAGAACCAGTAACGCTGGCGGCGGTTTCTGCGCACCGGTGGCGGCACCTCGTTGCCGAACGGCGCCAGCGGCGTCAGGGAGATCAGCGAGTGGTTGGCGTTCAAGCTGTCGCTCAACGGGCCCAGAGCCGCCCTGGCGCACATCTGGATACCGGGGACATTGAGCAGCTCCAGTGTGGTGTTGGCCATCAGGCACCGGCTCAGGTGCTGCAGGAAATACGTGTTGAAGGGGCCGTGTTGCCCGTTACCCACGAAAAGGGTCAGTTGCGTCAGCGCAAGCTGGTCGTTCATGAGCGGGGTCAGCAGCATGGCAGGGTCGTGATGCGCCTGGTACGCGGGATCGCCTGGCAACGCGGGCGTGATGGCGCTGTACACGGCCAGAGTGGTGACCTTCGGGTTGTGCTGCAGCATCTGGGCGATCGCCGCGAAGTTCAACGCGTTCTGGTGCGTGCTCAGGCTCAGGTTCTCCAGATGGACCCAGCCGGCCAGGGCGCTCAGCATCTGGTCCATCGGTGGCAGACCGCCAGCGATGCCGGTGTCGGTCCAGCTGAACGTGCGTACGGTCGCTGCCTGCAGCGGGAACTGCACATGGGCGTCCGCGAAGGCGCAGTTCGAGAACATCAGGCTGGTGAGTGCGCAGGCCGGATGGACCAGGGCGGTCTGGAACAGCTGGCAACATGCCGACGACAGCACGGTGTTGTGCACCACGAGGTGGCGGACGGAGGCCGCCTGGTCGATGTGTTGCAACAGGTATTCGAGCAGGCCGTCGGGAAGGGGCACCATGTCGTCGTCTTCATCCCGCGCCAGCAGCACCATGGCGCTGCTTTCGGTGACCCTGATGAGCTCGAGCAGCAGGGCTGGCTCGTTGGCGGTGATGAACTTTTCCGCCAGCGTGTCGTACACGAACTCGACGGCGTTGTTCAGAAAATCCACCACCTCCGGGTCTTTCAGCAGCGCGTGGCGGTGCAGGATGAGCGATCGGCGGTTGGGGTGGGGCGCGATGGGGTCGTCGGATGTTTTCATGGCGAGGTCCTTGATTGGAAGTGGCGCAGGCCGGCAGGCGTCGCGCAGTATCCTTGGCGTCCTGCGCCGATACATGACCGAATCCTGAAGAACCCATGACCTTGCCCACTCCCGCCGTCACCCTGCAGGCCGCGCGCCGCCGCAGCGGCCTTGCGCCCGGTGTGCCGTCGCCCTGCATCTCGGTCTGCCAGATCGACGCCACCAGTGGCCTGTGCAGGGGCTGCTACCGCACGCTGGACGAGATCCGCCTCTGGAGCCAGTCGGGCGATGCCAACAAGCTGCTGGTGTGGCAGCAGGTGGAGTTGCGCCAGCAGCGCGAGCAGGAAACGCCATGAAAGACGTCGCCTTTTTCTACGACCCGATCTCGCCCTACGCGCACCTCGCCTTCGAGCGCCTGCCCGAGGCCCTCATGGGCCACAGCGTCGCGGTGCGCTACAAGCCGGTGCTGTTCGCCGCGCTGCTCAAGGCCAACGGCCAGCTCGGCCCGGCCGAAATTCCCGCCAAGCGCGACTGGACCTACCGCCAGGTCGCCTGGCTCGCGCACCACCACGGCGTGGCGCTCGATCTGCCGGCCGCGCACCCCTTCAATCCCTTGCCGCTGCTGCGCCTGGGGCTGTCCTGCGCCATGGACGGCGCGCCCGGCGAGACCAACCGCTACGTCACCGAGCAGCTGTTCCACCATGTCTGGCGCGGTGGTCTCGACGCCGCCGACCCTGCGCGGCTCGCTGCGCTGCAGGCGCGGCTGCAGGACCACATGGCGCAGCGCGAAAAACCCTGGCACGCGCCCGACAGCGACGTGGTGAAACAGCGCCTGCGTGCCAACACGGACGAGGCGCTCGCGCTCGGCCTGTTCGGCGTGCCGGCGATGGTGGTCGACGAGCGCGTGTTCTGGGGTTTCGACGCGCTGCCCATGCTGCGTGCCTACCTCGATGGCGATGCCTGGTTCCAGGGCGGCGCCTGGGAGGCCGCGGCTGGCACGCCCGAGGGCGTGAAGCGGCGCTGACGGGCACGGGCGCGCCTCAAGCGGGAAAGGCCTCCCCCAACGCCAGCACCTGGCCTGTGTTCGCCGCCTCGTAACCCTTGAGCGCGGCCACACGCGCACGAAACGCCGGCGAGCGCAGCACGCCCAGCACCGGACGCAGCTCGGCGCGGTCCAGTGCATCGGCCGGCAGTGCGAAGAAGTAGCGCTCCTTCAGCAGCGGAATGAAGTGCAGCCCGAAGCGGTGCGCCGCGGTCTGCACGCCGATGCCGGCGTCGGCCATGCCGCTGGCCACGTAGGCGGCCACGGCGGCGTGGGTCAGTTCGGTGTTGTCGTAGCCGGCGACGGCGCGCGGCGCAATGCCCTCGCGCCGCAGCAGCAAGTCGGTCAGCACCCGCGTACCCGAACCTTCGGGCCGGTTGACAAAGCGCAGCCCGGGCCGCGCCAGATCGCCCAGGCCACGCAGGCCCAGCGGATTGCCGGGCGCGACGAACAGGCCCTGGCTGCGCACCGCCAGGTGCACCAGCAGGTGCTGATCGCGCTTGAGCCAGGGCAGGTAGCGCTGCGCGGCGGCGGCCTCGAACTCGCCCAGCGGCACATGAAAGCCGGCCAGTTCGCAGTCGCCCTGCGCGAGCGCGGCCACGGCCTCCAGGCTGCTGCGGTAACGCAGCTCCACCGGCACCTGGCGCGCCGCGAGCTGCTCGCGCAGCGCGGCCACCGCAAACCCGTGGCTGGCGTGCAGGCGCGGCACCGCGCGCTGGCGGCGCTGCACGCGCCCGAGCTCGCCTTCGAGCTCCGAGGCCAGCGACTCCAGCAGCGGCTGCAGGCGCGCACCGATGCGCGTGTCGGCCCAGATGAGCTTTTCGCCGAGCTCGGTCAGCGCCGACCCCCGGCCGCGCCCGCGCACCAGCAGGGCCTGCCCGAACAGCGCTTCGGCCTGCTGCAGCAAGCCCCAGGCGTGGCGGTACGACAGGCCGATCTCGCGCCCGGCCTGCGCGATGCTGCCCGAGCCCTGCACCGCCGCCAGCAGATGGAGCAGGATGTTGGCGTCGAGCGCGGCCGCGCCGTCGCCATCGTCCTGGCCAATGCGCCAGTGGGGTTGCAGGGTGATGCGCAGCATGTCGGAGGGTGTGACTTTATGAAATGAGGAACATATTAAGCCGCTGCTGCGGTGCTACGCTGAAAAGCAACCACCAGAGCGGTCCACCAGGGCCTGTTCGCACTTGGAAAAATAGTGTGAACAGGCCCTAGACCGGCCAACGCCCCATGAACCCCACCGTGATTCCCATCCGTCCGCTGGACATCCCGAACCGAGGCCGCCCGCGCCATACGCCCAAGGGTCGCCAGGTGGAGCCCGCGGCACGCGAGCGCGTGGCCGCGCTGTGCGCAGGCCTCGACCCCCGCGCCGACCTGCTGATCGAGCACCTGCACCGCCTGCAGGACGCCGAGGGCGGGCTGCGACATGGCCACCTGGCCGCGCTGGCCGAGCGTCTGCGCCTGAGCCAGGTTGAGGTGTTCGAGGTCGCGAGCTTCTACCACCACTTCGAGATCGTGGACGACGCGGCGCCGCTGCCCGCCACCGTGGTGCGCGTGTGCACCAGCCTCTCATGCGCCATGGCCGGTGGCGAGGCGCTGCTCGCCAATCTGCAGACCGCGCTGGCGGGTGACGCTTCGGTGCGCGCGCAGGCCGCGCCCTGCATCGGCCAGTGCCATGTGGCGCCCGCAGCCTGCGTGGGCCAGCGGCAGTTGCCCAGGGCCAGCGTGGCGGCGGTGCACGATCTGCTGGCGCACGGCGAGACCGGGCCGCGTGCCTTGCCCATGCCCGAGCGCTCCGACCTGCCGCAGCTGCGCCGTTTGCTCTCGGGCGCGCTCTCGGCCGACAACGTGCTGGCCGAACTCAAGGCTTCAAACCTGCGCGGCCTGGGCGGCGCGGGCTTTCCGGCCTGGCGCAAGTGGGAGACGGTGCGTGCGCAGCCCGGTCCGCGACACATGGTGGTGAACATCGACGAAGGCGAGGTCGGCACCTTCAAGGACGGGCAGCTGCTGAGCCGCGAACAGGGCGGTGCGCCGCAGATGCTCGAAGGCCTGCTGATCGCCGCGCAGGTGGTCGGTGTCGAGCGGGTCTGGATCTATCTGCGCGACGAATACCACGACCTGCGCGGTCTGCTCACTCGGGAACTGGCCGCGCTGCAGGCCACGCTGCGTGCCCTCACCGTGCGCCACCCCGACTACGTGCCACCGCGCATCGAACTGCGGCGTGGCGCCGGGGCCTACATCTGCGGCGAGGAGTCGGCGCTGATCGAATCGGTGGAGGGCAAACGCGGGCTGCCGCGTCTGAAGCCGCCCATCGTCGCGTTCAACGGGGTGTTCGGCCGACCCACGCTGGCGCACAACCCCGAGACCCTGTGGTGGGTGCCCACCCTGCTGGACAAGGGCGGTGCCTGGCTGGCGGGCCAGGGCCGGCGCGGGCGCAGCGGTCTGCGGCGCTTCTCGGTTTCTGGCCGCGTGAAGAAGCCCGGTGTGTACCTGGCACCGGCGGGCACCACGCTGCGCGAGCTGGTGGACGACTTCGCGGGGGGCATGGCCGAGGGCCAAACGCTCCACGCCTGGTTGCCCGGGGGCGCCTCGGGCGGCATCCTGCCCGCGTCGCTGGCCGACGTGCCGCTGGATTTCGACACCCTGGCCGAATACGGTGCCTTCGTCGGCTCGATGGCGGTGGTGGTGCTGGGCCAGCACGACAGCGCGCGCGGCGCCGCGCTCAACCTCATGCAGTTCTTCGAGCACGAGTCCTGCGGCCAGTGCACGCCCTGCCGCGCCGGCACCACGAAAGCGGTGCAGCTGATGCAGGCGCCGGTATGGAATGTGCCGTTGCTGGGCGAGCTCTCGCAGGTGATGCGCGACGCCAGCATCTGCGGCCTGGGCCAGGCCGCGCCCAACCCGGTGGACAGCGTGTTGCGCTTCTTTCCCCACGAGGTGTCCGCATGAAGAGCAACGACCTGCCGAAGGACGCGACGCCGGTCGCCTTCACGCTCAATGGCCGCGCCGTCGAGGCCGCACCCGGCGAGACCCTGCTCAAGGCGGCGCAGCGGGCGGGCGTGGCCATCCCGCACCTGTGCCACAAGGACGGGCTGCGCAGCCCCGGCAACTGCCGCGCCTGCGTGGTGGAGATCGAGGGCGAACGCGTGCTCGCGCCTTCGTGCTGCCGCGCGCCCACGCCGGGCATGGTGGTGCACAGCGACAACCCGCGCGCGGCCGCCGCGCAGAAGACCGTGCTGGAGCTGCTGCTGTCGGACGCGCCGGACACCGCCGCGCTCAAGTTCGACAGCGAACTGGCGCACTGGACGCAGGCCACGGGTGCGCAGACAGGGCGCTTCCCCGCGCGCGCCCAATACGCCGTATCCCCTGAGCCAGTCCTTCGAGCGCAGGACCATCGGTACTCCAACCCCGTTCGGGCTGAGCCTGTCGAAGCCCGGCGCGAACCACCCGTGGACACCCTTCGACAGGCTCAGGGCGAACGGGGCGTGGCTCAACCCGCACCGTGGGGCCGCGACGCCAGCCACCCGGCCATGACCGTCAATCTCGACGCCTGCATCCAGTGCACGCGCTGCATCCGCGCCTGCCGCGAGACCCAGGGCAACGACGTGCTGGGACTGGCGTTTCGCGGCGGCCATGCGCAGATCGTGTTCGACCAGAACGACCCCTTGGGAGAAAGCACCTGCGTGGCTTGCGGCGAATGCGTGCAAGCCTGCCCCACCGGCGCCATCGCGCCGGCCAACGGTGCGTACGCCCAGCCCTCGCAGCGGCAGGTGGATTCGGTGTGTCCCTTCTGCGGCGTGGGCTGCCAGCTCACCTACCACGTCACGGAAGAAAAGATCGAACACGTCGAAGGCCTGGCCGGCCCGGCCAACGACGGCCGGCTCTGCGTCAAGGGGCGTTTCGGCTTTGACTACGCGCACAGCCCCGAGCGCCTCACGCGCCCACTGATCCGCCGCGCCGGCGTGCCGAAAGACCCGCAGGGCGAGTTGCGGCGCCTCACGCCCGAACAGGTGCGCGAACGCTTCCGCGAGGCGAGCTGGGACGAGGCGCTGGACGCCGCCGCCGAGGGCTTTCGCCGCGCGCTCGCCGCCACGGCCGAGCGCGGCCGCCGCAGCCCGGTGGCGGGTTTCGGCTCGGCCAAGGGCACGAACGAAGAGGCCTATCTGTTTCAGAAGCTGGTGCGCACCGCGTTCGCCACGCACAACGTCGACCACTGCACGCGCCTGTGCCACGCATCCAGCGTCGCCGCGCTCATGGAAGGCCTGGGCTCGGCCGTGGTCACCAACCCGCTGCGCGACGTGCAGCACGCCGACTTCGTGCTGCTGATCGGCGCCAACCCGGCGCAGAACCACCCGGTGGGCGCGACCTGGATCAAGAACGCCGTGCGCAACAACGGCCTGAGGCTGGTGCTGGCCGACCCGCGCCGCACCGAACTCGCGCGCCACAGCTGGAAACACCTGGGCTTCAAGGCCGGCACGGACGTGGCCCTGCTCAACGCGCTGCTGCACACCATCGTGTTCGAAGGCCTGACCGATCCGGCCTACATCGAAGCCCACACGCTGGAGTTCGCACAACTCCAGGCGCACCTGGCCGATTTCTCGCCCGAGGCCATGGCGCCAGTCTGCGGCATCGACGCGGCCACGCTGCGCGAGGTCGCGCGCGCCTACGCCACGGCAAGGAACGCCATGATCCTCTGGGGCATGGGCATCAGCCAGCACACGCACGGCACCGACAACGCGCGCTGCCTGATCGCGCTCTCGCTCATTACCGGGCAGATCGGGCGCCCCGGCACCGGCCTGCACCCGCTGCGCGGGCAGAACAACGTGCAGGGTGCGAGCGATGCGGGCCTGATCCCGATGGTGCTGCCCGACTACCAGCGCGTGGCCGACGCACCGGCGCGCGAGAAGGCCGAGCGTCTGTGGGGCCTGCCCGCCGGCACGCTGGGCAGCGAGCCCGGCCTCACGGTGGTGGAGATCATCGACGCCGCGCACCGCGGCGAGATCACGGCCATGCTGATCCAGGGCGAGAACCCGGCCATGAGCGACCCCGACGCGACCCACGCGCGCGAAGCTCTCGCCGGCCTGGACCACCTGGTGGTGCAGGACATCTTCCTGACCGAGACCGCGGGCCTGGCCGATGTGGTGCTGCCCGCCACCGCCTGGCCCGAGAAGACCGGCAGCGTGACCAACACCGACCGCTGCGTGCAGCTCGGCCGCAAGGCCGTTGCCGCACCGGGTGAGGCGCGCGCCGATGCCTGGATCACCGAACAGCTCGCGCGCCGCCTGGGCCTGGGCTGGCGCTACGGCGTCGCCGCGGACGGCACCGCCAGCGACGACGCGGGCGAGGGCATTGGCGCGGTGTTCGAGGAAATGCGCGCGCTCATGCCCAGCATCGCCGGCCTGCCGTGGACGCGCCTGCGTCGCGAAGGTGCGGTGACCTACCCCGTGGGCCGCGAGGACGAGCCTGGACAGGAGGTGGTGTTCGTCGATGGCTTTCCCACCGCCAGCGGCCGTGCCACGCTGGTGGGTGCCGCGCTCACGCCGCCGGACGAGCAGCCCGATGCCGGCTTCCCGCTGGTGCTGATCACTGGCCGGCAGTTGGAACACTGGCACACGGGCAGCATGACGCGGCGCAGCGGCGTGCTCGACGCGCTCGAACCTGGCCCCGTGGTGAGCCTGCACCCCGAGACGGCGGCGCGTCTGGGCCTGGTGGCGGGCGCGCAGGCACAGGTGCGTTCGCGCCGGGGGGATGTGGCGTTGCCGGTGCGGCTGGACGACGGCATGCCGCGCGAGACCGCCTTCATCCCCTTCGCCTATGCCGAGGCGGCGGCCAACCTGCTGACCAACCCCGCCCTGGACCCGGTGGGCAAGATCGCCGAATTGAAGTACTGTGCAGTGGACGTGCGGCCCCTGCCGGCCGCGCGCGCCACGGTCCGGCATTGACCTGTCTCAAACCTGCGGGCAGGCCGGACGCCTACGATGAACCCATGCCCCCGCCGGGGCAGGTTCATCCCACACCACAGGAGAGTCGCCATGTTCAAGAAAATCCTGGTTCCCACCGACGGTTCCACGCTCGCGGCCCAGGCCACCACCGCCGCGGTGCAGCTCGCCAAGCGCCTGAACGCGCAGATCGTCGGTGTCAACGTGATCGATCCGTTTCCCTATATCGGCATAGGTGACGCCTCGGCCATCGGCCTGCAGGCCTACCTGACCGAAGCCAAGGGCGCGGCCACCCAGGCGCTGGACGCCTTGCGCCTGGCCTGCAAGGCCGACGGCGTCGAATGCGTGGGGGACACCATCGAGCGCAACGTGGTCTACGAAGGCATCATCGAAACCGCCGAGGCCGAGGGCTGTGACCTGATCGTCATGGGCTCGCACGGTCACCGTGGCGTGAAGGCCCTCATTCTCGGCAGCGTGGCGCAGAAGGTGCTCACGCACTCGAAGACGCCGGTGCTCATCGTGAAAGGGTGAAGAAGAACAGCGCCCCCTCGGCGCGGAGCGTTACCGCCTGAACTTGCCGCTCGCGTCCACGATGGACAGGTCGGCGAAATCCAGCCCGGTGTGGTTGGTCGGGCTGTAGCTCACCGACAGCCCGCCCAGATCGTAGTTGCGCAGACCTTCGAGCGCGTCGCGCAAGGCGGCGGGCGTGGGCTTGGGGCCGGCGCGGCGCAGGCCTTCGGCCACCACCTTGGCGGCGGCGAAGCCCTCCATCATGGCCGGCGACACCCCGGGCATGCCCTTGGCCTTGGCCAGGTCCTGCGCTTCCTTGATCAGGCCGTAGGCCACCGAGCGCTCGTTGGGGAAGACCTGCGTGACGATCACGCCGCGCGCATGGTCACCCAGCAGTTTGATGAAACCTTCCGAGGCGTTGTTCGACAGCGTCACCGCCTGCGCCCGCGAGCCCGCAGCGCGGATCGCCTTGACGGCGTTGGCGGTGTTGCCGGCCGAGCCGATCACCATCACCGCCTGCGCATTGCTGCCGTGCACGCCCTTGGCCAGTTCGGTGAACACGGGCTTGTCGCGCGGAAATTTCTCCAGCAGCACCGGCTTGAGCTGGGCTTCGGCGAAGCCCTTGAGCGCGCCCTCGGCCCCATCGGCGCCGAAGGTATCGTCGGTCGTCAGCACCGCAATGCGGGTGATGCCGATGCTGGCCAGGTGCTCGACCGCCTTGGCGGCCTCTCGCTGGTAGGTCGCGCGCACGTTGAAGACCCACGGGTTCACCGGCTCGTGCAGCACCATGGCGCCCGTGCTCGGCCCCACCAGCGGCACCTTGTGCTCGGCCAGCAGCGGCAAAAGTGCCTGCGAGTGCGGGGTGCCGCGGTTCAGGAACAGCGCCAGCACGCCCTTGCTGGTGATCAGTTCGCGAGCGACTTCCACGGTGACCTTGGGGTCGAACTTGTCGTCCACCGAGATCAGTTCGATCTTCTGCCCGTTGATGCCGCCGCGCGCATTGACGGCATCGAAGTACAGCTTGGCCCCCTCGGTGTTTTCCTTGACGCCGGCCGCCACCGAACCGGTGAAGCCCGAGGGCTGGCCGATGCGCAACTGGGCCGAAGCCGGGGCTGCAAGCAGCAGACCACACAGGCCGATGGTCGCAAGGATCTGCTTGTGCATATGGAACTTTTTCATAGGGGTGTGTCTCCGGAGGTGGGCTGAGTCTATGCAGTGGACGCGGACCGGAAATTGTGGATATGACGTACGCGCCGGTGGCTTTGTCACACGGCTCCGTAGAATCTTTGCGTCCCCCTCTGGAGCCCCTGCATGTCCGATGCCTTCCTGCCCGCCGAGATGTCCGCGGCCGACATTTCATCCGCGTCTGACGCACAAGGGCGCGACCGACCGACGGAAGGCGGTACCGGGCTGATCCGCATCCGTGGTGCGCGCCAGCACAACCTGAAGAACCTCGACCTGGACATCCGCACGGGCGAGCTCACCGTGGTCACCGGGCCCAGCGGCTCGGGCAAGTCCAGCCTGGTGTTCGACACCCTGTTCGCCGAAGGCCAGCGCCGCTACGTGGAGACCTTCAGCGCCTACGCGCGCCAGTTCCTGGACCGCATGGACAAGCCCGCGGTGGACCGGGTCGAAGGCGTGCCACCGGCGATCGCGATCGACCAGACCAACCCGGTGCGCAGCTCGCGCTCCACGGTGGGCACGATGACCGAACTCAACGACCACCTCAAGCTGCTGTTCGCGCGCGGCGCCGAGCTTTTCGACCGCGAGACGGCAGCGCTGGTCCGGCACGACTCGCCCGAGTCGATCTACCTGGAGCTGAAGCAGCGTGCGCAGGAGCGGGGTGATCCCCGGCTGGTCGTGACCTTTCCCGTGGAGCTGCCCGCGAGCACCACGCCCGAAGAGATCGAACAATGGCTTTCCGCCAGCGGCTACACGCGGGTGCAGGCCGAGCGCGTCGTGCAGCGCGCGGCGCCCGCAGGGGACGACAGGACGAAGAGCAAAGGCTCAGCAAAAGCCAAGGCCGCGCCCATGGAGTCCATCAAGGTGCTCGACGTCGTGGCCGACCGTTTTCGGATCGGCACCGCCGAGCCCGCGCGCGTGATGGAGGCGATCGAGGTGGGTTTGAAGCGCGGTGGCGGCAAGCTGATGGTGCATGCGCTGAAATCGGAATCTGACCCCGAATCCCCCGAATCCCTCGAATCGGGCGGCGAGCCTGTCCGATCCGACGCCGGGCCGCCCCAAGTCGGATCAGTCCCCTCGGGGGGCAGCGAACCACGCAAAGCGGGGAGCGTGGGGGCTCCCGAGATCTGGCGTTTCTCGACCGGGCTGCATTGCCCCGAGAGTGATATCCGCTACAGCGAGCCCACGCCGTCGATGTTTTCGTTCAACTCGGCGGTGGGGGCCTGCGAGGCCTGCCGGGGTTTCGGGCGTGTCATTGGTGTGGACTACGGCCTGGTGATTCCGAACGACAAGCTCACGCTGCGCGCCGGTGCGATCAAGGTGTTCCAGACACCGGCCTGGAAGGAATGCCAGGACGACATGATGCGGCACGCCGAGGCCGCCGGCATTCCGCGCGACACGCCCTGGGCCAAGCTCACCGACGAGCAGCGGCACTGGGTGAAGAACGGCTCGCCGCAGTGGAACGGCAAGTGGAACCAGCACTGGTACGGGGTGGACCGCTTCTTCGAATACCTGGAGAGCAAGGCCTACAAGATGCACATCCGCGTGCTGCTGTCCAAGTACCGCAGCTACACCGAGTGCCCCACCTGCAATGGCGCGCGCCTCAAGACCGACAGCCTGCTGTGGCGCATCGGGACGAAGGCGCAGGCGGATGCCGTGCTGCCAGCGCCGAAGCGCTACCTGCCGCAGGGCGTGAAATGGAGCCGTGCGCAGCTGGAGGCGCTGCCAGGTTTGTGCCTGCACGACCTGATGCTGATGTCGCTGGACAAGCTGCGCACGTTCTTCGCTTCTCTTGCTCCCTCCCCCGCTGGGGGAGGGCTGGGGTGGGGGCTCGTTGGCGAACAAGCCCCCATCCCGACCTTCCCCCAGGGGGGGAAGGAGCCGAACACTGGCCAGGCGCAGGCCCTCAAACTCCTGCTCGACGAGATCAATACCCGTATCCGCTACCTCTGCGAGGTCGGTATCGGCTACCTCACGCTGGACCGCCAGAGCCGCACGCTCAGCGGTGGCGAGGTGCAGCGCATCAACCTCACGACCGCGCTCGGCACTTCGCTGGTGAACACGCTGTTCGTGCTCGACGAGCCCAGCATCGGACTGCACCCGCGCGACATGGCGCGCATCAACGACGCCATGCTGCGCCTGCGTGATGCCGGCAACACACTGGTGGTGGTCGAGCACGACCCGGCCGTGATGCTCGCGGCCGACCGCCTGATCGACATGGGCCCGGGCCCCGGCGAGCGCGGCGGGCAGATCGTGTTCGACGGCACGCCCGAGGCGATCCGCTCGGCCGACACGCTCACCGGCGCCTACCTCGGCTCGCGCAAGACCATCGGCATGGGCTTCAAGCGCGCGGTGACCGACAGCACGCCGCGCCTCATCCTCGAGGGCGCGCGCGAGCACAACCTGAAGGACGTCTCGGTCGAGTTCCCGCTGCAGCGCCTGGTGGTGGTCACCGGCGTGTCCGGCTCGGGCAAGTCCAGCCTGATCCAGGACGTGCTGGCGCCCGCGCTGCTGCGCCACTTCGGCAAGTCCACCGACAGCCCGGGCGCGCACGACCGCCTGCTGGGCGCCGACTTCCTGAGCGAGGTGGTGTTCGTCGACCAGTCGCCCATCGGCAAGACCGCGCGCTCCAACCCGGTGAGCTACGTCGGCGCCTGGGACGCGATCCGCGCGCTGTTCGCCGACGCGCCGCTGGCGCGCCAGCGCAGCTACACGCCGGCCAAGTTCAGCTTCAACAGCGGCGACGGGCGTTGCCCCACCTGCGGCGGTTCGGGTTTCGAACATGTGGAGATGCAGTTCCTCTCCGATGTCTACCTGCGTTGCCCCGACTGCGACGGCAAGCGCTACCGGCCCGAGATCCTGGAAGTGCGCATCGAACGCGGTGGCCGTCACCTCAATGTGGCCGACGTGCTCAACCTCACCGTGAGCGAGGCCGCGGCCCTGTTCGCGGGCGACCGCGAGGTGATCCGCGTGCTGCAGCCCATCGTGGACGTGGGCCTGGAGTACGTGAAACTCGGCCAGCCCGTGCCCACGCTGTCGGGCGGCGAGGCGCAGCGCCTCAAGCTCGCGGGCTTCCTGGCCGAGGCCTCGAAGACCGGCAGCGCGAGCCGCCAGGCGGTGGCGCGCAAGGGCACGCTGTTCCTGTTCGACGAACCCACCACGGGACTGCACTTCGACGACATTGCCAAGCTCATGCGCTCGCTGCGCAAGCTGCTCGACGCCGGCCATTCGCTGGTGGTGATCGAGCACAACCTGGACGTGATCCGCTCGGCCGACTGGCTGATCGACCTCGGCCCCGAGGGGGGTGACGCGGGCGGCCTGATCGTCGCCGAAGGCCCGCCTGAGCAGGTGCGCGAGCACGCCAGCAGCCACACCGCCAAGGCGCTGCGCGAGTACGCGCTGGCCATGGGCGAGGTGCATGCGGTGTCTGACTCCCTCCCCTCCTGGGGGAGGGAGCGAACTGCATCCGCATCGTCAACGCCAAGGAACACAACCTCAAGAACCTCAGCGTCAACATCCCGCGCGGCCGGTTCAACGTGATCTCGGGCGTGAGCGGGTCGGGCAAGTCCACGCTGGCTTTCGACATCCTGTTCAACGAAGGGCAGCGGCGTTACCTGGAGAGCCTCAACGCCTATGCCCGCAGCATCGTGCAGCCCGCGGGCCGGCCCGAGGTGGACGCGGTCTACGGCATTCCGCCCACGGTGGCGATCGAGCAGCGCCTCTCGCGCGGTGGCCGCAAGTCCACCGTGGGCACGACCACCGAGATCTGGCACTTCCTGCGCCTGCTGTACGTGAAGCTGGGCACGCAGCACTGCGTGCACGACGGTGCGGCGGTGATGCCGCAGAGCGCCGACAGCATCGCCGCCGCCATCCTCTCGCGCTACAAGGGCCGGCACATCGGCCTGCTGGCACCGCTGGTGGTCAACCGCAAGGGCGTCTACACCGAGCTGGCCGACTGGGCGCGACCGCGCGGCCACACCCACCTGCGGGTGGACGGCGAGTTCCTGCCCACCACCGGTTTTCCGCGCATCGACCGCTTCAAGGAGCACACCATCGAGCTGCCGGTGGCCGACTTCGCGGTCAGCGCCGACCACGAGGCCGCACTCCGCCAGCAGCTCAACAAGGCGCTGGAGATCGGCAAGGGCGTGGTGCACGTGCTCGCACCGCTCGATGGCCTGGCGCAGGCGCTGGCCGATGGCCTGTCCACCCGCGATCTCGGCATGCTGGAGGTGTTCTCCACCACGCGCGCTTGCCCTGTCTGCGCCACCAGCTACCCCGAGCTGGATCCGCGTCTGTTCTCCTACAACAGCAAGCACGGCTGGTGCCCGGATTGCGTGGGCACCGGCGTGAAGCTCTCGCGCGACCAGCGCAAGGTGCTCGACGATTCGGTGCGCGACGACAAGGAAAAGGGCCGGGAGCAGAGCTTTGCCGAACCCGAGGTGGAGGACATCGTGGACGAGGCCTGCCCGAGCTGCGAAGGCACGCGCCTGAACGCGCAGGCGCGTGCGGTGAAGTTTGCGGGCGTGGGCATCACCGATGTGGCGCGCCTCGCCGTGCGCGATGTGCGTGTCTGGGTGAAGGGGCTGATGAGCGACCTGGCGCTCACCACGCGCGAAGCCGACATCGCGCGCGACCTGCTGCCCGAGATCGAGGGCCGCCTCGCCTTCCTCGAAGAGGTCGGCCTGAACTACCTCACGCTTGACCGGGGTGCGCCCACGCTCAGCGGCGGCGAGGCGCAGCGCATCCGGCTGGCGGCGCAGCTGGGCAGCAATCTGCAGGGCGTGTGCTACGTGCTCGACGAGCCCACCATCGGCCTGCACGCGCGCGACAACGCCATCCTGCTCAACGCGCTGCACAAGCTCGGTGACCAGGGCAATACGCTGGTGGTGGTGGAGCACGACGAGGACACGATCCGCCGCGCCGACCACATCATCGACATCGGTCCCAGCGCTGGCAAACGCGGTGGCCGCGTGGTGGCGCAGGGCTCGGTGCACGACCTGTCGGCGAACGCCGACTCGGTGACCGGGCGTTACCTGCTGCACGCGATGAAACATCCGTTGCAGGCGCGGCGCGCGGTGACCCCGCCTGACTCCTTCCCCCGCTGGGGGAAGGCAGGGATGGGGGCACGCGCACCAGAAGCCTCTCTAGCGGCAAGGGCGCCCCCCCCCCCA
>NZ_JAILWB010000026.1 GCF_025699295.1 Hydrogenophaga sp. | reverse complement strand
CTTCCCCCTCCTGCACAAACCCGTGCAGGCCTCCGCCTTGCGCAACATCCTGGAACTGGAAGCCGCTGCCGCATCGGCGCTGGCATGATGTGGCCTTGCGCAGCACCGCTGCCGGCATCAGAGCCCGCCACATGAATCCATCCACGCCTGCATCCGACATCTCTGCCCCGACGCGACCTGCCCGCGCCCGCCGCCCCGACCACCCAGGCGCGCCGCGCCAGGGCGAACACCGGCCCGCGCGACTGCACCCGGTGCTTGAACAACTGGCGCAACTGTGTCCGACCCTGTTCGGCGACACGCTCAGGCCCCTCAAGCGCGGCATCTTCCAGGACCTGCTCGATGCCCACCCCGGCGTGCTGGAAGCGGACAGCCTGAAGGCCGCCCTCGCGCTGCACACGCGCTCCACGCGCTACCTCAGCGTCGTGGCCTCGGGCCAGGACCGCCACGACCTCACAGGGCAGCCGGTGGAGGCCCTGGCACCCGAACACGTGCACCATGCGCTGATCGAAGTCTTCCGACGTCGCCAGGGCCGCACACCGGAAGACCTGGCTCCGAAACTGCGCCAGCGCCTCGCACAGGCCTTCGAGGCCTCGGGCCTGGGCCGCGAAGCCTATGCCGCGCTGGTGCAGAGCCGCGATCCGGCGATCAATGCCATCACCCAGGCAGCGCTGGACGAAGCTGCTGGCCGCGCCGCGCGCGACGAGGCGCTGTTGCGCGCTTTCGAGGCCGGCGGGCAGCCGGTGGAGCACTTCGCCGACAGCTATGGCATGTCCGTGCAGGAAGCGCGCCGCGTGCTGGACCGGGCGCGGGCGCGCAAGGCACCACGCACGGCATGAACCCGGCCGCAGGTGCCGAATCGCCCTATGCCTGGTGGCGCCTGCTGACCTCGCTGGCGCTCATGACGCTGGGCGGCGTGGGCATGTATTCCGTCACCGTGGTGTTGCCGCGCATCCAGGCCGAATTCGGCGTGGCACGCGGCGACGCCTCGTTGCCCTACACGCTCACCATGGTGGGTTTCGGCATCGGTGGCATCCTCATGGGGCGGCTGTCTGACCGCTTCGGCGTGATGGTGCCGGTGATCGGCGGCGCGATCGGCCTGGGCCTGGGCTTCATCGCAGCCGGTGCGGCCACGACGCTGTGGCAGTTCAGCCTGGCGCAAGGCCTGCTGATCGGTCTGCTGGGCACCTCGGCCACCTTCGCGCCACTGGTGGCCGACACCTCACGCTGGTTCACCCGGCGTCGCGGCATCGCGCTGGCGATCTGCATGAGTGGCAACTACCTGGCTGGCGCGGTCTGGCCACCGGTGACGCAGCACTTCATTGACGCCAGCGGCTGGCGCGAGGCCTACACGTTCATCGGCGTGCTGTGCCTGCTCACCATGCTGCCACTGGCACTGGTGCTGCGCCCCCGTCCGCCTGCGCTGGAGCCGGAGCGCGCAGAGGCCACCGCGATCGCCCCCGTGGTGGACCGCCCGCTCGGCCTCTCCCCGGGCGCGTTGCAGGCGCTGCTGTGCGTGGCCGGGGTGTCGTGCTGTGTGGCCATGTCCATGCCGCAGGTCCACATCGTCGCCTATTGCACCGACCTGGGTTTCGGTGCCGCGCGCGGCGCCGAGATGCTCTCGGTGATGCTGGGCATGGGCGTGGCCAGCCGCCTGATCTCGGGCTGGATTTCCGACCGCATCGGCGGCTTGCGCACACTGCTGCTGGGATCGGTGCTGCAAGGCGTTGCGTTGCTGATGTTCCTGCCCTTCGACGGACTGGTGCCGCTGTACCTGATCTCCGGGATGTTCGGCCTGTTCCAGGGCGGCATCGTGCCCAGCTATGCCCTGATCGTGCGCGAGCACTTCGCGCCCATGCAGGCCGGGGTGCGCGTGGGCACGGTGCTCATGGCCACGCTGATGGGCATGGCGCTGGGCGGGTGGATGTCGGGCGCGATCTTCGACCTCACTGGCTCGTACCACGCCGCCTTCCTCAACGGCATCGGCTTCAACCTGCTCAACATCGCCATCGTGCTGTTCCTGCTGGGACGCGCCCGCGCGCGCGGCGTCGGCCTGGGACGGCGAACTCAGGGCATGGTGAACACCGTCAGCACGCCGGTGTAGCCGTAAAGCCTGTGGTGCGCGATCTCGCCGCCGGCAAAAAACCCCACCAGTGGCACGTCGCCCAGCGCTCGATGCACGGTCTGCAGTTCGGCGCCCGGGCTGCCGAAGTGCGGCCCGCCACGGCCGGAGCAACTCACATACACCGCTCCGGCAATGCGCCTGGCAGGGTGCGGGCCGGCGTGTGCGTCGGGCGCCGCCAGCGCCGTGGCCATTGAAAGGCTGAGCTCTTCCGGCTCGAGCTCCTCGCGCACCTCGGCGCACACGCGCACCAGATCGGCGCGAGCCGCCTGGACATTGCGCTCGCAAAACGCCAGCCGCGTGCCGACCGGCGCGACATCGGCGATGGCCACACCACGCCGGCCCGGGTCCAGCCCGATCAGATGTCGCACCAGCACCTCGGCACCGAACTGACCACGAACGCGCGGCGAGGGGGCCGCATCGACTCCGTCGCGCCGTGGCAGCGGGGGCGACAAGCCCACCAGCGTGGCACGCAGGCGTGGCATGGCCTGCTCGGGCCGTTCGAGCGAGATCACACGCTCGCGCAACAGCACGTCCAGCGCGGGCTCGTCGTCGAGCGTGAGCACGAGGTTGCCGTCCGCGGCGGTCACCGTGCGCTCGCGGTCCACCGGCTGCGCGCCCTGCGTGACGCGAGAAATCAGGCCCACGTCAGTACCAAAGGCCACGCCGCTGAGTCCGCCGCGAAATACGCCGCTGGCCGCGCCCTGGCCGCTGAGGTTGCCGGCACTGCCCAGCGAGAACTGCACGCTGTCGCCGCGGCTGGCCGCCAGGCCGCCGAACACATAGCCGCTGCGCGTACGGTCCGCCATTTCGGCGATCAGTCCCGCCAGCTCGGGGGTGCCGGCGTCGGCATGCACCAGCGCGGTGTGGGCTTCGAAATCCTTGGCACCTGCCGCGCGTCCGCTGGCGGGCAGGGGCGCCACGCCACTGAAGACGCGGTACTGGTCAGGACCGAGGTCGCACAGCATGACGCACAGGGCCGGCTCGTCGAAGTACTCAACGTTGTTCGCCGACACGCCCACGCCGACCGTGCCGGCCCAGTCGGTCACTTCAGGCAACTCGGCGCTCAGGTGTTCCAGAATGGCCTGGGCATCTTCGGTGTAGTGGTCAGTGATGTAGAGCAGCGCCAGCGAAGGCGACCTGGCGAAATCGGGCAAGGCCATCTGCGCGCGCAACTGCGCCAGCACCAGGGCGGCAGCCATGCGCCACTGCGGGTGGGTGGCGTGGGCGTGGGGAAAGAGCTTCATGCGAGATTGACGGTGCACACCGGACAGGGATGCCGAGAGGCAGGCTCAGCGGCGGCGCGGCGTCTTGCGCGGCGCATTCTTGCGGGCGGCAGGCCTCTTGCCCGGCGGGGTTGCGGCAGCGGGCGCGCTCGGGGTGCGGGCGGCCACACGCCCTGTCCCACCTGTCCCACCTGTCCCACCTGCCCCAGCAGCGGCGGCGCCCATGTTGCGTGCCACCGTGCCCGTGAGATTGCGCGCAGCCTTGCCAGCCACACCCGTGGCCGTCTTCACCGCGCGATCGGTCAGTCCCGCGGCCAGCTGGCGCGTGGTGTCCAGCGTGGTCTGCCGGGCCGCGTCCTTCATGGCATTGCTGGCGATCTGCTGGAACTGCTGCGAAAGCGCCCCCCACCACTGCACCGGGTCCACCACGCCACCGGCCGGCGCGATCGCCTTCTTGCCCGACGCCGCTTTGGCGGCCGCCTTGCGTGGCGCGGTCTTGCGCACGGGAGCAGGCGGCGCCGAGGGCGAGGGCGTCGTGGCGTTTCCGTACGTGCGGGGCGGAATTTCCAGACCCGCGAACTGCACCGGCGGCTGGGCGGCCACACCACTGAAGCCCGCCAGGGTGTCGGCGGCCTTGATCTTGAGCGCGTTGGCCACGTCGCCCATGTTGAAGTTCATGGTCTTGAGCGTGGACAGCGTCATCTTCTGCACCTCCAGCGCCTGGATGGTTGCGCCCAGGGCCTTGGCGTTCTGGTCCAGCCAGAAATGCACCGCCTTCAATTCCTCGATGCGCTTCTCCAGGTCTTCCACATTGAAGGTAGGGGCTACCCAATGGCCCAGATTGGGCAGCTGCGGGATGTTCTGGCTGATCCCCTGCGCCACGCCACCGGCGGCCTGGCCGGCCAGGTTCTGCAGGAACTCGAAGCCGGGGACGAATTTGCCGAAACCACTGGTGGCGTCACTCATGGAAGTCTCCTGTCTTCGTGCCGTCGAGGCCCGTCTCAGCCGTCCACGCCGTAGCGGGGTGAGCGGCGCTCACGCAAGGATGCCACACCTTCGCGCACATCGGGACCGGCGAAACCCATGAATTCGAGTGCCAGCGAGGTGTCAAAGGCCGGGCCGGCCTGGCGCAGCCAGTTGTTGAGTGAGTACTTGGTCCAGCGGATGGCGGTCTGGCTGCCGCTGGCCAGGCGGTCGGCCACCTCGTAGGCCTTGTCAAGCAGGGCCGCTTCGTCCACCGCCAGCGACACCAGGCCGATGCGCTCGGCCTCCTCGCCACTGATGGGGTCGCACAGCATCAGGTAGTACTTGGCCTTGGCCAGACCGCACAACAGGGGCCAGACGATGGCGGCGTGGTCGCCCGCGGCCACCCCGAGGCGCGTGTGTCCATCAACGATCTTCGCACTCCTCGCCGCGATGGATATGTCGGCCAGCAGACCGGCCACCAGACCCGCACCCACTGCCGGGCCGTGCATGGCACTGACGATGGGCTTGTCGCAGTTGATCACGTTGTAGACCAGGTCGCGTGCCTCCTTCCACACGCGGGTGCGCACCTCGAAATCGGTCGCCATGTCCTGCACCAGCGCCAGATCACCGCCACCGGAGAAACCCATGCCGCTGCCGCGAAGCACGGCGCAGCGCACGCTGTCGTCGCGCCCCACGTCGCGCCAGATCTCGCTCAGCTCCCAGTGCCCTTCGTGCCCCGCGGTCGGCAACTTGCCGTTGCCGCCCGGGCCATCCGCGCGCATGCGGATGTCGAGCACCGAGGGCACGCCATCGACGGCCGGGCCGCGTCGGGTGATGTCGAGGGTCTGGTAGCGGCTGTAGTCCACGGTGGGCATTCGGGTCTCCTTCTGGGTGTCGTCAAAGGTGGTCAGCGATCACGGATCGCGGCCATCCGACGATTGTGCTTGACCTGTGTCAAGCCACCCGGGCGCCAGCAGGAGCAAGATGAACAGTCTTCACAGGAGAGCCCCATGACCGCCGTCTTGTCCGACACCTTTCAGGCCCAGCTGGTCGCCCTGCGCGCCGAGGCCCTGGCGCAGTTGCGCGCGCAGCGAGGCGGCGCCAGGGGCCGCGCCGAATCGGCCGCGGATGCGCTGTCCGAGGTCAGCGACGACCAGGCCAGCGCCGACACCGAGCGCGGCCTGGCCTTTGCCCTGGAGGAGCGCGAGTCGGCCGAGTTGATCGCCATCGACGCTGCGTTGCAGCGCATCGCCGACGGCAGCTACGGCCTGTGCCTGGACTGTGGTGTGGCGATTCCCACGGCGCGCCTGCACGCCAACCCCACGGCCATGCGCTGCGTCACCTGTCAGGACAAGGCGGAGCGCGCTCGGTATGCTTGAGGCATGACCCCCAGCAGCCCTACCCTCGCCACCCGCAGCCTCTTTCATTTCGCCTTCAACGTCACCGACCTGGACACCGCACGCGGCTTCTACGGCGGTGTGCTCGGCTGTACCGAAGGCCGCAGCACCGACACCTGGGTGGACTTCGACTTCTTCAGCCACCAGATCTCGCTGCACCTGGGCGAGCCGTTCCCGACCGCGCGCACCGGCCGCGTGGGTGATCAACTGGTGCCCATGCCGCACTTCGGGCTGGTGTTGCTGCTGCCTGAGTGGAAGGCTCTGGCCGCGCGGCTGCAGGCCGCCGGCGTGGAATTCGTGCTGCCGCCCCAGGTGCGCTTTGAAGGCGCGCCCGGCGAGCAATGGACGATGTTCTTCTGCGACCCCTTTGGCAACCCGATCGAGGTCAAGGGCTTTGCGTCGATGGAGCAGGTCTACGCCGGCTAGCAGGCTCGCACCGCCGCGCCGCGCTCGGTGACGCAGCGCTGGCTCATTTCTCCAACGGGGTGATCTTCTGGTCGATGGCGCCAAAGACGGACTGCCCGTCCTTGCCTTTCATTTCGATGCGGATGGTGTCGCCATATTTCATGAAGGCGGTCGAGGGCTGCCCGTCGAGGATGGTCTCGATGGCACGCTTTTCCGCGATGCAGCTGTAACCCTTGGGCCATTCCTTGCGCCCGTCCACTTCCACGCCCTTGTTGCTGACGGTGCCGCTGCCCACGATGGAGCCTGCGCGCACGTTGCGCGTCTTGCAGATGTGCGCGATGAGCTGTCCGAAGTGAAAGGTCATCTCGGGCCCGGCCTCGCACATGCCGACCTTGCGACCATTCCAGGTCGATTGCAGCGTGAGGTGCACGCGCCCCCCCTGCCAGGCATCGCCCAGCTCGTCGGGCGTGACAGCCACCGGACTGAACGCGGTGGCCGGCTTGCTCTGGAAGAAGCCGAAGCCCTTGGCCAGCTCGGCCGGAATCAGGTTGCGCAGCGACACATCGTTGGCCAGCATCAGCAAGCGCACGCCCTCCAGCGCCTGCTCTGGGGTGGCGTTCATGGGAACGTCGCCTGTGACCACCGCGATCTCGGCCTCGAAATCAATGCCGAAGTCCTCGCTGGCAACCACCACGTCCTCGCAGGGGCCGATGAAGTCGTCGCTGCCGCCCTGGTACATCAACGGGTCGGTGTAGAAAGAGTGCGGCACCTCGCTGCTGCGGGCCGCGCGCACCAGCTCCACGTGGTTGATGTAGGCCGAGCCGTCGGCCCACTGGTAAGCACGCGGCAGCGGCGCCAGGCACTGCCCGGGATCGAACGGAAACGCATGCCGCGCCTTGCCCTGGTTGAGGGTGACGTACAGGTCCTGCAACTGCGGGCTGATGAAGTTCCAGTCGTCCAGCGCCTGCTGCAGCTTGTGGGCGATGCCGGTCGCATAATGCGCCGTGCTCAGGTCGCGGGAGACCACCACCAGTTGTCCATCGCGCGAGCCGTCTTTGTACGTGGCCAGTTTCATGCAAGTCTCCTGCAGTCGGGTTGGTCGGGGTGTCATGCCCCAAGGTTGGATCGGTAGCACGCTGGGTCGCGCACGAAATTACGGATAGTGAAATTGATTAACCTATGCGTAAGCCCAGGATTCTAGTTCAAAGCCCCGTGCCACACAGAAAGACCCCGATGCCGAGCGGTGGAACCTGAGTCCTCCGTTTTCCTCCAACCCCCGTGACCGACGCCCGCATGCCCGCAGCCCAACACCCCGCCGCCGACCTCGAGACCCGCGAAGACGCCGAGCCCCTGCGTGCAGGCATCCAGTCCGTAGAGGTGGGTTTTGAACTGCTGGAGGCCCTGTCGCAGGCACCAGGGGCGCTGATGCTGCGCGACCTGGCCGCCGCCGCCCACATGAGCGCGGCCAAGGCACACCGCTACCTGGTGAGCTTCCAGCGCATGGGTCTGGTGATGCAGGATCCGGTGAGCACCCGCTACGACCTGGGGCCGGCCGCGTTGCGCCTGGGCCTGGCAAGCCTGGCACGCGTCGATGCCGTGAAGCTCGCTCGCGAGCGCATCGACGGTCTGCTCATGGAGACCGGGCACACGCTGGCCATCGCCGTCTGGGGCAATCAGGGTCCGACCATAGTGCACTGGACCGAGGCCCCGCAGACGGTTCCCGTGACGCTGCGCCTGGGTGACGTGATGCCCCTGCTGACCTCGGCCACCGGGCGCTGCTTTGCCGCCTTCATGGGCACCGAGGGCCGCGATGCCCAACGCATCGCGCCCATGATCCGCGACGAACTCGCGCGCCTGAAGAAGCTGCCGCGCAACGGCGATCTGCCACTGGCGGATGTGCCGCAATCGCCCAGGGACGTGGAAGAGCTGCTGAACGACATCCGCCGCCGCGGCCTGGCGCGCGTGGTGCACAGCCTGCTGCCCGGCGTGGGCGGCTTCTGCGCACCGGTGTTCGACGCCCAGGGCCGGCTCGCGCTGGGCATCGTGGTGCTCGGCTCGGTCGCGACGCTGGACACCGACTGGGGCGGTGTCCCCGCCACTGCCCTGCTGCGCTGCGCCCGCCAACTCAGCGCAGACCTGGGGCACGGCCCCGCCACGCACCGCCCGTGACGCCCCATCAGACATCACCGACCGGATCTCCGCGTTGGCCCGTACTGGCCACGCTGGTCTCGGTGGTGCTCGGCCTGCATCTGGTGCTGCTGGCGGGCGGCCTCACGCCACGCCTGCCAGGCACCGTACCCACCGTCGACGCTGTAACCGCAACAGAGCGCCTCGCCCCATCCGACCCGCAACGGGCCACGCACGAGCTCACAACGCAACCACCCCCGGTTCACGTGAGCACCGTGCGCTGGATTACGCCGGCGCCCTCGCCCGCCGCTGCGCCCGCGCCACAACGCCGGAAACCCACTCGCGCGACCGCCATGGCGTCCACCGACACCGCCGTTGCGCCGCCCTCGGCAGAGGCCCCCAGCCCTGATGTCACAGCGCCCTCCGTTGATACACCGCATGCAGTCCACGCGGCAGCGAGCCTGCCAACAAACACCGAACCCCCTGCCTCTGACGAGCCGATTCTGGCCGCAACCGCAGAGAGCAACACACCTGCCACGCCGGTCGAACTGCCGCCTGCACAACCACCGTCCAGCACCCGCCTCCAGTACGACGTGAGCGGCACCGTCAAGGGCATCGGCTACCGCGCCCAGGGCTCACTGGACTGGATCGTGGCCAACGGGCGCTACGACGCGCGCATGGAGATGCGCGTGTTGCTGCTGGGCAGCCGTTCGCAAACCAGCACCGGCCGCATCGATCCCGCGGGCTTGATACCGGAACGCTTTGCTGACAAGAGCCGCAGCGAAAAGGCCACCCATTTCGACACGGAAAAACAGCGCATTCGCTTCAGCAACAACGCGCCCGATGTGCCCCTGCTACCCGGCGCGCAGGACCGCCTGAGCCTGTTCATGCAGCTCGCCTCCCTGCTGCAGGCCCGGCCCGAGGCCTATGCCGCCGGCCAGACGGTGGACATGCAGGTTGCCGGCACCGGCGACGCCCCTGTCTGGCGCTTCGAGGTGGGGGAAGAATCCACGATCCTGCTGCCTGCGGGTGAGCTGCGCGCGCGCCAGCTCGTGCGCCAGCCGCGCAAGGAATTCGACAGCACGGTCGAGATATGGCTCGCGCCCGGCCTGGAACACCTGCCGGTGCGCCTGCGCATCACCCAACCCAATGGCGACGTGGCCGATCAGAAGTTGAGCCACATGCCCTGATGTGTGAGCACTTTTGTGCCAAAAAAGACACGTATCTTGAACTCGGGCGGAACGTCGCCACGTAAAGCCGACTCCCAACTGCATGTCGGTGCGAATTTGCCGATATAAGGTTGTCAGGAACGCAGGTCTTTTCTCTTCAAGGATATTTCAGTCATGCACATGCTTTACGACTCGGATGCCTTTGCTGTGGTCCACATCCTCGCCAATGCGCCGGCCGAGGGCGACACCGAGGCGGCCGACGGCCCGCAGATTCCACGCCACGGCTTCGAAATCGTGGACAAACGCTCGGGCAAGGAGGTCTACCTCGACGGCTCCTGGGCCGAGATGTTCCAGTTGCAGATCACAGCGTGGCAACAGAGCACGCCGTCTCAGGAAGAGGTGGAGGACACCCTCGAGGGCTATGCCACGCTGGCGCAGATGCCGGTGGTGATGCACTGACTTCGAAGTCCCCCCGGAGCCCGGCCCCGCCGGGCTTTTTCATGTCCGCTTGCGACGCCAGCGAGCTTAGTATCCACGCATGATCCGCAGGAATCCAGTCTGCTTGCTCATGGTCGGCGCGCTGCTGGTGGCTTGCGCTCACCGTGAGCCGACCAACGCCACCGCTCTGCTCGACCGCGTACTGCCCACGCCGCTGCTCATGCTGGGCGAACAACACGATGCGCCCGAACACCAGACGCTGCAACGCGAGGTGGTGCAGCATCTGGCGGCGCGAGGGCAACTGGCCGCGCTGGTCATGGAGATGGTCGAGCGGGGCCATGACACGAGAGCGCTACCGCGCGACGTCGACGAGGCGCGCGTGCGCGAAGCGCTCGGCTGGAGCGAGCATGGCGGCTGGCCCTGGCCGGTCTACGGCCCGGTGGTGATGGCCGCCGTGCGCAGCGGTGTGCCGGTGGTCGGCGGCAACTTGCCGCGTGCGCAGATGCGAGGTGCCATGGGCGATAGGGCGCTCGACAGCCTTGTGACCCAAGGTGTGCTGCAACGCCAGCGCGATGGCATCCGGGAAAGCCACTGCGGCGTGTTGCCGGAGGGACAGATCGCACCCATGACACGCATCCAGCTCGCACGCGACCATGCCATGGCGCAAACCGTGACGCACGCGATCACTGCCGGCAAGACCGTGGTGCTGGTGGCCGGCAACGGCCACGTGCGGCGCGATCTCGGCGTACCGCTGCACCTGCCCAGCGGTCTGGAGCACAAGGTGGTGATGGCGCAGGCCGGCGCGCCGACCGATTCCATCGCTCCACCTGCCGACATGGTGTGGACCACGCCGCCACTGCCGCCGCGTGACCATTGCGCCGAATTGCGCCAGCAGTTCAGGCGCTGAAGAAGACCACGGTATCACCGGCCCCAGGTGTCGTCCCCCTCTGGCAGGAAGCCGTGTCGGCTGCGCAAGGGGTCATGCCCTTTTTATCGCGTCAGCCAGAGTGCCCACCATGGTTTCGATCTGCGCGCGCTCGACGATGTAGGGCGGAGCGAACACCAGGTTGTCGCCCGCGTTGCGCACCAGCACACCCCGGTGGAAGCAATCCATGAACACGTCGAAGGCGCGCTTGCCCGGCAAGCCCGGCAGCGGCGCAAGTTCGACCGCTGCGGCCAGCCCCAGGCTGCGGATGCCGATAACGTTGGGCAGGCCCTTGAGGGCGGCATGCATCGCGTCGCCCAGTACCGGGCCCATTTCGCCCGCGCGAGCGAACAGGTTTTCCTCGCGGAACAGATCCAGTGTGGCAATGGCCGCGGCGCAGGCCACCGGATGGCCGGAGTAGGTGTAGCCGTGAAAAAACTCGATCGCATGGTCCGGCGCACTGCCGTGCGCGCCCATCATGGCGCCGTAGATGCGGTCGGAGCAGACCACGCCACCCAACGGAAACACGCCGTTGGTGACGGCCTTGGCGAAAGTCAGCATGTCGGGCTGCACACCGTAGTAGTCCGACGCGAAGGCCGTACCCAAGCGTCCGAAGCCGGTGATGACCTCGTCAAAGATCAGCAGGATGCCGTGCTTGTCGCAGATCTCGCGCAGCCGTTTCAGGTAACCCTGCGGCGGCACGTACCAGCCCGCGCTGCCCGCTACCGGCTCGACGATCACGGCCGCCACATTGCTGGGGTCGTGCAGCGGCAGGATGCGGCTTTCCAGCTCGAGCAGCAGGTCCTCGTCCCACACCGGTTCGATGTTGTGCACATAGGCGTGCTTCACCGGGTCGTGGATGAAGCGCAGGTGATCCACCCGCGGCAGCAGGGCCGCGCCGTACACCTTGCGGTTGGCCGGGATGCCGCCCACGCTCATGCCGCCAAAGCCCACGCCGTGGTAACCGCGCTCGCGGCCGATGAAGAGGTTGCGGTGGCCTTCGCCGCGCGCGCGGTGGTGGGCCAGCGCCACCTTCATCGCCGTGTCGGCGGCTTCGCTGCCGGAATTGCAGAACAGCACCTTGTTCAGATCGCCCGGCGCCATGGCGGCGATCATCTCGGCGGCGCGAAACGCCTTGTCGTTGCTCACGCTGAAGGCGGTGCTGTAGTCCAGCGTGTCCAGCTGCTTCTTGATCGCCTCGTTGATCGGCTTGCGGTTGTGCCCGGCCCCCACGCACCACAGGCTGGAGATGCCATCGATCACCTGGCGCCCGTCGTGCGTGGTGAAGTGCATGCCGTCGGCCGCCACGAAAATGCGAGGATCTTTCTGGAAGCTGCGGTTGGGCGTGAAGGGCAACCACTGGTTGTCCATGCGCAAATCGTTGTAGGCCATGGCGGCGTCTCCTGTTGCGAAATGAGATAGCCGCGATTCTGGCACCGAGCCACGATCACGGAGGCTCCACTGCCTAGCGCACGGCAAGGCCCACCCGATGGCATGCTGCGACAATGCGCACGCCATGACTCACACCTACGTCCTCAATCTGTCCTGCCCGGACCGCCCGGGCATCGTGCACGCCGTCTCCGGCTTCCTGCTCGAGCACGGCGGCAACATCGAAGAAGCCGCACAGTACAACGATCACGACACCGGCCTGTTCTTCATGCGCGTGCAGTTCGCCTGCGGCCAGCTCACGCAGGACGACCTGCGCCTGCACCTCAAGCTGTTCACCGAACCGTTCGCCATGCAATGGAGCCTGCACCCGCTGGCCGAGCCAGTGCGCACGGTCATCTTCGTGAGCAAGGAAGGCCATTGCCTGAATGATCTGATGTTCCGCTGGAAGAGTGGGCTGCTGCCGCTGGACATCCGGGCCATCATCAGCAACCACCGCGACTTCTACCAGCTCGCGGCCAGCTACAACGTGCCCTTCCACCACATTCCGGTGACGGCTGCCACCAAGCCCCAGGCCGAGGCCAGACAGCTGGAGATCATCCAGAGCGAAGGCGCCGAACTGGTGGTGCTGGCGCGCTACATGCAGGTCCTGAGCGACAACCTCTGCCGCGAACTCTCGGGCAAGGCGATCAACATCCATCACAGCTTCCTGCCCAGCTTCAAGGGCGCCAAGCCCTACTACCAGGCCCACGACCGCGGTGTAAAGCTGATCGGCGCCACCGCCCACTACGTGACGGCCGACCTCGACGAAGGCCCGATCATCGAGCAGGACGTGGCCCGCGTGGACCACACCGATGCGGTCGAGGACCTCACCGCGCGCGGGCGCGACACCGAGAGCCAGGTGCTGGCGCGCGCCGTGAAATGGCACAGCGAACACCGCGTCCTGCTCAACGGGCACAAGACCGTCGTCTTCAAATGACCGTGCGCATCCCCCCCATCCAGTGCCTGCTGACCTTCGAGGCGCTGGCGCGGCTGCGCAGCGTGACGCAGACGGGGGAAGAGCTCAACGTCACGCCCAGCGCGGTCAGCCACCGCGTCAGGCAACTCGAGCAGGTCCTGGGAACCAAGCTGTTTGGCCGCGCCGATTTCTCCCTGACCACCGAGGGCAGCGAGTACCTCGCCCATGTACGCGACGGTCTGGCCTCGCTGCAGAAGTTTCCGAGCCAAAGTGCCGCGCCGGGGCGGCGCAAGCTGCGCCTGGCAATCACGCCCACCTTTGCGCGCTCCATCCTGTTGCCGCGCCTGAAGCAATTCAGCGACGCCTACCCCGAGATCGACCTCACGCTGCAGGTCAGCATCCCGCTGCTGGACGTGGTGGCCGAAGACGCCGACCTGATGGTACGTTTCGGCACTGGTCGCTACGCCGACGTCGAGCATCTGTGTCTGGCCAAGGATGAGGTGTCCCCGATGGCGTCAGCGGCGTTTGCGCGCGAGCACGGACCATTCGTGGCGCCCACCGATCTGGACAGTGCGTCCTTGCTGCGCAGTCCGCTGGAGCCCTGGCGTACCTGGTTCGCTGCGCACGACCTGGACTGGCCCGAGCCGACCGAGGGCTCGCAGTTCAACGACATCGGTCTCATGTGCGACGCCGCCGCCGCCGGCATGGGCGTGGCGCTGCTGCGCTACAAGCTGGCCGCTCCCTGGCTTGACAGCGGCGCGTTGGTGCCGCTCTACCCACGCCGCGTGCCCAGTCCGCATGCCCACTTCCTGTGCTGGCGCACCGGCACCATGGAGCGCTGGGAGTGCGCGGCGTTCGCGCGCTGGTTGCAGCAGGCGATGGGTTGACGCCACACCTTCCAGATTGCCGTGAAAATCCCCCAACCAGAATGTAACAACAACGTTACACTTTGAACTCCACACTGGGAGCAAGGGGATCGAATGTTGTCAAGACTCGTGATCGTGGCGGCCGCCAGCACAGCAACGGGCTGTGCTTCCCTCGTCAACGAAACGACGCAAGAGATGAAGATCGAGACCAGGGCCGAAACTGGCGGCATGGTGGCAGGCGCAGACTGCCGCATGGGCAACAACCACGGCAGCGTGTCCTTCAAGTCGGGAGCGACGGTGCAGGTGCACCGTTCCGCCGAAGATCTTGAAATCTTCTGCCAGCACCCCGGCAACCCCGATGCCAGCGCGCGCGCCATCTCGCGCGTCAACGGTGGCATGTTCGGCAACATCATCATCGGCGGTGGTATCGGCGCGATCATCGACCACAACCGCGGCACGGCGTACACCTACCCCTCATGGGTGCAACTGGTGTTCGGCAAATCGCTGGTGTTCGACCGCAACTACGAGACCGAAGGCCAGCCTGCCGTCGCCACAGGTCCGCGCCTGGAAACCGGAATCGCCGCCGCAACTGGCGGCAGTGCACCATCCCCGACCCCCCCGGGCTCCGCGTCGGCACCGGCGACATCCACCGCCGGCGCGCCCGACACGCATGCCAACCGTCAGGTGACCCTGGACGATCTGAGCGGCCTTATGCCGCCACAGCGCTGAGATGTTCATGCACCACAAATACCTGATACCCCTGGGCTTTGCGCTGGTGAGCGCTCTGGCCGGCGCCCAGACCGCGCTGCCCCCCGAAGACCTGTTCGAACGAACCTCTCCCAGCGTGTGGGTGGTGCGCACGCTGGACAGTTCGGGCCGCCCTCTGATGCAAGGCAGCGCTGTGGTCATCGGTCCGGGCCAACTCATCACAAACTGCCACGTGTTGCGACAAGCCAAGTCGGTGTCCGTGGGCCGGGAGAACGTCAGCTATGGCGCCGCGCTGGAACACCCCGACACCGAGCGCGACCTGTGCCAACTCAAGGTAGCCAACTTCAGTGCGCCGGCGGTGGTCGCAGCGCCGGCCGATGCATTGCGCGTGGGCGCGCGGGTGTATGCGATCGGCGCCCCCAGGGGGCTGGAGACTACGCTCAGCGATGGACTCCTCTCAGGCCTGCGGCGCAACGCGCAGGGTGAGCTTGAGGCCCTGCAGATCACGGTACCGCTGTCCAGCGGCTCCAGCGGCGGCGGTCTGTTCGATGCACAGGGGCGCCTGATCGGCATCACCACGTCCGGCCTGCGTGAATCGCAGAACCTGAACTTCGCGCTGCCTGCGGGCTGGATCGCAGACGTGCCCGAGCGGGCCAAGGCAATATTCGCCGCTCGCCAGACCGGCCTGACGGCCGCGCCGATTGCCAAAGCCGGCCCGAGCGGAGACCGTGTGTTCGAGTACCGCTTGACCGATCGAATGACCGGCCTGAGCCAACCCGTGGTGTACCGCCTCGATCGGGTCGATGGCGAAAACCTGATCTTCAACCAGGGGACACGCATCGAGCGCAAGGGAGGTGGACTGGTGTCGATCACGCAAACCTTGGGCGGTGAATTCGATCAGGCCTCCCCCCCAGACGGCTGGATCAGCAAGGCGCCCGAGCCGGGCCAACGCTGGACCCTCAAATACGACAGGCGGGTGGACGCGCGCTCCATCATGATGAGCTTGACTGCGGTCGCGTCCGAGGACGCTCCCATCACGATCGGGCAGCGCACGTTTCCCACGATTCGCGTGCAGTTCCGTGGCCACACCCACCGAGGCAACAGCGGCTTCTACAACTCTGGTCCTTACCTGGCCAATGTCTGGTATTCGCCAGACCTCGGGCGCATCGTGCGATTCGAGGTGAAGGCGCGTGGCAGCAGCCCGAACGCCTCGATTTACCACATCGATGAGCGGCTGGAGCTCGTCGACATCCGCAGCGAGTGAAAGCGTCGCCAAGAATCAAGCATCCGATCGCTCCCTGTGGCACCTGCCAGCGTGGACACGCATCGGATCCCGCACCTGCATCATCGGCGCACTGCGCGGCATTGAAATCACGCTCGGCGACTGCCTTCTCCCGGGTCTGCGCCGCAACGCGCAGGGCGGGCTCGAGGTCATGCCGATCACGGCACCTGGATTGAGAACATCCATGGCGTTGTGCTCTCGACCAGTTGCGCCTTTGGCGGCGAGTTCGATCAGGTGACGCCACCTGGAGGCTGGGGGAGAACCCCTCCGCAACCCGAATCGATCTGGCGGCCGAACGACGAAACCCTCGTGCAGGACAGACAGGTTCGCATGGAATTGACCGCAAGGGTCCACGGCGCATTGCCCATCACGGGGGGCGGAGTGGCACCGTCACACCCACCGAGGCGCCAGCGGAGGTCTTGCAGCCTCCCGATCCAATCTCGCCAGCGCGCGGTACGCGCCCCATCTGAAACAGGTCTTGCACTTTGAAGCGCGTACCCGGGGATACAACAGTTCAACCTCGTTCTACTTCGACGGGGTCTTGAACTCGTGGCGATTCGCAACGAGTGAACGCCGCACCCCCGCATCAATCGATGTTCAGCCGCTGTCCCGCCATGGCCACTCGCGTGGGCAGCGACAGGCGCAGCACCCCGTTGTCGTACTTCGCCCTGGCATTGCCCTCGTCGATGTCCTGCGGCAACTGAAAGCTGCGCGCCACCGCAGCGTGGAAGCACTCGCTGCACAGCACCTTCTCGCCATCGGTCTGGCGACCCAGCTGCTTGAGTTCAGCGCGCAGGGGCACGATGGCTCCGTCGATGGTGACGTGGATGCCGGTCGCTCGGCTTCCACTACGCAGGCGTCAGGCGTTTCCTTCACGTCCCCCTTGATCCGGACGGGAAGGCCTTCGCCGTGCAGGGGTTCACATGGAAGCCGAGCGCCACGTCCTTGAGGAAGTCGTCAGACAGGCTGTCACGGGTGACAAGTCCGGTCATGGTGCATTTTCCTGGGGCATGGCTGCGCGACATCGAACCACCCGATGCGCCCTGGCTGGTGGCGGCGCCGGCGAATTTCAAGAATCAGCCGATGGCCTGATGTCAATGTCTGCTGTAGATTATTTCAATGCCGCGCGGAGCCTGGAGCCCTACACTGGATCACCGATTCGCCACCATGAATTCCCCCACCACGTCTCATCCCCGGCAACTGCAACGCACACCCCGTCAGGCTGTGGTGGTGCGCGCGCTGCAGGCCGTCGTACCCGCGCACGCGCTGCTCTGGCAGGCGGAGGACACCGTGCCCTACGAGTGCGACGGGCTCACGGCTTACCGAGAGCGCCCGCTGGTGGTCGTGCTGCCCGAAAGCGAAGATCAGGTCGCTGCCGTGCTCAAGGTCTGCCACGGCCTGAGCGTGCCAGTGGTGGCGCGCGGCGCGGGCACCGGCCTGTCGGGCGGCGCCATGCCGCATGCACTGGGTGTGACGCTCTCGCTGGCAAAGTTCAACCGCATCGTTGAGATCGACACGCGCTCGCGCACGGCCGTGGTTCAGGCCGGCGTGCGCAACCTCGCCATCTCCGAGGCCGCCGCGCCCCTGGGCCTGTACTACGCTCCGGATCCCAGCAGCCAGATCGCCTGCACCATCGGCGGCAACGTGGCTGAAAATTCGGGTGGCGTGCACTGCCTCAAGTACGGCCTGACGCTGCACAACGTGCTGGCGGTGCGCGGCTTCACCGTGGAAGGCGAACCCATCACCTTCGGGGGCGATGCACTCGACGGCCCCGGCCTGGACCTCCTGCCACTCGTGATCGGCAGCGAAGGCATGCTGGCGGTGACCACCGAGGTGACCGTCAGGCTGGTGCCCCGGCCGCTGCTGGCGCGCTGCATCATGGCCAGCTTCGACGACGTGCGCAAGGCGGGTGACGCGGTGGCTTCGGTCATCGCGGCCGGCATCATCCCTGCCGGTCTGGAGATGATGGACAAGCCCATGACGGCCGCGGTGGAAGACTTCGTGCACGCAGGTTACGACCTGGACGCTGAGGCCATATTGCTGTGCGAGAGCGACGGCACGCCCGAGGAGGTGGCCGAGGAGGTCGGCCGCATGAGCGAGGTGTTGCGCAACTGCGGCGCCACCGCCATTGCCGTCAGCCGCGATGAGGCCGAGCGGCTGCGCTTCTGGAGTGGCCGCAAGAACGCATTCCCCGCCAGCGGTCGCATCAGCCCCGACTACATGTGCATGGACTCGACCATTCCGCGCAAAAACCTGGCCGACATCCTGCTTGCCATTCAGGCCATGGAAAAAAAGTACCGACTGCGGTGCGCCAATGTGTTCCATGCGGGTGATGGCAACCTGCACCCGCTGATCCTGTTCGACGCCAACGACCCCGACCAGTTGCACCGGTGCGAACAGTTCGGCGCCGACATTCTTGAGACCAGCGTGGCCATGGGCGGAACGGTCACGGGCGAACACGGCGTGGGCGTGGAAAAGCTCAACAGCATGTGCGTGCAGTTCTCCGCCGAGGAGAACGCGCAGATGTTCGGCGTGAAGCGGGCGTTTGATACCAATGCGCTACTCAACCCCGGCAAGGTCATCCCCACCCTGCAACGTTGTGCTGAGTACGGCAGGATGCTGGTGCGCGCGGGCCGGATTGCGCACCCTGAACTGCCCCGTTTCTGACTGTCAAATATCACGTATGCGCGCTGGCCCGCTGGGGTACAGTTGTGCCGGATGAGCTCCCTCTTTCCGTCACAGGACCGGCGCCCTGACGCCCAAAGGCCCGAGAAGGCGGCCCTGGAGCGGGAGCGTGCGCTGTTGCTGGAGCTGGAGACGCTGCGCGCGGAGAACGAGCACCTGCGTCGCGGCTATGCGCAGCGCCTCAGCGGCCAGGGCGATCTCCGTGCGTCTGGAGCACCCCAGTTTCAGGCACGTCTTCCCCTGGCGCTGGAGGCCACGCTTGACAACCAGCCCGGACTGACCTCCCAGAACGCCCAGCTGGAATACGAAGCCCTGTTCGCTGCAATGGCGAGCGTGTTCCCGATCGGCGTCTTTCGCACCGACCACGCGGGCGTGCTCACCCATGTGGACGAACAGCTGCAGGCCATTTTTGCCCTGGAGCGCCACGACTTCCCCAACTTCGGCTGGCTCAATCGTGTGCACCCGGAAGATCTGGAGCGCGTGCAGCAGCACTGGGTACGGGGCATTTCCACCGGCGAGAGCCTGAGTATCGAATTCCGCCTGGTGCGCCCGGGCGACGAAATCGTGCATGTTCTCGTGCGCAACGCGGCGTTGCGCGATGCCGATGGTGCGATCACCGGCCATCTCGGCTTCATGCAGGACGTCACGCCGATGCGCTCACTGGAGGCCGACGCGCGCATCAAGGACGAACTCAACCGCCAGATCATTGCCAGCAGCCCCGACTGCACCAAGGTGCTCGACCTGCAAGGCCGCGTCGTGCAGATGACCGCCCAGGGGTGCCGGTTGGTCGAGGTGGACGACTTCGACGAAGTGCGCAACAGCGACTGGACGACCTGGTGGCCAGACGATGGCGCCCTGCTCTCGCGCGAGGCGCTGGAGAGCGCGCGCCAAGGCAAGAGCGCGCGGTTCGTGGCCTTTGGCAACACATTCAAGGGCACACCGAAGTGGTGGGACACCATGGTCACGCCCATCTGCGACGCCCATGGCCAGCCTGTCATGCTCCTGGCTGTCTCGCGCGACATCACCGCCCTGCACCAGCAGCAGGAAGAGATCCAGCGGTTCAACGCCGAGCTGGAGGACCGGGTGCGGCAACGCACGGACGAGCTCGCAGAAGCCAAGGAGCGTGTGGCCCTGGCCTTGCGCGACGCACAGACCCTCTACAACCAGGCGCCCTGCGGCTACCACTCCGTGGACGCCAACGGCGTGTTCGTGCTGATGAACCGCACCGAACTGGAGTGGCTGGGTTACGACCGCAGCGAGGTGATCGGCCAGATGCGCTTTCGCGACATCGTCACACCCGATCAGGCCGGCGCCGCCCTTGAACGGCTGGATCGCATGGTGCGGGGCGAGAAGGTCGAGGCCGCGGAGTTCACCATCCGGCGCCGCGATGGCAGCACGTTTCTTGCCCTGCTGAGCAGCACCGCCGTGCAGGACAACCAGGGCCGGTTCGTTCGCACCAACAACACCGTGATCGACATCACCGATCGCAAGGCCGCCGAGAACGCGCTGACGGCGCAGAGCAACTTTCTGCAGGCCATCACGAACAGCGTGCCGGTGCAGCTCGCCTTTTTCGACCGCGACCTGATCTGCCGCTTCGCCAATGCCAGCTACGCGCGCTGGGCCCAGGGCGACACTACTCAGATGGTGGGCCTGCACCTGAGCCAGATCGCGCGCCCCCAGGACTTCGAAAGCACCCGGGTACGGCTGGCGGCCGCGCTGTCGGGCGAGATCCAGCGCTTCGAGGGCGAGCGCGCCTTCCCGGACGGCCATCGCTTCTACGCCAGCATCGAGTACACGCCGTACTGGCAGGCCGGTCAGGTGCAGGGCATCATCATCCAGATGATCGACATCTCGGACCGCAAGGCATCCGAGGATCAGGTGCGCGAAGCCAACCAGCAGCTCAACAACGCGCTGATGCAGGCCCAGGCGCTCTACAACCAGGCTCCCTGCGGATACCACTCGCTCGACATCACCGGCACCTACGTGTCCATCAACGACACCGAACTCGAATGGCTGGGTTATTCCCGCGAAGAGGTGGTCGGCAAGAAGAACTTCCGCGACTTCATGCTGCCCAACCAGACCGACTTGCTGGACGGCAGGATGCAGATGATGCTGCATGACGACGCCCTCGACGCGGTGGAGTACGGGCTGCGCCGCCGCGACGGCAGCACCTTCCATGCGCTGCTGTCCTCGTCCGCGGTGCGCGACGCCGAAGGCCGCTTCCTGCGCAGCAACACCACCCTGGTCGACATCACGCGGCGCAAGGCAGCCGAGACCGCCTTGCGCAACAACCAGCGCTTCATGCAGACCATCACCGACCACGTGCCTGGCCTGATCGCCTACCTCGATGCGGGCCTGCACTTCCGTTTCGCCAACGCCGAGCACATGCGCGTCTATGGCATGGATCCGCAGCTCGTCATCGGCCAGCACATCGGACAATGCGTGCGCGCCGACGTGTGGGCCGACATCGAACCTCGCATGCAGGCCGCGCTGGCCGGACAGCCCCAGCACTTCGAAACCTGGCGGCCAACGGTCGACGGGAATCAGATTTACGTGAGCGCCAACTACCTGCCCGATTTCAATGAAGAGGGTGTGGTGCAGGGCCTGTTTGTGCAGATCATCGACATCACGGAGCGCAAGCGCGTCGAGGAACGCGTGGTCCACCTGAACGAGGAGCTGGAGCAACGCATCAGTGAACGATCGGCCGAACTGCTGGAGAGCGAGCAACGCTTCCGCCTGATGGTGGACAACCTGCGCGATTACTGCATCTTCTTCATGGATGCGGACGGCACCATCACCGACTGGACCGACAGTGCGCAGCGCATGGACGGCTACTCGCCCACCCAGATGCTGGGCCGCCACTACGGCGTGCTGTTCGACCCGATCAACCCGGAGCACGGTAAGGTGAGCGCCAACCAGATGCTGCGGCTGGCCGCCTCCCGCGGCCAGCACGAACTGCACAACTGGCACACCCGCAAAGACGGATCGCAGTACTGGTCGCACTCGGTGCTGATTGCGCTGCGCGACGACGCGGGCGAGCTCATGGGTTTTGCGAAGATCAACCGCGACATGACCGACGCGAAGCGGCTCGACGACCTGATGCGCAACATCAACGACGAACTGGAGAACCGCGTGGTGGAACGCACGGAGCAATTGCTCGCCGCCAACAAGGACCTGGAGTCGTTCTCCTACTCGGTCTCGCACGACCTGCGCTCACCCCTGCGCCACATCTCCAGCTTCGTCAGCCTTCTGGAGGAACACCTTGGGGGCAACTGCGACGAGGTAAGCGCCCGCTACCTGGGCACCATCGGCAACTCGGCGCGGCACATGAGCCAGCTCATCGACGGCTTGCTGGCCTTCTCGCGCCTGGGCCGCTCGGCCGTGAACCTCACCGCCGTGGACTTCACGCTGCTGGTGGACGCGGTGGTCAGCCAGATCGGACACGACACCGAAGGTCGGGTGGTGGATTGGGTGGTCGCCCCGGACCTGCCGGTGGTACAGGGCGACGCGCTGCTGCTGCGCGAAGTCTGGGCCAATCTGTTGGGCAATGCCTACAAATACACCCGTCCGCGTGAAAGAACGCGCATCGAAGTGGGCTGGAGCGTGGACCCCGTGGTGGGCTACACCTTCTTTGTTCGTGACAATGGTGTGGGTTTTGACACAAAATACGCCCAGAAACTGTTTGGCGTTTTCCAACGCCTGCATCGAGCCTCGGAGTTTGAAGGCACTGGCATCGGCTTGGCACTCACGCGGCGCATCATCGAGCGACACGGCGGCACCATCTGGGCTGAAAGCCAGCTCGGAGAGGGCAGTGTGTTCTATTTTTCGCTACCTTTTGAAGGCGCGCATGGGCTTGAGTCCCCCACGGACTCCATGCCGGCCGCACTGGAACCATGAGCAAAAACGCCGACGCCATCCTTCTCGTCGAGGACAATCCGGACGATGCCGAGCTGACCAAGCTGGCGCTGGCGCGTCATGGACTGGACGGGCGGGTGACGCATGTGTCCGACGGCATGCAGGCGCTGGACTACCTGCACCGGCGCAACAGCTTCACCAACCGCTCGGGAAGCAACCCCATGCTGGTGCTGCTGGACCTGAAGATGCCGCTGCTCGACGGAATTGGCGTGCTCAAGGAAATCAAGGGCTCTGACAACCTGCACCACATCCCCGTGGTGGTGCTGACATCCTCCACCGAGCCCAGCGACTTGCTGCGCGCCTACGATGCCGGCACCAACGCCTACATCGCCAAGCCTACCGAGTTTTCGCAGTTCCTCAGCGCCATGAAGCATGTGTGCGAGTTCTGGATCAACATCAACCAGACCGCGCCACAACTGCCCAGTGCGGGCGTTCGTACCACCGGTTTCGGCGACCTGATGTAAGGGCGCCAGACCTCACCAGGTGTCGATGAAACGCCTCGCGCGAGGAGCCGACACCCGGGCACCCGCCAACCCCCTGGTCAGCCAGTCGCGCGTGAGCGCTGGGTCGATCACCGCATCGATCTCCAGGGTGCTGGCCATCTGCACCGCCGAACCGTTCGCGTATTGCTGCGCCAGCAGGCGCTCGAACAGTGCCTCGCGCTGCGGCCCTTCGGGCATCGCCGCCAGTTCCTTGCGGTAGCCGAGTCGCACCGCACCCTCCAGCCCCATCGCGCCAAACTCGGCCGTCGGCCAGGCAACCGTGAAGACAGGCACATGAAAGCCGCCTGCCGTCATGCCCATGGCACCCAGGCCGTAGCCCTTGCGCAGGACAACGCTGAATACAGGCACCCGCAGATCGGTGGCCACCACGAAGAGGCGGCTGACATGGCGCACCTGGGCAAGCGCCTCCACCTCGGGCCCGACCATGAAACCGGGCGTATCCACCAGGGTGACGATGGGCAAGCCATGGGCGTTGCACAGTTGCATGAAGCGCGCGGCCTTGTCGGCGGCATCGGCATCGATGGCGCCGCCGAGATGCAGCGGGTTGTTGGCCATCAACCCGACCGGGCGGCCTTCGATGCGCGCCAATGCTGTGTGGATGCCGACGCCAAAACCGGTGCGCAGCGACAGCAGGCTGTCCACGTCGACAAGCCCGTTCATCACCGCCAGGGTGTCGTAGACGCGCAGGCGGTTCTCCGGCACCAGGTCGCGCAGCGCCGCAGCGTCCGGCGCCTGGCCATCGGGGACGCAACCCTGAAAGAACGACAGGTAGTGCCGGGCGACGGCCACCGCCTGCGCCTCGTCGTCGACCAGCACGTCGATCACGCCATTGGCGTGCTGCACGGTGCTCGGCCCGATCTCCTCGGGGCGGTACACACCCAGGCCACCACCTTCCACCATGGCGGGCCCCCCCATGCCGATGTTGCTGCCCCGGGTGGCAATCACCACATCGCTGCAGCCCAGCAGCGCCGCGTTCCCCGCGAAGCAGCGGCCGCTGACGATGCCGATCACCGGAACCTGGCCGGACAGTCGCGCGAAGGCCGCGAACGTGCCCACATGCAGGCCAGCCACGATGGGCATGTCGGTGTCGCCAGGCCGGCCTCCGCCGCCTTCGGCAAACAACACCACCGGCAAGCGCTGCTCCAGCGCAATGCCAAGCAGGCGATCGGTCTTCTGGTGGTTGCGCATGCCCTGCGTCCCCGCGAGCACGGTGGCGTCGTAGGCCATGACCACCGTGCGCGCGCGTGCGGCATCAAAGTGAGCCCCATTGACCGAGCCGATGCCGGTGACCATGCCGTCGGCCGGGGTGTTGGCGATCAGGTCTTCTTCGCTGCGGCGGCTGCGCTGTGCGGCCACCGCGAGTGCACCGTACTCGAGAAAGCTGTCCTCGTCGCACAGGTCGGCAATGTTCTCGCGCGCGGTGCGCAGGCCCAGCGCGTGGCGCCGAGCCACCGCTTCAGGCCGGGCGGCATCCCGGGTGAGCGCATCGCGATCCAGGAATCGCTGCAGATCGCCTCGGTAGCCGTTCGCCCGCGCGAGGGTGCCGTCGAACGGTGCCATGGTCGCGGGCTGCGAATCGCCCTCGCGCAAGGGCTCCGCGCGCAGGAGCATCTCGCCCGGTTGCACCGTTTCGCCTTCGCCGAAGAACAACTCCAGGACGCGGGCGGGCGCATCGGCATGCAACTCGTGCTCCATTTTCATGGCCTCCAGGATGACCAACAGGTCACCCGGGCGCACGGTATCGCCAGGTGCGACCAGCCATTGCACGATCTGAGCCGCGAGAGGAGAGCGCAAGGAATTCATCCGCCGATTCTGCGTGGCGCCCTGGCCCAAGCAGGTCAATCGGGAGACACGGGGGAAAGGGGCATGCGCCGCCGCTCGGGCCGGGCGCGCGGCGCAGGAAGCATCAGTAGATGTCGGAGTCGGCCCACTGCGACGAAGGGCCGTCCTCGGCCGTCACGGGTACGTTGAGGTTGAGCACGAACACCACCTCGCCGCCAAAACGGCCCACGCCCAGGCTCTTCATGAGTTGCTGCTCCTGCTCGGGGCGTTCCATCCGCAGGAAGCAGATGGCCTGCTTCGTGCCTTCGTGCATGGCCGTGAGAATGTCCAGCCGCGTGATACGTCCGAATTCGCTGCACAACTGGTGCAGCGCTGTCTTCAGACTGGAAACGTCGCTGTACTGCCTGAGTTCTGCGAGTGTGCTCACAATCAACCCCTTTGTGTATTCGGTTCGGCGGTGGCGATGCGCTGGCGCGGGGGCTCTGCCTGAACAGGCAGCACGTGGCATCGACGATGGGCTATGTTAGAACACAAGCAACAAAAACAAACATTTTTGTTACAAATACCCAATCTGCCGGCGCACCGCGTGCAGAAGTTCACACGCCCTTTGCCAGCTTAGGCCTCGTCCATGTGAGGCTGATGACAGCGGGTCTGTATGCTGGACCCCCCGAACGAACCGATCCGCACCCACTGCATGCGCCACGGCCAAGACAAACTCCTTCACACTGCTGCGGACCTCGGCTCCGAGCGTGCTGGTGCGTCTCCGGCGCCGCCCTCGCGGGACGAGCTGGACCGGCTGGCCGAGATGGCGGCCCGACTGCAGGCAGTGGAAGCGGCCCTGCTGGTGGATGCGTCGCGCTCACCGCCCGAGGTGCTCGGCCAGCATGGGCTGGCCGCGGCCGATGTGGACGCCGTGATCGGCGCATGTGCAGGCTGCGTGGAACAACCCACGCAGGAAGGCTGGTTGCCCGAAGCGCACGACGGTGCGCCCTCTTTCCAGTACGGCCACTGGTTGCCTCTGCCAGTCGGCGTGGGACCGGCGGGCGCGGCCCTGCTGCTGCTGGACCGACAACCGCGCGAGCGACCCGCACCTGGCTCGTTCGCGTTGCTATCGCTGGCACAGCACGCCGGTGATGTACTGACACTGGTGCGGCGCTGCGAGCAAAGCGAGCAATACAACGCCACCATGCTGCGCGAGAGCGAGAGTCGCCTCAATCTGACCGAGCATACTGCTGGCGCCGGCAGCTGGTCACTGCAGTTGTCCACCCGCGAGGTGGTGCACTCGGACGAATTCGCCACCATCCTCGGACTGGCCGATCACCACCACGTCCGCAACCTCGAGGATATGGTGCAGCGCTACACCCCCGAGTGGCGCAATGGCATCCGCCAACGTCTGGAGCGATGCGCGCAGCATGGGGAAAGTTTCGACGAGGAGATCCAGATCACGTCCGAGGAAGGCCCGCCGAAATGGGTGCGCACCGTCGGTACCGCCGTGCGGCGCGCCAATGGCGAGATCGTGCGCATCCAGGGTGCGATCCAGGACATCTCGGCGCAGAAGCAGGCGCAGCAGGACACCCTGCGACTGGCCATGCGCCTGACCACCACGCTGGCCAGCATCACCGAGGCTTTCGTGACACTGGACCGGCAGTGCTGCTTCACCTACCTGAACCAGGAGAGCGAGCGCCTGCTGCAGAAGACCACCGCCGAGCTGCTGGGCCTGGAAGTCTGGCAGGACTTCAGCCCGGGCCTGGCGCAGCGTCTCAAGGAACAGCTCACCAGGTCGCTCAACACCAACCGCCGCGTCGAGCTGGAAGACTTCTTTCCCACACTTGGCAAATGGCTGGAGGTGCGCGCCTACCCGTTTGCCGAAGGCCTTGCGGTGTATTTCCGGGACGTGACCGAGCGGCGCCGCTCGCAGGAACAGCTGATGCTGCTGGAGACCAGTGTGTCCCGGCTCAACGACATCGTGGCGATCGCGGAGACCGGTGCCAGCAACGACCAGGAGCCGCGCATCGTTTTCGTGAACGATGCCTTCGAACAGCACACCGGCTATAGCCGCGCCGAGGTGCTGGGGCAGACGCCGCGCATGCTGCTCGAACTCGATCCGGCCATCGCCAAGCTGCGCGAGCTGGCGCACAACCTGCAACAGGCGCGGCAGGCCCGCACCGAACTCATGGTCCGGCGCAAGAACGGCGCCATGTTCTGGGTCGAGCTGGAAGTGGTTTCGGTGCAGGCCACGGCCGAGGACATCACACACTGGGTGGCGGTTGGTCGCGACATCACGCAGCGCAAGACCGCCGAGGACATGATCCGCCACTTGGCGTTCTACGACGCGCTCACGGACCTGCCCAACCGCCAGTTGCTGCTGGATCGACTGCAACAGGCCCTGGCAGCGAGTGCGCGATCGGGCCAGCACGGCGCGTTGATGTTCATCGACCTGGACAACTTCAAAATCCTCAACGACACGCTCGGCCACCACATGGGCGACCAGCTGTTGCAGAAAGTGGCCCAGCGCCTGACACGCAGCGTGCGCAAGACCGACATGGTGGCGCGTCTGGGCGGCGACGAATTCGTGGTGATGGTCGATGACCTGAGCACCGACCCAGACGCCGCGGCCTTCAAGGCCACGGCACTGGCCGAGAAGGTGCTGAACACCTTGCGCGAACCGTTCCAGCTCACCGGCCACCAGCACTTCGCCACACCCAGCATCGGTGTGACCTCGTTCAACGGCCAGCAGAGCGACGTGGGCGAACTGCTCAAGCAGGCCGATCTGGCGATGTACCAGGCCAAATCGCTGGGCCGCAACACCCTGTGCTTCTTCGATCCGGGCATGCAGGCCACGGTGAGCGCCAACGCCACCGTCAGTTCCGACCTGCGGGTGGCGCTGGCCGAACAGCAGTTCGTCGTGCACTACCAGCCACAGGTGGACCGCGTGGGCGTGATCACCGGGGTGGAGGCGCTGGTGCGCTGGCAGCACCCGCAGCGCGGTCTGATCTTTCCGGCGGACTTCATTCCCGTGGCCGAAGACACCGGCCTGATCCTGCCGCTGGGCCAGTGGGTGCTGGAGACCGCCTGCGAACAGCTCGCGAGCTGGGCCGACCGGGCACAGACCGCGGGCCTGAGCATCGCGGTCAACGTGAGCGTGCGCCAGTTCCGCCACCCCGATTTCGTCGACATGGTGATGGCCGCGATCCAGCGCACCGGCATCCGGCCGCACAAGCTCAAGCTCGAGCTCACCGAGAGCCTGCTGGCCGACCGCATGGAGATCACCATCAACAAGATGGGCATGCTCAAGGCGCTGGGCGTGACGCTCTCGCTGGACGATTTCGGCGTGGGCTACTCCTCGCTCTCGGTGCTCAAGCGCCTGCCGCTGGACCAGCTCAAGATCGACAAGGGCTTCGTGGCCGATGTGCTGACCGATCCGAACGACGCCGCCATTTCGCGCGCCATCATTGCGCTGGCGCAGAGCTTGAGCCTGCAGGTCGTGGCCGAAGGCGTGGAGACGCAGGAACAGCGCGACTTCCTGGCCTACCAGGGCTGCGACCAGTTCCAGGGCCATCTGTTCGCCAAACCGCTTCCCATCGAAGCGCTCGACGCCCTGCTGCAGAACCCCACCGCGGGCATGCTGGTGCTCTCCTGACCGCGCCTCGCGTCGCAGCCACGGGAGAAGAATCCCTCAGACGTGCAGCAGCAGGAAACGCCGCTCCCAGGGGCTGATCACGTCGAAGTACTCCCGGTATTCGGTCTCCTTGATGGCGCTGTAGGTCTGGATGAAGTGCTCGCCGAACAGATCGACCAGCGGCGCACAAGCCATGAGTTTTTCCACGGCGTCGTCCAGGTGCCGGGGCAACTGGTGCGGCTGTTCGTAGGCGCTGCCCGTGAGGGGTTCACCCGGCTTGATGCCCTGCTTCATGCCCAGGTAACCACAGGCCAGACTGGCCGCAATCGCCAGGTAGGGGTTGACGTCCACGCCTGCCAGGCGGTTCTCGACCCGCCGGTCCTGCGGGCCGGAATGCGGCACGCGCAGACCGCAGGTGCGGTTGTCAAAGCCCCAGCTCAGGTTGATGGGGGCCGACGTGAAGCGCGAGAGGCGTCGGTACGAATTCACATAGGGCGCGAAAAAGGCGGTGGCGGCGGGCAGGTAGGTCTGCAGGCCTCCGATGTAGTGGAAGAACGCCTCGGAGGGTTCACCGTCCGCACGGCTGAAGATGTTCGCGCCCCCATCGATGCCGACCACGCTCTGGTGGATGTGCATCGCACTGCCGGGCTGGCCCTGCATGGGCTTGGCCATGAAGGTGGCGTACATCTGGTGGCGGATCGCCACTTCGCGGATGGTGCGCTTGAACAGGAACACCTGGTCGGCCAGCGGCAGCGGGTCGCCGTGGTCGAGGTTGATTTCCATCTGCGCCGTGCCCATCTCGTGGATCAGCGTGTCGAGCTGGATGCCTTCGGCCTCGCACCAGTCGTACATGACATCGAAGATGTCGTCGTACTCGTTGATGGCGTCCATCGAAAAGCTCTGCATGCCCGCTTCCGTGCGTTTCGTGCGCCCTACCGGGGGTTTGAGCGGAATGTCCTCGTCGGCTTCGACCTGCACCAGGTAGAACTCCATCTCCGGCGCGACCACCGGCTTCCAGCCCTCGTCCGCATACAGGCGGAGTACACGGCGCAAAACGTTGCGCGGCGACAGGTCTACCGCCCGCCCGTCGAACGTAAAGCAGTCGTGGATGATCTGCGCCGTGGGCTCCTTGGCCCAGGGCACGGGACGCAGCGTGTTCGGATCGGGCCGCAACAGCATGTCCGGATCGGCCACCGAGGTGAAATCCTTCTCGGGGTAGTCGCCGGTGACGGTCATGGCCAGCACCGCCTCGGGCAGGCGCAGGCCCACGGCCGGGTTGTACTTGTGGCGCGGCACGATCTTGCCGCGCGCCTGGCCGGCCATGTCCGGGATGATGCATTCCACTTCGGTGATGCGGTGTTCATCCAGCCATTGCTGGATGCGCTGGGCGTCTGGAGATCCGGTGGTAGCGGTGGAGCTGTCGGCCATGGTGTGCGTTTCGGACGGGTGGAGGTCGGCGCGGATTGCGTCGCGCCACTGTAATCCGTCCCTCTCTCGCCGATCGGGCCGCTTGCTAGCGGGTGAACAGCGCCACGTTGCCCCCCGCAGCGGTGGTGTTGATGGTCAGCGTCTGCTCGGCGCAGAAGCGCTGCAGGTAGTGCGGGCCACCGGCCTTGGGGCCGGTGCCGCTGAGGCCTTCGCCGCCGAAGGGCTGCACCCCCACCACGGCGCCGATCATGTTGCGGTTCACGTACACATTGCCCACACGCGCCGCGCTGGCCAGTGACTGCGCGCGGCTGTCAATGCGCGTCTGGATGCCCAGTGTCAGCCCGTAACCCAGCGCGTTGATCTGCCGGACGATGGCCAGCGGGTCACCCTTCCAGCGCACCACCTGCAGCACGGGGCCGAAGATTTCCTGCGTCACCTCGGAAATCGACCCCATCTCGAACATCTGCGGCGCGATCGGTTGCGGCCAGGCGGGAGCAGCGTCAGGCGCGTCCAGCAGCGGGCACGCCTGGGTGTGCAGGCGCTGCAGATGGCGCGAAATGCCCTCGAACGCCTCGGCATCGATCACGGGCCCCAGGTCCGTCGCCAGATCGGCCGGATCGCCCGCGACCAGCTCCTTCGCCGCACCCCGGATCATCCCGATCACGCCATCGGCCACCGCCTCATGCACGCACAGCAGGCGCAGTGCCGAGCAGCGCTGCCCCGCACTGCGGAACGCGCTCTGCACCACGGCATCTGCCACCTGCTCGGGCAGGGCCGTGCTGTCGACCAGCATGGCGTTGATGCCACCCGTCTCGGCGATCAGGGGCACGATGGGACCGTCCTGGGCGGCCAGCGCGCGATGGATGAGCCTGGCGACCTGGGTCGACCCGGTGAACACCACGCCCGCCACGCCAGGCTGGGCCACCAGGGCCGCGCCCACGGTCTCGCCCGGGCCATTCAGCAGTTGCAGGGCATCGGTGGGCACGCCAGCCGCATGCAGCAGCCGCACCGCCTCCAGCGCGATGGCCGGCGTCTGCTCGGCCGGCTTGGCCAGCACCGTGTTGCCCGTGACCAGCGCGGCGGCCACCTGGCCCGTGAAGATGGCCAGCGGAAAGTTCCAGGGGCTGATGCAGACCCAGGCACCACGGCCTTCCAGTCGCAAGGTGTTGCTCTCGCCGGTGGGACCCGGCAGGGCATGCGGCGCCATCACGCGCTCGGCCTCGTTGGCGTAGTAGCGCAGGAAGTCGATCGCTTCGCGCACCTCGGAGATCGCATCTGCCCAGCCTTTGTGCGCCTCCTTGACCAGCATGGCGCACAGGCGAGGCAGTTGCTTCTGCATCGCATCGGCCGCACGGCGCAGGACGGCTGCACGCTCGGCCACCGGCGTGTGGTTCCATCCCGCAAAAGCCTGCACGGATCGCGCCATCGCGGCATCGGCCTCCCCCGCACGGGCTTCGGGCACAGCGGGCAGCACCAGCGCGGCGTGCGCGGCCAGCAGCGGATCGCGGTGCGCCACCACGGCCAGGTCCAGGCCCAGGCTGTTGGGCCGGGCAGGACCGTACAGCGCCTCGGGCAGAGGCAAGCTGGCCGCATCTGCCGCTTCGGTGCCCGACTGCGTCAGCGGCGACAGCAACAGCTCGTCCATGCCCACGGACTCGTCGGCCAGCTGGTGCACGAACGAGGAATTGGCGCCGTTCTCCAGCAGGCGGCGCACCAGGTAGGCCAGCAGGTCGCGGTGGGCGCCCACGGGGGCGTAGACGCGGCACGACACGGCCGGGTTCTTCAGCACCTCGCGGTAGATGCCCTCCCCCATGCCGTGCAGGCGCTGCAACTCGAACGGTGCGGCGTGTGTCCCGGCCATCTGGAGGATGGCGGCGATCGTGCCCGCGTTGTGCGTCGCGAACTGCGGGTAGATCGCGTCGGGCACATCAAGCAGCGCCTTCGCGCAAGCCAGGTAGCTCACGTCGGTGTGGGGCTTGCGGGTGAACACCGGGTAGGCTGGCAGGCCCAGCTCCTGCGCGCGCTTGATCTCGGCATCCCAGTACGCGCCCTTGACCAGGCGGCACATGAACTTCAGCCGGTGGCGGCGCGCCAGCGTGGCCACGTGCCCGATCAGCTCGACCGCGCGCGTCTGATAAGCCTGCAGCGCCAGGCCGAAGCCCTGCCATTGCGGGCAGTGCTGCGCCACCAGCGAGGCCAGGGCCTCGAACACCTCCAGCGAGAGCTCGAGCCGGTCGACCTCCTCGGCATCGATGGTGAGGTTGAGGTTGGCCGCCGCAGCACCTTCGCACAGCAGCCACACGCGCGGCACGAGTTCGCGCATCACGCGCCCGTGCTGCGCGTCCTCGTAACGCGGGTGCAGCGCACTGAGCTTGATCGAGATGCCGTCGTTGCCGCTCGGGTGGCGCGTGGGGTCGGCGCTGGCGGCGATGACCGAGATGGCATTCTGGTAACTCGCCAGGTAACGCAGCGCGTCCTCCTCGGTGCGGGCGCCCTCGCCCAGCATGTCGAAGCTGAACCCCAGCTGTGGCTGGCGCTTGCGCGCCGCGGCGGCCTCCTTCAGGCCTGCCTCGATCGTCTGGCCCAGCACGAACTGGCGGCCCAGCAACTGCACCGCGCGCAGCGTCGCAGCCACCACGGTCCGGGCACCGAGCTTGCTCATCAGGCCGGGCTCGCTGTCCGCCTCGGGCAGGAAGTGCTTGGACATCGCGATCGCGGTCGACGACAGACGCGCCAGCGTCGAATCGGCAGCACCCTCGAAGTCCGCCCGCCCCAGCTGGTCGGCCGTGAGGGCGATGGCGGTCTCCGCGTCCGGCACGCGCAGCAGGGCCTCCGCCAGCCGCATCAGGGCCAGACCCTCGGCGCTGGAGATCGGGTACTCCTTGAGCAGGCTCTCCATCGCCCAGAAGGGCGGCGGGTTCTCACGCACCGCGCGCACCCAGGGGGCGGCCTGCCGCGCGGCAGCGGCCCAGTCCAGCGCGCCGTCGAGCGCGGCCAGGCGCTCGGTCAACACCCCGGATTCCGGGCGGTAGGGGAAGGGCAGGCGGTCTGCGGCGCGGGACATGGTGAACTCCAGAAAGACAAAGAAGCTGTGAATCTGCGCATCATCCCGCCTTAATTGATGAGTTTTTATCTAAATTTTCCTCACATAAAGGATAATTACTCAACATGGAAGCTGGCATTGCCGAACTCGACCGCGTCGATCTCAAGATCCTGCGCCTGCTGCAGGCCGATGGCCGCATCACCAACCTCAAGCTCGCCGAGGCGGTGGCCCTGTCGCCCACCGCCGTGCTGGCGCGCACCCAGCGCCTGCAGCGCGACGGCTACATCCTGGGCTTTGAAGCGCGCCTGGACCCGCTCAAGCTCGGGCGGGGGATGCTGGTCTTCGTCGAGGTGCTGCTCGACCGCACCACCCCGAACGTGTTCAACGAATTCAAGGCCGCGGTGCAGGTGCGCGACGAAATCATGGAGTGCCACATGGTCGCCGGCGGTTTCGACTACCTGCTCAAGACCCGCATGGCCGACATGGCCGCGTACCGCGACTTCGCCGGCAGCGTGCTGTGGCAGTTACCCGGCGTGCGCGAGACGCGCACCTACGCGGTGATGGAAGAAGTGAAGAACAGCTCGCGGCTGCCGTTGTGAGCGCACCGCCCGTGCAAAGACTACCCACTGCCCTCGCAGAGAAGGCGTCTTTGCTCATTCTCGTGAAGTGCTTCAAGGTACCGTGAGTAGCGACGCTCCTCAGCGACCAGGCGCTCGTGCTCGGCTGCCCACCATGCGTCAAAGTCGTGCGCATTCAGCAAGGCGCCGCCGGTTTCATGATAGGGCTCGCTCCAACGACTTTCCGGGCCGTACGTGTTGCTCCAGAGCAGTAGCCTGCGCGAATGGAAGTGAACGCTGGCATGGGGCGAGCCCCGCGCCTCCACCAATCGGGCATTCAAAGGCTGGCCATCGCCGTAGCGAGAGAAAGTCATGGTGCTCAATCTCACCACCGTCCCGCCCGGTGCACCCGCATAGGCGCTCAACTCATCGGGCTGCATTAGGCCATTGTGGCTAAACCGAGGGACGCGTTCCTCTACGCACTCCTCCAGCACCACATAGGGCTCTTCCCAGCCTTCCACGGGATGGGCCCCCCAGGTGCAGCGCGCATAACCACCCATCCCCTGCCCAACGTACTCGACGTTCCACCAGCCTCCAGCCCACCGTTCTTCAAGGGATCTCTGTTGCACATACCAGCGCCCGTCATCGCTCTTGGTCCAGGTCCGGGGGTAGCTGGAATGCTGCACAACGCTGTCGAGGCTGTGGGTCGCGACGACTGGAGCGTAAACCGCAGAGGGATACGGACCATGCGGCTCGGTTGCCCTTACGAAATCGGGAAGCGGTCCCCAAGGCTGGCGCGGCAAGGCATCCAGCTCTCGCAAAGCCGCCAGCACGTGGCCCCGGACGCTTCCAGACGTTGCCAGCGCCGAATTCAGGTAGATCTCGAGCAAGCCATGCCCGATCAGGTCGCGTGAGCCATTGAGACCGGGCGGACGGTCCAAATAGGGCAGGATCTCGTCCGTGTTGGGGGCCACGGAGCCAGTCAGGCGCAAGGCGTTGATGACAAGGTCTTTGTCAGCCAGGGTATGGGGCCCCGACAACATGGGCGACGCCGGGGCCACGTGCACCACCTTCACCGAGTTCGCGTCTGCCCGGGTCAGCGCGTGGGCATGGGCCTGATTCACGAAGAGGTTGCCTTGGGAATGCGCGAGGAACAGCATCTTCTTCTGCAGTCCTGCCCAGAGATCAATCTGCTCTCGATGGCGCGCGGCCACCTCCCCCATGTTCGGCGTCCCCAGACCCCTGGTCAGCTCACGCATCAGCGCGGCGCGCGACAGATCGAACAGGTCGTCGAGAAATCCCACCAGACTCGGGATCGCCGAGGTCAACGCCGTCCACCAGGAACCCTCGCCCCGCGTGGCCGAGAAGAACAGTTCGAACCGTCCGGCCAGCAGGCCACCGTGCTCCTGCAGCCGTTGATCGAAGGTCTCCACGAAATCGGCGAAGCCCTGGATGTCGTTGTAGAAAAGCTCGTAAGTGATGGGCTCGCCGGCGGGCGTTCTCGGCCCGTATAGATCTTCCAGCTTGCGTCGTGCTTCACCCGCCTGGGACAATGTGGTCTGCACACCGTTGAAAAATCCGAACATCACGCCATTCTGATCACATTGCTCTTGCGACACGGCCGACAGAGGCATCGCAAATGGCAGGAGCAGGCAAAGGCGTCGCCAGGCAAGGAGTGCGTCAGTCACAGCCACGTCCTTTGTAAGAGGTAGACACGGAGCCACTGGCCGCCTTGTTGAACTGAAGGTACGCCCGAAGACGGTCCTTGGTGTTGGTGGTCATGGCTTCCAACTGTCGAGACAACTCAGCGCCTTCCGTCCCAGCAAAGGTGTCGAAAAGGCAATCCACGGCTCTCGCAGTGGACACCACGGACTGCTCCATCGCCCCAGCATCGCTCTTGTCCACCAGAAGCATCTGTTGGAACGCCCGCGCCGTCTGCATCGCTGCCGCGCGCTGCGCAGGTTCGGTGTATTTCCTCTCGATGTGCGCTTCGATGTCGTCGCGAACACCGTTGGCGTTGGCATCGATCCCACCCAGCGTTGACTCCCGTTCAAGCTTCGGCAGCTCGCCGCCGGCCTCGAGCTGAGCGACTGCCTCTTGAGGCGTGGACGCCGAATTTCCTCCACCACCGCATGCCGCCAACAAGCAGATCAGCCCCAGCGCGCCCATGCGCGAGCACGCGGCAAAGCCACAACCCTGTTTCATCTGGATGTCCTCCCTCGGGTTGCCCGTCGCCGGATGACCCATCCATCCAGCGGCACACAATGTAGTCAATTGGAACTACGCATACCCTTGGGAGCACCCAGCAGCTGCCACCGGGCTAGCGGCGGTGTGGTGACCGATTGCCATTTCCGTTGACACGGCAAACCGCCGTCCCACAATGACGCGTCTCACCATCGGAGCCGACATGCCCAGAACCATTACCACCATCCTGCTGCTCGGCGCCCTCGCCCTTGGCGCCACCGCACACGCCCAGACCGCCCGGCCGGGCCTGTGGGAGATCCAGAACAAGATGGGCGGCAACGCGCAGATGGACCAGGCCATGGCGCAAATGCAGCAGCAGATGGCCAGCATGCCGCCCGCTCAGCGCAAGCAGATGGAAGACATGCTGGCAAAGCAGGGCATGAGCATGCCCAAGGCAGGCTCAGGCGGCGCCATGGCGATGAAGGTCTGCATCACGCCCGAGATGGCGGCCAAGCAGGACATGCCCATGCAGACCGAGGGCGACTGCACAACCACCATCACCTCGCGCAGCGCCACCGCGCTCAACATGAGCTTCGTCTGCAGGAACCCGCCTTCCAGCGGCGAGGGCAGCTACACCTTCAGTGGCGACACCGCCTACACCATGAAGATGCAGATGAAGACCACCCACCAGGGCAAGCCGCAGAACATGACCATGGACGGCCAGGGCAAGTGGCTGGCCGCCTCCTGCGGCAACGTCAAGCCGATGAAGTGACCCTGACGGGGCGGCTGCCGAACACCGCCCGGCCCACGCGCACCATGGTCGAGCCGGCAGCCACGGCCGCTTCCAGGTCGTCGCTCATGCCCATGGACAGCGTGTCGAGTGCGTAACCCTCGGCCCTGAGCCGGTCGAACAGCGCGCGCGCCTGCAGGAACAGGACGCGTTGCGCCTCGAAGCCGTCGGCCGGTTCGGGGATGCACATCAGACCGCGCAACCGCAGTCGGGGCAGGGCCGACACCGCAGAGGCCAGCGCAGGCAGGGCATTGGGCGCGACACCGGATTTGGTGAGACCGCCGTCCACATTGACCTGCAGGCACACCTGCAGCGGAGGCAGGCCCTCGGGGCGCTGTTCGTTCAGGCGTTCGGCGATCTTCAGGCGGTCCACCGACTGCACCCAGTCGAAGTGCTCGGCCACCAACCGCGTCTTGTTGCTCTGCACCGGCCCGATGCAATGCCATTCGATCGGCTCGGTCGACCCGCGCAGCATCAGGATCTTCTCGACACCTTCCTGCACGTAGTTTTCACCGAACGCGCGCTGGCCGGCGGCGTGTGCCTGACGAACGGCATCGGGCCCGAAGGTCTTGGAAACCGCCAGCAGCGAGACCTCGTCTGCCTCACGTCCGGCCTGCGCGCACGCCCGTGCGATCCGCTCGCTCAAGCCTTGGAGATTGCCTTCAATCGTCGTCATAATCAGCCGTCATACCTCAACACCGCACGGGACCCCGGGATGGATATCACCCAACTGCTTGCCTTCAGCGTCAAGAACAAAGCATCCGATCTTCACCTCTCGGCCGGCCTCCCACCCATGATACGGGTGCATGGCGACGTGCGGCGCATCAACGTCGAACCGCTGGACCACAAGTCGGTCCACGGCATGGTGTACGACATCATGAACGACAGTCAGCGCAAGCAGTACGAGGAGTTCCTGGAGTGCGACTTCTCGTTCGAGATCGAGGGCCTGTCGCGTTTTCGCGTCAACGCGTTCAACCACAACCGCGGCGCCGGTGCGGTGTTTCGCACGATTCCCAGCAAAATCCTCACCCTCGAACAACTCAACGCGCCCAAGATCTTCGGTGACCTCGCACTGCGCCCCCGCGGCCTGGTTCTGGTGACGGGCCCGACCGGTTCGGGCAAGTCGACCACGCTGGCCGGCATGGTCAACCACCTCAACGAGACCGAGTACGGCCACATCCTGACGGTGGAAGACCCGGTGGAGTTCGTGCACGAGTCGAAGAAGTGCCTGGTCAATCAGCGCGAGGTGGGCCCACACACGCTGAGCTTTGCCAACGCGCTGCGCTCGGCCCTGCGAGAAGACCCGGACGCGATCCTGGTGGGTGAAATGCGCGACCTGGAAACCATCCGCCTGGCGATGACCGCCGCCGAAACCGGTCACCTGGTGTTCGGCACGCTGCACACATCGAGTGCGGCCAAGACCATCGACCGCATCATCGACGTGTTCCCCGCCGAGGAAAAAGACATGGTGCGCGCCATGCTGTCCGAATCGCTGGTGGCTGTGATCTCGCAGACGCTGTGCAAGAACAAGGACGGTTCCGGCCGCGTGGCCGCGCACGAGATCATGCTGGGCACCAGCGCGATCCGCAACCTGATCCGCGAGGCCAAGGTCGCACAGATGTACTCGGCCATCCAGACCGGCAACAGTGTGGGCATGCAGACGCTGGACCAGAACCTGTCCGAGCTGGTCAAGCGCAACGTGATCAGCCCGGCGGAAGCACGTGGCAAGGCCAAGATCCCCGAGAACTTCCCGGGCTGATTTCAAGAGAAGGGGCAGGACACATGGAACGCGACCAGGCATCCAAATTCATCAACGACCTGCTGCGCCTCATGCTCAGCCGTACCGGCAGCGACCTGTTCATCACGGCCGACTTCCCGCCCGCAATCAAGGTCGACGGCGCGGTGGTCAAGGTATCTCCGCAGCCGTTGAACGCCACGCACACGCTGGCGCTGGCGCGCGCCATCATGAACGACAAGCAGGCCGCGGAATTCGAGCGCACCAAGGAGTGCAACTTCGCGATCTCGCCACCTGCCATCGGGCGCTTTCGCGTCAGCGCCTTCATCCAGCAGGGCAAGGTTGGCATGGTGCTGCGAACCATTCCCGCCGTGCTGCCGACCATTGACAAGCTCGGCCTGCCGCAGGTCCTCAAGGACGTGGCCCTGTCCAAGCGCGGCCTGTGCATCCTGGTGGGCGCCACCGGCTCGGGCAAATCCACCTCGCTGGCCGCCATGGTCGACTGGCGCAACGAGAACACGCACGGCCACATCATCACCATCGAAGACCCGGTGGAGTTCGTGCACCCGCACAAGAACTGCGTGGTCACGCAGCGCGAAGTGGGCCTGGACACCGACAGCTGGGAAGCCGCGCTGAAGAACACGCTGCGCCAGGCGCCCGACGTGATCCTGATGGGCGAGATCCGGGACCGCGAAACCATGGAACATGCGATCCAGTTCTCGGAAACCGGTCACCTGTGCCTGGCCACGCTGCATGCCAACAGCGCCAACCAGGCGCTGGACCGCATCATCAACTTCTTCCCCGAAGAGCGCCGCCCGCAGTTGCTGATGGACCTGTCGCTGAACCTGCGTGCCCTGGTCTCTCAGCGCCTGGTGCCGCGGCAGGACAACAAGGGCCGGCACGCTGCGGTGGAGATCATGCTGAACTCGCCGCTGATCTCCGACCTGATCTTCAAGGGCGACGTTGCCGAGATCAAGGAGATCATGAAGAAGAGCACGCAGATGGGCATGCAGACCTTCGACCAGGCACTCTTCAACGCCTTCGAAGCCAACCTCATCACGCTCGAAGACGCCCTGCGCAACGCCGACTCGCTCAACGACCTGCGACTGCAGATCAAGCTCAACAGCCAGCGCGCCAAGTCGCTGGACCTGGCCGCGGGCACCGAGCACCTCACGATCGTGTAAAAACACCCCCGCGCCGCGCCCTTCGGCGCGTCACCCCCTCAAGGGGGCAATGCCTGCGGCCTGGCGGAGCCAGTTCCGCGGCATTTCTGGACGAAAGAGACCTTCCCATGACCACCATCACCGAACGCCCCTATGAATCCACCCCTGCCCGCAAAGTCGCCTTCATCGGCCTGGGGGTCATGGGGTATCCCATGGCGGGGCACCTCGCGCGCGCCGGTCATTCGGTCACGGTCTACAACCGCTCGGGAGGCAAGGCCGTGGCCTGGACAGCGGCGTTCGGTGGCGCGCACAAGACCACGCCGCGCGAGGCCGCGCAAGGCGCCGACATCGTGTTCGCCTGCGTGGGCAACGACGACGACCTGCGCGCCGTCACGCTGGGTACCGACGGCGCGTTCGCGGGCATGCAGTCGGGCGCAGTTTTCGTGGACCACACCACCGCGTCGGCCGACGTGGCGCGCGAACTCTTCGGCGCGGCCAAGGCCCTGGGCCTGTCCTTCGTCGACGCCCCTGTCTCGGGCGGCCAGGCTGGCGCGCAGAACGGCGCACTCACCGTGATGTGCGGCGGCGACGCGGCGGCATTCGATGCGGTCAAGCCGGTGGCCATGGCCTTCTCGCGCGCCTTCACGCTCATGGGCGAAACCGGTGCCGGCCAGCTCACCAAGATGGTCAACCAGATCTGCATCGCCGGCCTGGTGCAGGGCCTGTCCGAGGCGATCGCTTTTGGTCAGAAGGCCGGGCTGGACATGAACCAGGTGCTGGACGTGATCGGCAAGGGGGCCGCGCAGAGCTGGCAACTCGACAACCGCGGCAAGACCATGGTGGCCGACAAGTTCGATTTCGGCTTCGCGGTCGACTGGATGCGCAAGGACCTCGGTCTCGTGCTCGAAGAAGCCCGGCGCAACGGCGCGCGGCTGCCGGTGACCGCCCTGGTGGACCAGTTTTACGCCGACGTGCAGGCCATGGGTGGCCAGCGTTTCGACACCTCCAGTCTCATCAAGCGGCTGAAGTAGCCGCCGCCTCCCTGCTCCGGCGGGCTATTTCGCGTCGTTCACGGGCGCAGGCTTGTTGGCCATGCCCGCAAGCTCTTGCTCGGAGATGATCTCCAGCACGCGCACCACGCGCGACACACTCGGCGTGTTGCGCGCAATGTCGGTTGCCCGATCGGCTTCGCGTTGCGTCACACGGCCCATCAGGTACACCGAGCCGCGCTCGGTCACCACCTTGAACGCGCTGGCCTGCAGGTCCTTGGCATCCACCAGAGAGGCCTTCACACGCCCGGTGATCAGGGTGTCGGTGGCCCGCTCCTTGAATGAGGGGCTGCTGGTGACGTCGAGCTCATTGATGACTTCCCTGACGTTCTCGACACCAGAGACGATCTGCGTGACCTGCGTCTTGACGGCCTCACTGGCGGCCTCGCCGGTGAGCAGCACGCGGCGGTTGTAGCTGGAGACGGCATAACGTGCCCGAGCGTCGCCCAGCGCGTCCTTCAGGCGGTTGGTGGCGCGCAGTTCGATGCCCTGGTCCTCGAGCTGTGCACCCGAGGTGCGCCGGTCCACGATCACCAGGGCGCCCACGGCGGCGCCACCCAGCATGAGCGGTGCGCAGGCACTCAGCGTGGCGCCCAGCGCAGCCACGGCGAGAGTGGCTGTGGCAACGCGGTGAAGTGTTGCGGTCTTCAGATGGCTCATGAGGCATTCTCCACATTGATGGTTGACGCGGCGGGCAGGCCCAGCAACTGGGCGTCCACACCGTCGCAGATGCAGTGCAGCACCATGTGATGCACTTCCAGAATCCGGGCCGGCAGTTCGTGCGGCACGCACAGGTGCACGTCGGTGTCGCGCAGCAACTGGGCCAGGCGACCACCGCGGGCGCCGCTCAGCGCCACAACGCTCATCTCGCGCTCGTGCGCGGCCTCGACGGCGGCCACCACGTTGGCCGAGTTACCGGTGGTCGACAGCGCGAGCAGCACGTCGCCGGCCTGGCCCAGCGCGCGCACCTGGCGAGCAAACACCGAGCGCGTTTCAAAATCGTTGGCAATACCGGTGAGCACCGCCGCGTCCGACGCCAGAGACAGGGCCGCCAGCTCGGGCCGCTCGCGCTCGTAGCGCCCCATGAAGCTGGCCGCGAAATGCTGCGCGGCCGCAGCCGATGCGCCGTTGCCGCACGCCAGCACCTTGCCGCCACCAGTGACGCTGGCCAGAACCGCAGCGACGGCAGCCTCGACCAGCGGCGCCAGCGACTGCGCGCACTGGTACTTCAGGTCGGCGCTGTCGATGAACTGTTGCTGAATGCGTTGCAGGAGCATGGCGCGATCATAGCGGTGGGGCATGTATCAAAATGCGGCGGGTGCGTCAAAGGCTGCGCGCAGCCATTCGAGGCGTGCCGGCCCGTCGGTGCCAGCCACCCCCTCGATCAGCACCACGTCGAAGCGGCATGGAGGTTCCGAGCCCAGGTGCAGCAAAAAGTGCCGTGCCGCAAACACGATGCGGCGCTGCTTCACGCCGGTGATGCTGGCACCGGCACCGCCCTGGCGTGAGCTCGCGCGCTGCCGTACCTCGACAAACACCAGCGTTCCATCCGGCTCGCGCATAATCAAATCGACTTCGCCGCCGCCCCGGCCCGGGGTCCTGAAGTTGCGCTGCACCAGGCGCAGGCCATGGCCCCGCAGGTGCGCCAGGGCCAGTGCCTCCGCCGCGTCACCCCGCGCCTTCGTGGTATCGGCAGCCGCGCCGGTACTGGCGAGCGCCCCCTGTTTTCTGGAACCCCACATTGTCTGCAAGCTCTCCGTCCCTGTTGGCCGCCGCGCGCGACGCGGCGGGGCACCAGCATTATCCGCAGGGCGCCCTGTACATGGTCGCCACGCCCATCGGCAACCTGGCCGACATCGGTTTGCGCGCGTTGCAGGCGCTGTCCCTGGCCGACACGGTGGCCTGCGAGGACACGCGCCACACCGCCACCCTGCTGCAAGGCTATGGCCTTCACAAACCCCTGCTGGCGCTGCACGAACACAACGAAGCCGAAGCCGCGCAGACGGTGGTCCTGCGGCTGCAACAAGGACAGCGCGTGGCCTACGTGAGCGACGCGGGCACGCCCGGGGTGAGCGATCCGGGGGCTCGCCTGGTGGCGGCCGTGACCGAGGCGGGCCTGCGGTGCGTACCTGTGCCGGGTGCCAGCAGCATCACCGCGCTGCTGAGCGTGGCCGGTCACAGTGGCTGGGACGGCCGCTTCGTGTTCGCGGGCTTCCTCGCCAGCAAGGCAGCGGAGCGCCAGCGCGAGGTCGGGCTGATCGGCGCCGATGCGCGCGCCTGCGTGCTGCTCGAAGCCCCGCATCGCATCGAGGCGCTTGCCAGGGATCTGGCCACGCTCGGCGAGCGCCCCCTGACGGTGGGGCGTGAACTGACCAAACAGTTCGAGGAGATTGCCCGCATGCCCGCGCAGGCGTTTGCCGGCTGGCTGCAGGCCGGCGAGCACCGCCGCCGGGGCGAGTTCGTGCTCATGGTGCACCCGCAGACCGCGCACGAGGACGAGACGAACGGCATCGACGCCAGCACCCTGCGCACACTGGATCTGCTGATGGCTGAACTGCCACTGAAGACCGCGGTGCGCCTGTGCGCCGAGATCAGCGGTCAGCCACGCAACGCGCTGTATGAAGCGGCACTGGCCAGGCGCCCGAACAGCTAGGGCTTGACCATGCGCGCCATGCGGTCAGGCCCGTCGCGCGACCCCGGTTCTTCGCGCTGCCCGCTGGACGGCTCGGGCACTTCGGTGGCCTGCACGTCCACCACGTCGCCCATCGGTCGTTGCGTACCGCTTCCGCCGGCGCCCGGCCAGACGCCCTGCCGGTAGCGCTGCGAGGTCTGCCGGAATCGGCTGAACACCACCGCTGGCGCCGGTTTGCGCCCCGTCAGCAAAGCCCAGAGCGACACCCCGATGACGACCACCAGGGTGGCCAGCAGCAGGCTGAGCAGGAACACAAGGCCGGCCAGACCCAGCACCAGTTTGAGCACGCCACGCAGCACGCGGCCCAAGAAATCAAAGAGTCCGTTCATGGGAGAGAGAGCCTCCTGGCCCCAGGGGAGTTCCGGAACCGGCGCGCGCGCCGGACGAGCAGGCCCGACAGCGGGCAAACGGTGTACAGGTGGGGCCATTGTCACCGCATGCAAGCCGGACGGCTGATATGCTGCCGCGTGGCGCGCACACCTCGCCCACGCAACCCTCCCTGATCCCATGAAACCGATCTACCAGTACTTCTTTCGCGGCCTGATCACGTTTCTGCCGGTCGCGCTCACCCTCTACGTGCTGTATCTCTTCATCGCCTGGGTCGAGTCCATCGCCATGTGGGCCATCCGCCCGCTGATAGGCGATTTCTATCTACCCGGCCTGGGCATCGTGATCGGCGCCGGGATGATCCTGGGGCTGGGCTTCCTGATCTCGCAACCTGCGGCGGCGCGACTGCTCTCGTGGGTGGAATTGCCCTTCACCAACCTGCCGGTGGTCAAGAGCATTTATTCCTCGCTCAAGAGCTTCGCCGACTATTTTTCGCCGGGGAAAAAGGAGGCCCAGCAGCAGGTGGTGATGCTCAAGCTGCCCGACAACGAAATGGCCATCGTCGGGCTGGTGACGCGGCAGGACATGGCCGGCCTGCCCCCCGGCCTGGCGGAGCTGGACCATGTGGCGGTGTACCTGCCCATGGGTTACATGATCGGCGGCTACACGGTGTTCGTGCCGCGCAGCTGGACCACGCCGATCGACATGTCGGTCGAAGAAGCCATGCGCTCGTCCCTGCTGGCCTGGATGCGGTCGAAGTAGAACCCGGCGCCGCCGGTGCCGCGCCCGGTGTGGCGGGCCAGGAACTTGCGATCCGGTTGTTCTTCCAACCAGATCGCCGTTGTCTGGAGACCTTCATGCCCACCCTGCCCCGCCGCCGCCTCCTCATCGCCAGTGCCGCCGCCGTGGCAACCCCGGTCTGGCTCCCGTCCGCGCTGGCGCAGTCGAAGAGCCTGCGTCCGACGCCGCGCCAGTCCGAGGGCCCGTTCTATCCCGTGAGCCTGCCGGCCGACAGCGACGCCGACCTGCTCAAGAACGGCCAGGCGGTCTATGGCAAGGGGCAGCCAGCCTGGATCGAAGGCACGGTGACCGACCTGTCGGGCGTGCCGGTGTCCGGCGCGGTGGTCGAGATCTGGCAGTGCGACCACGCCGGCCACTACCACCACCCGGGCGACGGTGGGCGCGCGGACCCCGCGTTCCAGGGCTTTGGCCGGGTCTCCGTCGGGCGCGACGGCCGCTACCGCTTCCGCACCCTCAAGCCCGTGCCCTACACCGGGCGCACGCCCCACATCCATGTGAAGGTACGGCTGGACCGCGCCGAGCTGCTCACCACCCAGCTGTATGTCGCGGGCGACCCCGGCAACGAGCGCGACGGTCTCTGGCGGCGCATGAGCGAAGTGGACCGGGCCGCGGTCACCGTGCCGTTCGTGCCGGGCAACGACGGCCTGCGCGCGAGCTTCCCGATCGCCGTGCAGGCGTGAAGCACGCGCCTTGCGGCTAAGCTCGCCGCATGGATTCACTGACACAGATCGCACTGGGCAGCGCCGTGGGCGTGGCCGTGATGGGCCGACGCACCGCCGTGTGGAAGGCCGCGCTCTGGGGCGCCATCGGCGGCACCCTGCCCGACCTCGACGCCTTCATCGACCATGGCGACGCCATCCTCAACATGACGCGCCACCGCGCCGAGAGCCACGCCCTGGTCGTGCTGACGCTGGTCGCGCCGGTGCTGGCGTGGATCGCCTCGCGCGTGCACGGCGAGGCAGCGCTGTTCAGGCGCTGGTGGCTCGCGCTGTGGCTGGTGCTGATCACCCACCCGCTGCTCGACACCATGACCGTGTACGGCACGCAACTGCTGCAACCGTTCAGCGACCACCCTTTCGGCGTGGGCAGCATCTTCATCATCGACCCGGCCTACACCGTGCCGCTGATCGTGGGGGTGGTCGCCGCGCTGCGCCTGCACCCCCCGCGCGGCCTGCGCTGGAATGCCGCTGGCCTTGTGTTGAGCACGCTGTACCTGGCCTGGAGCGTGGGCGCGCAGCAGCAAGCCACGCAGGTCGCGCGCGCCTCGCTGCAGGCGCAGGGCATCGTGCCCGAAGGCCTGCTCGTCACGCCCGCGCCGTTCAACACCGTGCTCTGGCGGCTGGTCGCCACCACGCCGACACAGTACCTGGAGGGCCACCACTCGCTGCTGGACGAGGACGGACAGATCCAGTGGACAGTGCACGAACGCGGCGCGGAGCTGATCGCACAACACCGCAACGACCCCTACCTCGCGCGCATGGCCCGCTTCACCCACGGTTTCTACAGCGCGGCCAGCGTCGATGACCGCCTCTACGTGACCGATCTGCGCATGGGCCAGGAGCCGAGCTATACCTTCCGCTTCGACCTCGGCACCGAAGCCGCGCGCGCCAACGGCGGGCACCGGCCCACGCTGTCGGGCTTCAGGCCCGACATGGCCACGGCCTTGCCCTGGCTGTGGCGGCGCATGTGGGGCGAGCGCCTGCCTTCGCCGCTCGTGCCGGACAACGTGCCCCGGCTGAAGGCCGGCTCGACGGGCTGATGCGCGCTTTCAGCGCACCACGGCGTCGACCTCGTGCACGCAAAAACCCTCTGACAGGCCACGTTCATCGTTCCACGGGCGACGCTCCAGCGCCGCGCGCGCGATGGCCAGGCCCATTTCGTGGCGCGCGGCGACGCCCTGGCGACTGAAGTCGATGTCCTTGGCGCCATCCTGACCCGGCAGCGCCGGCGCGCGCAGCTTGACCACGTGCATCACGGTGTCGCATGCAAGATGCCGATGCTGCTGGAGCGCCGGATGTCCGCGGTGTTCCTCGGGAAAGGCGTCGATCAGCCGGTGCACCACATGGCGCAGGTGGTGCAGCTGGCGCTGCCGCTCGATGTGGCTGTCGGCGCGGCTGGCGAACTGGATGTCCTTGAGCCGCTCGTCAATGGCGGGCAGGCTCCGCGGCAGGGGCCCATCGGCGCGCCACAGCTGTGCACTGAAGATCAGCGCATCGCGGCGTGGCTGCTCGTCCAGCACCACCTCGATCGGCGAGTTGGAGTACAGGCCGCCATCCCAGTACGAATCACCACCGATGCGCACCGCCGGGAAGGCCGGCGCAAGGGCGCCGGAAGCCATCACAGCGTCGATGCCGACCGTCTCGTGGCGGCTGTCGAAGTAGCGCATCTGCCCGGTGCGCACATTGACCGCGCCCACGGTCAGGCGGGTCGGTCCGTGGGCCAGCAGCGAAGGATCGAGCAGCTCCGCGAGCGTCTCGCGCAAGGCTTGCGTGCTGTAGCACGACGGCGTCTCGCCCGCCGCCTCGGGCCGGCCGGCTCCCCAGGTCGGCCAGCTCGGCCGGAAAAAACCGGACAGGCCCCCGAGCACCACTTCCAGCTTGTGCTGCGCGCGGGCCCAGTCGGGCAGCACGTCGGCCAGCCAGGTCGACAGGCCCCTGTGCGTCACGCGGTCCCAGAAGTCCGCCATGCGCTCGAGCCGGTGCTCCGGCGGGTTGCCGGCGATCAAGGCGGCGTTGATGGCGCCGATCGAGGTGCCGATCACCCAGTCGGGCTCCATGCCGACCTCGTGCAGGGCCTGGTAGACGCCGAACTGGTAGGCCCCCAGGGCACCACCGCCCTGCAGGACGAGCACGGTCCGGGGTTTCTCGGACCGAAAGGATGGAAACGATGGAATGGATGTGGTCATGCGCGGGCCCTCGATGTTGTGGCCACCGGGTGGTGGCACCGGACTTCGAGAATGGCCCGTGGCGGCGGGCGGGTGAAGCGGGTGCACAGCCTACGGGCGCGCCCCGCTTGACCTCAACAAGGGGGCAGCGTCAGCCCATCAGCATCGCCACGCAGACGATCAACACGCCCAGGCACAGGTTGACGAGCACCCATTTGCGGATCGACGCCATGGCCGCGCCACCGGCAGGCCAGTCGCTGGCGGCGACGGCGAGCGTGAGGCGCTTGTACAGCGCAAAGCGGATGTGGCCGAAGATGGCGATCATCACGATGCCCAGCGCGGCCATGAGGCTCCAGTCCAGCGGCATGTTGAAGCCCAGCCCGGCCTGTACCGACTCCTTCGCCGCGCGCCCGATCATCCACACGCCGGTGACCAGCACCAGCACGATGGCCCCCAGCACCAGCGTGAAGAAGCGCCCCAGCACCGCATGCAACAGACGCAGGCGCACCGGCGGCTCGAGCGACTGCACCGAAGGGCGCAGGCAGAAATGGGCAAAGGCCATGCCGCCCACCCACAGAATGACGGCCAGGAGGTGGACCAGTTTGAGGGTGGCAAAGAACATGGCGGTGGTGATCTCGTGAGAAGAGGGGATTTCAGGCGTCGCTCAGCACGCCATCCTGGCGGCGCTGCAGGCGGTAGGGCGGCAGGCCTTTGAGCATGCGCCTTCCGTAGGACTGGCGCAACAGCCGGGCATCGTAACAAACGACCACGGCTTCGTCGGTTTCACTGCGCAATGCGCGCCCGGTCCACTGCAGCAGGCGCGCGCCAGTGGCGGGCACCACGAGTTCGCTGAACGGGTCGCGGCCCTGGCTCTTCAACCAGTCGGCGCGCGCCTGGCCCACAGGGTCGCTGGGCGAGGCAAACGGCAGCTTGGTGATGAACACCCACTCACACAGTTCACCCGGCAAGTCGAGCCCTTCGCCGAAGGACTGCAGGCCGAACAGCACCGAGGGCTGGCCATCGGCCACCCGCTCGGCATGGCGGCGCAGCAGCACGGTGCGCGAGGCCTCGCCCTGCACCAGCACGCGCTCGCGCAGCGCGCCGTGTTCGCCGCGCTCCAGCAGCCCCTGCGCCTGGCGCATCTGCGCGCGCGAGGTGAACAGCACCAGCGCGCCACGCCGGACCTCGCGCAGGTCGCTCATGAGCGCGGCGAGCATCTCGCGCGTGTAGCCTTCCACGTCCTTCGGATCGGCCGCCGTCTGCACCACCACCAGACGGCCCTGGCGCGCGTGGTCGAACGGGCTTTGCACCTCGCGCGCGGCCACCGCGTCGTCGAACGCCAGGCCGGACTCGTGCAGGAAGTGGTCGAAGCTGCCGCAGGTGGTGAGCGAGGCCGAGGTCACGACCGCCGCGCGCACCTGGTTCCACAAATGGTTGCGCAGCAGGCTGCCCGGTTGCAGCGGGCAGGCGTGCGCCGTGAGCGTGACCAGGCCGTGGCTCACACCGGCTTCGAGCCACTTGGCCAGCGGCGGCTGACTATCCCCGGCATCCTGCAGCCAGCAGGCCGCCGTTTCCTGCGCGTTCTGCAGGCGCGGCGCGAGCACGCCCAGGCGGCTGTAGAGCCGGGCGCAGCGCGCGGCGTCGCCCGGGTTGTCGCGCGCGTTGGCCTTGAGCTGCGTGGCCAGCGCCTCGAACACCTTGAGCAGCGCGCTTGCCTGGGTGTGCAGCTGGCCCACAACCTCGTTCCAGTCGGCGGGCAGAACGCCGCCTTCGAATCGATCCACCACCGGCGCACCGTCTCCCCGCCGTTCGCCCTGAGCCTGTCGAAGGGTTTGCGCGCGCTGGGCTTCGACAGGCTCAGCCCGAACGGTGTTGTGGCCGCGCCCGGTCAGTTGGGCCCACGCCGGCAGCGCGCCGATGCGCTGCATGGCCAGGCGCGCCAGTTCGTTCTGCGCGCTCCTGAGTTCTTTGGCGAACGTGGCGACGTCGATCGTGGGCCGGTATTCGATCGCGGTCGCCACCTCGTCGACCGCGCGCGGCAGCTTGTCCAGCCACTGGCCGCGCATCAGGTCCATCGAGGCGGTGAACTGGCCTTGCGCGACCGGGCCCAGGTGGTGCGCCTCGTCGAACACGAGGTAGCAGTCCTGCGGCGCAGGCAGCGCGTGCAGGCCCAGCGTGGAGAGCAGCAGGTCGTGGTTGACCACGATCACCTTCGCCTGCGCGAGCTTCGCGCGGGCCTGGTAGTAGCTGCAGCTGTTGTAGCTCGGGCAGTGGCGCGCGGTGCAGGTGTGGCGCTCGGCGGCCACCGGGGCCCAAAGGCTGCCATCGGGCGGTTCGTCGAGCCGGTCGCGGTCGCCGTCCCAGCTGCCGCCGTCGAGCGCCTGGGCCCACCGGGTGTACTGCAGGCCGCGCTCCTGCCAGCGCGCGGTGGCCGCGGCCGATGCCAGCGCGCCCGCGGCCTGTGCCGCCGCGCCGGTGCCGGTTTCGGCGCTGTCGTCGCTCTCGAACAAGTCGGCGCCGGCCGCGTCGCCCCCACTAAGCTGGTCAAGCTTGAGGCGGCACACATAGCGCCCGCGGCCCTTGGCGAGCGCAAAGCTGAACGGCTCGGGCAGCGCCGCGGCCAGCGCGGGCAGATCCTTGGCGATCAGTTGCTCCTGCAGCGCCACCGTGGCGGTGCTGATGATCACGCGCTTCTGCTGTGCCAGGGCCAGCGGGATCACCGTCGACGCATAGGCCGCCGACTTGCCCACGCCGGTGCCGGCCTGGACCACCGCAATGCCGCGTTCGGGCAACGCCGCATCATTCGCCACCGCGCCGTCGCCCAGCGCCACGCCCGAGAGCGTGTGGGCGATGTGGGCCGCCATCTCGCGCTGGCCGGGCCGCGCGCGGTAGCCCGGCGCGTGCGCCACCACATGGTCGAACGCGGCCAGCGCCAGTGCTTCGCGCGCCAGCGGGCCGGACACGGGTGCGGCGGCGTCGGCCGAGGGAGAGGAGGGCTCGAGGGTGGGGGTGGACATGCGCGTCGAAAGGGCAAAGGCCGATTGTCCCAGACGGTGCACGCTGGCCATGGTGCAATGCCATGCCAGAACGCCGATGACCCCCGCATGCCATCCTCCGCTCGCTCCCGCACCGCCCGCACGCCCCGCCCCGGTATTCGCCCTGTCGATCTCGCGCTGCAAGGCGGCGGCTCGCACGGCGCCTTCACCTGGGGCGTGCTCGACCGCCTTCTGGAAGACGAGACGCTGGAGATCACCGCCATCAGTGGCACCAGCGCCGGCGCCATGAACGCCGTGGCCCTGGCCGCCGGCCTCATGGACGGCGGGCGCGAAGGTGCTCAGCGCGTGCTGCGCCAGTTCTGGACCCGCGTGGCCGAGCTCTCGCCCTTTCACCGCCTGCAGACCAGCGCGCTGGGCGCCCTGATGGGTCCGGCCAACGACTGGCTCGCGCCCTGGATCAAACCCTGGACCGAACCGATGCGCCGCGCCGCCGACGCGTTCGGGCAGCAGCTCTCGCCCTACCAGCTCAACCCGCTCAACCTCAACCCGCTGCGCGACATCCTGCTGGAGACGATCGACTTCGACAGCGTGGGCCGCTGCCACAAGACGCAGCTGTTCGTTGCGGCCACGCAGGTGCGCACCGGCGCCCTGCGCATCTTTGGCCAGCACGAACTCACCGCCGACATGGTACTGGCATCAGCCTGCCTGCCCTTGCTGTTCCAGGCGGTGGAGATTGACGGTGAAGCCTACTGGGACGGCGGCTATGCCGGCAACCCGTCGCTGCTGCCGCTGGTCAACGAGACCCGTGCCGACGACCTGCTGCTGGTGCAGATCAACCCCATGCAGCGCGAGAGCGTTCCCACGAGCGCGAGCGACATCCTCGACCGCGTCAATGAAGTGACCTTCAATGCCAGCCTGCTCAAGGAACTGCGCACGCTGGCGCTGATGAAGCAGATGGCGGGCGACGCGCCGCAGGCCGGCGGCCCCGCCCTGCTGCAGCGTGTGCAGCGCCTGCGCGTGCACCTGATCGACGGTGGCGCTTCTCTGGCACCGCTGGGCGCGGGCAGCAAGACGCAGACGCAGTGGTCGTTCCTGTCGCAATTGCATGCACTGGGCCGGGACGCGGCCGACAGCTGGCTGCGCGAGCACCGGCACGATCTCGGGCAGCGCAGCAGCTTCGACCTGGCGACCTTGCTGCACGGGTGAGCGCCCTGCCGGTAAATATCGGCACACGCACATGGACATACCGGACGGGGTAGCATGCCCCGCCCGCCCGCAACGGGTCGATGGCATTTTCCGTTCCCGCTTTCATCCCAGGAGTCGTTTTTCAATGGATCGTCGTTCCCTGATCAAAAACGCCGGCATCGCCGGCGTTCTCACTTCCGGCATCGCCCCCGCCGTGCATGCCCAGGCTGCCGTGCGCTGGCGCCTCGCCTCCAGTTTCCCCAAGTCGCTGCCCACCATCTTCGGCTCGGCCGAGAAGTTCGCCGACACCGTCAAGGCCCTCTCGGGTGGCAAGTTCGACGTGTCCGTGCATCCCGCTGGTGACCTGGTGCCCGCCTTTGGCGTGGTCGACGCCCTGCAGGACAGCACGATCGAGATGGCGCAGACCGCGTCCTACTACTTCACCGGCAAGGACGCCATCTTCGCCTTCGGTTGCGCCGTGCCCTTCGGACTGAACGCTCGCCACATGGACGCCTGGATGGAGCACGGCAACGGTCGCAAGCTCATGGATGCGTTCTACGCCAGGTACAACATGGTCTCGATGAGCGCAGGCAACACCGGCACGCAGATGGGCGGCTGGTACCGCAAGGAAATCAAGACCGTGGCCGACCTCAAGGGCCTGAAGATGCGCATGGGCGGCGGCCTGTTCGGCGAGGCGATGGCTTCGCTCGGCGTGGTGGCGCAGAACATGCCTGCGGGCGAGGTCTACCAGGCGCTGGAAAAAGGCACGCTGGACGCCACCGAGTTCGTCGGCCCGTTTGACGACGAGCGCCTGGGCTTCAACAAGGTCGCGCCCTTCTACCACTACCCCGGCTGGTGGGAAGGCGGCGCCGAGCTTGAGTTCTTCATCAACAAGAAGGCCTTCGACGCGCTGTCCGCAGAGAACAAGGCCATCGTGCGCGCCGCCGGCGCTGTCGCCGCGCGCGACATGACCGCCAAGTACGACGCACAGAACCCGGCCGCGCTCAAGCGCCTGGTCGCTGGTGGCACCAAACTCGTGGCCTTTCCGAAGGCCGTGATGGACGCCGGCTTCAAGGCCTCGATGGCCGTGTTCGCCGCGCACGAGGCCAAGTCGCCGGAGTTCAAGAAAATCCACCAGGACATGCGCGCCTTCCAGCGCGACCAGATCCTGTGGAGCCGTTTCTCCGAGTGGCGCTACGACAGCTACATCACGTCGGCGAAGATCTGACCGGTCTGCACCCGTGCGAACAGCGGGGCCCGCAACACGTGTTGCGGGCCCCGTCCTCAAGGAAAACACCATGCAAGCCGACATCCGGCACCACGAGACAGGTTCTCGCGGCAGCTTCGAACTGCAGCGCGAGGGTCGGCGCATCGCCGAGATGACCTACCACCGCACCAGCCCGTCGCTGGTTGTCGTCGACCACACCTTCGTGGACCCGGCCCTCAGAGGCCAGGGCGTGGCGCGCCAGTTGCAGGACGCGATGGTGGCCTGGGCACGAGACACCGGCAACAAGGTCGTCCCGGTCTGCTCCTACGTGAAAGCCCGGTTCGATCAGGATGCATCGATCCGCGACGTGCTCGCCTGATACCTGTTCCCCTCCCTCTTCACCACCACCCCCACCGCCATGGCACAACCCCATTCCGTCGAACACCAGGAAAGCGATTCGAAGGGCGCCTTCTACATCCAGCAGGGCGGGCAACGCCTGGCCGAGATGACCTACAGCCGCACCAGCCCGAGCCTGATCATCATCGACCACACGGAGGTGGATGCGAGCCTCAAGGGCCAGGGTGCGGGACGCCAGTTGCTGGACGCGCTGGTGGCCTGGACGCGCGAGACGCACACGAAGGTCATCGCCCTGTGCCCGTTTGCAAAAGCGCAGTTCGACAAGGACGCCTCGATCCGCGATGTGCTGAGGTGAGCCTAGGCCGCGAGCAGCCCGCGCAGCAGCTCGCTCACGCCGTCCCACACGATCTGCACGCCCAGGCACAGCAGGATGAAGGCCGACAGGCGCAGGAAGATCATGGTGCCCGCCTCGCCCAGCGGCCGCAGCAGGCGCTGGGCGTAGCGGAATGCGAGGTAGAGCACCACCCCGATGGCGAACAGCGCGACCACGCCGCCGCCCATGTTGGCCAGCGAAATCGCGAGCCTGTCGTCGTGCAGGGAGACACCTACCGTGATGGCCGCCGCGATCGAACCCGGACCGCAGCTGACGGGAAATGTCAGCGGGTAGAACGCCTGGTTGCGCGCGTGCTCGGGCGTGAATGCCTCGGCCAGCGCGGTGCGGCGGTCCTCGCTGGCGTGGCTGGCATTGAGCAGGCGCCAGGCGGCCGATGCAACGATGAGGCCACCGCCCACGCGCACGATCGACAACGAGATGCCGAAGAAGTCGAGCACGTAGGAGCCGATCAGCATCGATCCGACCATGAGCGCGAACATGTTGCGCGCGATGCGCCGCGCCAGCAGTGCGCGCGTGGACGGGCTCGCGCCGGTGGTCAGCCCGAGAAAGATCGGGGCGGTGGCCGCCGGGTTCAGGATCGGCAGCAGGGCGGCGAAGACAAAAAGAAAACTCTTGCCCAGTGCCAGCAGCAGTTCGAATGTCATGTAACGCGCCTTCTCAGGTGGACGGTGGCTCCGCGCAGCCGGTCGCTGCGCCATAGCGAAACGGCGGAATTCGACCTGCGGTGCAGGATCGAAGGCGCGGGCGCGGGCACAGGCCCGTGGTGAGGAAAAGGACGGAGGCGGTGGCCCGATGTGTCAGGTGCGCCCGGCAAGCCAGTGTGCACGCGGTGTGCGGCGGGCTTGAAACCCCGCGTGCGGGTGATGAGTTCCGGGGCTGTCAGCAAGGGCCGGCACCGCAGCACGCCAGGGGGCGCGGCCGAGCTGCCGTCGAGAACGGCCTATTGTGCCGCAGTCCGCGCGGGCAACGTGAAGAAGAATGCCGCGCCCTCGCCCACCGCGCCCTCGCCGCGCACCCAGCCGCCGTGGCGTTCGATCACTCGCTGCACGGTGGTCAGACCAACACCCGTGCCTTCGAACTCGTGGTGCGCGTGCAGGCGCTTGAAGGGTTCGAACAGCTGACCTGCATAGGTCATGTCGAACCCGGCGCCGTTGTCGCGCACGCAGAACTCCAGCAAGCCATCGCTGCGCGGAAGCTGGGTGAACGCAATCACCGCGTCGGCGGACTGCGCGGTGTACTTCCAGGCATTGCCCAGCAGGTTCTGCAGCACCACGCGCATCAACCCCTGGTCCGCAAACGCCGCCATGCCGTCGTCGATATGCCAGCTCACCTGGCGGTCGGGTGCGGTGGCGGCGAGTTCGGCCGCCACGAGCCGTGCCATCTCGCTCAGGTTGACGGGCTGGTGCCGCAGTTCAGCACGGTTGAGATGAGCCAGGCGCAGCATGTCGGTGATCAGCTGCCCCATGCGACGGGCCGACTTGCGGATGCGCTCGACATAGGATCGGCCCTCGGGCGTGAGGTCCGCGCCGAACTCGTCGGCCAAGAGGCTGGCATAGCCATCGACGCTGCGCAGCGGCGTGCGCAGGTCGTGCGAGACGCTGTACGCGAAGGCCTCGAGTTCGCGGTTGAGGATGGAGAGCTCATGCGTGCGTTCGGCCACGCGGCGTTCCAGCTCCTCGTTGAGGTGTCGAAGTGACTCCTGCGCGTTGCGCAGGTCGGTGATGTCCTGCACGGTGCCCGTGCTGTGGACCGCACGGTCTCCCTCGTACTGGGAAAATCCGCACTGACGCACGTGTTTGATGCGCCCGTCGCTCATGCGCAACCGGTGCACCACGTCGTAAGGCTGGCGCGTGCGAACGGATTCGTTGTACACCGAGGTCACAAGCTCGCGATCGTCAGGATGCACGATCGACAGGATCTGCCGGAATGCAGGCTTCTGCGACGGGTCGATCTCGTAGATGCGGTAGACCTCGTCCGACCAGGCAAGCACGTTGCCCACCAGGTCGCGCTGCCAGTTGCCAATGCGCGCCAGGCCTTGCGCCTCCTTCAGGCGCGCCTCGCTCTCGCGCAGCGCGGCCTCGGCGCGCTTGCGCGCGGTGATGTCGTGCAGGGTGAACTGCATCAGCACGCGCCCCTCGGACTCGAAGCTCATCAGGTGCACCTCGCCGTCCCACCGCGTGCCGTCGGGGCGTTCGTGCAGCCACTCGAACACGACGCCGCGGTCGCGTTGCGCCTGCCGCATGTAGGCCCGCGCCTTCTCGATCGAAGGCGTTCCGTCGTACTGCCGCGCCGCCGACACGTCCGCGGGCGTCTTGCCCAGGACGTCCGCGCGCGCGGCGTAGCCATAGATGCGACAGGCCGCGTGGTTGCAGTCGATGAAGCGTTCGGTCCGTGCATCGATCACCACGGTGGACACGTGCGAACTCTCGAACAATCGGATGCGAAAGGCCTCGCTGGCGGCCACCGCCGCCTCGTGGCGGGCCACGCGGGACAGCAGCACCATCACCACCCCGCCCAGTGCCACCAGCAGAACCGACAGCAGGGCCATGATCGCGCGGCTGCGGGCCAGGGCCGGTGCCAGTGGCGCCAGCACGGACTCGTCAGCCAGGCCAACCACCATGACCAGGCCGGTACTGGCCAGGCGCTGCCAGCCGTAGGTGCGTGGAATTTCGTCAAGCAGGCCGCTGACGTGGTAAATGCCGCTGGTCTGCTCGGGGTGGATCAGGTAGGGCCGGTCCGAGGGCACGCGCGAAGCCATGGCGTTGAGGTTGTCACGGCTGCGCGCCAGGAAATTGCCGCGCCGGTCGATCAGGCTCACAACGTCCTTGCCGGAGAGCTGCAGCGATGCCAGCCGCCCGGCGAGATAGGTCGTCGACACCAGCAGATTGACCGTGCCGTCGAAACGACCGTCGCGCAGGATCGGCCGGTTGATGACCACGGTCCACTCCTTCGCGATGCGCGAATGCACCGGCTTGCCGATGTAGGTGCGGTCGACCCCGCCGCCGTTGCGCTGCGCCTGGAAGTGTTCGCGGTCCCCCACGTGGGTAGGCCCCCGCATGCCCAGGCTGTCGTACACCACCTGCCCCTCGGCATTGGCGACCGACAGGTGCGTGACCATGCCCGGTGGCAGGGTGGCCAGGCCGACGCGCGCCATCGGGTCGAAGCCCTCGGGGTCCAGCAGCCACTCGCGGCGCAGGTCCTGCAGTGCCACATCCACGCTGGCGATGAGTGCCTCGACCTGGCCGCCCATGGCGTCGGCCAGCTGCAGGCTGCGCTGCTCGGCCTGCGCCAGCACCTGCTCACGCAACTGCGCCTGCGCGCGATCCGACTGCCACCAGAGAAAGCCGGTGGCCAGCAAGGTCATGGCGGCCACCAGAGCGACCAGGTTGCGCCTGCGGGCGTTCACGAAGACCTCACTGACCGGGGGTTGGGCATGGCGTCCTTCAAGGGGTACGGCACACCATTGTTGCGGGCGGCGGCAAAACCCGGGAGGGTATTTTCTCGGGAAATACGCGTACACGCGGCGGCTTCGCGCCGCTACGTCCCGCCGTCGCGCGGAGCAGCTGCCACGGCCACGGCCGTCCCCATGCGGGTGGCCTGCGCCTGCAGCGCGTCCACCACCGTGTCGAGCACCTGGCGCTGCTCGTGCGTCAGGCCCGCGACCAGTTCGCGGTTGATGGCGACCACGCGCGGGTAGATCGCGTCGTACAGGCGCCGCCCCTGCTCGCTCAGGTAGACGTGCACCTCGCGCCGGTCCGACGGCCTGGGCTGGCGCACGATCAGCTTCTTGGCCGCCAGCCGCGTGAGCGTGCGCGAGGTGCGCGCGCGGTCGAGCATGGCGTGCTCGGCCAGTTGCGACGACAGCGCCCCTTCGCTCTCGGCCAGGAACGACAGCAGGCGCCACTCGCGCCGCGTGATGCCGAACTCCGACTCGCACATGGGCACGACCAGCCGGCCGGCGGTGACGTGCAGCCGGTAGAGCCGGTACAGCAGCAGGTCGGCCTGGTGCAGGGGATGGGCAAGCCGGTCGGCGTCGGTCATGGAACAACTCTCAGGGAAAACACCCGCAATGATTGATTTCTGCAATTGATTGTCACTGCATAGCATGGTGGGCCGCACCGGGAACACCCGGACGATGGACCTTCCAGGAGACACGCCATGACGACCCGCCGACGCCTGCTGCTTGCTACCGCCTCCCTTGCCACCTGCGTCGGCCTGCCGGCGCAAGCCCAGCCGCTGGAGGGCCCGCTGCGCCTGGTCGTGCCCTACGCGCCCGGCGGCTCGACCGATCGGGTCGCGCGTCTGGTAGCCGACAAGCTGGGCCCGAAGCTCGGCATCACCGTGATTGTGGAAAACAAGACCGGTGCCGGCGGCCGGCTCGCCGCCCAGCAGGTCAAGAACACCCCGCCCAACCAGAACGCGCTGCTGCTGGGCAATCCGGCGGTGATGGTGGTCGCGCCCCTGGTGTTCAAGGACACCGGCTACGACCCCGACAAGGACTACCAGCCGGTGGCCCAGGCCAGCAGCTACGAGTTTGGCGTGGCCGTGGGCGCCGGGGTGCCGGTGCGCGAGCTCAACCACCTGCTCGCCTGGTTGCGGGCCAACCCCGCGCAAGCCAACTTCGGCGTGCCCGCCACCGGCAGCCTGCCGCACTTCTTCGGCCTGATGGTGGGCGAGAAGGCCGGCGTGAAGGCGCAGGTGGTCGGCTACCGGGGCTCGGGCCCGCTGGCGGCCGACCTCATCGGTGGCCAGGTGCCGATGGCCTTCGACACCTTCGACACCCTCCTGCCCCAGCACGAGGCGGGCAAGATCCGCATCCTCGCGGTCTCGAGCGCGAAACGCTCGCCGTTCGCCCCCGGCATCCCGACCTTCCGCGAAGCCGGCCTGGATATCACGGCCGACGGCTGGAACGCCTTCTTCGCGCCCGCGAGCATGCCCGCCGCCCGCGTGCAGCAGCTGGGCAATGCCATCCGCGAGGTGATGCAGGATCCCGAGACCGTGCGCCGCTTCCAGGAGGCGCGCATGGCCCCGGTGGCGGCCTCGCCGGCGCAGACGCGCGCCATGCTCGATGCCTACCGCGCACAGTGGGCCCCCGTGGTACAAAAATCGGGCTACCAGCCCTGAGCCCTTTCCAGATCAATGCCTGCATGACAACGCAACGTCCCAACATCATCTACATCGTCTGCGACGACCTCGGCTACGCCGACCTCGGCTGCTACGGCGGGCGCGAAGCGGACTTCGGCGCGGTCTCGCCGCACATCGACCGGCTGGCCGCCGGCGGCATGAAGTTCACCCAGGGCTATTCCAATTCCCCGGTGTGCTCGCCCACGCGCTTCGCGCTCATCACCATGCGCTACCAGTACCGGCTGCGCGGTGCGATGGAAGAGCCGATCAATGCCCGCAGCAGGGGCAGCACCACGCTGGGCCTGCCGCCCGAGGTGCCGACCCTGCCCTCGCTGCTGAAGGAGGCGGGCTACCACACCGCCCTCATCGGCAAGTGGCACCTGGGCTATCCGCCGGCGTTCGGGCCACGCCGCTCGGGTTACGACGAGTTCTTCGGCATCATGGCCGGTGGCGTGGACTACTTCACCCACTGCTCGTCCAGCGGCGAGCACGACCTCTACATCGACGAGGACGAGCACCACGAGGTGGGCTACCTCACCGACGTGCTCTCGCAGCGCGCGGTGGACCACGTGCACCAGCGCGCGGCCGACGCGAAGGCCGGCAAGCCCTTCCTTCTCAGCCTGCACTACACCGCGCCGCACTGGCCCTGGGAAACGCGCGACGACGCGCACGTCGCGCCCGACGTGGCGAAGAACCTGTTCCACCTGCACGGCGGCGACATCCACACCTACCGCCGCATGATCCACCACATGGACGAAGGCATCGGCAAGCTGATGGCCGCGCTGCGCGAGCACGGGCTGGAAGAGAACACGCTGGTCGTCTTCACCAGCGACAACGGCGGCGAGCGCTTCTCCGACAGCTGGCCCCTGGTGGGCGGCAAGATGGACCTGACCGAAGGCGGCATCCGCGTGCCCTGGATCGCGCACTGGCCCGCAGCCATCCCGGCCGGCACGGTGAGCACGCAACACTGCATGACCATGGACTGGTCGGCCACACTGCTCGAAGCCGGCGGCGGCCAGCCGCACCCGGACTGGCCGATCGACGGCGTGAGCGTGCTCGACGTGCTGCGCGATCCCTCGCGGCGCTTCGAGCGACCGCTCTACTGGCGCATGAACCACCGCGGCCAGCGCGCCCTGCGCGAGGGCGACTGGAAGTACCTGCAGGTCGATGGCCACGAATACCTGTTCAACATCGCGAAGGACGAGCGCGAACGCGCCAACCTCGCCACACGCGAGCCCGAGCGGCTGGAGCGCATGCGCGCGCAATGGCTGGCGTGGAACGAGACCGTGCCGCCGATTCCGGCCGACGCCACGGTGAGCCTGGGTTATTCCGCCAAGGACATGCCACAACGCTGAACGGGCTGCGCCAAGTACGATCAGGGCATGTCCCGCGCCAAACGCCTGCTGCCCTTCCTGAACTGGCCGCGCCCTGACGCGGCCTTGCTGCGTGGCGAGGCGATGGCCGGGCTCACGGTGGGTCTCATGGTGATACCCCAGGGCGTAGCGTATGCGGCGCTGGCCGGCATGCCGCTGGTCACGGGCATCTACGCCTCGCTGCTGCCGGCGCTGATCGCGGTGCTGTTCAGTGCCTCGCCGCGCCTGTCCGTCGGCCCCACCGCCCTGACCTGCCTGCTGGTGGGCGCCTCGCTCACCGGCCTGGCCGAACCCGGCAGCGCGCAGTGGATTGCGCTGGCGGTCTGGCTGGCCCTGCTATCGGGGCTGCTGCAGATCGTGCTCGGATTCGTGCGATTCGGCTGGCTGCTCAACCTGGTGAACTCACCCGTGCTCATGGCCTTCACGCAGGCCGCGGCCGTGCTCATCATCGCCTCGCAGCTGCCCGCGCTGCTGGGCTTCGCCGACTGGGACGCGCTGCCGCAGTTCCAGATTCACTGGCCCGCGCTGGCCTTCGGCGTGGTCAGCTTCGCGCTGCTGGTGCTCGCGCGCCGCTGGCGGCCGGGTTTTCCCACCGTGCTCGCGGTGGTGGTGGCCAGCGCCGCCCTCAGCGCGGTGACCGGTTTCGAGGCGCGCGGCGGCGCGGTCATCGGCAGCCTGCCGCAGGGCCTGCCGGCCCTCTACCTGCCCGACTGGCCGGGCTGGCGCACGCTGGGCCAGCTGGTGCTGCCCACGCTCGTGATCACGCTGGTGAGCTTCCTGGAGACGGCCTCCAGCGCCAAGGTGGACAGCGGCCAGCGAGGCCAGCGCTGGGACCGCGACCAGGACCTGATCGGCCAGGGTCTGGCCAAGCTGGCATCCGGGTTCAGCGGCGCCTTTCCCACCAGTTCCTCGTTCTCGCGCTCGGCGCTCAACCTGTACGCCGGCGCGCGCACCGGCTGGGCCACCGTGTTTTCGGTGGGCGTGGTCGTCGTCACGCTGCTGCTGTTCGTGCCCCTGCTGCACCACGTGCCGCTGGCCGTGCTGGCGGCCATCGTGCTGGTGGCCGTGATGGGCCTGATCAAGCCACGCGCCTTCCTGCAGCTGTGGACGATCTCGCGCGTGGAAGCCGTGACCGCCGGCGTCACCTTCGCGGTGACGGTGCTGGCCGCGCCGCGCCTGTACTGGGGCGTTCTGGCCGGCGTGCTGATGGCGCTGTCGCACTTTCTGTTCATGCGGCTGCACCCGCGCATCATCGAAGTCGGCCTGCATCCGGACGGCAGCCTGCGCGACCGCCACCTGTGGAAGCTCGATCCTCTGGCGCCTGACCTGTACGCACTGCGCATGGACGCCGCGCTCGATTTCGCCACCGCCAACGGCTTCGAGCGCGCGATCACCGAACACGTGGCCACCCGTCCGGGCACGCGCCACGTGATGCTGGTTGCGCACCCGATCAACTGGATCGACGCCACCGGCGTCGAGGCCTTCGGCCGCGTGCGCGAACAGCTCGACGACCGCCGCATCGAGTTCCACCTGGTCGGCATCAAGCTGCCGGTGGAGAACGTGCTGCGCCTGGCCGGCCACCTGGAAGAAGGTCCGCGCCTGCACATGTACCGCACCGAGGCCGAGGGCCTGCGGGCGATGACCGCCCTGGCCGAGGCCGCCGAGGCCGCCGAGGCCGCAGCGCAACCCGACCCTGCCTGACACCCTCACGTCAAGACAAGAGGCCCACGCCATGGAACTGCCCCGACACCAGCTCAGCATGACCGTGCTGATGACGCCCGACACCGCCAACTTCTCGGGCAAGGTGCATGGCGGCAACGTGCTCAAGCTGCTCGACCAGGTCGCCTTCGCTTGTGCCAGCCGCTATGCATCGTCCTACGTGGTCACGCTCAGCGTGGACCAGGTGATGTTCCGCCAGCCCATCCACGTGGGCGAGCTGCTCACCTTCCTGGCGGCGGTCAATCACACCGGCACTTCGTCGATGGAGGTCGGCATCAAGGTGATCGCGGAGAACATCCGCACGCAGGCGCAGCGCCACGTCAACAGCTGCTTCTTCACCATGGTGGCCATGGACGACGCGGGCAAGCCCCAGCCCGTGCCGCCGCTGACGCCGGCCACGCCCGACGAACACCGCCGCCACGCCGCGGCCGCGCTGCGCAAGGCCATGCGCCAGGAAATGGAGCAGCGCTACGCGGCGATCCGCTGAGCGCTACTGGCTCATGTCCTCACTTTGCCGTCGCCCGTGAGCATGGAGAGCTCGGCGAAGCGCGAGGCCACATGGTCGTTCGGGCCGAGCGATATCTGGAAGCCCCCGAAGGACTGCTCACCGATGGCCTCCATGCCACTGATGAAGCCGTCGCGCGTGACGTTCTTGCCCGGGGCGCGGCGCAGGCCCTCGGCGAACAGCTTGGCCGAGAGGAAGCCTTCCATGCTGGAGAAGTTCGGCTGCACCTTGTTGCCGCCCTTGCCGATCAGTTCCAGGAACTCGCGCGTGATCGGTTTGGACGCGCTGTAGGGAGTGGGCACCACCTGGGAGACCACCACGCCGGCGCCGTCCTTGCCGAGCTCGTCGGCCAGGGCCTGCGTGCCGACGAAGGACACGTTGTAGAAGGTGCCACCGTAGCCGGCCGCGCGCGCGGCGCGGATGTAAGCCGCGCACGACTTGTAGGCGCTGATCTGCACCACCGCGTCGGGCTTGGCCGCGTTGATGGTGGCCACGGCGGCGGCCACGTCCACCGAGTTGCGTTCCACCGTGGCCGTGGCCACTGGCTGCAGCTTGCGCTCGGCCAGCGCCAGCGTGGTGCCGTCCAGGCCGGCCTTGCCGTAGCTGTCGTTCTGGTGGAACACCGCGATCTTGTTCAGGCCGAGGTTGGTGAGCTGGCGCACGATCAGCGCGGTTTCGTCGTTGTAGGAGGCGCGCAGGTGGAAGGCGAGCTTGTTGAACGGCTGGCGCAGGCCCATGGCGCCGGTGAAGGGCGCCACGAACGGTGTCTGGCCCTTGATGGCCAGCGGCAGCGCGGCCAGGCTGGTGGGGGTGCCGATGTACCCGAACAGCGCGAACACGTCGGCCGACAGCAGTTTGGTGGTGTTCTCGGCGCAGCGGTCGGGCTCGTAGCCGTCGTCGAGCTGCACGATCTCGATGCGCTGACCGCCCACGCCGCCTTGCGCGTTGAGATGGTCGAAGTACAGCTTGGCGCCGGCATGGAACTGGATGCCCAGCTGCGCCGCCGGGCCGGTGAACGCGGCAGACTGGCCCAGCACGATGCGGTTGCCCGACTGGGCGCGGAGGGCGGGGGCGCCCAGCATCGCAGCACCGGCAACGAAGCCGGTGAACGCGCGGCGCGAGATTCGGGGGGTGGACTTCGTGGGGATCATTCGGGCTCCAGCGCAAGAGGAATGCCAAGGCGCCACAGCATGTGTGACGAAAGGTTTCCATGCTATCGGGTACCCACTCGGGTACCGTTTCACTGGGCGCCCGGATTCAACCGCTCATCGGTCGCCGAGCGGTTGCGGGCTGGCCAGCCCTGCCTCGCGCGGTGCCAGCCGCGACCCGCATCCAGACGGCTACCGCGTCCGGCACCTCGTGGCCGCGCCACGCAATCATCTGGTCCGGCCGCACCAGCAACAGGCCGTGTTGCAGCAGATCGCCCACCTCGGCCGGGTCCAGCATCAACGTTTTCACATCAAGCCCGGCCGCGTTGCCGGCGTCCACCAGTTGCCGCGCGGTGGCCTCGCGGCCCGTGGGCCCCAGCACCGTCCATTCGAAACCCAGCAGGTCGTACAGCGAGCGCTCGCCCGGCAGCCAGCGGTGGGGCAGGCGTCCGCCCGGGTGGGTGGAAGGAACGTACTCGTTGGCCTGGTCGGGCGGCACGTCCGCCGGATCGCTGAACACGAGCGGCGAGGCGTCGCAGCGTTCCCCGAAGGTCACGCCGGGGATGTTGAACTCCTTGCGCACATGCGCGCCCAGCACCTCGCTGGCCTGCGCGCGCAGCCGCTCGCCTGCAGTGCCATCGACCTCCAGCGCGGCCGTCACTTCGAACAGCCCCACCGAATCGGCGAACTCGCGCGCATAGGCCGTGTTGCGCTGCCCGATCGGCCGGCGCTCCAGTTCGTAGCTGTCCAGCAGCGCAGGGCGGGCCTGACCCTTGAGCACGGTCGCCAGCTTCCAGCCCAGGTTCACCGCATCGCCGACCGCCGTGTTGTAGCCCAGGCCACCGGTGGGCGTGAACAGGTGCGCCGCATCGCCCGCGATGAACACACGCCCCTGCTGGTAGCGCTCGGCCACCAGCGAGTGGCCAGCGATCCAGGTGCCGGTGGACAGGATCTCGATGTCGATGTCCATGCCGCTGGCCTCGGCAAAGATGCGGCGCGCATCGTCGTGCGTCCAGTCCTCGGGTGTCTCGTGCGGGTGCACGGCGGCGTGGAAGGCGAACTCGCCTCGTCCGTCCACCGAGGCCATGAACACGCGCCGCTCGTGGTTGACCGACACATACATCCACGCGATGTCGTGCGGGAAGCGCTGGTAGAAGGCCGGCGCGCGCAGGTAGATCGCGAACATTTTGCCGCCCATGAACTGCCGCTGCAGGCCGGCCGCGCCCACCATGCCGATGCCCAGTGCGGCACGCACGCCGCTGCGCGCGCCGTCTGCGCCCACGAGGTAGCGCGCGCGCACCGTGACCGGCGCACCGCCCGCGGTCGGCGCGACCTGGGCCACCACCGCGTCGCCGGTGTCTTCGAACGAACCGAGCCGCCAGCCGAAGCCGATGCGCCGGCCCGTGCGCTGCTCGGCGTGTTCGCACAGTACCGCCTCCACGTACTTCTGCGAGACCCGGTGCGGCAGCTCGGCCGCGCTCCACGAGCCGGACAGCGTCTTGACCTGCTCGCTCGCCTGCGCGGCGGTGGGCAGGCGCAGGCGCGCCAGCTCGTGCCTTGCGAAGCGGGTGAAATAGGCAATGTCCGTCGGGTGGTCGCCCGGCAGCCCCATCGCGCGCACCTTCTGCGCGATGCCGATGCGGCGAAAGTGCTCCATGGTGCGCGCCTGTGTGGCGTTGGCCTGGGGGTTGAAGGCCGTCGTGGCCTTCGGATCCACCACCAGGCAGGCTACATTGCGCAGACCCAGCTCGTTGGCCAGCATCAGGCCGCAAGGCCCGGCACCGGCAACCAGCACGTCCACCACCAGATCCCGGCCCTCTGCCTGCGCCCGCTCCAGGGTCATCATCCTTGTCTCCGATTTAGTTAGGCAACCTAAGCAAAATCATTGTACGCATGAAAGCCGACATCCGACAACCCCGCCGCGCCGCGCCCGATGCCTGGCGCCAGGTCAATGCGGGCCGCGTGCTGGGCGACGCCGTCACCCGCTTCGAGTCGCGCGTGCTCGAACTCATGGCCACCGCCGGCCACGCCCAGACGCGGCTCTCGCATGTGAATCTCACGCGCCACCTCGACCTTGATGGCACCCGCATCACCGAGCTGGCGCGCCGCGCGCGCATGACCAACGCCGCCATGACCGAGCTGATCGACCAGTGTGAAGTGCTGGGCCTCGTCGTGCGCGAGGTCGACCCCGGTGACAAGCGCGCCCGCACGGTGCAGTTCACCGCCGCGGGGCGCGAATGGCTCGCGGCCTTCGGCAAGGCCGTGAAGAAGGCCGAACGGGAACTGCTGAAGGAAATCGGCCCTGAAGCAGCGGAGGTGCTGCTGCAGGGCCTGGCGCGTTACGCGGAGACGGTGGATTCGATCCACGTCGGTCGACGCTGACGCTCTTGCGTCGGCTCGCCGAGGTGACCGCCGCTTTCAGAACAGCAACCCGTCGGGCATTCGCAGGTTCAGAACCTGCACCATCAACAGG
>NZ_JAILWB010000025.1 GCF_025699295.1 Hydrogenophaga sp. | reverse complement strand
CCCACCTCCCCCCTCCCACCTCCCACCTTGAGGTGGGCTGCTGCCGATGTCGGCCGTGACCTGCAATGCTGCTCTACGGAAGCATGTCCAAGAGTTTTGTCCAATCGATTTGACGCTGTCCTTTTGAGACAAGCCACACAAAATATTCCGCAGCCATATCTCCATCCTTGAAAATCGCTATAGCGCTACGACTTCCCCGCTCCTTGGCATAAATGTAGAACTTGTCGTCAACTAGTTCGATGCCATAGGGTTCTACGTCATTTTTTGAACGAAATTCCCCATCATTGATTTCCCAGTCTGGCCGCGGAACGTCCTTCAGCGCGCGCTCAATCAGCAAAAAAATGCGTCTATGACTTGCGTCCAACGCTCCGGGTTTTTTGCTTGGATACGTTAGAGGTCTGTTGAACTCATCGGCGAAATAGTTTGGGACATTTATTGATCGCGTCATGGCGAAATCTTCTCTAGGAAGCCTCTGCGAATCAGATTATTAATAGTCATGCCGGTACCGACTGTCGTTTCATACTGCAAACCCATTCCCTCCCTCCCAAACCATGGCATCACTCGGCTTTCTTGAACTGAAAACGGCTTTTTGACGATGTAGACGTCATGCAACGCCGTATTGGTGGTATCTGAAAGTGCCCGTTGGTCAAGAGGGGTGCCTGCCGGAGCCAAGAAGCTCGATTTATTGCTCGTTTCACCATATCGATCCAGCTTCTGTCCCACCTTGAGTTCCACGATCTGCTCAGTTCCGGGCACCTTGCCATTCTCCGGCGGCCACCACGTCTTGCCATCCGCCGTCTTCCACCCCGCTCGCTCGGCGCTGACGATTTCCTGTGCCACTTGGCTGAACCGCGCATCGTCGGTATGGATGGCAACCTCGCGCATGCGGGTCGCGATGGTCTCGGCTTCTCTGGCCGCCAAGGCTTTCGCTTCCACGTGGCGCACGGTCGCGCCATAGCCGGTTTGCGCCAGCTTGGTCGTTACCACGGTGGCTACCGAGCCGATGGCCAGTGCATCAACCATCGCCTCACCCCGGACTTGAGGGTCTTCACTGCCAAGGCGTTGCTGCAACTCTGCCGGCAAACCCGCAATGCCCTGCGCCAACGCCACGGCCGTGTCGGTCCATCCCAGGTTCAGCACCGCTGTCGTCAGCTCATACGCCATGACGCCCGAACCGGTAACCAAGCCCGCAGGTGTGACCTTGGCTAGACCCCTACCGACTCCGACCAGGTAGTTGGCGCGGTCCTGGCAGGCCGAGGCATTGCATTGAAGCTGATCCAGACCGCGACGAATGATGGTCTGGGCGTTGCTCTCCATGTCGAGGATCAAGCTCACGTCATCAGGCTTGATCCCCTTGTCCAACATGCTTTCGATCGCTGCGTACCCTGCGCGGTAGGCCGCCTTGAGCTCTTCGCAGTTGCCCGTTGTCTTGCAGTTGAGCAACTCGATGTCGTTAGCCACGCTCGTGCGATACGCATCGTCAAATGCCTTGTCGCGACAGGCTTGGCTGTCACCGCAGGCCCTGAGCCGGGCTTCGAGACTCTCCACGTCCGCGTGCTTCAGATAGTTGTTGACGGTGGCCGTATACGTCACGCTGGCCGCATCGAACGCCGAGCCCAGCAGCGTTGACGCGGCCGCCATCAAGGTCTTGAACTCCGGGCTCCTGGGGTCGATGCCTTGACCTTGCAGGTAATCGGCCAGTACCGGTGTGAGCTGTTCGTTGAGCATCGCCGCCGTCACGGCCTTGCCAACATCCGTGCCCGCCACCTTGGCCTGGATCAACCCCGCCATGCCATGCAGTGCCGTCTTCTGCCAACCACCATCGGGCCAGCCTTGGGCTTGCGCCACATCGCCGATGGCGTTGGTGATCACAGCACCGATGGTGTTCGCCGCGATCTGGTTCTCGCGCGCTTCCTGCTGCTGGGCTTTCAGTTCTTGCGCCTGCTGCAGCGTGAGCTGGTTCGTCAGGGATTGATTGGCCGTGCTCGCGTCGCGGTTCGTCAGGGCGGCCACGTTTTCGGCGCTCTGGGCATCAGTGCCCGTGACCGTGATGTTCGCCGGGCTGATCACGCTTTGCGTGCTGCTGGTCTGCGTGATGTTCTCGGGCAAGCCCCGCTCACCCACCTCGTTGGCCAGCACGTTCCCGACCACGTTGGTCGCGATGGTCGCCACGAGCCCGGCCCCACCATATCCCAGGCTCATCGACTCGCTCTCGGCATATGTGGTCTGGGTGTTGGTGAGGTCGCTGTAGGTGAGGCTGCCGGTGGTGAGCCGGTTCTTGTCCGGTGTGGCGCTGCTGGTGATGGCCGCACCCTGCAGGTCGGTGTTGCCGGTGACGGTGATGTCGAAGCCACCGGCGCCGGCGGCGATGCCGCTTTGCTGGTTCACGCTTGTGAAGTCGTGATCAACCTGCTCCTTGGCCGTACTCACCGAGCCGGTCACCACGTTGCCGTAGCAGAGGGGCGGCACGCACAGGCTCACGCTGAAGCCCGAACTCTTCTGGTCGGAGTCGTATTGGCTCGTGTCCTGCAGGGTCTGGATGTTCAGGTTGCCACCGATGTCGGCGATGACGGCGTCGCCGGCCAGCTGCGCGCCGCGCAGCTTGGTGTCGGCCCCGCTGCGCACGGTGAGGGTATGGGTCGCGGTGACCACCGCGTTGTCGTGCGTGGTCTCGCTGCCCTCGCCGCTGCCCCTGGCCCGGCTCGCGCTGACCTGGAAGCTGATGCCGTTCTGTTCACCGAAGCCGAAGGTCACGCCCAGGCCAGCGCTGCTGCCGCTGTGGGTGCTGTCCAGGGTGGCGGTGTTCTTCGCGGCTTGCAGATCGATGTCGCCAGCGGCCTGCAGGCCGATGTCTTGCGCCTGCAGCTTCGCGCCCACGGCTTTGAGGTCGCCTTCGCGGGCCTGGATGTCGATCTGGCCGGCCTGGATGACGGTGCCGGCTTGCTGGGTGGTGGTCTGTTGCTCGTTCTGGCGTGACTTGCTGCTGCCGATGGAGGCGCTGATGCCGATGCCCGCTGCGCCGGGGTCGCCGGGCTGTGCCGCAGTGCCCGCAGAGGCGGTGAAGTCCGCCCCCGGGGTGCCCGCGAGTTTGTAGGCGTCGTACCCGGCCTTGAGGGCCGCAGCAGCCTGCAGGCGCTCGTTGTCGGTGTGGCGGGCCGTCTGCACCGCGTCGCCCAGCTGGGTGATGAGGCCGCCGACCACACCGCTGAGCTGGCTGCCGATGGTGAAGTTCTTGCTCTGGGCGCGGAACTCGCTGTTGCTCTGGCTGTCGGCCGTGCCCAGCGTGACGCTGTTGCCCGAGAGCGCCACGGTGTCCTGCGCCAGCAGCGTGCCACCCTGCGTGTTCACGTTGCCGGCGCCCGTGCCCTGGTGCTGGTTGTCGGTGCCGGCGATGAGGGTGAGGTTGCCGGCGTTGGCGCTGAGCAGGCTTTGCACCGCCGTCTCACTCGTGCTGGTGCCGTCCTGGCCGGAGCGGGTCTGGCCGAAGGCGGTGAAGCGCCCGCTGGCGCCGGCGTCGATGCCGATGGTGGTGGACTTGGCGTGGGCCTCGTTGGTGCTGCTCAGCGTGTCGCGGGCGGCTTCCACGCCAACATCGCGCCCGGCGATGACGGTGAGGTCGGTATCGGCGATGACCACACTGGAGCGCACGACAGCATCTCGCCCTGCCTGCACGGTGACATCGCCGCCGGTGACACTGCTGCCGGACTGGGTCGCCGCCTCGTAGGTCTGGGTGGCGTTCTGGCGGCTCTTGCCGTAGGACACGCCGTCCATCAGGTCGGCGCTGAGACCGGACTTCTTGACCTCCGAGAAGTAGGACCCCGATTCGGTGTTCTGCTCGGAGGCGATGGTCACATCGCGCCCGGCGTCGAGCAGCAGGAGGTCCTGCGCGTTGACGCTGCTGCCCTGGATCTGGATGTCCTGGCCGGCCTGCAGCACCACGTTGGCGCCCGAGAACCCCGAGCCCTGCGCCACGTCGCTGGCCGAGCGCTTCACCTCTTCGGTGCTCTTCTTGCTCAGCACACCCTTGCGCTGGATGTGCACGCTGGTGGCGCTCTCGCTCACCGCTCTGCCGGCCTGCAGCGTGATGTCGTTGCCGGCTTGCACGCTCAAGTCACCCAGTGCGTTCACATTGGCTGCGCGCGCCACAACGTCGTTTCCGGCGCGCAGCTGAGCGTCACCCAGGGCCTGCACGTTGGTGCCGATCTCCTGGCGCTGGCTGTGGCGCTGGTAATTCTTGGCGTTGTATTCCGTGTTGTCGCTGCTGCCCACAGTCACGGTCTGCAGGTGAACGTCGCGCCCGGCCTGGATCGTGGTGCTGCCCGTGGTCGATGCGTTGCCCACACTGGCGCCTTGCAGGTTTACGTCGCGGCCCGCATTCACGATCAGGGCGGCGCCGTCGGCATCGCCTGCTTGCAGAGCGCCCACGCGAGCCAGCTCGGTGCGGCGCTGGTTGACGTAAGTGCTCTCGAACGACGTACCGTGCGTGGTGCTGATCACGCTGACGTCGCGCCCGGCGCTGGCCACCAGGGTGTGCCCGCCCTGCAGCAGACCACCGATGTGGGTGATGTCGCGCCCGGCCTGCAGCAGCACGCTGTCGCCGGCCAGCATGCCACCGTTGTTGACGATGTCCTGTGCGATGTCCAGGCGCACGTTCTCGCCGGCGATGAGTGCGCCAGCAGGGGTGATCTCGCCGTCCCCGATCTGGCGCACGTAGACCTGCGGCACGAGGGCGGAGGTGCGGTGGCCATCGGGTAACACCACCACGCGCTCGACCAGCCACACCAGGTCGGTGGTGAGCTGAGCCATCTGCTCGGCCGACAGCGCCACGCCGGGTATCAGGTTCCAGGCCTGTGCGTGGGCCACGCCGGCTTCCATCAGCGCCAGGAACTGGGCCTCGTCGCTGGTGTGACCCGGCAGAAAGCGCCGCCCCGTGAGCTGCGCCACCTGCTCGCGCACGAGCTTCTGTTCGAAGAAGCCATCGCCCAGGCGCTTGTGCAGCGCGGCCGGGTCGCTGGCGAGCGCGCTCAGCAGGTAGTCGCTGCCCAGCCACAGGCTGTGGTGGGTAAAGCGTGGGTCGATCTCGACCAGGTAGGCGCTGTCGGGGGCGGCAGGGCGCAGCAGCGCGCTGGGCGGCACGCTGAGCGCATCGTTCGGTCCCGGTGTGGATACACCCAGGAAACCGAGCCCGTTGGCGGGCAGGCCGGTGCTGCGTGCCAGATCGGTGTTGCTCAGGCTCTGTGCCGCGATGCTCACCTGCTGCGCGCCGGAGAGCGTGCCGCCGGCATGGCCGACGACTTCGCTGATCTCGGGCGCGGTCCAGTCGAAGTCGCCCTGGGCGGCGGTGTGGGACGTGACCTGGAAGCTGTGCGTGCGCAGGAGCGTCTGGCCTTCGTTGGTCACGCTCGCGCCACCCGCCTGCACGTCCAGCCCGGCACCGGCCTGGATGTCGGCGTAGCGGTTGACCAGGGCGGTGCCGACGTTCAGCACCATGTCGCCGCCGGCGCGAACGGCTGCTGGTGCGCCCGCATCGAAGTTGAGACGGTCTTCGACAACGGTGTGGCGCGCCGTGCGCGAGACCTCCAGCCCCGCGTGCGTGGAAGTCAGGGCTCTTTGCGTGTCACGCAGGATCAAGCCCTGCGGATCGTTGTAGCCCGGTTGCACGACGAGCAGGGTGCAGTTCGTGCTGCAGCGTCCATAGGTTTCGCTGTAGTTCAGGGTGTTGCGCTGCCAGGAGGTGACGCTGGCGGTGCTGCTCGCGAACACATGCGCGCTGCCCGGCACCTGGTCTGGATTGGTCACGTTGTCGGTGCGCTGCTGCACGTAGAGCACCGCAGTGGTGGGCGCACCCACCGTGACCCTTTCGCGCACGCCGTAGTTGCCGGCGTACGCGCCCGAGGCGGCGAAATGGATCGAGTCGGCCGGGTCCAGCGCCACCTCGATGCGGTGGACCACGTTGCCATCGGGCGTCACCAGCGCCTCATCGCTCAGGATGGACGCGGGATCGAGCAGGTAGAACAGGTGAGGCGAGTAGTTGGAGGTGCCTTCGATGGCCACCCCGTGCTCGTTCTGGCCATTGACCCACCACGAGGGCATGGTCAGGTGGGCCGTCTGGTCGAGCAGCGTGGCCTGGTGCACGTTCGCGTTGCGGCGCTCGTTGGTCAGCGTGTCGGCGGCGATGGTCAGGTGGCCCGCAGCCTCGATGGTGGCACTGAGGTTGCTCACGGACTGCGCCGCGCCAGTGGTGTAGCCGGTGGCGGCATCAAGCCCACCACCCACGCGCAGGTCGCCGCCGCTGTAGATGAGCGCACCGTCTTCGTTGTGCAGGTTTTGCACACCGATGTCGAGCTGTCCGCGCGCTGCAATGACGGGCGCGACCGGGTCGATGGCGTCGGGCCGGTTGTTCAGGGTGTGCGCCGCGACGGCCACGCGATCGCCGTAGATCGCAGCGCCACCGAGGTTGTTCACGGTGGTGGCCTGTAACTGCACCCGGCTGGTGCCGCCGGCCTCGTTGGCGTGCACCAGGCCGCGGTTGGTGAAGGTGTCAGCGCCGATGTCGATGGCCTGGGTCGCCGAGACGGTGCCGGTGCTGCTGTTCGTCAGGTCGCCCTGGGTCTGCAGCAGCACGGTGTCGCCCGCGATGTCGCCGTCGTTGGTCAGCTGCTGCGCCCGCACGTTCAGCGCCTGCCCAGACCAGAGCGTGGAACGCGTGGCGCCGTCAATGCCGTTGCTCAGTGCCGCCGCCGTGAGCGTGAAGTCGCCGCTGCTGCCGATCTGCGCCGCCCGGGCGCCCAGGGCGCGGTTGGTGATGTCACCCGTGGCAACTTGCAGCGCGCCTTGTGAAGTGATGCGCCCGCCCGTGTTGTCGAGCGCCACGCCAGCGGTGTCGATCCGTGCGTCGCCCACCGCCTGCATGTCGCCGCGAAGGTTGGTGACCGTGCCTGCGCTGTGGATGGCGAGGCCGCCATCGCTGAGGATGGCGCCGTCGGTGTTGTCGATGGTGCCGGTGCTGTGAATGGTGAGCGTGCCGCCACCGCTTTGCGCAATCTCGCCGCCCACGTTGGACAGCGATGCGGCGTTCAGCCCGATCCGCGCCGCGCGCAGTTGGGCCCCATCGGTGACCAGCGCGCCCGCCGTGTGTGCCGTGAGGCCGCCAGCGGCCAGCGCCTGGCCTTGCAGCGCGATCTGCTGCCTGGCGTTCAGGTCGAGCGTGCCTGTGCCGTTGAGCTGACCGTCAGCCCCCAGACCCGCCGCGAGCACGGCGTTGGCGTCGCTGCGTAGCGCGGCGGCATCGAGCGAGGTGTTCTGCCCTGCAGCGATCAGGCCGCTGTCGGCGTTGTGGATGTCGCCGCCGACCACGGCGGTGGCGTTGCCGCTGGCGACGATGGTGCCGGTGTTGGTGAGCCAGCCGTCGGTGCGCAGCACCCAGTCCCCGTCGTCGGCGGCGAGGGTGCCGCGGTTGTTGACACCCAGGCCTGCAGCGGTGCCCACCAGGGTGATCTTGCCGGCGTACATGCCGCCCAGCGCGGCCACGTCGAGCAGGAACCCGGGCGCGGGGCCTGTGCCAGCCACGGGCGTGGCCTGCAGGGCAGTGCCCGAGGCGAGCGCCGGCACGTCGTTGGCGCCGAGCGCGACCGAGAGCTCGCGCGCCCACAGGCCCGCGTTGACCTGCATCGCGCGGGTAAGGATGCGGGTCTGGTCGGCGTCGCGGGTGTCCAGGCCCAGGCCGTCGATGCGCACCTCGCCGCCCCGCACCCGGAATGACTCGAGATGTCCGTTGCTCATCACCGGCGCGCCGGTGGTCAGCGTCACACCGCTGGCATTGATGAACCCGCCACCGTTGATCTCGATGCCCGCCGGGTTGGCGATGACCACTTCGGCTTGCTGGCCGGCCACCTCGACGTGCCCGCCGAGGTGGGTGGGCTGGCTGCTGTTGACCTCGTTGAGGATCACGCGCGCGCCGCCCGTGGCCAGCCAGGGATTGCCCTGCACCCAGCCGCCGAGCTGGGTGGGGGTGTCGGTGCGGCTGTTGTTGAGGATGGCGCCCTGGGCGTTCACGTCGAACTGGCTGTAGGTGTTGCGCGAGACGCCGGCGGCGCTGGGCGTGGTGATGTTGACCAGGGGGACGCCGTTGGGGGCCGTCAGTACGGTGGGGCGTTGCGCGCCGGGTGCGGTGGGATCGGCCGCGATCTGGGCCATCGCCGCGCCCACCCAGCCCAGGGCCAGCGCCAGGCTGGACAGGCGCCAGCACGACGGACGCCGCCCGGTGGACGTGGTCGTTGTCTGGCCTCCTGCATGCGAGCCGCTGCCATGGGCCGGGGCGACTTCGCTCACCGCCATGAGCAGGCCACGCGTGGCGTTGAAGACGACGCGATGGGTGTTGCGGTTCATTGCAGGTCTCCTGCTGCGTTCACGCCTCGATGGTCCGGGTCCCGGTCATGCGGCATTGCCCATCCATTCAGGACCGTGCGCGCCCGTTGCCAGACTGATTGGCGCGGAAGAATCGACGCGAAGCGTTTCAGGTGAGTCGCCGCGAAATCGTGCCTTTGCGGCCAACGTGGTGCGGTCTTGCTGGCTTCGAGAAGCCCGTACTGGGCAAGGTGTGTCGAGAGGGGCAGCCCCAGTACCTGGCGCATCCGGGCCGCGAGCTGGCCGGTGGCGCGAGTGGCTGCCATCAGAGCCTGCTCAGGCGTGAGGGCCTGGCGCCGCGCGTAGCTCAGATATACCGGATCGAGCAGGTCCTGCGCCTGCGCAAGCGTCAGCCGCAACGGTGGCATGGTCTGAGGCGGCGCGGTCTGGTCGGTCTCGGGGTCGGCAGGCAGTCCGTCGGCGACCATGGCACCGACCAGCCCCATCAGCGCTGGCAGCCGCTGGTTCACGCGATCGCTCAGGACCACGCGTCCTCGAGGCAGGTGGCGGGCACCTTGCTGCTCCACCAGCCGGAACAGCAAGGTACCCGCCATCCAGGCCGCGCAGGTGATGCAGGTCTCTGCCGGTATGCCCGCTTCATCCTGTACGTGGTAGCGCACCACGGTCTCAAGAAACGCCGCACCCTCTGCAACGGCGCCTGTTCGCTGGAGTGTTTCAGTCATGGGTCAAGTCCTCCTTGGTGGGTGTGATGGGTCGTTGCAGCTCAGAAACCAGTACCGACCCAGAAGCCCGCCGTGGTGTGGGCGGTTCTGAAGCCCTCGGGGTGGCGCAGCGGCCAGCCCGCGAACAGCTCGTAGCGCAGCGCGCCAGCGCCACCGCGCAGGCCCAGCGCCAGTCCGGTGAGGCGTGTGCCGACCAGGCGCTGGCTCGACGGGCCGCTGACCTGTCCGTGGTCCAGCGCGGCAAAGAAGGACTGGCCGCTGCCGCCCAGCGGGGTGGCGAGTTCGTTGCGCCAGAGCCAGCCGCGCTCGGCGCTCAGGCTGGATTCGCCGTCGAAGCCGCGCACCGTGTGGCGCCCGCCGATGGCGAAGCGCTCCTGCGGGCTGAGCGCGGTGAGGTTGGCCTGCGCGCGCACCTGCCCGCTGTACGTCCAGGGCTGCGTGCCCAGACGCAGCGGCGATTGCCAGCGCACGTCTGCCTGCAGCAGCTCGAAGCGCGAACTGCCCTCGCCAAAGGCTTCTTCGGGTGCGCGCAGCGCACCGAAGGCGCCGGTGCCGCGCCGGTGGTTCAGACCCAGATCCAGCGTGCCTTCCCGCACAAAGGCGCGGTGGCCGATGCCGACCTGCCAGCCCCCCACCGCACGCCGCTGCACCTCGATCTCGGTGTCATCGATGTAGTTGCGCGACTGGCGCGCAAAGGCCTTGGCGTGCAGCGTGGTCTTGCTGCTGGCGTCGCGCCGCACCAGCCAGGACAGCGTGGCCTCCTGCGAGGCGCTGCGCCCGCGGTAGGCGTAGTTCTGCGAGGCACCTGCCACGGTCTGCAGGTAGCGGTGGCGGCTGAAGTCGAATGACAGCAGGGCGTAGCCCCAGGGCAGCGAGTAGTGCCAGCTGTTGCCGCCCGTGCCCCGTCGCCCCGGATCGCCGCCGCCGAGATCGCCCTGCAGGCCCACGTAGAACAGGTCGTTGAGTCCCAGCGGGTTGTCGGCGCTGAGGGTCAGGCTGCCCTGGTAGCGGCCGGTGCTGCGCGAGCCGCTGTCGTCCACGCTGAGGTTCAGGCGCAGCGCGCGGTCCTGGCGCCACCGGATCCGCAGGTCGCTCCAGCCGGGTTCGTCGGCGGGCACGATCTCGATGTCGGCCTCCACGCCGGGCACGCGCTTGAAGTTCTCCAGCGCCTGTTCGATGTCGCGCAGGTTGAGCACAGCGCCGGGCCTGGCCGGCACGGCGCTGCGCGCCAGTGCCGGGTGGGGTTGCGGTTCGGCAAAGTGGATGTGCCGGATGCGCCCGGGCACCAGGGTGAGGGTCAGCAGTCCTTCGCTCAGGTCCTGGGGTTCCAGCAGTACCCGGCTGGTGACGAAGCCGCGCGCGAGCAGGGCGGCCTGCGCGCGCTGTACCAGCAGGCTGACGCCCCGTGCGCCGAGGCAGCGCCGCAGGGGGGCGTCCAGACCGCCCGGGCCGCCCAGCGCATCGAGCAGCCAGCCGAACGAACCGGCGCCTTCGCCGCGCAAGGCGATCTGGTGAAGGGTGAAGCAGGGGGATTCGTCTGTCGGCAGCCGCTGTGCGGGCAGGGCTTCGGGTAAGGGGGCCGAGGCGCTTCGCCCCGGCAAGGCCTGCTCGCGCTGGACGGCATCGCGCTCAAGGGCTCGGCGCTGTTCGTCCGCCGCTGTCTGCGCCTGGGCTGTCGCGCCGCATGCCGCGGCCAGCAGCCATGCGCCGATGGCACCGCTGCGCCGGCACAGGACGGCCCTCCCGCGTTTCGCTTCCCTCACCTGCTCACCCTGTTATTAGTTCCAAAGAGGTGTTTATTCTCTTTGAATCGATCAAAAACAGGTACTTAAGTGTTGTATTTTGTGAGGAGAGGTGAAAAACAGGAATCGGGTTCCGTTAAAAAGTTGGCGGGCGCTGGTGGTCAGCCGGCCACGGGCGGGCTCAGCCCACCCGTCCGCTCAACCCCCGCGCCGCCGCCAGCACCTTGCCCACATGCCGCTCGTCATACCGGTGCGCCGGCATGGTCAGCGTGAGGGCGGCGGCGATGCTGCCGTCGGCGTGGAACACGGGGGCCGAGATGCCGGCCACTTCGGCCAGGCGGTCGCCCACGGCGGTCATGTAGCCGTCGGCGCGGATGCGGGCGAGCACGCGCCGCTCGGGCGCGCTGGGTGTGCGGCTCTCGTCGCCCGCGCCGAAGGCGGTGAGCACGCGCCCGCCCGTGCCCAGGTGCAGCGGCAGCACGTCGCCGGCGCGAATGTGGTCGCGCACGGGGTGGGGTGAGTCCACGCGGTAGAGGCACAGGCGCGTCTGGTTCGGCGGCTGGCCCTGGCGCACGTGGTAGGCCGCGCTCTCGCCGGTGGCGGCCACCAGCTGGCGCAGCACGGGCATGACGATGCGGTCGAGCGAGAACGAGGCGGCGTAGATGCCGTGCAGCCGCGCCACTTCGCCACCCAGGCCGTAGCGCCCGTCGTCCAGGCGCTGCAGCAGGCGCGCGTGTTCCAGCGAGGCGAGCAGGCGCAGCGCGGTGCTCTTGTGCAACTGGGTGCGCTCGGCCAGTTCGGCCAGCGACAGGGCCGCGTCGCCCGCGCGGAACGCGCCCAGCAGCGAGAGCGCACGGTCCACCGCGGCGGTGCCGCCGGTGGCGGCGTTGGCGTCGGCGAGCGAAGGGGTTTGCGCTTTGCGGGGCATGGGCGGGGCTCGGGTTGACACGCAGGGGTCGATCTGCGATTCTTTCAACAGAAAGAATATCGTTCTATCTTTCGAAACGCAAGCGAACCCGGCTTTTCATGCACAACGCCCCTCCCGAAGTCCTCATCAGCGAAGTCGGCCCGCGCGACGGCCTGCAGTCCATCCAGGCCACCATGCCCACGGCCCACAAGCTGCGCTGGATCGACGCGCTCGTGGCCGCCGGCCTGCGCGAGATCGAGGTCGGCTCCTTCGTGCCGCCCCGGCTGCTGCCGCAGATGGCCGACGCGCCGGCGGTGGTGCAGCACGCGCTGAAACACCCGGGCCTGACCGTGATGGCGCTGGTGCCCAACCGCCGCGGCGCCGAGGCAGCGCTGGCCAGCGGCGTGCACAAGATCACCCTGCCGGTCTCGGCGAGCGAAGCGCATTCGCTGGCGAACGTGCGCAAGACACGCGAACAGATGCTGGACGAGTTGCGCGCCGTGCACGCGCTGCGGCGCGACGCCGTGCCCGGTGTGGCGATGGAGGTCGGCCTGTCCACCGCCTTCGGCTGCACGCTGCAGGGCGCGGTGGACGAGGACGACGTGATCCGCCTGGCCGTGGCCTGCGCCGAGGCGGGCGCGGACGAGGTCGGCCTGTCCGACACCTCGGGCATGGCCCACCCGCTGCAGGTGCGCCGCCTGTTCACGCGGCTGCGCGCCGAACTGGGCGAGCGCGCCGGCGCGGCCCACATGCACAACACGCGCGGTCTGGGCCTGGCCAACTGCCTGGCGGCGTATGACGTGGGCGTGCGCACCTTCGACGCCTCGCTCGGTGGCCTGGGCGGCTGCCCCTACGCGCCGGGCGCCTCGGGCAACGTGGTCACCGAAGACCTGGTCTTCATGTTCGAGGCCATGGGCGTGCGCACCGGCGTGGACATGGAACAACTCATCGTCGCGCGCGAACCCCTCAAGGCCGGCCTGCCGGGCGAACCGGTCTACGGCATGACGCCCGAAGCCGGCCTGCCCAAGGGCTGGTTATCCAACACGACTTCTGCAACATGACAAAACTCCCCTACGAAGGCATCCGCGTCGTCGAATTCACCCACATGGTCATGGGCCCCACCTGCGGCATGGTGCTGGCCGACCTGGGGGCCGAGGTCATCAAGGTCGAGCCGCCCGCGGGCGACAACACGCGCCGCCTGCTGGGCTCGGGCGCGGGCTTCTACCCGCTGTTCAACCGCAACAAGAAAAGCCTGGTGCTGGACCTGCAGACGCCCGAGGGCCGGGAAGCGGTGCTCAAGCTCATCGCCACCGCCGACGTGGTGAGCGAGAACTTCAAGCCCGAGACCATGAAGAAGCAGGGCCTGGACTACGCGACGCTGAAGCAGCTCAACCCGCGCCTGATCTACGTGAGCCACAAGGGTTTTCTGCCCGGCCCTTATGACCACCGCACCGCGCTGGACGAAGTCGTGCAGATGATGGGCGGCCTGGCCTACATGACCGGGCGCCCCGGCGACCCGCTGCGCGCCGGTTCCTCGGTGAACGACATCATGGGCGGCCTGTTCGGCGCCATCGGCGTGATGGCCGCGCTCAGCGCGCGCGAGAAAACCGGCGAGGGCTGCGAGGTGCAGAGTTCGCTGTTCGAGAACAACGTGTTCCTGGTGGCGCAGCACATGATGCAGTTCGCCGTCACCGGAAAACCCGCCGCGCCCATGCCCGACCGCATCTCGTCCTGGGGCATCTACGACGTGTTCCAGGTGGCGGGTGGTGAACAGATCTTCCTGGCCGTGGTGAGCGACACGCAGTGGGCCATCTTCTGCGACGCCTTCGGTTACCAGGACCTGCGCGACGACCCGCGCCTGCTGGGCAACAACAACCGCGTGCGCTGCCGCGACTGGCTCGTTCCGCTGCTGCGCGAGCGCCTGGCGAAGCAGACGGCAGCCGATCTGGCCGCGCTGTTCGAGCGCCATGGCCTGCCGTTCGCCCCCATCACCAAACCGCACGAGCTGCTGGACGACCCGCACCTGCGCGCCACCGGCGGGCTGGCGCCCATCACCCTGCCGGACGGCGACACCGCCGGCCAGACCGCGCAGACCGTGCTGCTGCCGCTGGCGCTGGACGGCGCGCGCCTGGGCGTGCGGCGCAGCCCGCCCCGGCTGGGCGAACACAGCGCGCCGCTGCTGGCCGAGCTGGGCTATGAGCCTGAAGACGCGCTGCGTCTGGCGAAAACCGTGGTGAAAGCAGCCTGAAAAGTCATCAATCCTGGCAAATCTGACATTGATCCATCACGGTTCGTGGGGTAATCTGCCCCGGTGGACAAACTCAAGCAGCTTGAAACCTTTGTGGCCGTGGCCACGCGCGGCAGCCTGACGGCCGCCGCCAAAGCCGAGGGCGTGGCCCCGGCCATCATCGGGCGCCGGCTCGACGCCCTCGAAGCCCGCCTGGGTGTGAAGCTCATGGTGCGCACCACGCGGCGCATCACCCTCACGCACGAAGGCAGCGCCTTTCTGGAAGACTGCCAGCGCCTGCTGGTGGACATGGCGAATGCCGAAGCCAGCGTCAGTGCGGGTGGTGTGAAAGCCAGTGGTCACTTGCGCATCACCGCCCCGGCCGGCTTCGGCCGCCGCCACGTGGCGCCGCTGGTGCCGCGCTTTCGCGAACTGCACCCCGAGGTGACGATCTCGCTCAACCTGAGCGACCGCGTGGTCGACGTGGCCGGCGAGGCCTACGACTGTGCGGTGCGCGTGGGCGACCTGCCCGATTCGTCCCTTGTCAGCGTGCGCCTGGCCGACAACCGCCGCCTGTGCGTGGCCACGCCGAAGTACCTGCAGCAGCACGGCCGCCCGCAAGTGCCCGCCGACCTGACCCGCTTCGATTGCCTGGCGCTGTCCAGCGACGCCTCGCAGACGCGGGGCTGGGCCTTCTCCATGCCCGCTGCCGACGGCGGCGAACCCGAGATCGTGCACATGCGCCCCGGCGGCCCGCTGGACTGCACCGACGGCCAGGTGCTGCGCGAATGGTGCCTGGCCGGTTACGGCATCGCCTGGCGCAGCACCTGGGAGGTGGAGGCCGACATCGCCGCCGGGCGGCTCGAGAGCGTGCTGGACGAATTCGCCGCGCCGCCCAACGGCGTCTACGCGCTGTTCCCGCAGCGCAAGCACCTGGCCCTGCGCGTGCGCCTGTGGATCGATTTCCTCAAGCACGAGTACGCGCGGCCGGATTTCTGGAAAACCTGAACCCGCGAGGCACACACATGACCATCAGGATTCTTGGCATTTCGGGCAGCCTGCGCGCCCAGTCGTTCAACACCGCGCTGCTGCGCGCGGCCGTCCCGCTGGCCGGCGATGGCGCGCGGATCGAACCGGCCACGCTGCACGGCATTCCGCTCTACGACGGCGATCTGGAGCAGGCCGAGGGCACGCCCGCGGCGGTGCGCGCGCTCAAGGAAAAGATCCTTGCCAGCGACGCGCTGCTGCTCGTCACGCCCGAGTACAACAACGGCGTTCCGGGGGTGTTCAAGAACGCGATCGACTGGCTCTCGCGGCCCACGCCGGGCCTGCCCGACGTGTTCCGCGACCGGCCGGTGGCGGTCATCGGGGCCTCGCCCGGCGGCTTCGGCACCATCATGTCGCAGACGCACTGGCTGCAGGTGCTGCGCACGCTGGGCACGCGCCAGTGGCACGGCGGGCGCCTGATGGTCTCGCGTGCTTCGGCGGTGTTCGGGCCCGATGGCGCGCTGCAGGACGAGAAGGTCCGGGCCCAGCTGGGTGAGTTCTTGCAGGGTTACGCGGCGAGCCTGGCGGCCACCTGACCCCGGGCCGGCCGGCCCGGGTGTGAACGCCGCCGTGGCGGCTACAGCGTGTAGTCGCCACTGGCCTCGGGCTGGAACAGCAGCGTGGCAATCTCCGCCGCGCAGGCGTCGCCATTGGGTGTGTGCCAGCGCGCTGTGGCGCCGACGCGCCGGCCCAGCAGGCTCGCGCCCACTGGCGACAGCACCGAGATGAAGCCCAGGTGCGGTTCGGCGTCGCCGGGGTAACACAGCGTGAGCTTGCGGCGTTGCCCGGAGGCGGCGTCCTCGACCAGGACCTGCGAGTACATCGTGACCACGTCGGGTGGCACTTCGCGCGGTGGCACCAGATCCAGGGTGTCGAGCGCGTCGGCGAGTTCGGGCGGCAGCGTTTGCCCTTCGCGGAGCTTGTTCAGGCGGGAGAAGTCGAGTTCGGTGAGCAGGCGCTCGGATTCGGAAGCAATGTGGTGCATGGGGCACTCCAGAACGTGTGAGCGCCGCGCGAACGAGCGGCGGCCACGGCAGCGCGGGGCTTGGGGCCCGGCGATGGTGGAGTTGCGCAGATGGGGGGAAGGGGTATCGCCGGGCTCAGGAAAGTGCGGCCGGCTGGCGCAGTCCTGCCGGGCCCGTCATCCGCTGGCGCCCAGGCGCCACGCCGCCGGCCACGAAGGGCAGGAGCGCGGTCTGGCGGCGGTTGAGGGTGGGGCAGAAGGCCATCGTGCGATTGTAGGGAGCCCTTCGGCGCCAGGACGGCGCGCGGCGCAATGCCCTTCGGTCTTCAGGTGTGTTCGCGCGGGTCGTCAGGCGGCGCGCCGCGCAGCGACAGCCAGCCGAACACGGTGCCCACCACCGCCCCGGCCAGCACGTCCAGGAACACATGCTGGCGCACCGCCATCGTGGACCAGACGATCACCGCGCATTGCAGCGCGCTCAGCCAGCCGACCCAGGCTGGTGCGCGGACCTGCCGCAGGATGTGCCGCAACCACACCGCCGAGTACACCGCCGAGGCCACGTGCAGCGAGGGCAAGGCGTTGCCCGAGGCGTCCAGGCCCTTCATGAACGCCAGCTGCGGGTGGTTCGCCCAGTCGATGTCGGGCACCGGTGTCTGCGTCGGAAAGACCCAGAACAGCGCCAGGCAGAGCAGGCACATCGCCGCCGTCCACAGGCCATAGCGCAGCAGCTCGCGCAGCTGCAGCAGCAGCGCCGATGGCAGCGACACGTACACCCAGAGCGACACGTAGGCGTAGAACGCCGCCGGCACGAACGCGACGAGGTCGTCCACCCAGACCGTCGGCACCATCAGCGGTGTCTTCTGCGGGTTGTGCAGCACCCAGAAGTAGGCCATGAAGAACAGCACCATGAAGCTCATCGTGCCGAAGGCCTTGAGGTACCACAGCGTGACGAAGCGCCTCAGAAGCAGCCGGTGCCAGGGGCGATCGGAAGGTGGTGGCATGGTGTGGGGGGTATGGCATCGACCGCCCAGACCGGGGGCCGGGATTAATGTACGGCATGGGGTGCTTTGTATAATCTGGCGCCCTGCGAAGAGTGGGCGGCGTGTGCCCGTCCAAGGCCGCATCAGACGCATACAAGACGGTCTTTGCTTCGGAGGAGTTTCCCCATGTTCGTTGTTCTGCCCCGGCCTGCGACCAGGCCGCGCCGTGCCGGTCTCATCCTTGGGCGTGCCTCATGAGCTCCACCGACCTGATTCGAACCTTTCTCACCGACCGCCTGGGCGTCGCGCCCGAACGGGTGGAGCCTGCCGCGCTGCTGGCCGATCTCGGGGTGGACTCGCTGATGCTGGCCGAACTGATGTTCGAGGCCGAGGACCGCATGGGCATCGAAATCCCGTCCGACATGGCGCCTCCGAAAACCGTCGCCGACATGCAGGCGGTGATCGACTCGCTGGCGGCGCTCAAGACCGGCTGAGCCATGTGTGCTCACCGCGTCGCGATCACCGGCCTCGGGGTGATCAGCCCCTACGGTGGCAACGACACAGACTTTTTCGAACGCCTGCTGGCCGGTCAGTCGGCCGTGCGCCACCTGCTCACCGACGACCTGCCGCGCCCGCTGTCGGCACCGGTGGCAAGCTGCCCGGACTTCGACCCCGAGGCCCTGCTCGGCAAGCCCCTGGCCCTGATGATGGAGCGCTTCGCCCAGCTGGGCACGGCCGCGGCCTTCCTGGCGTGGGCGCAGGCCGGCCTGCCGCGCCAGCCCGCTGCGGGCGACGAGTCCCGCGAGGACTGGGGCTGCATCTGGGGCACGGCGCTGGGTGGCGTGGCGGCGCACGAGCGCGGCAACCGCGACATGTGGCTCAAAGGCCGTGAACGTCTATCCCCCCTGGCGGTCGTACAGGGCATGAACAACGCGGTCAACGCGCACATCTCGATACAGCTGGGCCTGGGCGGTGTGAGCACCAGCCACACGGCGGCCTGCGCCTCCTCGGGCATCGCCATTGGCGAGGCCTTCCGGCGCGTGCGCAGCGGTGAGGCCTCGGTCATGCTCACTGGTGGCTCCGATGTCTGCCAGTCCTACGGCGTGGTGCGCGCCTGGGAGGCGATGCGCGTGCTGGCCCCCGGCGATGCGCAGACCGCGCCCACCGCCTGCCGGCCGTTCGCCGCCGACCGCGCCGGTCTGGTGCTGGGCGAAGGCGGCGCGGCTCTGGTGCTGGAGGCCTGGGACCACGCCGCCGCACGGGGCGCAACCATCCATGGTGAAATCGTCGGCTATGGCACCAGTTGCGATCACAGCCACCTGGTCCGACCGCACCGGCAGGGCCAGGCGCGTGCCCTGCGCGGCGCGCTGGCCGACGCCGGCCTTGCGCCCGGCGACATCGATTACGTCAATGCCCACGGCACCGCCACCACCGAGGGCGACCCGGTGGAGATCTCCGCCCTGCGCGAGGTGTTCGGCGATGGCGCGGCGAGGCTGGCCGTGAGCGCTACCAAATCCATGCACGGCCACCTGCTCGGTGCCTGCGGTGCCGTCGAAGCGGTGGTGACCGCGCTGGCGCTGCGCGAGCAGGCCGTGCCGCCCACCGCCCACCTGGCCGGCCGCATCGACCCCGCCTGCGAGGGCGTGGACCATGTGCTGCAGGGCCGCCGTGGCGTGCCGCTGCGGGCCGCGCTGTCCAACTCCTTTGCCTTTGGCGGCAGCAACGCCGTGTTGGCGTTTCGTGCACCGCCCGCCCGCTGAGGCGCCTGTTTTTTCTCCCGAGTGAATGACATGACCGAACCCGTTTCCCCCGCCACCGTCGACGCCCTCGTGCCCGAGGTGGTCGCGCTGATCATCGAAGCCCTCAACATGGAGCTCGAACCCGGCGAGGTGGACCCCGACGGCCCGCTGTATGGCGAAGGCATGGGGCTGGATTCGATCGACATGCTCGAAATCTCGCTCGTCATCTCCAAGCGCTACGGGTTCCAGATGCGCTCGGACAACGAGGACAACGAGAAGATCTTCGCCTCGCCGCGCGCCCTGACGGCCTACATCGCCAGCCAGCGCACGCAGTAGCGTGATGAAGCTCCCCTCGGTGCTGCGGGACCTCGGCGTGCTGCTCCTCATGGTGGCCTGGGTGGTCGCCGCGCACGTGGGCAGCGCCGGCTGGGGCAACCCCGATTTCAACGCCGCGGTCGCCGTGCTGCCCATCGGGGCGGCGGTGCTCATGGCGCTGTGGCGGCTGCCGCAGCGGGTGGTGCGCGCGGCGGGTGTGCTGGCCCTCGCGGTCGCGCTGGCCTGGCTCTGGCCGCGGCTGCGCCTGAACGTGCCGCTGATGTACTACCTGCAGCACCTGGGCATTCACGTGGCGCTGGGCGTGTACTTCGGCAAGTCGCTGCTCGGCCCGGGCGAAGCGCTCATCACGCGCATGGCGCGGCGCATCTTTTCCCACGAACTGTCCGCGCGCAAGCTGCGCTACACGCGGGGCGTGACCCTGGCCTGGACACTGTTCTTCTTCACCAACGCGCTGGTCTCCACGCTGCTCTTCCTCTGGGCGCCGCCCGCCATCTGGTCGGTGCACGCCAACCTGCTGACCGGCCCGCTGATCGGTCTGATGTTCGTGATCGAGCACGTCTGCCGCCTGTTTCTGCTGCCGCCGCACGAGCGCCCGGGCATTGCCGCCATCGTGCAGGCCTACAAGCGCGAGTCGGCGCAGCGTGGCGGTGGCAGCGCCGGGTCTTCCCAGCCATGAACGCCACCTCGCCGCTGATCAGCGACCGCGCGCCGGACGACGTGTTCGCCTGGCGCGCGCAGGGCGCGGTGACGGTGCGCGATTTCCTGGGCGACGCGCACGCGCTCGCGGCGCAGTTGCCCGCGGGCGACTGGTTGCTCAACATGTGCGAGGACCGTTACCACTTCGCGGTCGGTTTCGCCGCCGGCCTGATCGCGGGCAAGGTCAGCCTGCAGCCCTCGTCGCAGTCGCCCGAGACCCTGCAGCGCCTCGCGGCCGATCACCCCGGCGTGTGCTGGCTCGGTGACAGGCCCGACACGGTGCCCGGTGTGCCCGGCACCGTGTTCCCGGACCTCGCCACCCTGCCGCGCCCGGCGGATGCCGGGATGCCGCAGATCGATGACGAGCGCGTGGTGGCCATCCTGTTCACCTCGGGCTCCACCGGCCTGCCGCAACCGCACCGCAAGACCTGGGGCAAGCTGGTGCGCAACGGGCGCGCCGAATCGCGCGCGCTGGGCCTGCTGGATCGACCGGTGGCCATCGTCGGCACCGTGCCCACGCAGCACAGCTACGGCTTCGAGTCCACTTTTCTCGTGGCGTTGCATGGTGGCAGCAGCTTCGCCGCCGGCAAGCCGTTCTATCCGCAGGACATCGTCGCTGCGCTGCAGGCGGTGCCGCGCCCGCGCATGCTGGTGACCACGCCGTTCCACCTCTCGGCACTGCTCGCCTCGGGCCTGGCGGTGCCCCCGCTGGATCTCATCCTCTCGGCCACCGCGCCCCTGAGCCCCGAGCTGGCGCGCCGCGCCGAGGCGTACTGCGGCGCGCCGGTGCACGAAATCTACGGTTCCACCGAATCGTCCGCGCTGGCCAGCCGCCGCACGATCGAAGGCGCGGCCTGGCAGCTGATGCAGGCGGTTCGGCTCGAACACGAGGGCGATACCACCTACGCCAACGGCGGCCACGTCGAAGGCCGCGTGCCGCTGGCCGACGTCATCGAGTCCCGCGCCGACGGCAGTTTCCTGCTGCACGGCCGCCATGCCGACCTGATCAACATCGCCGGCAAGCGCACCTCGCTGGCCTACCTCAATCACCAGATCGGTGCCGTGCCCGGGGTGGTCGACGCCGCCTTCTTCCTGCCCGACGAGGCGGGCCACGACGGCGTGACGCGCCTGTGCGCCTTCGTGGTCGCGCCCACGCTGGACGCGCGCACGCTCATGGCCGCGCTGCGCCAGCGGCTGGACGCGATCTTCCTGCCGCGTCCGCTGGTGCTGCTCGATGCCCTGCCGCGCAACGCCACCGGCAAGCTGCCGCGCACCGCGCTGCAGGCGCTTCATGCCGAGAAGGTGGGGCCGCATGGACACGGCTGAAGCCACCTGGGCCGTGCCAGCCGATCACCCGGCTTTTGCCGGCCATTTCCCGGTGCGCCCCATCGTGCCCGGTGTGGTGCTGCTCGACCACGCGGTGCTGCTGGCGGCACGCATGCGCGGCACGCCGCAGGCCACCGGCTGGCAGATCGCGCAGGCCAAGTTCTTCGAGCCCGTCGGGCCCTCGCAGGCGCTGCGCTTCACGCTGCGCACCACGCCGCGCGGCACGGTGGCGTTCAGCGTGCGCTGCGACGGCCGCGAAGTCGCCAGCGGCAGCCTCGTGCCACCGGCCGCGCCATGAGCAACCCCTCGCCGCCCGACTGGATGCGCCAGCAGGAGCGCAGCCACCTCGGCGTGCTGCGCTTCATGGTGTGGCTCTCGCTGCGCCTGGGGCGGCCCGTGGCGCGACTGGTATTGCGCTTCATCGCGCTCTACTTCGTGCTCTTCTCGCCCAGTGCCCGCCGCACCGGGCGCATCTACCTCGAGCGCGTGCTCGGGCGCCCCGCCACCTGGGCCGACGCCTGCCGCCACGTGATGAGTTTCGCCAGCACGGTGCACGACCGCGTCTATCTGCTCAACGACCGCTTCGACCTGTTCGACATCCGGTTCGTCGGCCACGAGGCGGTGCAGGCCGCGCTGGCGCGCCAGCCCGGTGCGCTGCTGCTCGGCGCTCACCTCGGCAGTTTCGAGGTGCTGCGCGCCATGGCCCACGCGCACGCCCACGTGCCGCTGGCCATGCTCATGTACGAGGAGAACGCGCGCAAGATCAACGCCATCCTGGGCGCCATCAACCCTCAGGCGCAGCAGGACGTGGTGCCGCTGGGCCACCCGGACTCCATGCTCAGGGCGCGCGACCGGCTCGATGCCGGCTCCCTTGTGGGTTTGCTGGCTGACCGCTCGCTGGCCCACGACAGCACGGCAGAATGCCTGTTCCTGGGCGCGCCGGCGCGGTTTCCGGTCGGTCCCTGGCGCATGGCGGCCATGCTGCGCCGGCCGGTGTTCTTCATGGCCGGCCTGTACCTGGGCGGCAACCGCTACGAGCTGCATTTCGAGCCACTGGCCGATTTCACCCATGTCGAGCGCGGCGACCGCGAAGCCGCCATCGCCAGCGCCATGCAGGCCTATGCCGACCGCCTCGGTGACTTCTGCCGCCGCGCACCCTACAACTGGTTCAACTTCTACGATTTCTGGCAACGTTCATGACGCTTCGACAATTCATCACCGGCCTGTTGCTCTGCGGTGCGAGCACCCTGGCGCATGCCGGCTTCGACATCGACCAGCTCATGGCCGAACTCGCGCGCAACCGCGGCGGCGAGGCGACCTTTGTCGAGAAGCGTTACCTGGCCGTGCTCGACAAGCCGGTCATCGCCACCGGCGAGATGCGCTACACCGCGCCCGACCGGCTGGAGAAACGCACCCTCACGCCCAGGCCTGAAACCGTGGTGCTCGACAAGGACACGCTGACCCTGGAGCGCGACAACCGCAAGATGTCGATCCGGCTCATCGCGCGCCCGGAAGTGGCGGCCTTCGTCGACAGCATCCGCAGCACGCTGGCGGGCAACCGCGCCTCGCTCGAGCAGAACTACCGCCTCGCGCTCAGTGGCGAGGTCGACGCCTGGGTTCTGACCCTGGTGCCGAACGATTCACGCATCGCCTCGCTGCTGCAGCGCATCACCGTCAAGGGCGTGCGCGAACAGGTGCTGGGCATCGACTACCTGCAGGCCGATGGTGACCGCATCGAGATGCGCATCGAGCCGGTGAAGACCCCATGACGCACGGCACCCTGCGTGCCCTGCTGGTCTGGCTGGCGGCCATGGCGCTGGGCGTGGTCCTGTTGCTCAATACGCGGTTTTCGGCCGACGTCTCCTTTTTCCTGCCCTCGCGGCCCACGGCGGAGCAGCAGGTCATGGTCGACCAGCTGCGCGAGGGCGCGGTCTCGCGCCTGCTGATGATCGCCATCGCCGGCGGCGACGCCAGCCAGCGCGCCGACGCCTCGCGCGCGCTGCGCGCCGCGCTGGCCAGCGACGACAGCCTGGCCTCGGTGCAGAACGGCGAAGCCGGCGCGCTGGAGACCGCGCGCGACTTCCTGCTGGACCACCGCTACCTGCTCAGCGATGCCGTCACGCCCGGGCGCTTCAGCGTCGAAGGCCTGCGCGGCGCGGTGAACAACAGCGTCGACCTGCTCAGCTCCTCGGCCGGCCTGCTGTTCAAGCCCTATCTGGCGCGCGACCCCACGGGCGAGCTGGTCGAGCTGGTTTCGGGTCTGAACGCGGGCGTGCAGCCCAACGAGCTCGACGGCGTCTGGGCCTCGCGCGACGGCGAGCGCGCCATGCTGCTGGTGCAGACGCGCGCGCTCGGCTCCGACACCGACGCGCAGGCCGCGGCCATCGCGCTGGTGCGCGAGCGCTTCGCGCAGGCCACCGCACAGCCTGGCCTGCAGGGGCTCACGCTGGAGATGTCCGGCCCCGGCATGTTCGCGGTGCAGGCGCGCGCCACCATCCAGCAGGAGGTCATGCGCCTGTCGCTCATGAGCGCTGTCGCCATCGCGCTGCTGCTGGGTTTCGTCTACCGCCGCGCGCGCCTGCTGCTGCTCACGCTGGTGCCGGTGCTCAGCGGCACGCTGGCGGCCATCGTCGTCGTCGGCCTGGTGCACGGCACGGTGTTCGGCATCACCGTGGGCTTTGGCGCGGCGCTCATCGGCGAGGCCGTGGACTACGCCATCTACTACTTCGTGCAGTCCGGCCGCCTGGGGGTGGCGTCCTGGCGCGAGCGCTACTGGCCCACCGTGCGCCTGGGCGTGCTGACTTCGCTGTTCGGCTTCGGCGCGCTGCTGTTTTCGGGCTTTCCCGGTCTGGCCCAGCTTGGCCTGTACGCGCTCACCGGCGTGTTCACGGCCGCGCTGGTCACGCGCTTCCTGCTGCCGGCGCTGGCCGGCCCCGGCGTGCACCTGGTCGACGGCGCGCGCCAGGGCCGCATGCTGCGCCCGCTCGTGGCACACGCCGGCCTGCTGCGCTGGCCGCTGGTCGCGCTGGTGCTGGTCGCGGCGGTGTACCTGTTCCAGCAGCGCCACGACCTGCTGTACCCCAACCTGTCGGCGCTGTCCACGGTCAGCCAGGCCGAAGGCGATCTGGACGCACGGCTGCGCGCCGACCTGGGCGCACCCGATGCGCGCTACATGGTGGTGGTCACCGCGCCCGACCGCGAAGCCGCGCTGCAGGCCGCCGAACGCGCCGGCGCGGCGCTGCGGCGGCTGGTGGACGAGGGCCTGATCGGCGGCTTCGACAGCCCGGCGCGCTTCCTGCCCAGCGAGGCGACGCAGAACGCGCGCCGCGCCAGCCTGCCGCCGCCCGAGGAACTGGCCACCCGCCTGCGCGAGGCGCTGGTCGACGCGCCGGTGTCCGCCGAGCGCCTGCAACCCTTCCTGGACGACGTGCGCGCCGCGCGCGCCTCGGCCAACCTCACGCGCGCCGACCTCGACGGCAGCGGCCTCGAACTGGTGGTCGACGCCCTGCTGCTGCAGCGCCCCGGTGGCTGGAGCGTGCTGCTGCCGCTGCGCCCCGCGCCCGACGCGGTGGCTGCAGACATCCCGGTGGACGCGGTGCGCGCCGCACTGGCCGGCAGCGGCGCCATCTTCATCGACCTCAAGGGCGAGTTCGACGCGCTCTACGGCGAGTACATCCAGGAGGCGATCCAGCTCTCGGCCGCGGGTTTCGTGGCCATCGTTGTCGCGCTGGCCGTTGCGCTGCGCAGCGCGCGCCGCCTCGTGGGCGTGGTGCTGCCGCTGGTGATGGCGGTGCTGGTGGTGGTGGCCGGCCTGCACGCCAGCGGCGAGCGCCTGCACCTGCTGCACCTGGTGGGCATGCTGCTCACCGTGGCCGTGGGTTCCAACTACGCGCTGTTCTTCGACCGCGTCGGGCGCGGTGAAACGCTGGACGACGAGACCCTGCTGTCCATCGGGGTGGCCAGCACCACCACCGCCATCGGCTTCGGCGTGCTGGCCTGGTCGTCGGTGCCGGTGCTGCACGCCATCGGCGTCACGGTCGGGCCGGGCGCGCTGCTCGCGCTGCTGCTCTCGGCGGCCTTTGCCGCGCGCCAGAAGGGCGCCCCATGACCACGGTGCTGCGCACCGTCGGCACGCCGGGCAAGGCGCCACACCTGCTGGTGATGTTGCCCGGCATGGTCATGCGCCCCGAGGAACTGTTCGAGGCCGGATTCGCGGACGCCATCGCGCAGCGCGGCCTGCCGGTGGACCTGCTGGCGGTCGATGTGAGCGGCATCGGCCTGGACGCGGCCGACACCTGGGGCGCGCTGCAGGACCAGATCCTGGCGCCCGCGCGCGCGGCGCGCAGCAGCGTCTGGCTCGGTGGCATCTCGCTGGGCGGCATGGTGGCCATGGCGCACGCGGCCGCGCACCCGGGCGCGGTCGACGGACTGTGCCTGCTCGCCCCCTACCCGGGCAGCCGGCCGAGCGTGAACGTGATGGAGCGCGCCGGCGGCCCCGACCACTGGCAGCCCACGCCGGACGACCTGCGCGACCCCGAGTTGCGCGTGTGGCAGTGGCTGCAGTGCCCACCGCCTGATCTGCCGGTGTTCGTCGGCCACGGCACCGAAGACCGCTTCGCCGCGCGCATCGAGCGCGTGGCCGGGCGCTTCGCTCCTGCCTCGCGCCACACGGTCGCGGGCGGCCACGACTGGCCCGCCTGGCGGCTACTGTGGGATCGCTTCCTCGATGCCGGACACTTCACCCCATGACACGCCGCTGGACTCCGTCGCCCACCCTGCGCGCTTCGGCCGCCGTGCACGGCGCGGCGCTGCTGGGCACGCTGGCCGTGCCCAGCGCCTGGCCCTGGGCCGTGGGTGCGCTGGTGGCCAACCACGCGGTGCTGGTGGCCGGTGGCCTGTGGCCCAGCTCGCACCTGCTCGGCCCCAACCTCACGCGCCTGCCCGAGGCGGCGGTGCGCCGGCGCGAGATCGCGCTCACGATCGACGACGGCCCGGACCCGGCGGTCACGCCGCGCGTGCTCGACCTGCTCGACACCGCGAACGCGCGCGCCAGCTTCTTCTGCATCGGCCGCATCGCCGAACAGCACCCCGCGTTGTGCCGCGAGATCGTGCAGCGCGGCCACCGCGTGGAGAACCACGGATTCGCGCACAGCAACGCGTTCTCGCTCTTCGGCCCGGGGCGCATGCGGCGCGACATCGCGCGCGCGCAGGCAGTGCTTGGTGACATCACCGGCCAGGCGCCGCGCTTCTTCCGCGCCACCGCCGGCCTGCGCAACCCTTTCCTCGACCCGGTGCTGCACGGCCTGGGCCTGCAGCTCGCCACCTGGACGCGCCGCGCCTACGACACCCGCACCGGCGACCCGGATCGCGTGTTCCACCGTCTGGCCGACCGCCTCGGCCCGGGCGACATCGTGCTGCTGCACGATGGCCACGCGGCACGCACGCCCGCGGGCGAACCTGTGATCCTGGCCGTGCTGCCGCGCCTGCTGCAGACCCTGGCCGAACGCCAGCTCCATCCCGTCACGTTGAATCAAGCCCTTTCATGAGCCGACGATTCCTGAACACGCTGGTGAACGAAGCCAGTGCCACCTTCCGCCCCAGCGGGCGCTTTGCCTACCACTACGCGCGCGGCAAGCTCGGCTACGACAGCATCTTTCACGAGATGCTGCGCCGCGGCCTGCTGCCCGAAGGCGGGCGCTACCTGGATTTGGGCTGCGGCCAGGGCAGCCTGTTCGCCTGGCTGCTGGCCGCGCGCCGGCTGCACGAGCAGGGCCAGTGGCCCGAAGGCTGGGCGCCGCCGCCGCTGCCGCGCGAACTGCGCGGCGTGGAACTGATGCGCAAGGACGTGGAGCGCGCCGCGCGTGCCTTCGGTCCGCAGCACCCGGTGGTGCGGGTGGAGCAGGCCGATATGAACGCGGTGAACTTCGGCCAGCCCGACGCCATCCTGATCCTGGACGCGCTGCACTACTTCAGCCACGAGCAGCAGCGCAGCGTGCTCGCGCGCATCCGGGAAGCCCTGCCGCCGGGGGGTGTGTTCCTCACCCGCATCGGCGACGCCGGCGCCGGCCTGCGCTACCGCATCTGCAACGGCGTGGACCGCCTCGTCACCTACACGCGTGGCCACCGCCTGCCGCAGCTGTACTGCCGCACGCTGGCCGACTGGGTGGCCGAGCTGCAGCGCCTGGGCTTCGTGGTGGAGACCGAACCCATGAGCGGGCGCAAGCCTTTTGCCAACGTGATGCTGGTCTGCCGTGTGCCGCACTGAAGGTACCCCTGCCCCCATGCGTCGAAACCCTTCTGAGACAATGCCCGGTCCCGTTTTTCGAGTCCTCCCGTGAAGCCCCTGCTGCTGTCCGCCACCACCGCCACCTCCTGCCTGGGCGTGGGGCTTGACGCCCACCGCGTGGCACTGCACGAAGGCCGCAGCGGCCTGCGGCCCTGCGCCTTCGAGACCGTCAAGCTGCCAACCTGGGTGGGCGAGGTCGATGGCGTGGACGCGCATCCGTTGCCCGCCGCGCTGGCCGTCTACGAATGCCGCAACAACCGCCTGGCCCTGCTGGCGTTGCAGGCCGACGGCTTCGAGTCGCGCGTGCGCGCGGCCGTGGCGCGCTACGGCGCCGGCCGTGTCGGCGTGTTCATGGGCACCAGTACTTCCGGCATCCTGCAGACCGAACTGGCCTACCGCGAACGCGATCCGGCCACCGGCGCGCTGCCCGCGGCCTTCCACTACGCCGCCACGCACAACCCCTATTCGCTGACCGAGCTGCTGCGCGAGCACCTGGGCATCACCGGCATGGGCGCCACCATCTCGACCGCCTGCTCGTCCAGCGCCAAGGTATTTGCCGCCGCCGCGCGCCAGATCGAACTGGGCACCATCGACGCCGCGCTGGTCGGCGGTGTCGATTCGTTGTGCCTGACCACGCTGCACGGCTTCGCCTCGCTCGAACTCACCTCGGCCGAACCCTGCCGCCCTTGCGACGCCGGGCGCGACGGCATCTCCATCGGCGAAGCCGCGGCCTACGCGCTGCTTGAGCGCGATGGCGCCGGCGCTGACCACGCGGTGTGGTTGCTGGGCGCGGGCGAATCCAGTGACGCGTACCACATGTCCGCGCCGCACCCCGAGGGTCTGGGCGCGCAGATGGCCATGCAGGCCGCGTTGCGCTCGGCCGGGCTCGGCGCCGACGCCATCGACTACATCAACCTGCATGGCACGGCCACACCGGCCAACGACAGCGCCGAGAGCAAGGCCGTGACGGCCGTGTTCGGCTCGCGTGTGCCCTGCTCGTCCACCAAGGGCGCCACCGGCCACACCCTGGGCGCGGCCGGCGCGCTGGAGGCCGCGCTGTGTGCGCTGGCACTGGTCGATGATTTCCTGCCCGGCAGCGCGGGCACGCGCGCGCTCGACCCCGCGCTGGGCCCGCTGAACTACCAGCTGCGCGGCGCGGCGGCGCCGCTGCGTCACGCGCTCAGCAATTCGTTCGGTTTCGGTGGCAGCAACTGCAGCCTGGTGTTCGGCCGGAGGACGACATGAGCCCCCACGCTCCACCGCTGCGCGGGTCGCTGCCCCCCGGGGGGGCTGATCCGGCTTGGGACGGCCCGGCGCCGGATCGGCAGAGCCCCCACGCTCCACTTGCCGCGTGGATCACCGGCGTGGGCTTCATTGCCCCCGGCCTGCCCGACTGGCCCGGCGCGCGCGCCGTGCTGCGCGGCGAACAGCCCTGGGTACCGGCGCCGTCGGTGCTGCCGGCCCCGGCCATCCTGCCACCGGCCGAGCGGCGCCGCGCCAGCCGCGTCATCAAGCTCGCGCTGGGCATCGGCCTGGAAGCCGCGGCCGGCGCCGACGTGGCGCAACTGGCCACGGTGTTCAGCGCCTCGGGCGCCGACGGCCACAACTGCCACGCGCTGTGCGAACAGCTCGCCACCGACGACCGCCACATCTCGCCCACGCGGTTCCACAACTCGGTGCACAACGCACCCGCCGGTTACTGGGGCATCGCCACGAAATCCATGGCGCCCTGCCAGGTGCTCTGCGCGTTCGACGGCAGCTTCGGCGCCGGTCTGGTCGACGCGCTGGCCCAGGTCGCGCTGGACCGGCAGCCCACGCTGCTGATTGCCTACGACAGCGAATACCCCGAACCCCTGTACGCGAAGCGGCCCGTTCCCGACTGTGCTGGCGTGGCACTGCGGCTGGAGCCACAGCGCTCGCCGCAGGCGCTGGCGCGAATCACCGCCTGGACGACCGACGCCCCCGCGCCGCCCTGGGGCCACGCCGCGCTCGAACCCCTGCGCGCGGCCATTCCCGCGCTGCGTGCGCTGCCCCTGCTGGAGGCGCTCGCGCAAGGCCGCCACGGCGAGGTCTGCCTGGACTACCTGCCCGGGCTGCAACTGGTGGTGCAGCTGGACGCCGGCTGAACCCGCATGAACATGAACCCGCACGCCCTGGACCACGCCTGGATCGCCGCGCGCATCCCCCATCAGGGCAGCATGTGCCTGCTGGATGCGGTGACGGACTGGTCCGGCGAACACATCGTGTGCCGTGCCGTCGGCCACACCGACCCGGCCCACCCGCTGCGAGAGGCCGGCCGCCTGGGCGCGGCCTGCGGCATCGAGTACGCGGCGCAGGCCATGGCGGTGCACGGCGCGCTGGTGGCCGGCACTGACGCCGCGCCGCGCCAGGGCTACCTCACCAGCGTGCGCGGCGTCACCCTGCACGTGGACCGGCTGGACGACCTGCCCGGCGCGCTGGCCGTGCGCGCCGAGCGCGTCTCGGGGGATGCGAACCACGTGCTCTACCGCTTCGCCGTGCACCACGGAGACCGCTGCCTGCTCGAAGGGCGCGCTGCCGTGGTGCTGGACGCGGACGCGCTCTGAAACAACGAACGAACCGGGACACCGACATGGAGAACGACATCAAGCGCGCACTCGTCACCGGTGGCAGCGGCGGCATCGGCGCGGCAATCTGTCGCCGCCTCGCTGCCGACGGGCACCACGTCATCGTGCACGCCCACCGCGCGCTGGACAAAGCCAGCCTGCTCGCGCGCGAGATCCGCGACGCCGGCGGCAGTGCCCAGGCCGTGGCGTTCGACGTGACCGACCGCGAGCGCTGCGCCGCCGCGCTGGCCGCGCTGCTCGAAGCCGGCGCGGTGCAGATCGTGGTGAACAACGCCGGCATCCACGACGATGCCGTCTTCCCCGGCATGAGCGGCGAGCAGTGGGACCGCGTGATGGACGTGTCCCTCAACGGCTTCTTCAACGTCACGCAGCCCCTTTCGCTGCCCATGCTGCGCACGCGCTGGGGCCGCATCATCAGCATCACCTCCATCGCCGGCGTCATGGGCAACAAGGGCCAGGTGAACTACGCCGCCGCCAAGGGCGCGCTGCACGCGGCCACCAAGTCCCTCGCCTTCGAACTCGCCACCCGCGGCATCACCGTCAACGCCGTGGCTCCCGGCATCATCGACACCGACATGAGCGCCGGCAGCTTCGACGCCGACACCATCAAACGCCTGGTGCCCATGCAACGGGCCGGCCGCGCTGACGAAGTGGCCGAGCTGGTGGGGTTCCTCGCATCCGACAAGGCGGCCTACATCAGCGGGCAGGTTCTGTCGATCAACGGCGGCATGTGCTGACGCCCCGCGCCATGCCACGCTGTGCGACGCTTATCGCGCTGTGCGGCCTCGCCACCGGCGCCGCTGCGCAGGGGCCCGCCGACGGGGCGGCCTCGCTGGAGCAGTGCGCCCTCATTGGCGCTGCGACGGACCGCCTCAACTGCTACGACAAGCTGGCCGGCCGGGCACCGGCCCCCACGGCGCCGGCGGCCATGCAGCCGTTGCCCGGCACAGAAGCCGAAGTGCCCTCGCTGCTCACGCAGTCGGGCGGGCCTCTGCCTCCGGCCCCCGCACCATCACCGACCCCATCCAGCAGCCTGCTCTCGAAATTCTGGGAGCTGGACCCCGCCGACAAGCGCGGTGTGTTCAATTTCGTGGGCTACCAACCGAACTATGTGCTGCCCCTGCACGTCACGTCGCGCGTCAACCGCGCACCCCGGTCGCCGACGCAGGCGGCTGTTTCGGTGCCCGACAACCGCCGGGAAGAGGCGAAGTTCCAGCTGTCGCTGCGTACCAAGCTCCTGCAGAACGTCGGTTTTGCGGGCGCCGATCTGTGGGGCGCTTTCACCATGCAGACCCTGTGGCAGGTCTACAACCACGCGGAATCACGACCCTTTCGCAACACCGATTACCAGCCCGAACTGATCTATGTGGTGCCCACCGCACCGGGCCTTCGCGCATGGCCGTTCGGCTGGCAATGGCGTTTCTCGCAGCTGGGCCTGGCGCACCAGTCGAACGGGCAGTCAGACCCCTTGTCTCGAAGCTGGAACCGCGTCTACCTCGGCGCCGGATTCGAGCGCGGAAACTGGACTTTCACCACCAGACTCAATCGGCGCCTGCGGGAGCGCATCGAGAACGACAACAACCCCGATCTCCTGGCGTACCGCGGCAAGGCCGAGTTCACCCTCGGTTGGGCGAGCGGGTTGCACACCGTGTCACTGCATCACCGCAGCAACCTGCGCAGTGAAAACAGCGGAGGCAGTTCGCTCGAATGGACGTACCCCGTGTCCCGAGATCAGCCCAACGGGCTTCGCTGGTACGTGCAGCTCTTCAACGGCTATGGCGAAACGCTGTCGGATTACAACTTCCGGCAGACCAGCCTGGGGGCGGGGGTGAGTTTTCTGCAGTTCTGATGGCGCGGCAGGCACCATCAAACGCCTGGTGCCCATGCAGCGCGCCGGCAGCGCGGGTGAAGTGGTCGAGCCGGTGGCGTTTCTGGCTTCCGACATGGGGGCTTATGCGAGCGGGCACGTGATTTCGATCAATCAAATGGCATGAAGCACTTTGCAGCCACCCGTCATCAATCCGTAGCTAGCGTGAGGAAACATCAGGAGTCTTTGCATAGGGGGTATTCGCCGAAGGTGTCTTCGCAGAAGGATCGCTGGTCATTCATCTTTCTGATGAAGAGCGAACATCCTTCGGACGGGAAACCATCGAAGTCCCAGACCTCGCCCAGAAGGTTTATGACTACAGGCAAGCGAACGTACCTCACTCGTAGTTTGATAGTCCCAGTAATGTCCTGTCACTCAGCGGTGCGCGCTCGCACGCTGGTCTTCGTCGGCGAGTCTTGCGTGGGCCTCCGGGAGCGGTTCGGCTGAGGAAGCTTGACAAACAGTATCCGATTAGATACATTCCGTCCATGTTCTCTGTCCTTCAGACCGAAGAGTTCGCTGACTGGCTCGATACCCTGAAGGACAAACGGGCTCAGATCCGCATCGCGGCGCGCCTGCGGCAGGCCGAAGCCGGCAACCTCGGGGACTGGCGGTCTGTCGAGGGCGATGTCTCTGAAATGAGGGTGCACTACGGGCCGGGCTACCGGCTCTACTTCGTCCGCCGTGGAAGGGTGATCGTCGTCATGCTCAACGCGGGCGACAAGTCGAGTCAGAAGCGAGACATCCGCCATGCCTTGAAGCTGGCATCCGAACTGGGAGACGACCTGTGACAAAAGCCAAGACCAAAACCCCGCTCAAGCTGGTCGCGTTCGATGCGGCCCGGTACCTCGACGACGACGAGGCCATTGCCGAGTACATGACGGCCGTGCTCGAAGCCGACGATCCCGACCTGCTGCTTCTCGCGCTCAGTGACGTGGCTCGAGCCAAGGGGATGGCGCAGGTGGCCAAGGACGCGGGTCTGGGCCGCGAGAGCCTCTACAAGGCGCTTGCGCCCGGCGCAAAACCCCGCTTTGAAACCGTGATGAAGGTGGCGCGCGCGCTGGGGGTCAAATTCGCGGCCCAGCCTGCCTGAGGACAGTCCATCACCCCACCACCCGCCGCCACACCAGCAGCGGCAGGCGCAGCACGAAGCCGATGAACAAGCGCGTGTGCATCCAGCTCAGCAGCAGGTTGTCGCGCAGGTACTTGAAGTGGGATACGCCGCCTTCGGCCGGTGAGAAGTAGCGCACCGGGGCGTCGATGTTGATCGGGCGCACGCCGGCCCAGCATAGGCGCACGACGGCTTCGGGGTCGAAGTCGAAGCGGCGCATGAAGCGGGTGCCGTGCATCACGCGCATCAGCGCGGCGATGGGGTAGACGCGGAAGCCGTAGAGCGAGTCGCCGATGCCCATGCCCAGGGTTTCCAGGTTGGCCCAGCCGTTGGAGACCTTGCGCCCGTTCACGCGCAGCGCGGGCGCTTCGGGGCCGAACACGGGTTTGCCCAGCACCATGGCGTCGGGCGCGGCCTGTGAGGCGGCCATGAACGTGGGGATCAGGGTCTCGGGGTGCTGGCCGTCGGAGTCCATGGTCAGCGCGTGGCTGAAGCCGGCCTGCGCGGCGCGCGTGATGCCTTCCAGCACGGCCGCGCCCTTGCCCCGGTTGTGCGGCAGCACGATCACGCGCAGGCCGGGGTCGGTCGCGGCTTCGGTGGTGAGCCAGTCGGCCGAGCCGTCGGTGCTGCCGTCGACCACCACCCACACCGGCGTCCAGTGCGCGCGCGCGGCACGCACCGTCTCCAGCACCTTGCGACCCGGGTTGTAGCTGGGGATGAGCACCAGGTGCGTGGGGCTGGCGGCGGGGGGCTGGGGCATGGGGGTCAGGCGGCGGCCCTCGCTGTGGCAGGGGGATGGTCGGGGCCGAGTTCGCGGCGGAAGTAGGCCTCCAGTTCGGCGGTGAAGTCGCGCGCGTTGCGCGGTGCCTCGAAGCGGTGGCCGAGGCGGATGGTACAGGTCAGTGGCAGCTGCGGGCGGCGCCACAGCGGCCAGCCCTTGCCCAGGTAGGGGCTGGAGAACTCGACGATCAGCGTCTGCACCGGCACGCGCGCGCGTGTGGCAATCAGCGCGGTCGAGCGCAGCAGCGGGTTGAGCGGGTTGGCCGGGTAGTTCCGCGTGCGCGTGCCTTCGGGAAAGATCACCACCTGCGCGCCCTGGCGCAGTTCGGCGCGGCAGCGCAGCACCGCGCCCAGCAGGTTGTCGTTGCGCACGTAGCGCGCCAGCCGCGCACCGGCGCCGAACAGCGGGTTGTCCATCAGCTCGGCCTTCATCACGCACACCGCGTCGGGCAGGCGGGAGGTGATCAGCACGGCGTCGAGCAGGCTGGGGTGGTTGGCGGCGATCACCATCGGACCCTGGTCGCGCAGCGCATCGAGGGCCGAGAGGTCGAAGCGGCAGGCGCACAGCGTGCGCAGGATGCCCACGTACAGCCGGAAGCCGCGCATGATGGCCTGGCGCCCGAGCCAGCGGCCGAAGCGGTGCGGCAGCACCGGGTACAGCAGCAGCGCCAGCGGCGTCCAGCTCAGGCAGACCACGGCCAGCGAGGCCAGGCCCACCACCATGGCGACGTGCTCGTACAGGCCCCACAGCAGGGATGTGGCGGGGCGTGCGGAGGTGTTCATGCCGAGGGCAGCGGCTGGACGCCCTGCGATTCGATTTCCACCAGCAGGTCGGTGCGGCAGATGTCGGCCTGCACGCAGACCAGCGGCGCGTCACCCAGCAGCGGCTGCAGCGTGCGCTGCACGGCGTCGGCATCCGACGCGTGGCGCACGTAGGCGCGGTGGCTCAGGCCGGCGAGCGCGAACGGCCGCGCCGAGCGGGCCTGGCGGTTGGCCTGCTGGACCATCGTGTCGAGGTTGCGCACGGTCTCGCGGCACTGCGCGGCCACGTCACCCGCGTGCAGCGTTTCGTGGCCCACGATGCTGGCGGTGCCGGAGATGAACAGCGCCTCCTGCCCGTCGGGGTAGGCCAGCGCGGCGCGCGAGAAGGTGGGCGCGCGCGGGCCGTACTGCGCGGGGTAGCGCCAGGCGCTGAGCTGGCGCGGGTTCTCCAGCGGCACCAGGGGCGTGCTGCCGGCCAGGAAGGCCACGGACAGCGGGCCATGCCGCACGCCGATGGCGCACGCCGCGGGCACCTGGCCGCCGGTCTCGCGCTGCGCCTGCACGAAAGCCGCGAACCGGCCGAGGTTGAACTGGCGGTAGCGCTCCAGGCCGTGCGTCTCCTCGTTGATGCGCGCGAGGTAGTTCCACACGCGCCACAGGTGCGGCAAACGCTGCGCGCGCAGCAGGGCGAAGAGGCGTTCGTACAGCACCCGGCTGGTGGCCTGCAGCGGTGTCTCGTCCGCGCGCGCTGGTGCGGCGCTGTCTTCGTCGAGCTCAATCACGCCGAACAGCAGCCCGGCCGTGCGTCGCCAGTGGATGCCCTGGCTGTGGCCTTCCTGCAGGGCGCCGTCGGCCCGCCAGCATTCGTGCAGCTGCGCCGCGCCGCCGCCGAGCACTCGCGCACGCAAGGCCTGCCGCGGCCAGGCCACGGCGGGCGGTGCGTGCTTGAAGTCACCGATGGCGATGCCGCCCAGCGTGTCGCCGCGGGCGCTGCCGTCCGTGGCGGGCCGGGTTTCGTGGCGCAGGTTCACGATGGGTGGGCCTGCGCGGCCTCGTCGGTCGGGCTAACGTTGAAGCGGCGCTTGCGCCAGGCAGCGAAAGCGCGCCGCGGCTGCGCGAGATTGGCCGCGTAGTACAGCAGCTTGAAGGCCAGCAGCGAACGCCCGATCGGCGCACCGCCATACACGTCGCCGGCCAGCGTGGAGAGCAGGGCCTCCTTGACGCGGAAGAGGTTGCGCGGGCCCATGAAGAAGTCGCGCATGATGGGGTTGGTCACGCGGTAGATGAACCAGGAGAACGCGCGGGGGCCGTGGCGGCTCTGGCGGTCGAAGTGCCTGAGCGCGGCGCGTGCCCGGGCCGGCTCGCGCAGGCAGGTGTCAATGGTCTGCGCGCCCAGCTCGCCGCCGTTCATGGCCAGCCACACGCCCGAGGAAAACACCGGGTCGATGAAGGTGTAGGCGTCGCCCAGCATCAGGTAGTTGCTGCCGTGGTTGCGCTGCGCGGAATAGGAGAAGTTGCCGGTGGCCTCCACCGGACCGAGCAGGCTGGCGTCCTTCAGGCGCTCGGCCAGGCCCGCGCACGTGGCCACGTTGTCCATCAGGAACTGCTGCACGCTGCGGCCCTGGCGGGTCTTCATGTGATACGGCCAGGTGACCATGCCCACGCTGGTGGCGCCGCCGGTGAGCGGGATGAACCAGAACCAGCCGTGGTCGAACCAGAAGATGGTGATGTTGCCTTCGGCCTCGCCGGTGTTGCGCCGGGCGTTGGCGAAATGGCCGTACACCGCCGCGCTGTTGTGGCGCGGGTTGCGCTCCTTGATCTTGAGACGGGACGCCAGAAAAGTGTCGCGCCCCGAGGCGTCGACCAGGAACTTCGCGTCCCACACGGTCTCGCGGCCATCGTCGTACCGGGCGTGCACGCGCACCGACTGGTCGGGCAGGAATTCCACCGAACGCGCCTGGCAGCCTTCGTGCACCTCGGCACCCTGGCGCTGCGCGTTGCGGATCAGGATCTCGTCGAACTCCGCGCGCCGGACCTGGTAGGCGTAGGGCATGGACTTGTCCCAGGCGTCGGCGAACTCGAAGGTCTGTGTGTGGTCGTGGTGGGGCGAGACGAATTCGGCGCCGGGTTTGTACTGCCCGATGGCGCGCACCTCGTCGGCCACGCCCAGGCGCTCGAGCAGCGGCAGGTTGGCCGGCAGCAACGATTCGCCGATGTGAAAGCGTGGGTGGTGCGCTTTTTCCAGCAGCACCACGCGGTGGCCTTTTTGCGCCAGCAAGGGCGCCACGGTGGAGCCGGCGGGCCCGCCGCCGATCACGAGAACGTCACAGGTGTGGCGTTCGATTCCCTGGGTGTTTTGGCTCATGTGAACGCGCCAGGGACCGCCAGTGTGCGCGGGCCCGCAGCGTCGGTGTGTGGACGGTCGAAAAATTGTACCGAGCGTACACCCGCACATGTAAGCGGAGGTACGCCCCCCGAACGCGTCGGACGGGGCCTACAGAACAGGCGTGTTCTGGTGCGCGGCAAGTCGACACAGATCACGGTCCATGGGCTCAATTCATACTAATTGTCTATGGACAACATAATATGCGCATAAAAAATTGTGATCGATAACCGCTCGGTCACACACTCGATCATCACCTTCCAGGAGACCGACCCGATGAACCCCGACGACACCCGGCAACGCCTGGCATCCATGGGCTGGCGCATGCGCGACCTGCCTGGCTTCATCGGGCAGGCCGGCCCCTTGTGGACGCGGCGCGAGGATGCGGGCTGGGTCTATGGCCTGCTGTGCGAGGCGCGGCACCTGAACCCCGCTGCGCGCGCGCACGGTGGCGCGCTCGTCACCCTGCTGGATCACGCCATCAGCACCGTGGCCTGGGAGGCCAGCGACCGCGCGGCCTGTGTCACCCTGCAACTGGACACGCAGTTCCAGGGCGCGGTGCGCGAAGGGCAGTTCGCCCAGGCGCGGGCGCAGGTGACGCACCGCACAGGCGGCCTGATTTTCCTGCGGGGCCAGGTGCACGCCGACGAGCAGCCGGTGCTGGTGGCGCAGGCCATCCTCAAGGTGCTGCCTGGCGTTCGCTGAATTGGAGGCCTGCGTTGCAGGTTCCTTTTTTTTGCCCGGATTCTGTTTGTCTATATACAAACGTATGTGCCTATTGACAAAAATGCGCAACACGCCGAAACTGCGTTCAACCCATCCGAAGAGCGAGACACATGAAACGACTGACCGACTACACGAGCTACGCCGACGCGCAGGCGAATTTCTCGTCCGAGCGTCTGTGGGAGCTGTTTGACGGCAACCGCGAGCACCTCAACATCGCGCACGAATGTGTCGACCGCCACGCGGACAGCGGCCGCGACGCGGTCATCGTGGTCCATGCCGAAGGGGAAGACGAGGTGCTGGGCTTTGCGGAGCTGGCGGCGGATTCCTCGCGCTTCGCGCACTTCCTGGAGCAGCGCGGCGTGCAGCCGGGCGACCGCGTGGCGATCATGCTGGAGCCCTCGCGCGCCTTCTACACGGCCATGTTCGGCGTCATCAAGCGCGGTGCGATCGCGGTGCCGATGTTCACGCTGTTCGGGCCCGACGGCATCCGCCTGCGCGTCAACGACTGCCGCCCGCGCCTGTTGATCACCAACGAGCACAAGGCCGACATGGCGCGCGCCATCGAAGGCACCGACACCGTGGTGTACGACGCGGATTTCGCCCGCAGCCTTCAGGCGCTGCCCACCTCCTACGCAGTGAAGACCCGCGCTGATGACCTGGCGGTGTTCCAGTACACCTCGGGCACGACGCGCGAGCTGCCCGAGGCCGTGAAGCACACGCACCGCGCCCTCGTCACGCTGATGGTGGCCGCCCTTTACGGCACCGGCCTGCGACCGGGCGACCGCTTCTTCTGTCCGTCCTCGCCGGCCTGGGGCCATGGCCTGTGGCACGGCACGCTCGCGCCGCTCGCGCTGGGCCTGACCATCGGCGCCTACAGCGGCCGCTTCAAGCCCGAACGCCTGCTTCAGGCACTGAGCACGCACCGCTTCACCAACATGTCCGCCGCGGCGACCCACTACCGCATGATGAAGAACTGCGGCCAGGCCGGCCAGCACCAGTTCAGTTTCGAGAAGCTGTCGTTCACCGGCGAGCCGATCGACGACGAGACCTCGCGCTTCATCTCGGAGACCTTCGGCATCGAGGTCTGCAGCATGTACGGTACGACCGAGATTGGCGTGGTGCTGGTGAGCTACCCCGGCGCGCCGGACTTCGCCGTCAAGCGCGGCTCGCTCGGCAAGCCCGTGCCGGGCACGCTCATCGAGGTGCACGACGCGCAGGGCCGCGCGTGCGCGCCCGGTGAAACGGGCCAGCTCATGGTCCAGCGCCGTGGCGCGTGGATTCCCACCAAGGACCTCGGGCGCGTGGACGCGGACGGCTACTTCCACCACGGTGGCCGCGCCGACGACGTGATCATCTCGGCGGGCTGGACCATGAGCGCGGTCGAGATCGAGAACGTGATGCTCATGCACCCCGACGTGCTGGAGGCGGCCGCGATCGGCGTGCCGGACGAACTGCGCGGCCAGGTCGTCAAGGCCTTCGTGGTCAGCGAACGCGCGGCCAGCGAGGCCTTCGTCGATGAAATACAGACGCTGGTGCGCACCAAGCTCAGCCAGCACGAGTTCCCCCGCCATGTGGCCTTCGTCGCCGAACTGCCCAAGACGCCCGCCGGCAAGGTGCATCGCAAGGTCCTGCGGGAGCGCGAGATGGCCGCTGCCGCGGTCGCCCTTTATTAACCCCGTTTCATCACCCACTGGAGACACATCCATGTCCGACATGTCCGACCTGCCGCAGCGCAGCTTTCCCAAGATCACCGAGAGCGGCCTCGACGAACTGCGCCAGCGCCTGGGCGTCAAGATCACCCAGATGGCCGAGCCCTGGTGCTTCGAGGCCACGCGCGACAACATCCGTCACTACGCGCACGGCATCGGCGACGACAACCCGCTGTGGTGCGACCCCGAGTACGCGGCCAAGTCGCACTACGGCGGCATCGTCGCGCTGCCCAGTTTCCTGTTCTCCACCAGCCGCATCGTCTCGGGCTACGTCGGTGGCCTGCCGGGCGTGCACGCCATGTGGTCGGGTTCGGACTGGACCTGGCACAAGCCGGTGCGCCGCAACGACGAGATCCACACCGAGGCGCACCTGAAAGACCTGGTCGAGCACCAGACGCGCTTCGCGGGCCGTGCCGTGCAGCAGATCTACCACGTCGACTTCTTCAACCAGCAGGGCGACAAGGTGGCCGAGGCCGACAGCTGGTGCTTCCGCACCGAACGCGACCACGCCCGCGAGCAGGGCACCAAGTACAAGGACGTGCGCGCGCGCGAACCGCGCCGCTACACCGACGAAGAGCTGGGCGAGGCCTACAAGCTCTACCGCGGCGAAGAAGTACGTGGTGCCACGCCACGCTACTGGGAGGACGTGAAGGAGGGCGAGGACCTGCCGACCATGTTCAAGGGACCGATGACGGTGACCGGCTTCATCGCCTACGCCCAGGGCTGGGGCGGCCTCTACATCAAGGCCAACAAGATGGCGTGGAAGCTCATCGACGCCCACCCCGGCGTCGGCATCAAGAACCGCTTCGGCATTCCGGACGTGCCCGAGCGCGTGCACTGGGAAGAGGACTTCGCGCTGGAGGTGGGCGCGCCCGGCGCCTACGACTACGGCCCGGAACGCACCTCGTGGCTCACGCACCACCTGACCAACTGGATGGGCGACACCGGCTTCCTGCACAAGGCCAGCTGCAAGATCCGCCGCCACAACCCCGAGGGCGACATGCTGTTCATCAAGGGCAAGGTCAAGCGCAAGTACGTGGAAGACGGCAAGCACCTGGTCGAGATCGAGCAGGAAGCGCGCAACCAGGACGGCGAGCTGTCGGTGGTGGGCAGCGGCGTGGTGGTGCTGCCGGCGCGGGGCAAGTAAGCCCATGACGTCGCCCACCGAAGGCGGCGCGCTGCAGGGCCTGAAGGTCGTCGACCTCACGCGGGTCCTGGCCGGGCCGCTGTGCACGCAGATCCTCGCGGACCATGGCGCCGACGTGATCAAGGTCGAGCCACCCGCCGGTGACGAGACGCGCCGGCTGGGGCCCCCCTTCGACAGCGCCGGCAGCGCGGCCTACTTCGCCGCGCTCAATCGCGGCAAGCGCTCCATCAGCCTGGATCTGTCGAAGCCGCAGGCGCAGGAGGTGCTGCACCGACTGCTGGACGACGCCGACGTGCTGGTGGAGAACTTCCTGCCCGGCACCATGGAGCGCTGGGGCCTGGGCTACGAGCAGGCGCTGGCGGCGCGCTACCCGCGCCTGGTCTACTGCAGCATCACCGGCTTCGGCCGCGACGGCCCGCTCGGCGGCCTGCCGGGCTACGACGCGGTGCTGCAGGCGCTGTGCGGCCTGATGAGCGTCAACGGTGACCCTGCCAGCGGCGCCACGCGCATCGGCATTCCGGTGGTCGACCACCTCACGGGTTACGTGGCCCTCTCCGGCATCCTGATGGCGGTGCACGCCCGCACACGCACCGGCAACGGCCAGCGCGTGGAGGCGGCGCTGTTCGACACCGCGCTGAGCCTGCTGCTGCCGCAGGCGTCGAACTGGTTCGCGTCGGGCGACGCCCCCGAGCTGCTGGGCAGCGCGCACCCGAACATCGCACCCTACGAAAAATTCCAGGCCAGCGACGGCGAGATCTTTCTCGGCATCGTCAACGACGTGCAGTTCCGCCGCTTCTGCGGCCTGGTCGGGCTCGACGAGCTCCTGGCCGACGAGCGCTTTGCCTCGAACGCGGCGCGCGTGAGCCACCGCGCCGTGCTCAAGCAGGCGATCGAGGCGGCCACGGTGCAGCAGGCCTGCGCGCCGCTGTGCGAATCGCTCATGCGCGCGGGTGTGCCGGCCGGCGTGGTGTCCTCGCTGCCCCAGGCGCTGGCGCATCCGCACGCCGAACACCGCCAGATCGTGGTGCGGCGCGGCGATTACACCGGCGTGCGCTCACCCATGTGCCTGTCGGGCACGCCGGGCGAGCCCGGCCGTGCCCCACCCGGTTTCGCCCAGGACGCCAGCGCCATACTGGCCGACCTGGGTTTCTCCCGCGAGGAGGCACGGCACCTGAGTCGCTCAGGTGCTGCGCCCGATCCCCACTGTCAGTCATAAATCAACCCAGGAGACAAAACCATGAGACTGCTATCCGCCCTTCTCGGCCTGAGCTCTACCCTGTTCGCGCTGCCGCCCGCGCAGGCACAGGCCTACCCGAACAAACCCGTCCGCATTCTCGTGGCCTACTCGGCCGGCCAGGGCACGGACATCGCCACGCGCTACCTGGCCGAGCAGATATCGAAAGACATCGGCCAGCCCATCGTGATCGACAACCGCCCGGGCGCTGGCGGCAATCTGGGCACCGATCTGGCCGCGCAGGCCGAGGCCGATGGCTACACGCTGACCATGGGCACCAACGCCACCCATGCGCTCAACCAGTTCCTCTATTCGAAGTTGCCCTTCGACGCGGAAAAGGCCTTCGAGCCGATCGCGCTCGTGGGCACCTTCCCGATGGTGGTGGCGGTGAACACGGGCTCCTCGCTGACATCGATCAGCGACCTGCTGGCGGTGGCACGCAAGAACTCGCGCGAGGCCGACGTGGCACTGCCCAGCACCACGGCCCGCCTGGTGCTCGAACTGCTCAAGAGCAGCAGTGGCGCGCCGCTGTTCGGCGTGCCCTACAAGGGTTCGGGCAACGCCATGACCGATGTGCTCGGCGGCCAGGTGCCGGTCATTGTGGACACGCCGACCGCGCTGAAGACCCAGCTGGCCGCCGGCAAGGTGCGCGCGCTGGCGGTGACGTCCGGCAAGCCCAGTGGTCTGGCGCCCGGCGTCAAGCCCGTGGCCGAGCAGGGTGTGGCGGGCTTCGAGGTGGTGGCCTGGAATGCGCTCTATGCCCCCAAAGGCACGCCCGCGCCCGTGATCAGCTTCTGGAACGCCGCGATGAACAAGGCGCTGGCGCGCCCGGAGACCCGTCAGCGCCTGCTGGAACTGGGCTTCGACCCCGCCGGTGGCACGCCGGCCCAGCTGAGCGAGTTTGCGAAAGCCGAGCGCCAGAAGTGGCAGCCCATCATCAAGGCCGCCGGCATCACGATGGATTGAGGCGTCAGCCCCGGGCCTGCATCACGTCCGTGATGGCCCGGGCTTCCTGCTGCATCAGGGCCGCGATCCGCGCGGTCGTTGGCACGTTCAGGTGGCTGGACAGACCCGCGGCCACCAGCGTGTTCGTCATGCGCCCCGCCGTGTCGAAGATCGGCACGGCCACCACGGTCAGGCCGCTGATGAAGTGATCGCGGTCCACCGCCCAGCCCCGTGTGCGGGCGAGCTCGACTTCCTTCTTCCAGGTCTCGAAGCTGGGCGCCTTGTCCCATTCGATGGCATTGAACCGCTTGCGCAGCTCGGTCCAGTTCTCGCCGCCGTGGGCCGCGATCAGGCGGCCGGTGGCGCTGACGAGGTGGTTGAACTGGCTGCCCACGTCGGTATGCAGGCGAAACGGCTGGCTGGACTTGGACAGGGCCAGCACCACCACGCCCTGGCGGGCGGTGATCTCCACGCCCATCGCTGTCACGCCATGCGAGGACGCCAGGCGGTCCAGCGCCGGCTGGACCAGCTGCGCGAAGCCGCTGCCCGCCAGCACGCTGCGCGCCAGGCTGATCATGCCGCCCGAGAGCGTGTAGCGCTTGGTCGCCGGGTCGACGCGCACCAGGTCTTCGCTGACCAGCACGCGCAGGATGTGCAGGCAGGTGCTGGGCACCAGTTCCAGCGTGTCGGCAATCGCCTTCACGCCCAGGCCTTGTTTGGCATCGCCCAGCAGGCGCAGGATGGCGATGGAGCGGCTGACGGCCGGCACCTGCCGCACGCGCACGGGCTTCGTCCGGGGTGTTGTGGCGGGGGGCGGGGTCTGCGTGCGCTGGGTCGGCATGGGGCGGGTCCGTATCGGTCCCGCATGATAGTGCAGCGTTTTGGACGCGATGGCGGGCTCAAGGCCCGCGCCAGCATGCCACGCCCGCCAGCAGCGCGGCGGCAATCAACACGCCGGCCTGCGCGCTGTCCATGACGGCCAGCGTGGCCGCGCTCACCAGGCACGCGGCCAGTGCCACGGCGCGCAAGGCCCACAGCAGGGCGCGCGGGCCGAAGGCTTGCGCATCGGCGCAGAGCAGCAGGCCCAGCGTGGCGATCGCCGTCGGGTCGGGTGCGAGGCCGATCACCTCGGCCTGCGTCCAGGGCCGGTGGAACACCGCCGCGAGCGCCGGGTGCGCCAGCGCGGCCCACAGCAGCAGCGCCGTGCCGGTGCGGCGGCGCAGCGCGGCCGTGGTCGGCAACAAGGCGCCGCTGGCCGAAAGCGCGAGCAGGCCCAGCGCCTGTGCCGCGAACGCCCAGGCCAGGTGCGTCGCGGCCCAGTTGATCGGCGCATAGCGCTGCCAGAGAAATGACCACGCCACAAAAGCCCAGGCCAGCGCCAGGCCGGCCGTGCCCAGGCGCAGTGCACGCGGGCCACCGCGCCACAGACCCACGGCGAGCGCCAGCGCCAGCAGCATGGGCAGCACATGCCACGGCCACCACGCCGCGTTCTGCAACTCGAACAGCCGCCAGTACGTGCGCGGCGCGAACATCAGGAAATCGACCGGCCGGTAGCTCCACCACTCGCTCATGGGCGGGCCTGCAGCGCCGCCACGTCGCGCGCGATGGTGTGGATGCTCCGGAAGCGGTCGTCGCGCGGCCCCGGGCGAAGGGGCTGCCCGATGCCACCCGGTGTGGCGGGTTCACGTCGCAACGCGCTTGCCCAGTTTGCCCGAGACCTTCGAGGCGAGTTGACCCAGGCGGCCGGGTGACAGGGCGATCCGGACCTGCTGATAGCGACTCGCAACCGGAAACCCGACGGGTGCTCCTGCGCGCCGCGCCGAGTACGACAAGGCTCGCAGATACTCGATGTCCTGCAAAGCCGAAGCTGCGGGGTAAAGCGGCAAGGCGCCCTCGCAGGCGACCTCGATCATCGCTGCGACATGGGTGGCGACGGCGATCTGCTCGTCACTCAGCGCGTGCTGGGCAAACGGATTGCGCCATTCGACTGCACCGAACTCCGGGGCGTCCACTGAAACACCGCGCAGCAGCGTGCCGCCTTCACCATCGACGACATCGCGCCGCATCTCACTTCGATGTGTTTCCCCGGTGCGCCGGTTGACGACGATGAGGTGGTTGTCGACCAGGCTTCCGCACTCGCCGTGCACGAGCAGGCGTCCTTGAGGACGCGTCGGCAACACGGAGTAGCCGGACGAGTAGTTGTGCACCAGCAGCGCTCCGTCGGCATGTTTCACCGTCCCGAGCAACCAGCGCTCCGGCCATGCCAACGCCGAAATTGGCGGTGTGACGCCATCGATGACGCCGGTTCTGCCGAAGTCGTGCTCGACGGCGGTTGCCGAAACGGCTTGTCGATGACCGCCGAGATAGGCGCGCAGTTGCGCGATACCGTGGTAGTCGAAGGTCGCAAATTCATTGATGGCGGACGTGATCGATCCCAAAACGCCGAGGCTGATCAACTTCAGCTTGAGCGCTTCGACGGGAAGATTCGGGAACTGTTCGGCAACCCCCACCTGAACACCACGCTTTGCGGCGAAGTCGACGATGCCGCGCGCCGAGCGTTCGTCCCATGCGATGGGCGTCTCGGCCAATATCGGAAGTCCGCGTCCGATGGCGTCGTACAGCACCCCGGTATTCGCTGCGCCATTGACCGCGACGATGAGGAATGCCGGCTGTGCACCCCGGATGAGATCGTCGAGCGATGCAAACCAAGGCCAGCCCGATGAAGCGGCGAACGCCTCTCCTTTCGCCGGATCGCGCGTAAAAAATCCCGAAACCTCGATGCGATCACTCAACGCCTTCAGCACCGGGCCGTAAATGTGCTTCACCCGGTCGCCGGCGCCCACCATGCCCACTTTGATGCGTTCGCGACTGGAGGTCGCAACGGGCTGATCGGGTGTTGGCATTTTCAGAGGCCCTTTCAGGGTTGGTGTTGTCTGCAGCGCCTTGCGCAGGTGGTCGGCCAGTCGAAAACCCAGTGCCGCAATGAGCAAGGTCGGGTTGCTGGTGCCGCCGGTCGCAAACACCGAGCTTCCAGCGACGTAAAGCCCGCGCGTGCCGTGCACTGCACAGTTCGCGTCGACGACACCGCTCTCCGGGCTCGCGCTCATGCGGGTCGTACCCATCGGATGGGCCATGTCGTGAAGATGCGAGCGCCAGTCGGCCTCGGGATCGCGCAGCCAGGGTGCCATCCGCGGGCTCTCCAGTTGCAACCTCCTGCATTCCTCCTCGATCAGCCGCGCGCACGCTGCATACGTCAGCCGCTCGACTTCGTGCATCCGCCAGTCGATGCGCGCCAGCCGCTGTCCGTATTCATCCACGCGCTCGCTCAGCGTCACCCGGCTCTGCGCGTCGGGTACCTGCTCCACGTTGCAGCCAATATCGACCTGGCTCGTCAGCGTGAATGCGGGCCGCCTCGCCACGTAGCGATCATGGATTCCCTCCAGCAAACGGAGCGGATGGCGTCCCAGATTGCCCAGGTCGGCGTGATCGACGGTGCCTGACCGCCCGCCGCGCAAGGCGCGCAGAACCGAGCCCAGCGAAGAAACGGGCGCGGGCGCATGCACATGCTCGAACAGATACACCGTTCCACGGGTGAGCTGCTCCTCGTGCTGGCGTTGTCCCGACAGGCTGGCGCCGGTGACGTACACGTGCCGTCGGCCGTGCTGGTCGAACCACAGCTGCCGGAATCTCGAGCGCAGCCGTCGCGCTTCGCCGGTCACGGTGCCGATCGCGGCGTAGTGATGGTCCATGAGATAGCGGCCAACCTGATCGTGGGCGTTTCCGAGTCCGCCCGGCGCGTGCTCGTCGGACAGCATCAACAATCGCGCGTTGTCGATGCCCCCGCAGGCCAGGACCACCGCCCGTGCCCTCACCTGGGTGAGCCCGCCTCCCGTGCGTTGTATCGTCACTCCGGTGACCGTGCTCCCATCGGATTCGCTGTTCACGCTTCTGACGTGCGCGTGCAGCCAGACACGGATGTTGGGCGCTTCAGCGAGGGTCCGTCGGGAGGCTTGCGCCACGTCGATGGCGGCGGGCGCACCACTGTGCATCAAGGCATCCAGGTTCTCGAAGCTGTGGTCTTCTGCACTCGGCACCTGCCGTCGCACGCTGTCGCCAGGCAGGCTCGCCTGGAAATACTGCCACTCGAACTTGGCAGGATCCCAGGCAGGTTGCGGCGCGCGCTTGTTCAGCATTTGCCATAGGCGATCGTCAAAAACCGCTGGGCCCGTGCCGAGCAGCGCACCGGCACGATCCAGGTACGGCGCGACGCCTGCGGCGTCAATGGGCCAGCCGCTGTTCGGTACCCACGCGCGCGGTTGGTAATCTGTCGGCGCAAACGGGACGCAGCGCCCGCTCCAGAGCACGGAGGTCCCGCCGAAGATGCGTCTTCGAACGGACATGTGGCTCGCGCGGCGAGCACCGATAGACTCAAACTCGGACAGGGCCTCGGACCGGGGCTCATGGTGTTCCCCGCCGGTTTCGAGCACCAGGACATCCAGCTGCGTGTTCGCGAGCGAGGTCGCGACGGCGAGACCGGCCGGGCCCGTGCCAACGATGCAGAGGTCGCAAGACACCTCGCTGATCCCTGCCAGGCTGTCAAAGTCCTCAATCATTTTCCGCCCCGTTCTCCAGTTGCACCTGCTCGACCCGCTGCGTGACTGCGAGCGCAATCCATCGATCACACAAGCGTGCCGGGATCCGTGCAATGGACACGCCGCTCCTGGGTGTTTTCACTTTCGGACGCACTGAGGGTGGCGGCCGCATACGCTGCATCCAAAGTGTACTGGCCTGTGGATGCATGCCCGACGGAGCGACCACCCAGCCCGGGCCGGCAGATCCACCTTGCGCTTGTGGGGGTGAGCCTACAGCGCCGCCACGTCGCGCGCCATGCGCGCGCGCAGCGCGGCATCCGGCAGGGCGCCGCGTGCCGCACCCATGTTCTGCCGCAGGTGCGCCACCTGGCTGGTGGCGGGAATGGCGCAGGTCACGGCCGGGTGCGAGACGATGAACTTCAGCGCCACCTGCGCCCAGTTGTCGCAGCCGATGTCGGCCGCCCAGCCGGGCAGCTTGTGGCACGCCAGCTGGTCCAGCAGCGCGCCTTCGCGAAACGGCCGGTTCGCCAGCACCGCGATGCCGCGCTCCTGCGCCAGCGGCAGCAGGCGCTGCTCGGCCTCGCGGTCCAGCAGGTTGTGGGTGAGCTGCACGAAGTCGATGCGCTGCGTGCGCATGATGCGTTCCAGCTCGGCGTGGCGCCGGCCGTCCGAGGTGGTGATCCCCACATACCGCAGCTGGCCGCGTGCCTTCATCTCGAACAGGCGCGGCAGGTGCGCTTCCCAGCCCAGCAGGTTGTGCACCTGCATCAGGTCGAAACGCGGCACGCCCCAGAAAGTGCGCGAGGCCTCCATCTGCGCCGCGCCGCGCGCCGCGTCGCCCACCCACACCTTCTCGGCCGAGAACAGCGCGGCCGGGTGACCCAGCTTCGCCAGCGCGTGGCCGATCACGGGTTGCGACGAACCGTACATGGGCGAGCTGTCGATCACGCGCCCGCCCGCCTCGAAGAAGGCGCGCACCACCTCGGCGCAGGCGTCGCGCGCGGCCAGGTCGTTGCCGACGTTGAAGGTGATCCAGCTGCCCAGGCCCACAACCGGCAAGGCCTCGCCGCTGGAGGGGATGCGGCGCGTGATGAGCGTGCCGCTGCCGGCGTTCGCCCGCGCCTGCTGCGTCTGTGCCAGCGCGGGCCATGCCGCTGCCGCCAGCGCCGTGCCGACCAGCCATTGGCGACGGTTGCTGCTGCCGAGCCGTGCCGGGATTGCCGTGGTGTTCATGCCGCCCTCACGGTATGTGCTTCGTGAAAGACGGTGGGATGCGGGGTGGGGGGAGGAGTTCCACCTGGGTCAGGCAGGCACGTAGGTCAGCCTGATCACGTCCTCGCCCAGGGGTTCGTGGGCCACCAGGCGCAGTGGCGGCCGCGCGCCAGCGAAGTAGGGCCTGCCACTGCCCAGCACGACGGGGTGCAGGTAGATGCGGTATTCATCGATCAGGCCCAGTCCGGTGAGGCTGTGCGCCAGGTCCGGGCCGGCGACTTCGATTTCTCCGTCCCGCCCGACCTTGAGCTCGCGGATCGTTTTCTCAAGATCATCTTCACGAACCAGCGTGGCGTTGGGGCCGACCGATTGCAGGGTGCGCGAGACCACCCATTTCGGCTGGCGCCGCCACGCCGCGGCGAAGGCGTGCTCGTCTTCGCCCCACTCGGGATGTTCGTCGTCCCAGTAGCGCATGACCTCGTACATCCGGCGACCGTAGACGCTGCCCGCCTGCGCCTGGGCCTGTTCGATGAAGTGGCGAAAGAGCGCGGGGCCTGGCGCGAACGCCATGTGGTCGACGTAGCCGTCAAGCGACTGGTTCATTCCGAATACGAGCTTGGCCATCACGTGCCTTTCGTTGTGTGGTCTTACTTCAGCAGCGGCGACCTCAGGATGATCTGCACCGTGGCGAAGAAGTGTTCCTCCAGCGCCTTGAGCGCGGCGGCCTCGTCGCGCTTGAGCACGGCGTCCACCAGGCGCTTGTGTTCGGCCTTCACGTCGCGGTCGTGGTCGGTGTCCAGCGGCACCGAGAGCAGTCGGTAGCGTTCGCTCTGCGCGTAGAGCAGTTCGCGCATGCGCAGCAGCCAGACGCTGGGGCAGGCGCTGACCAGCGCTTCGTGGAACGCGGCGTGGGCCTGGTTCCAGGCAGGGGCCTTGCGCGCTTCTTCGTCCGAGGGGATGTCCTGCAGCCGCTCCATGCGGTGCGCGGCCGCGACGATGCGGATCTCCCATTCCACGTCGCCGTGCTCCATGGCCTTGCGCAGGCAGAGCGATTCGAGCTCGACGCGCGTGCGCGTGAGGTCCAGCAGCTCTTCCTTGCTGACCGGTGACACGCGGTAGCCGCGGTGCGCCTCGGCGATCACCATGCCCTCGGCACCCAGGCGCGAGAGGGCTTCTCGGATCGCGCCCAGGCTGACCTCGAAGCGCTGTTCCAGCGCCTTGATGTTGAGCTTGGCACCGGGCAGCAGGCGGCCTTCCAGGATCTCCGCGCGGATCAGCTGGAAGACGGCGTCGGCCTGGGTGGTTTTGGCGGTGGCGGTCATGGCAGCGCGATTGTATGAGGGAATGTACCAATGATAAAAGAATAGATTCTTTGTTCGAAGATACATCTTCGATGCTAGAGTCCATCCCCACGCAACACCGTCACACACCTGGAGGAGCATTCGATGAAGTTGGTACGTTTCCGGCGCGAGGGGCGCGAAGGCTGGGCCGTGCAGGACCCGGCCGGTGGGGCCTGGCACGGCGCCACCGAGGACGCCGCCGGCTGGCCCGGTTCGCTGGACGCCGCGATCCGCCAGGGCCGGGCGGCGCTGGACGCCGCGGCCGCCGCGATGCGTGCCCAGCCCGTGGTCGATCTCGCGCAGGTGGCCTTCCTGGCGCCAGTGGCCGAGCCGCGCAAGATCATCTGCGTCGGACTGAACTACCGCGACCACACGGAAGAGAGCGGTTTCGAGCAGCCGGCCTACCCCACGCTGTTCTCGCGCTTCAACACCAGCCTGGTGCCGCACGGCGTGCCGCTGGAGCACGCGGGCCTGTCGGATTCGCTGGACTTCGAAGGCGAGCTGGTGGCCGTGATCGGTACCGGCGGTTCCTGCATCCGGCATGAGGACGCGCTCTCGCACGTGCTGGCCTATTCGGTCTTCAACGACGGCAGCATGCGCGAGTACCAGTTCAAGACGCCGCAGTGGACCATGGGCAAGAACTTCGACCGTACCGGTGCCTTCGGCCCCTGGCTGGTCACCGCCGACGAACTGCCGCCGGGCGCGAAAGGCCTGCGGCTGGAGACGCGGCTGAACGGCCAGACCGTGCAGTCGGCCAACACCAGCGACATGGTGTTCGACGTCGCCTCGCTCATCGTCACCATCAGCGAGGCCATCACGCTCGAAGCGGGCGACCTGATCGTGGCCGGCACGCCCGCCGGCATCGGCCATGCGCGCGAGCCGCGCCTGTACATGCAGCCTGGCGACGTGTGCGAAGTCGAGATCGAGCGCATCGGCCTGCTGCGCAACCGCATCGAGGCGCGCGCCCCGCTGCCCACCCCTCACCCCCCCACCCGCAAAGAGGAGACCACCGCATGAAACTCAACCGATTGCTGGCCGCCATGGCCATCGCTTCCTTCGCCGCGCTCGGCAGCACCGCCGCGCTGGCGCAGGACTACAAGGCGCGCAGCGCACGCTTCGGCCACGGCATGGCCGACGCCCACCCGGCCGGCCAGGCCGCGAAACAGTTCGCCGCCGAGATGGAGAAGGCCAGCGGCGGCAAGATGAAGATCGCCGTGATCGCCAACCAGGCCCTCGGCCCGGACCCGCAGATGCTGGCCGCGCTGCAGGGCGGCGTGCAGGAGTTCTACACCGGCAGCGCGCTGGCCATGCTGGGCCAGGTGAAAGAGCTCGGCTTCCAGGACGTGCCCTTTCTCTTCAACACCGAGGCCGAGGCGCACGCGGTGTTCGACGGCCCGGTGGGCGAGCACCTGAACAGGAAGCTGGCGGCCGTGGGCATCCACGTGCTGGGCTGGTGGGAAAACGGCTTCCGCCACATCACGAACTCGAAGCGCCCGGTCAACACGCTGGACGACCTCAAGGGCCTGAAGCTGCGCACCCAGCCCAACCCGCTGACGCTCGATGCCTTCAAGGCGATTGGTGCCAACGCTTCGCCGCTGCCGTGGTCCGAGCTGTTCGTGGCGCTGGAGACCAAGGCCTTCGACGGCCAGGAGAACCCGGTGGTGCTGATGTACACGCAGCGCTTCTATGAAGTGCAGAAGTACATGACGCTCTCGGGCCACGTGTATTCGCCGCTGATCTTCGCGGTGTCGAAGAAGTACTGGGACAGCCTCTCGCCGGCCGAGCAGACGGCGATGAACACGGCGGCGAAGAACGCCACCGCGTTCCAGCGCAAGTCCACCGCGGCCGAAGCCGGCAGCGCGCTGCAGGGCATGAAGGACAAGGGCGTGCAGGTCACGCAGTTCTCGCCCGCCGACCTGCAGGCCATCCGCGACCGCGTGCCGCCGGCGATTGCGCCGCACCTGGAGAAGATCGGCCCCGAGTTCATGGGCCTGGTGCGCAGCGAGATCGCCAAGGTGCGGGCCGCGGCCAAGTAAAGACTTCCTCTCGTTCTCCCTCAAACGCCCGGGCCACGTGCCCGGGCGGCCTTGTCATGACGTCTTCCGTTCTTCTGCCGCCCGACCTGCTGGAGGGCCTGCGCGCCCTGCTCGGCGATCGCCTGTCCACCAGCACGGCCGTGTGCGAACACCATGGCCGCGACGAATCCATCTTCGCGGCCATGCCGCCCGGTGCGGTGGCGTTCGCGCGTTGCGCCGACGAGGTGGTCGCCGTCGTCAACCTGTGCCGTGAACACCGCGTGCCGCTGGTGCCGTACGGCGCGGGCTCCTCGCTCGAGGGTCACACGCTGGCTGCGCAGGGCGGCGTCACGCTCAACCTGCAGCAGATGGACCAGATCGTCGCGATCCACGACGAGGACCAGACCGCCACCGTGCAGCCCGGCGTGACGCGCAAGGCCCTCAACGCCGCGCTGCGCGACAAGGGCCTGTTCTTCCCGATCGACCCCGGCGCCGACGCCACCATCGGCGGTATGTGCGCCACACGCGCCAGCGGCACCAACGCCGTGCGCTACGGCACCATGCGCGAGAACGTGGTCAACCTCACCGTGGTCACGGCCGACGGCCAGCGGGTGAAGACCGCGCGGCGCGCACGCAAGAGCGCGGCCGGCTACGACCTCACGCGCCTGTTCGTGGGCTCCGAAGGCACGCTGGGCGTGGTGGTGGAAGCGACGGTGAAGCTGCATCCGCTGCCCGAGAGCATCTCGGCCGCGGTGTGCGCCTTTCACAGCATCGACGCCGCCGTGCAGGCGGTGGTGCAGACCATCCAGGTCGGCGTGCCGATCGCGCGCTGCGAGTTCGTCGACCGCGTGGCGATCCGCGCCCTCAACGGTTACAGCAAGACAGGCCTGCCCGAGCAGCCGCACCTGTTCTTCGAGTTCCACGGCAGCGAGGCCGGCGTGCGCGAACAGATCGAGCTGGTGCAGTCGATCGCGGGCGAGCTCGGTGGCGAGCAGTTCCAGTGGGCGCACACGCCGGAGGAGCGCACGCGCCTGTGGGAGGCGCGGCACAACGTCTACTTTGCGGCGCTGCAGCTGCGCCCGGGCTGCCGCAGCGTGGTCACCGACGTCTGCGTGCCGATCTCGCGCCTGGCCGACTGCGTCAACGACACCGCGGCCGACCTGCAGCAATCAGGCCTGATCGCGCCCATGGTGGGCCACGTGGGCGACGGCAACTTCCACGTGCAGATGCTGGTGGACGGCGACAGCGCGCACGAGATCGAACAGGCCGAGGCGCTCAACGCGCGGCTGGTGGCGCGCGCGCTGGCCCTGGACGGCACCTGCACCGGCGAACACGGCATCGGCCTGCACAAGCAGGGCTTCCTGCTCGACGAGCTGGGCGACGCGCCGGTGGCGCTGATGCGGCAGATCAAGCACGCGCTGGACCCGCACAACCTGATGAACCCCGGCAAGATATTCGCGTTCTGACATGAAAACCCTCGTCCACTGGTACTTCAAGGCGCTCGAAGCCGTCATGGTGCTGTGCCTGGCGGCCATGTGCGTCATGGTGTTCGGCAACGTGGTGCTGCGCCACGTGTTCGATTCGGGCATCAACACCTCGGAAGAGCTCTCGCGCTTCCTGTTCATCTGGCTCACCTTCCTGGGCGCCATCGTGGCCATGCGAGAAGGCGGCCACCTGGGCATGGACATGGTGGTGCGCCGCCTCACCGGGCGCACGCGCCGCGCGGCCCTGCTGCTGGCGCAGCTGCTGGTGCTGGCCTGCTGCGGCGTGCTGCTGTGGGGGCTGATCCTGCAGCACGACATCAACGTCGCCAACATCGGCCTGGTCACTGGCATCTCGCTGGCCATCGTCTATTCGGTGGCCTGGGTGTGCGCCGTCTCCATTGCCCTGCTGGTGCTGGTCAACATCGCGCAGCTGCTGCGTGGCCGCGACCTGGCCGATCCGCGCCTGTCCGACAGCGTCTGAACACGTCCCCTTCATGATCGTCATCGTCTTCGTTCTCTCGCTGCTCGCGGCCATGGCCCTGGGCGTGCCGATCGCCTTCGCGCTGCTGGTCTCCAGCCTGGCCATGATGGCCTGGATGGACATCTTCAACGCGCAGATCGTGGCGCAGAACATGCTCTCGGGTGCGGACAGCTTTCCGCTGATGGCCATCCCGTTCTTCGTGCTGGCCGGCGAACTCATGAACGCCGGTGGCATCTCGCGGCGCATTGTCGGCGTGGCCAGTGCCTGGGTCGGCCACTTTCCCGGTGGGCTCGGCTACGTGGCGATCTTCGCCTGCGTGATCATGGCCTCTCTCTCGGGCTCCGCGATTGCCGACACGGCCGCGGTGGCCGCGCTGCTGGTGCCCATGATGCGCAAGGCCGGCTACGACATGCCGCGCGCCTCGGGGCTGATCGCCTCGGGCGGCATCATCGCGCCCATCATCCCGCCCTCCATCGGCTTCGTGATGTTCGGCGTGGTCGGCAACGTCTCCATCACCAGCCTGTTCATCGCCGGCATCGTGCCCGGCCTGCTGATGGCGCTGGCGCTGGTGGGCACCTGGATGTTCCAGGCGCGGCGCGACCAGATGCCGCGCGGCGAACGCGCGACGATGCGCGAGCGCTGGTCGGCCACCGGCGCGGGCCTGTGGGCGCTGATGCTGCCGGTGCTGATCGTTGGCGGCTTGAAGGGCGGCTACTTCACGCCCACCGAGGCGGCGGTGATGGCGGTCTTCTACGCGCTGTTCGTGGGTTTCGTGATCTATCGCGAGCTCAAGGTCTCGCAGCTCTACGCGTTGCTGCTCTCGGCCGGCAAGACCTCGGCAGTGGTGATGTTCCTGGTGGCCGCGGCGCAGGTCACGGCCTGGCTGATCGCCGCGGCCAGCATCCCCATGGTGGTGGCCGATCTGCTGCAGCCGCTGGTGGATTCACCCACGCTGCTGCTGCTCGTGATCATGCTGCTGATCGTGGTGGTGGGCACCACGCTGGACTTCGCGCCCACCATCCTGATCATGGTGCCGGTGCTCATGCCGGTGGTGCGCATGGCCGGCATCGACCCGGTGTATTTCGGCGTGCTGTTCGTCATGAACAACGCCATCGGCCTGATCACGCCACCGGTGGGCACGGTGCTGAACGTCGTCTGCGGCGTGGCGCGCCAGCGCATGGAGTCGGTCATCCGCGCGGTGCTTCCCTATCTGTTCGCGCAGCTGGGCGTGCTGATGCTGCTGGTGCTGTTCCCGCAGATCGTGCTGGCGCCGCTGCGCTTCTTCACCCGCTGAACGCAGGGTCAGACTTGGAACGGTAGACTGCCCGGTGGTGCGGCGCAGCCGTCGCTGCGCCGCCCGCCTGCCACCGCTCCATGTCCATCTCTTCCGCGCCCGCCCCCGCATCCCCCTCCCACGCCCTGCTGATCGCCAACCTCGTCGGCCAGCTCGCCTTCGGCCTGCTGGCCATGACCATCTGCATTCCCTCGATGCAGGAGTGGGGCGCGATCTTCGGCTCCAGCCAGGCGGCGGTGCAGCTCACCTTCAGTGGTTACGTGGTGGCCTATGGCGGCCTGCAGCTGATCTATGGCCCGCTGTCCGACCGGCTCGGGCGCAAGCGCATCCTGCTGCTGGGCCTGGGGCTGGCTGGCGTGGGCTCGATCTGGGGTGCGCTGGCGGGCGACCTGTTCTCGCTCACGTCCGCGCGCGTGCTGCAGGGCGCGGGTGCGGCGGCCGGCATGGTGGTGGGCCGTGCCATGGTGCAGGACCTCTTCGCGGGGCCGGAGCGCACGCGCGTGATGGCCTACATCGGCATGGCCATGGGCGTGTGCCCGCCGCTGGCCACCATCGTTGGCGGGCAACTGCACGTGCGCCTGGGCTGGCAGGCCAACTTCGTGCTGATGGCGCTGCTGGCGCTGGCGCTGTTCGTGGCCGCGTGGCGCGGCCTGCCCGGGCGCCCGCAGGTGGCCTCGGGCGAAGCGCCACCGGTGCAGGCGCACTGGCTGCGCGCCATGTTCGATGCGTACGCGCGGCTGGCGCGCGAGCCGGGCTTTCTCCTGTACGTGGTCGTGCTGTCGATGACCACCGCCACCTTCTATGCCTTCCTGGCCGGCGCGCCCATCGTGCTGGGCAGCCTGGGCGTGGGGCCGGCGGGCATCGGCTACTACATCATGTTCGTGCCCCTGTCCTACATCGTGGGCAACTACCTCACCTCCCGCCTGGTGCACCGCCTGGGCGACCAGGCCGTGATGTGGCTGGGCCAGGCCAGTTCGGCCTGCGGCATCGGCTCCATGCTGGTATTGGCCATCGCGGGGCTGAACACGCCGCTGGCATTCGCCGTGCCGCTGATGCTGCTGGGCCTGGGCAACGGTCTGCTGGTGCCGCCGGCGCTCACCGGCACGGTCGGGCTGGTACCGGCGCTGGCGGGTTCGGCCGCCGCCGTGGCCGGACTCATGCAGCAGCTGCTGGGCGCGGTGGGGGGCTTCGCGGTCGGGCTGGTGCCGCACCACGGCGCGGTCAACCTGGGCTGGCTGATGCTGGCGCTGATGGGCTCTTCGGCGCTGGCGCAGGCCTTCCTGCACCGGGGTCAGCGCAGGCGCGGACCGGCGCGCGCGCTCAGGCGGTGAGGATCACCTCGAAGCCGCCGTAGATCAGACGCTGGCCGTCGAAGGGCATCTGCATGTCCTTCACGCGCGGGTCTTCCATGAACTTCTTCATGCCGGCGTCGCGCGCCTGCTTCGAAGCCCAGGTGATCCACGAGAAGACCACCGTTTCGTCGGGCTTGCGCTGCACGGCCAGGGGGAAGGAGGTCAGCTTGCCCTCGGGCACGTCGTTGCCCCAGCACTCGACCACGCTGAGCGCGCCGTTCTTGCGGAAGATCTCCGCCGCCAGGCGGGCGTGTTCGAGGTATTCCTTCTGGTTCCGGGTGGGCACCGCGGCGACGAATCCATCGATGTATTTCATGTGTCTCTCCTGTGGGTTGAAAGGGATCGGCGACCCGCGGGGGCAGGCCTCCTGCATCCACGACGATCCAGACCACCGGAGATCGACAGGCCGGTGCGAACCCGTCAGCCCTTGCCCAGCTGCGGACGGCCGAACAGGCTGGAGGTGTTGCTGATCGGCCCGAGTTCGGCGGCGGCAGCCAGCAGCACGGGTGCCAGTTCGAGCATGCGCGCGGCCGTCAGGCGTGCGCGCGGGCCGGCGATGCTGATCACGCCGATGGCCTCCTGGCGCCGCAGCACGGGCACGGCCATGGCGCTCATGCCGGGGGCGAACACCTCGTCGATCTGGGCGTAGCCGCGCACGCGCGCCGCGTGCAGGAAGCCCAGCAGGGCCTTCACCGAGGTCGGTGCCTTCGGACCGTAGTCCGCCGGGGCGCCGAAGCCCTGGCGGGTGACGAGGTCAAGCGCGCGCTCGTCGCTCATGGTCAGCAGCCAGGCGTGGCCGGAGGCGGTGCACGACAGGCGCGCGTCCATGCCCATGTCGGGGTCGTAGCGCAGGCCCTGGTGCTGGCCCTGGGACTTGGCGACCCAGGTCAGGCGGTCACCGTCCACGATCGACAGGCGCACCAGCTCGCCCGAGCGCTGCGCCAGCCGCGCCAGCAGCGGCTCGGCGATGTCCACGATGCCGGCGCTGCTGAGGTAGCCCAGCCCCATGGACACCACCTTGGTCGTGAGCACGTAGTCGCCCTGTTTGCGCTTCTGGCGCACGTAGCCGCGCCGCTGCAGTTCGGACAGCAGCCGGTGGCAGGCGCTCAGCGGGATGTCCAGTTCGGACGCCATCAGCGCCAGCGGCAGGCCGTCGGGGTGGGCGGCGAGGTGCTCCAGGAGCGACAGCCCCCGGTCCAGTGCAAGGCTCATGGCGGGTTCGATTTCATATCAAGGGAGACGTTTCCAATGTGGAAACTCTTTCCTGAGGTGGTTCAAGAATGGGCGAAACGCGAGGCCGACGAGGCTTGCACAACGACACACGCAGGAGACCACTGTATGCGCAAGCCACCCGGGCCGGCAACGCTCTACATCCTCAACGGCCCGAACCTGAACCTGCTGGGCCAGCGCGAACCGCACCTGTACGGCAGCACCACGCTGGCGCAGGTCGAGGCGCTGTGCCGGCGCGTGGCCGACGAATTCGGCATGCGCTGCGAATTCCGCCAGACCAATCACGAAGGCGTGATGGTGGACTGGGTGCAGGAGGCGCGGGAGAAGGCCGCGGCCGTGATCATCAACCCCGCCGGCCTGTCGTTCCGCTCCATCCCGCTGCTGGACGCGCTCAAGACGCTCTGCCAGCCGCTGGCCGAGGTCCACATCACCAACATCCACCGCCGCGAGGAGATGTACCAGAAGTCCCTGGTGTCGCTGGCGGCCACCGGCGTGATCTGCGGCTTCGGGCCCTACGGGTACGAGCTGGCGATCCGCGCCGTGATGGAGCGCATCGCCACGCAGGCACCGGTGTCTGCCTGAGGCGCCGCGACAGCGTCGATCCCTCCGCCTTCATCCGTTTTCTTTCCGTCACCAACGATCCACAGGAGACAAGCACCATGAACTTCACACCCAACCGCCGCCACGTTCTGCAAACCGGCGCGGCGCTCGCCGCCGCCGCAGGTCTGCCTGCCTGGGCGCAGGCCCAGCCCACGCTGCGTTTCGCTGCCGTGTTCTCCGATAAGGACATCCGCGCCGACATGATGAAGATGTTCGCCAAGGATGTGGAGGCCGACTTCAAGGTCGAAGCCTTCCTCAATTCGACCCTGTTCCGCCAGGGCACCGAGCTCGTGGCGCTGCAGCGCGACAACCTGGAGATGGGCAACATCTCGCCGCAGGACATCTCCAAGCAGATCCCGGCCTGGTCGCTGCTGACCTCGGCCTACCTGTTCCGCGACGCCAACCACCTCAACGCCTTCTTCGCCAGCGACCTGGGCGCGCAGATGAAGAAGATGGTGGAAGACCAGCTCAAGGTGAAGATCCTGGGCCCGACCTTCTTCGGTACGCGCCAGGTCGGCCTCAAGCCGAAGAAGAAGATCAGCGTGCCGGCCGACCTGGCCGGCGTGAAATTGCGCATGCCCCCCGGCGACAGCTGGCAGCTGCTGGGCCGATCGCTCGGCGCCAACCCCACACCCATGGCCTACGCCGAAACCTACACCGGCCTGCAGACCGGCGCCATCGACGGCCAGGACAATCCGTTGCCGAACGTACAGAACATGAAGTTCTACGAGGTGATGTCGCAGATCGTGCTGACCTCGCACCTGGTCGGCTACGACCTGCTGACGGTCAACATGAAGACCTGGCAGGGCATGTCGGCGGCGAAGCAGAAGAGCTTCCAGGCCGCGGCCGACAAGGCCATCGCCTGGAGCACGGCCGAACACCTGAAGCGCGAGAAGGAACTCGCCGACGGCTTCAAGGCCCAGGGCCTGGAGGTGTACGCGCCCAATGTCAACGCCTTCCGCGAACACGCGCAGAAGGTCTACCTGGCCTCGGACGACGCGAAGAACTGGCCGGCGGGCATGCTCGACAAGATCAACGCGATGAAGTGAACAGGCCCCAGGACCCGCCATCCATGCTTCGAACGCTGCTTGCCCGCCTGCACCGGTTGGCGGAGGTGATCGCCGCGGGCCTGCTCGCGGTGATCTTCGTCGCCTTCATCATCCAGATCGCCCTGCGCTACGTGTTCAACTGGCCGGTGGGCTGGACCGCCGAGTTGTCGCTGGTGGCCTGGCTGTGGCTGGTGCTCTGGGGCGCGGCGTTCGTGCTGAAGGATGAAGAGGAAATCCGCATCGACTTCGTGCAGGCCTTCTTCGGGCCGAGGGGCCATGCGGTGATCGGCACCGTCGGCGCGTTGTGCCTCATCGTGCTGTTCGGCATGGCGCTGCCGGCGTCCTACGACTATGTGGCCTTCATGAAGGTCGAGAAGAGTTCCTACCTGAACATCCGCTTCGACTGGCTGTACTCGATCTACATCGTGTTCTCGCTCGCCGTGATCGCACGCCAGCTCCGGGCCATCGTGCGCCTGTGGCGCCCCGGGCCGCCCGCCCGGGATCCATCCACTCCCGCACCGTGAACTTCACCAGCCCCATCTCCCTGGCCCTGGGGGCCATCATCGCGCTCAGCCTGCTGGGCGTGCCGGTCGGCCACGCCATGATCGGCGGCTCGGTGCTGTACCTGTACCTCAAGGGCATGGACATGGGCTCGGCGGCCGAGCAGCTGCTCAACGGCACCTATTCCAGCTTCCTGTTGCTGGCCATTCCGCTGTTCATCCTGGCCGCCACCATCATGAGCAGCGGCAGCATCCTGGACCGGCTGCTGCGCTTCTGCAACGCCATCGTCGGGCGCTTTCCCGGCGGCCTGGCGCAGGTCAACGTGCTGCAGAGCATCGTCTTCGCCAGCATGTCGGGCTCGGCGCTGGCCGACGCGGCCGGCTCGGGCAAGCTGATGCAGGCCATGATGACGCGCGACGGCAAGTACACGCGCGAATTCGCCGCCGCACTGACCGCCGTGTCCGCCGTCATCGGGCCCATCCTGCCGCCCTCGATCCCGCTGGTGCTCTACGCGCTGGTTTCGGGCACCTCGGTCGGTTACCTGTTCATCGCGGGGGTGCTGCCCGGCCTGCTCATGGGCGCGGTGCAGATGGCGCTGATCTACGCCATGTCCCGGCGCCGCCGCTTCCCGGTGGAACCCGCGGTGCCGCTGCGCGAGCTGCCGCGCATCACCCTGGACGCGCTGCCGGCCCTGATGCTGCCGGTGATCCTGCTCGGCTGCCTCTACAGCGGCGTGACCACGCCCACCGAGGCGGCGGGCCTGGCGGCCGCCTACGCCCTGCTGATCTCGGTGGTGCTGTACCGCAGCCTGGGCTGGGGCGACATCTACCACTCGCTGATCACCAGCGCGCGCACCAGCATCTCCATCGGCATGCTGATCGCGGGCGCGCTGGTCTTCAACTACGTCATCACGTCCGAGAACATCCCGGCCACGCTGAGCGCTTTCCTCCAGGGCTACGACCTCTCCCCCGTGGCCTTCCTGCTGCTGATCAACCTGATCCTGCTGCTGCTCGGCGCCTTTCTCGAAGGCTCCACCATCATCCTGGTGGTGCTGCCGGTGCTGCTGCCCACGGCCGTGGCGCTGGGCATCGACCCGGTGCATTTCGGCGTGGTGGCGGTGCTCAACATCATGATCGGCCTGGTCACGCCGCCCTACGGCCTGCTGCTGTTCATGATGACCAAGATCGCCGAAGTCTCGCTGCTGGCGCTGGTGCGCGAGGTGCTGCCCTTCCTGGCGGTGATGATCGGCGCGCTGGTGGTGGTCACGCTGTGGCCCGATCTGGTGCTGTTCCTGCCGCGGCTGGCGGGCTACTCGGGGTAAACCGGCCGCGCGCGGCGCCGACACCGAGGCAGACCGCGGCCGCCACCGTGCCGGTGACCGCGAGCATGGCGGCGGTGTGCACGCCCAGGGCCAGCAGCGCCATCGCCAGCGAGCCCGAGGCGGTGATCTCGCGCACCGCACCGCTGCCCATGCAGATCGGCACCAGGGCCGGCACCAGCATCAGGCCCGCGCCCTGCGCGGTCGACACGCCGAACGACCAGAGCGCCAGCCCGGTGTGCGCGCCTGTGAAGGCGCGCGGGTGTTGTTCGGGCCGGCGGCGCCCATGCCGCCACAGGTGGACGGCGATGGCCAGCACCAGCGCGGCGGTGGCCAGTGCGGGCAGCGCGTCGAGATCGAGCATGCGGTCGAAGGCCGCCGACACGCCCACCACAGCGACCACCAGCGCCACCGACGCGGCGTGCCCGAGCGCGATCGGCAGCAGCGCGCGCAGCACCTGCAAGCGGTCCTTCGACCGAAGGCCCCAGGCGGCGGCCCAGGGCCAGCCGGTGGCGGGGTTCAGCCCGTGCAGGGCACCCAGGCCGGCCACCGCCAGCCAGGGCCACACCGTGTTCGACATGCGGGACCCGCCACCGAGGTGCTCAGGCGTGCGCCTGGCAGCAGGCACCGGCCGGAGCAGGCAGCGGCGCGGGATCGTAGCGGTCGTGGTGGCGCACCCATGCCATCGGGTAAGACAGGCCGTCCTCGTCGCGCCCCCGGGGCGTGAGGTCGATCAGGTGGTAGGTGCCCATCATGGCCTCCACGCCGCGCCGGTAGGTCGAATAGGTGTGGAAGACCTCGCCCGCGCCGTTCTTCACGAACACGCTGATGCCGGGCAGCTCCTCGATCTCGAAGGGCTGCATGCGGTAGTTGTAGTAGACCTCGCCGCGGGCCTTTTCTTCGGGCGTGAAGCTGACGTGGAAGTGATGGTTGAAGGCGCTGCCGTGCGACGACACCCAGCGGAACCGCCAGCCCATGCGCTGGCGAAAGCGCGCGATCTCGGCCAGGGGTGCGTGCGAGACCGCGACGAAGGCGATGTCGCGCTGCGCGAGGTGCACCGTCATGCCGTCGGTGTGGTCGGCCATGAAGGAGCAGCTCGGGCAGCCTTGCTCCCAGCCCGCGCCGAGCATGAAGTGCTGCACGATCAGCTGGCCGCGGCCTTCGAACAGCTCGGCCAGCGTGCGCCGGCCCTCGGGCGCGTCGAAGGTGTAGGGCTTGTCGATGCGGGTCCAGGGCAGCGCGCGGCGCTCGCGGGCGATCTGGTCCTGCAGGCGCAGCAGTTCCTTCTCGCGCACGAGCAGCGCCTTGCGCTCCTGGAGCCACTGGTCGGGGGACACCACGGGGTGGTGCGCAGGGGTGGTGTGGACGGCGGTGTTCATGGGATGTTGCTCCTTGCGAAGGTGGAGGGGGCCGGGCTCAGGCGGCGGCGCGGGTCGCTGCCCGGGGGCGGCGCACGGCGCGCAGCTTGCCGCTGCCACCGCCGCCGCACCAGAACAGGTCGGCGCCGTCGGATTCGAGCCCGCTGACGCCGACGCCCTCGGGCAGGGTCAGGCGTTCGAGCACGGCGCCGCTCTCGGGGTGGATGCGGCGCAGCTCGCTTTCGTCGCCCTCCCAGGTGCCGTGCCACAGCTCGCCTTCGACCCAGGTGACGCCGGTGACGAAGCGGTTGGACTCGATGGTGCGTTTCACCGCGCCGGTTTCGGGGTCGATCTGGTGGATCCTGCGGTCGCGGTACTGCCCGACCCACAGGCTGCCTTCGGCCCAGGCCAGGCCCGAGTCGTTGCCGTTGCCGGGCGCGGGAATGGAGGCCAGCACCTGGCCGGTGGCCGGATCGATCTTGTCGATGCGCGACTCGGCGATCTGGTACAGGTGCTTGCCGTCGAAGGCGGTGCCGGCGTCGCCGGCGCGGGGCAGCGTGTGCACGGTCTTGCCGCTGTGCGGATCGATCGCGTCCAGCCGCGCGCCAAGGGCCACCCAGACGCGGCTGCCGTCGTGGGTGACGCCGTTCACGTTGACGGCGCCTTCGAAGGGACCGTACTCGCGCACGATCTCGGCGGGGGTGGTGGGGCGGTTGTCGGTCTTGCGCTGGCGCGTGGCTTCTGCGGTGGTCGTTGGCATCTGAGGGCTCCTTGTGGCGCGTGCGGAAATCGGCGCCGTGAAAGCACTCTACGCAAACGGCAGTGCAGCGGGGAGTAACAAAGCTGTCGTGAATCCGGGCAGTGGCGGTGCCAGCCAGCGGCGCGCGCGTGCCTGCCCGATGGCGCGCACGCGGCCGTCGGCCTGCAGCTCGGCCAGCGCGCGCTGCACGGTGCGCTGGCTCGCGCCCAGCGCCAGCGCCAGCGCCGAGGTCGACCAGGCCGCGCCATCGGCCAGCAGCGCCTGCAGCGCGGCCTGATCGCCGGCAATGGGGGGTGCCAGCACCACCACCTCGACATGGTCGTGCGGCACCAGCGCAAAGCCGCGTGCCGTGGCTTCGACGCGCGCCAGCGGCTTGACCAGGGCGCGCAGGCGGCCCATCTCCACCCGCAGGCGCGCGCGGTGGGTTTCGTCCGGGTGGCGGGTGCGAAACACGTTCGCGATCAGGTCCTCGCGCTCCACGTCGGCGGGCCAGGCCTCGGCCAGTGCCTGCGCCAGTGCGAACAGCACCGGCCGCCGCGCCAGCGCCTGCCAGGCGGCGCCCGCGCTCAGGCCACGCCGGCAGGCGTCCACCACCAGCGCGTTCGACGCCAGCAGCGCCTCGACCTCGTCCAGCCGCAGGGTCTGGTCGGTGCCATCGGGCCCCCTGCGCCGCGCGGCGGGTCGGTCGAGCGCGGCCCGGGCTTCGGCCACCTCGGCCAGCAGCGCCGGCACGCCCGCGCGCAGGGCGGCGGCGTGCGCGCGCTGTAGTGCCGCGCGCGCCGGGCCGGTGCGCAGCGAGCGCAAGGCCAGTTCAGCCGCGCCCAGTTCGGCCAGCGCGGCCAGCGAAGGCGGCATGCCCTGGCCCGCGTCGATGGCTGCGAGCGCTGTGGCGGCTTCGCCCAGGCGGCCCAGCAACAGCAGGCGGCGCAGCGCGATCAGGCGCGCATGCTGCGCGTTGGCGTGGTCCGCGTGCGCCTCCAGCGTGGTCGCGGCGGCCAGCAATGCGCGCGGCGAACCGCCCACGTCGCGCAGGGCCAGCGCGACCTCGGCCTCGGCGACGACGCAGCGCGCGCGGAACACCGCCTCGTGCGCGCCAAAGCCACGCGCCGCGCCCCGCAGCAGTTCGCGCGCCCGTGGGTGCTCGCCGAGCTGCGCCATGGCAATGCCGCGCAAGGCCAGCGCCGGCGGGTCCTCGCGCAGGGCGACGTGCTTGAGCGCGCCGAGCGCGTCACCGGCCGCAAGGGCGCGCGCGGAAGCGGCGATCAGGGAATCCATGGGAGAGGTCGGGCACGGGCCGGTGCGGGCATGGGAGTCACTGTACCGTTTGCCGGTTTTCTGGATGCCCCGGTGGACGCGGCGGACATGTCGGCCCCCGTAAACTCCCGCCCATGTCACTCAAGATCGCCGTTTATTCCAAGTCCGCCTGCCCGCAATGCGAGTCGGCCAAGATGCTGCTGAAGTCCCGCTCGCTGGACTTCGAGGAAATCCGCCTCGACGACGAGGCCGAACGCCTGGCGTTCTACGAAAAGTGTGGCCCGTCCGTGCGGCAGATGCCGCAGATCTTCATCAACGACCAGCGCGTGGGTGGCCTGGCTGGGCTGCAGGCGGCGCTGGCGCAGTTGGGGCGCTGACAAGACCGCCCGCCCAGCACTGAGGCAACGCACCCACTGAGACGCATTGCCCTCGCCGGGGCGCCGGTCGGATGCCGGTGCTCAAGCTCCGAATTTGTTCCGGTCACCCGTCAGGTGTTGCGAGAACGAGAGCGTCAGGAAGTCCACGAACGCCCGTACCCGTGCTGCCAACTGGTGGCGCTGGGGATAGACCGCGTGGATCGAGGCATCGGGCGTGAAGTACTGCGGCAGCACCTGCACCAGGCGGCCATTGCGCAGGTGGCGTTCGATGTCCCATTCGGCGCGCATCAGGATGCCGTGGCCTTCGAGCGCCCAGTTGACGGCAATCTCACCGTCGTTGGTGGTCAGGTTGCCGCGCGTTTTCACGGCCTCGGTGTTTGCGGTCTTGCCGCGACCGCTGGACAGGCGCCACACGCCATACGCCTCTTCGCCCTGGCGGATGCCGATGCAGTTGTGGCGCGTGAGATCGTGCGGCACCTTGGGCATGTCGTGCTTCGCGAGATAGCGGGGCGAGGCGCAAAGCAGGCGGCGGTTGGGTGCGATGTGCCGCGCGATCATGCGCGAGTCGGGCGGGGCGCCGAAGCGGATGCAGACGTCGAAAGCATCTTCGGTGAGTGGCGGCGGGTTGACCGAGAGCTGCAACTGCACCTCCACCTGCGGGTGCTTGCGCACGAAACGGGAAATGAGGGGGGCGACATGGCTGCGGCCGAAACCCAGAGTGGCGTTGACGCGCAGCAGGCCGGTGGGCGTGGAGCGCGAGACGCCCAGCAAATCCTCCATGTCGTCGATCTCGCCCAGGATGCGGCGTGCGTGCTCAAGGTACACCTCGCCCTCGGGGGTCAGGCTCATGCGCCGCGTGGTGCGGTTGAGCAGGCCCACACCCAGGCGCGCCTCCATCTGCGCCAGGTGTTTGCTCACGGCGGGCGTGGTCACGCCGAGCTCGCGCGCCGCCGCGCTCAGGCTGCCGGCGCTGGCCAGCACAGAGAAGAAGCCCAGGTCGGCGGGTTGAATGGCTGGGTTCATGGGGACTTGATTGTTGAATGCAGGTTAACGATGGATTCACTTTATCGGCGTTTCGATGTCGTGTCGAACCCCTACAGTGGTGCCATTGACCCTTCCCCCTCAGAGAGACGCTCCATGAAAACCTACGCGATCGCAACCATTCCCGGAGACGGCATCGGCAAGGAAGTCGTGCCCGCCGGCCAGCAGGTGCTGGAGGCGCTGGCCGCGACATCCCACGCGTTTCGCTTCCAGTTCGAGAATTTCGACTGGGGTGGTGACCACTACCGTGAGCACGGCGTGATGATGCCCGACGACGGCCTGGAGTCGCTGCGCGACAAGGACGCGATCCTGTTCGGCTCCGCGGGCGACCCGCACATTCCGGACCACATCACGCTGTGGGGCCTGCGCCTGAAGATCTGCCAGGGCTTTGACCAGTACGCCAACGTGCGCCCCACGCGCATCCTGCCGGGTATCGATGCACCCCTCAAGCGCTGCAAGGCCGAGGACCTGAACTGGGTGATCGTGCGCGAGAACTCGGAAGGTGAGTACGCAGGCGTCGGCGGCCGCGTGCACCAGGGCCACCCCATCGAGGCCGCCACCGACGTGAGCATGATGACCCGCGTCGGCGTGGAACGCATCATGCGGTTCGCGTTCAGACTGGCGCAGTCGCGCCCTCGCAAGCTGCTGACCGTGATCACCAAGAGCAACGCCCAGCGCCATGCCATGGTGATGTGGGACGAGATCGCGGTGCAGATCTCAAAGGAGTTCCCGGACGTCACCTGGGACAAGGAACTCGTCGACGCCGCGACGGCGCGCATGGTCAACCGGCCGTCGTCGCTCGATACCATCGTCGCGACCAACCTGCACGCCGACATCCTGAGCGACCTGGCCGCCGCGCTGGCGGGCAGCCTGGGCATTGCGCCCACGGGCAACATCGATCCCGAGCACCGCTACCCGTCGATGTTCGAGCCGATCCACGGCTCGGCCTTCGACATCATGGGCAAGGGCCTGGCCAATCCGGTCGGCACCTTCTGGAGCTGCGTGATGTTGCTTGAGCACCTGGGCGAGATGGACGCGGCCAGGCGGCTGATGAGCGCAATTGAACAGGTGACTGCCAACCCGGCGCTGCACACCGGCGACCTGGGCGGCAAGGCCACTACCGCGCAGGTGACGCAGGCTGTATGCGAGTTGCTGACCGCGAGCCAGCAGCGCAAGGCCGCCTGACTCTGCATTTCACCCGGAGACTGCCTTGAGCGGTCCCCATTTCGCACGCCGCTCGAACGGCAATTTCCCTCAGACCA
>NZ_JAILWB010000024.1 GCF_025699295.1 Hydrogenophaga sp. | reverse complement strand
TGGATCTTTCGCGAGATCGCCCATTTCCTGGCCACCGGCGAACACCTGCCGGCGCCAGCATTGGGCGAAGTCCGGGGCTGGTTGCTGGACCACCTGCACGATCATTACAGCCTGTATGGCGAAGACACCGGCGTGCGCAGCGCGCGCAAGCACCTGGGCTGGTACGCCCAGTCGCTGCCGCTGCCGCCGGGTGCGGCCGCGCTGTTCCGCTCGCGCGTCAATGCGCTCACCACCGTGGATGCGCAGCTGCGTTGCGTGAGCGACAGCCTGGACGAATGGTCCGCCGGCGCCGACCCTCCCTCAAGCGACAACTGGAAACTGGCCGCATGAAACAGACCAACCTGCACGACTGCGTGCGTGCCAGCATGGAAGACTTCTTCCACGACCTCAACGGCACCGACCCTTCCAACCTGCACGACATGCTGCTCAAGGCCGTGGAGAAGCCGCTGCTGGAAGTGGTGATGGAGCAGGCACAGAACAACCAGTCGCGCGCTGCGCAGTGGCTGGGACTGAACCGCAACACCCTGCGCAAGAAGCTGCTCGAGCACAAGCTCATCGACTAGGGCCTGTTCACACCATTTCACAACTTCACAAGGCCCTTCCATGCGCGCACTCATCTCCGTTTCCGACAAGACCGGCATCGTCGAACTCGCCCAGGCCCTGCACGACCTCGGCGTGATCCTGCTCTCCACCGGTGGAACCGCCAAAATGCTGGCAGACAATGGTCTTCCCGTGACCGAAGTGGCCGAGGTCACCGGCTTTCCCGAGATGCTCGACGGTCGCGTCAAGACACTGCATCCCAAGGTGCACGGTGGCCTGCTGGCGCGCCGCGACCTGCCCGAGCACATGAGCGCGCTCCAGGCCCATGGCATCGACACCATCGACCTTCTGATCGTCAACCTCTACCCGTTCGAGGCCACGGTGGCCAAGGTCGGCTGCACGCTGGAGGACGCGATCGAGAACATCGACATCGGTGGCCCGGCCATGGTGCGCAGTGCCGCGAAGAACTGGAAGGACGTCGCGGTGTTGACCGATTCGGCACAGTACCCGTCCGTGATCGACGAACTCAAGGCCAGCGGCAGGCTCAGCGACGCGACGCGCTTTGCGCTGTCGGTGGCCGCATTCAACCGCATCAGCAACTACGACGCCGCGATCAGTGACTACCTCTCGAGCATCACCTTCGAAGCGGGCGCGAGCGTGCCGCAGCGTGGTCTGTTTGCCGGTCAGTCCAACGGCCGCTTCGTCAAGCTGCAGGACCTGCGCTACGGCGAGAACCCGCACCAGAGCGCCGCCTTCTACCGCGACCTGTACCCCGCGCCCGGCTCGCTGGTCACGGCGAAACAGTTGCAGGGCAAGGAGCTGAGCTACAACAACATCGCCGACGCCGACGCCGCCTGGGAATGCGTCAAGAGCTTCGATGCGCCCGCCTGCGTGATCGTCAAGCACGCCAATCCGTGTGGTGTTGCCGTGGGCACGGGCGCGCTCGACGCCTACAGCAAGGCCTTCCAGACCGACCCCACCAGCGCCTTCGGCGGCATCATCGCGCTCAACCGCACGCTCGATGGCGTGGGCGCGCAGGCGATCAGCAAGCAGTTCGTGGAGGTGCTGATGGCGCCCGGCTATACGGACGAGGCGCTCGAGGTGTTCAAGGCCAAGGCCAATGTGCGCGTGTTGCAGATCGACCTGCCGCCTGGCGGCCCTACCCCTTGGGACAAAGGCCTCAACCTCATGGATGTGAAGCGCGTGGGCTCGGGCCTGCTCATGCAGACTGCCGACAACCACGTGCTGCAGCGGGCTGACCTGAAGGTGGTGAGCAAGCTGCAGCCGACCGAGCAGCAGATCGACGACCTGCTGTTTGCCTGGAAGGTGGCGAAGTACGTGAAGTCCAACGCCATCGTGTTCTGCAAGGACGGCATGACCATGGGCGTGGGCGCGGGCCAGATGAGCCGCCTGGATTCAGCGCGCATCGCCAGCATCAAGGCGGGGCACGCCAAGCTGTCGCTCCAGGGCACGGCGGTGGCCAGTGACGCCTTCTTCCCGTTCCGCGATGGCCTGGACGTGGTGGTGGACGCGGGCGCGACTTGCGTGATCCAGCCGGGCGGTTCGATGCGCGATCAGGAGGTCATCGACGCGGCCGACGAGCGGGGCGTGGTGATGGTCTACAGCGGCGTTCGCCACTTCAGGCATTGAAAGAACTCACCCGCGCCAGCGCCTTGCGCTGTCACCCCCTCGAGGGGGCGCTACTTGCGGCCCGGCGAAACCGGGTCCGCGGTGGCTCTTGCCGATGCCCCTCGCTCGTCACAGTGTCTTGAACACGTCGCGCGCTGCTGCAACTGTTGCCTCAATATCCTGCGCGGTGTGCGCCGCGCTCACGAAGCCGGCTTCGTACAGGGCCGGCGCGATGTACACGCCGCGGTCCAGCAGACCATGGAACAGCGCATTGAAGCGCGGGCCGTCGGTGGTCATGACCTTGGCATAGTTCTGTGGCAGCTCGTCGAACAGGAAGAAGCCGAACATGCCGCCTTCGCTGTCGCCGCACAGGGCAACTCCTTCGGCCGCCGCGGCAGTCTTGAGACCATCGACCAGCGAACGCGTGGTGGCCGACAGGCTCTCGAAGAAGCCCGGCTTGCGAATCTCGCGCAGCGTGGCCAGACCACAGGCCGTGGCCACCGGGTTGCCCGACAGAGTGCCGGCCTGGTACACGCCGCCCAGGGGGGCGAGCTGCTCCATGACCGCGCGCTTGGCGCCGAAGGCCGCCAGCGGCATGCCGCCACCGATCACCTTGCCCATCACCGTCATGTCAGGCTCAAAGCCGGGGATGAGCTTCGCGTAGACGCTCTGCGCGCCACCGAGCGCGACGCGGAAACCCGTCATGACTTCGTCGAACGCCAGCAGCGCGCCGTGCTGCGTGCACAGCTCGCGGCAGCGTGTCATGAAGGGCACGCTGGCGCGCACGAAGTTCATGTTGCCGGCGATCGGTTCGATGATCAGGCAGGCGATGTCGGCGCCATGCTCGTCGAACGCCGCTTCGAGCTGGGCCACGTTGTTGTATTCGAGGACCAGTGTGTGCTGCACCACCTCGGGCGGCACGCCGGCGCTGGTCGGGTTGCCGAATGTGGCCAACCCCGAGCCGGCCTTGACCAGCAGCGCGTCCGCATGGCCGTGGTAACAACCTTCGAACTTGACGATCTTCTTGCGCCCCGTCGCGCCTCGTGCGAGACGGATGGTGCTCATGCCGGCTTCCGTGCCCGAGCTCACAAGCCGCACCATGTCGATGCTGGGCACGAGTTCGATGATCGCCTCGGCCAGTTCCACCTCGCGCTCCGTGGGCGCGCCAAACGAGAAGCCTTCAATGACCGCACGCTGCACCGCTTCCACCACCGCCGGGTGGCCGTGGCCCAGGATCATTGGCCCCCATGAGCCGATGTAGTCGATATAGCGCTGGCCATTGGCGTCCCAGAAGTGGGCGCCCTGCGCGCGCTGCACGAAACGGGGCGTTCCCCCCACGGCGCGGAACGCGCGAACAGGCGAATTGACGCCGCCCGGGATCCGCGCACGGGCGCGGTCGAACAGCTGCTGGTTGCGATCGGTGGTGGTCATGGTCGGTGGATCAATGCCGCGTGGTGTCCAGCGGGAAGTCATCAGCGTCGAGCAGGCTGTCGGTGGTGTCCTCGCCCCCAGACTCTTCTTCGCCGCTCTCGTCATCGTGTGCCCAGAAAAGGCGGTCCGGTACGGCATGGCCCATGCCGGGCTGGAAGCCCGCGTCAAGGCACTGGTCAAGGTAGGTCAAGGCCTCGGCGCACGCGGATTGCAGGTCGCTGCCGCCCGCGATCAGTGCACACAACGCGGCCGACAGCGTGTCGCCAGCACCCGTGAAGGTGGCCTCGAAGCGCTCGTAGCGTGCCGTGGCCAGCACGGTTTCGGGCGAGGTCAGGTGGCTCTCCAGGAACTGGTCGGCGGCGTTGAAGCCGGTGACCAGGGTGTAGGGCACGCCATGCACGGCCGCCGCTCTCGCCACCTCGCGCGGGCTCGGGGGGCGGTCGCCCTCCCATTCCGGCAACAGCCAGCGGCACAGCGTGCTGTGGTTGCCGACCAACACCGTGGTCTGGGGCAGCAGCAGCTCGGCGCACGCGTCCAGGTAGGTCTCGATCGCAAGCTCGTCCCACCAGGACAGGTCAGGCATGTAGGTGATCACCGGCACCTCCGCATAGTCGGTGGTGATCTCGGCAATGGCGCTCAGGTTCTCCGGGCTGCCGACGAAGCCGACCTTGAAGGCCTGCACCGGCATGTCCTCGAGCGCGCAGCGGGCCTGGTCGGCCACGGCCTCCTCGTCGAACGCGATATGGTCATGGATGTCGGAGGTGTCACGCACATAGGCGCCTGTGACCACGGCCAGCACGTGTGTTGACGCGCTGGACATGGCGGTGATGTCTGCGCTCAGTCCACCTGCGCCGCTGGGGTCGCTGGCGTTGAAGCTCATCACGCAGGGAAGAGAGGCCTCGCCTGGGCGCTCCACCTCGGTGCGCGCGGAGGGTTCGGATGTATCGGGCATGTCGTACGGTAGGGGAGTAAGGGTGGCGCCGCGGTCGTCCGGGCAAAGATGCAGGCGTGGTGCGCGGCAGGGTCGACAGCCGGTGTCACTGGCTTGCGGAGCGGTGCAGGGCTGCGCAAATGGCTCGATACAATGCTTGCATTCTAAGACAATGCCCCCTATAACCATGACCGAAACCAAGACTTGGATGTGCCTGATTTGCGGCTGGATTTACGACGAAGCCGAAGGTGCTCCTGAACATGGCGTGGCGGCGGGGACCCCTTGGGCTGAAGTGCCGATGAACTGGACGTGCCCTGAGTGCGGCGCGCGCAAGGAAGATTTCGAAATGGTGCAGATCTGATGCTGGCACGGTGCACCTGATGGTCTCATTGCGAACCCTGTACCGCATTTTCGGGTCTCGCATTCCCTGTCCCGTCCCACCCTCTGGAGCTAGTGAATCGTGAGCACAACGCCTGCCCTCAAAGTCCTGGTGGTCGACGACAGCAACACCATCCGACGCAGTGCCGAGATCTTCCTCAAGCAGGGCGGACACGAAGTCCTGCTTGCCGACGATGGCTTCGACGCGCTGGCCAAGATCAACGACTACCAGCCCGATCTGGTGTTCTGCGACATCCTCATGCCGCGCCTGGATGGGTACCAGACCTGCGCGATCATCAAGCGCAATGCGCGTTTCGCCAACATTCCCGTGGTCATGCTGTCGTCGAAGGACGGCGTGTTCGACAAGGCCCGTGGTCGCATGGTCGGTTCGCAGGACTACCTCACCAAACCTTTCACCAAAGACCAGTTGCTGCATGCAGTGCAGCAGTTTGGCACCAACCTAACTGGAGCCGTGTGATGCCCATCCGGAAAATCCTTGTCGTCGATGACTCGAAAACCGAGCTGATGGTCCTGTCCGACCTGCTGAGTAAAAACGGCTACACGGTGAGCACCGCTGAGAATGCGGACGAGGCCTTTCGTCGCCTTGGCGAGGAAAAGCCCGACCTGATCCTGATGGACGTTGTGATGCCCGGTCAGAATGGGTTTCAACTCACGCGTGCCATCACGCGGGACCCTCAGTATTCGAGCATCCCCATCGTCATGTGCACGAGCAAGAACCTGGAAACCGATCGCGTCTGGGGCATGCGCCAGGGCGCTCGCGACTACGTCACCAAGCCGGTGGACGCCGAAGAACTTCTGTCGAAGATCCGGGCGCTGGGCTGACCGCAGCAAAAGACCTCAACCGCATCGAGCATGGCCAAACGTCAGTCACTCAAGGAACTCCAGGAACGATTGGCACAGCGTTTGACGGCCGCCAAGACCGAAGCCGTCACCGCGACCTGGTTGGCCGTCGAGGCCAGTGGCCGGCCCTACCTGCTCCCCCTGGTTCAGTCAGGCGAAATCTTTCCCTGGTCGCCGCTTCAGCGAGTGCCATACACCAAGCCCTGGTATGCCGGTGTGGCCAGCCTTCGTGGTGGCCTGCATGGCGTGATCGATCTCGCACGGCTGGTTGACGCTGCCACCGGCGCGCCAGCCTTGCCTGCCACCGAGCGGGTGACGTCCGAATCGCGCCTGATCAGCCTGCACGCAGCTCTGGGTGTCAACGCCGTGATCTGGATTGACCGGCTACTGGGTCTGCGCAATCCGGCCATGTTTTCCGCCATCGGGACCAACCCCGAAGGCGCGCCTTCCTATTTCACCCGCTCTCTGGTGGACCTGCAGGGTCAGGCCTGGCAGGAGCTGGATTTGCAATCGCTGGTGGCAGAGCCCGAGTTTCTGGCGATTGCAGCCTGAAGGTTGAACCCGCGGACCGCATGGGGTCCATTTGTCATTCTGTTTTCAGTTGGAAGGTTATTACATGGCTATGCTTGATCGATTCCAGGGTCTCTTCAAGAAAAAAGCCGGCGACGAACCCGACCTTTCCAACGCCACCGACCAGGATGTGGCGGAGATCGCCGCGGCCAGGCTGGCGCCAGATCCTGCGGTGGATGGATACGGTGGCAGCCCGATGGTGGAGGACGACGAGGACAGCGCCGCGCAGGCAGGCCTGGTGTCCCTGCCCTTGCTGGGACGGCGTCCCGCGGACCAGCACCAGCGGTCGTTGGCGGTGTTGCTGGCCTTCGGTCTTGTCGTGCTCGGTGCAGTGACTTTCTTTGCGTTGAGTCAGACGGAGCGGGTCGGTCAGCAGGTGGCCGCCAGCGGTCAGGCGTTGATGCAGTCGCAACGTCTTGCCAAGAGCGTGTCGCAGGCGCTGATCGGCAGCCCCGAGGCGTTCCCGGAGGTGAGGGACAGCTCGGACGTGATGGCTCGCGCTCTGCGAGGCCTCAAGCAGGGCGACGCCGAGATGTCGCTCAACGCGCTCGGCCCGGCTTACGCAGGCCAGCTCGATGAGTTGCTGCCCAAGATCGACGAGGCCGAACGCAATGCGTCTGCCGTGCTGGCGCAGCAGAAGATCCTGACCCAGGTGGGCGACGCCTTGCGCACCATCAACCGCCAGTCCTCGGATCTGCTCGAGATTGCCGAAACCATCTCTTCTCTGAAACTGCAGCAGAACGCCCCGGCGGCCGAGATCTCGGCGTCGGGCCAGCTCGTGATGCTGACCCAACGCATCGGCAAGTCCGCCAACGAATTCCTGACCATGGAAGGCGTGAGCCCCGAAGCCGTGTTCCTGCTGGGCAAGGACTTGAATACGTTCAAGGAAATTTCCGAGGGCCTGCTCAATGGCAGTGATGAACTGCGACTGGCGGCGGCGCGCGATCCGCAGGTGCGCGAGCGACTGGACGCCCTGCTCAAACTGTACGAAGCCACGCGTGTGGAGGCCGGGGCCATCCTGGGCAACCTGCAGGGCCTGGTGTCGGCGCGCGAAGCGCAGGCCGGCATCATTGCCGACAGCGAGCCACTGCGCCTGGGCCTGGAAAAGCTGCAGGGCGATCTGTCTTCGCGCTCGGGCCTGGGTGGCGGCGAATTCCTGGCGCTGCTGTTCTCTGCGCTGTTCGCCCTGCTGTGCGCGGCCGGTCTTGCCTACGTGCAGTTGCAGGACAGCCGCCAGCGTCAGCTGACCGCGGAATCGCAGCGGCTCGCCGCCGAATCGCTGGAGCAGGACGCCAAGCGCGTCAACGACGCCAACCAGGCCGCCATTCTGCGACTGATGAACGAACTGCAGACGGTGGCCGAGGGCGATCTGACGCAGGAAGCCACCGTGACGGAGGACATCACGGGAGCCATTGCCGACTCGGTGAACTACACGGTGGAGGAGTTGCGTTCGCTGGTGGGCAACGTGCAGGCCACGGCCACCCGAGTGGCGCAAACGACGTCCGCGGTGGAGAGCACTTCCACCGAGCTGCTGGCTGCCTCCACGGAACAGCTGCGCGAGATTCGCGAGACCGGCCAGTCGGTGCTGGACATGGCGCAGCGCATCAACGAGGTGTCTGGCCAGGCGCAGGAATCCGCCACGGTGGCGCGCGCATCGCTGCAGGCTGCCGAGTCGGGTCTGCAGGCGGTGCAGGATGCCATCGGCGGCATGAACGCCATTCGCGACCAGATTCAGGAGACCTCCAAGCGCATCAAGCGACTGGGCGAGTCGTCGCAGGAGATCGGTGAAATCACCGAGCTGATCTCGGACATTACCGAGCAGACGAACGTGCTGGCGCTCAACGCCGCCATCCAGGCCGCGTCCGCGGGCGAAGCCGGTCGCGGCTTCTCGGTGGTGGCGGAAGAAGTGCAGCGACTGGCTGAACGCTCCGCCGACGCGACGCGTCAGATTTCCGCGCTGGTGAAGGCGATTCAGACCGACACGCAGGATGCGGTAGCCGCCATGGAGCGATCCACGCAGGGTGTGGTCGAGGGAGCCAAGCTCTCGGACAACGCGGGTACTGCGCTGTCCGAGATCGATCGGGTGTCGCGCCGACTGGCCGAACTGATTGAACAGATTTCCAATGCCGCATCCCGCGAAGCTGACTCCGCCAACGAAGTGGCTGGCAACATCCAGCACATCTTCGCAGTGACCGAGCAGACCGGAGAAGGTACGCGCTCGACCGCCCAGCAGGTGCGGGAGCTCTCCGCGATGGCCGAAGAACTGCGCCAGTCCGTGGCGCGATTCAAGATCGCGTAAGCCGACCGGTCCGCGTCTGTCCGTCTGTGCCAACCCACTGGAAGAACATGCTCGACACCGCCACCGACACCGACAGCCTGAACACGGACGCGCCGGTCGCCGATCTTGGCCCGCTGGCGTGGGTCTTCGAAGAATTGCGCAAGTCGCTCGATGGCGCCAACAAGGCCATCAGGCGCTTCGTGCGCGAGACCGAGCAGTCGCGCAACAACGACCTCGAGGCGGTGGACCCGGGCTCCCTGCGGCTGGCCCGCCAGCAACTGCACCAGGCCGTGGGCGCCCTCGAGATGGTGGGTCTGGGCGCTCCCGCGCAGGTGTTGCGCGCCATGGAGGCGGCGGTGCAGCGTTTCGTGCAGCGGCCCAATACCTGCACCGAGGCAGCGGCGGGCAAGGTCGAGCGCGCCAGCTTCGCCCTGATCGAATACCTCGAATCGGTCCTGAACAACAAGCCTGTGCAACCGGTGGCGCTGTTCTCCCAGTACCGCGACGTGCAGGAGCTCGCCGCGGCCGAGCGCGTCCACCCGGCCGATCTGTGGCCCTTCGAACACCGGGGTCTGGAACTGGCCGCGCCGGACGGGGCTGCGCCGCTGCAGTGCAATGCGGCCATCCGCTCCCTCTTCGACCGCCTGGTGTTGCTGGTGGTCAAGACCCAGAGCGCGGCCGCGGCCACGCAACTGGCCAAACTCAGCGCCGGCCTGTCTGCAGGAGCGGCCGAAGCGCGTGCGCGCACTTTCTGGCGGATATCGGCCGCGTATTTCGAGGCGGTAGCGCATCGCTTGCTGCCGCCGGACGTGTATGTCAAGCGCGCCACCTCGCGCATCCTTCTGCAGTTCGTGAATCTGGCCCAGGGCAAGCCCCAGATATCAGAGACCTTGCTGCACGATCTGCTGTTCTTCTGCGCCCAACCGGCCAGCGTGTCTGCGGCGACAACGCCCCATCTGGCCGCGGTGCGCGAGGCTTTTGGTCTGGGCAGCCTGCCGCCGGTGGACTACCACCAGGCCACGCTGGGCCGCTACGACCCTGCCGTGCTGGCGCAGGCGCGCAAACGCATCCATGCCGCCAAGGAAGTGTGGTCGCTGTACTCCGGTGGCGATGCCAGCCGCGCGCGGCAGGTGGCCGATCAGTTCAGCCTGATCGGTGACTCCCTGCTCAAGCTGCACCCGGCCAGCACGGCGCTGGCGCAGGCCCTGGTGAAGGCCGCCGACCAGGCGGTGCACGAAGCCGGTGGGGTGCGCCCTGAACTGGCCATGGAGGTTGCCACCACGACCTTGTACCTGGAGGCCGCCTTCGAGGACTTCGATCCCAGCGCCCCCGAACTGACCGAGCGCACGCTGGCTCTGGCCCAACGGCTCGAAGGCGTGCTTGCTGGCCAGCCCGCGCAGCCTCTGGACGCATGGATGGAGCAGCTCTACCGCCGCGTGAGCGACCGCCAGACCATGGGCAGCGTGGTGGGCGAACTCAAGGTCTCGTTGAGCGAGGTGGAGAAGTCGCTCGATCAGTTTTTCCGCACGCCCCAGGAGAAAGCGGGCCTGCACGTGGCCGTGTCCCAGCTCGGGCAGATGCGTGGCGTGCTTTCCGTGCTCGGCCTGGATCAGGCGGTGAGCACGGTTGCACGCATGCGCAACACGGTGGACCAGATCCTTGACACCGAGGTGGACGAGGCCATGGCTCGCGAAGCCGGCACGTTCCAGCAACTGGGCAACAACCTCAGCGCGATGAGCTTCCTGGTGGACATGCTCAACTATCAGCCTGCGCTGGCGAAGAAGCTGTTTGTTTTCGATGAGGAGAAGGGCGAGTTGCTCCCCCTCATGGGCCGCACCGTGGGTGCGGCGGCGCCGCACCAGCCATCACGCGACGAGGCGCAGGCCATCAGCGAGGGCGTGCAGCGCGTGGTCGACGGCGTGCAGGGGGGGCTGAGTCTGGTCGACCTGAGCGAGCAGCTTGGATCCCTGGCGGATCAGGCGTCGCTGGCCGAACAGTCCGGCGTGGCGCGTGCCGCGCGCGAGGCCGCGGAGGCCGTGGTCAAGGACGATGCCACCGCCGGTGCTCAGGCGCTGGTCGGGCTTTCCGAGTCGTCCAACCCGACCCGCAGCGCGGAGCCCCTGGCCGCGAGTGACGAAGAGACGGATGAAGACGATCTGCTCGACATCTTCCTGGAGGAGGCCCGCGAAGTCGTGGCCAACGGGCTGGAGGCCGTGTCGCACCTGCAGGTTCAGCCGAGCGATCTGGAGCATCTCACGACCTTGCGGCGCGCTTTCCACACGCTCAAGGGCAGTTCGCGCATGGTGGGCCTGGACGAGTTTGGCGAGGCAGCCTGGTCGATGGAGCAACTGCTCAACACCGTGCTGGCCGAACAGCGACCCGCGAGCCCGCCACTGCTGACGCTGGCAGGCGAGGCGATGCAGGAATTCGCGCGCTGGGTGGACGACATCGCCGCGCACCGCGCCGATGCATGGCGTTCGCAGCCCTTCCGCGCCAGCGCCGAGGCGCTGCGCGACCAGGGCCAGTACCTGCCTTTGGTGCAATTGGCCCCGGCGCCCGTGGCCGACGTGTCACCACCGGTCGACGAACCCGCGCAGGCGCAGAACGAGTCCACCGGCGATCCGGATCCGCAGGCCCCGGCAGACGACATGCCGACGGACAGCGGCATGGGGGCACTGCCGCCGACCGATTTTGTGGACACCAATGCGCTTCCGCTGCTGGACGAGACCGTCGAGCCGTCCGCGCAAGCCCTGTCCGGCGAGCCACTGCTGGCCGACATCGATTTCAGCAGCCTCGAGGCCCTGTCCACCAATGCCGGTCCTGCCGCCGAAGCGGAAGCATCGGCTCCGGTGGAACTCACCGAACTCGTTGAGCCGGTTGCGAGCACGGCATCCTTGCCTGAAGGGCAGGCCGTTGCCGAAGTTCCATCGGAGGTGGCATCGCCAGATGAGCCCGTGTCTGGCCCCGAACCCACTTTCGGACTCGATTCCGAGGCGACGCCGGACGAGCAGACCCGTGTCATTGGTCCTCTGCGCATCGGGCTCAAGCTCTATAACGTCTATCTCAACGAGGCCGATGAATGGTCGCGCCGCCTGAGCACGGTACTCGCGGAATGGTCGCTTGAACGGCACGAGCCCGTGCCCGAGCAGGCCGAGGCGCTGGCGCACTCGCTCGCGGGCAGTTCGGCCACCGTGGGCTTCGAGTCGCTGTCCAACATCGCACGTGCGCTGGAGCACGCCCTGGAGTCGGTCGGTCTGCACCAGCAGGCGGGGCAGCCTGCCACTGCCGCACAGGCACAGTTGTTCGTCGAGGCTTCCGAGGACATTCGCCGCCTGTTGCACCAGTTCGCCGCCGGCTTCCTCAAGGATGCCAGCCCCGAGCTGATGGCCGCGCTGTACCGTGTAGTGCACGACCCAATGCCCAGCGACACCGGCGAGCCGGAAACCGCCGCACCGGCCGGGCCCGAGAGCGAGACCGGGACTGAGGCCTCGCCGCCGGATGCCGCGTCGCAGCCCGCCGAAGTCGCGTCGCCCGTTCTGCCGCTGACCGGCTTCGAGGTGCATGCCCAGCCCGAGCACGCGACCGCCTTCACGGCGCCGCATGCCGACACCAGCCGCGTACACACGCCGGTGCAGGACATCGACGACGACATCGACGTGCTGGACACGATCGATGTGGACCTGTTCCCCATCTTCGCGGAAGAGGCACAGGAGCTGATGCCGCAACTGGGCAGCGCGCTGCGCCAGTGGGTGGCGCGTCCGGACAACGCCAGCGCCCGCGCCGAGGTGCTGCGCAACCTGCACACGCTCAAGGGCAGCGCGCGCCTGGCCGGTGCCTTGCGACTGGGTGAAATGGCGCACCGCATGGAGACCACGGCCGAGCGCCTGGGCTCGGACGTGCAGCGCGGCACCGACCTCGAACCCCTGCAGAGTGCATTCGATGCGATCAGCGCGCGCTTCGACCAGTTGCGCAACGCCGACGCCCGCATTGAAGACGTCCTGCAGACGGCCCCCGAACTGGCGGTGGCACCGGTCGTGATGGCGCCAGTCCCCGCCATGGATGTTGCGCAACCCTTGACACCGGTCGAGGCACCGGCCACGGTCGATACCCCCGGTCTGGCAGGCCTGACCCTGCCGGTTGCGCCCACCGCTGTGCAAGCCCGTGCTGGCGCCGCCGTGCGCGTGCGCCCGGAACTGCTCGATCGCCTTGTCAACCAGACCGGCGAGGTGATGATCACGCGCGCGCGCATGGAGTCCGAACTCGTGACCCTGCGCGGCTCGCTCAAGGACCTCACGGGCAACCTGGATCGCCTGCGCGGCCAGCTGCGCGACATCGAGCTGCAGGCCGAGACACAGATGCAGTCGCGCCTGGCACAGGCGCGCGACGCCGACCAGTCGTTCGATCCGCTGGAGTTCGACCGCTTCACGCGGGTGCAGGAGCTCACGCGCATGATGGCCGAGTCGGTCAACGACGTGGCCACCGTGCAGCGCAACCTGCAGCGCGCCGTGGAATCCACCGAAGACAGCCTGGTCGCCCAGGCGCGTCAGACGCGCGAACTGCAGCGCGACCTGCTGCGCACGCGCATGGTGGAGTTCGAGGGCATTTCGGAGCGGCTGTACCGCGTGGTGCGGCAGGCGTCCAAGGAAACCGGCAAGCAGGTGCGGCTGGACATCACCGGCAACATCGAAATGGACCGGGGGGTGCTGGATCGCATGACCGGCGCCTTCGAGCATCTGCTGCGCAACAGCGTGGTCCACGGCATCGAGGCACCCGAGTTGCGCCAGCAACTGGGCAAGCCGGCCGAAGGCCAGATCGAGATCGTGCTCGGCCATGAACTCAACGACGTGTCGCTGGTGTTCACCGACGATGGCGGTGGCCTGGACCTGGCGCGTCTGCGCGAGAAGGGTCGCGCCCAGGGCCTCATCCCGCCCGAGGGCGACTTGAGCGACGAGGATGCAGCGCAGCTGGTGTTCGAGCCCGGGTTGAGCACGGCGCGCGAGGTCTCCGAACTCGCTGGCCGCGGCATCGGCATGGACGTGGTGCGCAACGACGTGGTGGCGCTGGGCGGCCGGATTGAAACGGCCACGAAGGCCGGGCAAGGCAGCAGTTTCAAGCTGGTGCTGCCACTGACCACCGCCGTCACGCAGGTGGTGATGCTGCGCGCTGGCGCGCTCACGCTGGGCGTGCCGTCCAACCTGGTCGAGGTGGTGCGCCGCCTGAGCAACGATGACCTGGCCAAGGCCTATGCCACCGGGCATCTCAATGTGGCTGGTGAGGACGTGCCGTTCTACTGGGCTGGCGCGTTGCTGCAGTCGTCGGCTCATTCGACCGAGGCACAAGGCCGCACACAACCGGTGGTGATCTTCCGAAGCGCCGCGCAGCGCGTGGCCATGCACGTGGACGAAGTGCTGGGCAACCAGGAAGTGGTGGTGAAGAACCTCGGCTCGCAGCTCTCGCGGCTGCCCGGTCTGGCGGGCATGTCGGTGCTGGCGTCGGGTGCCGTGGCGCTGATCTACAACCCGGTGGCCCTGGCCACGGTGTACGGCGCGCAGGTGCCCGAATGGGTGGCCAGCCAGCAGGGCCTGGCGCCGCAGGCCGCATCGGGCGATGCGTTGCTGGCGCAGAACGCGCTGGAAGTGAACGCGGTACCTCTGGTGCTGGTGGTGGACGACTCCATCACCGTGCGCCGCGTGACACAGCGCCTGCTGCAGCGCGAAGGCTACCGCGTGACGCTCGCGGCCGATGGCCTGCAGGCGCTCGAGAAGCTGCAGGCCGAGCGCCCGACCGTGGTGCTGTCCGACATCGAGATGCCGCGCATGGACGGCTTCGACCTGGTGCGCAACATCCGCAGTGATGCGCGCCTGTCCGACCTGCCGGTGATCATGATCACCTCGCGCATCGCGGAGAAGCACCGCGAACACGCGCGCGAACTTGGCGTGGACCACTACCTCGGCAAACCCTATGCGGAAGACGAGTTGCTGGCCCTCATCGGGCACTACGCCAAGGCCGCCGCAGAGGCTTGATCGTCAAGACCGTCAACCGGGCGTGCGGGCGGGGGACTTGACCACTGCATAGCGCTGCAATGTGCGCTCGCGTGCCTCGGCGTGGTCGACAACCGGACGCGGGTAGGTCTTGCCCAGCACCACGCCTGCGGCCGCCAGTTCGATCTCGTTGGCCTTCCAGGGCGCGTGGATGGCGGCATCGGGCAAGCCGGCAAGCTGGGGCAGGTAGCGGCGGATGAACTTGCCGCCCGGGTCGAACTTCTCGCTTTGCGTGACGGGGTTGAAGATGCGGAACCAGGGTTGCGCGTCGCAGCCGCTGGAGCTGGCCCATTGCCAGCCGCCGTTGTTGGCTGCGAGGTCGAAGTCGATCAGATGGTCGGCAAAGTAGCGCTCGCCCCACTGCCAGTGGATGCCGAGGTCCTTCACCAGAAAGCTCGCCACCACCATGCGCAGGCGGTTGTGCATGTAGCCAGTCTGGTTGATCTGGGCCATGGCCGCATCCACCAGCGGGTAGCCGGTGCGGCCCTCGCACCAGGCGGCGAACAATTCCTTCGCGTGTTTGCCGTGCTCGAACTTGATGTGGTCGTATTCGGGCTTGAACGCCTTGTCCACCACGTGCGGGAAGTTGGCTAGCACCTGGTGGTAGAAGTCGCGCCAGATCAGTTCGGACAGCCAGGTGCTCGCGCCTGTGATGCCTTGCAGGTGCATCTGGTACGCCACCGAGGCGAGTTGGCGGATCGAGATGGTGCCGAAGCGCAGGTGCACGCTGAGGTAGCTCGGCCCCTTGATGGCGGGAAAGTTGCGCGCCTCGTCATAGCGCTCGATGCGGTCCACGAAGTCCTCGAACAGCCGCTGCGCGCCGCTGGCGCCCACTGGCACCGGCAGGTGGGCGAGGTTGCTGCGTTCGAAACCGAGGTCTGCCAGCGTCGGTACCGGCCGCGCGTGTCCGGCCGGCACACTGGCGAGTGTTGCCGCGTACGCTGCCACGGGGTAGCTCTTCAGATGGAAGGGTGTGACCGCCTTGAGCCAGGCGTTCCTGTAGGGCGTGAACACGCCAAACGCATGACCGGCCTGCGTGAGCACCTCGCGCCGTTCGAAGATGACGTGGTCCTTGTGGCTGTGCAGCAGGATCCCGGCGTGCGCCAGATCGCCAAACACCCGGGCGTCGCGCGCCAGTGCGGCGGGCTCGTCGTCGTGGTTGGCAAACACCGCCTGCACGCCCAGTCGCTGCGCCAGCGCGGGCACCGCCTGCGCCGCCGCCGCGTGCAGCACGATCAGGCCCGCGCCGTCCACGCGGTGTTCGCGGCCCAGCTCACGCAGCCGCCCATCGAGTTCCACCAGGGATTCGCGGATGAACTCCACCCGCCGGTCGGCCTTGAGACCGCGTTCCAGCAGCGGGGTCAGGATGTCGGGGTCGAAGACGAACACACACCACACCTGCCGGCACACCTTGAGCGCGTGGTACAGCGCCGCGTTGTCCTGTGCGCGCAGGTCGCGGCGGAACCACATCAGACCTTTGTCGTAGCTGTTCATGGGGCAGGGCGGGTTTCCCCCTGCCAGACGAAGGCCAGCAGAGTCGGCGGCTTAAAATCGCGCCATGTCCGCTGATTCTGCCTCCATCAACCTGACCAATCACTTTCTGATTGCGATGCCCGGCCTCAGCGACGAGCTTTTCGGCCGCAGCGTGGTGTTCATGTGCGAGCACAGCGAACGCGGTGCCCTGGGACTGGTGATCAACAAGCCCAGCGACATTCAGCTCTCCCGCCTGTTCGAGAAGGTCGACCTGCCCATGGGGCGCGACGACCTGGCCAGGTTGCCCGTGTTCCAGGGCGGTCCGGTGCAGACCGAGCGCGGCTTCGTGCTGCACGAGGCGGTTTCAGGCGAAGGCGAGTCGGTCTATGCGTCCACCCTGTCCATTCCCGGCGGCCTGGAGATGACCACGTCCAAGGACGTGCTGGAGGCGATGGCCTCGGGCGCCGGTCCGCGCCGGGTGTTCGTGTCGCTGGGCTATGCGTCCTGGGGCCAGGGCCAGCTCGAATCGGAGATCACCGAGAACAGCTGGCTCACCGTGGAAGCCGACCCGAGCCTGATCTTCGACACGCCGGTGGCCGAGCGCTACGAGCGCGCCATGGCCCTGCTGGGCCTGCAGCCCTGGATGCTTTCCCCTGACGCGGGGCACGCATGAGTGTTTCGGCGCCCGATGTCCCGGCGCACTGCCAGACATTCCTCGCCTTCGATTTCGGCCTCAAGCGCACCGGGGTGGCAACGGGAAACCGCCTCACCCGCAGTGCCACGCCGCAGCCCACCATCGCCGCCGAGGGCGACGCGCGTTTTGCACAAGTTGCATTGCGCCTGAAGGAATGGCAGCCTGACGCGCTGGTCGTCGGCGTGCCCTTCCACCCGGACGGAGCCGCCCACGAGAACACCGCACGCGCGCAGAAGTTCGCGCGCCAGCTGCGCGGCCGCCATGGCCTGCCGGTGTTCGAGGTCGACGAACGCTACAGCACGACCGAGGCGCACAGCCTGGGCGCGAAAGACGCCGATGCCGCATCGGCCTGCATCATCCTGGAACAGTTCTTGAGGAGCCTGCCTTGACGCCCGATCCATTGCCCGACGCCGAGGCGCTCTATGCCGAACTCGTGCGCGGGGTGAAGCAGTTGCTGGCAGCCTCGCCCGACCCGGTGACGCTGGTCGGCATCACCTCGGGCGGTGCCTGGCTGGGCGAGCGCCTGCAGCGCGACCTGGGGTTGCCCGGTCCGGCGGGCGTGATCTCCTCCAGCATGCACCGCGACGACTTCGCGCAGCGCGGCCTGGCATCGAGCGCGCAAACCGTGCTGCCCTTCGACGTGAACGGCGCGCATGTGCTGCTGGTCGACGACGTGCTGCACACCGGGCGCACGCTGCGCGCCGTGATCAACGAGCTCTACGACTACGGCCGCCCGGCCAGCGTGCGCCTGGCGGTGCTGGTCGACCGCGGCGGGCGCGAGCTGCCGATCGAGCCCAACGTGTGTGCCGCGCGCGTCGAGGTGCCGTCGGGCAGCTCGCTCGAACTCGCGCGCGACGAGGCCAGCGGCCGCCTGAGCTTCGTGCTGGAAACCAAGGAAGCCTGACCGTGCAACGCAAGAATCCCCAGCTCAACAAGAACGGTGAACTCATTCACCTGCTCTCCACCGAGGGGCTGTCGCGCGACATCCTCACGCAGATCCTGGACACCGCGGCCAACTTCACGAGCGTGAGCAACCGCGAGGTCAAGAAGGTGCCTCTGCTGCGCGGCAAGAGCGTCTTCAACCTGTTCTTCGAGAACAGCACGCGCACACGCACCACCTTCGAGATCGCGGCCACGCGCCTGTCGGCCGACGTGATCAACCTCGACATCGCGCGCAGTTCCACGGCCAAGGGTGAATCCCTGCTCGACACCATCGCCAACCTCAGCGCGATGGCGGCCGACATCTTCGTCGTGCGCCACAGCGAGTCGGGCGCGCCCTACCTGATCGCGCAGCACGTGGCGCCGCACGTGCACGTGGTCAACGCCGGTGACGGGCGCCACGCGCACCCCACGCAGGGGTTGCTCGACATGTACACCATCCGCCACTACAAGCAGGACTTCACCCGGCTGTCGGTGGCCATCGTGGGCGACGTGCTGCATTCACGCGTGGCGCGTTCCGACATCCACGCCCTCACCACCCTGGGCTGTCCCGACGTGCGTGTGGTCGGCCCGCGCACCCTGGTGCCTGGTGACCTCTCGCACATGGGTGTGCGCGTGTGCCACACGCTGGAAGAAGGCATCAAGGACTGCGACGTCGTCATCACGCTGCGGCTGCAGAACGAGCGCATGAGCGGGGCCCTGCTGCCTTCGAGCCAGGAGTACTTCAAGAGCTTTGGCCTCACGCCCGAGCGCCTGCGCTGGGCGAAGCCCGATGCGATCGTGATGCACCCGGGCCCGATCAACCGGGGCGTGGAAATCGATTCGGCAGTCGTTGACGGCCCGCAGAGCGTGATCCTTCCGCAGGTGACGTATGGCATTGCGGTGCGCATGGCCGTGATGTCCATCGTCGCGAGCAACGAGGCCTGAACCATGAAGATCCTGATCCAGAACGGCCGCGTCATGGACCCGGCCACCGGTCGCGACGAGATGGCCGACGTGGCGATCGCCGCCGGCCGCATCATCGCCATCGGCAACGTGGCACCCGATTTCCACGCCAGCCGCATCATCGACGCCACCGGTTGCGTGGTCGCGCCCGGCCTGGTGGACCTGGCGGTGCGCCTGCGTGAACCCGGCCAGGAACACGCCGGCATGCTCGAGAGCGAAATGGCCGCCGCCGTGGCCGGTGGTGTCACTTCGCTGGTCTGTCCGCCCGACACCGACCCGGTGCTGGACGAGCCCGGCCTGGTCGACATGCTCAAGTTCCGCGCCGAGAAGCTGCACCTGGCGCGCGTGTTCCCGCTGGGCGCGCTCACGCGTGGCCTGCAGGGCGAGGTGCTGACCGAGATGGCCGAGCTCACCGAGTCCGGCTGCATCGGCTTCGGCCAGGCCGAGGTGCCCATCGTCAACGTGCAGGTGCTGCAGCGCGCGCTGCAGTACGCGGCCACCTTCGGCTACACGGTGTGGCTGCGGCCGCAGGACTTCTGGCTCGGCAAGGGCGTGGCGGCCAGCGGACCGCTGGCCACGCGCCTGGGCCTGGCCGGCGTTCCCGCCGCGGCCGAAACCATTGCGCTGCACACCCTGTTCGAACTCATGCGCGGCGCGCAGGGCAAGGCGCGCGTGCACCTGTGCCGCATCAGCAGCGCGGCGGGGCTGGCGCTGGTGCGCCAGGCCAAGGCCGAGGGCCTGCTCGTGACCTGCGACGTGAGCGTGCACAACCTGCACCTGACGGACGTGGACATCGGCTTCTACGACAGCCGCCTGCGCCTGCAGCCGCCGGTGCGCCAGCAGCGCGACCGCGACGCGCTGCGCGCTGGCCTGGCCGACGGCACCATCGACGCGCTGGTGTCCGACCACAACCCGGTGGACAGCGACGCCAAGACACTGCCCTTTGCCGAGGCCGAACCCGGAGCCACCGCGGTGGAGCTGCTGCTGGGCCTGGCCTGCACCTGGGCGCAGCAGGAAGGCCTGGGCCTGATGCAGGCGCTCGCCGTGCTCACCAGCGGCCCGCAGAGCGTGCTGGGTGCCAGCCTGGGCACGCTGCAGGCCAGCGTGGGGCGCATGGCGGTGGGCGGCGTGGCCGATCTCTGCATCTTCGACACCAGCGCGAGCTGGACGGTGCGGCCCGAAACGCTGCGCAGCCAGGGCAAGCACACGCCCTTCGGTGGCCACGAGTTGCCGGTGAGCGTGCGTGCCACGCTGGTGGGGGGGCAGGTGGCGCACCAGGCGGCGGACGCAGGCGAACGGGCAGCCCACGCGTGAAGCTGTTGCGCGCGTTCTCGCGCGCCCTGCGCGCCACCGCCCACGTGGTGCGCGGGCTGTGGACCATCCGCACCGAGTTCGGTCGGCTCACGCCATCCCAGACACAGTTCCTGGTGCGCGAATGGACGCGGCGCATGCTGGTGATCCTGGGCGTGGACCTGGTGGTGCAGGGCACGCCGCCCGAGCAGGGGCCATTGCTGCAGGTGGCCAATCACGTGTCCTGGCTGGACATCCTCGTCATGAACGCCGCGCGCCCGAGCCGCTTCGTCTCCAAATCGGATGCCCGGCGCTGGCCGCTGCTGGGTTCGCTGATCACCGGCGCGGGCACGCTCTACATCGAGCGGAGCAACCGCCGCGCCGCCATGCGCATGGTGCACCACATGGCCGAACGGCTCGAATCTGGTGACATCCTGTCGGTGTTTCCCGAAGGCACAACGGGCGACGGCAGCGAGATGCTGCCCTTCCATGCCAACTTGCTGCAGGCGGCCATCGCGGCCAGAGCCCCGGTGCTGCCGGTGGGCTTGCGGTTCGAGGACAGCCAGCGTGGCGGGCCGCATGCCGCGCCGGTGTATGTGGGCGACACCACGCTGATCGCTTCCATATGGGCCACGCTGAGCGCCGATCACCTGCGGGCGGTGGTGCAGTACGGCGTGCCGCAAAAAGACCAGGGGCGCGACCGCCGCGCCTGGGCCAATGACCTGCGCACCGAGGTCGATCGTCTGCGCAAGCTTTGAGGATGTAGAGCGCCCTCAGCTGTCGGACGCCTGTGGCTTCTGCAGGCGCCGGTACAGCATGCCGCGCGAGACCCCCAGCGCGCGCGCGGCCTTGGCAATGTTGCCGCCGCACGCGGCCAGCGTGGATTCGATCAGCCGCTGCTTGTGGTCGAGCAGGGTGGCCCGCGCGCTGTCGGGCACCGTGCCGGGTGCTGGTGTGGTGATCGGCGTCGCAGGCGGGGGTTGCGCCGTCGACACCCCGGCAGGCGGAGCCGGCCGCGCGAGGGACGGCACGGCCACGGCGTGCCTGAAGTCGGCGCCATCGCGGGCGGTGAGCGTGGCCTTCATCCACACGCCCAGGCCGTTGGGCAGGTGCAGGGTCTGCACCTGCGCCTGGCGGGGCAGGGCAAGCAGGTGTTGCAACGGCGCACCGAACACCTCGTCCACGGTGGGACGGCCCTCCATGCGGCAGCCGGTGAGGCGGCGGCCAGCGCCATTGAGCCACAGCACCCGTCCGCTGCTGTCGATGCCGGCCAGCGCCTCCATCGGCGTGCCGAGCAGGGTCGGGCTGGCCTGGAAGTGCAGCACCAGGTGCTCGACCGATTGCAGCTGCAGCAGGCGGTTCTCGATCGTGGTGGCGTACATGCCCACCACCGAGGCAGCGTCGAAGTGGAAACGCCCGGCCTCGACCGACACGTCGAGCACGCCCGCGAGCTGGCCGTGGATGTCGCGGATTGGCGCGGCCGCGCAGTGCACCGACTGCAGGCACTGGAAGAAGTGCTCGGCGCCGGAGACGGTGCAGGCCTCGCCGGTGCGCACCACGATGCCGGGCGCGTTGGTGCCGATCTGGCTTTCGGCGATGTTCACGCCGACCCGCGAGGCGGTCCTGAGCAACGGCTGCTGGCTCACCTGCGGCAACTGCGTGGCATGGATCACCACGCCCTGCGCGTCGGTGAGCAGCACGCGGCAGTCGGTGCCGCGCAGCGCGGCTTCCATGTTGTCGAGTTCGAGGTTGCCCGCCTGCAGCAACTGGCGGTTGCGGTTCAGGCTGGCGTGAGCCCGGCTGCGCGAGACCTGCTCGAAGCTCACCATGTCGGTGGGCTGATGGCGGGCCGAGGCGCAGCGCAGCCACGACTGGATCACCGCTTCACCCACCAGGCCCGAGGGGCGCGCGCCTTCGTCGAAGAACCGCTGCCGTGCCAGCGCGGTGCGCTGTTCGGTGGTCTGGAAGAAGAGCTGGCGCGGCGCGTGCGCCTGCCCGTTGACGGGGTGGGGCATGGGATGGGTCCTGCGGGGTGTCTCCCCGGTCAGTATCCGTTTCAACACCCGGGCAGGGCATGCGGGTATGCCCTTGTTCGCCAGCGCCAGGTGTTCCACGCCGGAACACATCGGGTACAGGGAAATCCCGAAGATGAAACGCGCGGCGCCCAGCGAGAAGATGGAGAAGCTGCACCGGGCTCGCCTGGTGCGGCCGCCCCACAACAGGTCTGCACGCGGCAGGCACTACAAGGAGACACGATGAATCCGACACCCCTCGCCTCAGCCAGGTGCCGCGCGGCCGCCTGCCTGTTCGCCGCGCTGGCGCTCAGCGGTGCCGCGTTCGCGCAATCACCGGCCAAAGGTTCGCCTGGCCACATCAAGGCCGCGGTCGGCCAGGTCAACGCGGCGTTCATGAAGGGCAACGCGAAGCAGACACCCGACTGGCCCAGCTACGGTCTGGACTACGCCGAGACGCGCCACTCGAAACTGAAGCAGATCAGCACTGCCAACGTGAAGGACCTGGGCCTGGTCTGGTCCTACAACCTCGAATCGAAACGCGGCGTGGAGTCCACGCCGCTGGTGGTCGACGGCATCATGTACGTCACCGCCTCCTGGAGCATCGTGCACGCGGTGGACGTGCGCACCGGCAAACGCATCTGGACCTTTGATCCTCAGGTCTCGCGCGAGGCGGGCTACAAGGGCTGCTGCGACGTGGTCAACCGCGGCGTGGCGCTGCACGAGGGCAAGGTGTTCGTCGCGGCCTACGACGGCCGCCTGATCGCGCTGGACGCAGCCACCGGCGCCAAGGTGTGGGAAAAGGACACCATCATCGACCGCAAGTTCAGCTACACCATCACCGGCGCACCGCGCGTCTTCAAGGGCAAGGTGATCATCGGCAACGGCGGCGCCGAATACGGCGTGCGCGGCTACATCACCGCCTACGACGCGAAGACCGGCGAGCAGAAGTGGCGCTGGTTCACGGTGCCTGGCGACCCGAGCAAGCCGTTCGAGGACGAGTCCATGGCCAAGGCCGCCAAGACCTGGGATCCCGCCGGCAAGTGGTGGGAGGCCGGTGGCGGCGGCACGGCCTGGGACGCCATGGCGTTCGACCCCGAACTCAACCTGATGTACATCGGCACCGGCAACGGTTCGCCCTGGGCACACAAGAAACGCAGCCCGGCCGGTGGCGACAACCTCTACCTCGCTTCCATCGTCGCGCTCAACCCCGACACCGGCAAGTACGTCTGGCACTACCAGGAGACGCCGGGTGACAACTGGGACTTCACCTCCACGCAACCCATGATCCTGGCCGACCTCATGCTGGACGGCAAGAAGCGCAAGGTGGTGATGCATGCACCGAAGAACGGCTTCTTCTTCATCATCGACCGCACCAACGGCCAGTTCATCTCGGCGAAGAATTTCGTCGACGTGAACTGGGCCACCGGCTACGACAAGAATGGCCGCCCGATCGAGACCGACATCGCGCGCGTGGCCGACCGTCCGCGCGAGATCATCCCCAGTGCCTTCGGCGCGCGCAACTGGCATTCCATGTCGTACAACCCGGCCACCGGACTGGTTTACATGCCGGTGCAGGGCGTGCCCATCACGCTGATGGACAACAAGGACTGGAAGTTCAACGCCGAACGACCGGGTGAACCGCACAGCGGCATGGGCTGGAACCTGGCCACCTTCGCCAACGTGGAGCCGCCCACCAGCAAACCCTTTGGCCGGCTGGTGGCCTGGGACCCGGTCAAGCAGAAGGCTGCCTGGACGCAGGAGCAGATCTCGCCCTGGAATGGCGGCACGCTCACCACCGCCGGCAACCTGGTGTTCCAGGGCACGGCCGACGGGCGTTTCATCGCTTACAACGCCACCACCGGCGAGAAGCTGTGGGAAACGCCCACCGGCACCGGCGTGATCGCCGCACCGTCGACCTACCTGGTGGACGGCAAGCAGTATGTGTCGATCGCGGTCGGCTGGGGCGGCGTGTACGGCCTGGCCCAGCGCGCCACCGACCGCCAGGGCCCGGGCACGGTCTACACCTTTGCCGTGGGCGGCAAGGCCGAGCCGCCGGCCTTCGTGAACTACCAGCTCGGCAAGCTGGTGGCCGGTGTGAAGTACGACCCGGCCCACGTGCCCGATGGCACCGCGCTGTACGTGAGCAACTGCGTGTTCTGCCATGGCGTGCCCGGCGTGGACCGCGGCGGCAACATCCCCAACCTGGGCTACATGGATGCCTCCTTCATCGAGAACCTCGACAAGTTCGTGTTCAACGGCCCGGCCTCGGCGCGAGGCATGCCCGATTTCACCGGCAAACTCAGCCCCGACGATGTTCAGAAGATCAAGGCGTTCATTCAAGGTACGGCCGATGCCATTCGGCCGAAGAACTGACCGGTGGCGGCTGGTTGCCAGCAGTCTGCTGCTGGCCAGCGGCCTCGCTTCTGCACAGACACTGCCCGAGCGTGAGGACACCGCCGGCGCGCTTGCACCGGTCCTGGTCACCGGTGATGGCGCCTGGCAGCGACGCTGGCTCGCGCCCGGCTCGGTCGAGGTCGTCGATGGCGAGGAACTGCGCGCGGGTCAGTTGCAGATCAATCTGTCCGAAGGCCTGGGCCGCGTGCCCGGTCTGGTGGTGCGCAACCGCCAGAACTTCGCGCAGGACCTGCAGATTTCCGTGCGTGGCTTCGGCGCACGCGCGCCCTTCGGCGTGCGCGGTGTGCGCCTGTTCGTGGACGGCATTCCCGCCAGCGCACCCGACGGGCAGGGCCAGGCGGCGAACTTCCCCATCGGCAGCGCCGAGCGCATCGAGGTCATTCGTGGGCCGTTTTCCGTGCTGTACGGCACATCGGCCGGTGGCGTGATCACGCTCTACACGCAGGACGGCGCGCGCCCCACCGAGTGGCGCACCGGCCTGGCCGGTGGTGCCAACGGCCTGTGGCGCCTGTCCACCCAGCTCAGCGGCCAGACCGGCGCGGCGGGGCAGCCCGGCTGGTCGTACACGCTCGATGCCGGCAAGTTCGCCACCGACGGCGAGCGGGCGCAGTCGGCCGCCTCGCGCAGCACCGGCAACCTCAAGCTCGCGCGCAGCCACGAGGGCGGGCGCACCGTGCTCGTGCTCAACCGCCAGAGCAGCGTGGCGCAAGATCCGCTTGGCCTCACCCGCGCCGATTTCGATGCCGACCCGGGTCAGACCACGACGGCGGCCACGCAGTTCAACACCCGCAAGAGCGTGTCGCAGACGCAGGCCGGCCTGGCCTGGGAGCAGGCGCTGGGCGATGGACACCGCATCGAGCTCATGGGCTATGGCGGGCAGCGCCAGGTGCGCCAGTTCCTCGCCGTGCCCACCGGTGCGCAGATACCGGCCGGCAGTGGTGGCGGCGTGATCGACCTCGCGCGCGATTACTGGGGCCTGAACGCGCGCTGGCGGCTCGACCGGCGCTACGACAGCGGACGGCTCACCGTGGCCACCGGCCTCGCGGCCGACCGGCAGACCGAGGACCGCCTGGGCTACGAGAACTTCGTCGGCACCACGCTGGGCGTGCAGGGCAATCTGCGGCGCGACGAGACCAACCGCGCCAGCACGCTCGACCCCTATGTGCAGGCCGAGTGGCGCACCGACGCCACCACGCTGATGGCGGGTCTGCGGCATTCGCGTGTGCGCTTTTCGTCGGCCGACCGCTACATCGTCGCCGGCAACCCCGACGACAGCGGCGAGGTGAGGTTCGACGGCTTCAGCCCGGTGCTGGGCGTGCGGCGCGAAATCACGCCGCAGCTGCAGGCCTTCGCCAGCGTGGGGCGCGGACTGGAGACGCCCACGCTCAACGAAGTGGCCTACCGCGCCTCGGGCCTGACCGGCCTGAACCCCGCGCTGAACGCCTCGCGCAGCCAGAGCGCCGAAGCCGGCCTGCGGGGCAGGTACGGCTGGGGCAGCTGGAGCGCCACCTTGTTCGAGACACGCACGCGCGACGAGATCGTGGTGCTGTCCAACAGCGGCGGCCGCTCCACCTTTCAGAACGCGGGGCGCACGCGCCGCCACGGGCTGGAGGTTGCGGGCCTGCTGCAATGGGGCAGGCTCACAGTGACGCCGTCCTTCACCTGGATGGACGCGCGCTACCGCGACGGTTTCCTCACCTGCGCGGGCACACCCTGCGCCACGCCCACCGTGCCGGTGGCGGCCGGCAACCGCATGCCGGGGCTGGCGCGCCAGCAGGCTTACCTGCAACTGGCCTGGGAGCCGGGCTGGGCGGGCAGCGTGTTCACGTTCGAAGCTCTGCACACCGGGCGCATGGCGGTCAACGACCGCAACACCGAGTTCGCTGCCGCCAGCACCGTGTTCAACCTGGGCGTGCGCTTCGAGCAGACCCGGGGCGACTGGACCTGGCGCGAGTTCCTGCGCGTCGACAACCTCACCGACCGCGCTTACGCCGGCTCGGTGATCGTCAACGAGGGCAATGGTCGCTACTACGAGCCCGGGGCGCGGCGCTCTGCGTACGTGGGGGTGGAACTGGTGCGGCGGTTCCGCTGACGTCAGCCCTTCTTCGCTCGGCTGAGCATCAACTCGGTGTTCACCTTGCGGTCCGCATTGACCTTCTGCACCGTGGGCCGCTCGGCGAGTTTCTTCAGGTAGTCGCGCACCGGCAGGTCGGCCAGGAAGTCGCGGCCGTAGATGATCTTTGTTGCGCTGCTCAGCAGCGGCAGGTGCACCGCGCCCGCGCAGTCGGCGAGCGTGAACGTCCCACCCGCCAGGAAGGGCGAGAACTTCGCCAGTTTGGCGAACGCCGCGATGTTCTTCTCCAGTTGCGGCGCGATCTTCTCTTTGGCGCTGTCGCTCACCTTGCCGCCGAAGAAGGCTTCGGGGTAGAGATTGCGCGCCACCAGCTCCAGGTGCAGCTCCAGGTAGCGCACGAGTTCGCGCACCTTCGCGGCCTCGAACGGGTCGGTCGGGATCAGCGGGTGCTGCGGGTAGGCCGACTCCAGGTAGTCCAGGATCACGGTGGATTCGGACATGGCGCCCGTGTCGGTCTTGAGGTAGGGCACCTTGCCCAGCGGGCTGCAGGCCTTGTCGGTTTCGCCGATCCAGGCCAGTTCTTCCTCGAACGGCAGGCCCTTTTCCAGCAGGGCGAGCTTGACCTTGTTGTAGTAGTTGCTGGCCGCGAAGCCGCAGAGTGTGAGCATGTCGTCTGTCTCCATTGAACGGGTTGTGGTCCCATCGTAGTCGCGGCGGGCCTTGCCCGGGCGTCCCGCAGTTGACGCGGCCCGGTGGGTAGAATCGGCCGCCATGCCTCTGACCCGTGCCACCCACCGTTTCGCTGCCTGGCTGGCCATGCTCGCCATGGTGCTGGGCGCGCTCGCGCCCACGGTGGCTCAGGCGGTTGTCGTGGCCCAGGGCGGCCAGGGCTGGGTGCAGGTCTGCAGCGCCAGCGGCATGGTCTGGGTACAGACCGATGCGCTCGAGGTCGCAGGCGAAGCCACGGGACAGAAGCCCATGGCCGACGCCTCCCGGCATTGCCCCTGGTGCAGCCTGCAGGGCGCCGCCGGCCTGCCGCCGGATGTTTCCCCGCAGTCGCTGGCCCCCGCGCCCCGTGCCGAACGGCCGCTGGCACCGCCGGTCGCGTCCGCTCCGTCCACGCACTGGCCCGCCGCGCCGTCGCGCGCGCCGCCGCAGGCCTGACGCCCTTTCGCGGTTCGTGTGGCCATCCGGTCGCGCGCGGCCGTCCTGCTCATTGCCTTGCGTTCGCACCCCGATGCGACCGGACGCCGGGCTACCCCCGATCCCTGTCTTCCCTCTCAAGGGCTGCTTCCATGAAACAACTGCTCATCTCCACCCTGCTGGCCGTCACCGCCGGCGCCTGGGCGCAAGCGCCCGCCGTGCACGTCGACGTGAAGGACGCCTGGGTGCGCGCCACCGTCGCGCAACAAAAGGCCACCGGCGCCTTCATGCAGCTCACCGCCCGCACCGACACCCGTGTCGTCGAGGCCCGTTCCCCCATCGCTGGCGTGGTGCAGATCCACGAAATGGCGATGGACAAGGACGTGATGCGCATGCGCGAACTCAGCGCCGGCCTGTCGCTGCCCGCGGGCCAACCGGTGGAACTCAAGCCCGGTGGCTACCACGTGATGCTCCTGGACCTCAAGGGCCAGGTGAAGGCCGGCGACGTGGTGCCCGTGACGCTGGTGCTCGAAGACCGGGACGGCCAGCGCTCGACGCTGGAGGTCAAGGCCACCGCCCGTGCGCTCAATGCCAAGGCGCCTTCGGCGGCTGCGGCTGCCGCTGACGACCACGGCAAGCACAAGCACTGAGGCGGCCACCATGACCGCTCACATCCAGGGCGCGTCCGCCCCGGACGCGGGGGTGCGCGCGCCCCGGTTCCACGCCGTGGCCTGGCGCTGGCACTTCTACGCCGGCCTCTATGTGGTGCCCTTTCTGCTCATGCTGGCGCTCACCGGTGCCGTGATGGTGTTCTTCACCGGTTTCCAGAGCCGCCTCGGGCCCGTCGTGACGGTGCCGGTGCCGCCCGGCCAGGTGCCGCTGGCGGTGAGCGCGCAGGCGGATGCCGTGCTCGAACTGCGTTCGCAGGCCGTGCTGCGCGAGTACATCGCGCCGGCTACCCCCGAGCGCGCGAGCTGGTTCGTGGTGGCACGCGATGGCGTCAACGAAGCCGTTGCGGTCGACCCCTACACAGCGCGGGTGCTGCAACTGGTGGACAAGGACGACACCGTGTTCGCCTGGGCCGAGAAGATCCACGGCACGCTGCTGCTCGGCGACGTGGGGGATCGCCTGATCGAGGTCGCCGCCGGCTTTGCCATCGTGATGATCGCCACCGGCCTGTACCTCTGGTGGCCGCGCAGCGGCACGCGCTGGGCGCAGGTGCTGCTACCCGACCTGCGGCTGAAGGGGCGGCTGTGGTGGCGCTCGCTGCACGCCAGCCTGGGCTTCTGGCTTGCTGCGGTGCTGCTGGTGTTCCTGCTTACCGGTCTGTCCTGGACGGGGGTGTGGGGCGCGCAGTTCGCGCAGCCCTGGGGCACGTTCCCGGCCACCAAGTGGGACGACGTGCCCACCTCTGACGCGACGCACGCCACGCTGAACCCTGCCGGCCTGCACGAGGTGCCCTGGGGCCTGGAGCAGACGCTGCTGCCGCTCTCGGGTTCGGCGGCGGGTGTTGCGGGCGTGCCGGCCGGTCAGCCGGTGAACCTCGACACCGTGGCCGCGCTGGCGCAGCGGCTCGGTTTCCAGGGGCAGCACCACATCCAGCTGCCGCAGGGCGACACCGGCGTGTTCACGCTCTCGGCCGACACCATGAGCGGCGACCTGAACCACCCCACCCGCGACCGCACCGTGCACGTGGACCGCTACAGCGGCCGCGTGCTGGCCGAAGCCGCGTACGCCGACTACCCGCTGCTGGCCAAGGCCATGGCGGTGGGCATTGCACTGCACCAGGGCGACCTGGGGCTTTGGAACGCCGGGCTCAACCTGCTGTTCTGCGCGGCCACCGTATTCCTGTGCGTCAGCGGCATCGTGTTGTGGTGGAAGCGCCGACCCGCGGGACACTGGCGGCTGGGGGCACCCCCCATGCCGAGCAACCTGCCGCTGTGGAAGGGCGGGGCGGTGGTGATGTGCGCGGTGGCGCTGGCGTTTCCGCTCACGGGCGCCGTGCTGCTGGCGGTGCTGGTGCTGGACGGGCTGGTGATCTCGCGCCTGCCGGCATTGCGCGCGGCGCTGCGCTGATCAGGCCGGTGCAATCCGGGCCACGCCGGGTGCTGGGGGTGAGCTCGAGCCGGAGCCGCGCTCGAAGGTGACCACGTGGTCCACCTCGGCGCGGATGCCGATCCACTCGCCCACGGCGTGGTTGTGGTGCGAGGGCACGTGCGTCATCAGCAGCTCGCCGCTGGCCAGGCGCAGCGTGTAGAGGAACTCCGAGCCGCGGAAGGCCTTGCGCAGGATCTGCGCCTTCACCGGCGCGTCGTCGTCGTGCACGATGTCGTCGGCGCGCAGCAGCACATCACACAGACCGGCCTCGTAGGCCGTGGGCAGCGGGCATTCCTCCACGTCGTGCAGTGCGCCCAGCGGCGTCTGCACCGAGACGTCCTGGCCGTTCATGCGGATCTGCGCCGGCGCGAACACACCATGGCCGATGAACTCGGCCACGAAGCGCGTGGCCGGGCGGTGGTACAGGGCGTAGGCGTCTTCCCACTGGTGCAGGTGGCCTTCGTGCATCACGCCGATCACGTCGCCGATGGCGAAGGCTTCGAGCTGGTCGTGCGTGACGAACAGGGCGGTGGCACCGGCCGCCTTGAGGATGGCGCGCACCTCGTGTGCCAGCCGCTCGCGCAGGTCCACGTCCAGGTTGGAGAACGGTTCGTCCAGCAGCAGCAGGCGCGGGCGCGGTGCGAGCGCACGGGCCAGCGCCACGCGCTGCTGCTGCCCGCCCGAGAGCTCGTGCGGGAAGCGCGCCTGCATGCCGGCCAGGCCCACCAGCTGCAGCACCTCGGCCACGCGCGCCTCGCGCTCGGCGCGCGGCAGGCGGTGGATGCCGAAGGCAATGTTCTGGCCCACGTCCAGGTGCGGAAACAGGGCGTAGTCCTGGAACACCATGCCGATGCGGCGCTGCTCGGCCGGCATGTGCTGCTGGTCGTCGCTCACCGTCTCGCCGTCGAGCGTGATGCTGCCGCCGCTGGCGCGCTCCAGGCCCGCCACGGCGCGCAGCAGCGTGGTCTTGCCGCAGCCGGATGGGCCGATGAGCACACCGATGTCGCCCGCGCGCAGCCCGAGCGAGACGCCATCCACCGCGGCCTGGGACAGGCCGGGGTAGCGCACGCTGAGGTGGGAGACGTCAAGAAACATAGGCGGCTCATTGTAGATAACTACAATTCTCATTTGTGTTGACGCGGGTCAATGGCCCTTTCACCCGGATTCCCTTGACCATGCTGCGTTGGTTCGCCCCGGCCCTCCTGATCCTGCTTGCCCTGCTGCTCACGCTGCCGGTGCTGTCGCTGGGGGCGTCGTGGTTCCAGTTCGATGCGGTGGCGCGCGACGTGCTGGGCCAGATGGCGCAGACCGTGCTGCCCGAGTACACGCTCACCACGCTGGTGCTGTGCGTGAGCGTGGCGATCGGTGTCGCGGTGGTGGGCATGGCCACGGCCAGCGCCGTCACGCTGTTCGATTTCCCCGGCCGGCGCATGTTCGAGTGGGCGCTGCTGTTGCCGCTGGCCATGCCGGCCTACGTGGTGGCCTACGCCTACACCGACTTCCTGCAGTTCAGTGGCCCCTTGCAGGTGTGGCTGCGCGAGACTTTTGCCCTGCAGGGGCGCTTGCTGCCCGAGGTGCGCAGCACCCCCGGCGCGGTCTGGGTGTTCACGTTTTCGCTGTACCCCTATGTCTACCTGCTCGCGCGCACCGCGCTGTCCGAGCGCGCCGCGCAGTTGATGGAAGCCGCGCGCCTGCTGGGCGCCCCGCTGGCACGGCGCATCCGCGAGGTGGCGCTGCCGCTGGCGCGCCCGGCCGTGGCCGCCGGGGTGGCGCTGGCGCTGATGGAAACGCTGGCCGATTTCGGCGTGGCGAGCTACTTCGGCATCCAGACCTTCACCGCCGGCGTGTACAAGGCCTGGCTGGCCATGGACAACCGCCTGGCCGCCGCGCAGCTCGCCAGCGTGCTGCTGGCCACGGTGGCGCTGCTGCTCTGGCTGGAACACCGCGCGCAGCGCCGCATGCGTTTTGCCACACTGCGCGGCCAGCGCGCCGGCAGCGCCGAAGCGCAGCCTGTGGCACTGCGCGGCGCTCGCGCAACGCTGGCCGTGGCGGTCTGCGCGCTGCCCATCGCCTTCGGCTTCGTGCTGCCGGTGCTGTTCATGCTGCGACCGCTCATCGGGGGCTGGGACGAACTGCCCTGGACCGCCTTCGCTCAGTGGACGCGCAACAGCCTCTGGCTGGCCAGCCTGGGCGCCGCGCTGGCCACCGCCATTGCGCTGGCGCTGGCATTCGCGCAGCGCGCGCGGCCTGGGCAGGTCACCCGCGGCGTGGTGCAACTGGTCAGCCTGGGTTATGCCGTGCCCGGCGCGGTGATCGTGGTAGGCCTGCTGCTGCCCGTGGGCTGGGTACAGGCCGTGCGGCCCGAGTCCAGCGTGGGTTACTGGGTGACCGCGACCGCGCTCGGCATTGTCTGGGCCTACCTGGTGCGCTTCACGGCGGTGGCTCTGCAGTCGGTGCAAAGTGGCTATGCCCGCATGCCGGCCAGCCTGGACGATTCCGCCCGCATGCTCGGTGCCACCGGCCTGGGGCTGGCCGCGCGCGTGCACTGGCCTTTGCTGAAGCGTTCCACCGCCGCTGCGCTGCTGCTGGTGTTCGTGGATGTGATGAAGGAACTGCCCGCCACGCTGGTGCTGCGCCCCTTCAACAGCGACACCCTGGCCGTGGTGACCTACCAGCTCGCGCGCGACGAGCGCCTGGGCGAGGCGGCGCTGCCGGCGCTCACCCTGGTGCTGGTGGGCCTGGTGCCGGTGATCCTGCTGAGCCGCACGCTGCGGTCTCGGTAAGCGGATGTTGCGGCGCTTGTGCCGCGCATCCACCGCTGCTTAAATGCCCGGATGCGCTGCCTCCGCACCGTACCGGACGAACGCCGCCAGCTGCTGGCACTGGCCGCTGCGGCCGTGGTGGCCGGCTGTTCAGTCATCCGCAGCCCGCTGCCGGGCCAGGCGCCCGCCAGCGCGGCCTACCGCCGCGAGGCCGCGGCCCATCTCTACCGCAAGTACCCGGAGCGCATCTACCGCGGCCGGTTGCCGTCAATGCTGTATGCGATCGGCGTGCTCGAAGTGGAGCTGGACCAGGGCGGGCGCGTGGGTGCCACGCGCTGGCTGCGCGGGCCGAGCCACGCCCCCGAAGTCATGACCGAGATCGTGCGGCTGGTGCGGCTGGCGGCACCGTTCCCGCCTCCCTCCGGCTTCGGGCGGGTGCAGTACGTCGACACCTGGCTCTGGGACCGCAGCGGGCGCTTCCAGCTCGACACGCTGACCGAGGGGCAGCTGTAGCTTGCGAAGTCTTACCTCCCGTAACAGGCCGGTGTGCGCGCCCGACACAAGCCGCCGCTAGATTCAGTCCCTGCGAAAGGAGCGTGCACATGGACAAGTCAATGATGAAAGGCGTCGCCGTGGGTGGTCTGGCGATGGTGGTGCTGGGGGCCGGTGGCGTTACCGGGTACCAGACGCTGACGAAGCCGGCCACCGCCGAGGTGATCGCGGTCAAGGAGGTCATGCAGACCGTGGTGACCCCGCGCGAGCAGTGCGAGGACGTGGCCGTGCAGAGACAGGCGCCGGTGAAGGACAGCAACCGCATCGCGGGCACGGTGATCGGCGGCGTGGCCGGTGGCCTGCTGGGCAGCACCATCGGTGGCGGCAGCGGCAAGACGCTGGCCACCGTCGCCGGTGCGGCCGCCGGGGGCTACGCCGGCAACCAGGTGCAGAAGAACATGCAGCAGAAGGACGTCGTCACGACGACCGAGCGCCGCTGCAGGACCGTGAACGACAAGTCGCAGAAGCTCAGCGGCTACAACGTCACCTACCGCCTCGACGGCCAGGAGGCCACGGTGCGGATGTCGTTCAAGCCGGGTGCGACGCTGCCCGTGAAGGACGGCAAGGTGGTGACGACACCCCCACCGCCCGACGCGAAGTCGTAGCCCTGCCGGCTTCTCCTTCAGTTCCCGGCCATTTCCCTCGGTCCGCCGTTCACGCCCCAGGGCGTGCCGAAGCGGTCCGTCACCATGCCGAAGGTGTCGGCCCAGAAGGTTTCGGCCAGCGGCATGCCCACCTTGCCGCCTTCGGCGAGGGCGTTGAACACGCGCGTGGCCTCGGCCACCGTGGGATAGGTGATGGCCATCATGCAGCCCTGGATGCCGGCGAATGGCACGCCGGGCGGCGCGTCGCCGGCCATCAGGGCGAAGTCCTTGTGCACGAGGTAGGCGTGCATGATGCGGCCGGCCTGCTCGGGCGGCACCGGGTCGCCGCCGGGCATCTCGCCGTAGGTGATGAGCGCTTCGAGCTTCGCGCCCAGCACCTGGGCATAGAACTTCATGGCTTCGGCGCAGTTGCCGTCGTAGGACAGGTAGGCGCAGAGTTGCGTGGACATGGTGTGAATCTCCTGGTGGTGGTGTGAACGGGGTTGCATGCGCCCGGGCGGCCATGGGCGCCCGGATCTTCGGCCTGCCCATCCACGACGGATGGCGAGTCGCCGTTTCGACATGCGCCGTGCCGCGCCGATGAATGGCCGGTCGTGCGGCGCCACCCGCTACCATCGCTCTCCATGGCGTTGAACTGGGTCTGGATCGGTCTCTTCCTCGTGGCCTTCGCCACCGCCCTGGTGCGCTGGGTGCTGGGCGAGGACGGCATCCTGCAGGCGCTGCTCACCGCCCTGTTCGACGGCGCTCGCTCGGGCTTCGAGATTTCCCTGGGCCTGGCGGGCGTGATGGCGCTGTGGCTGGGCCTGATGAAGGTGGGCGAGCGCGCCGGCATGATCGAGCTGCTGGCCCGGCTCGCGGGCCCGCTGTTGCGGCGCCTGTTCCCTGGCGTGCCGCAGGGCCACCCCGCGCAGGGCGCGATCACCATGAACGTCTCGGCCAACCTGCTGGGTCTGGACAACGCGGCCACGCCGCTGGGCCTGACGGCCATGCGCGAACTGCAGACGCTCAACACCGAGCAGCCGGGCACGGCGAGCAACGCGCAGATCATGTTCGTGGTGATGAACACGGCCGGGCTCACGCTGATCCCGACCTCGGTGATCGCCATCCGCCAGAGCATCGCGCTCAAGCAAGGGCTCGGCCCGGGCTTCAACGCGGCCGACATCTTCCTGCCCGTGCTGCTGGTCACCTTCATCGCGCTGCTGGCCGGCGTGCTCGCGGTGGCCGTGTGTCAGCGCCTGCCGCTGTGGCGCCCGCGCTTCCTGCTGCCGGTGCTGGTCGTCGGGGGGCTGCTGGCATGGGCGGTGAGCGCGCTGGCGCAACTGCCCGCGGAAGACGCGGCGCGCGTGGCCGGCGCCACGGGCGCGGGCGTCATCCTGGGCGTGGTGGCGCTGTTTTTGCTGGCGGGTGCGTGGCAGCGAGTGAACGTCTACGACGCCTTCATCGACGGCGCCAAGGAGGGCTTTGGCGTGGCCATCCACATCGTGCCCTACCTCATCGCCATCCTGATCGCGATCGCCGTGTTCCGGGCGGCCGGCTGCATGGACTTCCTGATGTCGGGCATCGGCGCGGCGGTGGCGGCGATGGGCTGGGACACCGACTTCCTGCCGGCCCTGCCCGTGGGCCTGATGAAGATCCTCTCGGGATCGGGCGCGCGCGGCCTGATGATCGACGTGATGCAGACCCACGGCGTCGACTCGTTCGCCGGGCGCCTGGCGGCCATCGTGCAGGGCTCCACCGAAACCACCTTCTACGTGCTTGCCGTGTACTTCGGCAGCGTGGGCGTGAAGCACGCGCGCCACGCGCTGGCGTGCGCGCTGTTCGCGGATGTGGTGGGGCTGGTGGCGGCGATCGGCGTGGGCTACGCGATGCTGCGCTGAGCGGGCCTGCGGGTGGTACCACCAACAGGAATCGAACCTGTATCTAGCGCTTAGGAGGCGCTCGTTCTATCCATTGAACTATGGCGGCGAAAACGAGCCCGCATTGTACGGGCGCGCCCGGGGTGGGCGCCGCGCGTTCCGGCTATGTGGGCGTGGACGACGGCCCCGGCACGAACACGTCGGCGTGGAAGTCTTCGTGGGCCAGGCCCTTGTCGGTAGCTGCCGCGCGCACGGCGGTCACCATCGCAGGGGAACCGCAGCAGTACACGACATGACCGGCCAGCGGGCCACAGGTGCTGCGCAATGCCTCGTCCACGCGGCCCGGGAACGCGCCGTCCGATGGCGCTCCGCTCAGTGCCGCGGTGAAGCGGAAGCCCGGCCACTGCTTCTGCCAGCGCTCCACCGCCGGGCGCAGGTACAGGCCCCCGGCCTCGCGTGCGCCCCAGATCAGGGTGATGTCGCGCTGCACGCGTTTTTTCATCATGTCGTCCAGGATGGACTTGACCGGTGCAAAGCCGGTGCCGCCGGCCACGAACACGATCGGGCGCGTGTCTTCGGTGGCCAGGGCCACGTTGCCGAACGGCAGTTCGATCTGGAGCAGGTCGCCGGGGGCGAGTTGCGCCACACGGGCGCTGAACTGCCCGCCCGGCACGCGGCGGATGTGCAGCGTGGCGCCATCGCTTTCGTGCGGCGGGTTGGCCATGGAATAGCAGCGCGCGCTGCCGTCTTCCAGCAGGATCTGCAGGTACTGGCCGGCCTGGAATTTCGCACGCTGGCCCGCGGGCAGGCGCAGCCTGAGCACCGACACATCGGGCGCGGCCAGCTGGTTGCTGTACACCCTGGCGGTGAAGGTCTTGCGCGCGGCCGGGTCAATGCGCTTCCAGGACACCGGTTGCAAGACCACGTCTGAGACGGGTTCGCACAGGCAGTAGAGCACCTGGTCCGGGCCGCAGGTGTCGTTGCGAATGGCCGCACCGTTCAGCCCGCGCACCTCGCCCGAAACGATGCCGCCGGCGCAACTGCCGCACACGCCCTTGCGGCAGGAATAGGGCAGCTCGATGCCGGCGTGCAGGGCCGCGTCGAGCAGGCTCTGGCCGGGCGGATTGTCGAAGGCGACCTCGGTCGCCCCGATGGAAATGGAATGGCTCATGAAGGGATCTGTGTTCGGGCGTCGCCCGACAGCAGGGCGATCGTGCGCAGCAGCGCGGTGGGGTCGGCGATGCCGCGGCCCGCGATGTCCATGGCGCTGCCATGGCCCACGCTGGAGAGCAGGGCGTCGCCGCCGATGCTCAGGGCGCTGGCGGCGTTGGGCGCGAGCAGCTTGACGGGAATGTGGCCCTGGTCGTGCAACATGGCCACGTAGAGGTCGTGACGGCGCTGCGACAGCACCATGTCGGCGCCGTGCGGCCCGTCGACGCGGTGGCCCTCGGTGCGCAGGGTGGCCATGGCGGGCACCACGATCTGCTGGTCTTCCGGGCCGAACAGCGAGCCCTCCGAGGCGTGCGGGTTGATGCCGAACACGCCGATGCTCGGGTCGTTCACGCCCAGCAGGGCGCAGGCACGCACACCGGCCCGCACCGCCTGCTCAACGAGCGTGGGCGTCATGCGGTTGAGCGCCGTGCGCACACTCTCGTGCAGGGTCACGTGCACGATGCGCAGGCCGCCGCCCACGAGCAGCAGGAAGACTTCGTCTTGCGGCATGCCGCACACGCGCGCCACCAGCGAGGGGTAGCCGCTGAAGGCGATGCCGGCCTGGTGGATGGCGGTCTCGTGGTGCGGGCAGGCGATCACCGCGTCGAATTCCCCCGCGCGCACGGCCTGCAGCGCGGCGGTGGCCGATGCCACCGTGGACGCACCGGCGGCCGGGTCGATGCGGCCGGGCACGGCGGCGCTGTCGGGCAACGAGCCAGCCTCGACGTGCCGGATCTGGGAAAGCAGCGCCGACAGTCCGCACACGGCCGCGGCCCGCTGCAGCACCGCACGAGGCCCGAACACGGTGATGCGGTCGCGCTGGTCCTGCGCCAGCGCGGCCAGCGCCTTGAGCGCGATCTCGGGGCCGATGCCGTTGGGGTCTCCCGCCGAGAGAGCCAGGCGGCGCGGTGCCTGTGAGGCGTTCACAGCGGCAGCGCCATCAGGGTGTCGGTCACCGTGCTGTCGCAGATGGCCACGCGCTCGGCCAGCAACAACTCGCCAGCATCGCGCACGAAGCGGTCGCGGTACACGCCGGTGGCAAACACCTCGCTCTGCCCGGTGGCCATGATGCGCACCACGATGAAGGGTGTTTGCGCCTGCGCCGCCGTGTCGTCGGCCGACACCACCATGGGCAGGCCCAGCAGGTGGCGGTAGCGCTGGCGTTCGTAGATGTTGGCCTCGCGCAGCGCGGCGATGCGGTCTTCCAGCATGGCGCGCGAGTCCGCATAGACGATGCCGGCGGCCAGCCCTTCCAGCTCGTTCTCGACGTGGGTGATGCGGTAGTGGCAGTCTTCGGTGAAAAACGCGGGCCAGGCTTCCAGCGCGTCGCTGTCGATGGTGTGGGCGTAGCGGGCGTTGAAGGCGGCGATGGTCAGCAGGTCGATCATGCTCAGGCCCCCATGTGGTGGCGGTAGGCTTTCCAGAAGCCGCGCACCGAGGTTTCGGTGGCGCGGCCCTCGCTGGAGCCGGATTCGTCGCCGCCCATTTCCACCACCGCCTCCTTGTCGCGTGCCCCGGCGATGCCGCGCTGCACGAAACCGCCGACGGCGCCATCTTCCATCGAGATGAAGCCGGCCGGCCCCACCAGGTTGGCCTGTTTGAGGCGAACCTTGCGCTGCTCGGGGGTGTCGTCGGTGTAGCCGAAGTAGGTCCAGTTCAACTCGGTGCGGTCCACGCCCTGGGGCAGCACCTGGCGCACGGCCAGGCAGTTCTGGATCTGCTGCAGCACGAAACCCGGGAACACCGAGAGGATCTGCAGGGTCACGCCGTCGTCGAACTCCTTGAAGCCGGCGAGCAGCGTCGGGTCCTTCAGGCGGTAGCGGTCGTTGTCGGAGCGCAGGGCCTGGTCCTTGTACGAAGAGTCCTTTTCCGCCGTGGTGTCGATCATCGAATAGCTCACGTGGTGGCCGCCCGATTCGTCGACGATGACGCCGCCCTTCTGCGAAAGGCGGTTCAGCTCGAAGGTGGTGAAGAACAGGTGCAGCAGGCTGGCGTGGTAGCTGTCCTTGACGTTCTCGACGTACAGCTTCCAGTTGTTGGGCAGGGCCTGCGTGAAGCGGCCGATGACTTCTACCGGCTTGTGCATCACGCGCTCGATGCGCTGGCAGATCTCGTCGCCCAGGTATTCCTCGATGTCGGGCACGTCGTCGGAGAAGCTGCCGAACACCAGGCCGCAGTACACGGCGATGCGCAGCTTGCGCGGGCCGTGCGCTTCCTTGCAGAAGTCGGGCGGCATGCCGCCCTCGCCCTTGACGCCTTTTTCGAAGGCCACGCCGGTCAGGTCGCCCTGGCGGTTGTAGCTCCAGGCGTGGTAGACGCACTGGAAGTTCTCGACCTTGCCTGACTTCTCCAGCGCGATCAGCGCGCCGCGGTGCGCACAGCGGTTCTCGAACGCGTAGACCTCGCCGTCGCCGTCGCGCACCACCACCACCGGCGTGGTGCCGGCGAACGTGGTGCGGTAGCTGCCTGCTTCGGGCAGGTCCGCGTCCAGGCAGAGGAAGTTCCAGGTGTTGCCGCGGAAGATCTTCTCCTGCTCCTGTTCGGGCACTTGCGCGTCGCTGTACAGCGCATAGGGAATGCGCGTGAGCGCGTCGCTGCGCCAGTGGATGGTCTGTTCGTGCATGACGGGCTCTCTCTCACTCCAGGGTCACGTTGGCGCTCTTGATGACCTTGTTCCACTTGTCGGACTCGGCCTGGATGAAGCGGCCGGTCTGCTCGGGCGACCAGCCGCGTGGCTCGGCGCCCTGTTCGGCGAAGCGGGACTTCACATCGGGCATGGCCATGGCGTCGGCAATCTGCTTCTGCAGCGCTGCGGCGGTGGCCGCGGGCGTGCCGGGAGGCGCCACCACGGCGAAGAAAGTGACGGCGTTCATGCCGGCCACCTTCGATTCTTCGAAGGTGGGTACCTGGGGCAAGGCGGCCGAGCGCACCGCGTCCGCGATCGCCAGGATGCGCAGCTTGCCGGTGGTGTGGAACTGTGCGGAAGAACTCAGGTTGTCGAAGAACACGTCGACCTGGCCACCGACCAGATCGACCAGCGCGGGGGCCGTGCCGCGGTAGGGAATGTGGGTCATCTCGGTGCCGGTCAGCTGCATGAACAGGCTGGCGGTCAGGTGCGAGGTGGATCCGTTGCCCTGCGAGGCATACGTCACCTTGCCCGGATTCGCCTTGAGGTAGGCGATGAACTCGGCCACGCTCTGCACCGGCAGCTTGGTGCTGACCGCGAGGACATTGGGCACGGTGGCCATCACCGTGACCGGCACCCACTGGGTGGGGTCGAAGGGCAGCTTCTTGTACAGGTGGTGGTTGATCGCGATTGGTCCGGGCGGTGAAGCCAGGAAGGTGCTGCCATCGGGTGCCGAGCGGAACACCGTCTCGGCGCCGATGTTGCCGCCCGCGCCGGTGCGGTTCTCGACCACCACGCCCGCCGTGTAGTGCGTGCGCAGCTTTTCCGCGAGGATGCGCGGCAACACGTCTGCAGTGCCTCCGGCCGGGAAGGGAACGATCAGTTTCAGCAGCGGAGGATTCGACTGGGCAAAGGCGCTGCCGAACAGGCACGAGGCCAATGCGAGGGCCACGCCAAGGCGGCGCGAGAAGGAATGGGTCATGGGTTGTCTCCGTGATGGCTCAATGGGGAAGGCAAGTGTCCCAACACACACGACAGGGAACAAGCTAGATTTGCGCTATGCGCAAGAATCCACCCGCAGCGTTGACCGAGGTCAATGCGGTCGACCGCCATTTCGTCACGTCCTTGCAGAAGGGGCTGGACGTGCTCACCTGCTTTGGCCGGCAGCACAGCCGCCTGACGCTGTCGGAGGTGGCGCGCCTGACCGGCATGTCGCCAGCTTCCGCGCGGCGCTCCCTGCTCACGCTGGAGCAACTGGGCTATCTGGACAGCGATGGCAAGCGCTTCTGGATGCAGCCGCGCGCACTGCTGGTGGCCAACGCCTACCTGTCCTCGCGGCCCATGCCTTCGCTGGCGCAGCCCTTGCTGGATGCCTTGTCCGAGCGCACACGCGAATCGGCCTCGCTGGGGCAACTGCTGGACAACGACGCGATCATCGTGGGGCGCTCCACGGCGCGACGCAGCCTGAGCACGGGACTGGGCATCGGCTCGCGACTGCCGGCCTATTGCTCGGCCCTGGGCCGCGTGCTGCTGGCCGGGCTGCCGCCGCAGGAAGCCCAGGCACGCCTGCGCAACATGCCCCGCGTGGCACTGACGCGGCAGACGATCTTCAGCGTGCCGCGCGTGGTCGAGCTGGTGCAGCGGTGCCGCGAAGAAGGCTATGCGACCAACGATGGCGAGCTCGAGGTCGGCGTGCGGTCGATGGCGGTGCCGGTGCGCGACCGCCAGGGGCAGGTGGTGGCGGCCATGAGCATTGCCGTGGGCGTGGAACGCATGGGCATGGGCGAATTCCGCGACGCCTTCCTGCCCATGCTCAACCGCGCGCGCGACACGCTGGCGACCCGCCTCTTCCCTGGTTGAGCGCGCTCACGTGTTGCCCGGGCGGCGCAGCAGGTTGCCGCACACGGGTACGTATTCGCCCAGGAAGTCGAGGAAGCTGCGCACCGCTGGCGACAGGCCCCGGCGCGAGGGAAATACCGCGTGCACCACGCCCACCGGCGTGCTCCATTCGGGCAACAGGCGCACCAGCCGGCCGTCGCGCAGTTCGTCCTCGCACATGTAGTCGGGCAGCCAGCACATGCCGCTGCCGCCAAGCACCGCGTACTTGAGGGTGAGCAGGTCGTCGGCGATGTAGCGCGGTGTGTATTGCAGCGTCGCCTCGCGCCCTTCGGCATTGGTGAGCCGGATGCTGACCTGGCCGTCCGTGGCCGACATCGCGACGCTGTCGAGCCGACTGGCTTCCTCCAGCGTGGTGGGCGTGCCCTGGCGGGCCAGCAGAGCGGGGCTGGCCACCAGCACGGAGCGCGCCTCGTCCAGCCGCTTGATGACCAGGCTGCCGCTTTCCTCCAGCGTCAGGCGCACGCGCAGCGCCACGTCCACGCCTTCTTCCACCAGATCCACCACGCGGTTGTTCACTTCCATCTCCACCCGCACCTGCGGATGCCGTGCGAGGTAGATCGGCATCACGCCGCTGAGCACTGTCTGCGCCAGCGTGACCGGGCACACCACGCGGATGGTACCGCGCGGTTCGGTCTGCGCGTGGGCCACGGCGTCGGCGGCAGCCTGGGCCGATTCGCGCAGCGCCAGGCAGTGGCGCAGGTAGGTCTCACCCACGTCGGTGAGTGAGAGCTTGCGCGTGGTGCGCTGCAGCAGGCGCACGCCGAGCTGCGCTTCCAGTTCGGCCACGCGGCGTGAAAGGCGCGACTTGGGCAGGCCCAGCGCCCGGCCGGCGGCCGCGAAGCTGCCGCGCTCGGCGACTTCGGCAAAGAACAGCATGTCGTTGAGGTCTTGCATGGTGCTGATTGTCCTGTAAATGAGACGATATGTCGCAATTCTGCCGACTTATCAGAAATTGGGTTCGAAACCACAATCTATCCATGGCCACACGGCGTGGCTTCCCTCACTGGAGATTTCCATGCAACTGCTTCACATCGATTCCGCCATCACTGGCGACCAGTCCGTTTCCCGCCAGCTGACCGCGCAGACCGTGGCTGCCTGGGTCGCTGCCCACCCGGGCACCCAGGTGCAGCACCTGGACCTGGCCGCCAGCGTGGTGCCGCACCTGGGCGCCGATGCGCTGGGTTTCCGCACCGGCCAGGCCGCCGCCACTGAAGCGCAGCGCCAGGAAAACGCACTGTCCGAGGCGCTGGTGAGCCAGTTCCTGGCGGCCGACGTGGTCGTGATCGGCGCACCGCTCTACAACTTCACCATCCCCACCCAGCTCAAGGCCTGGATCGACCGCGTGGCGCAGGCCGGGCGCACCTTCACCTACACCGAACAAGGCCCCAAGGGTCTGGCGGGTGGCAAGACGGTGATCGTGGCGTTGACGCGCGGCGGCGTGTATTCGGCCAGCGACGCCGGCCGCGCCATGGAGCACCAGGAAACCTACCTGCAGACGGTGCTGGGCTTTTTTGGCATCACCGACGTGCGCTTCGTGCGCGCCGAGGGCGTGGCCATGGGGCCGGAACCCAAGGCGAAGGCGATCAGCGCCGCTGAAGTCGAGATCCGTTCGCTCACCGCGGTGGCTGCCAACCAGCCCGCAGTCGCCAACGTGGCCTGAAGCATCTCAGGGGCGAGAGCCCACCGATCCAGAAACACCGCGGAACCGGCTTCGCCGGGCCGCAGGTGTTGCCCCCCCTGCAAGGGGGGTGACGCGCCGCAGGCGCGGCGCGGGGGGTCAGTCAAAACTGGTCGTGAAGATGAGATCGATGGCGTTCTCTTCGCCCGCTCTGGCGCGCAGCGTGAGACGGCGCGAGAGGTCGTAGAACATCGATACCGTGCCCATGGCACCGGCCAGGCTGCTTTCATAGCTCAGGTACAGCTTGCTGGACAGGCGCTTGCCCAGCGTGACCGCGGCGGCCGACGTGGTGCCGTCGGCGTTCGTGGCGCTGCCCGTGAACGTGAGTTCGTCCAGCCCCAGTGCGCCCGCCACGCCACCTTCGAGCCCGCCACCGCCGCGCGACAGCAGTGCCAGCGCGGCCTGCTGCAGCACGGCGGCCTCGGCACCCGCGCCGCTGGCGGGTCGACCCAGCACCAGCCAGGCGAGTTTTTCGCTGTCGGGCAGTTCGGGTTCCGAGAACAGGCGTGCGCGTGGCGCCTGTGCCGTGCCGCTGATGATCACGCCCACGCGCTGTGTGGTGTTGGGGCGCACGGCGGTGATGTCCAGCGTGGGATTGTCGTAGGGGCCGGTGAAGCGCAGCACGCCGGTTTCGATGGCCAGCCGCTGGCCATAGGCGCGGTAGGTACCGCGCACGGTGCGCACTTCGCCGAGCACCCGCGGCGTGGGCGCGGCGGGGGTGCTGCGCACGTTGATCTCGCCGCTCAGCCGGGTCTGCAGGCCCTGCCCGCGCACCTCGAAGTTGTTGCCCAGGTTCAGGTCGACCAGCACGTCCGGCTGCACCCGGTAGGCGTTGGGATCTTCCAGTGGAATTTCGGTGCCGCGCACCACCACGTCGTCGCCCAGGCTGGGGGTGGTGTCGTCGGGCAGCACGAACAGGGCTTCGTCGGCGGTGAGCTGGCCGCGCAGCTGCAAGGCCGGGCCGGCGAGTTCGGCCTGCAGTTGCCCGGACAGCGTGAGGCGGCGGTCGGCGCGGGTGGACACGCGCAGCTTCGTGGCCGTGGCCTGCAGGCTCACATACGGCTGACGCCGCGTCTGGCCGTCCACGGTGACGCTGCGCCACTCGGTGTTGCCGGTGGCCAGCAGCGTGCCGCCGTTGTCGGCGCCACCACGACCCTGCAGGTAGAAGCGCTCGACGGTGATGCGCTCGCCCGCGAGCGTGGCGCGCAGCTGTCCGCGCGAGAACGAAATGCCGTTGACGAGCGAGCGCAGGGCGAGATCGTCCGCGTTGAGCGAGCCGTTGAACTGCGGCGCGGCGCGTGTGCCCGACAGCGCGAGGTCGGCGGCGAGCGAGCCGCGCACGCGCCAGCCGGGTGGCGCCAGCGCCGACCAGACGCCCATCTGCGGCAGGCGGGCCTGTACACGCCCGCGCAGCGGCGCCTGTTCGGGCCAGTGCCAGGCCGCCTGCCCGGCGCCGGGCGGGTTCAGGGTGGTGTTCAGGTCGGCGCTGGCCGTGCCCAGGCGCTCGCTGTCCCAGCGCAGCCGCGCCTGCACATTGCTGCCCTGTGTCTCGATGTCCAGCCGTGCTTCGCGGATGCCGGTCTGCAGGCGCTGCAGGGACGAGGCGTTCTCGTCGAAGGCGCCGTCGGTCTGCACCGAGAGGTCGCCGCTGCGGCGCTGCACGTGTGCCGTCAGACGGGGCGGCGCGCTGGCGTCGGCGGGCAGGAAGAGGTCCCAGTCGCCATCGAACACGACGTCTCCGCCCAGTCCGGCCTGGCTCAGCGGTCCGTGGCGCGCGCCCTCGGCGGTGGCCAGGGTGTCCAGCCAGGACAGTGGCAGGCCGGTGAGGCGCCCGCGCGTGTCCAGCGCCCCGGCTCGCCAGCTCAGGCGCTCCCAGGACAGCACCATGGGCGTGGTCACGCTCGGTGTGGCGGCCGCCGCCGCAGCAGCAGCGCTGTCGGCCACGGCCGGCGCGGTGGTGGTCCCCCTCTTGCGGTTGAACGAGGGCTGCAGCCGAAGCTCGCCGGGCTCGGCCTGCAGTTGCAAGTTGCCGCTGCGCGCGCCCTGCCATCGCAGGCCGAACCGGGACGCGCTCTGCAGCAACCAGACCACGCTGCGGTCGGCGCGCGCGTTGTCGGTGGCCCGCAGGCTCAGCCGGCTCAGGTCGATGCGGCCGCTGTCTGCGTCGGGCTGGCGCGCGCCGCCCAGTTGCAGCGTGCCCTCGGTGTCGAGGTCGGCGCGCCATGGTCCTTGCGTGGCCTGACCGGCGAGGCTGAGAGCCAGTTGTTGCGGGGGGCCGCTGACCTGCAGGCGCAGCGCGCCCAGTTCAAGGGTTTGCGGCGGGCCGGCTTCGGTGCCGTCGCGCGTGACGCGCAGGCGCGGCAGGTTCAGGTCGACCTGCAGGCGCGGCGCGGCGGCTGGCGCAGCGCCCGAGGCCGGCGCGGGGTAGCCGAATGCGCCCAAGCCCCCTTGCCAGGCGGCGTCCAGACGGGCGCTGCCGTCCAGTGCCAGACCGGGCACGCTTTCGAGCGCGGCGGCGATCACCGGGCCGGCAACGGGCAGCGTCTGCAGGCCGCGCACCCAGGCCAGCACGCGCGCGGCGTCGTCCAGTCGCAGGTCCAGATCGCCCTGGCCTTGCGCGTGCGCGGTCTGGCCCTGCCAGCGGGCCTGCGCGCCGGGGACCTGCAGCGCCAGCTGGCCGTCGAAGCGGCGCGCCTGCGTGTCCAGGCTGCCCTGGCCTTCCAGCGTGGCGTCGGCGGCCAGCAGGCGCAACGAGCGCAGCTCCAGCACGCCCTGCGCCATGTCGGTGGGGGCAGGGCGCCAGCGGCCTTTCACATCGAGTTCGCGCAGGCGCAGGCCGGCGAGCGCACCGGCGCGTGGCTGCGTGCCCGAGGGCTGGATGCGCGCGCTGATGGCGATGGCTTCGCCAGCACCCGTGTCTTCCGTGCGCGCCTGGGCCGAGCCGTCGAGCGCGGCCGGTGCGATGCGGCTCCAGAGCAGCGACGGGTTGACGCTGGTGGCGGTCACGTCGCCGTGCCAGCGGGCAGGGGAGGATGAAGACGAGGCTGCGGCGGGCGCACTGCTGCCGGGTTCGAACCAGCCCTGGCCCTGCAGGCGCCCGCCGCCCAGGCGCGCGTCCAGCCGCGAGAGCGTCCAGCGCGCACCGCGTTGTTCGAGGTCGGCCTCGATGCGCTCGGCGGGCAGGCGCTGCTGATCGGCCGGGCCGCTGGCGGCGTTGGTGATGCGCAGCGCAGCGCGCCAGGTGTCCGCGCCGTCGGGCCGCGCCTGCACCGTGCCGCTGAGCAGCGTGGCCGGAGCCTGGGGCCAGAGGGCGGCGAGATCCAGGCGCTCCATGGTGGCGTCGACGGTGTCCACCGGCTGCGCGCGCCAGGGCCGCAGGCGCGCCGTGGCCTCCAGCGTCGGTGCCTGGGCGGCGGTGGCGGCGTCGCTGGATCGAAGGCTGGCCGATGCGTCGAGCGCGGCATCCTGCGTGGCCAGCGTGCCGGCGAGTTTTGCCACCGCCTGCAGGGCGACGCTGGCGCCGCCGGGCACGGTGGCCTGCACCTCGCCGCGGGCATCCACACGCAGTGGCATCGGGGCCTGCGCACCCAGCACCGCCTGCGCTTCGTAGCGGCCGCCGGCCACGCGCAGGTTCTTCAGGTCGAGCTGGTGCGCGTCGGCCACGCCGAGCCGCCAGGCGCTGTCCGCCGTCCGGTAGCGGTACTCGCCTTCGAGTTCACTCAGGGTCAGGGTCTGCGCGCCGCCGGCGAATTCGAGCACCCCGATCGACCAGGGCAGGGTGACCGGCAGCGGCAGGGTGACGGGCTGCAACGGTTCGGGCGGCTTGGGCGGCTGGGGCGGGCGCCGGTCGTCGATGCGCAGCCGGTCGATGTCGAGCTGCGACAGCCGCACACCGCGCCCGAGCAGCGCGTCGGCCCAGAACCAGCGGCTCAGGCCGATGCGCACGCCGCTGGCTTCGACCGTGAGGCCGTCGCGCTGCCAACGCAACTGCCCGATCTGGCCGCCGGCGAACAGGCTGCCTTGCACGCCTTCGGTGGTGAGCGTGCCGGCGGCCGGGCCCTGGCGCGCCATGAACGACTGGCCCCAGCCGATGGCCTGCGCCAGCGACCCGGGCGAGGCCGCCCAGAGGCCGAAGGCGAGCAGGGCCAGCAGCACCAGGGCAACGAGACCGCCGAGCAGCCGGCGCACGATGCGGCCGGTGCGCGAGGGCGGCGGGGCGGTGGTGTCGGGGTCGGGCGTCATGCGCGCGGTCAGAACGTGAAACCGACGTTGAGGTGCAGCCGCCAGCGCCGGGTCTCGAGCCCGTAGGCCAGATCCAGCTGCAGCGGGCCGACAGGGCTGTTGTAGCGCACACCAGTGCCCACGCCCCACACGGGCTTGAGGTCGCCGGCCTGGTTGGCAATGGCGCCACCGTCGATGAAGATCACGTTCTCCCAGTTGGAGCGCTGGTCCTCGTTCCAGATCGGGCGCTGCCACTCCAGGCTGACCACCGCCTTGTAGCGGCCGGGCCCGAGGGTGCCGTCGGCGCGCGGCACGCCGATGTCGCGCAGGCCGTAGCCGCGCACCGTGTTGTCGCCACCGGTGTAGAAGAGCTGCGTGTCCGGGATCGGCGCGTCGTCGCGTGCAATGACCGCGCCGCCTTCGAGTCGCAAGGCCAGCCGTCCGAGCTGCGTGCGCCGTGTGGCGGCCGAACCCACATCGCGCGCCTGGCCGGGCACCGGGTCGGCCAGTTGCACCAGGCCGCCCAGCGGCCAGTAGGTGAGCCAGCGCGCCTGGGTGCGGCCAAAGGGCAGGCGCGTGCCTCCCAGGGTGTAGCCCACGCCGAGCTCCACGGCCAGGCCATAGCCCCGGTGGGGAAAGACAAGGTCATCGAAACGGCGCCGCGTCCAGGCGTAGTTGGCGCTGATGGACGCGTTGGCGTCGTCCTGGCCGGTGACGTCGCTGGCCACCCGCGCCCGGTCGTACTGCAGGTAGAAGCTGCGGTCGTACTCGACGCCCACCTGTGACCGCCCGGCGCGCAGGCGCAGGCTGGTGGTGGTGGTGAAGTCATTGAGTTGCTCGGCCAGTTGTCCACCGACGATCCTGCGCCAGCCGTCGTCGTTGGGTGGCGAGCTCCAGTCGGTGCTGGCGAGCTGGTCGATGCGTTCGAGCTGCAACTTGCTCAGCGCGCGCCAGCCCAGGCCCGGCACGCTGTTGTGGGTGTGCTCCAGCGAGAAGCGGGCGCCGTTGTCGGTGCTGCCGCCGATGCCGATGGCCACCTTCTGCCGCCGGGCTTCGCGCAGTTGCACCATCACCGGCAGCGTCTCGCCGTCGGGGGACGGCTCCACGTACACAAAGGCGGAGTCGTAGTACCCGCTTTCGGCGATGCGCCGCTGCGCGTCCTGCAGCTTGTCCAGGTCGTAGTCGCTGCCCGGCGTGAGTCCGGAGAGCCGCACCAGCCGCTCGGCGGTGATGGCGTCGTAGCGGTCGGCGCCCTGCACCACCACGTCGCCCATGCGCATGGCCCGGCCCGAGTCGAGCTCGATGTAGAGCCGCGCCTGGTGCGCCTCGGCGTCGATGTCGGCCAGGCTGTTCTGCACCCGGCCCAGGGGATAACGCTGCGCGATCAGCCGGCGCAGCGCGGCGGTTTTGGCGGCATCCCAGTCGGACTGGGAGAACGGCAGGTTTTCGATCAGGGCCGCCTCGCGCTGGATATCGGCGCGCTGCGCCGCCGCTTCCGGTGCCTGGGCGATGTCGCCCACGAAGGACACGTTGACCGAGACCACCTGCGTCACCGGCCCCGGCTCGACGCGGATCGTGACGGTGCCCAGCTGCCGCGGTGATGGGTTGGCCGGCGTGGCACCGCCTTCGCCCTGGGCCAGCGCGTCATCCAGGCCAGGTGGCGCGCTCACCTCGACCATGGGCTTGAAGTGGCCCAGCGTGGCCAGCAGCTCGCGCAGGTTGGCAGGCGCCTGGGCCAGCAGGCGGCCCAGCTCGTTGGCGTCGAGGTTGCGCAATTCGCGGTAGCGCTGCAATTCCATGTGGCGCAGGAGGAAGTCGCCGATGGCTTCGGGTGCCTGCATGTCGATCTCGAAGCGCGGACCGCCGGGCGCGCGAGTCCGGCGCTGTGCAACGGCCCCGGGTGTGCTGGCGCCGTCTTCCGCGGCTTCGTCCGCGTCCGCCGCAGGCGCAATGGCGGGCGCGGGAGTGCCCTGGGCGTGTGCGGCGAGGGGCCACAGCAGCGCCGCGCACAGGCACAGCAGCCACGCCAGGGGAGCGTGGCCCGGGAGGGGAAATCTCATGCAGCAGTTATTTCGAGAGCAATCGCATCGTGTCCTCCAGCCCCTTGAGGGTCAGCGGGTACATGCGCTGGCCCATCAGCTGCTGGATCACGCTGATGCTCTGTCGATACTGCCACACCCCTTGAGGTTCCGGGTTGATCCACGCGTACTTGGGAAAGGCGTGCGTGAGGCGCTGCAGCCACTCGGCACCAGCCTCCTCGTTGTTGTATTCCACGCTGCCGCCGGGCTGCAGGATCTCGTAGGGGCTCATGGTCGCGTCGCCGACGAAGATGAGCTTGTAGTCCTTGTTGTACTTGCGGATGATGTCCCAGGTCGGGAATTTCTCCGCATAGCGGCGGCGGTTGTTCTTCCACATGAAGTCGTAGACGCAGTTGTGGAAGTAATAGAACTCCAGGTGCTTGAACTCGCTCTTGACGGCCGAGAACAACTCTTCGACGCGCTGGATGTGCTCGTCCATGGTGCCGCCCACATCCATGAGCAGCAGCACCTTCACGTTGTTGTGCCGCTCGGGGATCATCTTGATGTCCAGCCAGCCGGCGTTGGCTGCGGTGGAGCGGATCGTGTCGGGCAGGTCGAGTTCGAATTCGTTGCCCTCGCGCGCGAACTTGCGCAGGCGGCGCAGCGCCACCTTGATGTTGCGCGTGCCAAGTTCCTGCGTGTCGTCGTAGTCCCGGTAGGCGCGCTGCTCCCAGACCTTCACGCCGCTCTTGTTGCCGCCCTTGCCGCCGATGCGCACGCCCTGCGGGTTCTGCCCGCTGTTGCCGAAGGGCGAGGTGCCGCCAGTGCCGATCCACTTGCTGCCACCCTCGTGGCGCTCCTTCTGCTCCTCGAGCCGCTTGCGCAGTGTCTCCATGAGCTCGTCCCAGTCCATCTTCGGCGCGTTGGCCTTCTGCTCCTCCGAGAGGATGCGCTCCATTTCGCGGCGCAGCCAGTCGGCGGGAATCGGCTTGGTGAAGTCCGCGATCATCTCGACGCCCTTGAAGTAGGCGGCGAAGGCGCGGTCGAACTTGTCGTAGTGCTTCTCGTCCTTCACCAGCGCGGTGCGCGCCAGGAAGTAGAAGTCGTCCATGCTGCAGGCATCGGGATTGCGCGGCCCCACCACGTCGGCCTGCATGGCCTCGAGCAGCACCAGGTATTCCTTGACCGAGACCGGCAGCTTGGCTGAGCGCAGGGTGTAGAAGAAGTCGATCAACATGGTCGTGATCTCCCGGGGTCAGTCGCGCAGGCCACGCAGGTAGAGCAACTGCGCCTTGGCCTCGGGCCACTCGCCCGAGCGCATGCTGTACATCACAGTGTCGCGGATGGTGCCGTCGCGGCGCAACGCGTGACCGCGGATGACGCCGTCCTGCTTCGCACCGAGACGCTCGATCGCGCGCTGCGAGGCGAAGTTGTAGTTGTCCGTGCGCCAGCCCACCACGTGGCAGCCCAGTGTGTCGAAGGCGTGGCCCATCATGAGCAGCTTGCAGGTGGTGTTGACGTGGGTGCGTTGCACGCTTTTCGCGTACCAGGTGTAGCCGACCTCCACCCGCTTCACAGCGGGCAGGATGTCGTGGTAGCTGGTGCTGCCCAGCACCCGGCCGGTGGCCTCCTCGGTCACCGCGAACGCGAATCGATGGCCTTCGTCGCGCATTTTCAGAGCGGACTCGATGTAGCCGCGCGTCTCGTGGGGTTCGGGCACCGAGGTGATGCGCAGCTTCCACAGCTCGCCGTCGGCCGCCGCGGCGCGCAGGCCGTCCTCGTGGTCGAGCGACAACGGGACCAGGGCAATGCCGTTGTCGCGCAGGGTGACGGCTTCGACGAAGGCCATGGCGTGTCCGATCAGCGATTCCGCTGGTTCATGAAGACGAGCTTCTCGAAGAGCGTGGTGTCCTGCTCGTTCTTGAGCAGCGCACCCACCAGCGGCGGGATGCTGACCTTGCTGTCGGCGCTTTGCAGCGCCTCGAGCGGGATGTCCTCGGCCATGAGCAGCTTGAGCCAGTCCAGCAGCTCGGAGGTGCTGGGCTTCTTCTTCAGGCCGGGCAGGTTGCGAACGTCGTAGAAGGTCTTCATGGCCGCAGCCAGCAGCTCCTTCTTGAGTTTCGGGAAGTGCACGTCGACGATGCGCTGCATGGTCTCGGCGTCGGGGAACTTGATGTAGTGGAAGAAGCAGCGGCGCAGGAAGGCGTCGGGCAGTTCTTTCTCGTTGTTGGAGGTGATGAAGACCAGTGGGCGGTGTTTCGCGCGAATGAGCTCGTGGGTTTCGTAGCAATAGAACTCCATGCGGTCGAGTTCGCGCAGCAGGTCGTTGGGGAATTCGATGTCGGCCTTGTCGATCTCGTCGATCAGCAGCGCCACCGGTTGCTCGGCCGTGAAGGCCTGCCAGAGCACGCCCTTGACGATGTAGTTGTGGATGTCCTTGACGCGCTCGTCGCCCAGTTGCGAGTCGCGCAGACGGCTCACGGCGTCGTATTCGTACAGGCCCTGCTGTGCCTTGGTGGTGCTCTTGATGTGCCATTGCAGCAGTGGCAGGTCCAGGGACTGCGCCACTTCCTCGGCCAGCATGGTCTTGCCGGTGCCGGGTTCGCCCTTGACGAGCAGCGGGCGTTTGAGCGTGATGGCCGCATTCACCGCCAGCATCAGGTCTTGCGTGGCGACGTAGTTCTCGGAGCCTTGGAATTTCATGGGAAGCTTTGCAGGAAGATTGAGGCGGAATGTGGCGCGAGGGGGCTGCCGCGGGATGTTCGGGCGGGACTTGCGCCACGGCAGGTCGGGTGCGGTGCGCAGGCTTGCCCAGTCTATATAATCGGCGGTTGATTTTTCCTCAGCCGCCCCATTCATTGTGCTTGCAAAATGATCCAACTGTTGCCCACGATCGTCCGTACCCTTGTCGCCGCTGCGACGTTTTCAGCGGTTGCCGTGGCCGCGCATGCCCAGGGCGTGACGGGTGATGTGCAGGCCGGCCAGAAGAAGGCCGAGATGTGCATCGGCTGCCATGGCATCCCGGGCTACCAGAACAGCTTCCCCGAGATCCACAAGGTGCCCATGATCTCGGGACAGTCGGACAAATACATCGTGGCCGCGCTGAATGCCTACAAGAAGGGCGATCGCAAGCACCCGACGATGCGTGGCATCGCGGGTTCGCTGAGCGAGCAGGACATGGCCGACCTCGGCGCCTTTTACGCCTCGCATGCCGACAGGATTGCGCCCGATGCGCCGCGCAGCGCCAGCACAGCTGCCGCCGCACTGATCGAGAAGGGCGCTTGTGCTTCCTGCCATGGCGCCAACTTCAGCAAGCCGATCGATCCGAGCTACCCCAAGATCGGTGGCCAGCACGCCGACTACCTGTTCTTCGCGCTCAAGGCCTACACGGTCGAGGGCAATGGCATGATCGGGCGTTCCAACGGCATCATGGCCGGCATCGCCAAGCAGTACACGCCCGCCGAAATGCGCGAGATCGCCAAGTACCTCTCCACCGTGGAAGGCGAACTCAAGACCGTGCCGCAGTCGCGCTTCAAGTGAGCTGAACCTGCCTCTGAAAAAAGCCGCTCGTCGAGCGGCTTTTTTCTTGCCTCTTCAGTCCTTCGTGGCCCGGCGGCGCACCGCATCGATGTAGGCCTGCCCATCGGGTGGGCGCCCCGCCCGCTGGCTCTCCCACAGCATGGTGCCCAGGCATTCCATGACCTCGTGGTGCGCGGCATGCAGATCGCCGCGCCGCACGGCCAGCAACTCCACCGCCTGGCGGATGCCGGGAGGCTGGTCAATGCTGCACTGTTCGCTGACCGACAGGTGCATGGACAGGTGCAGAAACGGGTTGTCGCGCGCCGTATCCGGCTCGCCCAGGCGCGCCAGCGCCGCGTCCACGTCGGCAAGTTCCGGGTGGTATTCGGGGTGTTCCGCGATCCACTGGCCGGCCAGGGTCTCGATGGCCTCCATGGGCTGCTGCTGCAGGCGCTTGGCATGCACGGCGCAGAAAAACCGGCGCACGTCGGCTTGAGATGGGTTGAACATGGTGCGGGGATTCTCCCGCATGCCGCGCACCCATGCGCCCGGCTTGGTTACAGTCGCAGGCTGACCTGAGGAGAACACACATGACCCAAGCCTTCATCTGCGACGCGATTCGCACACCCATTGGCCGCTACGGCGGCGCCCTCTCCAGCGTGCGCACCGACGACCTCGGCGCCATTCCGCTCAAGGCTCTCATGCAGCGCAACCCCGGCGTGGACTGGGCCGCCGTGGTCGACATCATCTTTGGCTGCGCCAACCAGGCCGGTGAGGACAACCGCAACGTCGCGCGCATGGCCGGCCTGCTCGCTGGCCTGCCCATGGAAGTGCCCGGCGCCACCATCAACCGCCTGTGCGGCTCCGGCCTGGACGCCGTGGGCACGGCCGCGCGTGCCATCAAGGCAGGTGAGGCCGGCCTGATGATCGCCGGTGGTGTGGAAAGCATGAGTCGTGCGCCCTTCGTCATGCCCAAGGCGGAAAGTGCCTTCAGCCGGGCCAATGCGGTCTACGACACGACGATCGGCTGGCGCTTCGTCAACAAGCTGATGAAGGCGCAGTACGGTGTGGACTCCATGCCCGAGACGGCCGAGAACGTGGCCGTCGACCACAAGATCGAACGCGAGGCGCAGGACCGCATGGCGTTGTTCAGCCAGTTGAAGGCCGTCGCGGCCATCAAGGCGGGGCACCTGGCGCGCGAGATCTGCGCGGTGAGCGTGCCGCAGAAGAAGGGCGATCCGCTGATCGTGGACACCGACGAACATCCGCGCGAAACCAGCCTGGAGGCGCTGGCAAAGCTCAAGGGCGTGGTCAAGCCCGACGGCACGGTGACCGCGGGCAACGCCAGCGGCGTGAACGACGGCGCCTGCGCGCTGCTGCTGGCCGATGAGGCGATGGCGGCGAAGAACGGCCTCACGCCAAGGGCCCGCATCGTGGGCATGGCCACGGCCGGCGTGGCGCCGCGTGTCATGGGCATCGGCCCGGCGCCGGCCACGCAGAAGGTGCTGGCCCTCACCGGGTTGAAGCTGGAACAGCTGGACGTGATCGAGCTCAACGAGGCGTTTGCCGCGCAGGGGCTGGCGGTGCTGCGCATGCTGGGGCTGAAGGACGACGACGAGCGCGTCAACGCCTGGGGCGGCGCGATCGCGCTGGGTCACCCGCTGGGGGCCAGCGGCGCGCGACTGGCGACCACGGCCGTGAACCGTCTGCACGCCACGGGCGGCCGCTACGCGCTGTGCACCATGTGTATCGGCGTGGGGCAGGGTATTGCGCTGGTGCTCGAACGGGTGTGAGTGCCCTCAGAACTTCCACGCCGGCAGTTGCCAATTGCGCCACAGTGCCAGGGCACGCAATCCAGCGGTGAACAGCACGCAGGCCACCAGGGCCAGCCAGCCCGGGGCCTGCACCTGCCACAGGCCGACGTACAGCCAGCCTCCCGCAAACGCACACAGCGCGTACGGCCGATGATCGCGGAAGGCGGTGGGAATCTGGTTGCACACCACGTCGCGCAACACGCCGCCGAACACCCCGGTGATCAGACCCATGAGCACGGCCACCAGCGCCGGCATGTCCAGCAGCAGGGCCTGATGCACGCCGGTGGCGGTGAACAGGCCCAACCCCATCGCGTCGGGCCACTGGATGGCGCGCTCGGTGAGTGCGACGTGCCGTTTGCGCAGGAACAGCATGGCCAGTACGCACAGCGCGAGCACCCCCCACAGCATTTCCACATGCCGTACCCAGAAAAAGGGCCGCTGGTCGAGCAGCAGATCGCGCAGTGTGCCGCCGCCAAACGCAGCCAGAAAACCCACTACCGCCACGCCCACCGCGTCCAGCCGCACGCGCGCGCCCATGAGGATGCCCGAGAGTGCGAAGGCGGCCGTGGCTGCGAGTTCCACCAGCAGGCGCACGGTCTCGCCCCAGACTTGAACGTTTTGCATCACCGGATTGTCGCTTCATGCCTTTGATCACAGACCCGTTCTTTTACGCCGTGGCGGTTCCTGCCGTGCTGTTGCTGGGCGTCAGCAAGAGCGGTTTCGGTGCGGGCTTTGGCTCGCTGGCAGTTCCCATGATGGCGCTGGCGGTCACGGTGCCGCAGGCGGCCGCCATCCTCATGCCGGTGCTGCTGCTCATGGACCTGCTGGGCATGGCGGCCTTTCGAAAGAATGTGGACCGGCGCCTGCTGATGTTCCTGTTGCCCTCGGGTCTGGTGGGCATTGTCGTGGGCGCGCTGCTGTTCAAGCTGCTGGACGCGCGCGTGGTGGCCGGTATCGTGGGTGTCTTCACCTTGCTGTTTCTGGCGCAGCGCCTGCTGTTCCCACCTCGGCCCGACAGCGCGCCGCCGCCGAAGTGGGTGGGCGCGTTGCTTACGGCCACCTCGGGTTTCACCAGCTTCATCGCGCACGCGGGTGGGCCGCCCATCAATGCCTATGTGATCCCGATGCGCCTGTCGCCGGTGGTGTTCACCGGCACGCTGGCGTTCTTCTTCTTCTTCATCAACCTGGCCAAATGGATTCCCTACGCCTGGTTGGGCCTGCTGGACCTGCGCAACATGACGACCTCACTCGCGTTGCTGCCGTTTGCGCCGCTGGGCGTGTGGCTGGGTGTGCGCATTGCCCACCGCATCAAGCCCCGGCTGTTCTACCGATTGATCTACGCCGGCATGTTCCTTACAGGCTGCAAACTGGTGTGGGATGCGGTGGCGATAACATAGGGCCCGATACCCCCATCCCCACCGCGCTGGCCGCGTGGGGCGTCCGCACACAAAGGAGCTTCACATGCCCATCGTGGTGGTTGCCAATCCCAAAGGAGGCGTGGGCAAGTCCACGCTGTCGACCAACGTCGCCGGCTACTTTGCCCGCAAAGGCCATTCGGTCATGCTGGGGGACGCTGATAGGCAGCAGTCGTCCGCGCTGTGGCTCAAGTTGCGGCCGCCTGAGGCTCGACCGATCCAGACCTGGGATGTGTCCCAGGACCTGATTGCCCGTCCTCCCAAGGATGTCACCCACGTCGTGCTCGACACGCCAGCGGGCTTGCACGGCTGGCGCTTCAAGGACGTGCTCAAGATCGCCGACAAGGTACTGGTGCCGCTGCAGCCCAGCATTTTCGACATCTATGCCACACGAGCCTTTCTCGACGAACTGGCCGAGTCGCGCCGTGCGGACAAGCTGCAGGTCGGCATTGTGGGCATGCGTGTGGACATGCGCACCATCTCGGCCGACAAGCTGCGCGAGTTCGTGACCGGCCTGGGCCTGCCCGTGCTGGGCGCGCTGCGCGACACGCAGAACTACGTGCACCTTGCCGCGCGCGGACTGACGCTGTTCGACGTGGCGCCCGGCAGGGTGGAAAAGGACCTGAACCAGTGGCAGGGCATCTGTGACTGGCTTGACCGCTGAGCCCCGACCGTCCTGTCCCCGGTCCGACATGCGCGGCCGGAGGCGGACGATACAGTGCGTGGCATGAAAATCTTTGAAACCCTGGCCGACCTTGCGGCCTGCGTGGGCCAGGAAGTGGCTGTCAGCGACTGGGTCACCATCAGCCAGGAGCAGGTGAACCGCTTTGCCGAGGCCACGGGCGACCACCAGTGGATCCATGTGGACGTGGAGCGCGCCAGGGCCGGCCCGTTCGGCGCACCCATTGCCCACGGATTCCTCACGCTGTCGTTGCTGCCGGTGTTCTTCGAGTCGGCTTTCGACATCCGTGGCTCGCGCATGGGCGTGAACTACGGCCTGAACCGTGTGCGCTTCACCGCGCCGGTGCCAGTGGGCAGCCGCCTGCGTGCGCGCATGACACTGCAGGCCTCCGAGCCCATCGAGCAGGGTGGTGTGCAGATGACCTGGGGCGTGGTGGTGGAGCGTGAGGGCAGCGACAAGCCCGTGTGTTTCGCCGAGTCGCTGGTGCGCCGGTATCCCTAGCCAATACGAACGAGCTGCCTGGGTTCGAGCCAGCCCTCGAAGGATGGGATCAGGCCGTTGATGCGCTGGGCGGCAACGGCCTGGTTGTGTTGCTGCGATATCAACTGGTAGGCATCGTTGCGCAGCAGCCAGAGTTCCTGGGGTGTGCGGGCTTGATCGATTTTCTTGCGCAGGCGGTGCGCGGATTCGCTCGTGCAGTCCTCGATGCTGCCCTGCAGCTGATGGCGGATGTTGGCCACGTCCTTGATGCTGGCATGGCGATGCGGTCGCCTCTGGGGCGCAAGGTGCACCTGAAACATCCGTGCTATTGCAGTGATCAATGCGGTCTCCGGGCAGCCGTTCGGGTTGCGGAGCCTGGTCGGGGCACTGGCGCTTGTGGCCGCTGGCACCCCGGATCAGGCCGATGCAGCTATGTTGCGCGTTCCACGCAAGGGTTGGCTCGCACCATCTGCGATCCGCGTGATCTGCGTCACGGAAGGGGCATGACAAACCCGTTCTGGCGCCAGGCTTCAAACACGGTGATTGCCACGGCGTTGGACAGATTGAGGCTGCGCTGACCTTCCACCATGGGCAGCCGCAGCCGCTGGCCTGCGGGGAACGACTCGCGCACGGACTCGGGCAGTCCACGGGTCTCGGCGCCGAACACCAGCCAGTCGCCCGCCCGGAAGCGGTTGTCGAACACGCTGTGGCTGCCGCGGGTCGTGAATGCGAACATGCGTTGCGGATCGGGACGCTCGTTGCCCAGGAAGTCGGACCAGCTGGCATGGCAGCGCAACTTCGCGTACTCGTGGTAATCGAGTCCGGCGCGGCGCATGTGCTTGTCGTCCATCGAGAATCCGAGAGGCTCGATGAGGTGCAACGCGCAACCTGCGTTCGCGCTGAGGCGGATCACGTTGCCAGTGTTGGGCGGGATTTCGGGCTCGACCAGGACGATATGGAACATGACAGGCGGTACAGGGTGGCGAGCGAGCTTACCGCGGTGGCGTGCACGCGAAGACCAGGGCGCTCACGCGCTCTGCCCCGGCCTGGCAGAGCGCCTGCGCGGCAGCCTGCAGGGTGGCGCCGGTGGTGGTCACGTCGTCGACCAGCAGGACATGTGCGCCCGACAGGCGGGATGCATGCCACGGGTGTGGCGCAAAAACGCCGTGCAGATTGCGCAGGCGCCGTTCGCGTGTGAGGTGATGCTGGTCGGGTGCCTCGATCACGCGCACCAGCGCATCGGCCACCGGCTGCGCGGCAACTGTCGCCGTGCACAGGCGTTTCAGGGCCTTCACAAGTTCCCACGCCTGGTTGTAGCCACGCTCGGCGAGCCGGGCCGCCGTCAGTGGTACCGGCACCAGCAGGTCGCTTTGTGACAGCAGTGTGATTGATCGCGGTGCCTGCAGCATGCGGCAGGCGAATTGCGAGGCCCAGCCTGGTTCGCCCTGGAACTTGAAGCGCGCGATCAGTCCGTCCCACGGGTAGGCGTAGTCCACCGCGGCCGCGCAGGCCTGTAGCGCGGAGGTGCCCGGGCGCGTCAGGCAGGCGCCGCACTGGGAAGGCATGTCGGACGGCATGGGCGCCGCGCACTCACGACACCGGTGACGTGCGCCGTGAAATCGCGTGACGCAGTCCTCGCACACAGGACGCGAAGGCCAGGCACCGCACACCTGACAGGTGCCGGGCAGCCGCTGTGGCAGAGAGGTCATGGTGGAGAACATCGCGCCAATATACTGGGGCGCCGCGTCCTCACTGACTTGCATCCTTTTCCTGCAGCTGGCTGTCCGTTTGAACACCTCCCCTGACCCTGAAACAGCCGTGCCCGGCATGGACATGGTGGCTGCGCAGCGCTGGCTGCAGCGCCGTGCCTCCACCAGCCCGTGGCTTCACGAGGAAGTGGCCTCGCGCATGGCGGAGCGCTTGAAGTGGTTTCGCGAGCCGCCAGCGAACTGGATGCACTGGGAGCCGGTCAACGGTGGCCTGCTGGCGCACCAGCAGCTGCGGGCCCTGTGGCCCGACGCGCCGTGTCATGTCGCGGCACTGCGCCTGCCGGAGGCACTTCAGGCGACGCACGAGTCGAGGGGCACGCTCTGGAATCCGCTGAGCTGGCGACGAGGCAATGGCCCGCGGCCAGCGGACGCGTCCACGAGGGTTCGCATGCTGTGGGCCAACATGGTCCTGCACATGGAGGCGCAGCCGCAGGCCCTGCTCCGGCGCTGGAACACGCACATCGAGACCGACGGATTCCTCATGTTTTCCTGCCTGGGGCCGGACAGCCTGCGCGAATTGCGTGCCGTCTACGCGCAACAGGGATGGCCCGAGCCGTCCCACGCCTTCACGGACATGCACGACTGGGGCGACATGCTGGTGCACGGCGGCTTTGCGGAGCCGGTGATGGACATGGAGCGGATCACGCTCTCTTACAGCGGCGCCGAGCCTCTACTGGCTGAACTGCGCAGCCTGGGGCGCAATCTGCACACGCAGCGGTTTCCCGCCTGTCGGTCGCGTCAATGGCGCGAGCGCCTGTGTGAGGCGATCGAGGCCGGCTTGCCGCGCGCGCAGGACGGGCGTCTCCTGCTGACCTTCGAAATCATCTATGGCCATGCGTTCAAGGCCGTGCCGCGGGTCCCCATGAAACCGTCCGCCACCGTGGCCGTGGAAGACATGCGCTCCATGTTGCGAGGTCGTCGGGGCTGAACCGGGTGCCGGCGGCTGCAGCTGCGGTCTCCCGTTCGGGCGCATTGTCCGAGTCGGATATGGCGGCTTTACCAGAGAAGGTCCGCGCTCCCGCCGCTACAATTGTCGGCGTTCCAGGTTTCAAGGGTATTTTCCCTGCGTCATCGCGCGGGCCTTCGTGCCGGGCGCGGTTTGATCCGGTGGTGGGTGGTGAGCCATGCCAGCAACGCTTTCCGTTTCGCGACCCCGTCCGAGCACGGCATGGAGTGGTCGCTGAAGCGCAACTGTTCGATCACGCCCACACAACTGGGATGGCTGTACGCCTCCATGTGTGTCGTGTCGCTCGCCGTGGCTGGCTTTTGCTGGTCACTGGGCGCCAGACTGGTGCTGCCCTTCGCGGCGCTGGAACTTGTCGCCGTGGGTGCGGCCTTTCTGGCCTATGCGCGGCATGCGACCGATCGCGAGCGCATCAGCCTTCGGCCAGGCCAGCTGGTGGTGGAACTGGAGACGGCGGGACGGACGAAGCGGTGCGAGTTCGCCCGTGAGTGGGTGAGGGTGGAGGCGTCAGGCGACGGCGGTCAGATGATCGAAGTCCGGGGTGGCGGCCAGTCGGTGCGGGTGGGGCGGTTCTTGCGTTCCGACTTGCGACCGGTGCTGGCACGGGAGATTCGCCAGGCTTTGCGTGGCGCGTGACAGTGGGTTTTGGGTGGGTGAGCCCGGAAAATTTGTTCTAATCGGCATTGATATAAATCAATACTTATATTTGAGGCGCTTAAAGTGAGTACGACGAAGAAAACGGTGCATTCCCTGCGAAACCGATGGGCCATGATCCGTGCTGCGGGCACCACCCTGGCGCTGGGCGCAGGCGCCTGGTCCACGGTCGCTGCGCAGACGGTCAAGGATCTGGCCGGTGGACCGGCGGTCAATCAGCTGAACTTTCACCCGCCAGTCACGCGCATTGCCGAAGAGCAGCACTGGCTGCACTGGTTCATGATGGCCTTGTGCGCGGTGATCTTCGTCATCGTCTTCGGGGTGATGTTCTATTCCATCCTCAAGCACCGCAAGTCGGTGGGCCACAAGTCCCAGGCGCTGGCCGAGCCGATCTGGGTGGAGCTGGGCTGGACCATCGTTCCCCTGCTGATCGTCATCGGCATGGCGTTGCCTGCGACCAAGGTACTTGTGGCGCAGAAGGACACCACCAACAGCGACCTCACCATCAAGGCCACGGGCATGCAGTGGAAGTGGGGTTACGACTACATCAAGGGCGAAGGCGAAGGCATCGGCTTCCTGTCGACCCTGGACACCAGCCACCGCGTGATGTCCAACAGCGGCAAGCCCGAAGCCACCGACGACTACCTGCTCAAGGTCGACAACCCTCTCGTGGTGCCCGTGAACAGGAAGGTGCGCATCATCACCACTGCCAACGATGTGATCCATGCCTGGATGGTGCCGGCGTTCGGCGTCAAGCAGGACGCGATTCCCGGCTTCGTGCGCGACACCTGGTTCCGCGCGGAGAAGACCGGCGACTTCTACGGTCAGTGCGCCGAGCTGTGCGGCAAGGAGCACGCCTACATGCCCATCCATGTGAAGGTGGTTTCTGCCGAGGAGTACACCGCCTGGGTGGCCGATAAAAACAAGGCCATGGCCGCCGCAGCCGACGACCCGAGCAAGGTCTGGACGCTGGCCGATCTCGTCAAGCGCGGTGAGTCGGTATACGCGGCCAATTGCGCAGCCTGCCACCAGGCAAGTGGAAAGGGTGCTGGCCCGATCAAGCCGCTGGATGGTTCCGCCATCGTGACCGACAAGGACCACGGCAAGATGATCACGGTGATGCTCAACGGCGCTGCCGGTGGTGCCATGCCCGCCTGGAAGCAACTCTCGGACACCGAGCTGGCCGCGGTCATGACCTTCGCCAAGAACAGCTGGTCCAACAACACCGAGCAGATCGTGCAGCCCGCCGAAGTGCAGGCCGCGCGCCAGTGATCCGGTTGCCAGAAAAACATTGAGTCTCAAAGGAATCGACGATGAGTGCAGTTCTTGACCACCACGACGCGCACGGACACGATCACGACCACCATGCCCCCACGGGCTGGCGGCGTTGGGTCTATGCCACCAACCACAAGGACATCGGCACGCTGTATCTGCTGTTCGCCTTCACCATGCTCATGGTGGGTGGCGTTCTCGCGCTGCTGATCCGCGCCGAGCTGTTCCAGCCCGGCCTGCAACTGGTCAACCCCGGGCTGTTCAACCAGCTCACCACCATGCACGGCCTGATCATGGTGTTCGGCGCCATCATGCCGGCCTTCGTGGGCTTCGCGAACTGGATGATTCCGCTGCAGATCGGTGCGGGCGACATGGCATTTGCCCGCATGAACAACTTCAGCTTCTGGCTGATGATCCCGGCGGCCATCATGCTTGTGGCCTCCTTCTTCATGCCCGGTGGCGCGCCCGCTGCCGGCTGGACGCTGTATGCCCCCCTGACCCTGCAGATGGGCCCCTCGATGGACGCCGGCATTTTTGCCATGCACATCCTGGGTGCCTCGTCGATCATGGGTTCGATCAACATCATCGTCACCATCCTCAACATGCGCGCCCCCGGCATGACGCTGATGAAGATGCCCATGTTCTGCTGGACCTGGCTGATCACCGCCTACCTGCTGATCGCCGTGATGCCCGTGCTGGCAGGTGCCATCACCATGACGCTGACCGACCGCCATTTCGGCACCAGCTTCTTCAACCCCGCCGGCGGTGGCGACCCGGTGATGTACCAGCACATCTTCTGGTTCTTCGGCCACCCCGAGGTCTACATCATGATCCTGCCGGCCTTCGGCATCGTGAGCCAGGTCGTGCCTGCTTTCTCGCGCAAGAAGCTGTTCGGCTATGCCTCCATGGTGTATGCCACCGGCTCCATTGCCATCCTGTCCTTCGTCGTGTGGGCGCACCACATGTTCACCACCGGCATGCCGCTCACTGGTCAGCTGTTCTTCATGTACTCGACGATGCTGATCGCTGTGCCCACGGGCGTGAAGATCTTCAACTGGATCGCGACCATGTGGAAGGGCTCGATGACCTTCGAAACCCCGATGCTCTGGGCCGTGGGCTTCATCTTCGTGTTCACCATCGGTGGCTTCACTGGCCTGATCCTTTCGGTCGCGCCGATCGACACCCAGATGCAGGACACCTATTACGTGGTGGCCCACTTCCACTACGTGCTGGTGGCCGGATCCCTGTTCGCCATGTTCTCCGGCATCTATTACTGGCTGCCCAAGTGGACCGGCGTCATGTACAGCGAGACCAAGGGCAAGATCCACTTCTGGTGGTCGATGATTTCCTTCAACATCACCTTTTTCCCGATGCACTTCCTCGGTCTGGCCGGCATGCCGCGCCGGTATGCCGACTACCCGATGCAGTTCGCCGACTTCAACGCCATTGCCTCGGTGGGCGCCTTCGGCTTCGGCCTTGCGCAGGTGTATTTCTTCGTGGCCGTGGTCGTTCCCGCCATGCGTGGCCAGGGCGAAAAAGCTGTGCAGAAGCCCTGGGAAGGCGCGGAGGGCCTGGAATGGGAAGTGCCGTCGCCGGCACCGTTCCACACCTTCGAGAACCCACCCAAGCTTGACGCCACCGCCACCAAGGTGATTGGCTGATTGGCACGCAAACGGAGCTGACCCGATGAAGACCCGTGAACAGAAGAAGAACAACTTGCGGCTGGCGCTGATCCTGGCCTCGGTCGCGCTGGTTTTTTTCGCCGGCTTCATCGGCAAGATGGTGTTTCTGGGCAGCTGACTTCCAGCTCCCAACCAACCGACTGGAATACCGTGGGACTGCGGCGCGAAAACTTCAAGATGGTGGGCAAGCTCGGCGTGATCGCGCTGGGCATGTTCGCCTTCGGCTATGCCCTGGTGCCGATTTACAAGGCCATCTGCGAAGTCACCGGCATCAACGTGCTGGCGCTGACCGAGCGCGAGATTCCAGGCGCGGCACCGAAGCTTCCGGCCAACACGCAGGTGGACACAAGCCGCACCATCACGGTCGAATTCGACGTCAACAGCCGCGGACCGTGGCATTTCAAGCCGGCGGTGCGTTCGCTTCAGGTGCACCCGGGTGAACTCACCACGGTCATGTACGAGTTCCAGAACATCCAGAACCGCACGATGGCGGCGCAAGCCATTCCCAGCTACGCACCTCAGCAGGCCGCGGCCCACTTCAACAAGCTGGAGTGCTTCTGCTTCACGCAATACACACTGCAGGCAGGCGAGAAGAAGGAATGGCCGGTGGCCTTCGTGATTGATCCACGCCTGTCGAAAGATGTGAGCACGATCACGCTGTCGTACACATTCTTCGAGGTGGGTGGCAAGGTGCCGGCGGCGCCCCAGGACGCAGCCCCGCTGGCGATCAGCCCGGCGATCGTCAAACCGGCGGGGGCCGTGTGAGCACGCCAGTCGATCCGCGCAAAGGCTCCTTCCTGGGCACCGTCAGGGCGGTGCTCTGGGGGTTCCTGGGCGTGCGACGCAACGCCGACTACCAGGACGACATCGCCAAGCTCAATCCACTGCACCTGATCGCGGTGGGTTTGGGCATGGCCTTTCTCTTCGTGCTCGGTCTGATCCTGCTGGTGAACTGGGTGGCCGGCTGAGGTCAGCAAAGCGCAGTTTTTTTGATTCCTAGACATTGATACAAGCGAAAGCACAACAGGAGTGAGCATGTCAGCAGCATCCCACGGCACGACGCCCTACTACTACGTTCCCGGTCCGTCGCGCCACCCCGTAATGGCCGCGATCGGGCTTTTCTTCGTCATCCTGGGCGCCGGTCAGTGGATCAATGGCGCCGGCTGGGGTGCTTACTCGCTGGCTTTCGGCCTCGTGTTCTGGCTGGTCGTGCTGTTCCAGTGGTTCAGCCAGTCTGTGGGCGAGAGCGAGAGTGGCATGTACGGACGCAAGGTCGATCTGTCGTTTCGCTGGAGCATGAGCTGGTTCATCTTTTCCGAGGTGATGTTCTTCGGCGCCTTCTTCACCGCCCTGTGGTGGACCCGCACGCACTCGGTGCCGGCGCTGGGCAGCATCGAGAACGCGCTGATCTGGCCCGATTTCACCGCCGTGTGGCCCAGTGTGCAGGTGGGTGCCACCGCCTCGCCGGGCGACATCGTCGAGCCTTTCCAGACCATGGGACCGTTCTGGTTGCCCACGATCAACACCGCCTTGCTGCTCACTTCGGGCGTGACTCTGACCATCGCGCACCACGCACTGCAGGCGGGCAACCGCGCCAGGACCATCGGCTTCATGTGGATCACCGTGCTGCTGGGCATTCTGTTCCTGGGCGTGCAAGGCTATGAATACGCTCATGCCTACGCCGACCTGAACCTCAAGCTCTCGTCGGGCGTGTTCGGCTCCACATTCTTCATGCTCACCGGCTTCCACGGTTTCCATGTGTTTGTGGGCATGCTGATGCTGCTGTTCATCACCCTGCGCCTGCAGAGGGGCCATTTCACGGCCGAGCGCCATTTCGGTTTCGAAGGCGCGGCCTGGTACTGGCACTTCGTTGACGTGGTCTGGCTGGGCCTGTACATCCTGGTGTACTGGATGTAATACGCCCTGGAGGTTGCTCCACCCGGGCTAACCCGCAACAAAAAGGCGCCATCAGGCGCTTTTTTGTTGAAGGGGATGGGGGCTCAGCCGCGCAGAGGCAGGCCCGTGGGCTGGATCCAGCCCATCAGGTAGCTGACAAGCACCACCACGAAGAGCAGGATGGAAAACCCGACCCGAAAGGCCAACGCCCGCGCCATATGGTTCTTGCGCGGCGCGCTGCCCTCGGCACCGTCGGCTTCACCACCCCGCATCATGTACAGCAGCGCGACCCCCAGACTGCCGATGATGGCGATGAAAGCCACGATGACCAGATATTTCATAGGTCCGATTATCGTCCTGCGCAGCGTGAGCGGTGTCGGAGGCTGAGCCATGCCGACTCGCACGCCGCGCTTCTGGACCGTCACCGCCGCCACGGTGATCACGGTGGTGGTGACGGCCGCGCTCGGGCTCTGGCAGCTCGACCGCGCGGGTCAGAAGCTGGCCTTGCAGGCGCAGATCGATCAGCGCAGCGTGCTGCCGGCCTGGAACACTGCCGACCTGCTCGGCGCGGCAGACCCGGCCGAGGGCGTGCACCGTCCGGTGCGCCTGCGGGGGCAGTGGGTGCCGCAGGCCAGTGTGTTCCTGGACAACCGCCAGATGAACGGCAGGGTGGGTCTGTTCCTGGTGACGCCGCTGCGCTTGCTGGGCAGTGAGCGCGCGGTGCTGGTCCAGCGCGGCTGGGTGCCGCGCGATTTCACCGATCGCAGCCGGGTACCCACGATCACCACGCCCCTGGACACCGTCGAGATACAGGGGCGATTGGCCTCTTCGCCCGGCAAGCTTTTCGAACTCGGCGGCGCGGGGACCGGGGCGATCCGGCAAAATATCGATCTCGCCGCCTTTGCGCAGGAGACCGGGCTGAACCTGCTGGGCGTGTCCGTCCTGCAAGGCGGTGAAGCCGCCGATGGACTGAAGCGCGATTGGCCCCGCATCGCGGTCGACGTGCACAAGCACCATGGCTACGCCTTCCAGTGGTTCGCCCTGTGCGCCCTCGCGGCGGGTCTCTATGTCTGGTTCCAATTCCTATCCCCCCGCCGAAAGCGCAGTTCCCATGGCACAGACGCCCGATGAACCCCTGACCCTGACCGTGCACAGCCTGCCGAAGTTGGACCGGGCGAGCGCGGACGCTGTGGCCAGCACGCGTGCCGGGCGCTGGAAGATGCTGGGCCTGATGCTGGTCTGCGCCGCCCCCGTCATTGCGTCCTATCTCACTTACTACGTGGTTCGCCCCGAGGGACGCCGCAACTACGGCGAGCTGATCGACCCGCAGCGCCCGCTGCCGGCCTGGACCGGCACCGACGTGCAAGGGCGCGTCGTGCCGCTGAGCATGCTCAAGGACCAGTGGCTGCTGATCAGCGTGGCCGACAGCGCCTGCAACGACGCCTGCCAGCAGCACCTGTACCTGCAGCGCCAGCTGCGGGAAACGCTGGGCCGTGAGAAAGAGCGGCTCGACTGGGTTTGGCTGCGCACCGGCGAGGCCGTATTGTCCGAGCCACTGAAGCAGGTCACCGCTGCCGCGCAGGTGCTGCATGTGGATGCGCAGGCACTCGCTGCCTGGTTGCAACCCGCCCCCGGCCAGAAGATCGAGGACCATCTGTATGTCGTCGACCCGCTGGGCAACTGGATGATGCGGTTCCCCGCCAACCTCGACCCCAAGCAAGCCAGGCGCGACCTGGACCGCCTGCTGCGCGCCTCCGCCTTCTGGGACAAAGAAGGGCGCGCCAACTGACATGGACAGCGCCCAGCCCCTGTACGATCTCGCCCCCGTGGCGCGCCTCATGCTCCTGGGCGTGGTGATCGCGCTCGGGCCACTGGCCTGGGTCTGGCTGCGCAACCGCCATGCGCCGCCCGCACAGCGCCTGCGTGTGCTCACTCTGGTCACGTTGTTTCTCACCTTCGACCTGGTGCTGTTCGGTGCCTTCACGCGCCTGACCGACTCGGGTCTGGGTTGCCCCGACTGGCCGGGGTGCTACGGCAGTGCCAGCCCGGTTGGGGCGAGCACGTCGATCGCAGCAGCCCAAAGCGTCATGCCCTCCGGCCCGGTCACCTTCTCCAAGGCCTGGATCGAGATGATCCATCGCTACCTTGCCACCGCGGTCGGAGTGCTGATCCTGGTGCTCGCGCTGGTGAGCTGGGTCGAGCGCAGACGGGTGAGCGTGTCGTACCTGTGGCCGCTGGCCACGCTGGTTTGGGTCTGCCTGCAGGGGGCATTCGGTGCGCTCACGGTCACGATGAAGCTGTTCCCTGCCATCGTCACCCTGCACCTGCTGGGCGGTCTGGGCCTGCTGGCCCTGCTGCGCGCCCAGTCGAGTGGGTATGCGCTGGCGGCACCGGGCCACCCTGGCCCGGTGGAACTGCCCGGCCGCCTGCGTTGGGCCCTGGTGGGCGTGTTTGCCTTGTTGTGGCTGCAGATCGCACTGGGTGGCTGGGTCAGTACCAACTACGCCGTGCTTGCCTGCCGCGACTTCCCCACCTGCCAGGGCAGCTGGTGGCCACCCATGGCGGTGCGCGAAGGCTTCACACTCTGGCGCGAGCTCGGGCGCAGCCATGCTGGCGAGGCGATCACCTTCCCGGCGCTGACCGCCATCCACTATGTGCACCGTCTCATGGCCTATGCGGTGCTGGCCGCGATGCTCTGGCTCGCCTGGCGTCTGTGGCGCGTGTCGGGCATGCGCCCGGGCGCGCGTGCGTTGCTGCTGCTGGCCGCCTGGCAGTTCGCCAGCGGCCTGAGCAATGTGGTGCTCGACTGGCCGCTGCTGGCCGCCGTGGGGCACACCGGAGGCGCGGCCGCGCTGGTGATCGTGCTCACCGGCGCGCTGGCCGGCACACGCAGCACCCGCCCGCTCGGTGCGACTGCGCCAGCCTCTTCCTCCTTGCCCCTGTCCATGCCGATCCGATGAGCACCGCGCCCACCCCTCCCGTTGCCTCCGCGCTGCCCTCGGTCTGGCGCCAGTACCACGCGCTGACCAAGCCGCGCGTGATCCAGCTCATTGTGTTCTGCGCGCTGATCGGCATGGTGCTGGCCGTGCCGGGTGTGCCCACGTGGGCACAGGTGCAACTGGCCGCCATTGCCTGCTTCGGCATCTGGCTGGTGGCGGGTGCCGCCGCGGCGTTCAACTGCTTGGTCGAACAGCAGATCGACGCGAAGATGAAGCGCACCGCCTGGCGTCCCACCGCCAAGGGCGAGCTCACCAACGCGAAGACACTGACGTTTTCCGCCGTGCTCTGCGGCGCCGGCTCGGCGGTGCTGTACTTCCTCGTCAACCCCTTGACCATGTGGCTGACCTTTGCCACCTTCGTCGGTTACGCGGTGGTCTACACCGTGATCCTGAAACCGCTCACGCCGCAGAACATCGTGATCGGCGGCGCCTCCGGCGCCATGCCGCCGGTGCTGGGCTGGGCCGCCATGACCGGCGTGGTCGCGCCCGAGGCGCTGATCCTGTTCCTGATCATCTTCCTCTGGACGCCACCGCACTTCTGGGCGCTGGCGCTGTACCGCGTGGAGGACTACCGCAAGTCTGGCCTGCCGATGCTGCCTGTCACGCACGGCTCCGAGTTCACGCGGTTGCAGATCGTGCTCTACACGTTCGTGCTGTTCGCAGCCTGCCTCATGCCTTTCGTGATGCGCATGAGCGGCTGGGTCTACCTGGTGGCGGCGGTCGTGTTGAGCATCGGCTTCTGCGGCTACGCCATCGCGCTGTGGCGCAACTACTCCGATGCGCTGGCGCGCAAGACGTTTCGCTTCTCGCTGATTCACCTGGCGCTGCTGTTCGCCGCCCTGCTGGTGGATCACTACATCTGATGACCATGACCCACATCCCGCTGACCCGCCGCACCCTCATGGCCGCTGCCTGTGGCGCCGCCCTGCTGGGCCTGGCGGCCTGCACCGATCAGGCCGATGCGCCTGCCGCTTTCTCCGGCATCGACATCACCGGTGCAGACTACGCCACCGGCTTCTCGCTGACCGACCACAACGGCCAGCCGCGCACGCTGACCGACTTCAAGGGCAAGGTCGTGGTGGTGTTCTTTGGTTTCACCCAGTGTCCCGACGTGTGCCCCACCTCGATGAGCGAACTGGCCGAGGCCAGGCGCCTGCTGGGGCCCGATGGCGAGCGTCTCCAGGGCCTGTTCATCAGCGTCGACCCCGAGCGGGATACGCCCGAGATCATGAAGCAGTACATGGCCAGCTTCGATCCGAGTTTCCTGGCCCTGTATGCCGCACCCGACGCGCTGCCTGCGCTGGCCAGGAGCTACAAGGTCTATTACAAGAAGGTTGACGGCCCCACGCCCACCAGCTACAGCATGGACCATTCGGCCGGCAGCTACATCTACGACCCGCAGGGTCGCATCCGCCTGTATCACCGATACGGCACTGGGTCGGCGGCGCTGGCGGGCGATCTCAAGCGCTTGCTGGCCGGGGACTGACGCCGACGGCGTCCCCGGGGCCTAAGGCCGGCCTAAGCCAATCCCTGCAAGATGGACGCAGGATGCCCGGCACGCGGGCCAGGAGAACGTGCACCATGAGGTTGTTGCTGGTCGAGGACGACACCATGATCGGCGAGGCCGTGCTGGACCTGCTGCGCGCCGAACACTACGCCGTGGACTGGGTGCGCGACGGCGAAATGGCGGCCACCGCCGCGAGCACG
>NZ_JAILWB010000023.1 GCF_025699295.1 Hydrogenophaga sp. | reverse complement strand
ACTCGGCGTGCGCGTGCAGCGCCTGCGCCAGCAGCACGGCCGCACCGGTGTTGGCGCGCAGGTGCCGCTCCAGCGCGGCGAAGCCGAAGGTCTGTGCGCTGTCGTGTTCGAAGGTGGAGGCGCTGTTGACGACGGCATCCACCGCGCCGAAATGCGCCACCACGGCGGGCAGCAGGGCGTGCACGCTGGCCTCGTCGCCGAGGTCGGCAAAAAACGCGCGCGCACTGCCGGGCCGGCCGCCACGGGTTTCGCAGTCGGTGGCGGTCTGTTGTGCCTCACTCGCGGAGAGGCGGTGGTGCACCGCCACGTTCCAGCCCGCCTGTGCCAGCGTGAGCGCGATCTCGCGGCCCAGGCGCCGGCCCGCCCCGGTGACGAGCACGGTGCGCGCGGGGGTGGCTGGAGAAGCGGGGGCGTCGCTGGGCATGAGGGACAATCCGGGGGTGCGGACCCCCATGGCAACAGAACACGAGAGTTTAACGACGAGCCCCCTGCGGGCGCGGATGGGCGAGGCCATCGCGCAAGCCGGTGGCTGGCTGTCGTTCGACCGCTTCATGGCGATCGCGCTGTACGAGCCCGGTCTGGGCTACTACGCCAACGCCACGCCCAAGTTCGGCCACCTGCCCGAGAGCGGCAGCGACTTCGTGACCGCGCCCGAACTCACGCCGCTGTTTGGCCAGATGCTGGCGCGCCAGGTGGCGCAAGCGCTGAGCGCCACCGGCACCGACGAGGTGTGGGAGTTCGGCGCCGGCTCCGGCGCGCTCGCGCTGCAGGTGATCGAGGCGCTTGCCGCGCTGGGCCAGCCGCTGCGGCGCTACACCATCGTCGACCTCTCGGGCAGCCTGCGCGAGCGCCAGCGCGCCACGCTGGCCGCGCACGCGGCCGTGCTGCATTGGGCCGACGCGCTGCCGGACACCCTGAGCGGCGTGGTGCTGGGCAACGAGGTGCTGGATGCCATGCCGGTGCAACTGCTCGCGCGCGTGAACGGCGCATGGCACGAGCGCGGCGTGGCGCTGGACGCCGCCGGTGTCCTCACCTGGGTGGACCGCGCCACCGCGCTGCGCCCGCCGCTGGAGGTGCCGGGCGAACACGACTACCTGACCGAGATCCACCCGCAGGCCGAGGCCTTCGTGCGCACCCTGGCCGACCGCCTGTGGCGCGGCGCGGCCTTTCTGCTCGACTACGGTTTTCCCGAGGCCGAGTACTACCACCCGCAGCGCAGCACTGGCACGCTGATCTGCCACCGCGCGCACCGCAGCGACGACGATCCGCTGCGCGACCTGGGCGGGAAGGACATCACCGCTCACGTGAACTTCACCGGCATTGCCCTGGCCGCGCAGCACTCCGGCCTGGACGTGATCGGCTACACCAGCCAGGGCCGCTTCCTGCTCAACTGCGGCCTGATCGAGCTGGCCCGGCAGGCCGATGCGCGGCAGAACGCGATGATGCAGAAACTGGTGAACGAGCACGAGATGGGCGAACTCTTCAAGGTGCTGGCCCTCGCGCCCACAGCCAGTACCGATGGCTGGGTACCGCTGGGATTTGCCGCGGGCGATCGCTCGCACAGGCTCTGAGGCACCACGATGATTCGCTGGATGATCGTCATCTTTCTGGCCCTGCTGCTCATCAGCTGGTTCACCCCGCTGCTGCAGAGGCTGGGCTTAGGCCGGCTGCCGGGCGATGTCCGCTTCAAGGCCTTCGGCCGCGAATGGAACCTTCCGTTTGCCAGCACCATCCTGCTGAGCATGGTCGCAACCTTGATCGGCTACCTCATCTGAGCCCCACTCCGGAAACCCACCTGATGCCGCCCAGCCCCGCCCCGCCGAACAGCGCCCGCGTGCTCGCCGACGTGGGCGGCACCAACGCGCGCTTCGCCTGGCAGGCCGGCCCCGGCGCGCCATTGACCGACGTGCGTGTGCTCCCAGGCGCCGATCACCCCACGCTGCAGGCGGCGTTGCGTAGCTACCTCGACGGCCTCGGCCGGGGCGCGCCGGGGGCGGTCGCCATCGCCATTGCCACCCCCATCACCGGCGACCAGGTGAGCATGACCAACCACCACTGGTCGTTCTCGCAGGCGGCGGTCAAGGCCGAGTTCGGCCTGCGCACGCTGCGCCTGCTCAACGACTTCACCGCGCTCGCGCTGGCCTTGCCCGATCTGCCGCCCGATGAGCTGCGCCAGGTGGGTGGCGGCACCGCGCTGCCCGATGCGCCCCGCGCGCTGGTGGGTGCCGGTACCGGCCTGGGCGTCTCCGGCCTGCTGCCCGATGGCGCCGGGGGCTGGGTGCCGCTCGAAGGCGAGGGCGGCCACGTCACGCTGCCGGCGGCCACGCCGCGCGAACGCCTGGTGATGGACGGCCTGGTGCGCCGCTATGGCCACGCCTCGGCCGAGCGCGTGTGCAGCGGCCAGGGCCTGCTCGACACCTTCACGCTGCTGTGCGAGGCCGACGACGCGATCCCCGGCGACATCGACACCGCCGCCGAGGTGAGCGACGCCGCACTGCATGCCGGCCAGCCGCAGGCGCTTGAAGCCCTGGGCATTCTCTGTGCCATGCTGGGTTCGGTGGCGGGCAACCTCGCGCTCACGCTCGGCGCGCGCGGCGGGGTGTACGTGGGCGGTGGCATCGTGCCGCGCCTGGGCACCTGGTTCGACGGCTCGCCGTTTCGCGAGCGCTTCGAGACCAAGGGCCGCTTCAAGCCCTACCTGGGCGCCATACCCGTCTGGGTCATCACCTCGAAGCAGTCGCCCGCGCTGCAGGGCGCGGCGCGCGCGCTCGACGGGGCGCGCTGAGCCCGGGAGCGGGCACTGCAGCCAACGAAGACCGGCCGGGTTCAACGCCACTTTCGCCACTGGCGGGTGACCGCAGCGCGGTTCAGTTGTCTTCCAGATTCCAGCGGAAGCCGCAGCGCTTGCAGCACACCGGCAGCAGTTTCGGGGTCGCGGTGGGCTGCCGTGGCGTGGCATCCTGCAGCTGCAGCATGCCGTAGGCCTGGCATTGCGCGCAGTTGGCCTGGTTGGCCATGTCCTCGGCATGCATGAGCAGGTAGAGGTAGCGGCGCAGCGCCCACAGGGACACGCCGGCGCTGACCACCACGAACGCGGTGTTGAGGAGTTTGTCGTTGCTGCTGGCGCCCTGGAAGGCTTCGAAGCTGGCGATCAGGGCGACGACGGCGAACAGCGCGAGCGCCATGTGCGCGTGGCTGGAGAGCAGTTCGCGTTCGTACCACTTGCGAAAACCCACCTGCCGGATGCCGTCCGCCAGCGTTCGGTTGAGGGGGTTGGTCGCGGCCATGGCGGTGGTGGATGTGTGCATCGCATCGTGGCACAGCCGCCCGCGCCGCGCCAGTGCGGCGTGCGATGGCCTTCCCCAGAACCGGGGATCAGTGCGTGGCGGCGGGTTGTTGCAGGTGGAAGGCGGGGGCCTGGCCCTCGCGGTCCTGGCCCGCGTACACGGTGAGGTGCGGGTAGGGGATCTCGATGCCCTTGGCGTCGAACGCCGCCTTGACGCGGCGCAGGTACTCGCGTCTCACGCCCCACTGCTCCAGCGGCTGGCAGCGGAAACGGCAGCGGATGACCACCGCCGAGTCGGCCAGGCTGTTGACGCCGGCGATCTCCAGGTCGGCTTCGATCTTCTCGCTCCAGGCCGGGTCCGAACGCATCTGCGATGCCACGTCGCCCATCACGGCCATCACGTCGTCCACGTTCTCGCGGTAGGCCACGCCGATGTCCATCACCGCATTGCTGAAGCCGCGCGTCATGTTGATCACCGTGCTGATGGTGCCGTTGGGCACGTAGTGCACGTTGCCGTCGTAGTCGCGCAGCTGCACGTAGCGCAGGGTGACGACTTCCACCACACCCGCGTGGTCACCCACCTGCACCACGTCGCCCTGGCGGATCTGGTTCTCCAGCAGCAGGAAGAAGCCGGTGAAGTAGTCCTTCACCAGGCTTTGCGCACCAAAGCCGACCGCCAGGCCAACCACCCCCGCCGCGCCGAGGATGGGCGCTACCGAGACGCCGAGCTCGGCGAGCACCAGCATGCCGGCAATCAGGCTCACGATCACCGCCACCAGGTAGCGGATCACGCGCCCCAGGGTCTCGGCGCGCTTGGATGCCTCGCGGTCGTCGAGGCGGTTGGCGATGCGCTCGCGCAGGGTGCGCACCGCACGCTGCAGCACCAGGGTGAGCAGCCAGGCGGCCACGAGGATGACCGTGATGCGGATGGCAACGGTGGCCAGACCGCCGAAGCTGGCCCACCAGCGGGTGGCGATGTCGATGAATTGCTCGTTCATGAAAAGATCCTCTCGAAATGGCAATAAAAAGGCAAAGCGGGCGCCGGCCTCACGGCCAGCGCCCGCAGCGAGGGGTTCAGGGAGCGGGGACGTTGGCGAGCGCGTTGAGGAAGCGCTCGCGCCACCAGTGCACGTCCTGCTCGCGCACGCGCGTGAGCAGCGACTGGTGGCGTCGCTGGCGCTCGTCCAGCGGCATCTGCAGCGCGCGCTGGATGGTTTCGGCCGTGCGCGCGATGTCGTAGGGGTTGACCATCAGGGCTTCGGCCAGCTGTTCGGCCGCGCCCGCAAAGCGCGAAAGCACCAGCACGCCCGGGTCATCCGGGTCCTGCGCGACCACGAACTCCTTGGCCACCAGATTCATGCCGTCGCGCAGCGGCGTCACCAGCGCCACGCTGGCCGCGCGGTACAGGCCGGGCAGGCGCTTTCGTGCCACATTGCGGTGGATGTAGCGCACGGGCATCCAGTCGAGTTCGCCGAAGTTGCCGTTGATGGCGCCACACAGGCTTTCGAGTTCCTGGCGCAGCGCGGCGTAGGCGTCGACCGACTCGCGGCTGGGCGCGGCGATCTGGATCAGCGTGGCACTGCCCACGTTCTCGGGGTATGTCTGCAGCAAGTGGCGGAAGGTCTTGAGGCGCTGCGGCAGGCCCTTGGAGTAGTCCATGCGTTCCACACCCAGCAGCAGGCGGCGGCGCGAATACTCGCCCTTCATCTGCGCGTACATCTCCTGCGATTCGCGGCCCTGGCCGAGCGCCTGGAATTCGTCCACGTCGATGCCGATGGGGAAGGCCTGCACCTGCAGGGTCTTGCCGAAGGCGCGGAACTCGTGCTCGCCCAGGATGTCGGCCGATGTTTCCGTGCCCACGTAGCGCGAGAAATGCGCCACGTCCGCGTCGCTCTGCAGACCCACCAGGTCGTAGGCGAAGAGTGTGCGCACCAGCCAGTCGTGCTCGGGCACGGCAGCCAGGATCAGGGGCGGTGGCAGCGGGATGTGCAGGAAAAAACCCATGCGCTGGCGGCAGCCCATGGCGCGCAGCTCGGCGGCCAGCGGCATCAGGTGGTAGTCGTGCACCCAGATCACGTCATCGGGTTGCAGCAGGTTGGCCAGCTTGCGCGCGAACATGTGGTTCACGCGGCGGTAGCCGCCGATGTAGCCCGCGTCGAAGTCGGCCAGGTCCAGCCGGTAGTGGAACACCGGCCACAGCACGCCGTTGCTGTAGCCCAGGTAGTAGCTGTCGTGGTCCTCGCGGCTGAGGTCGACCGTGGCCAGTTGCACGTTGCCCGCCGTCTGCAGGTGCAGGTCACCTTCGCCGGGCGTGCCGTCTTCCACGATCTTGCCGCTCCAGCCGAACCACAGTCCGCCCGAGGCCTCCAGTGCCTGGCCCACGGCCACTGCGAGTCCGCCCGAGGCCGGCTTGCGCGGGTCGGCAATGCGGTTGGAGATGACGACGAGGCGGCTCATCAGATGACGGAGTCCCAAGGGGCCGAGAGCCGCACGGCGGCGTTGATGATGCCCACCATCGAATAGGTCTGCGGGTAGTTGCCCCACATCTCGCCGGTGGCGGCGTGGGTGTCTTCCGAGAGCATGCCCAATGGGTTGCGTGCGGCGAGCATGGTCTCGAAAATCGCACGCGCCTCGTCGGCCCGGCCGATGCGCGCGAGCGCGTCGATGCGCCAGAAGGTGCAGATGTTGAACGCGGTCTCGGGCTTGCCGAAATCGTCCGCGGCCTCGTAGCGGCGCATGAAAGGGCCGTCACTCAGGTGCTCCTCCAGTGCCTGGACGGTGGACACGAAGCGCGGGTCCATCGGATCGATCAGACCGACTTCGGCCATCAGCAGCACGCTGGCGTCGAGATCGCGCCCGCCAAAACTCTCGGCAAAGGCCTGGCGCTCCTCGCTCCAGGATTCGCGCAGGATGCGCTCGCGCATGGTGTCGGCCCGGCCAGCCCAGTAGGCCGCGCGACCGGGCAGCTCCAGCGTGCGCGCGATCTTGCCCAGGCGGTCGCAGGCGGCCCAGCACATCAGCACCGAACTGGTGTGCACGCGCGCGCGGGTGCGCAGTTCCCACATGCCGGCATCGGGCTGGTCGTGCACGCGCAGCGCCTGCTCGCCCACCGCCTCCAGGCGTTCGAATTCGGCCAGGCCGGCCGGGCGCAGCAGGCGCCGGTCGTGGAAGGATTGCGCCGCGGCCAGCACGATGTTGCCGTACACGTCGTGCTGGAAGTGTTCCTGCGCCTGGTTGCCCACACGCACCGGCCCCATGCCGCGGTAACCCGGCAGGGTGTCGCAGATGCTCTCGGGCAGTTCGCGTTCCAGCCCGATGCCGTGCAGCGGCTGCACGTGGCCCCCTCCCGCGCCCACCACCACGTTGGCGAGCCAGCGCAGGTAGTCCTCCATGGTGCCGACCTCGGCCAGGCTGTTGAGCGCGCGCACGACGAAGAAGGCGTCGCGCAGCCAGCAGTAGCGGTAGTCCCAGTTGCGCTGCGTGCCCGGCGCTTCAGGAATGCTTGTGGTCATCGCGGCGACGATGGCACCCGTGTCCTCGAACAGCGAGAGCTTGAGCGTGATGGCCGCGCGGATCACGGCGTCCTGCCACTCCAGCGGCAGCGCCAGGCGCTGGCTCCAGCCGCGCCAGTAGGCCAGGGTCTCCTGTTCGAAATGTCGCGCGGTGTCGCCGATGCCGTCGGCCATGGTCTCGTCGGGGCCGAGCAGGAAGTTGTGCTCGCGTGTGAGCAGGAAGGGCGTGCGTGCGAGCAGGTGGCTGACCGAGGCGTCGGTGTGCAGGCGCAGCGTGAGGTTGTCGGCAACGAAGCGGATGTGGTTGCTGCCGGACGTGATGGTGGGCGTCTGTCGCCCCCAGCCGAAGCGCGGGGCAAGGTGCACGCGGATGCGCGGCGTGCCCTTGAGCGGGCGCACGCGGCGCACCAGTTGCATGGGCCGGAAATAGCGTCCGCGCGCAAGGAATCTTGGCGCGAAATCGGTGATTGCAATGCCGTTGCCGTCGTGGTCCCACAACTCGGTGGTGAGTACCGCGGTGTTGGGCTCGTAGTGCTGGTGCGCTTCTGCGAGGTTCTCGATCTCGATGGCGAACGAGCCCTGCTCGGCCCCGTCGCCGCCGAGCAGGGCGTTGAACACGGGGTCGCCGTCGAAACGGGGCAGACAGCTCCAGACCATGCGACCGTGCGGGTCGATCAGCGCGCTGATGGCGCAGTTGCCGATCACACCCAGCGAAAGCGAGGGCGGGGCCGGAGGCGCGAATCCGTGGCTGGGCTTCATGGCGCAGTGCTGGACGCCAGCAAGCTGTCGGCCAGCCAGGCGCGCAGGGCCTCCGGATGCGCGCAGCGGTGGTGTGCCCGGGTCGGGCCGTCGCCCACCTTGATGCCGATGCCGCCCAAGCGCTGAACGAGCTCGAATCCCGCCTCGTCGGTCACGTCGTCACCAGCGAAGACCGGCACGCGACCCGCGAACGGAGCCTCCTGCATGAAGGCCTCGATGGCGGTGCCCTTGTTTACCCGGTTCGACTTGACCTCGACCACCGCCTTGCCGCGCAGCAGTTGCAGGCCCGGCTCGTCGGCGATGGCTCGCGCCAGGGTGTCCTCGCACAGCACGGCGAGCGAAGGCGCGAGACGGTAGTGCAGGGCCATCGAGGTTTGCTTGCGCTCCAGCAGCAGGCTGGCGTGGCGTTTCGCCAGGTGTTCGGCCGCGGCAATGGCGCGCGCCAGGCCCTTGGGCCGTGTGGTGGTGGCCACGCCACCCTGCCGGGACAGGCGCACGGCACCATGCTCAAAGGCCGCGGCCCAGGGCCAGGGCGAGGCCAGCATGGGTTCGAGGTCATCGCGCGCGCGGCCGGTGACGAGTGCCAGCGCGCCATCGAGCCGCAGGTGCAGGTGGTGCAGCAGCTCCACGAGCGCGGGCGGAACGCGCACCGCATCCGGCCGCTGGGCCAGATCGGCGAGCGTCCCATCGAAATCCAGAAACAGCGCGGACCGTTCGGCCTGCAGTCTTGGTAGGGTGCTCATGGGCCCTGTACCGTACCAGACCTGGCGCCGCGCAGGAACAAGTGCCGATTTGTCCCACCCCTCGGGTGCGAGACTGCGGTGCCGCTTGACGGGCGCCGCCTGGCCTCAATGGGCGATGTCGTCGTGCCCCGCCTTGGCCAGACCCTGGGCCACGGCGGCGATGCGCTCGCGCTGAATCCGCTCGCCCACACGCGGCCCTGTCAGGCCATCGGCCTGGGCCTGCGCCGCCACGCTGGCCGTGTCGACCGAACGGGCCCACGCCAGGGCCTCGGCCAGGCGCCGACCTTGTGGATAGGCTTGTTCGCCCATGCCCAGACGGCCGCGCGCGTCACATTCGCAGGCCTGCAACACCTCGAGAAAGCGCGCCGGCTTGCGCAGCGCGTCGCATCGCTCCAGCAAGCGCACCAGGGCAGCCGCGGCGAAGTCGCCGCTGCGGTGGATGTTGCCGTGCTCGCGCGCCACCACATCGGCGATCTCGCGGCACTCCACCGGCACGCGCAGGCGCTCGCATACGCCCTTGAGAAGACGCGCACTGCGCTCCTCGTGGCCGATGTGGCGCGGCAACGCATCGGCCGGTGTCGTGCCCTTTCCCAGGTCATGGCACAGGCATGCAAAGCGCACGGTGAGCGGCGCGGCCAGGCGCGCGCTCATGTCGAGCACCATCATCAGGTGCACGCCGGTGTCGACCTCGGGATGGTGTTCCGCGCGCTGGGGCACGCCCCACAGCCGATCCACCTCGGGCAGCAGCCGCGCGAGCGCGCCGCAGTCGCGCAGCACCTCGAACAGACGGCTGGGGCGCTGCTCCATGAGCCCGCGCGAGAGTTCCTGCCAGACCCGTTCGGCCACGAGGTGGTCGACCTCGCCGCCGTCCACCATGCGGCGCATCAGTGCCATCGTCTCGGGTGCCACCGTGAAATCGGGAAAGCGCGCGGCAAACCGCGCCAGCCGCAGGATGCGCACCGGGTCCTCCGCGAACGCACCGGTGACGTGGCGCAGCACGCGATCGCGCAAGTCGCGCCGGCCACCATGCGGGTCGATCACCGTGGCCGTGGCCGGGTTGTCAGCCTCCTCCTGCGCGACCGCCATGGCGTTGATGGTGAGGTCGCGCCGCGCGAGGTCTTCTTCCAGCGTGACGCCGGGCGCGGTGTGAAAGGCGAAGCCGTGATAACCCGGCGCTGTCTTGCGCTCGGTGCGCGCGAGCGCGTATTCCTCGCGCGTCACCGGGTGCAGGAAGACCGGGAAATCGCGCCCAACGGGCAGAAAACCCGCGGCGGCCATGGTCTCCGGCGTGGCGTCCACGACGACCCAGTCGCGGTCGATGTGCGCGATCCCTGGCGCACCGGACTGGCGCGCCATCAGCGCGTCGCGCACCGCGCCGCCCACCAGATAGGTTTTCATGCGGCGAGTTTAGGCGGTGCGGTCCACGGTTGCCGGGGTGATTCTCCCGGCTGCAGTGACATCAGTCGCGTGCAGGTGCCCGTGCAGCGTGGACCTTGCCAAGCAACCACTGCAGCCCGGAAAGGTGTTGCTGGTCGTGACTGCAGAGGTAATGCACCAGGCTGCGGAAGGTGACGGGGCCATAGCCCTCGAATACCGCGCCGCGCTCAAGCTGATCGGGCGCCAGTCCGGCCAGGATCTCAATGGTCTGCATGCGCGCGGCACGAAATGCGGCCAGCGCCGTCGCCGCATCTGCAGCACCATAGGCGCGCTCCTCGACCAGTGCGTCGGTGTCAAGGGACGTCAGCGTCGGATGGGCTTCGTTCAGCGTTCGGTGGAATCGCACGTGGTATCCGTCGATTTCGATGTCGCGGACATGGCAGACCTGCTCGATGGCGGTCAGGGGCTCGCTGGGCACGCCGACCCAGGAGGGCGGTACCCAGTGCGTGAACCCTGCCGGGAAGGCCGAGTAGTGCGCTTCCAGCTGGTCTGGAAAGCTTTTCAGCGAGGCGATCGTGATCCCGTTCATCGATCAACGGCCCAACCGGTACGGTTCGTCGAAGGCGATGAAGTCGTGCTCCACCAGGGCCGCGTCCACCCACGCCTTGACGCCCGGCAGCGCGCTCACCCGCGCCACATAGGCGTCGAGATCGGCGGGAACGGGCAGGCCGTAGGTGCGGATGCGCATGCATACCGGAGCGAAGTAGGCGTCGGCGATGCTGAAGTCACCAAACAGCAGGCCACCGGCCGGCTGGGCCGCGAGCAGTTCGCTCCACAGCCCGCACAGTCGCGCAACGTCGGCGCGCACCCCGGCCTGGTCGCGCCAGATCAGACGGCCGGTCTCGGACAGGGAGGCCTCGATGTTCATGGGGCAGTGGTTGCGCAGGGCCGTGAAGCCGCTGTGCATCTCGGCGCAGACGCTGCGCGCCCGAGCCCGCGCCTTCGTGTCGGTGGGCCAGAGCTGTTTGTCGGGGAAACGTTCGGCCAGGTATTCGGCAATGGCCAGCGTGTCCCAGATGACGAAGCCATCGTCGACCAGCACGGGCACCTTGCCCAGCGGGTTGACCTCGCGAAGCCGCTTCTTGAAGGCCGAGTCGACATCGAACGAGTCGAAGCGGACCATGACTTCCTCGAACGCAATGCCTGCCTGCTTCATGAGCACCCAGGGGCGCATGGACCAGGACGAATAGTTCTTGTTGCCGACGTAGAGCTGCAATGCCATGAAAAGGATCTCCTGAAAAACCGGGCTCCATGGTAGGGCGTTGCGGCTGCGTCATTGATGCCAAAGCGGCAGGCGATTGATTCCCGCGGCAGCCTGCTCCGGGAACCGTGTTCGCCGTGTGATGAATGAGTGCTTTAGGCGTATTTTTCGAGAATCCGCGTCGAGCGCTCCACTTCGCGGAATGTGGTCACTTCGGAGTCCGACACCGACACCGCTTCCATCACCGAGCAGGCCATCATGCGGTAGAAGGCCTTGTCCATCGCCTTGCGCGCAGCAGCCATCTGTTGGGCCACGTCTTCACAGCCCCGCCCGCTCTCGACCATGTCGATCAGGCCGCGCACCTGACCTTCGATGCGCTTGAGGCGATTGACCACATCGCGGTGGTGTTCCGGGCGGTTGGACGAAACCCTGTACGTGGTGGGCGCCTTGCGGTTCGGGCTTCTTTCGGGCTGGCTGGCCATGGGGACTCCTGTCGGTTAAAGGTATTCATTTTGGAGGCACGCCGAGTGTGCCAAAAAAATACCCCCCGCGTCCGCCCATCCGTCAGAAGATGGGTGGGCGGTTCAGCGGCCCGCGCCGTGTCGGTAGCCCAGCAACTGGCTGCGCACGCCGCGCTGGCCCAGATAGGTCGGCGCCACGCTGTGCACGCTGGCCGGGGTGACGCCCAGTGCCGCCAGGCCAGGCCACTGGTGCGTGGCCACGTTGTCGACCGACATTGAGGCCAGGTTGTCACGGCTCATCAGCGGCTCGCCCGGCGCGAGCTCCATGACCCGGGCCTGCAGGCGGGCCAGGAAGTCGGGCAATGGCCAGACAGGGCGCTCCCGGCTGCCATGGCGCCCGGCCAGGCGCACCAGGTCGGCCAGGGTCAGCACGTCCGGCCCGGCGCATTCGAAGGTCTGGCCCACGCTGCTCATGGGCAGGTCGTGGTCGCGCAGGGCGGCCACCACGGCCCGGGCCACGTCCTCGACCCACACGGGCTGGAAGCGCGCACCGGCGCCCGCCAGCGGCACCACGGGCAGCACCGCCTGCAGGCGCGCGAACAGGTTGAGGAAACGGTCGCCGGCGCCAAACACCACGCTCGGGCGCAGGATGGTCAGGTCCAGTCCCGCGCCGCGCAGCACTTCCTCGCCACGTGCCTTGCTGCGCTGGTAGCGGGAGGGCCCGTCCAGGCTCACGCCGAGCGCGCTGATGTGCACGATTCGCCGCACGCCGTCGGCGGCGCAGGTCTCGGCAAGGGACAGCGGCAGCTCCACGTGCACGCGCTCGAAATCGTCCTCGCTGCCGTGCAGGATGGCGACCAGATTGACCACCGCGTCGTGCCCGGAGAGCAGGTCCAGCAACTGCGCCGGGTCGTGCACATCGGCCTCGATCACGGTCACGCGGGGCAGGTGCTGCACCGGGGCCGCGTTGAGGGCGCGCCGTGTGGGCACGGTGATGCGCCAGCCCTCGCGGTGCAGCTTCTCGCAGACGTGGCGGCCGATGAAGCCCGTGCCGCCGAGGACGAGGATGTTCTTCATGGCAGTTCGGTGTTGATGGCTTGCGCCGTGGCAGGGCGGGGTCCCACCACGCCCAGGCGCGCGCGCAGGGACTGTGGCTTCCCGGTGATCAGCGCGGCGTAGTTGGTGGTGTTGGCCAGCACTCGCTTGACGTAGTCGCGTGTCTCCTCGAAGGGGATGTTCTCGGTCCATATCTCGCCGGCCAGCACCGGGCCGTTGCGCCACTGGCGCGAGCGGCCAGGCCCGGCGTTGTAGGCTGCGGCGGCCAGCGGCAGCGAGCCTTCGAAATCGTCCAGCGCGAACTTGAGGTAGGCCGTGCCGATCTGGATGTTGGTGTCGCGGTCGTTGATCTGGCCGGGCCTGAAGTTGCTCAGGCCGATCTTGCGCGCGGTCCAGCGCGCGGTGGCGGGCATCACCTGCATCAGGCCGGAGGCGCCGACGCCCGAGCGTGCCTCGGTGACGAAACGGCTTTCCTGGCGGATCAGGCCGTACACATAGGCCGGATCCAGGCCGATCTCGCGCGCACGGTCGGTCACCTGGGTGCGGTGCGGCGTGGGAAAGCGCTGGGCGTGGTCCTGCGCGAGCGGCGTGCGCAGGCTGGTGTTGATGCAGCGGTCCCACAGTTCGTTGCGGCACGCCAGATCGGCCGCGGCGAGCAGCTCGCGCTCGGCCATGCCGCCGGTGTCTTGCAGGGCCACGGTGTAGTGCCACTCGCGCACGCCTTCGCTGCGCAGGCCCAGGCGGATCGCGGCGAGGGCGCGGCGCAGGCCCGGGTTGTCCCGCGCGGCGGCGGTTTCCTCGGCGGTGAGCGGGGCAGGTGGGGCGGGCACGTCGATGGGGCGCCCCAGTTCCTCGAGCGCGAGCTGTTCGTAGAAGTCGCGGCTGGAAGCGATGGACTCGAACAGGACATGGGCCTGGGCCGTCGCGGCGGCCGGGTCAGGCAACTGGAGCGCCTGCAGCGCGCGCGCCTTCCAGTACACCCAGGCGGGCTCGCGCTGCTGTGTCTCGCTCATGGCGTTGACGGCGTCGCGGACCGCGCCCCAGGCACCCGCGCGCATGCCGGCGCGCGCCTTCCACGCCAGGTGGTCGTCGTCCATGTAGCGCTCTTCGCCATGGGCAAACCAGGCCAGCGCCTCGCCCTGGAGCTTCTGGGCCGAGCGTTTGCCGATCACGCCCCAGGCCCAGCCGCGCTCTTCCTGCGTGAGCTGTGCCTTCCAGCGTGTGCGCTCCATCTCGAGCGCGGCGGCCGCGGGATCGCTGAAAGCCAGGCGGATGATGGCCAGCGTCACCATTTCCCGGGTGCGCGCGCGCAGGGCGGTGATGCGCTCGTCGAGATACTTCGCCGGATCGCGGGCAATGTCTTCCACCTGCGGTGCGAGTTCCGGGTCGATCATGGCCACGGCCTGCGCGGCCACGCGCGGGCGGTTGGCGTCCATGGCCAGCTGGGCCCGCTGCCACACCACCTGGGGTTTGAGGTGTCCGGCATCGAGCAGTGTCTGCGCGGCACTCGCGCAGCCGTCGTCGGCCTCGCGCTGCGCCAGCCAGTTGGCCTGTACCAGGGGCGCGACCACCTCGGGCGGCGTGCGTCCGGTGGCCATGTCGCGCGTCAGCGCGTAGCACCGCACCTGGCGGTCGTCGTTCATGCGAAAGCGCGGCAGCTCGGCTTCGAAGTTCGACCAGTCGCGCGCCTTGCCCAGCAGCAGCAGCCAGTCGTTGCGCAGGCGGTCCTCCCAATAGCTGCCGGGCATGCGGGCCAGCGCCGCGCGAATCTCCGCCGGGCTGGCCAGTTCGAGGCGTGTCCTGGTGTCCCAGTAGATGGCCAGTGGCTCAAGCACATGGCCGCGCACGGCGGGCAGCAGGGCACCGAGTTGCGCCGGGTTGTTGCGCCGGAAGGCCTCGCGCATGTCCAGCAGCGCGGCGTCGCCCGCGGCCGTCTGGGCCCAGAGCGGGGCCGGCAGCGCCAGCACCGCCATAATCAGTCGCATGCCCAGCAGCGCACGCAAGCCCTGCATGCGCTGGCCGATCCACTGCGAACGCCCCTGTTTTGCACCCACCGTTTTCATGTATCGATTATGGACAACAAAGACGGCCAGAGTTCCCGCAAAGCCCCTTTCACACACCCTGAAGGATCGGCGGCGGCGCTCAAGGCCGGCTGGCGCAAGTCGCTGATCGAGAAGCGCCAGGCGCTGGCGGACCGGGCCTGGCGCAACGACCTGCTGCAGCGGGTCATGCGCGTGTGGTTGATCCACCGGCCCGACGCGGTGATTGGCGCGTACTGGCCGATCAAGGGTGAATTCGACCCGCTGCCGGCGCTCTTCCGCTGGCAGGAAGCCGGTCTGGAGGAGGACGTGCAGGGGCAGCAGCGGCACCGGCGCATCGGCCTGCCGGTGGTCAACAAGGTCGACAAGACGCTGACCTTCTACACCTGGTATCCGGGCTGCCCGATGGAAGAAGACGCCTACGGCATTCCCAAGCCCAAGGACACCGAGATCATCGAGCCCACGCTGATCTTCGTGCCCTGCGTGGGCTATGGTCCCGGCGGTTTCCGGCTCGGTTACGGCGGCGGCTTCTACGACCGCACGCTGGCCAGCCTGAGCCCCAAACCCTTCACCGTGGGCCTGGGTTACGACTTCGGCTACCTGCCCGATCTGGCGCCCGAGCCGCACGACGTGCCGCTGGACGCGATCCTCTCCGACACCGGGGTGATGTGGCCGATGAGGTAGAGCCCCCACGCTCGTTCGCTTGGCGCTGGCGTGGTGTTTCAGGGGTGCTCGGCGCTGGCGTGCACTTCGGTGATGCGCTTCTCGCGCCGCACCAGGTAGAGCCCGCTGCCGATGATGATGGCCGCGCCGAACCAGGTGTGTGGCGCCGGCAGCGTGTGCCAGATCAGCCAGTCCAGACCGACGCCCCAGGCCAGCGCGCTGTATTCGAACGGCGCCACGGCAGAGGCCTGGCCGTGGCGGAAGGCCTCGGTGATGGCGAGCTGGCCGCCGAAGCCGGTAATGGCCAGCGCCAGCAGCAGGGGGGCGTCGGTGCGCTGGATCGCTACCCAGTCGGGCAAGGCCAGCGCGCCCGCGCCGAGCGACATCAGCACCATCATCCACAGCACCAGGCTCTCGCTGCTGTCGGTGCGGCTGGCGAGCCGCCCGGCGATGGCGGCGATGGCGTAACACAGCGCCGCGCCCAGCGTGGCCAGGCCACCGAGCGTGACGAAACCGGTCTGCAGTGCGTCACCACTGGGGCGCAGCGCGATCAGTACGCCCACGAAACCCACCGCGATGGCCCACCAGTGCGCGGCGGGCACACGTTCCTTGAGCACTGGCACCGACAGCGCGGTGATCAGCAGTGGCGCGATGAAGAACAGCGTGTAGGCGGCCGACAGCGGCAGTTCGCGCACACCCATCGTGAACAGCGAGAGCATCAGGATGCCGAGCACGCCGCGCAGCAGGTGCAAGGGCCAGCGCACCTGCCAGATGCGGTGCCACGCGCCGCGCCAGGCGATGTAGAGCAGCACCAGGGGCAGCGCGGTGAGTCCGCGCAGGGCCGCGATCTGCAGCACCGGGTAGCGCGCAGAGAGCGCCTTGAGCACGGCATCCATGAGTGCGAAGAAGCCCACTGCCGCGAGCATGAAGACGATGCTGCGCAGGTTGCCGGAGGCGAGGCGGTGCGAGGTGAACACGCGCTAGTCGATGTTGTCGACCGTGTCGGGGTCGGGCACGTCGCCGATGGCCTCGCGCGTGGCCGCGGCCTGCTGCAGCAGCCAGTCGCAGAAAGCTTTCACTTCCGGGCGCTGCAGGCTGCGCGGCGCCACCATCATCCAGTAGGCCAGTGGAGAGTCCAGCCGCGCGTGAGGCAGCGGCTCCACCAGTGCACCGCTGGCCAGGCTCTCGGCCACCAGCGGCAGGCGTGCCAGCGCCACGCCCTGACCAGTGAGCGCGGCCTGCACGATCTGGTTGGCGTAATTGAAGTACATCCAGCGCTGTGGCGAGAGCCTGGCCTGCGCGGGGACCCGTGAGCGCTTGCCGGCAGGCGCGGACGGCGGCGCGCCGTAGGTGTCGAGCCAGCGTTGCCAGGTCAGCCATTCCAGGTGGCGCGTGCGGTGCGCGTCGCCCGCCTCGATCAGCGCGCAGTGTGCGAGGTCCTCGACCCGGTGGATCGGGTGGGACTGGAGCAGCCATGGGCTGGCCACGGGCGTGAGCTGCTCGCCGAAGAGGCGCTGCGCGCCGGCCGGAACGACCTGCGGCACGGCGTAGCGCAGGGCCAGGTCCACGTCGGAGGTGGCCAGATCCACCGCGTTGTCGCTCGCGTCGATCCGGATGTCGATGTCCGGGTGGTCGCGCTGGAAAGCCTCCAGCCGCGGGATCAGCCACATCGAGGCAAACGAGGCCCAGGTCGTGATGGCCACGCTCTTGCGGCCCGCGCTCTGGCGGATCTGCCGCACGGCGGCGTCCACGCGTTCGAGTGCCATGCTGGCCGCACGCAGCAGTTGCGAACCCGCGCTGGTGAGTTCGACGGCGCGCGTGTGACGCAGAAACAGCGCTGTGCCGACCTCGTCTTCCAGTGCCTGGATCTGTCGACTCACTGCGCTTTGCGTGAGCGAGAGTTCTTCGGCCGCGGCACGGAAGTTGAGGTGCCGCGCGACCGCTTCGAACGCGCGCAGGTGCCCGGCGGCGATCGGGCGGGTGCGGGGATGGCTGCTCGTCAGCTGCATGGAGGCTCCGGACATTGATGCGGGAATCGAATCAATAGCTTATCGCCATTTCATTGGACGACAAGGGGATACGCCGCGAACATTGATGCCCAGGATGAGCCATCGTCCTCTTTCAGGAGTTACCCATGAGCACCCGTTCCGCCTCTCTTCCCCTTGTGTCCTCCGACCGCGTCGCCAGCGTGGCAGCGGCGTGCGGCTGGCGCCTGGACGCGCGCCGGGCTATGACCCTGCGCCCGCACGTGCCCAGCCGCCTGCAGATCACCCAGGGCAGTGCATGGGTGACGCTGGGCCTGCCGCACCAGGGTGCCGGCAACGAGTCCGGCGACCATGTGCTGGAGGCCGGCGAGAGCCTGGAGGTGCCCGCCGGCGCGCGCCTGGTGATGGAGCCCTGGCCCCTGGCCGGCGCAGGCGCCGCTCCGGTGCGCTTCGACTGGCGTGCCGAGTCCGAGGTGCAGCCCGCCGAACGGCCGGGGCGCTTTGGCCGCGAGGTGGTGGTGCCTTCGCGCGAACTCGCAGAGGCGCTGGGTCAGGCCGGCTGGGCCTTCCTGCGGTTGCTGCGCGGTGTGTTCGGCTACAGCGAATACCTGGTGGCCGGGCGCGGCAGGGTGCTCACACCGTTCGAGTCAAACCCCCCTTAAGGGCGTCGTCCGCGCGTGGCCCGCTTCTTCGGCTTGCGCGCCGTCACTGCGGCCTCCAGCGCCAGCCGCGCCCAGGGCAGCATGAGGGCGGGCGATTCCAGCGCTTCGTCCGGGGGCGTGTGGTAATGCAGCTTCATGGGCTTGCCCTTGGCCTCGTAGATGAAAGGGCGGGCTCCGGCGGCCAGCCAATGCGGCTCGGTCTCGGCATTCGTCTTCAGGAAAAGCGTGTCCCACGCGATGATCGCGATGTTCATGCCGTCGACGGCAATGCCCCAGCCGCCGAACATGCGCTGGGCCACGCAAGGGCCGACGCCAGACAACAGTTCGCAGGCGTGCAGGACGAAGGGATCGACCGGTTTGACCATGGCGCGATCTTAGGGCGTGTCGACGGACCCTGGTCCGGCAGAATGCAGCGATGGCCCGTCCGAAATCCGCCACCCACGATCTCAAGCGCGATCAAATCCTCGACGTGGCGGCGCGCTGCTTCGCCGCCCAGAGTTTTCCCGCCGCGAGCATGAACGACATCGCCACCGCCTGCGGCACCAGCAAGGCGCGGCTGTACCACTACTACGAGAGCAAGGAAGCCATCCTGTTCGACCTGCTGGACCGCTACACCCAGCGCCTGCTCGCCCTCATCGGCGAGGCCGAGGCGCGCGCGCAGCGCAAGAACCTGAGCGAACGCGATGCCCTGAGCGAGCTGGTGCGCGCCTTTCTCGCCGAGTACGAAACCTCGGCCACGCGCCACGTGGCGCTGGTGTCAGACACCAAGTTCCTCGGCGCGGTGCAGCGCACGCTCATCGTCAACCGCCAGCGCGACGTGGTGGCTGCCTTCACCCGCTTCATCCGGCGCGCCTACCCCGAGCGCGTGACGCCGGCCAACCAGACGGCGCTGACCATGATGCTGTTCGGCATGATCAACTGGACCTTCACCTGGCTGCGCCCCGGTGGGCCGATGAGCTACGGCGCCTTCGCCGACGAGGTGGTGGTCATGCTCGAACGGGGGCTGGGCGGGGCCGGCCAGGGGCCCCATTCCCCCCCATCGTGAGCGGAAATGCAGTTTACGGATGCGTAATCGATTTCGTTTAGTTAAAATCCCGGCTTCCCCACACGGAGACCCCCATGAGCAAAGCCTTTGCCTCCCAGGCCGACCTGGCCGACAAGAAAACCACCTTTGAACAGCTGAGCCCGCACTGCTGGGCCTACACCGCCGAAGGCGACCCGAACTCGGGCGTGATCATTGGCGAGAAGTTCATCATGGTGAGCGACGCCACGGCCACGCCCGCCATGGCGCAGGACCTGATCAGGCAGATCCGCACCGTCTCCGACAAACCCATCAAGTACGTGCTGCTGACCCATTACCACGCGGTGCGCGTGCTGGGCGCGGCCGCCTACCAGGCCGAGGGCGCGACCGAGGTCATCGCCAGCCGCGGCACCTATGAACTCATCGTCGAGCGCGGCGCCGAAGACATGCAGAGCGAGATGGAGCGCTTTCCGCGCCTGTTCCGCGGCGCCGACACCGTGCCCGGCCTGACCTGGCCCACCCTGGTCATCGGTGACGGCCAGCCCGGCCGCCAGGGCAGCCTGGAGGTGGACCTGGGTGGCGTGAAGGTGCAGATCTGGCACCCGGGCCCGGGCCATACGCGCGGCGACACCATCGCCTGGGTGGAAGAAGAAAAGGTGTTGTTCAGCGGGGACCTGGTGGAGTACGAAGCCGGCGTGTACACCGGCGACGCACAACTGGAGGAGTGGCCCGCCACGCTGGAAGCGCTGCGCGCGCTCAAGGCCGAGTACATCGTGCCGGGTCGCGGCGAAGCCATGAAGGGCAACGCCGACGTGAACAAGGCGCTGGACTATACGAAGCGCTGGGTCACGACGCTGTTCCAGGCCGGCAAGGAAGCCGCCGCCAGCAACATGGACCTCAAGGCCGCCATGGCCCATACCCGCAAGAGCATGGACCCGGTCTTCGGCCACGTGTTCATCTACGAACACTGCCTGCCGTTCGACGTCAGCCGCGCCTACGACGAAGCCAAAGGCATCAAGAACCCGCGTATCTGGACCGCCGAGCGGGACAAGGAAATGTGGGCAGCCCTGCAGGGCTGAGCGGCCCCGCATCGACCAGCCGCCTTCGGGCGGCTTTTTCACGCGCGCGCTACGATCGCGCCCAACATGCCCACCGCTGCCGCCACCTTGCACCCCACCGCCACCGACTGGGGCATCGTCGCGGTCTTCGCCCTTGTCTACCTGGGCATGTTCCTCGGCGGCCTGCCGCGGCTGAAGCTGGACCGCTCGGGCGTGGCGCTGCTGGGCGCCATCGCGGTGATCGGCTTGAGCGGCCTGCCGGTGGAAGACGCCGCGCGATCGATCGACCTGCCCACCATCGTGCTGCTGTTCGCCTTCATGCTGGTATCGGCGCAGATGCGCCTGGGGGGCTTCTATGCCGCGGTGACGCGCCGCGTGGGCGCCATGCCTCTGCCGCGCAGCGGCTTGCTGGCCGCGCTGATCTTCGTGGCCGGCGCACTCTCGGCGGTGTTCTCCAACGACATCGTGTGTCTCGCCATGACACCGGTGGTCGCGCGGCTGTGCCTGCAGCGGGGCCTGAACCCGTTGCCCTTCCTGATCGGCCTGGCCTGTGCCGCCAACATCGGTTCGGCCGCGACGCTGATCGGCAACCCGCAGAACATGCTGATCGGCTCGGTGCTGCAGCTGCCGTTCGGTGGCTATGTGCGGCAAGCGCTGCCGCCGGTGCTGATCGGGCTGGTGTTGTTGTGGGGGTGGCTGGCGTTCGGGCCGGGGGCGAAGGCGGGGGCGGGGAGCCCTCACCCCCACCTTCTCCCGGAGGGAGAGGGTGTGAATGCAGAGCCCGCGTTCGATGCCTGGCAGACCACCAAGGGGCTGATGGTGGCCGGTGCGCTGCTGCTGATCTTCCTGTTCACCGACTGGCCGCGCGACGTGGCCGCGCTGGTGGGCGCGGGCGTGCTGCTGCTCAGTCGCCGCCTGCACTCGGCGCATGTCATCGGCCTGGTGGACTGGCCCTTGCTCATCCTCTTCATGGGCCTGTTCGTGGTGAACCACGCGTTCGAGACCACCGGGCTGGCCGCGCAGGCGGTGGTCTGGCTGGGCACGCAAGGTGTGCACCTCACCGATCCGGGGCCGCTGCTGGTGGCGGGTGCGGTGTTGTCCAATCTGGTGTCCAACGTGCCGGCCGTCATGCTGCTGCTGCCACACCTGGCGGGCAGCGGTGAACAGGCCGGCGTGATGCTCGCGCTGGCCACCACCTTCGCCGGCAACCTGCTGCTGGTGGGCTCGATCGCCAACCTGATCGTGGCCGACCTGGCGCGCCGGCAGGGCATCGAGATCGACTGGAAACGGCATGCGGTCACCGGTATTCCGGTGACCTTGCTCACGCTGGTGGTGGTCTGGGGCTGGATGCGCTTCGTGGCGTGACGCTCAGTGGATCGACGAGAGGAACTGCTGCAGTTCCGGTGTCTCGGGTGAACCGAACAGCTTCGCCGGCGGCCCCATCTCGTGCACGCGGCCCTGGTGCATGAAGATCACGCGGTCGCTGACCTTGCGCGCGAAGCCCATCTCGTGCGTGACCATCAGCAGCGTCATGCCCTCGTCGGCCAGCGACTCCACCACGCGCAACACCTCGCCCACCAGCTCGGGATCGAGCGCGGAGGTGATCTCGTCGCACAGCAGCACGCTGGGTTGCATGGCCAGCGCGCGCGCGATGGCCACGCGCTGCTGCTGGCCACCCGAGAGCTGATCCGGGAAGGCGTCGAACTTCTCGCCCAGGCCCACGCGCTGGAGCAACTGGCGAGCGCGCTCGGCGCCTTCGGCCGGCGCGGTCTTCTTCACCAGGCCGGGCGCGAGCATCACGTTGCGGCCCACGCTCAGGTGCGGAAAGAGGTTGAAGTTCTGGAAGATCATGCCCACGTGCTGGCGCAGCTCGCGCATGGCGGCGGCGTCCTTGTGCAGCAGCGGCTTGTCGTCCACGGTGAGCGAGCCGGCCTGGAATTCCTCCAGCCCGTTGATGCACCGCAGCAGCGTGCTCTTGCCCGAGCCGCTCTTGCCGATGATGGCGATCACCTCGCCGGCCTTCACCTGCAGGTCGATGCCCTTGAGCACCTCGTTGCTGCCATAGGACTTGCGCAGCTGCCGGATGTCGACGATGGTGCGCACGGCGGTGGTGGCGGGCGCGTCAGCGGTTTCCATTGAGTTTCCTCTCGAGTGTTCGGGCGTACAGGCTGACGGGGAAGCACAGCGCGAAGTACATCAGGGCCACGCAGCTGTAGACCAGGAAGGGCGCGAAGGTGGCGTTGGTGATCATGGTGCCGGCCTTGGTGAGTTCGACGAAGCCGATCACCGAAGCCAGCGCCGTGCCTTTGACCACCTGCACCAGGAATCCCACGGTCGGTGCGATGGCGATGCGCGTGGCCTGCGGCAGGATCACGTAGCGCAGCTGTTCGACGAAGCTCAGCGCCAGGCTCTGCGAGGCTTCCCACTGGCCCCTGGGCACCGCGGCCACGCAGCCGCGCCAGATCTCGACGAGGAAGGCGCTGGTGTAGAGCGTGAGCGCGACCGAGGCGGCCGTCCAGGCCGAGGTCTCGAAGCCGAACAGCGCCAGGCCGAAGTAGGCCAGGAAGAGTTGCATCAGCAGCGGTGTGCCCTGGAACAGCTGCACGTAGCCGCTCACGAAGGTTTCCGCGCCGGGCCACTTCGCGGTGCGCGCGACCAGCAGCGCCATGCCCACGATGCCGCCGCCGACGAAGGCGATCAGCGACAGCGCCACCGTCCAGCGCGCGGCCAGCAGCAGGTTGCGCACGATGTCCCAGAGACTGAAATCAACCACGGCGGCCTCCGAACAGGTAGCGCGGGCCGAGCCAGTTCAAAAGGCCGCGCACGCCGATGGACAGCAGCAGGTAGATGCCCGTGGCCACGATGAAGGCTTCGAAAGCGCGGAAGTTGCGGCTCTGGATCAGGTTGGCCGCGTAGCTCAGTTCCTGCGTGGAGATCTGCCCGCACACCGCCGAGCCGAGCATGACGATGATGATCTGGCTGGTGAGCGCGGGCCAGACCTTCCTGAACGCGGGTGGCAGCACCACGTGCAGGAAGGTCTGCATGCGCGAGAGCGCCAGGCTGGCCGCGGCCTCCAACTGCCCCCTGGGCGTGGCTTCGATGCCGGCGCGGATGATCTCGGCCGCATACGCGCCCAGGTTGATCACCATGGCGATGACGGACGCGATCTCGGGCGTGAGCTTCACGCCCGCGGCCGGCAGGCCGAAGAACACGAAGAACAGCTGCACGATGAAGGGTGTGTTGCGGATCAGCTCCACATAGGTCGCGGCCAGCCAGCGCAGCGCCAGCGGGCCGTTGCTGCGTGCCCACGCGCAGGCCGTGCCCAGCAGCAGGCCGATCACCGCCGAGATGGCGGTCAGGCCCAGCGTCCAGAGCACGCCCCGGGCCAGCAGCGGCCACTGCGCGAGCACGGCCGGGAAGTCGAGTTCGATGCCCATGGTGTGTTCCTCAGACTCGCGCAGCAGCCCAGCGTGGGAGCAATGGGCCAGCCGCCGGGCCGCTCCCAAGGCAGGCCCAGCCTCCTTGGGGGGCAGCGACCCGCGCAGCGGTGGAGCGTGGGGGCGCCATCATTCCGGCAGCGTGCCGGCCGGACGACCCAGCCATTTTTTGGCCATGGCATCGATGTCGCCCGACTTCTTGGCCGCCGCGATGATTTCGTTGACCTTCAGGCGCAGCGCATCCTCGCCCTTGGCCACGCCGATGAAGTTCGGGCTGTCTTTCAGCAGCAGCTTGTACTCGGCGCCCAGTGCGGGGTTGCGCTTGATCATGTTGTCGGCCACCGAGACGCCGGTGGCGATGAACTGCGTCTGCCCCGAGACGAAGGCCGAGACGGTGGCATTGTTGTCCTCGAAGCGCTTGATGTCGGTGCTGGCAGGCGCGACCTTGGTGAGCTCCTGGTCCTCGATGGCACCGCGCGTCACCGCCACCGACTTGCCGCCCAGGCCGCTGAAGTCGGCCAGTGCGCTGCCCTTGGGGCCGTAGACCGCCTGGAAGAACGGCGAGTACGCGGCGGTGAAGTCGATCACCTTCTCGCGCTCGGCGTTCTTGCCCAGCGTGGAAATCACCAGGTCGGCCTTCTTCGTCTGCAGGTAGGGAATGCGGTTGGCGCTGGTCACGGCCACCAGTTCGACCTTCACGCCAAGCTTGCTGGCAATGTAGTTGGCCGTGTCCACGTCCAGGCCCTGGGGCTTGAGGTCGATGCCGACGAAGCCGTAGGGCGGAAAGTCGGTGGGCACGGCGATCTTGATGAGCTTGTTCTTCATCACGTTATCCAGCGCCGACTGGGCGTGGGCATGGCCCAGGCCCAGTGCGGCCACGAGGGCCGCGGTGTAGGCGAGGAAGGCGCGTTTCGAGGGGGTCATAGCAGGGCTCCTAGGTAGGTTTCACGGGTGGGGGTGGACGGGGGCTTCTTGCCGCCGCGCTTTCTGGCGGACGCGGCAGCGGTGGAGGGGGCACTGGCCTCGCGCACCGGCGCGAGCGCCTCGCGCAGGTCGGCCAGCGGGTCGCTGGGCGTGCCCAGGCGAAGCGCGGCCTGCACCTGGCCGATGTGCGCGGCCATCAGGCGCTCTGCGGTGGCGGTGTCGCCCCGCTCCAGCGCGGCGACGATGTCGGCGTGGTCCTGGCAGGACTGCACCGCGTCGTGGTTGCTCTGGTACAGCATGGCGATGAGCGTGGTGCGGGCGGTGAAGTCGCGCAGGGTGTCGGCCAGCAGCTGGTTGCCCAGGCATTCGGCCAGGCAGACATGGAAGTCGCCCAGCAGGTAGCTCCGCTGGCCGACGTCATCACCCTTGAGCGCGGCCTGCTCCTGCCGCAGGTGCTGGCGCAGGCGCCTGATGGCCGTCTTGTCGATGTGCGGTGTGCCGCGGATGAGCCCGGTTTCGATCACGCGCCGGGCCTCGAAGGCCTCGCGCGCCTCGGCGTGCGAAGGCTGCACCACATACCAGCCGCGGCGCGAGCTCACGGTGACGATGCCGCGCGCGGCCAGGCGCACGAGCGCCTCGCGCACCAGCGTGCGGCTGCAGTCGAACAGCATCGACAGGCTTTGTTCACCCAGCCGCGTGCCCGGTGCCAGACGCTGGGCGAGCACGGCTTCGATGATGCGTCGGGCGATGTCGGTGGAACTGACCATGTGGGACCTTTGCCGACCCTTCATGCGAATTCCGTGCCATGTCCATACAAGTCTTGTATGCAAGACAGATGCACCAGGCTCGTGCGCGGCCGGTGTCCATCAGCCTTGCCCGCACCAAAGCGCGCCATGCGTGGCGCTGAGCGGGCGGTTTTGGTGCCAGCCGGCGGGCTGGCAGGGCTCAGCGCTGCGCGCTCAGCGTACGCAGGTCGTTCTCGTAGCCCTGGAGCGCGCCCACCACGCTGGCGCGCTGTTCGGCCGTGCTGCTGTTGTGCAGGGCGGCGAACTGGGTGCAGCCCTGCTGCACGAGCGCCTGGCTGTAGGCTTCGTAGCCGGGCGTGGGCGACTGGCGCAGCCGCGCCAGGTGTTCGCGCACGAACTGCTCGGCCTTCTGCGGCTCGGCCTGCGCGTTGCGCACGGTCTGCAGCAGGTCGGCCTGGCGCCGCAGCCGTTCGGCCTGCGTGCGTTGCGGGTCGAAGGGGGAGGCTTGCAGCTGTGCGCGCAACAGCGCGCGCTGTTCGGGGCTCAGGGGGCCGTAGAACGATTCGCTGCGGCTGACGGCCTTCTCCAGGCGTCTCTCGAGGCGTTGTGCGGGGCTCCCGCGCAGAAAGTCCCGTTCAAATTCTTCGTTGGTCCTGGCCTGCCGCTGCTGGAGGTTGTCGAGTTGCGTCGGGCTGAGTTGCAGGGCCAGACGGGCCAGGGGTTCCACCGCCTCGGCGGCGGCGCGGTCCAGGCGCGCGCGCACCTGCTCGAACTCGGCGCAGATCTGGGCCGGTGTGACCCTGTCGGGTGCCATGAACTGCCACTGGCGCAGCAGACCGGCGTAGGCGGGCAGTTCCTGGCTGCGGTGCCACTGGAAGAAGCTGTCCAGGTCCAGACGTGTCTGCACCGACTGCGCGTCGTTCAGACCCACGTGGCGATCGATCCACCAGTAGCTCAGCGTGGGCGCCTGGTTGTAGGCCAGGCGTGTGGCCGTGCAGGCCGCAAGCACGAAAGCCAGTACCAGCACCGCGCCCGCACGCCGCACCCGGGGCGCGATAATCCGCCGCTGGGGCTGGCCGGCAAGAACGCTGCGCAACCCGTCTCTGAAAGAGGTGTTCATGTCGTTCCCTGTGGATGTGGTGGTGATGGCGGCCGGCAAAGGCACGCGCATGAAGAGCCAACGGCCCAAAGTGTTGCACCGTTTGGGCGGTCGCGCACTGGCCCAGCACGTCATCGACTGCGCGGCGCGGTTATCGGCGCGTTCGGTGGTGGTGATCACGGGGCATGGCGCCGAACAGGTCGAGGCCGGCCTGAGCACACCAGTGGGAGCGGGCGACCACGTGGCCCCGCAGTTGCGCTTCGTGCGCCAGGAACCTCAACTGGGCACCGGCCATGCGGTACAGCAGGCGGTGCCGGTGCTGGCCGACGACGGCATCGTGCTGATTCTCAATGGCGACGTGCCCCTGATCGGACAGGCCACGCTGGAGGCCTTGCTGCAGGCCTGCGACGGGAAGCACCTCGCGCTGCTGAGCGTGGACACGGGCGGCGACGCCACCGGATATGGCCGGATCGTGCGCGCCATGGACGCCGACCGGTCGGTGCATGCCATCGTGGAGCACAAGGACGCCAACGAAGCGCAACGGCGCATCACCGAGTGGTACAGCGGCGTCATGGCGGCGCCGGCAGCGCTGCTCAAGCCTTTGCTCAAGAGCTTGACCAACGACAACAGCCAGCAAGAGTACTACCTGACGGATGTCGTCAGGCACGCGGTGGCGCAGGGGCTGGTGGTGCGGGCCATCACCACGCACGACGCGGTGGAGGTGGCTGGCGTGAACAGCCCGGTGCAACTGGCCGATCTGGAACGCGCCTACCAGCAGCGCCAGGCGGATGCGTTGATGGAGCAGGGCGTGCGCCTGGCCGACCCGGCACGGCTGGACGTGCGCGGAGAACTGCTCTGTGGCCAGGACGTGGAAATCGACGTGAACTGCATATTCGAAGGCCGCGTGAAGCTCGGCGACGGCGTGCGCATCGGTGCGAACTGTGTCATCGCCAACGCCGCGATCGACAACGGCGCGCAGATCCATCCCTTCACCCACATCGATGGCGAGGCACTGGGTGTGTCGATCGGTCGTGGTGCGCTGGTCGGGCCATTCGCTCGACTGCGCCCCGGCGCGCAGCTCGGCGAGCAGGTGCACATCGGCAACTTTGTCGAGGTGAAGAACAGCACACTGGCCGCGGGTGCCAAGGCCAACCACCTGGCCTATCTGGGCGATGCGACCGTGGGCGAACGGGTGAACTACGGCGCGGGCAGCATCACCGCCAACTACGACGGTGCCAACAAGCACCGCACCGTGATCGAGGCCGATGTGCACGTGGGCAGCAACTGCGTGCTGGTGGCGCCCGTGACCATTGGCGCGGGTGGTACCGTGGGCGCGGGCTCCACCATCACCAAGAACACCGCCCCAGGCGCCCTTGCAGTGGCACGCGGCAAGCAAGTGGCGCTGGACAACTGGCAGCGTCCCACGAAAAAGAAAACCTGAGAAGCCCGCATCTTCGGCGCGAGGATGCCTGTTCCAGAGTGTCCGCGGAACCGGCTCCGCCGGGCCGCAGGACACGCCCCCTTGAGGGGGTCACGCGAAGCGCGGCCGGGTGTGTCCTCTGTTACCCCCCGCGCACGTCGAGCGAACTGCCGTCGAAGCGGCTGTCTCCCGGGGCGCGACTGTTGCCGAAACTGCTGTCGCCGTTGAGGCGTCCATGGTTGTTGCGGCGACCATGGCCGTTGAGATCCATCAGGCCGCTCATGCCCATGACCTCCGACTCGCGGAAACCGGTGTTGTGGCTGCTGTGCTGCTGGTCGAAGCCGGAGAACTGGCTCTCCAGCTGTTGCAATGCGCTCTCGCGTCCTTCTTCCCGGGACTTGGGTTTGGGGAGCTCGGCCAGATTCAGCTGCGCCCGGAAATCGGCCGGCGATGGCATGCGGTGGATGCCGTTCTTCAGGAAGACGAAGCGCACGCCGGCCGTCTTGAGGATCCGGTTTTTCATCTTGACCTTGTGCGCCTTGGCCTTGGCGTCACTCAGGTGGTGTTGCTCGATGTCGAACGCGAAACTGGGCCGGCCATCCGGGCCGCACACCACGAAATCCACCTGCTGTTCCTGCAGCCGCTGTTCGGCGCGCTTGCGGTCGGCGGCCCGGCGCACCGTCAGCATGTCCTTGAGCGGCATGTTGGGCAGGACCACCTGCCCGGGGAATGTGTCCTGCAGATAGTCGAGCATGTGCGCCTGCTCCGGTGTGAGAATCCGGTGCGGCGAGTACCGGTCTTCCCGGCCCGACGATGCCCGCCCGGCCAGGCGCCGGACCACCCAGACGCCGAGCGCCAGCACCACCAGGGCGGCGACGGCGGCCAGGGTGATCGTCAAAACATCCATACAACCTCCTTGAACCAGACAGATACGGTTGTCTGGGAGCATTTTAGGAGCGTGTTACAAGAGGGAAGGCCCGTCAACCGTTCGTGGCCGACGCAAGGGCTGCTTTTGTGCGGTTTGCATCAATACCATCCCGCATGTGCACGCGAAGGTATTCATTTCCGCGCGGCGGCATGCGGTCGGCCCAGTGGCAGACGGGGGTCGAACTTGGCCCGTTTGAGGCTGAAAAAGGCCTTTATGTTGCGCACGTTCGCGTCGCTGGTGAACAGTTGCCGGGCGAGTTCCAGGTAGGCCGGCATGTCGTTGCAATGCACCACGAGCATGAAATCCGGCCCCGGGCTCACCCTGTAGCACTGTTGCACTTCGGGCGCGAGCACCACGCGCGCCTCGAACGCGTCAAGCTGTTCCGCGCCCTGGCGCTCCAGCGTCACCTCGACCAGCGCCGTCAGGCCGTACCCCTGCAGCGGTGCGAGCCGGTCCGCGCTCAATATCGCGACTTCGCGCTCGATCAGTCCCAGCTGGCGCAGGCGCTTGACGCGCCGCAGGCTGGTTGGCGGAGACAGGTGCGCCAGCTCGGCAAGCGCCTGATTGCTGCGCGAGGCGTCGGTCTGCAGCAGCTCCAGCAGCCGCAGGTCGGCCTCATCTATGTCGATTTGTTCCATGTTGATCATTGAAATGGAATATTTGATTATTGTGTTCGCTGAAAGAAATATTTGGCCAGTTTTTTCAGATGTTTGACCATTAATTTCGTTGCTGCCTGTTTAGCATCACGCCATCTCAACATTTCAGGAGCGGAGCATGTGCGGCATCGTGGCAGGAGTTTCCGGGCGTGACATCGTGCCCGTGCTGGTCCAGGGCCTGCAGCGGCTGGAGTACCGTGGCTACGATTCCTGTGGCGTGGCGGTGCACAGCGATGGCCTCAAGCGGGCGCGCAGCACGGCCCGGGTGGCCGAACTGATGCAACAGGTGCAGCAGGAGTCGATTGCCAGTGGCACGGGAATTGCCCACACCCGCTGGGCCACCCACGGCGCGCCCGTGGTGCACAACGCCCACCCCCATTTCAGCCATGGCCCGGGCACCGCATCGGGCGCGGCCGGCCGGGTTGCCCTGGTGCACAACGGCATCATCGAAAACCATGACGAACTGCGTGCCGCGCTGCAAGCCCGGGGCTATGTGTTCGAGAGTCAGACCGATACCGAGGTCATTGCCCACCTGGTCGACTCCCTGTACGAGGGCGACGTGTTTGCCGCACTGCAGGCGGCGGTGGCGCAACTGCACGGGGCTTTTGCCCTCGCAGTGTTCCACAAGGACGAGCCGCACCGCGTGGTCGGCGCGCGCGCGGGCTCGCCCCTTGTGCTGGGCGTGGGTGAGGGGGCGCGTGAACACTTTCTGGCCAGCGATGCGATGGCGCTGGCAGGGGTTACCGACCAGATCGTGTATCTGGAAGAGGGCGACCTGGTCGATCTGCAGCTCGGGCGCTACTGGGTGCTGGACGCCGGCGGCCGAGCGCTCGGTGTCGAACAGCGCCCCGTGCGCACCGTGCTCGCCCACAGCGGCGCGGCCGAACTCGGCCCCTACCGTCACTACATGCAGAAGGAAATCTTTGAGCAACCACGCGCGATCGGCGACACGCTCGAAGGCGTCAATGGCGTCACGCCCGAGCTGTTCGGCGACGGCGCCTACAGCGTGTTCAAGGAGATCGACAGCGTGCTCATCCTGGCCTGCGGCACCAGCTACTACAGCGGCTGCACGGCCAAGTACTGGCTCGAGAGCATCGCGAAGATGCCTACCCAGGTGGAGGTGGCCAGCGAATACCGTTACCGCACCAGCGTGCCCAACCCGCGCACGCTGGTGGTGACCATCACCCAGAGCGGCGAGACGGCCGACACGCTGGCCGCGCTGCGCCACGCGCAGAGCCTGGGCATGAAGCACACGCTCACCGTGTGCAACGTGGCGACGTCAGCCATGGTGCGCGAATGCGAGTTTGCGTACGTCACCCGCGCAGGTGTCGAGATCGGCGTGGCCTCCACCAAGGCCTTTACGACGCAACTGGCGGGCCTGTTTCTGCTCACACTGGCGCTGGCGCAGGTGCGTGGTCACCTCAGCGAGGAAGCCGAAGAAGGCCACCTCAAGGCCATGCGCCACCTGCCGGTAGCCCTGCAGGCCGTGCTGGCGCTGGAGCCACAGGTGATCAGCTGGGCGGAGGACTTCGCGCGCATGGACAACGCGCTCTTTCTCGGCCGCGGCCTGCACTACCCGATTGCGCTGGAAGGCGCGCTCAAGCTCAAGGAAATCAGCTACATCCACGCCGAGGCCTACCCGGCCGGCGAACTCAAGCACGGCCCGCTCGCCCTGGTGACGGCGGCCATGCCGGTGGTCACGGTGGCGCCCAACGACACGCTGCTGGAAAAGCTCAAGAGCAACATGCAGGAAGTACGCGCGCGGGGCGGCGTGCTGTACGTGCTCGCCGACGCAGACACCCGGATCACCAACAGCGAAGGCGTTCACGTCATCCGCATGCCCGAACACTACGGCGTGCTGAGCCCGCTGCTGCATGTGGTTCCGCTGCAGATGCTCGCGTACCACACGGCGCTGGCCAAGGGAACCGATGTCGACAAGCCGCGCAACCTGGCCAAGAGCGTCACGGTGGAGTGAGCGCGGGCTGGGCGAGAACAATCTCACGCAGTACCCGATACCTTCACGCAACTGCATTCCTGCGGTCAAACAGGTGTGGCAGCATGGACTCCAGTCTTGGGACGAAGGCCTTCGCGGATTGGTCGGATCGGAGCGCAATGCCCGGCACGGCCAGCAGCGGCAACTGTCTCGCAAGGCCCAACGCCAGTGGGGAGAAGTCCATGTTCACCTACATGATCTACGGAGTGCTTCGCGGTTCTCGCGAGGGCTTGTTGTTCCACAGTTGTGTGCCTGATCTGGGACGGCATCCCGAGTTGTGGGCGGACGAATGCCCGTTTCCCATCGCCAGCGTGGCGCATGTGCACATCGAACTTGCTGCCAGCCCGCCGCCATCCGAAGGTGTCAACGCGACGCGGCTTCCACACGCCGCCTGACCGTGTGGAGCGCCGCCGGGCGGCGGCCCCGGGGCGTCATTCAAGTCGTCCTTGCGTTCGTCGATAAGGTTGCAAGCGTCGGCAGCATGGGCAGGGCAATTCCCGAGCCCCGGATCGATGCGACCACCCTTGGAGGGGCCAGTGTCCATCAGCGTCAACACGAACACCATCTCGATCGCGGCGCAGCGCCACGCGTCGAAGGCGGCGGCTTCGCTGGAGACGACGATGCGGCGCCTGTCATCGGGCCTGCGGATCAACTCGGCCAGGGACGATGCCGCCGGCCTGGCCATTTCCGAGCGGATGACCAGCCTGGTTCGTGGCAGTCAGCAGGCCAGCCGCAACACCAACGACTCCATTTCCCTGTTGCAGACGGCGGAGGGTGCGCTGAGCAGCATCACTTCGAATCTGCAGCGCATCCGCGAACTGGCGGTGCAGGCCGTCAATGGCAGCTATTCCGCGACTGACCGGGCAGCCTTGCAGGGCGAGGTCTCGCAGCTGGCGCTGGAGATCGAACGTACGGCGGGCAGCGCGAGCTTCAACGGCAAGCAGTTGTTCAACCAGAGCCGCGACAGTGTCGTGGGTGATGCGGCCCAACTGGCTGTGCTCGATGGTCTGCAGGGCGCAGGTGGCTGGCTGGAGAACAGCGAGCGCATGATCCGCGACCTTTTCGGCATCAGTGGCGACGGCGCGGCCATCAGCATCGAACTGACCACGTTCACCGACGGCGCAGGCGGTACCGCAGCCAGGGTGGTGTCGTCTGTCGGTGGCTCGGGCTATGGCACCAATCTTCGGATGCAGATCGACATGGCCGACTTCACGCCAGCGAACCTGCCCAATGGTGGCTCAGGACCGTTCTTCAACGATCGCATCATCGCCCACGAAATGGTGCATGCGGTCATGGCGCGTTCGACCAACTTCGGCAACCTCGCGAACAACCCCAACGCCACCTGGCTTCTGGAAGGCGCTGCGGAATTCATTCACGGCGCGGACGAGCGCCTGGCGAGTGACATCGCTGCCGCAGGAGGTGGCGCCGCGGGGCGCGCCGCCGTGGTTGCCGCGGTGGGCGATGGCTTTTCCGGGTCGAGCCTGGACTACTCGGGCGGTTACGCGGCCACGCGTTACCTGCACGAACAACTCAAGCAGGCCGGTGGAACGGGGCTCAAGGATTTGATGCAGTACATGAGCCAGAACCCTGCGGCCACACTGGACGACGCGTTTGCCAACGCCACCAACGGGCTCTATGCCAGCAACGCCGACTTCCTCTCGGACTTCGCGGTCAACGGTGCCGCTTACGTTGCGACCCTGGATCTTGGCAACGCCGACACGGGCGCCATTGGTGGCCTGGACGCGGATGGCGGCGCCATCAGGACCGCCACAAGCGTGGTGTCCAACGGCGCGACCGCTGGCAGCACCGACGTGCTCTCGGGGTTCGCCGAGAGTTTCGAGCAGGTGGCAGTCGCCGCGTCGGCCCAGAACTCGCTGATTTTCCAGGTGGGCGCCAACATGGGCGACACGGTTGCCGTCGGTCTGGGTGCGGTCAATCTCTCGGCCCTCGGGCTGGACGATCACGACGTGGTCAACGAAGCCGCCCGTGTCATCCGCCAGGTCGACCGCGCGCTCGATCACATCACAGCCGAACGCGGCAACGCGGCGGCCCAACTCAACCGGTTCGAACGCATCGTCGATGGTCTGCAGGAGCAGACACAGAGTGCGTCCGCCGCGCGCGGCCGCTTGCAGGACGCCAACTTCGCTATCGAGACCACCGAGATGACGAGGGCACAAATCATCCAGCAATCCAGCACGGCCATCGTGGCACAGGCCAATGGGTTGCCGTCGATGGTGCTGGCCCTGCTCAGACTCTGAACGCGCGCAACGGGCATGCCGATTCGAGGCATGCGCATGGGTCCAATACGGTATTCACGACGCGCCGCCATCCAGTGCGCGCGCTGCCTCATATCCCGGATTCTGAAACATCGGGTTGCAATGAACGGCATATCGGGTTAACCTAAAAAAGGACGAGGCACTGAGCTCTCGTTCCGTTGGCTTCCCGATGTGGCGCGTGCGCTTCATCCCTTCAGCGAAGCCGATGATCGTTCAACGGCCAGATGGTCGCTTGAGTTTTTTTGTAGGCCCGTGCTTGCACGGGCCGGCCAGCCGCGGTGCCCGCCCTTGTGGCGTTGACGCGGTGTGGCACGTTCAAGTGCGAAGTGCGCACGGAGCGTGTCACCAAGACAACCCAGTGCATGACCAGTACGTCCGTCGAGAACCCGACAGCATCCGCCATCGCCCTTCACTTTCGCGCAGCGCAGCCTCACGACGGTGCCCACCTGTGGCGCCTGGCGCGCGCTACCGGCACGCTGGAGGTCAACTCCGCGTACTTCTACCTGCTGTTCGCCTCGGACTTCGCCGACACCTGTCTGGTGGCCGAGCACGAAGGGCAGGTGGTCGGCATGGTGATCGGTTACCGGCCACCCACCGATCCGCGTGCGGCCTTTGTGTGGCAAATCGGGCTGCTGCCCGAGTACCAGGGCCTGGGCCTGGGGCCGCAACTGCTGGATCACTGGTTTGAACTGCCCGCCTTTTCGGCCTGCGCGTTCGTGACCGCCACCGTGGCGGATGACAACCCCGCGTCGCAATCGCTGTTCCGGCGGTTCGCGCGCGCGCACGGTGTCGCCTGTGAAGAGACATCCCGATTCACGGTCGACATGTTCCCGCATGAGCACCCTTCCGAGCCGCAGTTCCGGATTGGTCCCATCCGGCGCGGTGTTTCGCCGCGTGCATGACTCAGGGCGTCCGCTGGCGCTCATTCTTGCGTGAATCGGCGAGCGATCTCTCGTCCAACCTCGCGCAATCCAACCCCGAAGGAAAACACATGAACACGTTTGAACAATTTGAATCCGAAGTGCGAGGCTATTGCCGCAGCTTCCCGGCCGTTTTCAGCAGTGCCAAAGGTGCATGGATGACCGACATTGCCGGGGAGCGGTACCTGGACTTCTTTGCCGGCGCAGGCGTTCTCAACTACGGCCACAACCCGGACAAGATCAAGCAGGCGTTGCTGGGCTATCTGATGCGCGACGGCATCACCCACACGCTGGACATGTACAGCCAGGCCAAGCAGCGTTTCATCGAGCGCTTCAACGAGGTGATCCTGCAGCCACGGGGCCTGCACTACAAGTTCCAGTTCCCGGGACCCACCGGCACCAACGCGGTGGAAGCGGCGCTGAAGCTGGCCCGCAAGGTGACGGGCCGCGAACAGGTGGTGGGCTTCACCAATGCGTTCCACGGCATGACGCTGGGGGCGCTGGCCGTGACCGGCAACAGTTTCAAGCGCGCGGGTGCCGGCGTGCCGCTGGGCCACAGCGCCTCGGTGCCGTTTGACGGCTATCTGGGCCAGGACGTCGACACGCTGACCTATTTCGAGGCGATGCTGCACGACAGCGGCAGTGGCATGGACAAGCCGGCCGCAGTGATCGTGGAGACGGTGCAGGCCGAAGGCGGTGTCAATGTGGCGAGCGTCGAGTGGTTGCAGCGCCTGCGCCGCATCACGTCCGAGCACGGCATCGTGCTCATCGTGGACGACATCCAGGTCGGGTGCGGTCGAACCGGCGCGTTCTTCAGTTTCGAGGAGGCCGGCATCGTGCCCGACATCGTCACGCTGTCCAAGTCGCTCTCGGGGTACGGTCTGCCGCTGGCGCTGGTGCTGATCAAACCCGAACTCGATCAATGGGCGCCAGGTGAACACAACGGCACCTTCCGTGGCCATTGCCCGGCGTTCGTGACCGCCACGGCGGCATTGACGTTCTGGGAAGACGAGCGCCTGCAGCAGGCCGTGGTCAGGAAAGGCCAGACAGTGCAGCGCCGGCTGGAGAAGATGGCGAAAAAGCTCGTACCCGATGCCCGCGTGCGCGGACGCGGCCTGATCTGGGGCATTGAATTCAATGACACAGCGCTGGCCACGCGCGTCTCGCAGGCCTGCTTCGCGCGTGGCCTGATTATCGAAACCGCCGGCATCGACGACCAGGTGCTCAAGATCCTGCCAAGCCTGACCATCAGCGAAGACGAACTGAAGCACGGACTCGACGTGATCGAGGCCAGCCTGTCGGCTGTGCTCGACGGAACCGATGGCGCTACCGACGAAGAGGCGCGCACCCTGGCCGAGGTTGCCTGATTTCCGCCCGCGTCTCTCGACAACCATCCGCTTACTGAAAACAAGGAGCCATTTCATGATCGTGAAACACCTCGACGATGTCCTCAATACCTCCGCCGACGTGGACACCGAGGGCTGGACCAGCCGCCGTCTGATCTACAAGGACGCGGGCATGGGCTACTCGGTCAACGACACCATCATCAAGCCGGGCGCTGTGCTGGAAATGCAATACCGGAACCACCTGGAGACCGTGTACTGCATCGAAGGCGCCGGCGAGATCACCGATCTGGCCACGGGCGAGACGCACCCGATCCGGGTGGGCACGCTCTATGCGCTCAACAAGCACGACCACCATGTACTGCGCGCGAACAAGGGCACGCACATGCGCATGGTGTGCGTTTTCAACCCACCGCTGACGGGCCGCGAGGTGCACGACGCCACCGGCGCGTACGCGCTGGCCGACTGACAGGAGGTCCCGACATGATGAGCATGACCGCCATGGGCGCGGCACAACCGGTTCTTTCGAAGCCGCGCGACGACGACCGTTACCCCTCGCGCTTCGGCACGCAGGGACAGATGAAGGACCGGCTCGACCCGGTGGTGTGGGGCACGCCCGAGCAGGGCTCGCTCAGCAACAGCCAGTTGCTGTTCTACGAGGACAACGGCTACCTGAACTTCGACCAGTTGCTCGCGCCCGACGAAGTGCAGGCCTGCCTGGCCGAGTTGCAGCGACTGCGCGGCGACGAGGCCCTCAAGAAGACTGACGAGGCTGTGGTCGAACCCGGCAGCCGCGAACTGCGCTCGCTGTTCGCGGTGCACCGCAGCAGCGAGGTGTTGAAGGCCTTGTGCGAGCACCCCAAGCTGGTGGCCATTGCCCGGCAGCTGCTGGGCAGCGACGTCTACATCCACCAGTCGCGCATCAACTACAAGGGCGGATTTCGCGGCAAGGAGTTCTACTGGCATTCGGACTTCGAGACCTGGCACGTCGAGGACGGTGTGCCCGCGATGCGCTTGCTGAGTTGCTCCATCGCGCTGACCGCCAACACGCCGTACAACGGGCCGCTGATGATCGTTCCCGGTTCGCACCAGCGCTACGTGACTTGCGTGGGCGCCACGCCCGAGGACCACTACAGGCACTCGCTCAAACAGCAGGAGGTCGGTGTTCCCGACGACGGCTGCCTCACGCGCCTAGTGCAGGACTTCGGCATCACTGCGCCCACCGGTCTGGCCGGATCGGTCACCTTCTTTGACTGCAACGTGATGCATGGTTCGAGTTCCAACATCACGCCGCTGCCGCGCAGCAACGTGTTCGTGGTCTACAACAGCGTGCACAACACGCCGGTCGATCCCTTCTGCGGCCTGGCGCCGCGCCCCAACTTCATCGCGGAGCGGCGGGACTTCACGCCCGTTGCACCACGCTGAATCTTCGATTCAAGGAGAGCCCATCATGCAACCACAGCCCCCACTTCGTCGAACCCTCCTGGGTCTGCTCGGCGCTGCCGTGCTGGCCACCAGCGGCCTCGCCAGCGCGCAGACCACGCTGGAGAAGATCCGCGAGCAGGGTTTCATCCGCGTCGGCTTCGCCAACGAAGCTCCCTACTCGTACGCCAATGCCTCGGGCCAGCTCACGGGCGAATCGCCCACAGTGTTCAAGCACGTCATGCAGAAGCTGGGTGTCAAGGAAGTCGACGGCGTGCTGACGGAGTGGGGCGCGCTGATCCCGGGCCTGAAGGCCGGGCGCTTCGACGCCATCGTGGCCTCCATGTACATCACGCCCAAGCGCTGCGAACAGATCGTGTTCGCCGAGCCCACCTACGGCGTGGGCGAGGCGCTGGTCGTCAAGGCCGGCAATCCGGATGGCGTGAGCAACTACGCCGATGCGGTCTCCAAGGGAAAGAACATTGCCTTCGTGGCCGGCACGGCGGAAATCGAACATGGCAAGCTGGCCGGCATGAAGCGCGAGCAGCAGATGGTGGTGCCCGATTTCGCTGCCGCAGTGGCCGCCGTCAAGGCGGGCCGGGCGTCGGCCGCTGCCTTCACCTCGCTCACGGCGAAAGACCTCGCCGGCAAGGACGATGGTCTGGAGCGTGCCCAGCCCTTCACCTTCACCCACGGCGGCAAGATCTACAAGGGCGAAGGCTCTTTTGGTTTCCGCCCGGAGGACACCAGCCTGCGCGACGCGGTCAATGCCGAGCTGGCGAAGTTCATCGGTACCCCGGAACACCTGGCCATGACCGCCGAATTCGGCTTCGACAAGTCGAACCTGCCCGAGAAGACCGCCGCCCAGCATTGCGCGGGTGAGTGAATGAGCGCGCCCGGCAAGGTCGCGCCGTGACTTCCATTCCGCGTGCCTCGCCCGTGTGGGTGGCCACCGTGCTCGTCAGCTTCGTGGCGGGTCTGGTGGTTGCGAGTTTCGCGGGGTTTCGCGAGTTCCTGCCCGAGCTGCTGCGAGGCGCCCAGGTCACCGTGACGGTGGCGCTGGGCGGTGCTCTGCTGGCCACCGTCATGGCCGTGCTGGCCGGCCTGGCCAAGCTGTTCGGGCCGGCACCGCTGCGCTGGCTCGCGGTGGCCTACATCGAGACCTTTCGTGGCACCTCGGCGCTGGTGCAGCTTTTCTGGCTGTTTTTCGTGTTGCCGCATTTCGGCATCACGCTGGGGCCGATGACGGTGGGCATCGTCGCGCTCGGGCTCAACGTCGGAGCCTACGGGGCCGAGGTGGTGCGTGGCGCCATCCAGGCCATGCCGCGTGGCCAGTGGGAGGCCTGCACCGCGCTGAACTTCAGCCGCGGCGAGGCCTTGCGGCATGTCATCCTGCCCCAGGCCTTCGTGGCCATGATCCCGCCCTGGGGCAACCTGCTGATTGAGCTGCTCAAGGCCACGTCGCTGGTCTCGCTCATCACCTTGTCGGACCTGACCTTCAAGGCGCAGCAGATCAACCAGAACACCTTGCGCACCTTCGAGGTGTTCTCGCTCGTGCTGCTGATGTACCTGGTGCTCTCGGTGCTGATCACGCTGGGCGTGCGCGCGCTGGAGAAGCGCGCCACGCGTGGCCTGCGGCGCGGGAGGGTGGCCTGATGGACGCCATCTGGGACTGGGGCTACGCCTGGGAGGTGATGCCGATCCTGGCTGAGGCCTCGCTGGTCACCATCAAGGCCACCGTGATGGGCTTCGGGCTGGCCCTGGTGGTGGGCATGGCACTGGCCATCGGCCGCATGGCGGGGCCTGCGTGGTTGCGGCTGGCGGTGGGCGGCGTGGTCGAATTCATCCGCTCGACGCCCTTGCTGATCCAGATCTTCTTCCTGTACTACGTGATGCCGGAATTCGGCCTTGCGATGGACGCGATGCTTACCGGCGTGCTGGCCCTGGGCCTGCACTACGGCGCCTACTGCTCCGAGGTCTACCGCGCTGGGCTGGAGAACGTGCCCAAGGGTCAGTGGGAGGCGTCTGTCGCGCTGAACCTGTCGCCCTGGACCACCTTCAAGGACGTCATCCTGCCCCAGGCGATTCCACCCGTGGTGCCCGCGCTGGGCAACTACCTGGTCGCGCTGTTCAAGGAGACGCCGCTGCTGTCGGTCATCGCGGTGCTGGAGCTGATGCAGACCGCCAAGATCCTGGGCTCCGAGAGCTTCCAGTACACGGAGCCCATCACCCTGGTGGGGTTGTTCTTCCTGGTCTTCAGCCTGGTCTCCGCGGCCCTGATCCGGCAGCTCGAACAACACCTCAACCGACGCAGGAAGACGCGCACATGAACTCCCCACCAGACCTTGCCCACGGGCCCACCGACAGCCCGTGCGCCGATGGCACGCCCATGGTGCGGTTTGCTGAAGTCACCAAGCGCTACGGACCGTTGACCGTGCTTGATCGGCTCGACCTGGACATTGCCGCCAACGAGAAGGTCGCGATCATCGGCCCCTCGGGTTCGGGCAAGACCACAGTGCTGCGCATGCTGATGACGCTGGAGACCATTGACGGTGGCGTGATCGAGGTCAACGGCGAGCCGCTGACGCACATGCGGCGCGGGCAGGTGCTCGTGCCCGCTGACGCGGCCCACCTGCGGCGCATGCGCGCCCAGGTCGGCATGGTGTTCCAGCAGTTCAACCTGTTTCCGCACATGTCGGCGCTGAAGAACTGCATGCAGGCCCCCATGACGGTGCTCGGCCTGGGCGCGGACGAAGCCCGCGAGCGCGCCGGCGAGTTGCTGCGCATGGTCGGCCTGGGCGACAAGCTCGACCACTACCCGGCGCAGCTCTCGGGCGGACAGCAGCAGCGCGTGGCGATTGCGCGCGCGCTGGCCATGCGGCCCCGGGTGATGCTGTTCGACGAGGTCACTTCCGCGCTGGACCCCGAACTGTGCGGCGAGGTGCTCAACGTCATTCGGGAGCTCGGTCAGGCGCACGACCTGACCATGCTGATGGTCACCCACCAGATGGGCTTCGCGCGGGAGTTCGCCGACCGCGTCTGCTTCTTCGACCAGGGCCGCATCGCCGAGCAGGGTCCGGCACAGGCCTTCTTCGAGAACCCGCAGAGCGAGCGCACGCGGCAGTTCCTTCGGGCGGTGATGGACGCGGTCTGAGGTCGGCCCGGCCGCACCCGATGCAGGCCGGCATCGGGCAAAGGTCTGCGCCCCGGGTTTTCACCGGCTTGCGCCTGCGCAGATTTGCGCCTACATTGTTGACAATCGATCATCAGCACTCAAAGTGTCAACCGTCCCAACCACTTCATCCGAGCCTGCCGCCGACGCGTTCCGGGTGGGCAGGCTGCCCAAGCACACCTTCAGGCAACACATCGCGGAGAGCCTGCGTTCTGCAATCCTGGGCGGGCGCATCGCGCCGGGCACGCCGCTGGTGGAAACCGCGCTCGCGGCCCAGTTCGATGTGAGCCGGGGCCCACTGCGCGAGGCTATGCGCCAGCTCATCGAGGAGGGCCTGATCGTCTCCATCCCCTACACCGGCACGCATGTCATTTCGCTGTCCGTGGAGGATGTGCGCGAGATCTATTCCATGCGCGTGACGCTGGAGCGTTTCGCCTTCGAGCAGGCCTGGAACCGGCGGGACGACTACTTCCGCTCGGAACTGCGCAGGCGCCATGCCGTGCTCACCGAGAAGATCGACCAGGGCGACGACGAAGCAAGCATCCTGGCCGAGCTCGACTTTCATGGCCTGGTCTACGAAATCTCCGGTCACCGGTTGCTGCAGATCAGCTGGCGCAGCCTGCGCGGCCGCCTGCAGCTGTACTGGGCGGCACACCACCGGGCCAATGCCATGCGCGGCCCCCGCCGGGACGGCCACGACAGCTACATGGTCGCCGCCCTGGGCAACGACCTGTCGGCCATGCTGGCCGAGATCGCGGACCACATGAAACGTGGTGCGACCCAGACCGAAAACTTTCTTTCGCCTCCCCAACCGCTCTCGAAGGAGAACTGACATGACGATGAACCGCCGCCACACACTTGCGGGCATGGCCGCCGCTGGTCTTGGTCTGATGTGGGCGCCCCACGCGCTGGCCCAGGGCGCCAGCGCCCTGGGTGCCATCAAACAGCGCGGCGTGCTGCGCGTTGGCGTGACCCAGGCGCCGCCCTGGTACTCGAAAGATCCCCGAACGGGCGAGTGGTCGAGCGGCCTGGGTGTGTCCATGGGCAAGTCCATGGCCAGCGCGCTGGGGGTGAAATTCGAAGCCGTCGAAGTCACATGGGGCACCGCCATTGCCGCTCTGCAAAGCAACAAGATCGACATCATGTACATGCTGGACGCGACCCCGGAGCGCGCACAGGCGGTGGACTTTCCCAAGGCGCCATTGCTCTTCTATTCCATGGCCGTTCTCGCCCGCGATGATCTCGCTGTCACCCGGTGGGAAGACCTGAACCAGGCCAGCGTGCGCATCGCCGTGCCGCAGGCCAGCAGCATGGACCGCTTTCTCACGGAAAACGTGGGCAAGGCGACGATTCAGCGCTTTCCCGGCAACTCCGAAGCCATTGCCGCGTTCCAGGCGGGCCGGGCCGACGCGGTCTGCCTGTTCCATCCGCCCCTGCTGGCCGCGCGCCAGCGCCTGGGTCGCGGCAAGATCGTGGTGCCCACGCCGGCGCAGTCGCAACCTTCCAGCGCAGCCGTGCGCCGCGAGGACAACAAGGACTTCCTGAACTTCGTGGACGAGGCCCTCGCCGCTCACTACAAGAGCGGCCAGACGCAGAAGTGGTACGAGGAGTTCCTGGTCGGCTTTGGCCTGGACCCGAAGGCATCGCCGCCGGTCATGAAGGAAATGCTCTGAGGCTCTGAGCCTGCGGGCACCCGGGCGCTCCGTCTTCACCCCCCCGCGCAAGGCACGGCATGTACGAATGGGACTTCTCCCCCGTGTTCCTCAACGCGGGCATGCTGGCGCAGGGCCTGGCCAACACGCTGAAGGTGACGGGCAGCGCGTTGGCCTTCGGCATCCCGCTGGGTTTGGCGCTGGCCCTGTTGCGGCTGTCCAGCCGCCGGCTGCTGGCATGGCCCGCGGGTTTCGTGATCGAGTTCTTCCGCACGACGCCCCCGCTGGTGCAGCTGTTCTGGTTCTTCTTCGCGCTGCCCATCCTCATCCAGGTCGAGATGACACCCTACCTGGCGGCCACGCTGACCTTCTCCATCCAGTCCGCCGCGTTCTTCGCCGAAGTGTTTCGCGGCGGCATCGTTTCCATCGAGCGCGGGCAATGGGAGGGAGCGCGAGCGATCGGCATGTCCGAATCACAGGTCATGCGCCGGGTCATCCTGCCCCAGGCCGTCAAGCGAATGATCCCTGCGTTCATGGAGCGCGCCATCGAGCTCATGAAGACCACCACCCTGGTGGCCACGGTCTCGTACGCCGATCTGCTGTTCCAGGCCAATGAACTGGCTCAGAAGACGTTCCGCCCGCTGGAGGTGTTCACCGTCACGGCGCTGATCTACTTCATCTTCATCTTCTGCGTCAGTGTGCTGGCCCATCGGCTTGAACGCCGGCTGGCAGTCAGTGGCGAAACCACCGTGCATTGAGGCCTGCCATGGACTACGCCTGGGATTTCGCTTCGGTTTTCGCCAACACGGATGCGTTGCTGGTCGGGGCGGTGGGCACGTTGCGAATCTTCGTGATCTGCCTTGTGTGTGGTCTGAGCCTGGGTCTGGTGGTCGGCCTGGCCCGATACTCCACGCGCAAACTGTTCTATCTGCCCGCCAGCCTGTTCGTGGAGTTCTTTCGCAACACGCCGGTGCTGGTGCAGATCCTCTGGTTCTACTTCGCCCTGCCGATGCTGGTGCCGTTCGAGGTCTCGTCGCTGATGGCCGCCGCGCTGGGCATTTCGCTGAACTCCGCCGCCTTTTCGGCGGAAATCTACCGCGGCGGCATCCAGTCCATCGAACGCGGTCAGTGGGAGGGTGCGCGCGCACTGGGCATGAGCACGGCGCAGGCCATGCGCCGGGTGATTCTGCCGCAGGCGCTCAAGCGCATGCTGCCGGCCATGACCAACCGCGGCATCGAGATCTTCAAGATGTCGACGCTGGCCTCGGCCGTGTCCTATGCCGAGATGTTGCAGCAGGGCAAGCTGATCGCCTCTCTGAATTACAACCCGATCGAGGTCTATACCGTGATCGCGCTGGCCTTCTTCGCCTTCCTGTTCCCGCTGGTGCAGGCCACCTACGCGCTGGAGCGCAGGTTGCGGCGATCAGACTGAAAACCCACGGGCCTGCCCATGACTTCCACATCCCCCCCAACGTTGCTTCGCATCCGCGGCTTGCGCAAGCAGTTCGGCACCAACGAGGTGCTCAAAGGCATCGATCTCGACGTGCATCCCGGCGACCGCATCGCGGTGCTGGGCGCGTCGGGATCGGGCAAGAGCACGCTGCTGCGCTGCATCAACTTCATGGAAATGCCCAGTGCCGGCACGATCGAGCTGGCCGGGCAGGCCATAGGGTCGGCCCTGCCGCAGCGCCACGATGGGACGCAGCGCCGCTACACCGAGGCCGAACTCACCCGTGTGCGCCAGCGTGCGGGCATGGTGTTCCAGCAGTTCAACCTGTTTCCTCACATGACGGTGCTGGGCAACGTGGCCGAAGGCCTGCGCACGGTGCAGCGCATGCCACGCGAGGCAGCGCTGGAGAAGGCGCGCAGCCAGCTGGCGCGCGTCGGCCTGGCGGAGAAAGCCGACGAATACCCGGCGCGCCTCTCTGGTGGGCAGAAGCAGCGCGTGGCCATTGCACGCGCCCTGGCCATGGAGCCCGAGCTGCTGCTGTTCGATGAGCCCACGTCCGCGCTGGATCCGGAACTGGTCGGCGAGGTGCTGCGGGTGATCCGGGCCCTTGCGCAGGAGGGGCGCACCATGTTGCTGGTGACCCACGAGATTGGCTTCGCATACCACTTCGCCAACCGCGTCCTGTTCATCGCCGATGGCGTCATCCACGAATCGGGCACGCCCGACGAAGTGCTCAAACACCCGCGCGAGAAACGCACCCAGGATTTCCTCGCGCGCCACAACGAATTCAGCTTCTGAAGACTTGAAAGAAACCCGCATGTCTGCCACTCCCCACTCCACCACCGAAAGCGCGCAGGGCTATTTGCCGGATCCTCGCAACGAGAACGTGCTGATCTACGTCAACGGCGCGTTCGTCCCCCGGCACGAAGCCCGGGTGTCCGTGTTCGACAGCGGCTTCGTCCTCGGTGACGGCATCTGGGAGGGCCTGCGGCTGGTCAAGGGCAAGCTCATCAGCCTGGAGGCGCACCTGGACCGCCTGTTCGAAGGGGCCGCGTCCATTGCGCTGAACATCGGCATGACGCGCGAGCAGGTGGCCGAGGCCATGTACGCCACGCTCGAGCGCAACGACATGCACGATGGCGCGCACCTGCGCCTGATGATCACGCGCGGCGTCAAGAAAACGCCCAACCAGGATCCGCGCTTTGTCGTGGGCGGAGCGACAGTGGTCATCGTGGCCGAATTCAAGACACCCAAACCCGAGGTGCAGGCCAGGGGCCTTTCCCTGCTGACATCCACGTTCCGCACCAGCAGCCCGGACGTGTTTGACCTGCGCCTCAATTCACACAGCCGCCTGAACCTGATCCAGGCCCTGATGCAGGCCATCCACATGGGGGCCGACGAGGCGCTCATGCTCGACCCGCGAGGCTTCGTGGCCAGCTGCAATTCCACCAACTTCTTCATCGTGCGCAAAGGGGAGCTGTGGACATCCACCGGGGCCTACAGCTTCAAAGGCATCACGCAGAAGAAGGTGCTCGATGTCTGGCGCGCCGATGGACGTCCCGCAAGCGAATGCGACTACACGCTGGCCCAGGTGTACTCGGCCGACGAGGCGTTCGTCACCGGCACCCTGGGCGGTGTCACCCCCGTCACCCGGATCGATGGCCGCGCTATCGGGGACGGCAAGCCCGGGCCCATGACGCGACTGGCCAGCGAGCTGTATCTGAGCGCTGTACTGACGCAGTGACGGTGGCGCTCGGGCGCGGGTGGCGCGGCCCTGCTCGGCTCAGGCCATCAGCGGCTCGCCCTGCATCTCCTCGATCTGCTCGACCAGCATGTCCACCTGGCCCTGCCAGTAGTCGCGGCTGCCGAACCAGGGAAAGTTGATCGGGAAGGCCGGGTCGTCCCAGCGGCGCGCGATCCAGGCGCTGTAGTGGATCAGGCGCAACGTGCGCAACGGCTCGATCAGCGCGAGCTCGCGCCGGTCGAACGGTCGGAACTGCTCGTAGCCGTCAATCAGCGCGCCGAGTTGCTGCGTCTGCTGGCGGCGGTCTCCACTGAGCAGCATCCACAGGTCCTGCACGGCCGGCCCGGTGCGCGCGTCGTCCAGGTCCACGAAGTGCGGGCCGGCGCCGGGCTGGCCTTCGGGTGTCCAGAGGATGTTGCCCGGGTGGCAGTCGCCGTGCAGGCGGATGCGCCGGATGCCGTCCTCGTCCACTGCCGCATCCGGCTTGAGCACCGCGTGCACCTCGATCAGCGCCAGCGCTTCTTCGAGCGCGGCGGCCCAGGCGGTGCGCACCTCCTTGGCGATCGCGCCATGTTCCATCAGCCAGTCGCGCGGCTCGTGCGCGAAGCTCGCGGCGTCCAGCGCGGGGCGTTCGACAAACGGCCGCGCCGCGCCCACGCTGTGGATGCGGGCCAGGAAACGACCCGTCCATTCAAGCACCTCGAAGTCCTCGAGCTCGGGCCGGCGGCCACCGCGGCGCGGGCTTACGGAAAAGGCGAAGCCATTGAAGTGGTGCAGCGTCTGGCCCTGCACGCGCAGTGGCGGCACCGCGGGGATTTCGGCCGCCACCAGCTCCTCGGCGAAGGCATGCTCTTCCCCGATCTGCGCATCGCTCCAGCGCCCGGGCCGGTAGAACTTCGCCACCACCTGGTCCACCCCGTCGAGCGGCGACTCCAGGTGGATCTGGTAGACACGGTTCTCGAAGCTGTTGAGCGCGCTCATGCGCCCGTCGCCCCACAGGCCGATGTGGGCCAGCGCGTCCTGCACCACGTCGGGGGTGAGTGCGCTGTAGGGGTGGCTGCTGTCGTGCTCTGAGGTCATGCACGATTGTCGCCGCTGGGCGACCCGCACCTCTCTATGATCGGCGCATGTCGAAACACAAGGCCTCCGCACGAGCCGCGCCCACGCTGCAGCAGCAACTGCCCGAACTGCGGCCGGGCCAGTCCATCGCCCTGCTGCAGGAGCTGCACATCCTCACGCGCGAGGGCAAGCTCAACCAGGACACGCGGCGCAAGCTCAAGCAGGTCTACCACCTGGTGCAGTTCATCGAGCCGCTGCTGGCCGAGGTACTGGCCGCGCGCGGAGACGTCACACTGGCCGACCACGGCGCGGGCAAGTCCTACCTGGGCTTCATCCTGTACGACCTGTTCTTCAAGGACAAGACCGCCGGGCGAGTGACCGGCGTGGAAACGCGCACCGAGCTGGTCGACAAGTCGCGCGCGCTGGCCGAAAAGCTCGGTTTCGCGCGCATGGATTTTCTCGCGGCGACCGTGCAGGAATCGCTTTCCCACCCCGATCTGCCCGAGCGCATCGACGTGGTGACCGCGCTGCACGCCTGCGACACCGCCACCGACGACGCCATTCGCTTTGGCCTGGCGAAACAAGCCAGCCACATGGTGCTGGTGCCCTGCTGCCAGGCGGAGGTGGCCGGTGTGATGCGCCAGCACAAGGCGCTAAGCCTCTCACGCACGCCACTGGCCGAGCTGTGGCGTCACCCGCTGCATACGCGCGAATTCGGCAGCCAGATCACCAACGTGCTGCGCTGCCTGCAACTCGAAGCACATGGTTACACCGTCACGGTGACCGAACTGGTGGGCTGGGAACATTCGATGAAAAACGAGTTGATCCTGGCCCGTAGAATGCACCCGGACCGCGCAGGTGCTCGTGAACGGGCCCGACTCCGCCTGGAGCAGGTGCTCGAAGAGCTGCACCTGCGAGAACTCGCGCAGCGCTTCGCGGTCTGACCATCCCCCGCGGCCGGTACGCCGAGCCGCGGTTTCCGATTCGAGTCCCGGTCTTCGATGCAGCGCTTCGCTGACGCCGGGTTGCCAGCAGGGTCGCCGGTGCGCCACGCACCACCGTGGCACCGCCCCCAGGCCACCAACCAGGAGTCCCGCCCATGGTCACTGATTACAACTTCCTGCTGCAGTCGATCGCCTGGCCTCTGATGCTGCTGCTGGCCTGGTTTGTCGGCGAGCGCGTCTATGAAGCCTGGCATCTGCCGCGCGTCTCGAGTTACGTTGCCGTGGGCCTCCTGGGTGGCCTCGTCAACCTGCCGGGTCTGACCAACGACGTGCCGGGCCTGCCGTTTCTGGCCAATGTCGCGCTCTCGCTGGTGCTGTTTGAACTCGGCTACCGCATCAACCTGCGCTGGTTCCGCCACAACCCCTGGGTGCTGCTGCTCGGCGTGGTGGAGTCGGCCGTCACCTTCGGCGCGATCTACTGGGCCAGCGCCTGGTTCGATCTCACCGTGGACCTGCGCCTCATCATCGCGGCGCTGTCCGTTTCCGCCTCGCCGGCCGGCATCGTGCGTGTGGCCAACGAGCTGCGCAGCGCCGGGCAGGTGACCGAGCGCGTGCTGCACCTGTGCGCCATCAACTGCCTGATGTCGGTGATCGCGCTCAAGGTGGTCGTGGGCTACTGGTACCTCAGCACCTCGGGGGACCTGGTGCTGGCCTCCTTCGGCAGCATGTACGTGGTGGCGATCTCGCTCGCGGTGGGCTGCCTGCTCGGCGTGGCCGTGCCCTGGCTGCTGCGCCGACGCAGCACGCACGAGCGGGGCGTCACCGTGGTGTTCGCCCTGTCGGTGCTGCTGCTCACCACCGCGGCATATGGCCTCAAGCTCTCGCCCCTGCTGGCCGCGCTCACCTTCGGCATCGTGGCGCGCGAGCGGCGTGTGCACCTGACCAACGCGCAGCGCGACTTCGGTACCGGTGGCGATCTGCTCTCGGTGTTCCTGTTCGTGTACATCGCCTCGCTGCTCGACTGGGCCGATGTCGGCACCGGCATGCTGCTGGGATGCTGGTTGATCCTGGTGCGCACGGCCTCCAAGGTGGGCTGCAACCTGCTGGCGGCGCGCCTGTCCGGCATCACCGAACGCAAGGGCCTGCTCACCGGCCTGGCGCTCACGCCCATGTCGGCGTTCGCGATCCTGCTGCTGGAACAGAGCCGCCTGTATGGCTTTGCGCCGGCGGTGCAGGTGCTTTCGGTCATGGCCGGCATGATGCTGCTGCAGGAGCTGCTGGGCCCGGTGGTCACGCAGCGCACGCTGATGGTGGCGCACGAAACCCACGTGACCAAGGAGTAGCCATGCCATTGGAAGAATTCAAGTCCTCCGACTCGCTCACCATGGGTGTGGAGCTCGAGCTGCAGCTCGTCAATTCCTACGACTTCGACCTCTCCAGCAGCGCCAACGACCTGCTCGAACTGCTGCGGCGCAAGCCCTTCCCGGGCGTGGTCACGCCCGAGATGACGCAGAGCATGATCGAGATCGCCACCGACGTGCAGCGCGAGCACGGCCCGCTGCTGGCGCAGCTGCAGCAGATCCGCAACACGCTGGTGGTGGCGGGCGACCGGCTCAACATCGAGATCGCCGGTGGCGGCACGCACCCGTTCCAGCGCTGGTTCGAGCAGCGCATCTTTTCCAAGCCGCGCTTCCAGCAGCTCTCCGGGCTCTATGGCTATCTGGCCAAGCAGTTCACCGTGTTCGGCCAGCACGTGCACATCGGCTGCTCGAATGCCGACGAGGCGCTGTTCCTGCTGCACTCCCTCAACCGCTACGTGCCGCACTTCATCGCGCTGTCGGCCTCCTCCCCGTTCTCCCAGGGCGTGGACACGCTGTTCGATTCGGCGCGCCTCAATTCGGTGTTCGCGTTCCCGCTCAGCGGCCGTGCGCCCTTCATGCTGAGCTGGGAAGAGTTCGCCAACGTCTACTTCACCAAGATGGAGAGCACCGGCGTGGTCAAGTCCATGAAGGACTTCTACTGGGACATCCGGCCCAAGCCCGAGTACGGCACGATCGAGCTGCGCGTGTGCGACACGCCGCTGACGGTGGAGCGCGCCGCCGGCCTGGCCTGCTACCTGCAGGCGCTGTGCCGCCACCTGCTGGAACGCAACGAGCCGCCGCCCGAAGAGGACGACTACCTGGTCTACACCTACAACCGTTTCCAGGCCTGCCGCTTCGGGCTGGACGGCATGATGGTCAACCCCCGAACGCGCGAGCAGATCAGCATCCGTGAAGACATCCTGGCCACGCTGCGTCTCCTCGCGCCACACGGCGTGGCCTTGAACTCGCTGGCCGCGCTCGACGAGATCGAGCGCACGGCCGGCCGCTCGGGCAACCACGCCACGTTCCTGCGCAACCAGTTCCAGGAGACAGGCAGTGTGCAATCGGTGGTGCGGGCCAGCGTGGAGGCCTTGCGCCGCGGGCCGTGACGGATGTCACGGGTGGGGCGTAGGCGCATCGCACCCCGTGTCAGGCAAGTTCCTACAGCGCGAATGGGTGTGCACCGACTTAACGGTCCGGAAGGCGATCGATACAGTTTGTTTCATCGACAGCCCGTTTGTGACACCCCTCTTCACCGTTAGGAATCCGCCATGTCCACCACCGCCACCCGCCTCAATCCCTTCGTCCTGATGCTCGATCCGGAGGCCGTGATCAGCGCCATGGAGAGCAGCGCCAACCTGCGCGGCCTGCGCCAGCGCATCTGCCGCCCGCTGGACAAGCCCCTGATCCCGAAGATCTACGACACCGCTGCGCGCGAATACGACGCCGTGATCGAAGCCGAAGACTTCATGGATTCCGGCAGCGAGCTGTACTGCGAAGCCCAGCCTGCGCTGCACGCCGTGCATTGAGTGCTACCTGGCGAATCTCTTGCGCGTGAGCGCGAGCGCCAGCCAGAAAGCGGCCACGGTATAGGCCAGCAGCACCAACGCATGGAGCCACGGCTGGGAAGGCCACTGGTCCATGAAGAGCGGTCGCACCAGCTCGATCGCGTTGGTCAGCGGCAGCCAGTCCGACACCACCCGCACCGCGTGCGGCAACTGCTCCCGCGGAAAGAACACCCCCGAGAGGAACATCATGGGTGTCAGGAACAGGGTGAAGTAGTAGGTGAAGAAGTCGTAGCCCTGCGCCAGGGCGTTGAACACCAGGGCAATGCACGAGAACGTGATGCCCACGCCCAGCAGCACCGGCCAGGCCAGCAGCAGCTTGGGTGAATGGCTGATGCCCAGCGCGAGCATCACGCCCATGATGGCCGTCACCGAGAACAGGGCCTTGAATCCGGCCCACAGCATTTCGGCCAGCACCACATCGTCCAGGCTCACCGGCGCGTTCATGATGCCGTCCCAGGTTTTCTGCACGTGCATGCGCGAGAACGCCGAGTACAGCGCCTCGAAGCTGGCCGCGTTCATCGCGCTCATGCAGATGCTGCCACTGGCGAGGAACAGGATGTAGGGCACGGCCACGCTACCTTGTGGCGTGCTCATGTTCACCTGCCCCACCAGCGCACCCATGCCATAGCCAAAGGCCACCAGCCACATCAGCGGCTCGGCGATGTTGCCCACCAGGCTGGGAATGGCGAGCTTCTTCCAGACCAGCAGGTTGCGCAGGAACACGGGCCACCATCTCATGGAGATTCGAGGCGGGGACCAATGGGAAGGCGTTGCAGTCAGTGTCTGTGTGTTCATGGTCTACCCATCTTCCCGAATCTGCCGGCCTGTGAGTTTCAGGAACAGATCCTCCAGATTCGCTGGCCGGTGCAGCGTGCGCAGGTGGTGGTGCGCACCCAGCGCCGCCAGCAGCGGCATGGCCTGAGCGGTGTAGAAGAAGACCGTCTCGCCGCTCACTTCCACGCGAGCGGCCAGTGCGCGAATGGCGGCATGTTCTTCGGCCTGGGCCAGCGCCAGCGCACCGTTGCCGTACACCTCCACCACGTCGGGCTCCAGGTGCTGCGCGATCAGTTCGCGCGGGCGGCCTTCGGCGATCTTGCGGCCATGGTCCAGCACCAGCAGGCGCGAGCACAGGCGCTCGGCCTCGTCCATGAAGTGCGTGGTCAGCAGGATGCTCTTGCCTTGCTGCAGCAGCATCTGCAGGCGTTCCCACATCAGGTGGCGCGCCTGGGGGTCCAGGCCAGTGGTGGCCTCGTCGAGCATCAGCAGTTTCGGGTCGTTCACCAGCGCACGCGCCAGCGACAGGCGCCGCTTCATGCCGCCCGAGAGTTCACCGGGCCTGGCATCGGCCTTGTGCGCGAGCGCGGCGAAATCGAGCAGTTGCGGGATGCGCGCACGTACCTGGTGGGCCGGCAGGCCGAAGTAGCGGCCGTAGACCAGCAGGTTTTCCTCGCACGAGAAGTCCGGATCCAGCGTGTCCATCTGGCTCACCACGCCGAGCTGCGCCTTGATGGCCAGCGCGTCGCGCGGCATGTCCAGGCCGAAGGCGGTGATGCTGCCCGCGTCTGGCGCGGTCAGGCCCAGGCACATGCGGATGGTGGTGGTCTTGCCCGCGCCGTTGGGTCCGATCACGCCCAGGCATTCGCCGGGATGGATGGCAAAACCCAGGTCGCTCACCACGGTGTTGTCGCCATAGTGTTTGACCAGGTGGCGGCATTCGAACAGCGTGTCTGTCATGTGCCGGCATTGTGCCTGCTCACCCGGGACGCCGCAGGCACGAGCCCTACAATGCGGGGCTGCCCGAGAGGGTCTTGTCGCACCGGATTCCCCACCCATGTCTTTCGCCGTTTCCCTGCAATACCTGTTCCCGAAGCGCGCGCTCACCGAGTTTGGTGGCTGGGTGGCCAATGGCCGGTGGGGCGCCATCACGCAGTGGATCATTCGGCGCTTCATCCGCAAGTACGGCGTGAACATGGCCGAGGCCGCGAACCCGGACCCGACGGCCTACGCGAGCTTCAATCAGTTCTTCACCCGCGCGCTGCGGCCTGACGCCCGGCCGCTGGCCGCCGCCGCCTTCGTCTGTCCGGTGGACGGCGCGATCAGCCAGTTCGGCGCCATCGCGCGCGACCAGATCTACCAGGCCAAGGGCCACACCTACAGCACGCGCGCGCTGGTCGGTGGTGACGCCGCGCTGGCCGCGCTGTTCGACGACGGCGCCTTCGCCACGATCTACCTCAGCCCGAAGGACTACCACCGCATCCACATGCCGGCGACGGCCACGCTGCGCCGCATGGTGCATGTGCCCGGCGAGCTGTTTTCAGTGAACCCGGCCACGGCGCAGGGCGTGCCGGGGCTGTTCGCGCGCAACGAGCGCGTCGTCTGCGTGTTCGACCTGCAGGTGGGCGAGGCCACCGTGCCCTTCGTGCAGGTACTGGTGGGTGCGACCATCGTTGGCAGCATGGCCACCACCTGGCACGGCGTGGTGAACCCGCCGCGCCCGGGCACGGTGCGCGAGTGGATCTACGACGACAGCCCGGTGCACCTGCAGCGAGGCGAGGAGATGGGCCGCTTTCTGCTCGGTTCGACCGTGGTGCTGCTCTGGCCGCGCGACACCATCGCCTTCCATTCCGACTGGGCGCCCGGCAACACCGTGCGCCTGGGCGAGGCCATGGGCGACGCCCTCTGAGTTCTTCTCTTTTCCTCCTGGAGGTTTCATGACCACGCTCGGCACCCCCCTGTCTCCTTCGGCCACCCGGGTCATGCTGCTCGGCTCGGGCGAGCTCGGCAAGGAGGTGCTGATTGCGTTGCAGCGCCTGGGGGTGGAGACCATCGCGGTGGACCGCTACGACAATGCGCCCGGCCAGCAGGTGGCGCACCACGCGCGCACCATCACCATGAGCGACCCGGCGCAACTCAAGGCGCTGATCGAGGCCGAGCGCCCGCACCTGGTGGTGCCCGAGATCGAGGCGATTGCCACGCCCATGCTGCAGGAACTCGAAGCCGCCGGCGTGGTGCGCGTTATCCCCACCGCGCGCGCCGCGCGCCTGACCATGGACCGCGAAGGCATCCGCCGCCTGGTCGCCGAGACGCTGGGCCTGCCGACCAGTCCCTACGCGTTCTGCGACTCGCTGCAAGAACTGCAGGCCGCGATCGAAGGAACGGACAACGGTGGTCAAGGCGGCAGTGGCATCGGCTACCCCTGCATCGTCAAGCCGGTGATGAGCAGCAGCGGCAAGGGGCAGAGCAAGATCGACGGACCGGCCGATGTGCAGAAGGCCTGGGACTACGCCATGTCGGGCGGCCGGGTCGGACCGGGCCGCGTCATCGTCGAGGGCTTCATCGCCTTCGACTACGAAATCACCCAGCTCACCGTGCGAGCGCTCGGGCCCGACGGTCAGGTTGAAACCCACTTCTGCGACCCGATCGGCCACCTGCAGGTCAGTGGCGACTACGTGGAGAGCTGGCAGCCGCACCCCATGACGCCCGCTGCGCTGGCCGAATCGCGCCGCATTGCCCAAGCCGTGACCGACGACCTCGGCGGCCTGGGCCTGTATGGCGTCGAACTGTTCGTCAAGGGCGACCACGTGTGGTTCAGCGAAGTGAGCCCGCGCCCGCACGACACCGGCATGGTGACCATGATCACGCAGTGGCAGAACGAATTCGAACTGCATGCGCGCGCCATCCTCGGTCTGCCGGTGTCCACCGAATTGCGCAGCCCGGGCGCCAGCGCGGTCATCTACGGTGGCGTGGACGCGACCGGCATTGCCTTCGACGGTGTGGACGAGGCCTTGCGCGTACCGCAGACCGAGCTGCGCCTGTTCGGCAAGCCCGAGAGCTTCACGAAGCGCCGCATGGGCGTGGCACTGGCGTTTGATGCCGATGTGGACAGGGCCCGCGAACAGGCCAGGTTGGCGGCCTCGAAGGTCCGGCCGCATCAGGCCTGAGACCGGTTCGGCCATTTTCTGAACGGCAGTACGCCCATCTTCCATCTTGATGGGTGGCACCTCGTGGGCGCCAGGGCTGGACCGCAGCTCCCGGCCAAGGTCAGGCCCGGGCCGCCGAAGTCGGACTTGTCCCGAGCTTGTCGCGGGACCACCGGGACCCGTCGCTGGAAAAGCCGGTCGTGACCCGCATCACGACGTGCGGAAGCCACGCTGTACTCAGCTCAGCCGAGCCTGGTCTTCACAAAATCGACAAAAGTACGTACTCGCCGGGGCAAGTGTTGGCGAGAGGCGTAGAGCAGTGTCAGCGCACTGTCGAAGTTGGTCGCGGTCGCCTCGTACTTGGGAAACAGATCGACCAGGCGACCCGCCGCGATGTCGGTGTCGATCAGCCAGTCTCCCAGCAGCGCGGGACCCCAGCCATCCAGTGCGGCGCGGTGCAGCGCCAACGCGGTTGACATCACCAGCCACCCACTGACCGGCACGATTTCGATCTGACCGGCGCGGTCCCGGAACGTCCACTGTGTGCGATAGCCTGGTAAAGGAAAGCGCAGGCATTCGCATTGGGTGAGGTCCGAAGGGACGCGCGGCCTGCCATTTTTTTGCAGATATGCAGGACTGGCACAGACCCGGAAGCGAATGGGTCGCAGCTGCATGCCGATCAGCGACGAGTCGTTTGCAGGTCCAAGGCGCAGCGCCACATCAATGCGCTGCGACACCACATCCACCACGGCATCGCTGAGAAGCAGATCGACTTCCAGTGCCGGGTGCTCGGCGTGCAGTGCCGGTAAAAGTGGTACCAGCATCGCCTGACCATAGGCCACCGATGCGGTCACGCGCACGGTACCGCGCACCTGTTCCGTACTGGTCTGCAGCTCTTCGTTCGCGACCTCGAGTTCCTCCAGGATTGGGCGCACTCGTTCAAGGTAGATCGCTCCAGCCTCGGTCAGTGCCACCTTGCGTGTCGTTCGCTGCAGCAGGCGCGCGCCCAGTGTGGCCTCAAGCGTTGCGACCGCGCGCGTCACCGCTGACGGATCGAGGGCGAGCCGTCGCGCCGCATGGGCGAAGCTGCCTTGCTCCGCGACTTCCACGAAGGCTCTCAGGTGCTGGATGTCCATGCGCGATTATTGCAATAGCTACAAGAAAGCAGTGTGTGCCGTCGGCTGTTCGTTGTGGTTGCAATCACCGAACCTTCGGTCATCGCAACCCCGAAGCACCACAGGAGAACGTCATGACTGCAAGAAAGCCCATCACCCTGGTACGCATAGACGCCAGCGCCCGCAGCGAAGGATCCTTCAGCCGCCACCTCGCCGACGCCACGGAGATGGCCTGGCAAGAGGCCCATCCGGAGGGCGTCGTCGTTCACCGCGATCTGGCACTCGAACCCATACCTCACATCCACAAACTGACGATCCAGGGTTACTACACGCCAGCGGCCGCGATGACGCCAGAACTGCGCGCAGCCACGGCACTATCGGACTCGCTGATTGCCGAGATCAAGGGCGCGCACACCATCCTGATCAGCAGCCCGATTTACAACTTCTCGCTGCCCTCGTCGCTGAAGGCGTGGATCGACCAGATCGTGCGAATCGGCCACACCTTCGCCTACGAAGACGGTGAATTCAGCGGCCTGGTGGTGGGCCCGCGCGCGGTGCTCGCGCTGTCCTACGGTGCTGACGGATACCAGGGTCCACTGGCTCGGATGGATCACCTGCGGCCCTACTTGTCAGCACTGCTGAGCTTTGTCGGCATTGTCGACGTTCAGGTGCTCAGCGTCGAAGCGACCACCGGCGATTCAGCCACCGCACAAGCTGCGCTCGACGCCGCTACCGCGCAGGCGCGCACGCTGTTCAATGCTGCACCGACCACACATGCTGCGCAAATCCGTATCGCAGGAGAACTCGCATGAGCCGCATCACCGTTCTTGGCCTGGGCGCGATGGGCTCGCGCATGGCAATCCGCCTTCTGGGAGCTGGCCATGCCGTGACGGTTTGGAACCGTTCCCCGCAGGCAACCGTGCCTTTGCGCACGCTGGGGGCATTGATCGCCGAGACCCCGATCCAGGCCGTTGAAAGCGCGGAGCTTGTCATCTCGATGGTGTTCGACGACACCGCCTCCCGATCCGTCTGGCTGGACGAGCAGACCGGCGCGCTCGCGGGACTCGCTCCCACCGCGCTGGCCATTGAATCGAGCACTCTGACACCCGGTTGGCTGCAAGAGCTCGGCGCTGCGATGAAAGTTCGCAACATCGCATTTGTCGACGCACCCGTGGCCGGTTCGAGACCGCAGGCCGACGCAGGCCAGCTCATTTTCATGGCCGGTGGAGAAACCGCTGCCGTCGAGCGGGTCCGTTCGATCCTGCTTCAGCTGGGAGGTGCGCTGCACCATGTCGGCCCGCTCGGAAGCGGCGCATGGTTGAAACTGGTGGTCAATGCCTTGTTTGCCACACAGGTGGCGGCGATGGCCGAGCAACTGGCGTTGCTGCGCGCTGCGGGTGTTGATGCAGAACGCGCACTCGGCGCGTTGAAGGCAATGCCAGTCCTGAGTGCTGCTGCAGGCGGAGCTGCCACGCTGATGCTGGCACGGAACTACACACCGCAGGCCCCCGTCGATCTGATCACGAAGGATCTCACCTACGCATTGAATTCAGCCGAACATGTGGGAACGGCACTTCCTGTGACGGAAGCGGTTGCCCAACGGTTCATGGCAGCGGCTGTCGCGGGCTTTGGACCGGAGAACCTTGTGGCGGTCATGAAGTTGCATGGTTGAGCTCTCGATCTTTTGGCCGCCATTTCATCCAATTTGCCCGCGGCTGCATCCAAAACCCGCATTGGCGAGTAGTGGAAGCAGTGGCGCTGTCCTGCGCCGCTGTCCACAACCCACCACTGAGGAGTTTTCCCATGATCGTCAAGACCACCCTGGCCGCCACCGCGGCCCTCGCCCTGTCTGCCTGCGCGTCCGGCATGGGCGCGTCCCCCATGATGTTTTCGCAGGACAGACTGCCCGATGCCGTGAAGGTCCCCGCTGGCCACACGGTGGCCATGGAAACCGTGGGCGTGGGCCAGATCACCTACGAATGCCGCGCGAAGAAGGACATGGCCGGTCAGTTCGAGTGGGTCTTCGCTGGCCCGGATGCCCGGCTGCTCGACCGCAGCGGCAAGCAGGTCGGCAAGTACTACGGCCCGCCCGCCACCTGGGAAGCCATGGACGGGTCGAAGTTCACCGGCACGCAGCTCGCCGTGGCACCGGGTGGCGCGGGCAACATCCCGTTCCAGCTGGTCAAGTCCAACCCGGTCATGGGCAGTGGCGCCATGACCGGCGTGACCTATGTGCAGCGCGCGGCCACCCAGGGTGGCGTGGCACCGGCCGCGCCCTGCGGTGCGTCCAACATGGGTGCCCGGCAGATCGTGCAGTACCAGGCCGACTACATCTTCTACAAGGCCTCCTGATGCCACGCTGGCGGCGCGGGCAAGGTGTGCGCACCGCCGGCCCGCGGGGATCGGCTAGTATGGCCGGCAGTCCCGCGACCCCGTGCCCGACCGCATCGGGTCGCGGCATCGATGCACTGCCGGTTCACTGACCCTTGCGCCTTCCCGACCCCGACGCCTTCGACCACGATGCCGCCCTGGCCGCCTGCGCGCGGGGCGAGCGTGCGGCCCTGCGCCGCCTGTACGAACGAGAAGGGCGTTTTTTGCTCGGCGTGGCACTGCGCATCGTGCGCGACCGCGCCACCGCCGAGGACGTGTTGCACGACGCTTTCATGAACATCTGGACCAAGGCCGCGACCTTCGACGCCCGTCGCGGCGCAGGCCGGGGCTGGATGGTCGGCATCGTGCGCCACCGCGCGCTGGATGCCGTGCGCGCCGGCGCGCGCACCGTTTCTGCTGACGAGGAGACGATGGATGCCCTGCGGGATGACGAGGATGCTGCCCCCGACATGGCCGACGCCTTCGCCACGCGTGCCGACCTTGGCCGGCTCGACGACTGCCTGGCACGGCTGGATGCCGCCAAGCGCAACTGCGTGCTCTACGCCTACCTCGACGGCTGCACGCACACCGAGATCGCCGAGCGCCTGGGCGCGCCACTGGGTTCCGTCAAGGCCTGGATTCGCCGCGGCCTCACCTCGTTGCGGGAGTGCCTCGCGTGAACAGGCCAGACCACGATCCCGTCGACGAGCTGGCCTCGGCCTACGTGCTGGGCACGCTCTCGACCGCGCACCGGCGCGAGGTGCAGCAGCGCCTGGGGGCGCATGACACCGCGCTGCGCGCCGCCGTGGACCGCTGGGAAGAACGTCTGCTGCCGCTGACCGCGCTGGCCGAGCCGGTGGAGCCTTCGCCGGCCCTGTGGTCGCGCATCGAAGGCGCGATTGCCGATCAGGCCGCGCCCGCCGCTGCGGTGCCGGTGCGACCCCGTCCATCCGTGCGGACCAGCGCCTGGCAACGCTGGTGGAACAGCCTGACCTTCTGGCGCGCGGTCGCGGCCACGGGTTTCGTGGCGGCCTCGGTGGTGGCGCTGCTGCCGGCCAGCGGCCTGTTCGCGCCTGCCGCGCCGCAGTACATGGTGGTGCTGGTGGCGCCCGACAGCACGGCACCGGGCTGGATCGTGAAGACCAGCGGCAGGGACCGCCTGCAGCTGGTGCCGCTGGGCACGACGGCCGTGCCCGCGCAACGCTCACTGCAGTTCTGGACCAAGGCCGACACCTGGAGCGCACCGGTTTCGCTCGGCCTGGTGCAGCCCGGCCAGGCGCTGGAAGTGAAGATCGACCAACTGCCGCCGCTGGTGCCCAACCAGCTGTTCGAGATCACGCTGGAGCCCTACAACGGCTCGCCCACCGGCCGCCCGACCGGCCCCATCCTCTACATCGGGCGTTCGGTCAAGCTGACCTGAACGTTCAGGTGGCGGGCAAGGCCTTGGCGGCCTGGTGGATGGCGACGCGGATGCGCGGGTAGGTGCCGCAGCGGCACAGGTTGCCGCTCATGGCCGCGTCGATCGCCGCGTCGTCGGGCCGGGGGTTGTCCTTGAGCAGCGCGCAGGCGCTCATGAGCTGCCCGCTCTGGCAGTAGCCGCACTGCACCACATCCACCTCGGTCCAGGCCGCGCGCAGCGCCTCGGCCTGCGGGCCTTGCAGGCCTTCGATGGTGGTGATGTCCTGGCCCGCGACCGCCGAGACCGGCGTGACGCAGGACCGGATGGCGCTGCCGTTGGCGTGTACCGTGCAGGCGCCGCACAGCGCCATGCCGCAACCAAACTTGGTACCGGTGAGCCGCAGGTCGGCGCGCAGCACCCACAGCAGCGGGGTGTCGGGTTCGGCCTCGACGGTGACGGCCTGGCCGTTGACGGTGAGCGTGGTGGACATGTCGTGGGGTCCTCAAGCCAGTTTCAGGGGAAGGCTGCGCAGGCGCTGGCCGGTGAGCGCGAACAGCGCGTTGGCCACGGCGGGCGCAATCGGCGGCACCCCGGGCTCGCCCACGCCCTCGGGGTGGCCGGCGCCCGGCAGGATCACGCATTCCACGTCGGGCGCCTCGTTCAGGCGCAGGATGGGCTGGTCGTGGAAGTTGCCCTGCTGCACCTGGCCCTCGACGATGTCCACCTCGCCGTGCAGCGCGGCCGACAGGCCGAAGATGACCGCACCCTCCAGCTGCTGGCGCACGCCGGCAGGGTTGACCGCCAGACCGCAATCGATGGCGCACCAGACGCGGTGCACACGGATGGTCTTGTCGGAAGCCATCGAGACCTCGGCCACCTGTGCCACCGTGGAGCCGAAGGAGTCGTGCAGCGCGATGCCGCGTGCGGTCTTCGCGCCATCGGGCGCGGGCTTTGAGGCCGTGCCCCAGCCGGCGGCCCGGGCCACGGCCTGCAGCACCGCGAGCTGCCTGGGATGGTTTTGCAGCAGGGCTTCGCGAAACGCCAGCGGGTCCTTGCCTGCCGCATGCGCCACCTCGTCCAGAAAGCCCTCCTTGAAGAAGGCCTGGTGCGAATGCCCTACCGAGCGCCAGAAGCCCACCTGCAGCGGCAGGTCGACGTTGATGTGCGCGATGCGCGCGGCTGGCCACTCGTAGGCCTGGTCGAACGCGCCTTCGCTGGCGGTCTTGTCCGGGCCGCCGCCTGGCAGTCCGAAGGTGCGCCTCAGCACCTGCGGCACGATGGCCTGGCCGGCGCTGATGTTCTTCCATGCCACCAACACGCCCTGGGCATCGAGGCCCGCCTCGAAGCGCGCCGCGCAGGCGGGGCGGTACAGGTCGTGGCGCGTGTCCTGCTCGCGGCTCCAGATCGTCTGCACCGGCTGACCCGGCATGGCCCTGGCAATCGCCGCGGCCTGGGCAATGAAGTCGACCTCGAGCCGGCGGCCGAAACCGCCGCCGAGCAGCAGCACATGCACCGTGACGGCCTCGTCCGGCAAGCCCAGCGCCTCGGCGGCGGCCGCGCGGGCCAGCCCGGGGACCTGCGTCGACACCCAGACCGTCGCCTTGTTGCCCTCGAACAGCACGGTGCAGTTGATGGGTTCCAGCGCCATGTGCGCGAGGTAGGGCGCGCGGTACTCGGCCTCGATGCGCCGGGCGGCGCCGGCCAGCGCGGCATCGGTTTCGCCACGCTCGAAGAACGCATAGCCCTCTTCGGCGCGCGCGGTGCGCTCGAGCTGCTCCATCACGTCCTTGCTGTTGAAGCTGGCGAGTTCGCCGTGGTCCCACTGGACGTCGATCGCCTGCGCGGCTTTGCGTGCGCGCCAGGGGTGGTCGGCGATCACGGCCACGCCACCGGTACCGCCGCGCAGCGGCGCCACTTCGGTCACGGCCTTCACGCCCGGTACCGCGCGTGCTGCGGCATCGTCGAAGCGCAGCGGCTTCCCACGCAGCGTGGGGCACATCTTCACGCTGGCGTGGAGCAGCCCGTCGGGCAGCGCGTCGATGCCGAAGCGCGCGCTGCCGTCGATCTTGCCGGGCGTGTCGATGCGCCGCGTGGCCTGGCCGATGAGGCGGAAGCGCTCGGGCGTCTTGAGTGCCGGCTTGCGCGGCAGCGGTTGTTGCGCCGCGGCGGCCGCCAGTGCGCCATAGCCCAGGCGGCGGCCATCGGGCGCGATCACCTCGCCGCGCTCGGCGCTGCAGTCTTCCGGCGCGATGCCCCACTGGGTGGCCGCGGCGGCCACCAGCATCGCGCGCGCGGACGCACCGGCCTGGCGCATCGGCAGCCACAGGTCCTTCACACTGGACGAGCCGCCGGTCATCATCACGCCAACCTCTCGCATGGTCTTGGCGACGAGCCAGCGGGTGGCGTCCAGCACCACGCTGTCGGTGTCCGGGTGCACTGGCAGGCCGTCGACCACGGAAGCCACGTTGTTGTAGATCTTGTCGATCGGCGAGGCCTGCCAGGTCACGCGCGACCAGTCGGCATCCAGCTCCTCGGCCAGCAGCATGCACAGCGAGGTGACCACGCCCTGGCCCATCTCGCTTCTGGCCAGCATCACCGTGACCGTGCCATCGCGCGCGATCCGGACCCAGCCGTTGAAAGCGATCTCCCCCTCTCCGGTGGGTAGCGGTTGCGAGGTGGTGAGCCGCTGGCGCGGTGGCAGCACACTCCAGCCGATCACCAGCGCGCCGGTGACGGACAGGGTGCCGAGGATGAACTTGCGTCGGGTGGAGGCCATGACGTGTCTCGAAGCTGTTTGGGCACAGCATAAACCCGTTGGCCTGGGTTGGAAGGCAGACGCCTGTCCCACATCAACGACACGATGTGTCAGTCTGCCACGCGGTTGTCCCTGCTGGAGTTGGCGATGCCGCCTGCCGGGAGGCCCGGGTGTTTGCCTGGGTCAGGTCTGGGCAGGAAGGCCATCCCGTTGCGTCGTTTCCGGTGCGGAAGCCATATGCAGCGTCTGCGTGGGAAAGGCCACTTGCGCGCCGTGCGCGGCGACGATGCGACCGATCCGCAGCAGCACGTCCTGCTTGACTGCGTGGTATTCGACCCAGGCGCGCGTCTTGGTGAAGCCGTAGATCATGATGTCGAGCGAGCTGGCGCCGAACGCGTTGAAGTTGACGATCAGCGTCTCTCTGGTGTCGATGCCTTCGTGGCCGAGCAGCATGGCCTTGATGTCCGCCACCACGCGATCGACCTGGTCGAAGTCGTCGTAGCGCAGACCCAGGGTTTCCTTCAGGCGCCGGTGGCTCATGCGCGAAGGGTTTTCCACCACGATGCTGGTGAACACCGCGTTGGGCACGTAGATGGGGTTCTTGTTGAAGGCCCGGATGCGGGTGTGGCGCCAGCTGATGTATTCCACCGTTCCTTCAATGCTCTTGTCGGGTGAGCGGATCCAGTCGCCCACGCTGAAGGGCCGGTCGAGGTAGATGGTGAGGCCTCCGAAGAAGTTGGCCAGCAGGTCCTTCGCAGCCAGACCCACCGCCAGCCCACCCACGCCGCCCAGCGCCAGCAGTCCACCGATCTTGAAACCCAGCGTCTGGGCGATGGTGATCACGGCGGCCACGAACACCAGCAAGCGCGCCAGCTTGCTCAGGGCATCGAAGGTGGTTGCGTCGAAGGCTTCGCCTCTGGCGTGGCTGCGCGATTCGGCGGTCTGCGTCACCTGCACCACGAACTTCCAGAGAAACCATGCAACACACAGGACGATGCCGACGTCGTGCAACTGTCGGACGGCGGTGAGAAGGTCGGCGTCGTCGGTCCAGTGGGGCTGCAGCAGGCGCGCCATCCAGCCCAGGCTCACCAGCCAGATGACGGCTTGCACCGGCAGACGCGCGGCATTCACCAGGGCCTCGTCCCAATGCGTGGCCGAACGTTGCGCCAGGCGAGTGGCATGCTTGAACAGCATGCGCACGATCTGGCTGGCCAGCAGGGTCAGCAGCACGAGTGACAGCGCGGTGGCCAGCCACAGCTCGGTTTCCAGGAATCGGTTGAGAAACTCTGCAAGAACATTCATGGCGATGGTATTGCCGGAGATTACTGAAACGCCACCTCGGCAAAGCTGCGCAGCTTGCGGCTGTGCAACTGGTCGGTGCCGCCTTCGCGCAGCAGGTGGATGGCGCGGATGCCGATGCGCAGGTGCTGGTCCACGCGCTCCCGGTAGAAGTGGTTGGCCATGCCGGGCAGCTTGATCTCGCCATGCAGGGGCTTGTCGCTCACGCACAGCAGGGTGCCGTAAGGCACACGGAAGCGGAAGCCGTTGGCGGCGATGGTGGCGCTTTCCATGTCGAGCGCGACCGCACGCGATTGCGAAAAGCGGCGTTGTGGCCGGTTGTCGGGCAGCAGCTCCCAGTTGCGGTTGTCGGTGCTGGCCACGGTGCCGGTGCGCATGATGCGCTTGAGCTCGGCCGGCGGCACGCCGGTCACGTCGGCCACGGCGGCTTCCAGCGCGAGCTGGATCTCGGCCAGCGCGGGGATCGGCACCCACAGCGGCAGTTCCTCGTCGAGCACGTGGTCCTCGCGCACGTAGGCGTGGGCCAGCACGTAGTCGCCCAGCTGCTGGCTGGTGCGCAGGCCGGCGCAGTGCCCGAGCATGAGCCAGGCGTGCGGGCGCAGCACGGCGATGTGGTCGGTGATGGTCTTGGCATTGGCCGGGCCGACGCCGATGTTGACCATGGTGATGCCGCTGCGGTCCGCGCGCATCAGGTGGTAGCCCGGCATCTGGGGCAGGCGCGGTGGCGCGTGGCCCAGATCGTCGCCCGGCTCCGCCGCCAGGCCGGTGCGGCGCATCACCACATTGCCTGGTTCGACGAAGGCGACGTACTCGCTGTCGGGGTTGGCCATCTCGGCGTGGCCGAGCTGGATGAACTCGTCGATGTAGAACTGGTAGTTGGTGAACAGCACGAAGTTCTGGAACCACTCGGGCGCGGTGCCGGTGTAATGGCGCAGGCGCTGCAGCGAGTAGTCCACCCGCGGCGCGGTGAACAGCGACAGCGGGTGCGCTTCGCCGGGCCTGGGTTCGTGCGTGCCGTTGGCGATGCCGTCGTCCATGGCCGTGAGATCGGGCAGGTCGAACACGTCGCGCATGAGCGCGCGGCGCAGGAGATCCATGCTGCCTTCCACATGGTCGTGTTCGGCGAACGAGAAGTGGATCGGGATGGGCTGCGTGCTGGTGCCCACCTCGATCTCGCCGCCGTGGTTGGCCAGCAGCAGGTTGAACTGCTCCCGGTAGTAGTCGCCGTAGAGGTCGGGGCGGGTGAGTGTGGTCTCGAAACGGCCCGGGCCCGCCACGAAGCCGTAGCTCAGGCGTTTGACTGGCGGGCTGTCGGGCTTGGCTCCCTGGCGCAGCACGCTGTGCGTGTGCAGGCGCACATATGGGTAGCAGGCGCGAACATGGGTGTGGGTGAAGTCCTCGCCCGCCACGAAGTCGCGCATGGCCTGGCGCAGGAATTCCACGTTGTCCTGGTAGATGCGCTGCACCTGCGCCAGGGCCTGGGCGGCGTCCGTGAAGAAGAGCGGGGCGGTGAAGGTGGGCGTTTTCTGCATGGTGCTATTGTGGCGTGGTGGTGTGTCCGCGCCGCACGCACCGACGAGGAAACCGCATGCCCGATGCCGCCACACCCGCCCTGACCGGCGCGGCAGCCACCCTGGCCGCCGCGTTGGGCTGTGGCCTGCTGATCGGCCTGGAGCGTGAGCGCCGCAAGGGCGAAGGCCCGGGCCGTGCCCTGGCCGGCCTGCGCAGCTTCGCGCTGGTGTGCGTCACGGGCGCGGCCGCGGCGCTCACGCAGATCACGGGCGTCGTGGTGGCCGGTGCGGCTTTCGTCGCCGCACTCACGGTGGTGGCGTACTGGCGCGACCGCTCGGACGATCCGGGGGTGACCACCGAGGTGGCACTGGTGCTGACCTACCTGATCGGCGTGCTGTGCGCCTGGCAGTTGCCGCTGGCCGCCGCGATGGCCGCGGGCCTGACCGTGGTGCTGGCGGGACGCGAGCACATGCACAGGTTTGTGCGGCACTGGTTGACGCCGGCCGAGGTGCGCGACGGCATCGTGCTGGCCGCGCTGGTGCTCGTGGCTTTGCCGCTGGTGCCCGATCGCCCGTTGTGGGGTCCGGTACTCAACCCGCACATCGTGGTGCAGTTGCTCGCGCTGCTGCTGGCCGTGCAGTCGCTCGCCCATCTGGGGCGCCGGCTGCTGCGCGCGCGCCACGCGGTGGCCCTGTCCTCGCTGGCCTCGGGCTTCGTGTCCAGTACCGCCACCATTGCCAGCCTGGGGCTGCTGGTGCGGGAAGGCCCATCGGGCGCGCGGATGATGGCAGGTGGCGCACTGTTGTCCTGCGTGTCGACCCAGCTGCAACTGTTGCTGGTGGCCGTCGCCGTGCAGCCCTCGTGGCTGCCGGTGCTCTGGTTGCCTGCGCTGGCGGCGGCCGCGCTGGCCGCGGCCTGGGGTGCCTGGCTGGTGCGCGGCACGGCGACCGGGGTGGAGCCCGCGCAGACGCCCACCCCCCGTGCGCAAGGCGATGACGAACGCATGTTCAGTCTGAAGGGCGCGGCGGTGGTGGCCGTGCTGCTCACCGGCGTGCAGGCGCTGGTGCACGGGCTGGAGCTGTGGCTGGGCACGGCCGGCCTGTATACCGGTACCCTGCTGGGCGCGCTGGCCGACCTGCATTCGGCGCTCGCGGCGGTATTCATCGCGTCGCAGCCCACCGCCCAGGCCGGCCTGGCGGTGATGCTGGCGCTGGCGGTGCATGCGCTGAGCAAGAGCGTCACCGCGGGAGTGGCGGGCGGTGCGCGCTACCTGGCCTGGTTCGCTCCCGGGCTGTGGGTACACACCCTGCTGGGTGTGGCCCTGCTGTGGTTCCTCAGGCCCTGACCGGCTCGCGCATGGTCACGAACTCCTCGGCCATCGTCGGGTGGATGCCGATGGTGCTGTCGAACACCGCCTTGGTGGCGCCCGCCTTCATGGCCACGGCGAAGCCCTGCACGATTTCGCCGGCGTCGGCGCCGACCATGTGCAGGCCCACCACGCGGTCGCTGGCGCTGTCCACAACGAGCTTCATCAGCGTGCGCTCGCCGCTCCCGGAGAGCGTGTGCTTGAGCGCTTTGAATTCGCTTCGGTAGACGGTCACGGCGCCGAACTTTTCGCGCGCCGCCTGTTCGCTGTAGCCCACGGTGCCGATGCTCGGGTGCGTGAACACGGCCGTGGGGATGAACTCGTAGCCCATGCTGCGCGCGGCCTTGCCGGCGGCCGGGCCGAAGAGCTGGTCAACCACCACCATGGCTTCGCCCAGCGCCACCGGCGTGAGCTGCACCCGGTTCGTGACGTCGCCAATGGCAAAGATACTCGGCACGTTGCTCTGGTAGCGTTCGTTGACGATCACCTCGCCCTGCGCTCCCTGGGCCACGCCCACCGCCTCCAGGCCCATGTCCTTCACGTTGGGCACGCGCCCGGTGGCGTACAGCACCGCGTCGGCGGTCAGCACGGCGCCACCATCACATTCCACGCGCAGGCCGTCCGCGGTCTTGCGGACATCGACCACATCCGCGTTCAGCCGCAGGTCCACCCCGGCCTTGACCATTTCACCGGCCACGAAATGACGGACCTCGTCGTCAAAACCCCGCAACACCTGCTGGCCGCGGTAGAGCTGCACCACCTTTGATCCAAGGCCGTTGAAGATGGACGCGAACTCGCAGGCGATGTACCCGCCGCCCACCACCACCAGGCGCTTCGGAAAGGGTTCGATGTCGAAGATGTCGTTGGAGGTGATCACGTGTTCTCGACCGACAAAGTGCGGCACGTGCGGCGTACCGCCGGTGGCGATCAGGATGTGCTTCGCGGTGAATTCCTGGTGGCCGGGTGAACCGTCGGCGTTGAGCGTGGCCAGCGCGATGCCGTGCGCGCCGGTGACACGCGCGAAGGCGTCGAACACCGTCACGCCCGAACCGCGCAGCAGGTTGCCATAGACCCCGTTGAGGCGGGTGATTTCCTGCGCGCGGTTCTTTTTGAGCGTGGACCAGTTGAAGACGGGGGGCGTGCTCTCCCAACCGAAGCCGTGCGACTCCCCGAAGGCCTCGCCATAGTGCGCGGCATAGCTGTACAGCTTCTTCGGGATGCAGCCCAGGTTCACACAGGTGCCCCCGAGGCCGTCGGTTCCCAGCACCTCGGCGAGTGCCACGCGCGCACCGCGCTGTGCGGCCATGCGCGCGGCGCGCACGCCGCCACTGCCACCGCCGATGACGAAGAGATCGAAGTCGAATGCTGGAGAGGTCATGGTGGTTTGTTTCCGGGCACAAAATCCCGAAGTTCCTGGCGGATGAAATCGATGAAGGCGCGTGTGCGCGCGGGCAGCAAGCGGGCGTGGGGGTACACCACATGGATGGGCCGGGGCGCGTCTTCAAAGCCCTCCAGCACGACTTGCAGTTCCCCGGTGTTCAACAGCGGAGCGACCTGGTACCAGAGGAACCGGCCGAAACCCGCGCCCGCCGCACAGGCCTGCACGGCGGGCGCAATGTGATTGAACTCGAGGTTGCCATGGACACTGAGCCTGAGGGTCTTTCCCCCGTCGCGGAAGGTGCCCCAGGTCGGTGTGTGATCGATCACGCGCACGCAATTGGCTTTGAGCAGGTCGTTCGGGTGCGATGGCCGTCCGTGTTCGCGCAGGAACGCGGGGCTGGCCACCACCACGTGTCGCATCTCGCCCAGCGGCAGTGCGACGAGGCTGGAGTCCTGCAGTTGTCCGATGCGGATGCCGACGTCGATGCCCTCCTCGAGCAGGTTCACGACGCGGTCCAGCAGCGTCACGCGGCAGCGCATCTGGCGGTTTTGCTGCGCAAAGCGCGTGACGATGGGTGCCACGTGCATCTGGCCGAACAGCACCGGTGCCGTGACGGTGAGCAGGCCGGTGGGCTCGGCAGCGTCGTTTTTCAGGTCGGCTTCGGCATCGTTGACGGCGGCCAGCAGCTGACGGCAACTCTCGAGGTGGCGGCGGCCCTCTTCGGTGAGCGAAATGCGGCGCGTGGTGCGGTTGAACAGACGCACGCCGAGATCGGCCTCGTAGGCGGCGAGCAGCCGCACGACCGCCGGCAGCGAGGCGCCCATGGACCACGCCGCGGCGGTGAGACTGCCGGCGTCGGCGATCTGCACGAAAGTGGCCATGGCGCGGAACTTGTCCATGCGCCATTAAACCGATTTCAGGAGCAGTGATGTGCGTGAAGGGGTATTTGTGAATGTGTGTGCAGCAAAGAAGATCGCATCTTCCCCACCCTGGAGTCACCCATGAAGCCTTCCATCCAGCTGCACCGCAGCGCCATTTCCGGCCATTGCCACCGCGTCGAGCTGTTCCTCTCGCTGCTGGGCCTGCCGTTCGAGAACATCGAGGTCGACCTGGCGCTGAAGCAGCACAAGTCGCCTGGATTCCTCGCCATGAACCCGCTGGGCCAGGTGCCGGTGCTGCGCGATGGCGAGCTGACGCTGAGCGATTCGAACGCGATCCTGGTCTATCTCGAAGCGCGCTACGCGCCCGGCCAGTGGTTGCCGCGCGACCCGGTCGGCGCCGCGCGTGTGCAGCGCTGGCTCTCGCTGGCCGCCGGTCCGCTGGCTTTCGGGCCCTCTGCCGCACGCGTGGTGCAGCTCCTCAAGCTGCCCACCGACCCGCAGGAGGCGATCGCGCGCGCCGAGGCCTTGTTCGGGTTCATGGAGGAAGAACTGGGCCGCGCGCCATTTCTGGTCGGGGACCGCGCCACGCTGGCCGACGTGGCGCACTACGCCTATGTGGCGCGTGCCCCTGAGGGCCTGGTGTCCTTGCAGCCTTACCCGGCCATCAGGGCCTGGCTGGCACGCGTCGAGGCTTTGCCGGGCTTTGTGCCCATGGTCCGGTCCCCGGTGGGCCTGGCGGCATGAGCGCGGCAGCTGCTTTCCACGCGGGCGAGCAGGCGATGCAGGCGCGCGCCGGTGTGCAGGCGCAGATGGCGCAGATCGGACCGCGCGTGCTGCGCGACCACATGCCCGAGCAGCACCGCGCGTTCTTCGGTCTGCTGCCCTTCGTGGTGGTGGGCAGCATGGATGCGCAGGGCCAGCCCTGGGCGGGGGTGCTGGCGGGTGCGCCCGGTTTCATGTCCTCGCCCGATCCGACGCACTTGCACGTGCGCGCCCGACCCTTGCCGAACGACCCACTCGTTGCCACGCTGCACGACGGTGCGCCACTGGGCCTGCTCGGCATCCAGCCGCACACGCGCCGGCGCAACCGCATGAACGGCACGGCGAGGCTTGAAGACGGTGGCTTCGTGGTCGAGGTCGGCCAGAGCTTTGGCAACTGCCCGAAGTACATCCAGGCGCGCGAACCCGTGTGGATGCCCCAGGCGCCCGCCGGGCAGCTGGCTTATGAAGGGCCTGTGCTCGACGAAGCCTCGCGCCAGCTGGTCCGCGCGGCCGACACCTTCTACATCGCCACCGCCCATCCCGAGGCGGCATCGGGCGGCGAAGCGCGCCATGGCGTGGACGTGTCGCACCGGGGCGGCGCACCGGGTTTCGTGAAGCTGGAAGGTGATGTGCTGACCGTGCCCGACTTCATGGGCAACCATTTCTTCAACACCCTGGGCAACATTGCCGTGCACCCTGCGGCGGGTCTGCTGTTCATGGATTTCGAGCGCGGCGACCTGCTGTACCTCGCGGTGCAGGCACGGGTGCTGTGGGACGGTGCCGAACTCGCGTCCTTCGACGGCGCGCTGCGCCTGTTGCGCATGCGGGTGACGCATGTGCGGCGGGTGCAGGGGACCTTGCCGCTGCGCTGGGGTGTGGCCGAGCGGTCGCCCCACCTCGATGGCCTGGGCGCCTGGCCGCGCACCGCAGCCGGTCAGTAGCTGTAGACGCCGCGCCCGGTCTTGCGGCCCAGGTAGCCTGCGGCCACCATTTCCTTGAGCAGCGGGGCAGGGCGGTACTTGCTGTCGTTGAACTCGGCCATGTAGACGTTCATCACCGCCAGGCACACGTCCAGGCCGATCATGTCGGCCAGCGCCAGCGGGCCGATGGGCTGGTTGGTACCGAGCTTCATGCCGGCGTCGATGTCCTCGGGCGTGGCCAGGCCTTCGGCGAGCACGAAGAAGGCTTCGTTGATCATGGGCACCAGGATGCGGTTGACCACGAAGCCGGGCGCGTTCTTCACCGTGATCGGCGACTTGCCCAGGGCCTGGGCCAGTGCTTTCACCGCGTCGTGCGTTGCGTCACTGGTCTGCAGGCCACGGATGATTTCCACCAGCGCCATCATGGGAACCGGGTTGAAGAAGTGCATGCCGATGAAGCGGTCGGGGCGCTGCGTGGCCGCGGCCAACTTGGTGATGCTGATCGAGCTGGTGTTGGTGGCGACAATCACATCGGGCGCGAGCAGGCCGTCGAGCTGCTGCAGGATCTTGAGCTTCAGACCCTCGTTCTCGGTGGCGGCCTCGATCACCAGTTGCGCGCTCTTGAGGTCGTCGTAGTTCGTCGAACCGGTGATGAGCGCGAGCGCCTTGTCCTTGTCGGCCGTGGTGATTTTCTCCTTCTTGATCAGGCGGTCCAGGCTGCCAGCCACGGTGGCCAGGCCCTTGTCCACCGCGGTCTGGGCGATGTCGACCATGACCACGCGGATGCCGCTGGTGGCACAGGCCTGCGCAATGCCGTTGCCCATGGTGCCCGAGCCGATGATGCCGACGGTGTTGATGCTGTTCATGAAGTCGCTGCTCCTGTTCAAAAAATCGGTGTAAACCCGGCGTCGCCGGTGTGTCTTTCCTAGGCGGTGATGCCTAAACCGGCAGCGGGGGGCGTGCTACCTTGCCCGATGATTGTCGCGCACCCTTGCGGACGCGCGACCCCATGGAGACAGACATGTTCGACTACATCATCGTGGGCGGCGGTTCGGCCGGCTGCGTGCTCGCGTCCCGCCTCAGTGAAGACCCCGCCATCCGTGTGGCCCTCATCGAGGCCGGCCCGCCCGACAGCAGCGTGCTCATCCATTGCCCGGCCGGCCTGGCGGCCATGGCGAAGTTCGAGCTCAACGGCTGGGGCTATGGCACCGTGCCGCAACCCGGCCTGAACGGCCGACGGGGTTACCAGCCGCGCGGCAAGGTGCTGGGCGGCTCCAGCTCGATCAACGCCATGATCTATGCGCGCGGCCATGCCAGCGATTACGACAACTGGGCCGCGCAGGGCAACCCCGGCTGGTCGTTCGCCGACGTGCTGCCGTACTTCAAGCGCGCAGAGCACAACGAGCGCGGTGCCGACGCCTGGCATGGCCAGGGTGGACCGCTCAACGTGATGGACCTGCGCAGTCCGAACCCGTTCCTGCCCGCCTTCATCGAGGCCGGTGTGCAGGCCGGATACCCGCACAACCGCGACTTCAACGGTCCCGCGCAGGAGGGCGTGGGTGCCTACCAGGTCACGCACCGCAACGGTGAGCGCTGCAGCGCCGCCAAGGCCTATCTCTCGCCACACCTGGACCGGCCCAACCTGCAACTGATCACCAACGCGCTGACGACCCGCATCGTGACCGATATCGAGGACGGTGGCACGGCGCGTGCCGTGGCCGTCGAATACCGGGGCAATGCCGGGCGCGGGCCACTGCAGATCCTGCGGCTGAAGGAGGGCGGGGAAGTGGTTTCGAGCGCGGGCGCCTTCGGTTCACCGCAACTTCTCATGCTCTCGGGCATCGGTCCGGCACGGCATCTGGATGAACTCGGCGTGCGTGTCGTGCACGACCTGCCGGGTGTGGGCGAGAACCTGCACGACCACGTGGATGTGGTGATCGTGGTCAACGCGCCGAAGGTCAGGGACCTGTTCGGGATATCGCTCACCGGCATGGCACGCACCGTGCGCGGCATCTTCGAGTGGCGGCGCCAGCGCAGTGGCATGCTCACGACCAACTTCGCCGAGGCCGGTGGCTTCATCAGGAGCACACCTGAGGAAGCGATCCCGGACCTGCAGCTGCACTTTGTCGTCGGCAAACTGGTCGACCATGGTCGCAAGACGGTATTCGGCCACGGCTATTCGTGCCACGTCTGCCTGTTGCGCCCGAAGAGCCGGGGCACGCTGCGCCTGGCCAGCACCGACCCTCAGGTGGCGCCACTGATCGACCCCGCGTTTCTGCAGGATGCCGACGACATGGTGCGTCTGGTGCGCGGCTTCAAGGTCATGCGGCGGCTGTTGCAGCAGCCGGCACTGGCGCGCCATGGAGGCACTGAATCGGCGTCGTCGGCGCAAGCGCAGAGCGATGCGCAGATCGAGCAGTTCATCCGCAACCATGCGGACACCATCTACCACCCCGTGGGCACCTGCAGGATGGGACCCGGCCCCATGGACGTGGTGGATGCGCGGCTGCGTGTGCACGGCGTGGCCGGCCTGCGGGTGGTCGACGCCTCGGTCATGCCCAGCGTGGTGGGTGGCAACACCAACGCCCCGGTGATCATGATGGCGGAAAAGGCGGTCGATATGATGCGCGAGGACCGCCTTGCCACACGCCAGCCGAACCAGGAGCAGCACCATGATTCTCGAACACGCGGACATCCGCATCGACCCCACGAAGAGCTCAGCCTTTGAAGAGGCCATCTTGCGCGGTGTGACCACGGTGGTCGCGAAGTCGAAGGGCTTCAAGGGCTTCAAGGTGAACCGCAGCATCGAAAGCCCGGGGCGCTACCTGCTGATGATCTACTGGGAAACGCTGGAGGACCACACAGTGGGCTTTCGTGGTTCGGATGCCTTTGCCCAGTGGCGTGCCATCGTCGGCCCGTTCTTCGCCCAGCCGCCGGTGGTGGAGCACCTCGAGCTGGTGGGCAAGAGCTGACTGTCACTGCCTCGACAAAGTCGCACTAAGGTTGTAATAAGGTTACAACCTTAGTTCTTCCGCATCAGCGTCGACTTGCCAAACAGGCTCTCGATCAGGTCCACCGCCAGCACGGCGGTGCGGTTGCGCACATCCAGCGCCGGGTTGAGTTCCATCACGTCGAGTGACGCGAGCCGGCCGGTGTCGGCAATCATTTCCATGCACAGCTGCGCCTCGCGGTAGGTCGGGCCACCGGGCACGGTGGTGCCCACGCCGGGCGCGATTTCGGGGTCCAGGAAATCGACGTCGAAGCTCACGTGCAGGTGGGAGTTGTCGTCCAGGCCCTGCAGCGCCTGCTCCATCGTGTGGCGCATGCCCATCTCGTCGATGTAGCGCATGTCGAACACTTCCAGCCCGGCCTGATGCACCAGGCGCTTCTCGCCCGCGTCCACGCTGCGGATGCCGATCTGCCGCACCACGCTGGCATTGATGGCGGGCGTCGTGCCGCCGATCCCCGTGAGTGCCGGCGGCCCCATGCCGCACAGCAGCGCCACCGGCATGCCGTGGATATTGCCGCTGGGCGTGAGCGCGGCGGTGTTGAAGTCGGCGTGCGCATCCAGCCACAGTACGCGCAGTTGTTTGCCCCTCTCGCGGCAGTGGCGCGCCACGGCACTGATGGAGCCCAGTCCCAGGCAGTGGTCGCCACCGAGCACGATGGGCATGCGGCCCAGCGCAAGTTCGGCGTGCACGGCTTCATGCAGGGTCTGGTTCCAGGCCACGACTTCATTCAGGTGGCGATAGCCCTCGGTGGGTGGTAGCCAGGGATTGGTCGGGCCACTGAGGTTGCCCCGGTCGACCACCTGCAGTCCATGGATCTCCAGCACGGCGGCCAGCCCGGCCACCCGCAGGGCTTCGGGGCCCATGGAGGCGCCGCGCGCGCCTGCGCCGATGTCGGTGGGTGCGCCGATGAGGCTGAGGACTTTCTGCATGGCGGTATTGTGAGCGAGATGGGCCGTGGCGGATCAACGGGCCCCGGCGGTGTGTCAAAAGGTATGCCCTGTTACCAGACACCCTGCCGATGGGTTCGACGGTGGCCGCGCGCTCACCTGGGGGTGGTATTTGCGATTGGAATTTAGTTACCAATCCACACCGTCTGTACCGACTCCGATGTCGTTCGGCGGGCAATACTCCTTCCACGCTTCGCGCACATCCGTCCATCCGTGTGAGAGTTATCACGCTCTCTCTGCTGGCCGAAACTACTTACGAGTGGAGCGTGATCTTCCACCCCGACCTTCCTTCTTGTTCGTCCCGCGGCGTGCATGAAGGTGCTCTTTGTGACCCCTGCAACGCCCTGCTCCGGACCCATGGGCTGCGCTGCAAAACCAGTGCAGCTCCGTCAGCGTCTTGATGTTGCCCCCTGCTTTTCTTCCTTGTTCATGAATCACTTACAGACTCCTTCCCGCAAGTTCTCCCGCCCACCGCAGGGCAGCCTGATGGCCGCCTGCGCGGTGCTGCTTTCTATGGCCGCCAGTCCTGTGAATGCCCAGACGGCCACGGCCTCATGGACCAAAGTGGCCGACGAACACCAGATATTCAAGTTCTCCGGAACGAAAAGCGTGCGCTATGGCGCAGGCGACCGCTGGCTGTACAAGACCGTGAGCAGTGGCGGTTTGTGCACCAATGGCTATTTCGGTCGGGACCCGGCTCCCAACGTCGTCAAGTCGTGCCAGACTCAGGCCGCCGCTGCACCAGCACCAGCACCTGCACCTGCACCTGCACCTGACACTGCCACCTGGACCAAAGTGGCTAACGAGCACGAGACTTTCAATTTCTCGGGAATGAAAAACGTGCGCTATGGCGCAGGAGATCGCTGGCTGTTCAAGACCGTGAACAGTGCTGGTCTGTGCACGAGCGGCTATTTCGGCAGGGATCCCGTCCCGAACGTGTACAAGTCGTGCCAGATTCAGACCGCAGCGGCACCGGCACCGGCACCAGCACCAGCACCAGCACCAGCACCGGCACCGGCACCGGCACCGGCACCGG